>NZ_FOEO01000012.1 GCF_900110765.1 Pseudomonas sp. NFACC02
GAGCGAGCGATGGGACCGGCCCGGAGATGGTAGCGATGCGGGGCCAGAGTCTCGGAGAAAGTCGCCAGGGACCGCAGGCTCAAGGCTTGGGTTAAATGGCCGCTGACCAACGTCACCAACAATTGCCAGGAAGTGCAGCGTTTGACGTAGCGATCAGCTTGATGTGCTTCGACGGATCGCTCGAATGAAGAGCGTGGGATGGCACTGAGCAACTGAGTTAAAAAAGTGCTGGAAAACATGAGTCAAAATCGAGTCTGAAAAATCCGATTATGACTGAAGGCGGCCAACAGCAAGGGGGAGCAAGCTCCCCCTTCGGTTTTTACCGGACACTAGTGACGCTCCGCGTGGGAATGCCGCGATGGACGCTCTGCGTCCGCGATGTGACGCAGAGCGTCACGGGATGCATTCCCACGCAGAGCGTGGCAACGATCAAATAACTGGGCGGTTCACCGCCCCAGATACACCTCGATCACCCGCTCATCCGCCTGCACGTCCTCAAGCGATCCCTCGGCCAGCACGCTGCCCTGATGCAGCACCGTGACGTGGTCGGCGATGGTGCCGACGAAGCCCATGTCATGCTCGACCACCATCAGCGAGTGCTTGCCCGCGAGGCTCTTGAACAGCTCGGCGGTGAATTCGGTTTCGGCGTCGGTCATGCCCGCGACGGGTTCATCGAGCAGCAGCAGTTGCGGGTCTTGAACCAGCAACATGCCGATCTCCAGAAACTGCTTCTGGCCGTGGGACAGCAAACCGGCCGGACGCGACATCGACGAGGTCAGGCGGATGGTTTCCAGCACCTCATCGATACGGTCGCGCTGCTCGCCGTTGAGCGTCGCCCGCAGGCTCGCCCAGACCGACTTGTCAGTCTTCTGCGCCAGCTCCAGATTCTCGAACACGCTCAAGGCTTCGAACACCGTGGGTTTCTGAAACTTGCGGCCAATGCCGGCCTGAGCGATCTGGACCTCGCTCATTTTCGTCAGGTCCAGGGTTTCACCGAACCAGGCTTTGCCGTGGCTGGGGCGGGTCTTGCCGGTGATCACGTCCATCAGCGTGGTCTTGCCCGCGCCGTTGGGGCCGATGATGCAGCGCAGTTCGCCGACGCCGATGTACAGGTTCAGATCGTTGAGTGCTTTGAAGCCATCGAAGCTGACGCTGATGTCTTCCAGGGTCAGGATGGTGCCGTGCAGCGTGTTCAGGCCCTCGCCAGCCACTTGCCCCAGGCCGATGGCGTCACGGCTGGTGCCGGCATCGCTGTTAGGGTCCAGCATCGGGTCGAAGGCGGGAGTCGGCGTGCTTTTCATTGTTCGCCCCTTTTCTTGATCAGGCCAATCACGCCTTTGGGCAGGTACAGCGTCACCACGATGAACAGCGCGCCGAGGAAGAACAGCCAGTATTCGGGGAAGGCCACGGTGAACCAGCTCTTCATGCCATTGACCAGACCAGCACCGAGCAACGGGCCGATCAACGTTCCGCGACCGCCCAGCGCAACCCAGACAGCGGCTTCGATGGAGTTGGTCGGCGACATTTCGCTTGGGTTGATGATCCCGACCTGTGGCACGTACAGTGCGCCTGCCAGGCCACACAGTACGGCGCTCAGCACCCAGACGAACAGCTTGAAACCACGGGGATCGTAGCCGCAGAACATCAGACGGTTTTCGGCATCCCGCACGGCGGTCAACACCCGGCCGAATTTACTGCGCGCCAGTTTCCAGCCGACATACAGGCTGCCCACCAGCAACAGCACGGTGAGCAAAAACAGGACGGCGCGGGTGCCTTGCGAGGTGATGCTGAACCCCAGGATGCTGCGGAAGTTGGTGAAACCGTTGTTGCCACCAAAACCGGTTTCGTTGCGGAAAAACAACAGCATTCCGGCGAAGGTGAGCGCTTGGGTCATGATCGAGAAGTACACGCCTTTGATCCGCGAGCGGAAGGCGAAGAAACCGAACACCAATGCCAACAGCCCCGGCGCCAGCACCACCAGGCACATGGCCCAGAGGAAATGTTCGGTGCCCACCCAGTACCAAGGTAGCTCGGTCCACGACAGGAACGTCATGAAGGCCGGCAGGCTGTCGCCCGACGCCTCACGCATCAGGTACATGCCCATGGCATAGCCGCCCAGCGCGAAGAACAGGCCGTGGCCCAGCGACAGCAGGCCCGCGTATCCCCAGACCAGATCCAGCGCGAGCGCGACGATGGCGTAACACAGAATCTTGCCGACCAGCGTCAGGGTGTAGGCTGAAACCTGCAGGTTGTTGCCCTCGGGCAGCAAGGACATCAGCGGCAGGGCGATCAACACGGCGAGGATGACCACGCCGACGGAGATCGTGACTTTGGTGCCAGCGCGTTGCGCGGCGGTAACCATCAGTGGCTGATTCATCAGTCGATCACCCGTCCTTTGAGCGCGAACAGACCTTGCGGACGTTTCTGGATAAACAGAATGATCAGCGCCAGGATCAGGATCTTGCCCAGTACTGCGCCGATTTGCGGTTCGAGAATCTTGTTGGCGATGCCCAGGCCGAAGGCGGCCATTACGCTGCCTGCCAGTTGGCCGACGCCGCCGAGCACCACCACCAGGAAGGAGTCGATGATGTAGCTCTGGCCCAGGTCGGGTCCGACGTTACCGATCTGACTCAACGCCACGCCGCCGAGCCCGGCGATGCCCGAACCCAGCCCGAAGGCCATCATGTCGATACGACCAGTCGGCACGCCACAGCACGCCGCCATGTTGCGGTTCTGGGTCACGGCCCGCACGTTCAGGCCCAGACGAGTCTTGTTCAGCAGCAGCCAGGTGAGCACCACGACGAACAGCGCGAAGCCAATGATGATGATCCGGTTATATGGCAGGACCAGATTGGGCAGCACTTGAATGCCGCCCGACAGCCATTCCGGGTTGGCGACTTCGACGTTCTGCGCGCCGAACACCACGCGAATCAGCTGGATCAGCATCAGGCTGATGCCCCACGTGGCCAGCAGGGTTTCCAGAGGACGGCCATAGAGGTGGCGAATCACGGTGCGTTCCAGCGCCATGCCGATACAGGCCGTGACGAAGAATGCGACGGGCAATGCCACCAGTGGATAAACCTCGATCGCGCCCGGTGCGTAACGCTGAAACATGATCTGCACAACGTAGGTGGCGTAGGCGCCGAGCATCAGCATCTCGCCATGGGCCATGTTGATCACGCCCAGCAGACCGAAGGTGATCGCCAGTCCGAGTGCCGCGAGCAACAGGATCGAACCGAGCGAAATGCCGCTGAAGACCTGACCGATCACTTCCCCGATCATGAGTTTGCGTTTGACCTGAGCCAGACTGGTTTCAGCGGCCAGACGCACGCTCGGGTCGGTTTCGACATTAGGTTCGAGCAGGTTTTCCAGGCGGGTACGGGCCAGCGGGTCGCCGGTTTCGCCCAGCAGGCGAACGGCGGCCAGACGCACCGTCGGGCTGGTGTCAACCAGTTGCAGGTTGGCCAGTGCCAGGCTCAACGCCGCGTGCACGGCATCGTCTTTTTCGCTGGCGACCTGTTGCATAAGCCATTGCAATTGCGCAGGACGCGCGCTTTTTTGCAGCGTCAATGCTGCGGCCAGACGCAACCTGGCGTCGGCGGCGAGCAACTGATGACTCGCCAGCGCGGTCTCCACCAGCCCGCGAAGGCGGTTGTTCAGGCTGATCGCTTGAGGCTCGTCAGGGGTGGGGGCATCGGCCAGCGCAGGAGCGTTCGGGTCGACGGCAGTGAAGGTGTCGCCATTCTGGATGAAGGCACGGTTGCTGCTGTCGGCGGCCACGCGGCCTTCCTGCAAGGCAATCAGTAAATCTACGCGCGCCGGGTCGGGCCTGGCAGCCCAGGCTTCCAGCAGTTCAGCGCGTTCGGAGGATTCGGCCGCGACAAAGTCGCTGGCATCGCTGGCGTGCGCGGCCAAGGGCAGCAACAGGCTCAGGGCGAGAATGAGACGGTAGAAAGATCTGGGCATATCGGTGTCCTGGAAGCACCCGCATGACGTAACGTCATGCGCAGATGCTGATCGTTCCCACGCTCTGCGTGGGAATGCATCCCTGACGCTCTGCGTCATCCGTTAAACGACGCAGAGCGTCCAAGCATGGTGCCCACGGGGACCTTGGGCACCATCAGGGACGGGTGTCAGTTACTCTTCACCGCATAGTCAGGCTTTTTGTCGTTACCCGGAATGTACGGGCTCCAGGGTTGCGCGCGGATCGGCTCTTTGGTCTTCCACACGACGTTGAACTGACCGTCGGCCCTGATCTCGCCGATCATGACCGGCTTGTGCAGGTGGTGGTTGGTCTTGTCCATTTCCAGGGTGAAGCCCGACGGCGCAGCGAACGTCTGGCCGGCCATGGCTTCGCGGACTTTATCCACGTCGGTCGACTTGGCTTTCTCGACCGCTTGAGCCCACATGTGGATGCCCACGTAGGTGGCTTCCATCGGGTCGTTGGTCACCGCCTTGTCCGCATTCGGCAGGTTGTGAGCCTTGGCGTAGGCTTTCCAGTCAGCGACGAATTTGGTGTTGACCGGGTTCTTCACCGACTCGAAGTAGTTCCAGGCGGCCAGGTTGCCCACCAGCGGTTTGGTGTCGACGCCGCGCAATTCTTCTTCGCCGACCGAGAACGCCACGACGGGAACGTCGGTGGCCTTCAGGCCCTGGTTACCCAGTTCCTTGTAGAACGGAACGTTGGAGTCGCCGTTGACGGTAGAGATCACAGCGGTCTTGCCACCTGCCGAGAACTTCTTGATGTTGGCCACGATGGTCTGGTAATCGCTGTGACCGAACGGGGTGTAGACCTCTTCGATGTCGCTGTCCTTCACGCCTTTGGAGTGCAGGAAGGAGCGCAGAATCTTGTTGGTGGTGCGCGGGTAGACGTAGTCGGTGCCCAGCAGGAAGAAGCGTTTGGCGGCGCCGCCGTCTTCGCTCATCAGGTACTCAACCGCAGGAATGGCCTGCTGGTTAGGCGCGGCGCCGGTGTAGAACACGTTCGGCGACATCTCTTCACCTTCGTACTGCACCGGGTAGAACAGCAGGCCGTTCAGCTCCTCGAACACCGGCAGCACTGACTTGCGCGACACCGAGGTCCAGCAGCCGAAGACGACGGCAACCTTGTCCTGCGTGATCAACTGACGCGCCTTTTCCGCGAACAGCGGCCAGTTGGATGCCGGGTCAACCACCACGGCCTCCAGCTTCTTGCCGTTGACACCGCCTTTGGCGTTGATTTCGTCGATGGTCATCAGCGCCATGTCTTTGAGCGACGTCTCAGAGATGGCCATGGTGCCAGACAAAGAATGCAGAATGCCGACCTTGATGGTTTCAGCGGCCTGGACCGTCCAGGTCATTCCCATCGCGGCGATCGATGCGGACAAGGTGAACGCTTTAAGCAAACTACGACGCTTCATTGGCTAGCTCCATTTTTCGATTTTTTTAGTCATGACTGCTATTGGCGGTGCAGAGGGTGAGGCTGCTTAGGCTTTAGCAAACGCTGGGCCAAGGCGTGAAACGTCGCAAAATGGAATGAAAACGTCGCGCGCTCAGGGGAAGGTGCGCCAATGTGGGGCTGAGTTGACGGAGTGGTGCGCAGGGTGCGCCGATGTGGTGCGGGGAAGTTGTCGGATCCGACAGGTTTTTACAGTGAGTCCGCGCAGAATGGCGGCGGCTCATGTGAGAAACGAAGGGCGGGGCCTGAAACCGGAAATGAGGAGGAATTCATCACTAAACCACCCAAGAGGTTCCAGGCCCCGCAGGACGCAATCTAAGCTGTTGCCGCAGATTTGGCAAAGCGCGAACGTGCTATCCGATCGAGCAACCATACTGCCAGCATGGAAATCCCGACGAGCGGAAAGGCAATGCCCAGCACGATCATCACCGCCGTCGCGATTTTCCAGCGCGGCAGGTCATGGCGCAGGGGCGGAACGCCGAAACGGTTTTGTGGACGGCGCTTCCACCAGATGACGATTCCGCTGACCGAACTGAGCAAGACCATCAGGCAGACCAACAGGATCAGCAACTGATTCACCCAGCCAAACATCCTGCCTTCATGCAGCATCACGCCCAGCTCGGTGGCTTTGGACACCGCGCTGTAGTCGGTGTACCGCACGTCCGCCAGCACCTTGCCGGTGTATTGATCGACATGCAGGGTGGCGTCGTTGCGCGGGTCATCCGCAAACACCGAAACCGTGAACACGCCATCGGCGGTTTTCGGCGGGGTGATGCTGTATCCGGGCTCGACCTTGCGCTCATTGGCAATGTCGACGACCCGCTGCAGCGTAATCGTCGGAGAGGCCGGCGCGCTGGACATGCCGGTGTGGTGCATGTGCTCGGCATGGTCGCCACCGGACACCGGCATCGGTGTATTTTCCACCGCCCACGGCACCGTCTGCACACGGGCATTGTTCAGGTCGCCCGCTTGTTTTTCGGATGTGGGCACGTCGTTCCACATTGCAGCCGGGAAGGTGTTCCAGACATCGGCGTACACCTTGCCCCACAGGCCGGTCCAGGTCATGCCGCTCAGCAGCATGAACAACAGGGCGACTGAACCCCAGAATCCGGTCACGGCATGCAAGTCGCGCCACAGTACCCGACCACGTGCGCTGATGCGGGGCCAGAGCACGCCGGCCGACGAACGCCCCCGAGGCCACCACAGGTAAACGCCTGACACAACGAGGACAATCCCCCAGCCCGCCGCCATTTCAATCAGGCGATCACCCACTGTGCCGATCAGCAGCTCGCCATGTATCGCCCGGGCCATCGCCTGCAAATTGTTCATGGCGTCCTGTGTGCCCAGCACCTTGCCGTTGTACGGGTCGATGAACAGGTTCACCTCCCGGCCGTCCTGCTTGATGACGAACTGCGCACTGCTCTCAGCATGGGCGGGAGGCAGGTACTTGCTGATCAGTGCCTGCGGATAGGCCTCGAGCACGCGCTGTTGCTGTTCGTCAGCGGACAACCTGTGATGCGCAGGTTTGACCGTCAGCAGGTCGTGGTACATCAGCGAATCGAGCTGAGGTTTGAACAGGTAAACCATGCCGGTCAGTGACAGCATGATCATGAAAGGCGCAACGAACAGGCCGGCATAGAAATGCCATCGCCACGCCAGGTTGTAGAACGAAACGTTGGGTTTGGACATGGTGCAACGCTCCCGTCAGGGATGAACACGGCGCAGCTCGCGGGCCGCTCGAACGCGGCCCGCGGGTACGAAATCTTTTTTGGGATCAGGCGACTGACGAGAAGGGAGGAGCACGACTGCGGGCGTTGGGGAACACACTGCGTTGAGCGTGACCCTGTTGCGGGGCTGCGTTGTAGAAGTCAGCAGGTCTTGGTGGAACAGGGGCCACGACCGCGAGGGTCCGGGTCAGTGCCGGGCAACTGAACAGCAAGGTGCAATAGCCGCACTTGGCCCAGATCACATGGTCGACGCCCGCCACGTCACCGGTGTCCGCGTGATGCCCGCTATGGTCATCCGCTGCCATGTTCATTGGCGCCGACATGTCCATGTTGGCCGGCATCGAGGCGACCATCGACATGCCCGCGTGATGCTCCATCGGCATCGACTGCGAGATCAGCGGTCCGATGAAGATCATCAGCATGGCGAACAGGCTCAGCCATGCACCCGATGTCTTACCGGGTGCAGGCGTGGAGCGGTCGCGTATCGCGGACAGGCGGCTCAATGGAAATCAGCTATGGCGGTCAGGGCTGTCAGTGGGCGTGAACCGGAGGCGCATCGTCGGGTGCCTGTTTCTGCACCTGGACGTCAACCGTCACGTCGCCGGTTTTCTCGAAATGAAGGGTCAGCGGGAAGGACTGGCCGTCTCTCAGCTTCGAGCGGTCTTTAAGATCCAGCAGCATGACGTGGTAAGCCATGGGCGCGAATTTCACCTCGCCACCGGCCGGAATGTCCACTGTCTGCACCTGCTGCATCTTCATCAGACCATCTTTGTTCACATGCTCGTGCAATTGAGCGGCGCCAGCGACAGGGCTGTCGACACCGGTGAGACGATCGGCGTCCGGGCCCGCATTGCTGATCACGAAGTACGCCGCCACGGTGGGCGCATTCGGCGGCAGCTCCATCGACCACGGATGGGCGATTGCGAGATGGCCCTTTGTATACTCATGAGCGTCAACGTAGCAGGCAGGCAACAGCAACGCCGCGAGTAACAGGACGCTTTTTCGTGTGACGGTTTTCAACATGGCAACGAGCCTCCAATCATTCAGAAACGCGACGTGCTGCGTGAACGAACGATCAGACGCGAGGGGAGGCGCGAGGATTGAGGCTCGGCCATTGCTGGCGCGGTGGCGCGTGAAAAACCAGGATCGCCGACGGGAAACGCATCGGCTCGAAGATCGCGAACACCCCGAACATCTGATCGCTCGGAAGGGCCACCAGCGACAACGACCCGGAACAGCACGGGCAGTGCTGCATCGACGAATGCTGACCGCCGTCAGGCGCGCGCTGACTGACTTTGCCGACCAGCCCCAGTGGCGTGGCGACGAGCTGGGTACCGTTGCCGGTGCAGAAACTGCCCCACACCACCTGCTCGCCTTGCGTGCGCGGCATGGTCGGCGTCATCGGCATCGCCAGCATGCCGAACAGCAGCGCAAAACACGCCACCCAGGCAAAGGCCCGGCGCCGTTTGAGGCTGATGAGTCGATCTTGTTGTTCTTTCATGTCGGCCATTTAGCCTGAATGGCCGTGAGATGTAAAAAGCACAGCCGCGACGTTATGTCGCGGGTGCCTCACTGAGCGGGGATTGCCTGCACCTGAATGTCGACTTTCAGCCAGGAACGCATGGCTGCAAAGATAGCCGCCAGATTGTCCATGCTCGGATTGCCATGGGCGGACAGCATGCGGTGAAGGCTTTTGCTTGGCTTTTCAGTCTCCTTTGCCAGCGCTTCAAACCCAAGGGTCGCATTCACCAGATCACGAAGGATGATCCGGGCGACCTCGGGATCGCCGTTCAGGAAAAGGGTGGCGGCCTCATCCAGCAGGCCTTGCGCAAACGCGGGATCCTGCTGAACCCGCTCGTTGATCGTGAGTTTGTAGCTGCGGGTCAGAGCCATCAGGCGCCTCGTCCATTCGTTTGTTTTTTGGCTGCTTTGTAATCGGCTATCAACGTTCTGGCGCGCTTGATGTCTGCGGTTTGCCCTGACTTCGTTCCTCCGCCAAACAGGATGATCAGCCGCTGGCCTTCCTGGAGCAGGTAGATCCGGTAACCGGGCCCCCAGTTGATTCGATACTCGCCCAAACCATCGAGCCACTTGATGTTAGACGTATTACCCGACTCCAGCCTGGCCAGCGCGGTATGCACTTTTATCGCTGCCGGCGCAGGCAATTTGCTGAACCAGTCATGAAAGGGGCTTTTCTGATCGTTGGATATATATTCTTGAACAATGATCATTGGGGATGATAGTAACGCTTAAGTTACTAGTTTGGCCATCAGCTTGTTGGGTCGCCAATTTTCTCGCCGATCAAGTTGTTCAGTGCGGTACATAGATATGCTTCAGTGAAAATAATCCAATGCAGCCAGCAACTCCTCAATCCGCCCAAACTCCCTGTCCACCGCCGCCAACACCGGCCGCTTCAACACCAACACTGGCAACCCTCGTTCCCTGGCCACTTCAAGCTTGGGCTCGGTGGCGCGGCTGCCGCTGTTTTTGCTGACCAGCACGTCGATGTTGCGGCGCTCGAACAGCTCGCGTTCATCTTCAAGATGAAAGGGCCCGCGCGCGCCGATCACTTCACAGCGTTGGTTGCCGGGATACACGTCCAGCGCGCGGAGCGTCCAGAACTGGTGCTCGGGGATTTCATGGAGATGCTGCAAGGGCTCGCGGCCGAGGGTGAACAGTGGACGCTTGAAAGGGGCGAGGGCGGCGATCAGGTCTGGCCAGTTGCTGACTTCACGCCAGTCATCGCCCTGACCTGGCCGCCATGACGGGCGACGCAGGGCCCAGCAGGGCACATGGGCGAGTCGTGCTGCGACGGCAGCGTTGTGGCTGATCTGCGCGGCATACGGGTGAGTCGCGTCGAGAATCAGGGAGATGCCTTCTTCACGCACGAACTGCGCGAGGCCCTCAGCGCCACCGTAACCGCCAACACGCACCCGGCATTGCAGGTCGCTGGGCACGCGGCCGACGCCTGCGAGGCTGTAGACATGCTGCGGCCCCAAGGTTCGGGCAATCGCCAGTGCCTCAGTCACGCCCCCCAGCAGCAGGACGCGAGGTCTTTGGTGCTGTTTCAATGGAAATCCCCCGCATGGCCAACGATCCCGCCTTGACGGTCGATCGCGAACACTTCCACCTGGACCTGCGCGGGCACCACGCTTCGAGCGAAGTCCAGCGCGTGCTGGCAGACCGCATCGCCCAGCGCCACGCCGACGGCCGAGGCCATCGCCAGCGCTTGCTGACTGGTATTGGCGGACCGGATGTTCTGTTGCAGCTCGGCATCGGCGCCAATCGCCGCTGCCCATTGCGCTAGCTGATCCAGGTTGATGCTGGAGTGGCGGCTGTGCAGGTCCATATGACCGGCAGCCAGTTTGCTGATCTTGCCGAAACCACCGCACAGGCTGAGTTTATCCACAGGCACTTTGCGCAAGTGCTTGAGCACGGCGCCCACGAAGTCGCCCATCTCGATCAGCGCGATGTCGGGCAAGTGGTAAACGCGGCGCATGGTGTCTTCACTGGCATTGCCAGTGCAGGCCGCGATGTGCTGATAGCCGTTGGTTCTGGCGACGTCGATGCCTTGATGAATCGACGCGATGTAGGCCGCGCAGGAAAACGGTCGGACAATGCCGCTGGTGCCAAGGATCGACAAACCACCCAGGATACCCAGGCGCGGGTTCATGGTTTTGAGCGCCAGTTCGCCCCCGTTTTCCACACAGACGGTTATTTCGAAACCACCGCTGTAGCCAAACTCATCGGCCAGGCCGGTCAAATGTTCGGTCATCATCTTGCGCGGAACCGGGTTGATGGCGGGTTCGCCAACGCCAAGGACCAGGCCCGGTCGGGTCACCGTACCAACACCGGGACCTGCGACAAAACGGATGCCGGGCGCAGCGATCAGACGCACCTGTGAATACAGCAGCGCACCATGGGTCACGTCGGGATCGTCACCGGCATCCTTGATCGTGCCGGCTTCAGCGCCGGTGTCCGTCGCGCGACAGAACTCCAGGCGCATTTGTACCTGCTTGCCTTTGGGCAGCGTGATGTCGATTGCGTCGTTGACCTCGCCTGCCAACAGCAGCCGCGCGGCCGCCAGCGACGTTGCCGTGGCACAACTGCCCGTAGTCAGGCCACTGCGCAGGGGCGCAGGTTGTTCGGCGGTTTCCTCGCGCATCAGGGCTTGATCGCTTCAAGCAACGTGATGGGCAGCGCCTGACGCCAGGTGTCGAACTCGCCCAGCGGTTTGGCGTGCGCCAGATGAATACGGGTCAGGTCCCCGCCGTGTTGCTCGCGCCAGTTCACCAGCATCGCCTCGCTTTGGAGGGTGACCGCATTGGCCACGAGCCGTCCCCCCGAGCGCAACTGTTGCCAGCAACTGTCCAGCACCCCTGCGCGCGTGACACCACCGCCGATGAAGATCGCATCAGGCGGCTCCAGTCCTTCAAGCGCGTCCGGCGCGCGGCCGCGTATCAGTTGCAGACCCGGCACGCCGAGCGCGTCCCGGTTGAATTCGATCAGTTGTTGGCGATCTTCATTGGACTCGATCGCCACGGCCCGGCATGTCGGGTGTGCGCGCATCCATTCGATACCGATGGAACCGCACCCCGCGCCGACGTCCCACAGCAACTCGCCGGGAACCGGAGCAAGGCGTGTCAGCGTGATCGCACGCACATCGCGCTTGGTCAGTTGGCCGTCATGGCGAAACGCATCGTCCGGCAGGCCGCCCAACGGTGACAGGCGCAGGGTGTTCGGCTCTGCACGGCACTCGATAGCGACCAGGTTCAAGGCGGCGATTTCCGGGTTCGACCATTCGTTGGCCACGCCGTCGATTCGCCGCTCCAAGGCGCCACCCAAGTGTTCGAGAACGGTCATATGGCTGAGGCCGAATCCGCGTTCCCGCAAAAGCGCCGCGATGGCGGCCGGGCTGCTGCCATCGTTGCTCAGCACCAACAGCCGCAGCCCGTTGTGCAGTTGCGCGTTCAGTGCGGCCAGCGGGCGGGCCACCACCGACAAAGTCACGACGTCCTGCAACGCCCAGCCCAGACGCGCGGCAGCCAGCGAATAGGAGGAGGGCGCGGGAATCACTCGCATCTGATCGATGGGCACATGACGGGACAGGCTCACGCCAACGCCAAACAGCATCGGGTCGCCGCTGGCGATAACGCAGACTGGCTCTCCGTGCTGCTCCAGAACCGGTTGCAACGAGAACGGGCTCGACCACTGACGCCGCTCGGCCTGAATGCACGGCGGCAGCAGATCGAGCTGACGCGAACTGCCAAACACCAGGCGTGCGCGCAGAAGCGCATGCCGGGCATTTTTGCCCAACCCCTTATAGCCGTCTTCACCGATTCCCACGACCGTCAGCCACGGTGACATGTATTGCCCTCAAACCTGATGCTTGCAACAGGCCGACTGGATCGGCCTGTGGATAAGCTCGGCATGATACAGCGGCGCCAGGCTTGCGTCGTCAGACAGCCTATCGACCCCACTGCCCACATCATTCGCCGCTCCTCAAACGACCCCGACGTATTCTTGTAATCCGAACGCCGAATAAACGCCTTTGCCTTTATCCGCAGATGATCAGCCAGCAGCTGCGCAAGGCTTTCGTTGGTCTGCGGAAAAAACTGAATGCCTTCCTCGATGGCAAGATCCGGCAGGTTGTCCATGTCGGTGCACAGGCGTAGCTGTGGATTTTTGCTGTGGAGGAGACTGAGCTTGCGGAATCTGGGCATGGTCTACCACTCCAAAGGTGTCAGGAGTTTTTAGAAACAGTCACTGCGGGGTAGGGCAGCTTGCAGCGGCGACCTTGAGCATCTTGGCGTGGTCCATATAATGTTCAGGATCGTATGGCTCGGCAGTTATTTTGAAACTGGATCGGTTTCTATGAAGCCACTGAGAAACGGTCAACGCCCAAAGTCGGCCATCGTGACGGGCAAACAAATCGAAGTCATGAACCGTAAGATTGCTGGATTCATCCAAAGCGGAGTACCGGTAACGCAGCTTTGTGTACCAACCCTCAATTTTAGTTATCTCCTTGATCGCCTCAGTCGCTTGCATTTCGTCGGCGTGGCTTAGCGCATACATGGTGCCGATAGTCAGTTTTTCGTTTTCTTTAAGCTCCGCTAACGGTGCCGGCAGAGGCTCGCGGCTGATCAGTCTTGATGTGTTGCAATAAAATACCCATTTTCCGGATGCAACATAGTCGTCGGCATATATCACTATTCCATTGCCTTGATCTGTCTTGTATGTGCTTGTCATCTGATTGAATCCGTAGTAGGTCACTGTCGTTAGTGACAGGAAGAAGAGAGTGGTGCTCAACCAAGGAGTTTTAGTTGGGCTGAAATTCAAACTGGCCTCCTGGAACCCCTAACGGTGTGTTGCCAGAAGTTACTGGGTTGATAGCCCCTATTGTCTGGTAGGTAAAAAATAGAGACTTGTCGTTATCTTTGCGCTCTTCTTTTAATATATTCCACCTACGACACCATTCTTCCGACGGTGCTGCATCACCACTCATGTCACATAAGTTCCCCATCCGTCTTTCTTCAAACGACCCCCACGTATTCTTGTAATCCGAACGCCGAATAAACGCCTTTACCTTGATCCGCAGATGATCAGCCAACAGTTGCGCCAGGCTTTCGTTGGTCTGCGGAAAAAACTGAATGCCTTCCTCGATGGCAAGATCGGGCAGGTTGCCCATGCCCCCTGCCGATGCACAGGCGGCTGTGGAGGAGAGTGAGCTTGCGGAATCTAGGCATGGTCTACCACTCCAAAGGTGTCAGAAGTTTTTAGCAACAGTCACTGTGGTGTAGGGCAGCTTGCGGCGGCGGCCTTGAGCATCTTGGCGTGGTCCATATAATGTTCAGGATCGTATGGTTGGGCGGTTATCTCGAAGCTGGACTTATTGCCAACGATTGACTGCCAGACTTTTAATGCCCATGCTTGACCATTGTGCCTAGCCAATAAATCAAAAGTATGCACATTTAGATCGCTGTATTGATCTAGGCTGGAGTAGTGATAACGTAAGCTTTTGTGCCAGCTCTCTATGTTTGTTATTGCTTTAATGGCTTCAATCGCTTCCGCCTGTTCAGTTTTGCTCAGTGAGTACATATTGCCTATTGTCAATTTTCCTGCGTTCTCAATTTCGGCAATCGGAGGCTGCAGAGGCTGACGGCTGATCAGTCTAGAGTTGGTGCAGTCAAATACCCATTTGCCAGTATTTACAAAGTCGTCTGCATAGACGATCACGCCATTTCCAAAATCCTGATTATATACGCTAGTCATTGTTTTGATTCCGCTGTAGCCGACTATCAGTAGTGGGCAGGAAAAAAAGATTGCAAGCCAGAAGTATTTATTTTGGCGAAAATACATAGTGCCCTCCGGGGGCACCGACAGGCGTGTTGCCTGAAAGTACTGGGTTAATCGCCCCTATCTGTTGATAAGTAAACTTATGTTCGTCATTGTACTTCCGTCGTTCATTGTCGAGTTTTTTCCATTTCCAGCACCATTCTTCCCCAGGCGCATTGTTTCCGCTGATACCACATAACTTCCCCAACTGCCGCTCCTCAAATGACCCCCACGTATTTTTGTAATCCGAACGCCGAATAAACGCCTTTACCTTGATCCGCAGATGGTCAGCCAACAGTTGCGCCAGGCTTTCGTTGGTCTGCGGAAAAAACTGAATGCCTTCCTCGATGGCAAGATCGGGCAGGTTGCCCATTCCAGTGCGGCAGGCGTAGCTGTGGACTTCTGCCGTGGAGGAGAACGAGTTTGCGGAAATCTGGCGGTAGTTCAGTACGTCAAGGGACATTTCCTGGTCTTCAGGCAGTTGATAGCCGAAGGCAATGCGCTGAGGTACGCCATGGCTGAATACCGAGAGGTGTTCGACCGGGGATTGTTTGCGGTCCTTGCCCTGGTTCAGGTAGTCGATCAATCCCTGGGCGCTGGTGACGCCGATCAGTGTGGTGCCATAAGCCTCGGCGGAATGACGTGCTGCGTTGAGCATGGCGTCGTTATAGGCCGGGGTGAACACCACCAGCGTGCGGGTTAGGTCGGGTTGGCTATGCCTGAACTCGGCGAGTGCCCGCACCGCCTGACCGATGAACATCATCTTGTTGCCCGAAGCGCTGTCGTGCTGGCTGCCGGCAACGGCGATCAGTTCGGGTGTGAGCGGTGCCTCGGGGGTTGGTTCAGTGGTTGCCTCAGCGGTCGGGTCGCCGGGTTGTACCAATGCTCCCGAAAGCAGGGCGCGCTGTGGCAGTTGTGGATCGTCCAGCAATTCGGCCATCAGTTGATCATCGACCGAACCGTCCGGGCGAACAGCGCCGAGTTTGGCGAAATCAACCACGGCCCGAGTGCAGGTGCCTGCGAACTTGAAGCCTCCAAGGGTGTCGGGACTGCCCGATGTAAGGGTGCCGCCATGACTGGTCAGACTGCCGAGGTGAGCCAGTGGCCGATGGTCAACGACGATGTAGGGGAAGCCGGTGGTGATGACGGCACCACAGCCGCATACATCGCCAACCCTTGCGGCGCCTATGAAGTTGATCTGCGTGGTGGATGAAGCCGATTGGATGGGCGATGCACCGTGACCGGGAATCGGGCACAGGTGCATGTCGCCAAGTCGAGCGGTGGGGATCATGCCATTCCTTGGTTAGCGGGTAGGGAAGCGAACGCTAGCGGAACGGCCGGATGGGGTATGTAGGAGGCGTCCCGGAATGTGGGAGGATCTTTCCCTTGACGCTGTACGGTGCCAAAAAGGGAGGGCGCTCGCCGAGCGCTCATCAGGTGAACAGCGTTGGAGGCGACGTTTGATGTTCACATTTTTTGCGAGCGAGCGCTCTGGACCAGAGGGGGATTCAACGCAGACGGGACCATCCGACAGACCGGGTTTTCATGGCCGCCGTCAAAGCAGGCATAATACGGCGCCTGCAGACGCCCATCTCTGCTCCATCCAGTCCGATCACGTCAGGTGAACCTTTGACCGAGCCGCTGTCCGCTCGCCCGCCCGCTACGGCTTTGCGCCCCTCGGCCTGTCCGGGGTTGCTGCGTATCGTCCCGGCGCTGGACGGCGGAATCTGCCGGATCAAGCTGCCCGGTGGCGTGATCTCGGCGTCGCAGGCGCTTGCTGTGGCCGACGCGGCAGAGCGTTTTGCGGGCGGTGTGATCGAGGCGACCAACCGTGGCAACCTGCAGATTCGCGGAATTGGAGCCGACCACGACGGACTGATTCGCACGCTGCTGAACGCTGGATTGGGGCCGAGGAATCCCGCCAGCGACGACGTTCGTAACCTGATGCTCAGCCCGGCGGCGGGCGTCGATCCGCAGCAGCTGTTCGACGCGCGACCCCTCGCCGAGCAGATTCTGCTCACGCTGGAAAACCATCCGCGCTTTCATGAGCTTTCCCCCAAATTCGCGCTATCGCTGGATGCCGGTGAAGGGCTTGCGATGCTCGAACACCCCCATGACCTTTGGCTATCAGCGCTGAACTTGGGGGGTGAAACCCTGCTCGGGTTCGGTTTGTCGGGGTGTCCGGCGAAGGACTTTCCTGTGGCCGCCGTGCCATTGAGCGCAGGCGTGGAGCTTGTGGTCGCGGTGCTTGAACTGTTTCTGGAGCACGCTCGTCCTGAGCAGACCCGCATGCGTCATCTGCTTGAGGACCTGCCGGTGCCTGTTTTTCTGGGGCAGGTCTCTGAACGGTTGACGACGCCATTAAGGACAGATCGAGCCATCACCTCATGGCGCCGAACGCCGGCTCGGGTGAATGCCCATATCGGTTTCTCCCCCCAAAAGCAGTCCGGTCTGATGTGTGTGGGCGGCGTCGTGCCCTTAGGGCGCCTGACGCCGTCCACGTTGCGCGACGCGGCGACCTTGGCTGTCGAGCTCGGGGACGGAACGCTGACCATGACCCCATGGCAGAGCCTGATGCTGCGCAACGTCCGCAATGAACGAGCCGCGCTTGCCCTCGACGGATTACGCGCGGCGGGGTTGCTGTGCGAGGCCGACAAGGCGCTGTCGCAAATGATTGCCTGTACCGGCGCTGCCGCCTGCGGCAAAGGGCTGGCCGACACCAAGGCAGACGCGTTGCTGCTGGCAGCGTACCTGCAAGAGCGGGGCGTCAGTCCGGGCGTTCATGTGTCGGGCTGCGACCGATCCTGCGCAGCGGCCCATACCGCGCCGATCACCTTGCTGGCGGTTTCCGCCGGCCATTACGACCTGTATTTTCGTCACGCGGATCAGCCGGGGTTCGGCGCGTTGCGTGGGCGTGACCTCACTATTGAAGCAGTCGGCGCATTGTTGACCGCCGACTCACGGAGCAACACCGATGATTGATTACATCCGCGACGGCCAGGAGATTTACCGTCACTCCTTCGCGATCATTCGTGCCGAGGCCAACCTCGACAGGATCCCGGCCGACCTGGAAAAGCTGGCGGTGCGTGTGATTCACGCATGCGGCATGGTCGATGCGGTCGACGGGCTGCGCTTCTCTCCCGGCGCGGGCACAGCGGGACGTCAGGCGCTGGCCGCGGGCGCGCCGATTCTGTGCGACGCACACATGGTGGCCGAAGGCGTGACCCGTGCGCGTTTGCCGGCGAACAATCAGGTGATCTGCACGCTCAAACATGACGGCGTTCCAACGCTTGCCCGCGAACTGGGTAATACCCGCTCCGCCGCCGCGCTCGAACTGTGGCGCCCGCATCTCGAAGGCGCCGTTGTCGTGATCGGCAACGCGCCCACCGCGCTGTTCTACCTGCTGGAAATGATCGACGCCGGTGCGCCGAAACCCGCGCTGATACTCGGTTTCCCCGTGGGCTTCGTCGGGGCCGCCGAATCCAAGGACATGCTTGCCGCTGACAGCCGTGGCGTGCCTTACGTGATCATGCAGGGGCGTCGCGGTGGCAGCGCCATGGCCGCAGCGGCGGTGAATGCGCTCGCCACGGAGATCGAATGATGCCGGTTCGCGGTCGGTTGATTGGTCTGGGCGTGGGCCCGGGCGATCCTGAGCTCATCACTGTCAAAGCGCTTCGCTTGCTGCGCGAATCACCGGTAGTGGCCTACTTCGTCGCCAAGGGCAAGAAAGGCAATGCGTTCGGTATCATCGAAGCGCACCTGCAAGCCGCTCAGACGCTGATGCCGCTGGTCTACCCGGTGACCACCGAGGCCCTGCCCGCACCGATGTCCTACGAGCAGATCATCAGCGACTTCTACGACACCGCCAGTCTCGATGTCGCGGCGCATCTGGACGCGGGCCGTGACGTGGCCGTGATTTGCGAGGGCGACCCCTTTTTCTATGGCTCCTACATGTACCTGCACGATCGCCTCGCTGAGCGCTACGAGGCCGAAGTCGTGCCGGGTGTCTGCTCCATGCTGGGAGGCGCCTCGGTGCTGGGCGCGCCGCTGGTGTACCGCAATCAAAGCCTGTCGGTGTTGTCGGGTGTGCTCTCGGCCGACGAGCTCAAGCGCAAGCTGGTGGATGCCGATGCGGCGGTGATCATGAAGCTGGGCCGTAACCTGCCGAAAGTCCGGCAAGTGTTGATCGAGACGGGCCTTGCCGAACGGGCGCTCTACGTGGAGCGCGCGACCATGAGTAACCAGAAAATCGTGCCACTGGCCGAGGTCGATCCAATGTCGTCGCCGTACTTCTCGCTGATCATCGTTCCGGGCGAAAGGTGGCAAGGCTGATGGGAAGATCGAACACCAGGACGCCAGCCATCGTCATTCTGGGCAAGGGCGCCCTGAACACGGCACGGCGTATTCAAGAGCTGTATGCCGACGCCCTCGTTTATGGTCTGGCTGAGCGTGTGGAAGGGGCTGATCGTACGTACTCCGAGTTCGGCGCGACCGTGCGCCAGCTGTATCAGCAGGACACGCCGATCATCGCGCTGTGCGCGGCGGGTATCGTGATTCGGACACTGGCGCCGCTGTTGCTCGAAAAAGGCGCCGAGCCGCCTGTGCTGGCGGTCGCCGAGGATGGCAGTGCGGTCGTGCCGCTGCTGGGCGGACTGGGCGGTGTCAACGTGATGGCCCGGGAAATTGCTGCGGGCTTGAACACGGCTGCGGCGATCACCACCAGCGGTGAACTGCGCTTCGGCACTTGCCTGCTCAATCCCCCGTCCGGTTATGCGCTCGGCGATCTGGAACTGGGCAAGCGTTTCGTTTCCGATCTGTTGTCTGGCGAAGCCGTGCGCATCGAGGGCGCCGCGCCGTGGCTGGCTCAGGCGCAATTGCCGGAAGACGATCACGCGCAACTGGCGATCCATGTCGGATACGCCGAGCGCGAACCCTGCGCCAACGAATTGCTGATCTACCCGCGCAATGTGCTGGTGGCGGTCGAGGCTACTGTGCCTGATCTGGCTGAAGCGGTGCGTGGCGCACTTCATGAATCGCGCATTGCCGTTCAGGCGCTCGCGTGCCTGCTGGCCAGCGAAAACGACATGACGAACGCTGCGTTGCACGCCGCTGCCGATACGTTGGGTGTGCCATTGCGCTTCACGGCTCATGCATCGGCGGCTGACATGGCGCGACAAGTGCTGCCGCAACTGCTACCACCTCTTAGCCCCCTGCAAGGCATCGCTATCGCGGCGGCGGCTGACCCGCTGGACGTCGACCGTATCGGTCGTGGCCGCGGACGGGTGGCGGTCATCGGGCTTGGACCGGGGGCTGCCGACTTCATGATTCCTGCGGTAAAAGCTGAACTGGCGCGGGCTAACGACGTTCTGGGTTACGAGACCTACGTGCGCATGGCGGGCCCATTCCGTTCCGATCAGGTCCTGCACTGCACGGATAACCGAGAGGAAATGCAGCGCGCGCGTCACGCCTTCGAGCTGGCTGCGCAAGGGCGTTCGGTGGTGGTGGTATCGTCGGGTGACCCCGGCGTGTTCGCCATGGCCTCGGCGGTGCTGGAGGCGCTGCACGAGTCCGACAATGTTCAATGGCATGCAGTAGAGCTGGAAATCCTGCCCGGTGTTTCAGCCTCGCTGGCGACAGCGGCTCAGGCGGGCGCACCGCTGGGGCACGACTTCTGCGTCATGTCCCTGTCTGACAACCTCAAGCCTTGGGACGTCATCGAAAAGCGGCTGGACCTGGCGTGCCAGGCCGACCTGGCGTTGGCGTTCTACAACCCGATTTCACGATCCCGTCCCTGGCAACTCGGGCGGGCATTGGAAATAGTGCGTCAGCATCGCAGTCCACAAACGCCGGTCACATTGGGCCGCGATATCGGCCGACCGGGTCAGACCCTTCGCATCATCACCTTGGGTGAACTGACGCCCGACCAGGTGGACATGCGCACAATGGTGCTCGTCGGTTCGTCGACGACGTGTGTGTTTCCGCGCGCCAACGGTGATCAGTGGGTTTACACGCCCAGGTGGTATGGCGAGAAACCGGGCAAGTGATGTGAGTGAATTCCCGCCCAGAGGTGTGGGACTTGTCTGAGCGTCGACAAGGCATCGTCAGTACGCCTTCGATGAATAGCGCCCGTTTGCTCGCCGAATCAGACGCGGACGGGCGACGCCCTGCGTCGGTTCTTTCCCAGTCGCTTCATTGATTCCCAGCAAGGTCCGTTGTCCATGGGGGAGAGGCGTCGCTGGCGAAGATGCCTTGCTCAATCGCCTTGTAGGATCTGTCTCCTCCGCAGCTGGACTTCCCGTTCCAGACCGCCTGTTTTCAGTCGCTAAAAGTTGATTAATCTCGGTCTTGTCCAGTGAAGGACATGACTTACTTTAAGGGATTAAACAAATGAGCTTTGAAACAGGTATGAACAGCGACGCCACACGGGCTTTTATCGCCAACAGTGACATGGCCGACGGTACGCTGTCGCTGATGGATCATATTTCGGCATTGAACCAGCCGATGCCGCTGGCTAACCCCGAGCCGGCGGTGGGCGCCGTGGTTGGCAGTAGCTTGCTCGCCTTTACCGACGGAGTGTCGCGCCAGAACAGAGAGGACGTCATGGACTCGTTCCTGTTCGCGACGCTGGTGGCCAACAAAAAATACAATCCTGAGACCCAGACCGCAGAGTGGTACGGCCTGTTTAACAAGGTCCTCTCGAAAGTGGGCTGGCTCTCGCGCAGCTGGAATTATGCGCGTTATCGCTCCAACCACCAGCGTTTCACCATGGATCAGGCTGCGATTGAAATTCTGGGCTCCGCTATTGCAGCGGCGACGCTGCCGGGCCCTGCCTCGGCTGCGATGTTGAAGGTGGCGGCGGATACGGTCAACGCGCTCAAGGCGCAGGAAAAACCGCGACGCCTGTTTGACCGTCAGACCAAATCCCACAACGGCGCGAACTTTCTTGTCGGTGCATGCACCGAATCGGCAGGCGGTACGGTCAGCCTGGCGATGGGCGCGGTTAATTTCCTGACCTCGTCCAACGTTACTGATGTGTTGTTCTGGGAGTGGAGCAGCACCGAGGTCAAGACCTTCCGTGCTGAAAGCAATTTGAGCTTGAACACTCGGATGTATGCGCGGAATCGACAGTTCATTCAGGATCGGCTCGACGATAGCGCCAGGTCGGCCATTGAAGAGTTTGATATCTAAGAATCACGAAGGGGCGCCAGTCGCCCCTTCTTTCATCCCGGGAGGTTCTTGTGAATCAAGGAACGATTGAAGGGCACATCAATGCTGGCTGTGTCGTGTTCATGTCGGCGGCCTGCAGCGATCAGCAAAAAAAAGACGTGATGGACTGCACGCTTTACACGCAATTGGCTGCGTCCAAACGGCATTCGCGTTTTGACGCCGCGCTGGATTGGCGGCATACCTGGCTGGCGGCGTTGAACAGGTTCGGCTGGGCGGTCAGAAGTCATGACAGTCGAAGTTTGCCGGCTGCTGAAGTGGGACGAGGGACGGTGTGGGACTGGGTCGACAAGCAATTGCCGGCCTTCATCCCCAAATCGCTTTTTGCTGAGGGGGCTGCCCTCGCCACATGCTCTGTGAAGGAGCACCCCGATCAGCCCGCTGTAGCGATGTTGAACCGTCAGGTCATTGAGACTTCTTTTGAAGATCCCGCATCGGGTGTGTCGGAACGAAAAATTGCCCTGCAACTGGCAGTGTTTGAGCCGACGACCGGGCTTGGCTTGATGGTGCTCTCGTTCACGACGCGTCAGCCCTCGTCTGCGGAGCTTCTGGTTGAGGTGTTCAACCCGGAGGAGGTGCGGGGCAATATCGAGATGGCGTTTTACTCCGCGCGCGTGATGGAAATCGTCTACGCGCAGTTTCGGGAGAAGATAAATCAAGCCCTCAATGATCGTCGTGCGGGTCTGATTTACACGCTTCAGGAGGTCCGCGATGTCCAGCCGCAATGACACCCTGTTAATGGGGAATAACCTGGTGTCGTTCGAGGCTTCGGTTTCCCGCAGCCTGCGTGACGACATTCTGGACTGCCTGTTGTACGCGGAGCACTCGGCGAACAAGAAACATGACCGCAGCCTCCACTGGAAGCTGTGGATCGAACAGTATCAACGGGTGCTCTATCAGAACGGCGGCCGACTGACCGGGGCGATCAACGCTGATCAGTTGATCATCCAGCATATCCGTGAACTCAGATATGTTCCGTACGCGATCGCAGGGAGCGCCACCTCCCGGGAATTGCAAGCTGTGCTGGAGCGATCCATCAGCAAGCTGCTTGACAGCAGTCATGCCCGAACATTCTTCAATTCATGGTTCTCATCTGGTCGTTCGGAAAGTTTTCAGGTCATCCCGTGCTGCGCCAACGAAGGCGGTGGCGTAAGCATTCTGGTGTGCGGTTTGCAAATGACCTCACGAGCTTTCAAGCCCGGACCTGTTGCCTGGGAAGCGGGCGGTGATCTGACCATTCGTTCCAATGGAGGCTCATTCTTGCTCTCTGAAGAAAGCTACCAGCCCTACAGGGAACGCATCAGGGCGCACTTGGCCCGGCAGGCCCGCCAGGCGATTCTTGAGCTATAAAGGCGTGACGGCGGGACGGTTCAAGGCACCAGATAACCCTTGATGCCGGTGAAGATGATCTGCGCAGCCAGCGCGCAAACAAAGAGCCCCATCAGCCGACTGACGATCTGTAAACCCTGATCGCCCAGCACACGCTCGATGCTGTTGGACAGGTAAAGCACCACACCGACGGTGAAGCTGGCCAGGGCAATGCTGACAATGGCGGTCAGTTTGTCGTCCCAATGTGGCTGGCTGACGCCCATCACCAGGAGGGCGCCGATGGTGCCGGGGCCTACGGTGATCGGGATGGTCAGTGGAACGATGGTCACGTCTTGCTGCACGTTGTCGGTCTGAACGCCGGACTTACCCTGTGCCATGCCCAGCGCGGAGATGAACAGCACGCTTCCGGCGCCGATCCGGAAAGCGTCGGCAGTGATGCCGAAGACGGTGAAGATCACGCGCCCGAACAGGTACAGCAGCACGCTCGATACCAAGGTTGCGAAAGCAACCTTCCACGCCAGGTAACGACGTTCTTTGCGCGAATAGCCTCGGCTCAGGCTGATGAAGCAGGACAGGACGAAGAACGGGCTATAAAGCACCAACATCTTCAGGTAAACGCTGAACAACACATGCAGCATGGTTTGAGCTCGTGGCGGCAGACTTGGACCGGGCAAGTCTATCAGGCGCCACGCAAGGTCGAGGTTCAGTTTTGCTGATAGCGCCCCGGGTCGCCGGCTTCTTCAACCGCCGCGTTACGAGCCCGTTGCTCGACCCAGTACTCCACCAGCTCACGCAGTTGAGACAACTCCACGGGTTTGGACATGTGACCGTCCATGCCTGACTGGCGGGCGCGGTCCTTGTGTTCGGCCAGAATGTGGGCGGTCAGCGCAACCACAGGGGTGCGTGACCGTTGATTGCCCATCTCCCAGGCGCGCAATTGCTGAGTGGCCGAGAAGCCGTCGAGAATCGGCATTTCGCAATCCATCAGCACGAGATCGTAACGCTGGGCTTTCATGGCTCGCAGCGCTTCCTCGCCATTGCTGGCGGTGTCGGGCTGGAGATTGAGTTTGCCCAGCATGCCGCGGATGACCTTGGTGGAGATGCTGTTGTCTTCTGCGACGAGGATGCGGAAGTCGCTGGGTACGTCGACCTCGAGGTTGACGACAGGCGAGGGCGGAAACGGCGCCTGGCCTTTATTGCGCTGATTCAGTTCGTCGGCCAGTGTGGTCTTGAGGGTGTAGCCGGCCACCGGCTTGGCGAGGATGCGTTTGACGCCGGCATTGCGCGCGATGATCTTGCTCGGTGCGTTGCTGATGCCGGTGAGCATGATCAGCAGAATATCGTGATTGAGGCTTGGGTCTTCCTTGATCTTGGCTGCGAGCTGCATGCCGGTCATGCCGGGCATGTTCTGGTCGAGCAACACGATGTCGAAATAGTCACGCAGGTGTGCTTTGGTGCGCAGCAGCGCCAGGGCTTCTTTGCCTGACGGCACCGCGCTGACGTTCAAGCCCCAGGCGCTGCATTGCTGGACAAGCACCTTGCGGCAGGTGTCGTTGTCGTCCACCACGAGCACGCGTGCGCCTTTAAGCGGGCTGTCGAGGTCGGCGGGTGGTTGTTCCAGTCGTTCAGCGTCCAGCGGCAGGCTCAACCACAAGGTGCTGCCTTGGTTGCTGCCACTCTGAATGCCGAACTCGCCGTTCATCAACAGAATCAGCTGGCGCGCGATCACCAGCCCCAAGTGGCCGCCGACCTTGCTGGCGGCCAGAAAGTTCTTGCTGTGCAGTTCAGCATGAAGCAAGGCATCACGCTCTTTGGGCGTGAGCGGCGTACCACTGTCCTGAACGGCGATGCGCAGACGCGGTTTGCCTCCACGGGAGTCGAGGGCGACCACCAGCAGGATCTCGCCCTCGTCGGTCTTTTTTAACGCGTTTTCCAGCAGGCTGAGCAGTGTCTGTCGCAATCGGGTCGGGTCACCGCTGATTACACGCGGGACTTGCGGCTGGATGAAGCTGATCAACTCGACACTTTGCTGTTCGGCCTTCGCGCGGAAGATGCTGAGGCAGTCTTCGATCATCGCGTTGAGGTCGAACTGGACGTCATCCAGTTCGATCTGCCCGGACTCAAGCTTGGTGATGTCGAGGATCTCGTTGATCAGTGTCAGCAGCTCGTTGCCGGCGCTATGAATCGTCTGCACGTAGTCGCGTTGTTTGACCGATAACGGGGTGCCCAGCAGCAACTCGGTCATGCCGAGCACACCGTTCATGGGGGTACGGATCTCGTGGCTGATCTTCGCCAGAAATTCAGCTTTGGCGTTGATCTCGGCGGTGCTCGCCGCCAGCTCCCGGCTGATACTGAAGTTGTCTTCGGTGATGCTGCGATGGCGCTCGCTCAGTGCGATGCTCATCAGCAGACCACACAGGCAGAACATGCCCATCACCGCAATGATCAGGGTTTGCGCCGCAATGGTCGTCAGCCAGAGCATGGCCGGGAGAATCACCAGATTGCCGAGGTTGAAGACGATCATCGCGATGACGAAGGGGCGCGCGGGCGCATACCCTTTCTGCAGGTGATAGATCGACACCAGCGTGATCGTGAGCGTGGTGAGGGCGACCAGCAGGAAGGTCAGGATGTTCAGCGGCAATGTGTCGACGAACAGCACCAGCAAGCCGCCGAAGCCGACGATCAACAACACACTCATCAGCAGCCGGTTCAACGCCTCGACGCCGCGCTGGACGAAGAAACAGTAGGCGTACATCAGGCCGGTGGCGGCGGCAAGCAACAGGGCAAGGTGAGCGCTGGGGGTTTGTGCCAGATGCCAGTGCGGCAACCAGGGCGCCTGCAGGTTGAGCAGCAACAGTGCGCTCAGCCCCAGAAAACCTTCGCAGGCCGCTAGCCACAGACTGCTGGCCGAGCGCGATTGAGCGAAGCGCGTGATGTTCTGCACGATCAGCATGATCAGCGAGCCGAAGAACAGCCCGAGTAATAGCGGCCGGCGTTCATCGGCAGCGCTTGCCACCGCAGATTGCAGAGAAATATTGGGCCGCAACTCCTGTTCTGACTTCAGGCGCAGGTAGATATCCAGCGGTTTGTCGCTCTGTGGGACCGGCAACAGAAAGTCGATGGAGGGCAATGGATGAGCGGCACGAGGGACTTTGTTACCCGAGCGTGAGTGATCGATCAAGGTCTCGCCATCGAGCACGTACATGTCAACGGTCGCGAGATCCGGAGCGAAGATACGGACCAGTTGTTCGTGGTTGGTGGGGGGCAGGAGGTAGTGCAGCCACAGCGCTGAGTCGCGGGGAGTGGCGCGGACCTGGTCAAGTTCGACCGGGCTGAATTGTGAATCGTAATGCGCAGAGCGAACATCACTGAGTTGCAGGTTGGCCTGATCGTCGACAAGGGTCGACCATCCTGCGCTGACCTCGGCGCAAGCCGAAGGGACACAGGGCAGAGCCATCATGGCGATGATCAAACAAGTGGCAATCCTGAGCCAGCGCACGGCGAAATCCCTTCGTGAATGAAGCCAGTTGACTCTGGGGCGGCACTGGGTCATCAGCCGGTTTTCCATCAGGAAAACCGGCTGGCTCCAGACTTACTCCAGATGCTCGCCGCGTTCTCGGGCAATGGCGCGATAGCCAATGTCCTTGCGGTAAAAACAGCCTTTCCAGTCAATCTCTGCAGCCAGATCGTACGCCTGCTTCTGGGCATTGCCTACGCTGTCGCCCAGCGCGGTTGCACACAGAACGCGACCACCGGACGTCACCACCTGGCCGTCCTTGAGCGCCGTACCGGCATGGAACACCTTGCCCGGCAATGCGGCAGCGGCGTCCAGACCGTGGATCACGTCGCCTTTGGCGTAATCGGCAGGATAACCGCCTGCCGCCAATACGATACCCAGGCTCGGACGCGGGTCCCATTGAGCCTCGACTTTATCCAGAGCTTGCGCCAATGCGGCCTCGACCAGCAAGACCAGGCTCGATTGCAGCCGCAGCATGACCGGTTGGGTTTCCGGGTCGCCGAAGCGGCAGTTGAACTCGATGACCTTCGGGTTTCCGGCCTTGTCGATCATGAGACCAGCATAGAGGAAGCCGGTGTAAACGTTGCCTTCGTCTGCCATGCCTCTGACAGTCGGCCAGATCACCTGATCCATCACGCGCTGGTGCACGTCGGCGGTGACCACCGGTGCAGGGGAGTATGCGCCCATGCCGCCCGTGTTGGGGCCGCTGTCGCCATCGCCCACACGCTTGTGGTCCTGGCTGGTCGCCATCGGCAGCACGTTCTTGCCGTCGACCATGACGATGAAGCTGGCTTCTTCGCCGTCGAGGAACTCTTCGATGACGACACGCGAACCCGCGTCGCCGAACGTGTTGCCTGCGAGCATGTCGCGCACGGCGTCTTCGGCTTCTTCCAGGGTCATGGCGACGATCACGCCCTTGCCTGCCGCCAGGCCGTCGGCCTTGATCACTATCGGTGCGCCTTTCTCGCGCAGGTAGGCCAATGCCGGCTCGATCTCGGTGAAGTTCTGGTAATCAGCGGTAGGAATCTTGTGACGGGCCAGGAAGTCTTTGGTGAAGGCTTTCGAACCCTCCAGCTGTGCAGCGCCCTTGGTCGGACCGAAGCAGTCCAGACCGCGGGAACGGAAAAGATCGACCACGCCGGCGACCAGTGGGACTTCCGGGCCGACGATGGTGAGCGAAACGTTCTTCTCGGCGAAGTCAGCCAGTTGCTCGAGCGACAGGACATCAATGGCGACGTTCTCGCATTTGGCTTCGATGGCCGTGCCCGCGTTGCCTGGGGCGACGAAGACCTTCTGGACGCGCGGGTCCTGCGCGACCTTCCAGGCCAGAGTGTGTTCACGGCCACCGCTGCCGATGATGAGTACGTTCATTTTTCTAACCTCGATGACGCTAATTCTGTGTGGGGCAAACGCCGAGTCGTCGGCGCAATGCCTGTCCATGTAGGAGCGCGCTTGCCCGCGATTCAGTCACCGCGGTGTTTCAGTTACACCGCATCATGGCCATCGCGGGCGATCGCGCTTCTACAAGGTCTGTGTCGTATCTATCAGTGCCTGAAATGGCGCATGCCCGTGAAGACCATGGCGATACCCGCTTCATCGGCCGCCGCGATCACTTCGTTGTCACGCATCGAGCCGCCGGGCTGAATCACTGCCGTGATGCCGACCTTGGCGGCATTGTCGATGCCGTCACGGAACGGGAAGAAGGCGTCCGACGCCATGACCGCACCCTGAACTTGCAGGCCTGCGTGCTCGGCCTTGATGGCCGCAATGCGTGCGGAGTTCACACGGCTCATCTGGCCGGCGCCGACACCGATGGTCTGACGGTTCTTGGCGTAGACGATGGCGTTTGATTTAACGTATTTGGCGACTTTCCACGCGAAGATCAGGTCGTGGATTTCCTGCTCGCTTGGCGCGCGTTGGGTCACGACTTTCAGATCGTCGGCGGTGATCATGCCGATGTCGCGGCTCTGCACCAGCAGGCCGCCGTTGACGCGCTTGTAGTCCCACGCCGGTGCACGATCAGCCGCCCACTGGCCGCTGGTCAGCAGGCGAACATTGGCTTTGCTGGCGACGATGGCTCGCGCTTCGGCGCTGACGCTGGGTGCGATGATCACTTCGACGAACTGGCGCTCGACGATGGCCTTGGCGGTCTCGGCGTCCAGTTCACGGTTAAAGGCGATGATGCCGCCGAACGCCGACTCGCTGTCGGTGGCATAGGCCAGCTCGTACGCCTGGCGAATGCCGCCTTCTGCATCCGGGCTGACCGCCACGCCGCACGGGTTGGCGTGCTTGACGATGACGCAGGCCGGCTTGACGAAGCTCTTTACGCACTCCAGGGCAGCGTCGGTGTCCGCAACGTTGTTGTAGGAGAGTTCCTTGCCCTGCAGTTGGGTTGCGGTGGCGATGCCGACCTCGGCAGGTTTTGCTTCAACGTAGAACGCCGCGCTCTGATGCGGGTTCTCGCCGTAGCGCATTTCCTGAGCCTTGATGAACTGGGTGTTGAAGGTGCGAGGGAATTCGCTGCGGCCTTCGGTCGACAGGGTCTCGGCGGTCTGGTCGACGCTGCCCAGGTAGTTGGCGATCATGCCGTCGTATGCAGCGGTGTGTTCGAACGCCTTGAGCATCAGGTCGAAACGCTGTGCGTAGGTCAGGCCTCCGGCCTTGAGGCTTTCCAGCACCTGGCCGTAGTCGCTTGCGTTGACCACGATAGCGACGTCTTTGTGGTTTTTAGCCGCCGAGCGGACCATGGTCGGACCGCCGATGTCGATGTTTTCAATTGCGGTCGGCAGGTCGCAGCCTGGCTTGGAAACCGTGGCTTCGAACGGATACAGGTTCACGGCGACCAGGTCGATTGGCTTGATGCCGTGTTCGGCCATGATGGCGTCGTCGGTGCCGCGACGGCCCAGGATGCCACCGTGGATTTTCGGGTGAAGGGTTTTGACCCGACCGTCCATCATTTCTGCAAAGCCGGTGTAATCCGCGACTTCTACCGCTGCAACGCCGTTGTCCTTGAGCAGCTTGAAGGTGCCGCCGGTGGAGAGGATCTCGACGCCCAGGGCTTCGAGTTCACGGGCGAATTCAAGGATCCCGGTCTTGTCGGAAACGCTGATCAAGGCGCGGCGGATCGGCAGGCGGGTAGTCTGGTCGGTCATCTCAACTTCCATCAAAAGCAAATGAGTTCTACAAAAAAAGCGACCGCATTGAAGTGAGGTCGCTTTTTGTGTTTTGGATGCTTACAGCAGGTCGTACTGCTTGAGTTTCTTGCGCAAGGTGCCACGGTTCAGGCCGAGCAGTTCGGATGCCTTCGTCTGGTTGCCCTTGACGTAATTCATCACGCACTCGAGCAACGGGGCTTCGACTTCCGAGAGCACCAGATTGTAGACATCAGTGACGGCAGCACCCTCAAGGTGAGCGAAATAATTGTGCAGCGCCTTTTCGACGCTTCCGCGAAGGGTCTGACCTTCTGCGCTCGGCGTATTGAGGTGCTGTTTCAAATTGACGTTGTCGCTCACGGGTGTTGTTCCACTCACTAAAGTCTCTGTCATCATCGTCATGCGGCCACCTCTTGTTCGTTCCCTGCTACCGGGCTTTTATCGCGTTCGGCAAAGAATTCCCGAACGTTGGCGCACTGTGCTTCCGTATCTTCCAAACGATTGAAACGGGCGCGAAACTCCCTGGCGCCCGGCAAGGTTGCGAGATACCAGCCGACGTGTTTACGGGCGATCCGCACGCCCATAACGTCGCCATAGAACGTGTGAAGCGCGGCCAGATGCTCTAGCAGAATGCGTTCCACTTCACCCAACGCCAGTGCAGGGAGTTTTTCCCCGGTGCGCAGGTAGTGTTCTATCTCGCGAAAAATCCATGGGCGCCCTTGGGCGGCCCGGCCAATCAACAGTCCGTCGGCCCCGGTCGCGTGCAGGACGTGCCGGGCTTTTTCCGGTGAATCGATGTCGCCGTTGGCGAACACCGGAATCGACACCGCCTGCTTTATCGCTGCGATCGTGTCGTACTCGGCTTCACCGGTGTAGAGATCCGCGCGGGTCCGACCATGTACCGCCAAGGCCTGGATTCCGGCTTGTTCGGCGATTCGGGCGACCGTCAGACCATTTTTGTTCGCCCGGTCCCAACCGGTACGAATTTTCAGGGTGACCGGCACGTCGACTGCCGCGACCACCGCGTGCAGGATTTCGGTCACCAACTGTTCATCTTTCAACAGTGCGGAACCAGCGGCCTTGTTGCAGACCTTTTTGGCCGGACAGCCCATGTTGATATCGATGATCTGCGCGCCAAGTTCGACGTTGGCACGTGCTGCATCCGCCAGCATCTGCGGATCTCCACCGGCGATCTGTACCGAACGGGGTTCGGGATCACCTTCGTGGATCATGCGCAACCGCGATTTGCGGCTGTTCCACAGGCTCATGTCACTGGTGACCATTTCCGAAACCACCAGGCCCGCGCCGAGTCGGCGACAGAGCTGTCGGAAGGGCTGGTCGGTGACGCCCGCCATGGGGGCGAGAATCAAGCCGTTTTGCAATGTATATGGGCCGATGCGTACCGCCGACATAGGGTGACCTGTTGTGGGGCCGAATCACGAGGTCTGGTCCGAAAAGTGCCACCAATCAAAGTCGGCGCGACGGTTCAGACGGGACCCAGAGTATGAAAAAGGGTGGGCATGATACCCGCTCTCGATGACTGGATAAAGGCTGAATTGGATAAAATCTGAACAGTTATTCTCTTATCGCGAATGGTTAGCTTCGAGACAGGGCCGTCATAAAACTGTCGTCGGTTTTTCAGTCGCTCTACGCCGCATTTCTATGCGGTCGCCGCGCTCGCATCCAGGGAAAGCCGGTCTCGGAGTTTACTCCGGCGAGCGAAAACTCAAACTGTAATTCACCGCCTTCGGACCGGGGTCGAGAATGTCCAGAGCAATGTGGATCGGCGTCTGCGGCGGCATTTCGTCCTTTCCGGCCAGTTCGCCGCTCAGGTATTCGCCTGGCTTGAACCGACGACTGGCAATCAACTGACCACTGGCGTCGGCGAAGCGCAGTTCCAGCAGTGGAAACGGCTGAGAGAACGAGGCACGGTTGTAGATGATCGCATCCACCACCAGCGCGCCCTGAAACTCGGGGTGACTGCGAACCACCAGATTGCTGCTTTTGAGCAGCTTGATGTCGACCTTGGAAGGCACCTTGCAGCCGATCTGGGGGCAGAGTTCCTGAAACCAGGGGCGGTACTGGTCCTGACGGGCAAGCTCCTCGAAGTGATAAGCGATGTACTGCCCCGCCAGCGCACCGAGCGCAATCAACACCAACAGCAGCCAGAGCACGCGGCGCCCCCAGCGAGGTTTGGGCTTTTGCCAGGCGAGCTGCAGCGGATCGTCCGTCAGATCCAGCAACGCCCGGTCGCGCAGGGCCGGTTCGCTGCGCTCGCGCTTGCCACGGGCGTGTGGTCGTTCGCCCTCATCGTTGTCTTCCAGAGGGTGAGCGTGATCGCGGTCGTCGTCGCCATCCAGCGCCGAAAAGCGTTCGGAGCCATGTGGCTCATCGGTTTCAGCATCGGAATGGCGCAGGTGAGCAGGTGGCGGTTCGTCGTCGATGTCGTCGGTGCTCAGTGACAGCGAAGGCTCGGTGCGGTGGTCGTCGTCCCGGTCAATGTCTTCGCCAACCAGCGCCTCGTCGAGAGGGGCTTGATCGTCGTGTTCGACGATGACTTCGGCGCGTAATTCCGGCAGGTGGTCGACGTCGTCGTGGCTCAGCCCTTGGTCCCAGTGTTCGGTCGTGACTTCGGGGTCGTCGCGACGGGCGCTGAAAGACTCGACCTCGTCGTGGTCACGGGCGTGGCTGGCGCGGCCGAAGGATTCGGGCAATTGAATCTCGCGCTGCTCAAGGCGGGCGAGCTCCACGTCGAGGTCGTCCAGATCCAGGCTGTCCACGTCGACATGACGGCTTTCGCGCGTGACCGGCAGCGGGGCGGGCTCGGCCACCGTGACGGAGTGGCTGGCAAGGACGGCAGGCGTTTCCTCCGGTCCGGGTACCGGAACCGGCGCGGATGTGGTGTCGGCAGGCGGTTCACTGCCTGCGTTCGCGGCCCCGATCCGTTGCTCCAACAGTTGTTTCGCGGCGTTGAACACTTGCAGGCAAGAGCCGCAACGCACCATGCCTCGAGCGACGCTCAACTGGGCGTGGCTGACGCGGAAACGGGTCTGGCAGTGCGGGCACTGGGTGACGAAACTGTCGGTCATGCGGGTATCCGGGATTAACGAGCGCCTAAAGGTGTATGGTCAGTGGATCAGCGGCGACGACCCGTAATCCGCACCCAGCCGTCACGGTTAGCGATCGGGTCCAGGTCGAATGTGTCGGCGTAGGCCGCGGCGACTTCGTCGCCTTGTTCCGCGAGAATGCCGGACAGGGCCAGGCGTCCACCGGGTTTGACCAGACTGGCCAGCTGAGGTGCCAGAGACACCAGAGGTCCTGCAAGAATATTAGCGACCAGGACGTCGGCTGGCTCTTTCGGCAGGTCTTCGGGCAGATAGAGCGGAAATTTCTCCGCCGGTACGTGGTTGCGCCCCGCGTTGTCACGGGAGGCTTCCAGTGCCTGGACGTCGATATCGGTGCCGACCGCATGCCTGGCCCCCAGCAGCAGGGCGGCAATGGCAAGGATGCCCGAGCCGCAGCCAAAGTCGAGGACGTTGCAGTCGCTCAGGTCCTGACCGTCCAGCCATTCCAGGCACAGGGCAGTGGTCGGGTGCGTACCGGTGCCGAAGGCCAGGCCTGGATCGAGCAGCAGGTTGACGGCATCGGGCTCGGGTGCTGCGTGCCAGCTTGGCACGATCCACAGACGCTGGCCAAAACGCATGGGCTGGAAGTTGTCCATCCAGCTGCGCTCCCAGTCCTGGTCTTCGATCACTTCGTGCAGGTGCTCCGGCAGGTCGGTGCCGGTCAGCAGCTTGAGGTGTGCAAGGACCTGATCGGGGTTGGTGTCGGCTTCAAACAGAGCCAGCAGGTGCGTGTGCGACCACAGCGGCGTGGTGTTGAGTTCAGGTTCGAAGATCGGCTGGTCTTCAGCGTCCATGAACGTCACCGACACGGCCCCGACCTCAAGCAGCGCGTCTTCGTAGGTTTCGGCTTGTTCTGGGCTGATGGCGAGACGGACTTGCAGCCAAGGCATGGCGGATTACCTTCGAATTGAAAAAGAGACAGGCGGCGTTATGCCACGAAAGACCCGCAAGTTTACGGGGTTCGGGGAGAAACAACAAAGCCGCTCGAAAGCGGCTTTGTTGGTCTGCAGCACTTGATGGGCGGATCAGTGTTTCTCACCGGCCAGTTTGTGTTCCAGGTAGTGAATGTTGACGCCGCCTTTGCAGAAGCCTTCATCGCGGGTCAGATCACGGTGCAGCGGGATGTTGGTCTTGATCCCGTCGACCACGATTTCGTCCAGGGCATTGCGCATGCGAGCCATGGCTTCATCGCGGTCCTTGCCCCAGGTGATCAGCTTGCCAATCAGCGAGTCGTAGTTCGGTGGAACCGCATAACCGCTGTACAGGTGCGAGTCGACGCGAACGCCGTTACCGCCCGGTGCATGGAAATGCTTGACCGTGCCAGGGCTTGGCATGAAGGTTTTCGGGTCTTCGGCGTTGATCCGGCACTCAAGGGCGTGACCGTGAATCTTCACGTCATCCTGGGTGTACGACAACACATTGCCAGCGGCGATGCTCAGCATCTCCTTGACGATGTCGATGCCGGTGACCATTTCCGAAACCGGGTGCTCTACCTGAACGCGGGTGTTCATTTCAATGAAATAGAACGCGCCGTTTTCGTACAGGAATTCGAACGTACCGGCACCGCGATAACCGATGTCGATGCAGGCCTTGACGCAACGCGCCAGCACTTCTGCGCGGGCTTTTTCGTCGATGCCAGGCGCCGGCGCTTCTTCAAGCACTTTCTGGTGGCGGCGTTGCAGCGAGCAATCACGGTCGCCCAGGTGGATGGCGTGACCCTGGCCGTCGGACAGTACCTGGACTTCCACGTGACGTGGGTTGGTCAGGAATTTCTCCAGATAGACCATCGGGTTGCCGAAGGCAGCACCGGCTTCGCTACGGGTCAGTTTGGCCGAAGCGATCAGGTCTTCTTCCTTGTGGACCACGCGCATGCCGCGACCACCGCCGCCGCCAGCGGCTTTGATGATCACCGGGTAACCGACCTGACGGCCGATGCGCAGCGCTTCTTCTTCGTCTTCCGGCAGTGGGCCGTCTGAGCCCGGAACCGTCGGCACGTTCGCCTTGATCATGGCGTCCTTGGCCGACACTTTGTCGCCCATCAGGCGAATGGTGTCAGCTTTGGGGCCGATGAAGGCAAAACCGGATTTCTCGACCTGCTCGGCGAAATCGGCGTTTTCGGCCAGGAAGCCGTAGCCAGGGTGAATCGCCGTGGCGCCGGTCACTTCGGCGGCCGCAATGATCGCCGGGATGTGCAGGTAGGACTGAGCAGCCGATGCCGGACCGATGCAGACGGATTCGTCCGCCAGACCCAGGTGCATCAGGTCCTTGTCAGCCTTGGAGTAAACGGCGACGGTCTTGATGCCCAGCTCTTTGCAGGCACGCAGGATCCGCAGGGCAATTTCACCGCGGTTGGCGATCAGAACTTTTTCCAACTTCGCAGGTTTCAACATCGTTGGCTCTCCGCGGTTCAAACGATGGTGAACAGCGGCTGGTCATACTCAACCGGCTGGCCGTCTTCGACGAGGATGGACTCGATCACGCCGCTGGTTTCGGCTTCGATGTGGTTCATCATTTTCATCGCTTCGACGATGCACAGGGTGTCGCCTTTCTTCACGGTCTGGCCGACTTCAACGAAGGCAGGCGAGGACGGCGAAGCTTTGCGGTAGAAGGTGCCGACCATTGGCGAACGGGCTACGGTGCCGTTCAGTTTTGCGGCGGCTGGCGCTTCGGCCGCAGCGGCAGCGACAGGTGCGGCGGCTGGAGCCGGTGCTGCCGGAGCGGCGACCGGTGCCGGCGCGTAGTACTGCTGTGCTGGAGTCTTGCTGTGACGGCTGATTCGTACGGACTCTTCGCCTTCACGGATTTCCAGTTCGTCGATGCCAGACTCTTCCAGCAGTTCGATCAGTTTCTTGACTTTACGGATATCCATTAATCATCAACTCCCAAGGGACGGTCAGGGGTATTCGGTAGCCGGTTCAGGCTGTGTGGCTCAGTGCGAAACTGCGCCGCTCATGCCTTTGAACGATTGGCCAGTTGTTCCAGGGCAGCCTCCAGGGCCAGTCGGTAACCGCTGGCGCCAAGGCCGCAGATCACGCCTACAGCGACATCTGAAAAGTAGGAGTGATGGCGGAAAGGTTCGCGCTTGTGCACGTTCGAGAGGTGCACTTCGATGAATGGGATGCTCACTCCCAGCAATGCGTCACGTATTGCGACACTTGTGTGAGTAAAAGCAGCCGGATTGATCAGAATGAAGTCCACGCCTTCATCGCGCGCAGCGTGGATGCGGTCGATCAATTCGTACTCGGCATTGCTTTGCAGGTACATCAGATGGTGGCCGGCTTCGCGCGCACGCTTCTCCAGATCCTGGTTGATATCGGCCAACGTGATCGAGCCATAGATCCCCGGTTCGCGGGTGCCCAGCAGATTCAGGTTAGGTCCGTGAAGAACCAGAAAGGTCGCCATCGTGTGTTCCTTGTTGTGTGCGTTGTCGACGCCGCGAGGGCGAGACAGGATGCAGGTACAAACCGTTGAAGCGCAGCGACTATGCCGGAAAGCGCAATGGACTGTCCAGTTACCGACAATATTCAGCACGATGTCCGATGTTCACGCAAAGTTTGTGACTAAGAGCCTAAATTTGGTCATTTGCTCTAGAAAGGTGCTCGGAGAAGCCCTGAACATCAATTTCGCCGACGACGCGTGCATTTGTCAGCTCGTTCCCGTCTTTTCCGAAAAACAGCAACGCCGGTGGACCAAACAATTTGTAACGATCCAGCAATGCACGCTGCTCTGGGCTGCTGTCGGTCATGTCGAAGCGAATCAAACGAAACCCCTTGAGCTGACTGACAATTTCCGGATTTGGCAGGACCTCGTGCTCGATCACTTTGCAACTGATGCACCAGTCCGCGTACCAGTCGACCAGCACCGGTTTTTCGGCGGTCCTGGACGCCGCGAGGATGCGGTCCAGCTCGTCTGGCCGGGTCACGGTCTGCCATTGCTCCGCTGTTTTCCATCCCTGCTCGCCGGAGATCTGCGCCACCTGGGCGCGGCCCAACGGTCGTAACGGATCCGTCTGTCCGCTGAGCGCTCCGTACCAGCAGGAAAGAGCGTAGACCAGGAGAAACAAACCGAGCAGTTGGGCAAGGCGACCGCGCGTGGTCTTTTCGGTGAATTCCAGTGCGCCGAGGAACACCGCGACGCCCGCCCATAGAAGGCCGATCAGGACCAGCGTAATCTGGCCCGGGATGACGCGGCTGAGCAGCGCGATTGCGAGCGCTAGCAGCAAAACGCCAATCGCATTCTTGACCGTGACCAGCCAGGGGCCGCTTTTCGGCAGCCAAGCGGCACCGCCGGTGGCGACGACGACCAGCGGCGCGCCCATGCCCAGGCCGAGAGCGAACAATTTCAAGGCGCCGCCCAATGCGTCGCCGCTGGCACTGATGTAGAGCAAGGCGCCAGCCAGAGGCGCTGAAACGCAAGGTGAAACCAGCAGGCTTGAAACGACGCCCAGCACCGCAGCGCCCCACAGTGAGCCGCCCTGGGTCGTGCCCGCGATGCGGTCGAGTCTGTCGTTCAGCACCCGGGGCAGGCGCAGTTCGAAGGCGCCGAACATGGCGATGGCGAACACCACGAAGAACAGTGAAAACGGCACCAGCACCCAGGCCGATTGCAGGCGAGCCTGCAGATTGAGGCTCGCGCCGAACACCCCCATGAGCGCACCGAGCAGCGCGAAACAGATCGCCATCGGCAGTACATACGCCAGCGACAGAGACAAGCCACGCAATCCGCCAATCTGCCCTCTCAACACCACGCCGGAGAGAATCGGCAGCATGGGCAACACGCAGGGGGTGAAAGTCAGGCCGACGCCTGCGAGGAAAAACAGCGCCAGTTGTTTCCAGCTGAGCGGCGTGTCGCTTTGGCTTGTGGCCGCTGCCTCGACCTTCGAGGGCGCAGTGCGTCCAATGCTCAATCGCTCGGTTTCAGGCGGGTAGCACAGGCCTTTGTCCGCACAGCCCTGATAGGTCACGACCAGCGTGAAGGGGCGGGTGTCGCCGGCTTTGCGCGGGAGGCTGACGTCGAGAATGCCGTGATAGACCTCCACGTCGCCGAAGTATTCGTCGTGCTTCTTTTCGCCGTCAGGCAGTTGCGCTGCGCCCAGGCCGATGTCGGCCGGCTCGGTCCGAAACTGGAAACGATGGCGGTACAGGTAATAGCCTTCGGTGGCGACGAACTGCAATCTGATCGACTCAGGGGAGGTGTCGATCAGGTTCAGTTGAAAGGCCTGACGAACCGGCAGGAAATCCTTGCTGTTGTCGAGGGCAGCGCCGCCCAGTGTGGAAGCAGGCCGACTGTCCAGCAGGCTCGCGCTGAAAGCGGGCAGGGCGAAGGTCAGCAGTATCAGACAAAGCAGGCGTCGCATGGTGGTCTCGCATCACAGAGGTCCGCGCATGATAGCGGAGTGTTTGCGCAGGTGCAGGGAAGTGCGGTGGTTCTATCCGGCGGCGCACGCAGTCCTTGTAGGAGCGCGCTTGCCCGCGATCGCGATCTGGCGAGCAACTTCGCCGTGTCAGATTGAGCGCGGCATGTGGACTAGCTGATGTCCACCGTCGGATGCTTTCTCACCAGCATCAACTCGTCCCGCAAACCGTGCACCTGATTACGCCCGGCCTTCTTCGCGCGGTACAGCGCCTCGTCTGCCTGTGACGCCATCATCAATGCATCGTCATGTTCGCCCAGCTCGACCACGCCGGCGCTGAATGTACAGAACAGATCGGTCGGTTGTGCGGGGTAGTGAATCTCGGCGAAGCGCCGACGGATTTCGTCCAATACGCCATAGGCTGCGTTCAGATCGGTGTCGGGCATGACCACAGCGAACTCTTCGCCGCCGTAACGACCGATGAAGTCGGTCTTGCGCAGGCGCTGTTTCAGAAACAACGCCAAGCTTTTGATCACACGGTCGCCCATGGGGTGACCGTGGCCATCGTTGACCTTCTTGAAGTGGTCAATGTCCAGCATCGCGAAGCTCAGCGGCTTGTTCTCGCGGCGCGCGCGAAAACTGCAATCTTCGAGCAACTGCAGAATGTGCGTGTGGTTATAAAGCCCGGTGAGGCTGTCGCGTACCATGCGAGCCTTGAGGTTGCGTGCCCGTGCTGCACGGTTGCGCACCGTGGTGATCAAGTGGCGTGGCTTGATCGGTTTGGTGAGGAAGTCGTCGCCCCCTTCGCTCATCGCGTCCAGTTGTTTATCCAGATCGTCTTCAGCCGAAAGGTAGATGATCGGCACGCTGACATAACGGTCGTTGTGGCGAATCACCTTCGCCAGCTCCGTGCCTGTGCAGCCTGGCATGTACATGTCGAGGATGATCAGGTCTGGCTGAAAGTCCGCCAGCTCCGCCATGGTCTGGATAGGGTCGAGCAGCGTGCGGGTGACGATGCCCGCGCTGTTCAGCAGGCGTTCGGTGTGTGTGGCCTGCGCGCGCGAGTCGTCGATGATCAGCACTTTATAAGGCTCGTACTGCGCGACCCGCGTGAGGATCTCGATTTTCTCCAGCAGGCTGGAGGCCTCCAGCGTACCGGTCAGAAACTCTTCGCCGCCAGCGCGCACGGCTGCCAGCCGCGTGGGCGTGTCGGTTTCGTGATGACTGAAGAACAGCAACGGCAGCTTCTGTTCAAGGCCTTCCTGCATTTTGGCGGCCAGTTTCAGACCTTCGCCGACGCCGCCAAAATCCACGTCCATCACCACGGCGGCAGGCAACCGCTCGGCCAGCGTCGCGTGAAAGGCCTGAATACTGTCGAGCGACTGTGCACTCAATCCGAAGAATTCCAGTTGTTTGGCCAGCCGCTCGGCACGCTCGTAATCTTGGAGCATCACGTAAATAGGCTTGCGCAGTGGCGGCAACGCGGTGTGTTCCAGGCGGTCCCCATGGCGCAAACCGGTGCGCGACAGTCGCTGCATCAGGCGGTTGAGGTCCGTGATCAATCCACTGCTCAAGCGACCGCGGTTGGCTTCCACTTCGTGTAGGGAGTGACTGATGCTGCGCGCCAGTTGAGCGTGTTCGGCCTGTTCGAAGCGCTCGGCGAAACGCAGCAGCCGCTGGTTTGCCTCACTGAGCTCTTCCATGTCGGCCACCGACCATTCGCTCTGCTGCAGGCGCTGCCAGACCTCCAGGATCTGGCGTGCCTGGTGGATGACGCGCTGGGCGAAATGAAGCTTGAGGCGGTCGCGGCTTGGATCTTCTGCTTCGGTCATGTCCTGACTACTTATAGGGGAAACCCTGATGCAAATGCTGGCGGTATGCTAGCACTAGTTTTAGAGAACGAGTGCACCACAAGTCATTTTGTTGTCATTTTTTCAGCGAATTACGCGTCAAATTTCCATCTTTTCAAAGCGATACGGTGTAATGTTCGACAAAAATCTGATGAGTGGTTGCGTGACCTTGCAGTCAGGTTATGCCTGATGCGTAACGCTTCGCTCGGGCAAGCGGCTCGGAAGCGTCTGTGTCACCGGATACCGCATGACGCCTACAGGCCTGTCGATTACGCAACTGGACCTTCCGGCGCGTTCCTGCCAAACGCACCTTGCTGTAAGGTTGCGGTCCTAAGCACTGAATTCCGTGATTGAAAGGACAAGGCCATGCTGGATTGGAAGAAGCGCTCGGGCACTGCGGGCGGGGGTGAACGTGTTGATGAGAAGCCAGTGGGCAAGGCGCCTCGGGGCTATTGGGGCGGCTTGTTCTTCAGCCGTGCCGTAGGTGCCGTGATCGGCATCTATCTGGTGGTCACCGTCGTGCTGGGCATCTGGTGGAGCAGCGAACCTGCTCTGTTTCCGGTTCAGCAGCAGGCTCAGGCCGCCGCCGAGCGTGAAGGCAAGCAGATGGTGATCGGCTACACCACCGTCGAGACGCTCAAGACCGTCGCATCGACCTTGCTCGACAAGCCAGGCGGCTACATTTCCAACGACCGTTTCCCGCCGGGCCTGTGGATGGACAACATGCCGAGCTGGGAATATGGCGTGCTGGTCCAGGTGCGTGATTTGAGCCGTGCGTTGCGCAAAGACTTCGCCCGTTCACAATCGCAGTCGGCCGAAGACAGCGACCTGGCGCGCGCCGAACCATTGTTCAACTTCGACAACAAGAGCTGGGTGCTGCCTTCAAGTGAGTCCCAGTACCGCGATGGCATCGCCGCACTCAGCCGTTACCAGGCGCGCTTGTCCGATCCGAACCAGAAAGGCGCGCTGTTCTACACCCGCGCCGACAACCTGAACAACTGGCTGGGCGATGTCGGTACTCGTCTGGGGTCGCTGTCCCAGCGTCTGTCGGCCAGCGTGGGGCGGGTCAAGCTCAACAGCACGTTGAAAACCGAAGCGCAGTCCACGGTGACCGTGAAGCCGGGCGAAGTGCCGCAGGTCGACGAAGAGATCGTCGAAACCCCATGGATGCAGATCGACAACGTGTTCTACGAGGCGCGTGGTCAAGCATGGGCGTTGTCCCACTTGCTGCGTGCAATCGAGGTTGATTTCGCCGATGTGCTGGCGAAAAAGAACGCGACAGTGAGCGTGCGCCAGATCATTCGTGAGCTGGAAGCGTCCCAGGAGCCGATGTGGAGCCCGGTGATTCTCAACGGTAGCCCGTTCGGTGTGCTCGCCAACCACTCGCTGGTCATGGCCAACTACCTGTCGCGCGCCAACGCTGCGGTCATCGACTTGCGCCAGTTGTTGTCTCAGGGTTGATCGATGTCTTTCTCTGAGAGGGAAGTCGCGCACCGCGCGGCTTCCGATGCCGAACGGATTGCCTGGGTCGATCGTCAGGATCGACTGCTGGGCTCGTTGCCTCGCGCCGAGTTACGCGAACGTGGGCTGATCGGTCGTGGCACCTACATTCTGCTGTTCAATTCCGCTGGCGAGCTGTGTGTGCATCGGCGCACGCTTAGCAAGGCGATCTATCCCGGTTACTGGGATGTTGCCGCCGGCGGGATGGTTCAGGCCGATGAGAGTTATGTCGAGTCGGCTGCGCGTGAACTGGAAGAGGAGCTGGGCGTTTCGGGTGTCGAGTTGACCGTCCACGAGCGGTTTTTCTTCGATCAGCCTGACAACCGCTTGTGGTGCGCGGTGTTTTCAGCGGTCTGGGACGGGCCGTTGACACTTCAGCCAGAAGAGGTGATTGAAGCGCGCTTCATCGCAGTCGATCAGGTGCTGCGCGAAACCGCCGAAAAGCCTTATTGCCCGGACTCTCTGGCGGCGTTGAAGCGCTATTTGGCCAACGTCGCAAATGTCCCGTAAATTGGCGCATATTTGCACTTAGCATCAACGCTTTTTGCCGTTACACTGCGCGACCTTTTTCAAGCTGGACTGCCATGCGGTTCAGTAGCGCTGCCCCTGCCTGAGTGGGGCTTCGCGGTCGGCCCAGCAGCGTGCTTCCAACCGTCTGCCCGACCAGACTTTGGTCCTCAAGAAGAGGATTGCCGGTGGCCAAAAAAGCCGCATCCTTCGCCGCCCTCGGTGGCCTGGTGTTTTCAACCGACGCAGGACGGCACTGTCCCGACTGCCGTCAGCCCGTCGATGCCTGTATCTGCAAGAAATCCGTTATCCCCGAAGGTGACGGGATCGCCCGTGTCCGCCGCGAGAGCAAAGGTCGCGGCGGCAAGACGGTGACGACCATCACCGGCGTGCCGCTGGCCGAGGATGCGCTCAAGGAGCTGGCGACTACGCTCAAACGTCGCTGCGGAACCGGTGGAGCACTCAAGGACGGCGTGATCGAGATCCAGGGCGATCATGTCGAGACGCTGCTGGCGGAACTGGTCAAGCAGGGCTTCAAGGCGAAAAAGTCGGGCGGTTGAATCGTCCTGTCCAACCCGCCTTGGGGTTCGTTGTCGGTCTGGTACTGGTCTGTAAAAACAAACTCTGCTGTTCGATGCGGGTCTACTGCCGCACAGCGAGCTGGCGCCAAACCGTCATTTCCACTCTATACACTGCGCCCAGCCGGTCAGGCCGGGGCTTTATGACTTCTATATAGGGGACTTCGATGTCCGTACGACGCACACGCAAAGACGATGGCAGCCAATGGACCGTGGCAGACAGCCGCAGTGTCTATGGGATTCGTCATTGGGGGGCTGGTTATTTTGCTATCAACGAAGCCGGCCGCGTTGAAGTTCGTCCCAATGGTCCGGGCAGTTCGCCCATCGACCTTTACGAGCAGGTAGACGAGCTGCGCAAGAGCGGTTTGTCGTTGCCACTGCTGGTGCGCTTCCCTGACATCCTGCAAGACCGCGTGCGTCAGCTGACCGGTGCGTTCGACGAGAATATCGAGCGTCTGGAGTACCAGAGCAAATACACCGCGCTGTACCCGATCAAGGTCAACCAGCAAGAGGCGGTGGTGGAAAACATCATTGCCACGCAGAACGTTTCCATCGGCCTTGAAGCCGGCTCCAAGCCTGAGCTGATGGCCGTGCTGGCCCTGGCGCCGAAAGGCGGCACCATCGTCTGCAACGGTTACAAGGACCGCGAGTTCATCCGTCTGGCGTTGATGGGGCAGAAGCTGGGCCACAACGTCTTCATCGTCATCGAGAAAGAATCCGAAGTCGAACTGGTGATCGAGGAGGCCGCCGAGCTCAAGGTCGCGCCCCAGGTCGGTCTGCGCGTGCGCCTGTCATCGCTGGCGTCGAGCAAGTGGGCTGACACCGGCGGCGAAAAGTCCAAGTTCGGTTTGTCCGCAGCTCAGCTGTTGTCGGTCGTCGAGCGCTTTACCAAGGCCGGTCTGGATCAGGGCATCCGTCTGCTGCACTTCCACATGGGCTCGCAGATCGCCAACCTTGCGGACTATCAACATGGCTTCAAGGAAGCGATTCGTTACTACGGCGAACTGCGGAATCTGGGCTTGCCGGTTGACCACATCGACGTTGGCGGCGGTCTGGGGGTCGACTATGACGGTACCCACTCGCGCAACGCCAGTTCCATCAACTACGACATGGACGATTACGCCGGTGTCGTGGTCGGCATGCTCAAGGAGTTCTGCGATGCGCAGGGTCTGCCGCACCCGCACATCTTTTCGGAAAGCGGCCGGTCGCTGACCGCGCACCACGCAATGCTGGTGATTCAGGTCACCGACGTCGAGCGTCACAACGATGAAGTGCCAGACATCACCGACAAGGAAAACCTGCCGGAAACCCTGCAGTGGCTGATTGATCTGCTGGGGCCGACCGACATCGAGATGGTCACCGAAACCTACTGGCGTGCCACGCATTACATGAGCGACATCGCCTCGCAGTACTCGGATGGCAAGATCACGCTGGCGCAGAAGGCCCTGGGCGAACAGTGCTATTTCGCGGTCTGCCGCCGTCTGCACAACTCGCTGAAGGCGCGTCAGCGCTCGCACCGTCAGGTGCTGGACGAGCTCAACGACAAGCTGGCCGACAAGTACATCTGCAACTTCTCGGTGTTCCAGAGCTTGCCGGACACCTGGGCGATCGATCAGGTGTTGCCGATCATTCCGTTGCACCGTCTGGACGAAGAGCCGCTGCGTCGTGCGGTTCTGCAAGACCTGACCTGCGACTCCGACGGCAAGATCAATCAGTACGTCGACGAGCAGAGCATCGAAACCAGTTTGCCGGTTCACGCCCTGAACGAAGGCGAAGACTATCTGCTGGGCGTATTCCTGGTGGGTGCGTATCAGGAAATCCTGGGCGACATGCACAACCTGTTCGGTGACACCGACTCGGTGAACATCTACCAGAACGCCGATGGCAGCGCTTACTCGGCGGGCATCGAAACCCACGACACCATCGAAGACATGCTGCGTTACGTGCACTTGTCGCCGGAAGAACTGATGACCCACTACCGGGACAAAGTCGCCAGCGCCAAGATCAGCCCGCGTGAGCGGACCCACTACCTGGACGCGCTGCGCCTGGGTCTGACGCGGTCTTCCTACCTGTCGTCCTGATCGCCGGCAACGCCTTCGGAGCGGGCCCCTGACGGGCCCGTTTTTTATTTCTCCTACATATTGTTGGCGGCCTGCTGTCCGCTTCTGTAGGTCATTTCCTGTTCTGCGTTTACCCCCTCTACTTGACGCGCCTTCTCCTCCAGAATCGCCGCCCCGTCTGAATCAGTCTGTAGAGGTCGCCCGTCCCATGCACCCGTTCGTCAATGCCGCCAATCTGCGTCTGGAGCTCAACCGTCCCAAGCGGGTCATCGAGGTGCTGACCTGTCAGGGAGGCGAAACGTACAACCAGCCCTACACCTTTCAGCTGGAAGTTTTCGTTCCCCTCAGCACCCCGCTGGAGGCCCATGAGCTGCTGTTCTGCCCGGCGTATCTGCATGTCAAAAACGCGCACTCCGGCATTCACGGGCATATCCAGAGCATCGTGCGCAGTACGCGCGAGGATGTCTTCGGCGACCTGTCGGGGTTTCGGCCCAGACGCTACCTCATCACGTTGGGACCACGAATGGGGCTCATGGCGTATCGGCACAATCGGCGCATCTTTCAGGACATGACTGCCCATCAGATCATCACGCAAGTCCTGAGCGAACACGGAATCGATGACAGCACTTACCTGTGGCAACGCCATCAACCGTGTCGGGTTCGCGATTACTGCGCACAGTATTGCGAGAGCGATCTGCAACTGGTGCAACGTCTGTGCGACGAGGAGAACATGCACTATCACTTCGAGCACACCCGCACCCGGCATGTGGTGGTGTTTATCGAAAAGCCGGATACAGCCGCCCTCGGTGTCTCGTCGCGCCCTGCCGACGGCCCTGCAAACCGGGCTGGGGGTGATGCGCCGCGAACGATGTCCCCGCGTTTGAGCGTACAACGGGCGTGTGTCGTCGGCAGATTGTTCGAGCCAGCCAGGCGGGATGCGCGGGGGCGACTCAATGTCCGGTTCGAATGGGGCAACCAGGGCGACGGCGCACGTTTCAACGAGTGCTGGATTCCTCTCGATCCGAGCCTCGAAGGCGTTGATGACCCATGGTGGGGGGGGATGGAAGTCGTGGTGAGTTTTCGTGATGACAACCCGGACGATCCCTTTATCACTCATCGGTTGTGGGATCCCGACATCAATCCTGTCGCACACGAAGGGCCCGCTAACACGGCGTGCGCAGGGATCACGGCACGCGTGGACAGCCGAGCGTTTCTGGGCGACTCACAGCAGTTCTCGATCGATGACCAACTGACCGTACATATGGCCGAGAACAACGAATTGCAGTTCAGGGTGGGTTCGAGCCAGGTCACTCTTGCGACCGACACCCTGACACTGAGCGGCCCGCGGGTGGCATTGTCCTCCCTTGCCGACGCGCAGGGTGACGGCGTGGGGAAGGGGGCCTGAACGCGCATCCAACTATTGCGCCGGGGTGCAGTCGTAACGCTAAGCGGCCATGACTGTTCTGACCGTTTCCAAGAGGACGCGCGATGATCAGAAAGGCACTGAAATGGTTTTTTGTCGGCGGTCTGCTGGGGCTGATGATGGGGTGTTCGCCGTTGAAGGTGCTCAATGCCTTGACACCGGAGGACACCTTCAGCAGGACGGCAGACCTCCGCTACGGCAGCGATCCGCGCAACAGGCTGGACGTCTACACCCCGACTCACGCGGCAAAAAATGCGCCGGTAGTGGTGTTCTTCTATGGCGGCAGTTGGAACAGCGGCTCTCGCAGCGACTACCGTTTCGTCGGTGAGGCGCTGGCTTCGCGCGGGATCGTTGCAGTGTTGGCCGATTACCGGCTTTATCCGCAGGTGCATTACCAAGGGTTTCTGGAGGACAGCGCGCGAGCAGTGGGTTGGACCCGCGAACACATAGGCCAGTATGGCGGCGATGCATCGCGGCTTTACGTGATGGGGCACAGCGCGGGCGGGTACAACGCCGCGATGCTGGCACTGGATCCGAAGTGGCTGGCCAGTGTGGGTATGAAACCCTCGATGCTGCGTGGCTGGATCGGTCTGGCCGGCCCGTATGACTTTCTACCCATCGAAAACCCGGACGTGAAGCCGGTGTTTTTCTTTCCTAACTCACCGCCTGATTCTCAACCGATCAACCACGTCAGTGCCGCCTCGCCACCCGCGCTGTTGATCGCGGCCACGGACGACACCTTGGTCGACCCGCAACGCAACACCGGCGGCATGGCCCGACGCCTGCGGCAACAAGGTGTATCGGTACGAGAACTGTACTTTTCGAAACCCGGACACGCGACGCTGGTGGCCGCGTTCTCCCGACCGATGCGCAGCCTGGCGCCGGTGCTGGATGAAGTGATCGATTTCATTCATGCGCAGGATCAGACGCCGCTGGCAGGACGCGACTTGTAACGTCGATACCGAGATCAAGCCTTCGGAGCGACGCGGCACCTGGGGGGACGTCCGAGGTTACGAGGGCAGGGAGTGCGGAGTGTCGGTTGCCATAGATGTTGCTGACCCAGCGTATTCGCCAGCAAGCCGGCTCCCACAGTATCAGCGTTGTCCTCAAGCCCTCGGAACGACGCGGCACCTGTGGGAGACGTCCGAGGTTACGAGGGTATGGGCCGCAATTCGGACGAAGGCGGTGTGTCAGTCACTGTTGAGGGTGCTGACCCAGCGCATTCGCCAGCAAGCCGGCTACACGGTCTGAGCACAGGTTCGTGAGTCGACGCACGCTGTCACTTATCTGGAAATTGTCTCCGTTTGATCGGGCTGCCATTGGCTGAACCAGCCGCCCGTACGATTCAACCGTCGAGCGATGTGGCCCAGCGTTACGGCACGCAGCGCCATGAACAGGAGGAAGACCACCCAGAGGCCATGGTTGCCGAAGCTGCTGGCCAGCCATGCGAAGGGCGCCGTGAGCAGGGCGGTCAGCACCATGGCATTGCGCATATCCCGGGCTCGGGTGGCGCCGATGAACAGGCCGTCGAGCAGGTAACTCCAGACCGCGACCAGCGGCAGTACCGCCAGATAAGGCAGATAAATAAAGGCAATGTCGCGGACCGGCTGGATGTTGGTCTGCATCTCGATAAACCAGTGCCCTGCGAACAGGAACAGCAGGGCAAATGCCACGCTGCAGATCAAGGACCAGCCACCGGCGACGTTAAGCGAGCGACGCAAGGCATCGCGGTCGCGTGAGCCGATCGCATGTCCACACAGCGCTTCGACGGCATGCGCCAGTCCATCGAGTGCGTTGGCGGTGAGCAGCAGGCCGTTCAACAGCAAGGCATTGGCCGCCACGGTGGCATCGCCCAGTCGCGCGCCCTGCACGGTGATCAGGAAGAACACCGATTGGAGCACCAGGCTCCGTATGAAAATGTCGCGATTGACGGCCAGCAACGGACGCCAGCTCTTCCAGCGTTTCAGCAGTCCCAATGCCAGATGGCCCGGGTAATCCCGTAGACCTTTATGCGTCAGAGCGAGCCCCAGCAAGGCACCGATCCATTCCGCCAGGACGGAGGCGCGTGCGCTGCCGACAACCCCCCACTCCAGGCCGATCACAAACCACAGATTCAGCGCAATGTTCACCAGGTTGGTCGTCAGGAGAATGGCCAGCGGTGCGCGCGCGTTCTGCAGCCCCAGGAACCAGCCGACCAGCGCATAGCTGGCCAGCGCTGCCGGAAGGCCGAACAACCGGGTATGGAAAAAATCGCGTGTCAGCTCGTTGAGATCGGGCGAAGGTTGCATCATTTCCAGCGCCAGGTGCTGGAACGGCAGCCCGATCAACCCCAGCAGCACCGCGAAGCCCATGGCCAGCAACAGGCCCTGTAACAGCACCTGACGTAACGCCGCACCGTCGTTGCGTCCGGCTGCCTGAGCGGCAAACCCGGTGGTGCCCATGCGCAAAAAGCTCATGGCCCACGCCAGAAAGCCGTACAGCGTGCCGCCCACCGCGACGGCGCCCAACTGATGAGCGTGGGGCAGATGACCGATGACCGTGCTGTCCACCAGCGAAACCAATGGCACGGAAATGTTCGACAGAATCATCGGCGCCGCCAGCGCCCAGACGTGTCGATGGGTGACACGATGACGCCAGTCAGTGAGGAAATGGGACATGGGTACTCGGTGGAGTGGGGTGCATGGGAAGGGCGGCATTGTAGCGGGATACCGGCTTCGGCGCAGGTCGACTGACGCTGCGAACAAACGCACAAACTCACGGTCTATTCGCGCGCTACGCTTTACGATCGGGTTTGCGGTGCTATAACTGCTGCTCCTCATAACAACTGCCGCCAATGAGAGCCTCATGCTTAACAAAGGATTGTTCCTGGCCTGCGCGCTGGTACTGCTCAGTGCCTGCGATTCCTCCACGTCCGATAAACCTGCGTCAGCCCCGGCATCTTCGGCTGCGCCCGCGACGCAGCCCGCCGCCGCAGAGTCTGCCAGGCCCAAGCCCGCTGTCGACATTCCTGCGCTGAGCAAACGCTACGCCGGACGTGAGCTGACGGTGGTCGACGTCTCGGAAATCCAGCTCGACGGCGCGAGTACGCTGTCGGTGAGTTTTTCGGTGCCACTGAGCCCCGATCAGAAGTTCGCTGAAAAGGTGCACCTGGTCGACAGCAAGGACGGCAAGGTCGACGGTGCCTGGGAACTCTCGGACAACCTGATGGAGCTGCGTCTGCGCCATCTGGAGCCAAAGCGCAAACTGGTCCTGACGATTGATCCTGGCTTGGCGGCCGTGAACAACAACACCCTGGCGGCTGAATATTCCGCGCGCCTGGAAACATCCGATCTGCAAGCCACGGTTGGCTTCGCCAGTCGCGGCAGCCTGTTGCCGACCCGTCTGGCTGAAGGTCTGCCGGTGATTGCGCTGAACGTCGACAAGGTCGATGTCGAATTTTTCCGCATCAAACCCGATTCACTGCCCGCATTCCTCAGTTCGTGGGAGGGCTCGTCCAGCCTGCAGAGTTACGAATCCAAAGAGCTGCTGCCCATGGCCGATCTGGTCTATGGCGGCCGGTTCGACCTGAACCCTGCGCGCAACACCCGGGAGACCGTGCTGCTGCCGATTGCCGGGCTCAAGCCGCTGCAACAGCCGGGCGTTTACCTGGCCGTGATGCGCGCCTCCGGTACCTACAACTATTCCCTGCCCGCAACGCTCTTCACCCTCAGCGACATTGGCTTGTCCGTGCACCGCTACAGCAACCGGCTGGACGTATTCACCCAGGCGCTTGAGGGCGGCAAGGCGCTGAACGGTGTGGACCTCGACCTGTATGACGACAAGGGGCGAGTGATCGGCCAGGGCAAGACCGATAATGCCGGGCACGCCGAGCTGCCATTGCCGGCCAAGGCACAGGTGTTGCTCGCGCACCAGGGCGAACAGACCAGCCTGTTGCGCCTGAACAGCGCCGCGCTGGATCTGGCCGAGTTCGACATCACTGGTCCTAAGGCGCACCCGTTGCAGTTCTTCATTTTTGGCCCGCGTGATTTGTACCGACCCGGCGAGACGGTGTTGCTCAACGGCCTGTTGCGCGACAACGACGGCAAGCGTGTGAAACCACAACCGATCACGGTGGAAGTGCGCCGACCGGATGAGCAGGTCAGCCGCAAATTCGTGTGGGACGCTGACGCCACGGGCCTGTACCAATATCAGCTGCAATTGTCGGATGAGGCACCGACAGGGCGTTGGCAACTGGTGTTCGACCTCGGCGACGGCAAGCCGCAGTTGTACGAGTTTCAGGTCGAGGACTTCCTGCCCGAACGCATGGCCCTCGAACTCAAGGGCAGTGACACACCGCTGGCACCCGATGCGCCATTCGACATCGCCATCAATGGCCGTTACCTCTACGGCGCGCCGGCTTCGGGCAACCGTCTGACCGGCCAGCTTTACGTGCGGCCATTGCGCGAGGCCGTTCCGGCGTTGCCGGGTTATCAGTTTGGCTCAGTGACCGAGGAAGACCTCAAGCAGGATCTGGAAATCGAAGACAGCACACTCGATGCCAATGGCGAGCTGGAGCTGAGCATCGACAGTCAATGGGCCAAAGCTCGTTCGCCACTGGAACTGGTGCTGCAGGCCAGCTTGCAGGAATCAGGCGGTCGGCCCATCACGCGTCGCCTGACCCAGCCTGTCTGGCCTGCCGACAAATTGCCGGGTTTGCGCGGCCTGTTCGACGGCGACGCCACCGATGGCGACGGCCCGGTTGAGTTCGAGGTGCTGATGGCCGACGCCGAAGGCCACAAACTGGCGGCCGACAACCTCAAAGTGCGGCTGATTCGCGAGCGTCGTGACTACTACTGGAATTACTCCGACAGCGACGGTTGGAGTTATCACTACAACGAGAAATTTCTCAATCTGTCCGAAGAAACGGTCAGCGTGAAAAAGGACGCCACGGCGAAGGTCAGCTTCCCGGTCGAGTGGGGCCCTTACCGCGTCGAGGTTGAAGACCCGGCGACCGGGTTGATCAGCAGCGTGCGCTTCTGGGCCGGTTACCGCTGGCAGGACAACGCCGAAGGCGGCGCGGTGCGCCCTGATCAGGTCAAACTGGCGCTGGACAAACCGGCCTACGCCGACGGTGACACGGCCAAAGTCACAGTGACGCCACCGAGCGCCGGCAAAGGCTACCTGTTGGTGGAATCCAGCGACGGCCCTCTGTGGTGGCAGGAGATCGACGTGCCGGCCGAAGGCAAAACCTTCGATATCCCGATGGACAAGAAATGGGCGCGCCACGATTTGTACGTCAGTGCGCTGGTGATCCGTCCCGGCGAGCGCAAAGCTAACGTCACGCCTAAACGCGCAGTCGGCGTGCTGCACCTGCCGCTGGACCGCTCGCAACGCAAGCTGGCGTTGACCGTCACGGCGCCGGAAAAAATGCGGCCCAAGCAACCGCTCACGCTCAAGATCAACGCGAAGAACGCCGACGGGTCGATCCCCAGGGACGTGCATGTGCTGGTGGCGGCGGTCGACGTTGGCATTCTCAACATCACCGAGTACGCCACGCCTGATCCATTCGCCAGCCTGTTCGGGCGCAAGGAATACGGCGCTGACCAACTCGATGTGTATGGCCAGTTGATCGAAGCCGGTCGCAACCGTCTTGCCAGCCTGGCGTTCGGCGGCGACGCTGCGCTGGCCAAGGGCGGTAAGCGTCCCGAAACCGGCGTCACCATCGTTGCCCTGCAGAGCGCGCCGGTGACGTTGAACGAGCAGGGCGATGCGCAAGTCAGCGTCGACATTCCTGATTTCAATGGTGAGCTGCGCATCATGGCGCAGGCCTGGACGGATGAACGCTACGGCATGGCCGAAGCGAAAACCGTGGTCGCCGCGCCGCTGATTGCCGAGCTGTCGGCACCGCGCTTCCTGGCCGGTGGCGACCAGACCAGCGTGGCACTGGACCTCTCGAACCTGTCAGGCAAGGCACAGAAGCTCAACGTGCAGGTCACGGCCGAAGGACAGTTGGGCCTGGCCCAGGGTGAGGTCAGCAAAGCGGTGAGTCTGACCCAGGGCCAGCGCACGACGTTGCAGATTCCGGTGAAAGCGCAGGGCGGTTTCGGCCAGGGCGTGATCAGAGTCACGGTCAATGGCATGGACTTGCCGGGCGAGAACCTGCCGCCGTTCAGTCGCGAATGGACCCTTGGCGTGCGTCCGGCCTATCCGGCGATGCTGCGGCAATACCGGGCGGTGCTGAAGGATCAGGCGTGGAGTCTGCCTGAAGGTACGCTCGACGCATTCGAACCGGCAGGGCGCGAGGCATTGCTGTCGGTGTCGAGCCGTCCGCCGCTGAACCTTGGCGAGCAGATTCGTGCGCTGAAGGCTTACCCCTACGGTTGCCTTGAGCAAACCACCAGCGGCCTGTATCCGTCTCTGTATGCCGATGCTGCAACCCTCAAGCGGCTGGGCCTCGAGGGCGAACCCGACGCAGTGCGCAAACGCAAGATCGAACTGGGCATCGAGCGATTGCTCGGGATGCAGCGCTACAACGGCAGTTTCGGCCTGTGGGGCGCCGACGGTGAAGAGGAATACTGGCTGACTGCGTACGTCACCGACTTCCTGCTGCGCGCGCGCGATCAGGGCTATGCCGTGCCGCCGGACGCGTTGAAAAAAGCCAGCGAGCGTTTGCTGCGTTACTTGCAGGAGCGAAACCAGATCGAGGTCAACTACAGCGAAAACGCCGACCACACGCGCTTTGCGGTGCAGGCGTATGCCGGGCTCGTGTTGTCGCGCAGCCAGCAGGCGCCTTTGGGCGCGTTGCGCAGCCTGTTCGACCGCCGCGCGGATGCCCGCTCGGGATTGCCCCTGGTGCAACTGTCGATCGCGCTGGAAAAGATGGGCGACAAACCTCGCGCCGATCAGGCCTTGCTGGCCGGGCTGGCGGCGGGTCGCAAGGCCAACGACTGGCTCGCCGATTACGGCAGTCCGTTGCGCGATCAGGCGTTGATTCTGTCCCTGCTCGAAGAGAACAAGCTGGCGACGGACAAGGTCGAAGAGCGCTTGTTTGCATTGTCCGATCAACTGGCCGCCAGCCGTTATCTGTCGACGCAGGAACGTAACTCACTGTTTCTGGCGGGGCGTGATCTGCTCGGCAAGCCGGAAGGCAAGTGGGCTGCGACGTTGAACAGCGGCAGCAACAACCGTGAACTGAGCAATGACCAGCCGGGCGTCAAGCTGGACAGTTCGGTACTGGCGTCGCCGTTGACCGTGCAGAACACCAGCGGCGACACGCTGTATCAACAGATGACGATCTCCGGGTACCCGTCGCAACCGCCTGCGGCCGGTGGAGAGAATCTGGCGATTCGTCGTGAGTACCTCGGAATGGATGGCGAGGCGCTGAATCTCAACGCCCTGAAGAGCGGCGAACTGGTGCTGGTGCACCTGGAGGTCAAAGCCAAGGAACGGGTGCCGGATGCGCTGGTAGTGGACTTGCTGCCCGCCGGCCTTGAGATCGAAAACCAGAACCTGGCGCAAAGTGCGGCCAGCCTTGAAGACGCCAGTGAGTCAGTGAAGCAGTGGCGCGAGTCGATGGAAAACGCCGGCGTGAAACACCAGGAGTTTCGCGGCGACCGTTATGTAGCCGCCATGGATCTTCAGGGCTTTAACACCGTTCACCTGCTGTACCTGGCGCGTGCCGTGACACCGGGCATCTACCGCGTGCCGCCGCCACAAGTGGAGTCGATGTACCGGCCGAACTGGCAGGCGCTGGGCGAAACGCCTGCGCAGTTGGTGGTGAAAGGGAAGAAGTGAACAAGGGGAGGGCATTCCCTGTCGGAACGCGGTCACTGAGTGTAGGAGCGCGCTTGCCCGCGATTGCGGTACGTCAGCTGACATCTACGTCACAGACAAACCGGATTCGCGGGCAAGCGCGCTCCTACAGGATCGGTGTTTCGTGCAATTAGTGAATAATCCAGCTCAACAACCACAGCCCCAGAAACAGCCAGATGATCCCCATGATGATCGAGGCGCGCATGAAGGCGCGGATGGCCGAATACAGCAGCATCAGGCCGATGATCAGGGCCACGATGCTGATCAGCGAGGTGTCCATGCCCAGCGTGCGTGACAGGCCGTCGACGAAATTGCCACCGGCATGAGTGAACATGTTGAACAACCAGCTTAACCCGTCGACCACGAAGCGAATCACGGCCCCGATTACCTGGCCAAGCCATTCGAAAACGCTTTCTACCTGCATGTCTGCTTCCTGATGAAAGGGATGGAACACAATAAAGACTGTTCGCTTTGGCTGTCGATGGGCGAAGCGAGTTCCGTGAAGCATAAAGGCTGCCTGCCATGACGCGCAGATTTCTTGTGGGGTGCGCAAGATCCCTGTGGGAGCGAGCTTGCTCGCGAATCGGCCTGTCACCTGATGCTGAGTCGACTGACCCGACGCCTTCGCGAGCAAGCTCGCTCCCACAGGATCCCGGTTTGCCGCAAGGTCGGTGGCAAGGGGCGAGACGTGCAGGACGCTGGATCATCGGCAGCCTGCTGTTGATCTGCCTGCTGCTCTGGCTGGCGGACCGGATCTGGCCACTGCCGCTGCCCAAGGATGATCTGGCGCGAGTGGTGCTCGCTGAAGACGGCACGCCGTTGTGGCGTTTCGCCGATGCCAACGGCGTGTGGCGTTACCCGGTGACGGCCGATCAGGTGTCGCCGTATTACCTCGAAGCGCTGCTTACCTACGAAGATCGCTGGTTCTATCAGCATCCCGGCGTGAACCCGATGGCGCTGGTAAGGGCCACCTGGCAGAACCTCAGTGGCGGCCACGTGGTGTCGGGCGGCAGCACGTTGTCGATGCAGGTCGTGCGCTTGCTCGATCCCCATTCGCGCACGCTGCGAGGGAAGCTTCGCCAGTTGTGGCGCACCGCGCAGCTCGAATGGCATTTGTCCAAGCAGGAAATCCTTGGCCTCTACCTCAATCGCGCGCCGTTCGGTGGCACCCTGCAAGGCGTTGCGGCGGCCAGTTGGGCGTATTTGGGCAAGCCGCCACAACAGCTGACGCGTGCTGAGGCAGCGCTGCTCGCCGTCCTGCCGCAGGCGCCGAGCCGTTTGCGCCCGGATCGTCATCCTCAGCGTGCCCAGGCGGCGCGCGACAAAGTACTGAGGCGTCTGGCCGAGTTCAACGTCTGGCCGCAGCAATCGGTCGAGGAGGCGCTGGAAGAACCGTTGTTACTTGCGCCGCGACAGGAACCGAGCCTCGCACCGCTGCTCGCCCGGCGACTCAACCGTCCGGACAGCCCACCCTTGATCCGCACAACGCTGGATGCAGGGCTGCAGCGTCGTCTTGAAGACTTGCTGCTGGGCTGGCGTGCGCGGCTCCCGGAACGCACCTCGGCTGCGATTCTGGTGGTGGAAGCCGAGAACATGGCCGTGCGCGCTTATGTGGGCTCGGTGGACATCGGCGATGCCAAGCGCTTCGGTCATGTGGATATGGTCAGCGCGCTCCGGTCACCAGGCTCGACGCTCAAACCTTTTCTGTACGGCAAAGCGATGGACGCCGGGCTGATTCACTCCGAATCGCTGTTGCAGGACGTGCCACGACGCTACGGCGATTACCGGCCGGGCAACTTCTCGTCTGGGTTCAACGGCGCGGTGGCAGCCAGCTCAGCCCTGTCGATGTCGCTCAATCTGCCTGCGGTGCAACTGCTCGAAGCTTACGGTCCCAAACGCTTTGCCGCCGAGTTGCGCAATGGCGGTGTTCCGCTGACCCTGCCACCGTTGGCCGAACCGAATCTGGCATTGATACTCGGCGGCGCGGGCAGTCGACTGGAGGATCTGGTGGGCGGTTACAGTGCATTTGCGCGAGGCGGGCGCAGTGCCGACATTCGCTTGCAACCGGACGATCGTCTGCGTGACCGGCCGATGATGTCGCCGGGGGCCGCGTGGATTGTCCGGCGCATCCTCACCGGTCAGTCGCGGCCCGATCTGGACCCCCATGCCGAGCTGGTACAGCGTCCGCAACTGGCCTGGAAAACCGGCACCAGCTACGGTTTTCGGGACGCCTGGTCAATTGGCGTCGGGCCGAGGTTCTTGATCGGCGTGTGGATCGGTCGGCCAGACGGCACGCCGGTGCCGGGGCAATTCGGGCTGGCATCGGCCGCGCCACTGATGCTGCAGGTTCACGATCTGCTGGTGAACCGCGATGCTCAGCGAAACATCGTGCCGCCCGTATTGCCGGTGCCGCTCAACGTTGGCGTGGCTGCCATCTGCTGGCCGTTGGGGCAACCGATGAGCAAGAGCGATCCCAACTGTCGGCGTCAGCGTTTTGCCTGGACGCTGGACGGCACCACGCCGCCGACCTTGCAGGCCACGGATCAACCGCTGGATCTCGGACTACTGGAAAAAATCTGGGTCAACGACAAGGGCCTGCGGGTGGGTGCAGATTGTCCGCAGGCACAGGCTCGGGACATTGCGCTCTGGCCTGCGCCGTTGGAGCCCTGGCTCGCGAAAAGTGAACGCCGCGAGGCGCGCTTGCCCGCCGTCGATCCGGCTTGCCCGCCGGACGGGCCTGGCCCGACCGCGCCGCTGACGATTGTCGGCGTTCGCGAGGGCGATCATCTGCGTTTGCCGACAGGCAGTCAGCAACTGTTGCGTCTGAACCTGTCGGCACTGGGAGGCAGCGGTCGACGGTGGTGGTTCATCGACGGAGCGCCGGTGGGCGATACCGCGAATCAGGACAGCTACAACCACACCTTCACCCGCCTGGGCCGCTATCAACTGAGCGTGCTGGACGAAAGCGGCCAGACCGCGCGGGTGGAGTTCAGCGTGGTGGATTGAAGCCACCGCAAGCGACACGCGTTAAATGGACTCAGCGGCTTCTGCTTGCGGCGCGTGGCGGCTATCTGGGCGGATACTGCTGCAGGATTTTCTGAACCGTCTGACGCAGCGCCAGCTCGCGCGCTGCCGGGTTGGCATTACTGTCGCTCACGACCTGCTCGGTGCTGCCGCGCCACACCAGCTTGCCGTCCTTACCGTCGAGCATGTCGATCTGCAGGGTCGAGACCTTGTAATCGACATTGCGCGTCTCGGTGCCGATCGGACCGCCCCAGTAACCGCCCCACGGGTTGCCCCAATAACCGCCACCGCCGTAGTTAGTGGTGACCATTTGCTGACGGTTTTCGACGATCAGCCAGGCTTGCACCTGCAAATCGGCCCTGGCCCCGGGAGCTGCCATGCGCAGCCCACGCTGATCGAGTTGTTCGCTCACCGACTGGCGAATGCGTTGTTCGGTCAGGTCGCTCTTGATGCGTGGGTCGTTTGGCTGATATTGCAGGGCGGGCTCTTTCCAGGCCCAGGTTCGATACCCTCCGAAGTCGCGCTGAGCGTCGAAGTCACGAGTGACCCGATCGGTCTGGCAGGCGGCGAGCAGCAAGGCAACACACACGACAGCGATACAGCGAAACATGTTGGTTCTCCAGTGCATGCACATAACGTTTGCGTAGCGGGACTGTGTAGCGGGGCTACGACGGAGGGTAGGCGGTCAGCGCGCGCTGCACGGCCTGGCGTAACGCTTTGGCACGTTCCGACTGATCGCCGCCACTGCCGGTTTCCGCACTGGCGCTCCATACCGGCTGGCCGCTGCGGGCATCGAACATGCTAATGCGTACCACCACCACTTGCTCCTGATAGGTCCGGACAATCGGCACACTGGCGTAGCCGCCGTAACCGTTGCGGTAGCCGTTGTAGTAACCCAGACCGGCGCCGCCGTAATACGGGTCGTAATAATCGTCCCGGACTTGCCGGATGCGGGTTTCCGTTCGGGTGTCAGCGGTGACGCGCAAATCGGCAGTCTGGGGATTCTGCGAAGGCCGCAGACCGCGCTGATCCAGTCCATTGCTCACCGCTTCGGCCACTTGCGCCGAGTCAGCCCATGGCGTACCGGGCGGCAGCTGGCCGTTCAGCCAGGTCCAGTTGCGGTAACGCCCGAAGTCACGCGGCGCCGCCGGGTAGGCACTCATGTCGATTGCGTTGGCGGCTTGCGGTGGCGCTGGCGGGATGGCGGCGGACACGGCGCTATAGGGATTGGGGCTCTGACAGGCAGCGAGTCCCAGGCAGAGGGAAAGCAAAGCAAGGCGGCGTTTCATGATGGTCTCCGCAGATAGCCTCAGGCAGGTCGGCACATCCAGTGCAGATAACGTCCCAGTCCGGCGAAGCTCGGGTGACGTCGATGCGCGAGCTCCATTTCCAGTAAATCCGCGAGTTCGGCTTTCGCCTGAAACTCCACCGGCATGTAATCGTGGAAAACCCGAACGCCACTCTGGGTTTCGACCTGCCACCTACCTTCAAGTTGCGCCGCTAATTCGCGGGGATCAAGGGGTTGTTGCGGGGTCAGGCTCTGTTTTTCACCGGCCAGTGTGTTTCGGCGCATTTTCTTGAAATGGCCCTTGAGCAGATTGCGGTAGATCAGCGCGTCGCGGTTGTAAAACGCCAGCGACAACCAGCCATCGGCTTTGGTCAGTTGATGCAGTGCAGGCAGGATGGTGTGGGGCTCGGCCAGCCACTCCAGCACCGCATGGCAGAGCACCAGATCATAGGGCTCGTTCAACTGGCCGGGGAGGTCTTGCCATGGCGCCTGAATGAACGTGCCCGACTGGCCCGCGTCGGCGAAGCGCTGGCGAGCGCCCTCAAGCATGGGCTCGGCAGGTTCCGCCAGGGTGACGTCATGGCCACGCTCGGCCAGCCACAACGACATGTGGCCCAGCCCCGCGCCGATATCCAGTACACGCAAGGGCCGATCCGGCAGGCTTTCTTTAAGGTCCGCCTGCAATACCGCCAGACGAATCGCGCCCTTTGCGCCGCCGTAGATCTTCTCGGCAAAGCGCGTCGCCAACTGGTCGAAATGCCGATCACTCATTTGCTGAACCGCCGCTCGCTGTCCGCCAGTTTGGCGCGAACCACGTCGTTCATGTCCAGGCCCAGTTCGCTGCACATCAGCAGCAAATAAAGCACGATATCGCCGACTTCCTGACCCGCATGCTCAAGCTCGTCCGCTGACAGTTGCCGCGACTGATCTTCGGTTTTCCACTGGAATATTTCCACCAGCTCGGCCATCTCCACACTGGCCGCCATCGCCAGGTTCTTCGGGCTGTGAAATTGCCGCCAGTCGTTGTTATCGCGGATGCGGTGCAGGCGTTGAGTGAGTTCGTCGAGGTTCATGTGCGGGTCTCCTGAAGGTGCGTAGCTTCAGGGGGATGTCCGGCGGAATCAAGTGGAGCGGGTGTGAAACTGTAGGAGCGTGGCTTGTCCCGCGATCGGCGGGGAACCCGTCGCAAAACCATTCGGCTTGGCAACACCAGACAAGCCGCATTTACAGATTCGCGGCGGGGAGCCCACTGGTCGCGGGACAAGCCAAGCTCCTACAAAAATAACCCTCTCACTCCGACGCCGGCTGCCAACTCCCCACCATGTGTACGATGCCTTCCTTGCCCTCGACCTTCAGTTGCCCATGCGAGCCTGCCGCGCTGGCCGATAGCGTCAACTCGCTGGGTAAGCGCACCGGTTTCTGAAACTCCACGCAGATCTCCACATTCGACGCGGGCAAGTGGTCATCCAGTGCCGCCAGCGTCCGGCTTTTTATCCACAGGCCGTGGGCGATGGCCTTGGGGAAACCAAACAATTTTGCGCTGGTATCGCTCAAGTGAATCGGGTTGTAGTCGCCGCTGACCTTGGCGTACTGACGGCCAATGTCCGACGGTGCGTACCAGGTCGCCAGTTCGGTCATCGGCAACGGTGCAGGCTCATATGCGCCTTCCACTTCGCCTTCCAGGTGCACGCCTCGACAGAGCATGGTGCTGTCTTCTTCCCACAACAGCCCCAATGCGTCCTCGATCTGCGTAATCAGACTGAATGTCGCGCCCTTGGCATGGGGCTTGAGGTGGGCGACGCGCACGCTCACCTGAGCCTTGATCACGCTGCCCAGCGGGCGACGGATGCTGATGCGGTTTTGCAGGTGTACCAGTCCCAGCAACGGGAAAGGAAAATCCTTGTCGGTCAGCAGCTTCATTTGAAGTGGAAACGCGAGCACATGGGGATACGTCGGCGGTAACAGGCTGCTGGGGACAAACCCACAGACCTTGGAAAACGCATTCACCTTCTCGGGATCGACCGACACCCAGCAGCGCAAGCCCTGATCGGGCAGATGCGTGCCGCTGACCTTGCGTCGCAGAGCCGCCTGCACGAACAGACCAGGCAGCGCCGGTGGAGCGTCCAGATAACGCCAATGTGAACTCATTGAAACTCTCCCGTTTTCAGCACCGCGTGCGCATTCCCGTTGAGGCCGGTCAAGCCCCGCCAAGCATAGACGGCTCAGGCACCGATGACGCTCTGTCCACAGACGCGCAGCACCTGACCGCTGACCGAGCCTGTTCCGGGCTGGCTCAACCATGCGACTGCCTCGGCGACGTCCTGAGGCAGGCCGCCCTGGCCCAGCGAACTCATTCGCCGACCTGCTTCGCGCAGGGCGAAGGGCATGTGGGCTGTCATGCTGGTTTCGATGAACCCCGGCGCGACCGCATTAATGCTGATGCCACGCTCCTTCAGCGACGGTGCCCATGCACGGGCCAGGCCGATCAGACCGGCCTTGCTGGTGGTGTAGTTGGTTTGCCCACGATTGCCCGCCAGGCCGCTGATCGATGCCATGAGAATCACACGGCCGTTGTCGTGCAGCGCGCCAGCCTCGATCAAGGCTTGCGTCAGGACTTGCGGTGCATTGAGGTTGACGTTCAGCACCGAATCCCAGAAGTCCGGCGTCATGTTGGCCAGGGTTTTATCGCGCGTGATGCCCGCGTTGTGGACCACGATGTCGAGTCCGTCCGGAATCCGATCTATCAACTGGGCCGCGGCGTCGGGCGCGCAGATATCCAGCACCACGGCCTGACCGCCCAGACGTGCGGCCAGGGCTTCAAGGTCAGACTTGGCCTGTGGCACGTCCAGGAGCACGATGTCGGCGCCGTCGCGTGCAAGGGTCTCGGCGATGGCCGCACCAATCCCGCGTGCGGCCCCGGTGACCAGCGCCTTGCGTCCGGCCAGCGGACGACTCCAGTCCTGAACCTTGGCTTCACACGCGCTGAGGCGAATCACCTGCCCGGAAATGAACGCGCTTTTTGGCGACAGGAAGAACCGCAGCGCACCTTCCAGTTGGTCCTCGGCACCTTCCTCGACCTGCAGCAGCTGGACGGTACCGCCGTTGCGCATTTCCTTGGCCAGCGAGCGGCTGAACCCTTCGATGGCTTGTTGCGTGCTGGCGGCCAGCGGATCGCTCATTGAGTCCGGGGCACGCGCCAGGATCACCAGGTGCGCACTGTGATCCAGATGGCGCAGGACGGGCTGAAAGAACTCCCGAAGTTGACCCAGTTGATCGGTGTGCACCAGTGCGCTGGCGTCGAACACAACGGCTTTGATCCTCGAGCCTTGGTCGCTGGTCCACGGGTGCGCGCCACTGACGTCACTGCCGAAACTGAACAGCAGGTCGGTCATGCGTGGCGCAAATTCGCTGACGCGCTCGGCAAGGGGACCGCCACTCAACAGCAACGCGCCTTCGACCGGGCGCAAACGGCCCGCTTGCCAGCGCTCCAGCCGAACGGGTGCTGGCAGACCTACCGCTCCGATCAGACGGCGGCCGATGTCCGAGTTGGCGAAGTCAATGTAGCGATCAGATGCCATGGAACACTCTCCTTGAGTCGGGGTTCAAAGCAGTTGACCACACTCGCCTGCAGAAAGTCCTACGCTCTTCAGTTGAGCACCCACACCAGAAAGGGAGATTTCAATGAGTCAGACACGTCGCGTGGCCATCATCGGGGGGAATCGGATTCCGTTCGCCCGTTCCAACGGGGCGTACGCCACGGCCAGCAATCAGGACATGCTGACCGCCGCGCTGGAGGGCCTGATCGAGCGCTTCAACCTGCATGGCCTGCGCCTGGGGGAAGTGGCGGCGGGCGCGGTACTCAAACATTCCCGGGACTTCAACCTGACCCGCGAATGCGTGCTGGGCTCCCGGTTGTCCCCACAAACGCCAGCTTATGACATACAGCAGGCCTGCGGCACTGGCCTTGAAGCGGCATTACTGGTCGCCAACAAAATTGCGCTGGGACAAATCGAATGCGGCATCGCCGGAGGCGTCGATACAACCTCTGACGCGCCGATCGGGGTCAACGAAGATCTGCGGCAGATCCTGCTGCAGGTCAATCGCAGCAAAACCACGGCCGACAAGCTGAAGGCGTTGACGCAGTTGCGTCCGCATAACCTCAAACCCGAATTGCCGCGCAATGGTGAGCCTCGCACGGGATTGTCGATGGGGCAGCATTGCGAACTGATGGCGCAGACCTGGCAGATTCCCCGGGAGGCTCAGGATCAGTTGGCGCTGGAGAGCCATCAAAAGATGGCCGCCGCGTATGCGGAAGGTTGGCAGAGCGATCTGATCACCCCGTTTCTGGGACTGACCCGCGACAACAACCTGCGGGTCGATGCCAGCCTGGAAAAGCTTGCATCGCTCAAGCCTGCGTACGAACGCAGTGCCAAGGGCACTCTGACAGCTGGCAATTCCACGCCGCTGACAGACGGCGCATCGCTGGTCCTGCTGGCGAGTGAAGAGTGGGCGCGTGAACGCGGTCTTCCGGTCCTGGCGTACTGGCGCGATGGTGAGTCAGCGGCAGTGGATTTCGTGCGCGGAGAGGAAGGATTGTTGATGGCGCCGGTGTATGCGGTGCCGCGTCTCCTGGCCCGCAACGGACTGACCTTACAGGACTTCGATTACTACGAAATTCATGAAGCCTTCGCGGCACAGGTGCTGTGTACCTTGGAGGCGTGGGAAGACGCAGATTACTGCAAAACCCGGTTGGGACTCGATGCGCCACTCGGTTCGATTGATCGCAGCAAACTCAACGTCAAAGGCAGTTCGCTCGCGGCAGGGCATCCGTTTGCCGCCACTGGCGGACGCATTGTCGCCAACCTGGCGAAGCTGCTGAGTGTGGCCGGGCAGGGACGAGGGCTGATCTCGATTTGTGCCGCGGGCGGGCAGGGCGTCACGGCCATCATCGAGCGGTGATGATGGCTAGCGGTAGTTGCGCCTGCCGGGATTGAGGCAGGCGTGACTGGCAGGACGTCCGCGCTGCAACGTAAACTGCCGCTTCACGACACAAGGCGCGCTCATGCCGACCAACGGACATCGCCCATACCGCAACGCGAGCACCCAGCGCCTCATTCCGACGCTGACACATCTGCCCAGCCCGCTTTATGCGCGGGCCGAGAGTCTGAACGCAGGATCATGGACGCCGACGCATCGTCATGACTGGGTGCAATTCTCCTACGCGATCAGCGGCGTGCTGGGCGTACACACCGCGCAGGGCAGCTTCTTCGCACCGCCGCAGTGGGGCGTCTGGATTCCTGCGGGGCTGGATCATGAAGTGGTCACTTCGATGCGTGCGGAAATGCGCAGCCTGTACGTGCGCACGCAGGATGCTCAGTGGGCGCCGAACCGGTGTCGGGTCCTGGAGGTCACGCCGCTGGCCCGCGAGTTAATCAAGGCCTTCTGCCTGCTTCCCGCCGATTACCCCCAGCACGACAGCCAGGAATCACGCCTCGTCAACGTGTTGCTCGATCAGTTGGCGAGCTTGCCGGAAGTCGGCTTCTCCCTTCCGTTGCCGCGTCATGCCCGTTTGTTGGCGCTGTGCAATGAACTGGTGGATGACCCTGGGCAGCCTGTCACGCTGACCGAGTGGTCGTCTCGCCTGAACATGTCGGAAAAAACGCTGATGCGCCTGTTCCAGCGCGAGACAGGATTGAGCTTCCGGGGTTGGCGTCAGCGCGCCAGGCTGTTGGCTTCGCTCAACGCTTTGGAAGAGGGCGAAAGCGTGACGAGTACCGCGCTCAATTGTGGTTACGATTCTACGTCGGCATTCATTGCGGCTTTCAAGGGGCTGTTTGGCTTCACCCCGGGCGAACTGTTCAGAAACTGAGGGCCTCGGTCTCTCATTCGTCGGGCCGTTCGTCGATCTGTCCGAAAGGGGAATGCAGGCGACATTGAGGGCGCCGGGGTCATGCTGCGGCCCGGCATGAAAGGTGCTTGGATGAACGCGGGGAACGTATGGTTTGCAATTGAATCCATGACTGCATTCCAGATGCCCCTACTCGCTGGCAGAGGATTGCCGTATAACGAGCAACAATCGCGTGTTTGGCAACGAAGGACCCACAAAAAAAGCTGATGAAGACTCCAAAACGCATTGAACCCCTGATCGAAGACGGTCTGGTAGACGAGGTGCTGCGTCCGCTGATGAGCGGCAAAGAGGCAGCTGTTTATGTGGTGCGCTGTGGCAACGAGCTGCGGTGCGCGAAGGTTTACAAGGAGGCAAACAAACGTAGTTTCCGACAGGCTGCGGAGTACCAGGAAGGCCGTAAGGTCCGTAACAGTCGCCAGGCTCGCGCCATGGCAAAAGGCTCTAAATTCGGTCGCAAGGAAACCGAGGACGCCTGGCAGAACGCCGAGGTGGCGGCCTTGTTTCGGTTGGCCAATGCGGGAGTCAGGGTGCCCAAGCCGTACGACTTCCTTGAAGGCGTGCTGTTGATGGAGATGGTCTCTGACGAGTACGGCGATGCGGCGCCGCGTCTGAACGACGTCACGATGGAGCCCGATCAGGCCCGCGAGTATCACGCGTTCCTGATTCAGCAAATCGTGCTCATGTTGTGTACCGGACTGGTGCACGGTGACCTTTCCGAGTTCAACGTGCTGCTTTCGCCAGACGGCCCGGTCATCATCGACTTGCCTCAGGCGGTCGACGCGGCCGGTAACAATCACGCGTTCAGCATGCTGGAGCGTGACGTGGGCAACATGGCTTCCTATTTCGGTCGCTTCGCGCCGGAATTGAAGAAGACGCGCTATGCCAAAGAAATGTGGGCGTACTACGAGGCCGGCACTTTGTCGCCTGCCACGGTATTGACCGGCGAGTTCGCCGATCCGGACGACGTGGCCGATGTGAACAGCGTGTTGCGCGAAATCGAAGCGGCGCAACGGGATGAAGCACGACGCCAGGCTGCACGCACGGCAGACGATGCGCCGCCCAACAAGGCCGAAGAACCGCCTCCGCCCTGGATGCAGTGACCGGTTACACGGAAACCCGGCTCATGCCGGGTTTTCCGTTATTGGCGCCTGGGCTTAATGGCAACACCCACCCGATTCCAGATCCCTGAGAATCGGACAGTCCGGTCGGTCGTTGCCCTGACAGTGCGTGACCAGATCCTGCAAGGTATCCCTCAGTCCCGCCAGTTCTTCGATCTTCTGATTCAGCTCGATGATGTGTTTGTTCGCCAGCGCTTTCACATCGGCACTGGCGCGGCCTCGGTCCTGCCACAAGGTCAACAGTTTGCCGACTTCTTCCAGTGAAAAGCCCAGATCTCGTGAGCGTTTGATAAACGCCAACGTGTGCAGGTCGTTGGCGCTGTAGACGCGATAGCCGCTGTCGGTGCGGGTCGCGGCCTGCAGCAGGCCGATCGACTCGTAGTAACGAATCATCTTGGCGCTCAGGCCGCTGTTTTTTGCCGCTTGACCAATGTTCATTACGCGTCTCCCTGATCCATCGGATCCTCAGGCATTTTCCAGGTTTTCAACAGCAGGGCGTTGCTGACCACACTTACGCTCGACAGCGCCATGGCCGCGCCTGCCAGTACCGGATTCAACAGGCCGAACGCGGCCAGTGGAATGCCGATCAGGTTGTAGACGAACGCCCAGAACAGGTTCTGACGAATCTTGGCGTAAGTCCTGCGGCTGATGTCGAGTGCTGCGGGAATAAGGCGCGGATCGCCACGCATCAAGGTAATGCCCGAGGCGTGCATCGCCACATCGGTGCCCCCGCCCATTGCGATGCCGATGTCGGCGGCCGCGAGCGCAGGCGCGTCGTTGATGCCATCGCCGACCATCGCCACCACACCTGTTTTCTTCAGGGCGACAACGGCAGCGGCTTTGTCGGCGGGCAAGACTTCGGCGTGAACATCGGTGATGCCCAGCGTGTCGGCCACGGCGTTGGCACTGCCCCAGTTATCGCCGGTCAACAAGTGGCTGCTGATATGGCGCTTGCTCAGTTGCTCGATGGCGCGTGCTGCGCCTGGCTTGACGGTGTCGCCAAACGCAAGCAGGCCAACCACCTGCCGTTGCGGGGCCAGTTCGATCAACCACGACAGCGTGCGACCTTCGGCCTCCCACGCCATGGCCTTGTCAGCGAGCGATCCTGGATTCAGGCCGCTTTCTTCCAACAGGCGTCGGTTGCCTAGCGCCAGCTCCCGACCGTGAAGCGTACCGGCGATGCCACGCCCCGCCAGCGAGCGGCTGTGGGTCACGTCTTCGGGTGTCAGGCCGCGATCACTGCAAACGTCGAGTACGGCTTTTGCCAGCGGGTGTTCACTCCCACGCTGCAACGTGCCGGCCATCTGTAGCAACTCGCTTTCATCGCCATTGAGCGCCACCATGTGGGCGATCCGAGGTGTGCCTGAGGTTAGCGTGCCTGTTTTGTCGAATACGACGGTGGTGACTTCGTGAGCGCGTTCGAGGGCTTCAGCGTCTTTGATCAGGATGCCGTAGCGAGCCGCGACGCCGGTTCCGGCCATGATTGCGGTCGGGGTCGCCAGCCCCAGCGCACAAGGGCAGGCGATGACCAGTACCGCGACAGCGTTGATCAAAGCGACTTCCAGTGAGGCCCCGGCGAACAGCCATCCGGCCAGTGTCGCCATCGCGATCAGAAGGACGGCCGGTACAAATACCTGACTGACCTTATCCACCAGCTTCTGGATGGGCGCCTTGGCGGACTGAGCGTCTTCAACAAGGCGGATGATTCGCGCCAGCACGGTTTCCGCGCCTAGCGCCTGAGTGCTGACCAGCAGTCGGCCCTCGCCATTGATCGCGCCGCCGGTCACCTTGTCGCCCGGTTGTTTGGGGATCGGCAGGCTTTCGCCACTGATCAGGGCTTCGTCGGCATGGCTATGGCCTTCGACGACTTGTCCGTCGACCGGAAAACGTTCACCGGGTTTGACCCGTACAAGGTCGCCGACTTTCAGCGCGCTGATGGCGACGTCGTGTTCCTGCCCGTCAATGACCTGAATCGCGCGTTCGGGGCGCAACGCCTCGAGCGCCCGGATCGCGCTGGCGGTCTGGCGCTTGGCACTGCTTTCCAGGTATTTGCCGAGCAGTACGAGGGCGATGACCACCGCCGACGCCTCGAAGTACAAATGCGGCATGCTGCCCGGCGCGGCCGTCAGCCACTGATACACGCTCAAGCCATAGCCCGCACTGGTACCCAGGGCAACCAGCAGGTCCATGTTTCCGGCACCGGCGCGGACGGCCTTCCACGCCGCGACATAGAAGCGCGCACCCAGGAAAAACTGAACCGGTGTCGCCAGCAGAAACTGCGCCCACCCGGGCAGCATCCAGTGCACGCCCAGAGGCTGCAGCAACATCGGCAGCACCAGCGGCACCGCCAGCACGATGGCCAGCATCAAGCGCCAGCGTTCGCTGTCATGGCGTTTTTGCTGGTCGGCTTCCTGAACGGAAGTATCCTGCTCCAGACTCGCGCCATAACCGGCTTTGTCGACGGCGGCGATCAGCGTCGCCGGATCGATCGGCCCGGCGACTTCCACGTGAGCGCGTTCATTGGCGAGGTTAACGGTAGCGTTGGTAACGCCGGGGACTTTACGCAAGGCGCGTTCGACACGGCCTGAGCAGCTGGCGCAGGTCATGCCGGTGATCGGCAGGTCAAACGTATCGGGACTGGGCATGGTCGGGCACTCCTTGAAGGCGATTGCCAGCAAGGATCAACCTTGCCACGTTGGCAAGGTCAAGTCCTGAGTTGCATCAATAATTCAGATCGGCTTTTTTGAGATACATGCCGTTCGGGCCGGAGGCAATCCGGTATTTCAGGACATCGCCTGCATTGATATGAATGCGGGTATTGTTCTGCGCTTCAATGCCGGGCGAGCAACCTGGCGTCTGGCCAGGCAGCACGCGCAGACGCAGTGACACATCGCCTGCGGGCAGGTTGTAAGAGCGTGACTCTTCCTGGAACAGGCGACCGACCAGTTGATCCTGCATGTAAATGCCAATCTCGCAGGACGTGGCCACTTCCAGCCGCTCGCGGGAAATGATGAGTACGCCGTAGTCCTGATCGGCCTGAGCCCAGGATGCGGAAGCCAACAGGCCGATAAAACCTGCGATGCGAAAGGCTGACCAGCGCATTGCCGATTCTCCTGATGTTCGATGATGAAACACTTTGGCTCAGGACATCGCGGAACACCAGCCCGGCAGATGCACGAGAAACTTGACCTTGCCACGGTGGGAAGGTCGAACATGGCGACGTTCAGCTGTTTCACCCCGTGAGCAGCCACTCAACCGAGGAGTCATCACATGCAGGTATTCAACGTTCAAGGCATGACCTGTGGACACTGCGTCCGCGCCGTTACCAACGCGATCAAGGCTCAAGACCCGGCCGCCGACGTGCAGATCGACCTGGCCAAAGGCGAGGTCAAGGTGCAGAGCCAGTTGGCGAGCGAGCAGGTGATCGGGCTGATCGAGGAGGAAGGGTACAGCGCGAAGGTTGCATAAGGCTGCAGAGCAGCATTTGTAGGCGCGCGCTTGCCCGCGAAGGGGATCCATCATTCACCGATGATATGCCTGATCCAATGCATTCGTCGGAATGCCGCCCAGACCAAGCGCGCGCCTAAAAAATTGCGTTCCTAATAGTGATACCACTTCAACTCAAGCATCACTTCGTTCACGGGCGACGTCAGTTGGCTGAATTCCCGTTGTGCGCTGAGCCGCAGGCCCAGGTTTCGCGAAAGCTCCCACTGCTGATTCAAGCTGATGTTGCGACGGACTTCGCCGTTGATGAAGTAATCGCCTTTGGTTTCCAGGCTGAAATTGCCCAGTGGATTACGCCACAGAACCCCGGTATTGAAGCCGGCGGCGGGTGACACGAGCGCGTCGAAGTCATTATTGTGTTCGATCCGCACCGTGCCCAGCGCAAAGCCCAGCACGTCGTCCCCCAGCTTCCAGGTCCCGCCCGCGCCGCCGTTCACGTGGCTGACCAGATTCTCGTCGCCATGCTTGCCCAGCACACGCTCCAGACCGCCCGCCACTTGCCACGACCATGGCTGCAGCAGCTCGTTGCGAGGGGTCAACGAGCGAATGGTCGCCAGGTCCAGTTGCTGAACCTGCCAGCGACTGTCTTCGTACTGACGCAGCTTGAGCTGAAGGATCTCGATCTGCGCGCCCAACGGGAAGCCATAGGCATTGTCGTTGAGGTCGTGATACGCCATGCGCAAGCCATATTCGGCGAACGCTTTGTCATCCCGCGTGCCGGCGCCCAGTTGCCAGGTGCGCGATTCATGGCCGTCTTCCGGCAAGCCAGGGCGCTCGATTTCCAGTGCCGGCGGGGGATTGGTGCTGATTGCACGCAGCAGGTCATAGCTGCGCTGCGAGCGGACCGGGTCGCGTTCCAGGCCGTTGGCACGGTAGCGCTCCAGTCGATACGCCGCGTCCTGAATCAACGCCCGTCGCTCCTTCGGAACCTCCAGGTATTCAGGGCTCTGCATTTGCTGCTGATCCGCGCTGACCTTCAGCACCCATTGCTTTTCATCATGGTTCAGGGGCTCGGCGCGGCTGAGCAGTTCACGCTCCTTGGAAGGCCGATAATCGATTTTCTCCACCAACCCCGCGTCCTTGACGGCACGCACGGTATCGGTGGGGATCGCCGTCAGGCGGAATTGCGGCGTCAGGTTCAGGCTCGGCCGTGCAACCTGCAACAGTTCGAGAAGACGATAAGAGCAGTTTTCGTCGAAAAAGAAATAGCCGAAGCGAATCTGTTTGAGTTCCCACACGTGCTCGACCATGCGCCGGGTTTCTTCCGGCGTCAGGTTCAGCCGGTATTCCCACAGATCGCGGTTTTCCAGGCTGCGGTACTCAGAGAGTTTTTCCTGATAGGGCACCAGCGCGAACAGCCCCGGATAGCCGCCCATCAGGCCTTTCCAGGCGTACAGGATGCTGTTGTCGGAGCCTTCGATGTAGGCGCCGAAGTTGATCGCGTAGCTGAGCAAGGCGGTCTTGTTCGCCTCGACCCCGGCCTGATCGATGCGCAACAAGGTATGGCCGAACATCGACGACGGGCTGTTGAGGTACGCGGCGGGGAAAATCATCACCGTGCTGTCGGGCGCGACGTCGGAGAACCACTTGTTGAATTCCTTGCAGTCGACGGCGGGCAGGTCAGTCAGCTTCAGCTGATCACGTAAAAATCGCGTGCGAGAGGGGTAGACGCACTGTGGGTGTTCGTCTTCCTTGCCCTGGACGACGGGGCGATAGATCGCCTCGAGCGTGGCGGCCAGCTCGGCTTTGGGATCGTGGGCGCCGTTGACGGCGAGGAAGAATTTCGGGTCGTCGACATAGCTGCGCCAGCCACCGAGTTTCCCGGCTTCATAATGGCCTATCGCGACCCAGAATCTGGAATTGGCCAATTGCTGCAAACGATCATCATCGATGTGAGGCGCGGCATACAGCGGGGCGCAGACACAGAGCGCCAGCCAGGCAAGGCGTTTGAGCATAGATTGGCAACTAATCAGGTAGACGGAAGCTGAACGAGAGCAGTGGGAGCCTGCCTTCCGAAGAAGGCAGGTGAAGCGTATTTAAGCCTGAGTTGCGTATTTAGCCAACGTCGGATCGTTCTTCAGAACGTCGAGGGTGTTGGTGTGCACGTCTTCAGCGGTGGCGTCTGCCTTGTTGAAGATCTGCTGGTAGTGGTCATGGGTGACTGCGGCGAAATGCGCACGGTCTTCCGGTGCAACGCCCAGTACGACCGCATAGGTCGTCAGTGCCTCGCCTTGGCCCATCGCCATGTCTTTGGAAAGCTCGTCCATCATGCCGTTCATGGCAAACCAGGACTTACCGCCGTAAGTCAGGGCGCTGTTGGTGGAGCAGCCGTTGGTGCCTGAGGTCATGCCGAACGTGGCGTTACCGGAGGTGCCGTTGGTGGTGGAAGCGAGGAAGTGAGCGGGGGTACCGCGTTGACCTTCGAACAGCATGTTGCCCCAGCCGCAGTCTGGGCCGCCAGGCGCTTGAGCCATGGCGTTGATGGACACAGCGGCGAAGAGAGTACCAAGAAGAATCCGTTTCATAGCTTTAGTCTCTGTTTGTTTCAACCAAGGGTCGGATCCTGGCCGATACGGGCGCCAGGGAGGGCCGGTTATTTAATTTGTTACCGGCCGCGCAGCTTGGAGTTTAGGCACGATCTGAACGTTCCGTCAGCTATTACACTTTGTTGTATGCAGTTCGGGTCCGGAAAAGCTGTAGGAAAGTTCTCTGATCAAAAAAGGCACTCTGGTGGTTCTTGCCTTGCCAGTCTGGTGCGGCGAGCGCCAGAATGCGCCCATCTGCCCCGCCTGATGTAAGGATGTCCGATGCCCGATCCTGTTGCTGCCAGCTTGCGACTTGCGCCTGAGGCGCTGACCCGTCCCTTTTCCGCTGAACAGTTCAGCTTCACGACAACCAACGATCTGGAACCCTTTCGCGGCGTGCTCGGCCAGGAACGAGCCGTCGAGGCTTTACAGTTCGGGGTCGCCATGCCGCGCCCCGGTTACAATGTGTTTGTCATGGGAGAGCCCGGCACCGGCCGCTTCTCTTTCGTCAAGCGGTACCTCAAGGCCGAAGGCAAGCGCATGCAGACCCCGTCCGACTGGGTCTACGTCAATAATTTCGATGAGGCACGAGAGCCGCGGGCACTGGAGTTGCCGCCGGGCAGTGCCAGTGCGTTCATTGCTGACATCAACGGACTGATCGACAACTTGCTGTCGACCTTTCCTGCTGTGTTCGAGCATCCGTCCTACCAGCAGAAAAAAAGCGCCATCGACCGCGCCTTCAATCAGCGTTATGACCGGGCACTGGACGTGATCGAACGCCTTGCCCTGGAAAAAGACATTGCGCTGTACCGCGACAGCAGCAACATCGCGTTCACGCCCATGCTGGACGGCAAGGCGCTGGACGAGGCCGAATTTTCGCAGTTGCCAGAGGCTGACCGTGAACGCTTTCACACCGATATCTCGGCTCTGGAGGAGCGTCTCAACGAAGAGCTCGCCAGCCTGCCGCAGTGGAAGCGCGAGTCCAATAACCAGATGCGCCAGTTGAATGAAGAAACCATCATTCTGGCCTTGCAGCCCTTGCTGGCGCCGTTGTCCGAACAGTACGCGGAAAACGCCGCGGTCTGCGCGTATCTGCAGGCGATGCAGGTCAATCTGCTGAAAACCGTGGTCGAGCAGCTGGTCGATGACAGCAAGACCGACGCCCAGGCGCGCAAGCTCCTGGAAGAGCAATACTGCCCAAGCCTGGTGGTCGGCCACTCGGCCAGCGGCGGAGCGCCGGTGGTGTTCGAGCCTCACCCGACCTACGACAATCTGTTCGGCCGTATCGAATACAGCACCGATCAAGGTGCGCTGTACACCACGTATCGCCAACTGCGCCCAGGTGCGTTTCACCGGGCCAACGGTGGCTTCCTGATTCTGGAAGCTGAAAAAATGCTCAGTGAGCCGTTCGTATGGGACGCGCTTAAGCGTTCGCTGCAATCGCGCAAGCTGAAGATGGAGTCGCCGTTGGGCGAACTGGGCCGTATCGCCACGGTGACGCTGACGCCGCAGACCATCCCGTTGCACGTCAAAGTCATCATCATCGGCGCCCGTTCGCTGTACTACACGCTGCAGGACCTGGATCCGGACTTCCAGGAGATGTTTCGGGTGCTGGTCGATTTCGATGAAGACATTCCGATGGTCGACGAGAGCCTGGAGCAGTTTGCCCAGTTGCTCAAAACCCGGACTTCGGAAGAAGGCATGGCGCCGCTGACCGCCGATGCGGTGGCGCGTCTGGCGACCTACAGCGCGCGCCTGGCCGAACACCAGGGACGTCTGTCGGCCCGTATTGGCGATCTGTTCCAGTTGGTCAGCGAGGCAGACTTCATTCGCAGCCTGGCCAACGACGAGCGCACCGACGCCGGTCATATCGAGCGGGCGCTGAAAGCCAAGGCCACGCGCACCGGCCGCGTGTCGGCACGCATTCTGGACGACATGCTCGCCGGGATCATCCTGATCGACACCGCAGGCGCGGCGGTCGGCAAGTGCAACGGCCTGACGGTGCTGGAAGTCGGCGATTCGGCGTTCGGGGTCCCGGCGCGGATTTCTGCCACGGTGTACCCGGGTGGCAGCGGCATCGTCGACATCGAACGTGAGGTCAACCTCGGTCAGCCGATCCACTCCAAAGGCGTGATGATTCTCACGGGGTACCTGGGCAGTCGGTATGCACAGGAATTCCCGCTGGCGATTTCCGCTAGCATCGCGCTGGAGCAGTCCTACGGTTATGTGGATGGCGACAGTGCGTCGCTGGGTGAGGTCTGCACGTTGATTTCCGCGTTGTCAAAGACACCGCTCAAGCAGTGTTTCGCGATCACCGGTTCGATCAACCAGTTCGGTGAAGTCCAGGCAGTCGGCGGGGTCAACGAGAAGATCGAAGGTTTCTTCCGGCTGTGTGAAGCCCGTGGCCTGACCGGTGATCAGGGCGCGATCATTCCGCAGGCAAACGTCGCCACGTTGATGCTCGATGAAAAGGTCCTGCAGGCCGTGCGTGCCGGACAATTCCATGTCTATGCCGTGCGCCAGGTCGATGAGGCGTTGAGTCTGCTGGTCGGCGAACCGGTGGGTGAGGCGGACGAAGAGGGTCAATTCCCGGAAAACTCGGTCAACGGCCGGGTGGTGGACCGCCTTCGCGACATTGCTGAAATGCTCAGCGACGAGGACCTCAAGGAGCTCGAAAAAGAGGCGCCACAATTACAGCCTGAGCTGAAAAGTTGATGATTTGACGTCAACTAAACAGGGCGTCTGATGGCAAAATGACCATTCGGCGCCCTTTTTGTTTTCACCCTTTTCCTTAAGGGTATTTGTTCGATATTGTCGGGTTGCAGCAGTGGTCAAAGGGACTGACGCATTTCCGAAAAGCGGTTCGAGGGAATGAATACTGCAATCAATGAGGAGCTCGCCATGCCGCGCAGCCTCTGTCTTACTCGCCAATGCCTGGGTCTGGTGACCCGTATCGAATGTGTGATTCGCCCGCTGTCCGGCGATAACGGTATGTGGACCTTGCTGTTCGCTGCCGGGATGTCCGGTGAACAACCTTCTGCGCTCAAGGCTCAAGGGCCTTTCCATGGTCCGGTTGCCGCCGAGTCGGTACTGGATGCGATTGCCGAGAGTCTTGCGCTACACGGCTATCAGACCGCAGAAGAGTTACCGATCTGGAGCCTTCATCTGCAAGGTGAGTTACGACGCATCAATGGTGATTTATCCCACAGCCAGCGAACTTCCCCGGTTAGCTGAGCAAGCACCGTCGTCTCGACGAACGTCGCGTCTGTTTTCCTGGAGTCCAGAGGCGTAGCACGGCATTCGTCGAGGCTGTTTCATCGGGTTAATTGTTTCAAGTCTTGTCGTAAAGGGTTGTGCCGGAACGGCTTCGCCCTATACTCGCGAGCTTTCAATGACCTGTGAGCTTCAATGGAACGTTTTATCGAAAATGCCATGTACGCGTCGCGCTGGTTGCTGGCGCCGATCTACTTTGGCTTGTCTCTGGGATTGCTGGCGCTGGCGCTCAAGTTTTTCCAGGAAATCTTTCATGTCCTTCCCAACGTGTTTTCGCTGGCCGAGTCGGACCTGATTCTCGTCTTGCTGTCGCTGATCGACATGGCGCTGGTGGGCGGTCTGCTGGTGATGGTCATGATCTCCGGCTACGAAAACTTCGTCTCTCAGCTGGACATCGACGAAGACAAGGAAAAGCTCAACTGGCTGGGCAAAATGGACTCGTCTTCGTTGAAGATGAAAGTCGCCGCGTCCATCGTCGCGATTTCTTCCATTCATCTGCTACGGGTGTTCATGGACGCCAAGAACATCGAGCCGCAATACCTGATGTGGTATGTGATCATCCACATGACATTTGTGGTGTCGGCGTTTGCGATGGGCTATCTGGACAAGCTGACCAAGCATTGATATCGGCCGGGTAGTTTATGACTGCGTTTATCCGGTTGTGCTAGGCTGCTCGGCCTTTTAGATCAGGGCGCCCGCGGGCGCTCTTCAGCGGAGCAGCGTTATGTCCGAAGTCAATCTGTCCACCGACGAAACCCGCGTCAGCTACGGCATCGGCCGCCAGTTGGGCGACCAACTGCGCGACAACCCGCCGCCGGGCGTCAATCTGGATGCCATTCTGGCCGGTCTGACCGACGCTTTCGGTGGCCAGCCAAGCCGTGTTGGCCAGGAAGAAATGGCTGCCAGCTTCAAAGTCATTCGTGAAATCATGCAGGCCGAAGCCGCTGCCAAGGCCGAAGCCGCCGCGGGTGCGGGCAAGCAATACCTGGCCGAAAACGCCAAGCGCGAAGGTGTCACCACGCTGGAGTCGGGTTTGCAGTTCGAAGTCATCACAGCGGGCGAGGGCGCTCAGCCAACCCGCGAAAGCAACGTGCGCACCCATTACCACGGCATGCTGATCGACGGCACCGTGTTCGACAGCTCCTACGATCGCGGCGAACCTGCCGAGTTTCCGGTCGGTGGTGTGATTGCAGGCTGGACCGAAGCACTGCAACTGATGAAAGCCGGCAGCAAGTGGCGTCTGCACGTTCCTAGCGAACTGGCTTACGGCGCACAAGGCGTGGGCAGCATTCCACCGCACAGCGTTCTGGTATTCGACGTAGAACTGCTCGACGTTCTCTAAGGCTGTTGCCGTAGCCTCAAGCTTTAGGCTCAGGCAGATCGTTGCCGGGTGGACAATACGTGTCCACTCGGCAACGTCGGATTCAGGCGTGGCATCAGTGCAGTTCGCAGGCCGGGCGCAAGGCCCGGGCGTAGCAGAACAGAAACAGGCTGCGCACCATCTCCTTTTGAACACCGGGTTCACATGAGCTCAGGCTGTTGACGTCCAGATCCCCTTGATCCCGTAACTCGTCCAGCGCGTCTTCTTCCAGCACTGCACATACCTCGCCTGTCTCGCGATGCAGGATGCGCAGGTAAGGGTGTGGCCGATCCAGCCAGGCGTCGATCAAATAGGTCATGTTCGTTCTCCTTGAAAGTCTTCAATGAGAATAATTCTTATCTGTGAAATAGCAAGGATCTATTTGAGATTTATTCGCATTATGCGCCGCTGGCGCATCAAGGCCATACGCCTGTGGATAATCGCGGGCAACAAAAAACCCGTCACGCGGACGGGCTTTCGGTGTAGCGAGCTGCTGATCAGTGGGTGCGAGCGACCGCAAACTCACTCAGCTCGATCAGGGCGTCGCGGTATTCGCTAGGGGGCAGGGCGTCCAGGCAGGCGATGGCGCGTGCCACGTAGTCACGAGCCAGTTGAGCGGTGTAATCCAGTGACCCCGACTGTTCGACGGCATCACGGATACTCTCCAGATCCTCGAGGCCGCCCTTTTGAATGGCCTGACGCACTAGCGCCGCCTGTTCAGGCGTGCCTTCGCGCATCGTGTAGATCAGCGGAAGGGTAGGTTTGCCTTCTGCAAGGTCATCGCCGATGTTCTTGCCCATGGTTTCGGCGTCGCCACGGTAATCGAGCAGATCGTCGACCAGTTGGAATGCGATGCCGAGGTGATCGCCAAAGGTGCGCAGTGCTTCGCTCTGTTCCGTACCGGCCTTGGCCAGGGCGGCGGCACTGTGAGTCGAGGCTTCGAACAGCATGGCTGTCTTGCCGCGGATCACTTCCATGTACGTTTCTTCGGTGGTGCTGGCGTCACGAATTTTCGAGAGTTGTAGAACTTCGCCCTCGGCGATGACGCGGGTGGCCTTGGACAGGATCTGCATGACCGGCATCGAACCGAGCTCGACCATCATTTCGAACGAGCGCGAGTAAAGGAAATCACCCACCAGTACGCTCGGCGCGTTGCCCCACATGGCGTTCGCGGTCGAGCGGCCACGGCGCATGCCGGACATGTCGACCACGTCGTCGTGCAGCAGGGTCGCGGTGTGCAGGAATTCGATGGTGGCGGCCAGCAGACGAAGGTCGTCACCGCCGCTGCCCAGTGCCTTGCCGCACAGAAGCACCAGTAATGGACGCAGTCGTTTACCGCCGGCGGAGGTAATGTAGTCGCCGATTTTCGAGACCAGCGGCACGCGCGATGTCAGCTGCTTCTTGATAATGTGGTCGACGGCTGTAAAGTCGTCCGCCACAGCGCGGTAGAAGGCTTGGGGTTGCATCAGCGAGACGTGCTCCAGAAGGGTTGCGCGGCATGCTAGGTTGCAGGCCCCACCCTGTCAAGGCGTGAAGTAACGCCGCTTGCAAGGCGTTCGTGGCTTGCGTACAATCGCGCACCCTAACTTTCCTGGGCAGCACCTGCCTTACGCAATTGCACATGGGCCTTTCCAGCCCCGTGCAGCCATGCCAGCCAATACCTCTTCCTATAAAGAGCTGGGTGAGCAGGATTTTCGGAGAAATACCATGTCTTATGCAGTAATCGTTACTGGCGGCAAGCAATACAAGGTTGCCCCAGGTGAATACCTGAAGATCGAAAAGCTGGAAGTCGCTACTGGCGAATCCGTTACTTTTGATCGCGTTCTGTTGGTCGCCAATGGCGACGACGTGAACATCGGCGCTCCAGTTGTTGCCGGCGCTACCGTTGTGGCTGAAGTGATCTCCCAAGGTCGTCACGATAAAGTCCGCATCATCAAGTTCCGTCGCCGTAAGCACCACATGAAGCGTATGGGCCACCGCCAGTGGTACACCGAGATCAAAATCACCGGTATTCAGGCTTAATTTCAGCCTAATTCCTCACTAGGAGAATTGAACTCATGGCACACAAAAAAGCTGGTGGTAGTACTCGTAACGGTCGCGACTCAGAAGCCAAACGCCTTGGCGTGAAGATGTATGGCGGCCAGGTCATCGTTCCGGGCAACATCATCGTGCGTCAGCGCGGCACCCAGTTCCACGCTGGCTACGGCGTTGGCATGGGCAAAGATCACACTCTGTTCGCTAAAGTCGAAGGCGTGATCAAGTTCCAGGTTAAAGGCGCCTTCGGTCGCCGTTATGTAAGCATCGTGCCGAAAGCAGAAGTCGCGGCGTGATCTTGCGTTCAGGCTGTGTGAAGGCGTAGCGAAAGCCACGGCCTGCACATTGCCTGAGCTGAAAAGCCCTGTCGTTGACAGGGCTTTTTCGTTTGTAAAAGGTCTGGTTTTGGTGAGTCTCTTGCAAAGCTGTTTGTGTGGGCCGTTGTGGTGTGAAGTCGCTGGTTTTTGATCGGTATCGCAACGCTCATCTTTGCAAGAGCCTTATGAATTTATGTTGTTTGCTCGTCTTTGTGACGGGAGGCGTGCGTTATGAAATTTGTTGATGAAGTATCCATTCGGGTGAAGGCCGGTGACGGCGGAAACGGTTGCATGAGCTTCCGTCGCGAAAAATTCATCGAAAACGGTGGTCCTAACGGTGGTGATGGGGGGGACGGCGGCTCGATCTACATGATCGCCGACGAGAACCTCAACACCCTGGTCGATTATCGCTATACCCGTCACTTCGATGCCGAGCGTGGTTCCAATGGCGGCAGTACGGATTGCACTGGTCGCAAAGGCGAGGATCTGGTGTTGCGTGTGCCGGTCGGTACCACGGTGATCGATGCGAGCACTCAGGAAATCATCGGCGACCTGACCAAGGCCGGTCAGCGCCTGTTGGTGGCTCATGGCGGCTGGCATGGTCTGGGCAACACCCGGTTCAAATCCAGTACCAACCGTGCACCGCGTCAAACTACGCCAGGCAAGCCGGGTGAGCAGCGTGACCTGAAGCTGGAGCTGAAAGTGCTGGCTGACGTCGGTCTGCTGGGTTTGCCAAATGCTGGCAAGAGCACCTTCATTCGTTCCGTTTCGGCTGCCAAGCCGAAAGTTGCCGACTACCCGTTCACCACGCTGGTGCCCAACCTGGGTGTGGTGAGTGTCGATCGCTGGAAAAGCTTCGTCATTGCCGATATTCCGGGTCTGATCGAAGGCGCGTCGGACGGTGCCGGTCTGGGTATCCGTTTCCTCAAGCACCTGGCGCGTACTCGTCTGTTGCTGCACCTCGTCGATATGGCGCCGCTGGACGAAAGCAGTGCGCCGGATGCCGCCGAAGTCATCGTCAATGAGTTGATCAAGTTCAGCCCTGCGCTGGCGGATCGTGATCGCTGGCTGGTGCTGAACAAGTGCGACCAGATCCTGGAAGAAGAACACGAGCAGCGCAAGCAGGAGATCGTTGATCGCCTTGGCTGGACCGGTCCTGTCTACGTGATCTCGGCCATTGCAAAAGAAGGGACTGATCGCCTCAGTCACGACATCATGCGGTATCTGGAAGATCGTGCCGATCGTCTGGCGAGCGACCCGGCATATGCCGAGGAACTGGCCGAGCTGGATCAGCGTATCGAAGACGAGGCGCGTGCCCAGTTGCAGGCGCTGGACGATCAGCGTGCCCTGCGTCGCAGCGGTGTGAAGAGCGTGCATGACATCGGCGATGACGACTGGGATGAAGATGATGTGGACGATGAAGACGGTCCGGAAATCATTTACGTCCGTGAGTGATCGACTGAAGTAAACTACAACGCCGCTAAATTAGCGGCGTTTTAGTATCTTGAATGTGTACCTCTGGCTTAGGGTTGAACGATCATGCGGAGCAAGGTGACAGGTGCCCAGCGTTGGGTTGTGAAGATCGGAAGTGCGCTGCTGACGGCGGACGGCAAGGGTCTTGATCGCAACGCAATGGGTGTTTGGGTCGAGCAGATGGTGGCGCTGCATGAGGCGGGCGTCGAACTGGTTCTGGTTTCGTCCGGCGCAGTGGCTGCCGGCATGAGTCGCCTGGGCTGGACTGTGCGACCGAGCGCCATGCATGAGCTTCAAGCGGCGGCGGCGATTGGTCAGATGGGGTTGGTTCAGGCCTGGGAATCCAGTTTCGCGGAGCATGGTCGGCATACGGCGCAGATTCTGCTGACTCATGATGATCTGTCTGACCGCAAGCGCTACCTGAACGCCCGCAGTACATTGCGCACCCTCGTAGATCTGGGCGTAGTGCCGGTCATCAACGAAAACGACACCGTCGTGACGGATGAAATCCGTTTCGGCGATAACGACACCCTGGCGGCGTTGGTGGCAAACCTTGTGGAGGCCGATCTTCTGGTCATCCTCACCGATCGCGACGGCATGTTCGACGCTGACCCGCGTAATAACCCTGAAGCTCAACTGATTTATGAAGCCCGTGCCGACGATCCGGCGCTGGACGCTGTGGCGGGTGGTACCGGCGGCGCCTTGGGGCGTGGTGGCATGCAGACCAAGTTGCGTGCGGCACGTCTGGCGGCGCGTTCTGGCGCACATACCGTGATTGTGGGTGGTCGCATCGAGCGTGTACTGGCGCGTCTGAAGGCGGGTGAGCGACTTGGAACGTTGCTCTCGCCTGAGCGCGGCATGCTGGCGGCCCGCAAGCAGTGGCTGGCAGGGCATCTGCAGACGCGCGGCACACTCGTGCTGGATGATGGAGCAGTAAAAGCACTGACCGAGAGCAATAAGAGCCTGCTACCGGTAGGTGTAAAGCTCGTCCAGGGCAGCTTTCGTCGTGGGGAGATGGTGGTGTGTGTGGCAGCAAACGGTCGCGAAGTGGCGCGGGGGCTCAGCAACTACAGTGCACTTGAAGCGCAGAAGATCATTGGTCAGCCCTCCGACGCGATCGTGAAGGAGTTGGGCTACATGGCTGAACCTGAACTGGTTCATCGCGATAATCTGATCCTGGTCTGATTTCGGGCAGGGTCGGTTTTTTCTTATAAGGAAGCACAGATGCGCGTTCTGAAAGGCATTCTGGGGGCGGCGTTGATGTTGCCTCTGCTGGCTTCGGCTGAAGAGATTGGTCAGGTGTCGACGGTGTTCAAATTCGTCGGCCCCAATGACCGGATCGTCGTCGAGGCGTTCGATGATCCAAAGGTGGACGGCGTCACCTGCTATCTGTCACGGGCCAAGACCGGTGGTTTGAAGGGTGGTTTGGGTCTGGCGGAGGACCGTGCCGAGGCTTCCATCGCGTGTCGTCAGGTAGGGCCGATCCATTTCAAGGAAGAGCTGAAGGATGGCGACGAGGTTTTCAGGGAGCGTACTTCGTTGGTGTTCAAGACCATGCAGGTGGTTCGCTTCCTGGACAAGAAGCGCAACACCTTGGTGTATCTGGTTTACAGCGATCGCGTGATTGAAGGCAGTCCGCAGAATGCGGTAACGGCTATCCCGATTTTGCCGTGGGCGCCAGCACCGTCTCCCGGCCCTTGATGGGCCGCACCAAGCGAAATTGCAGGCAATAAAAAACCGACCCTGGGGTCGGTTTTTTAACAAGCGGGTCGCTTAGGCTGCAGCAGCAAGGTTCAGAGCCTTGATGTGGCCATTCAGGCGGCCTTTATGGCGAGCAGCTTTGTTCTTATGGATGATGCCTTTATCGGCCATACGGTCGATAACTGGCACAGCCAGAACATAAGCAGCTTGCGCTTTTTCAGCGTCTTTTGCGTCGATGGCTTTCACTACGTTCTTGATGTAGGTACGAACCATGGAACGCAGGCTGGCGTTGTGGCTGCGACGCTTCTCAGCCTGTTTTGCACGTTTTTTGGCGGAAGGTGAGTTGGCCACCGTCGAGCTCCTCGAAAGACTTGGGAAATAGCTAACAAAATAGGCCGCGAATCATGCCGATGAGTTTGACGCTTGTCAAGGGCAGTTGATGCGTTCCGCTGAGTGGTCGCCGTGTGATGCCGTGGTTATTTCATTCCGGCGTGCGACCTGTAAACTCGCGGGTTTTGGCTCTGAGCTGTTTTGCGGCGCGGAGTATCGCATAAATGGATCGCGCTTTGGCGCTTCCTTTGGTCAGGCGCACACACTTTAGATGAACCTACTCAAATCGCTTGCCGCCGTCAGCTCTATCACCATGCTGTCGCGGGTCCTGGGTTTTATCCGTGACACCATCATCGCCCGCGCATTTGGTGCCGGAATGGCAACGGATGCCTTCTTCATTGCGTTCAAACTGCCCAATCTGTTGCGAAGAATCTTCGCAGAAGGCGCCTTCTCCCAGGCCTTCGTGCCAATCCTGGCGGAATATAAAAGCCAGCAAGGCGAGGAGGCGACACGCACCTTTGTCGCCTATGTCACCGGGCTGCTGACGCTGGCGTTGGCGGTGGTCACTGTTCTTGGCATCCTTTTCGCGCCATGGGTCATCTGGGCCACGGCCCCAGGCTTCGCCGATACGCCGGAAAAATTCCAGCTGACCTCTGACCTGCTGCGGGTGACCTTTCCTTATATATTGCTGATTTCGCTGTCCTCGCTGGCGGGCGCCATTCTCAATACCTGGAACCGTTTCTCCGTGCCGGCCTTCGTGCCGACGCTGCTCAACCTCGCGATGATTTTTTTCGCGCTGTTCCTCACGCCGTACTTCAATCCGCCGGTCATGGCGCTGGGTTGGGCCGTGCTGGCAGGTGGTTTGCTGCAACTGCTGTATCAACTGCCACACCTGAAAAAAATCGGCATGCTGGTGTTGCCGCGGCTGAATCTGCGGGATACCGGCGTCTGGCGGGTGATGAGGCAGATGCTGCCCGCGATGTTGGGCGTTTCGGTCAGTCAGATCTCGCTGATCATTAACACCATATTTGCTTCTTTTCTGGCAGCGGGCTCGGTGTCGTGGATGTACTACGCCGACCGGTTGATGGAACTGCCCTCGGGCGTGCTCGGCGTTGCGCTGGGGACAATTCTGCTGCCGATCCTGTCGAAAACCTACGCCAGCAAGGATCGCCACGAATATTCACGCATTCTCGACTGGGGTCTGCGGCTCTGCTTTGTACTGGTCCTGCCCTGCACATTGGCCCTTGGGCTGCTGGCGGAGCCGTTGACGGTCTCTCTGTTTCAGTACGGCAAGTTTGATGCGACTGATGCTGTGAAGACACAAGGCGCTTTGGTCGGCTATGCCGTGGGGCTGTTGGGCATCATCGTCATCAAGGTGCTGGCGCCCGGCTTCTATGCGCAACAGAATATTCGTACCCCGGTGAAAATCGCGGTGTTCACCCTCGTCGTGACTCAGTTGTTCAACGTGCTGTTCGTCTACGTCGTGCACCTGGCCCATGTGGGGTTGGCGCTGGCGATCAGCATGGGTGCCTGTCTGAATGCGCTGCTTCTGTTCTGGCAACTGCGTAAACAGGATCTTTATCAGCCTCAACCTGGCTGGCCGGTGTTTCTGACCAAGTTGCTGGTGTCTGTGGCGGTGATGTCAGGTGTGCTGTTGGGCTTGATGCACGTGATGCCGGCCTGGTCCGACGGGCAGATGCTTGAGCGCTTCATCCGGCTAGGGGGGCTGGTCGTGGCCGGGGTGGTGGCGTATTTCGGGATGTTGCTGTTGCTGGGCTTCCGCCTGAGAGATTTCGCCCGCAAGGCGATCATGTAGGATCAGTCGTCGGTTTTTGCCGGTTACCGCCGATTGTTGCGCTTTGCCTCACTGTGTCGCCTGTCGTTGAAGGCAGTGTGTGGTTATAATCGGCCACTTTATGAGCAAGAAGCGCGTTATGCAGCTGGTTCGAGGCCTTCAAAATCTGCGCCCCCAGCATCGGGGCTGCGTCGCCACCATTGGCAATTTCGACGGTGTTCACCGTGGTCACCAGGCTATCCTGGCGCGACTGCGTGAGCGTGCCGTCGAGTTGGGCCTGCCCAGCTGTGTGGTGATTTTCGAACCGCAGCCGCGCGAGTTCTTTGCCCCGGAAACCGCTCCGGCCCGGCTGGCACGTCTGCGCGACAAGCTTGATCTGCTGGCCAGCGAGGGTATAGATCTGGTGCTCTGCCTGGCGTTCAACCAGCGCCTGAGCCACCTGAGCGCCGCCGGATTTGTCGACACCGTGTTGGTCGAAGGGCTTGGCGTTAAACACCTTGAGGTCGGTGACGATTTCCGTTTCGGTTGTGACCGGATGGGTGACTTCGACTTTCTTCAGAAAGTCGGCGCAGAAAAAGGATTCTCGGTAGAGGCTGCGCAGACCGTGGAAATCAACGGCGTACGCGTCAGCAGCACCAAGGTGCGCGATGCTCTGGCCAATAGTGATTTCGCCTTGGCCGAGCACTTGTTGGGTCGGCCCTTCGCGATTTCTGGACGCGTTCTGCATGGTCAGAAGCTGGCCCGTCAGTTGGGAACGCCCACCGCCAACGTGCAACTCAAACGTCGTCGCGTGCCATTGACCGGTGTCTATCTGGTCAGTGCCGAGATCGATGGCAAGGTATGGCCTGGCGTCGCCAACATCGGCGTACGACCGACCGTGGCGGGCGATGGGCGTCCGCACCTTGAGATTCACCTCCTGGATTTTGCCGGCGATATCTATGGCCGGCGTTTGACGGTGGTATTCCACCAAAAGCTGCGTGATGAGCAGCGTTTCGCCTCTCTTGAGGCGCTTAAGACGGCGATCGATGCGGATGTCGCTGCCGCCCGTGCCCATTGGGGCATGGTCAACCGCTAACTTAGAGCCTGAAATGACCGACTACAAAGCCACGCTTAATCTTCCGGACACCGCCTTCCCGATGAAGGCCGGCCTGCCCCAGCGCGAGCCGCAAACTCTGCAGCGCTGGGACAGCATTGGCCTGTACCAGAAGCTGCGCGAAATTGGCAAGGATCGTCCAAAGTTCGTTCTGCACGACGGTCCTCCGTACGCCAACGGCAATATTCACATCGGTCATGCGGTCAACAAGATTCTCAAGGACATGATCGTCCGTTCGAAGACCCTGTCGGGCTTCGACGCGCCTTATGTTCCGGGCTGGGACTGCCACGGTCTGCCGATCGAGCACAAGGTCGAGGTTACCCACGGCAAGAACCTGCCTGCGGACAAGACCCGCGAGCTGTGCCGTGCCTATGCGGCCGAGCAGATCGAAGGTCAGAAAGCCGAATTCATTCGTCTGGGTGTGCTGGGCGACTGGGCCAATCCGTACCGGACCATGGACTTCGCCAACGAAGCCGGAGAAATCCGTGCGCTGGCGGAAATGGTCAAGAACGGTTTCGTGTTCAAGGGCCTGAAGCCGGTCAACTGGTGTTTCGATTGCGGCTCGGCCCTGGCGGAAGCGGAAGTCGAATACCAGGACAAGAAGTCGTCGACCATCGACGTCGCCTTCCCTGTGGCTGACGCCGACAAACTGGCCGCAGCTTTCAGCCTGCCGAGCCTGAGCAAACCTGCAGCGATCGTGATCTGGACCACCACCCCGTGGACCATCCCGGCGAACCAGGCGCTCAACGTTCACCCGGAATTCAATTACGCGCTGGTAGACACCGGCGACCGCCTGCTGGTCCTCGCTGAAGAGCTGGTCGAGGCATGCCTCCAGCGCTGGAATCTCGAAGGTTCGGTGCTGGCCACCGTCCCTGGTTCGGCGCTTGAGCTGATCAACTTCCGTCACCCGTTCTATGACCGTATGTCGCCGGTTTATCTGGCCGAGTACGTCGAGCTGGGCGCCGGTACGGGCGTGGTTCACTCCGCGCCAGCCTATGGCGAAGACGACTTCGTGACCTGCAAGCGCTATGGCATGGTCAACGACGACATCCTCACCCCGGTTCAGAGCAACGGTGTGTACGCCCAGTCGCTGGAGTTCTTCGGTGGCCAGTTCATCTGGAAAGCCAACCCGGCCATCGTCGACAAGCTGCAGGAAGTCGGTGCGCTGCTGCACACCGAAACCATCACTCACAGCTACATGCATTGCTGGCGTCACAAGACGCCGCTGATCTACCGCGCCACGGCGCAGTGGTTCGTGGGCATGGACAAGCAGCCAGCCGCTGGCAATACCCTGCGCAACCGCGCGATCAAAGCCATCGAAGACACTAAGTTCGTCCCTGCCTGGGGCCAAGCGCGTCTGCACTCGATGATCGCCAATCGTCCTGACTGGTGCATCTCCCGTCAGCGTAACTGGGGCGTGCCGATCCCGTTCTTCCTGAACAAGGAAAGCGGAGAGTTGCACCCACGCACCGTCGAGCTGATGGAAGAGGTTGCACTGCGCGTCGAGAAAGAAGGCATCGAAGCCTGGTTCAAGATGGACGCGGCTGAGCTGCTGGGCGACGAAGCGCCGCAGTACGACAAGATCTCCGACACGCTGGATGTCTGGTTCGACTCGGGTACCACGCACTGGCACGTTCTGCGCGGCTCTCACCCGATGGGCCATGAAACCGGTCCGCGCGCCGACCTGTACCTGGAAGGCTCCGACCAGCACCGTGGCTGGTTCCACTCCTCGCTGCTCACCGGCTGCGCGATCGATAATCACGCGCCGTACCGCGAGCTGCTGACCCACGGTTTCACCGTGGACGAGAATGGCCGCAAGATGTCCAAATCGTTGGGCAACGTCATCGCGCCGCAGAAAGTCAACGACACCCTGGGCGCCGACATCATGCGTCTGTGGGTTTCCGCCACCGATTACTCGGGCGAGATGGCCGTTTCGGAAACCATCCTGCAGCGCAGCGCCGATGCTTACCGCCGTATCCGCAACACCGCGCGTTTCCTGCTCTCCAACCTGAGCGGCTTCAACCCGGCCACCGACCTCCTGCCTGCTGATGAAATGCTGGCGCTGGACCGTTGGGCCGTGGATCGCACGCTGTTGCTGCAGCGTGAGCTGGAAGAGCATTACGGTGAGTACCGCTTCTGGAACGTCTACTCCAAGGTGCATAACTTCTGCGTGCAGGAGCTGGGCGGTTTCTACCTGGACATCATCAAGGATCGCCAGTACACCACCGGCGCCAACAGCAAGGCACGCCGTTCCTGCCAGACCGCGCTGTTTCACATCTCCGAAGCGCTGGTTCGCTGGATCGCGCCGATCCTGGCGTTCACGGCAGACGAGCTGTGGCAGTACATGCCGGGCGAGCGTAACGAGTCGGTGATGCTCAATACCTGGTACGAAGGTCTGAGCGAGCTGCCGGAAGGCTTCGAGCTCGACCGCGCCTACTGGGAGCGGATCATGGCGGTCAAGACGGCCGTCAACAAGGAACTGGAGAACCAGCGTGCGGCGAAAGCCATCGGTGGCAACCTGCAGGCCGAAGTGACGCTGTACACCGAAGACGATCTGACCGGCGACTTGAACAAGCTCGGCGATGAGCTGCGTTTTGTGCTGATCACGTCCAAAGCAGGTCTGGCGCCGTTCGCCAGCGCGCCTGCCGATGCCGTGGTCACTGAAGTCGCGGGCCTCAAGCTGAAAGTGGTGAAGTCCGGCTACACCAAGTGCGCACGTTGCTGGCACTTCCGCGAAGACGTCGGCGTGCACGCTGAGCATCCGGAAATCTGCGGTCGTTGTGTCGATAACATCAGCGGCGCGGGCGAGGTTCGTCACTATGCCTAATGCGTCGGCTGGTCGTATGGGTCGTCTTGGCTGGCTGTGGTTGAGCGTGCTGGTCGTGGTCATTGACCAGGCCAGCAAGTTCTACTTCGAGAACGCGTTGAGCCTGTATCAACAGATCGTGGTCATCCCCAGCTATTTCAGCTGGACGCTGGCCTACAACACGGGCGCGGCGTTCAGCTTCCTGGCTGACAGCTCCGGCTGGCAGCGCTGGCTGTTTGCGTTGATCGCCGTGGTGGTCAGCGCGGTGCTGGTGGTCTGGCTCAAGCGCCTTGGGCGCAATGAGACCTGGCTCGCGGTTGCCCTGGCACTCGTGCTGGGTGGCGCGCTAGGCAACCTGTACGACCGCATCGCGATTGGCCACGTGATCGACTTCATTCTGGTGCACTGGGACACTCGCTGGTATTTCCCGGCGTTCAATTTTGCCGACAGTGCGATCACTGTAGGCGCGATCATGCTTGCTCTGGATATGTTCAAGAGCAAGAAAACCGGAGAGCCCGTTCATGACTGAACACGCTACATCGGAAACACGCATCGGTCAGAACACGGAAGTCACCCTGCATTTCGCGTTGCATCTGGAGAACGGCGACACTGTCGACAGCACGTTCGATAAAGCCCCGGCGACCTTCAAGGTGGGCGACGGCAGTTTGTTGCCCGGTTTTGAAGCGCTGATTTTTGGCTTCAAGGCGGGCGATAAGCGCACCCTCCAGGTGCCACCGGAAAATGCGTTCGGACAGCCCAACCCGCAGAACGTGCAGATCATGCCGCGCTCGCAGTTCCAGAACATGGAGTTGGCGGAGGGCTTGCTGGTGATCTTCAACGATGCGGCCAATACTGAGCTGCCAGGCGTGGTGAAGGCGTTTGACGACGATCAGGTGACCGTCGATTTCAACCACCCGTTGTCCGGTAAAACGTTGACCTTTGAAGTCGAAATCTTCGAGGTGAAGGCGCTCTGAGCGATCGGATAACCCGTGGCCCCGACATGGCTCGGGGCCTTTTCGTTTTTATGTTTCATTGCACGTAGACACGAGGCACATCATGCAAATCAAACTCGCCAACCCACGTGGCTTCTGCGCCGGGGTGGACCGTGCGATCGAAATCGTCAATCGCGCGCTGGAAGTGTTTGGCCCGCCGATCTACGTGCGCCATGAAGTGGTTCATAACAAATTCGTCGTCGAAGACCTGCGCAGTCGCGGTGCGATCTTCGTCGAAGAGCTGGATCAGGTCCCCGACGACGTCATCGTCATTTTCAGTGCTCACGGCGTTTCACAAGCCGTGCGTACCGAAGCCGCCGGTCGCGGTTTGAAAGTGTTCGACGCGACCTGCCCGCTGGTGACCAAGGTCCATATCGAAGTCGCACGTTACAGCCGCGACGGGCGTGAATGCATCCTGATCGGCCATGAAGGTCACCCGGAAGTCGAAGGTACGATGGGCCAGTACGACGCCAGCAATGGCGGCGCCATCTACCTGGTCGAAGACGAGGAGGACGTGGCTAACCTGCAGGTCCAGAACCCGGAAAAACTGGCGTTCGTGACGCAAACGACCTTGTCCATGGACGACACCAGCCGGGTCATCGACGCCTTGCGTTCGCGCTTTCCCGCCATCGGTGGCCCTCGTAAGGACGACATCTGCTACGCCACCCAAAACCGTCAGGACGCCGTCAAACAGCTGGCCGACGAGTGTGATGTGGTCCTGGTTGTAGGCAGCCCGAACAGCTCGAACTCCAATCGTCTTCGTGAACTGGCCGAGCGCATGGCGACCCCGGCCTATCTGATTGATGGCGCCGAAGACATGCAACGCAGCTGGTTCGACGGGGTTGAACGAATTGGCATCACTGCGGGGGCTTCGGCGCCAGAAGTCCTGGTTCGTGGCGTGATTCAGCAGTTGCAGGCCTGGGGTGCTATCGGCGCCGACGAGTTGGCGGGGCGGGAAGAAAACATCACCTTTTCGATGCCCAAGGAACTGCGCGTCAAACAGGTCGAGTAACCCGTCTCATGCGCACGGTTCCGTGCCGAAGCCTTCGCGTCGAAGGCTGACGCGTCCCGTGACCGCGATTGCGACTTGAGCGTGGCTGGCGGGTGAGTCTTTAAGGCACACCGCCAGCGTGCCGTTGCCGTTGTTGATCAGCCTGCCCGTGCTGTCAAAACCGACGCGGGCCGCGACTCGCGTATTGCCCACCACCCTGATGTTTCGATGACCGCTGCGTTCGGCAAGGATCGGTTCGTCGTCGTCTCGAAACTGATTCCGGTTGATGTCCACGAAAACATTCCACCCTCGACCCCAGCCGCCATCCAGGGCCTGCATGATTACCGGTTGACCTCTCAAGATCGCTTCTACGCGCGCCAGCCTCAGGCCGCTGATCAATTGCTGAGCGGTGTCCTGACGGCGTTGCGAGTCAATCAGGGCGCCAAACGCCGGCACTGCCATTGCCGCGATGACCCCGATCAATACGATTCCCGCCAGCAGCTCTATGAGCGTCAATCCCTTCTGCCTCACTCTGGTGCTCCCGATCCGAATGCCCGCTAGCAGACCTGTCTGAGGAGAAGCTGGCAAGGGCGCCGATTGTCAGCCGATATGTCCGCAAGGTGCGGTTACACACCCGTCTGGCAGGCTTTTGGTTATGGGCTTCAATGGTCCCTGCACATGGATTTGCGGAGAGGCTGGATGGATACGAAATGGGGGCAGGCAGGGATAACGCTGATCGAAGTGTTGGTCGCCCTGGTGGTGTTTTCCATTGGCGCGCTGGGCGTGGCCATGTTGCAGCTCAACGCGCTGAAGCACACCGACAGCGCCATGCGCAGTACACAAGCAAGCTTTATCGCGCAGGATTTGCTGGAGCGCATCCGCGCCAATCCCGGCGCGAACTATGCGCTGTCCTCCTTAAGTCAGGCGCCGACGTCCGGCAATCCCGATAACCCCAGAGATCAGGACCTGTTCGATTTCGCCGACCAGCTTCGGCGCAGTGTGGGAGAGGATGCTGAGGCCAGCGTCTCGGTCGTCGGTGCTCACGTCACCCTGGCGCTGGAGTGGGATGACTCACGCGCAGAAGGTGATACCGGGCACCGGCAAACGCTCACGCTGAGCAGCCTCACTCAAGCCCTTCGACCATGAAGCGCAGGGTGAGGGGGTTTGGCCTTGTGGAAATCATGCTTGCCTTGGCCCTTGGACTGGTGATGTCGCATGCATTGATGCAGATTTTTATCAGCAGCAAAAACACGTACTTGAGTCAGTCATCGGCGGCGGGCCTGCAAGAAGATGCGCGTTTCGTCCTCAGCAAGGTGGTTCAGGAAGTTCGCCTGGCAGGTATGGCTGGCTGTCTGGCGACGGTTCGTGACGCTAGCGCAGGTGGACAGTTCTCATCGGTCGCTCGGACACCTGTGGAGTGGGACGCGCAGCAACAGTCACTGACATTGATGACGGCAGGCGTAGGGCAGGGCGGATCCTGGCACAACTGGGAGATTCACACCGATTGCCTGTCCTCCGCCACCGCATGGACCCGGGGCCGGGCGCCGCGTCTTGCCGAGGGCGAAATGATGCTGCCGATCCACAAGCAGGTGTATCGCTTCAATCCGGGGCGTAGCGAGCTGGCGCTCAACGGACAGCCACTGATCAGCAACGTCCGCGCATTCAGCGTGCTCTTCGGCGTCGCGGAGGGTGTCGGCAAGCCCGGGATTGCGCGGTACACCGATCAACCCGACCCCACGCTGATCCGCAGCGTGCGGCTGACACTGACGCTCTTCGACCCGGCAGACCGTACGCAGGAGCAGACCTTTAATGTGGTCGCTGCCATTCGTAACCGGCTTGAGTGAGGAGACACCGATGAACGCCCAACGCGGGGTGGTGCTGATTGTCAGTCTGGTGTTCCTCCTCCTGCTGACCCTGCTAGCCACCTCTTCCATGCAAAACGCCACCCTTCAGGAGAAAGTGTCAGGCAGCCTGACGCTGCGCCACCAGTCGTTCCAGAAAGCCGAAACAGTGCTCAGGGCCGCAGAGGCAACTGTCCTTGAGCCCGGCTTCTTTCTCCCTGAATGCGCGAGCCCGACGTTATGCCTGCCGCCGAAGGACGCGCTGACGCGATCTACGGCTGGCTCTGGTGGTCAGTCTGGCGTGATCTGGGTGGCCAGCCCCGGCGGGCTCTTTGGCGTTCAGCATCTGGGGCAAACCGATGATCCGGCAGGCGCAGCCGAGCGGAGCGGGTTTCGCCGGCTATACCGCGTCACGGCCATCGGCCTTCAGGGCAGCGCCCGGACAGTGCTGGAAAGTATCCACACCGAAGAGCGGCGAATCATGTGGCGGCAACGGTTATGAATGGACGACCACTCCCGAGGCACACCAAGGGATTTACCCTGATCGAATTGCTGATCGCCATCGCCGTTGTCGCGATCCTGGCCGCGATCGCATACCCGACATACACCGAGCACACGAAGAAAACCCGCCGCTCGGAAATCGCCGGCGTGCTGGTCGAAGAGGCGCAAAGGCTGGAGCGTTTTTATTCCCGCGCAGGGCAATACTCAGACACGGCCAGACCACCCGTTCGGGAACATGAAGTCTCCGTCGGGAATGCCTTTTACGCGATCAGTGCCGAGCGTTCGGAGCAGGCGTTCGTTCTGACGGCTTTGCCTGTCGCCGGAACGCCGATGAGCGGCGACAGGTGTGGTGGGTTTGTGCTGGATCACACTGGCAGGCACGACAATGTAGGGATGTCGGGTGGCGCCAGTGTTCAGGTGTGTTGGGGGCGGTAGGGGTTGATAAGAAAATGAGTGATCCCATTCATCGATAGCGGGCGCTCATCCAGCAAAAACTACCACACATCTTTCTTACAAAATTCGACACAATCTGCTGCGTTATAGTCTCCGTGTTAAGGAGACATTAAATGCCCAGACAGTATCGGGGTTTTACGCTGGTCGAATTGTTGGTCACCGTCACCCTCATAGGGATCATCGCTGTCATTGCAGTACCCAATTTCAGCGCAACCATACAGAAGTCAAAAGCCGACACTGAAATAAGCGATCTGCAGCGGGCGTTCAATTATGCGCGGCTTGAGGCCATTACCCGTGGTGTCAACACGAGTATTCAGCCCAGTATCGCCAACGCCGCCTGGACTACGGCGCTCAATGTCGTATTGACGTCTGACGGCACGGTCCTCAGGGTCATTCCCGCTATGAACACTGGCGCTACCCTGGATATTCCAAGCTCAGTCACATCGATATCCTTTAACAATCTGGGTGGCCTGACGACGCCGTCGTCCTCGTTGACCATCACCTACAGCCGGGGCACGAATACCCGGACGCTGGCTATCTGCCTGAATGGAAGAATCGTATTGAATGGAGTCTGCAATGCGACTTGATGGTTCGCGACGCCAATCTGGCATGACATTGATAGAGGTTTTAGTCTCGGTATTGATTTTAGGGATAGGGCTGCTAGGCGCTGCTGCTATTCAGTTAAATGCGTTGAAATACACTGACAGTTCGACTATGGCGAGCCAGGCAACTTTCATCGCCTACGACATGATGGACAGAATTCGAGCGAACGTTGATGGCAACGCTTCCTCCAACGGTGTGACTGACGTGCTGTCCACCTACGCTATTTCGGCTACCGATGCAGCGCCCGTCGCCAGTATGAACAATGCGCGAAATCAGGACCTGGCAGATTTCAAAGCCAATATCCTTACGTTTGGAGGCTCCAGTGCGACCGGCAGCATTGTCGTGGCGAAGCCAGTGGTCACGATCACTATTACGTGGGACGACACCCGAGCAATCACGGGTAATGATTCGGTGCGCGCCTCCAATCCTGGGTCTTCAATGCGCACGTTTAGTATCAGTTCGCGCATAGGCGTTAATGCGGTGACCCCATGAATAAACAATCCAGAGGTTTTGGACTGATTGAAATCATGGTAGCGCTGGTACTGGGGCTGATTGTGGTCGCAGGCATCATTCAGATATTTATTTCGACCAAGACCACGTTTCAGAGCCAGAACAATGCCGCCCGTATGCAAGAGGATGCCCGGTTTGCGCTCAGTAAGCTGATTCAGGAAATCCGGATGACCGGTATGTATGGTTGCCTCAAGCTCGATACGACCCCGGTCGCGGGGGCTATCGCTGCCCCGCCCAATCTGACAAATCCCATCCGTTGGGACGCCGCAAGGGCCCAGTTGACGCTGGTAACGGCGGATATCGGTACCAGTGGCACAAACCCAACCTGGACCATTATTTCCGATTGCCAGACGTTTTCCCAACTGTACGCAGGTGCCAGGACCCCCGGCGACGCGACCAAACAGACCGCATTTCCACTGCGCCAGCTTGTGTACACGCTAACCGGAACGCAACTGACGCTCACAGACGGTTTGACGGGCGCGGCGCAGATACTGGTGGAAAATGTCAGTGCGTTCAACGTGTCGTTTGGTATGGCGGGTTCACCGATGAGTTACAGCACTACTTTAACGGATGCCTCTTCTACCTCGGTGCGGAGCGTGAGATTGAGCCTAACGCTGACTGATCCTGCGGGCAAAGTTGGCCCTCAGACGTACAACGTCGTTGCCGCCTTGAGGAATAGGTTTTGAACCGGATGATCAGGCCTGCGATGTGTACTTTCAACGGGTATCCGGGAGGACCAAAAAAGCAGTCCGGCATGGCGTTGATCGTAAGTCTGGTGTTCTTGTTGCTATTGACCTTCCTGGGCATTTCTTCGATGCAGAGCGCGAATTTACAGGAAAAAATGGCGGGCAGTTTAGCAATGCGCAATCAGTCATTTCAGGCGGCGGAAGCCGTGCTGCGGTTGGGCGAATCTTCAATTCAAAAGAGTGATTTCACATTGGCTGCCTGTACGTATTGCCTGCCTCCTCCTGAGTCGGGGAAGGTGAAGGCGGCGGGAATCTATTCAGGGACAGGGCAAAGTTCCGGTTTGGCTTGGCTCGCAGCGGGTACAGGTTTCTATTTGATCCAAAATCTGGGCGCGAAAGGTACGCCAGTCACCACCCCGTTGTCATGCCAGGCCGCCACGTCATTTACCTTGTATCGAGTCACCGCTGTTGCAAGCCAGGGAACATCGTCGACTGTGCTGGAGAGCATTTATGCGAAATGCGGTTCATAGTTTCCTTCGCGCAAGCCTCAAGCTCCTTTTGGGGTGTGTCCTGACGTTGTACGTTGCTGCACCGACTTACGCGTTTACCCCCGCTCAGTTTCCGTTGCTGAGCGCCTCTGCTGTTGCGCCGAACCTCATGCTGCTCGTGGATAACTCTGGCAGCATGAATCACGTGCTCAGAGATGCCGCCTATAACAATGCCAATAATTATGGCAGCGTTTATAACGTTGATTACCGGTGCGGTTTATTTTCATGTACTTACTTTCAAAGTGATCAAATTGTTGGAGAGAATATCTATGTTTCCAGTTTTTCACGTGGTAGCTGCAACAACGGCTACTACATGTTCTATACCAATTCGTCCACCAGTTACTGTCTGAAGCTTCCTACGCCTTCAGGCACTTCAACCCTCTACAGCTCAAACTATCTGGCGTATCTGATTTCCATTACAGGGGCGCTGAGAGTCAAGGATTTTACCACCAGCACTATCCCTCAACAGTCCCGAATCTCGGCTGCCATAGACGTTGCCACCGACCTTATTACTAATAATCGGGCCATACGTACTGGCTTGGCCGTGCTGAACCCTACCAGTGGAAGTGTCATCAGCTACCCGGTCAGCGATATTTCTACCACGGACACGACTGGTAATTTCAATAAGCTCAAAACCGCCATCAGCGGACTGACTGCCAACGGCGGCACACCCCTAGCTGAAACGTATTACGATATCACCCGATATTTTCGGGGCATGACTTCGTTCTATACACGGAATACTCAGTACACCAGTCCCATCCAGTATCGATGTCAAAAAAACTATGGAGTGGTCATTACGGACGGACTACCGTCTACGGACTCTACGTTTCCAACCGCAGGTCAGGACCCGGCCGACCCCACTGGCCGCCTGCCCAACTGGGACGGCAATCTGGCAAATGACGGTCCCAGAACCGGTTCGAATGCGGACGGGGATACCCTCTATCTGGATGACCTTGCGTTATTTGCCTACGACATCGATATGCGCACCAACACCAGCACGCCCGCGCTCGACAATGCGGGTAAGAGTTGGGACAACGCGGGCTTCCCCAAGCAGAACATGGTGACCTATACCGTCGGCTATACGGTTTCCAATCAAATGCTTATCGATGCGGCGGCTTACGGTCATGGTGCGTATTATCAGGCCAACGGCAGCGACGCTCTCAGCGATGCTTTGAACGCGGCATTGAATGACATCAACTCCAAGGCAGGCTCCGGTGGTGGAGGCGCCGCAAGTTCCACAATACTTCAGGCAGGCACCCGTTTTTACCAGACGTTGTATGACCCTACTGACTGGCACGGGACGATTCGAGCCTATTCGCTGGACGCCACGACGGGGGCGCTGGGCAGCCAGCTGTTGTGGAATACCGATACCAAAATTACCAACAGTGCAACCGCGCCTGTTTACGAGTCTTACAACACAAACGGCAATGGATCCGTTGTCCCGCTCAGTTTTACCAATCTCTCTGCGGCCCAACAGTTGGTGCTCACTAATAGCGCTCCGACGACGCCCGCAGGTATTACCGGTGCCGATCTGGTTCAGTGGACCAAGGGCATCAATAAGACAGGCCTGCGCACCCGAACGTTGCTTCTGGGCGACATTATCAATTCTCCATTGGCAACTGCATTTCCTGGGGCTCAGACGGCTACGGATCTTCAAGGCGACAGTACCTACACGGGCTACCTGGCTTTCAAAGCCACCAATATGAACTCAAGCCTGTTGGCAAATGGTAACGACGGCTTTGTACATGTAATCGATGCCGGTAACGGCACTCAGCGCTACGCCTATATGCCTTCGCTGGTGCTTCCGTCTATCTCAACCATCGCGGCTACCGACTACGGCGTATCGAAGCACAAGTTCACGGTCGACGGTCAGATCTCGGTGTTTGATACGCAGAAGACCGCCGGTGGTGCATGGCAAACGATGGCGATTGGAGGTCTGGGCGCGGGCGGCAAGTCCTTTTACGCCCTGCAGTTGTTTGACGATAGCGGCTCCAACACGATCAAGGCGTTGTGGGAGATTCGTGCCCCCGACACCAATACCCCGGCCAACGATTTTAACGACTTGGGTTTTGCCTATTCCAAACCCGAGGTCGCTCGCATGGCTGGTGGTGCAGGTATTGTCGTCGTCGGTAACGGTTACGGCAGCTTCAACGGCACGGCTGCATTGTTCGTGCTGAATGCCCAGACTGGCGCACTGATAAGGAAAATAACGGTACCCGTTGCATCCGGAGAAACCGATAACGGATTGTCCTCAGTCAAGCTGCTGGTCAACTCTCAGAACATCGTGCAAGCGGCTTATGCGGGAGACCTTAAAGGGCACCTCTGGAAATTCGATCTCAGCGCAGCAAGCCCCACCGCTTGGGGTGTCGCATTCGGCGGCAAGCCTCTGTTCACTGCTCCCCGTGGTGCTGTTACCACTACCGTCAACGGAGTCACGACCACGAGCAACCAGCAGCCTATTACCGTGCAGCCGCTGCTGCTTGATCACCCCCTGAACGGAAAGCTGGTTTATTTCGGGACGGGCAAGTTCAATGAAACAGCGGACAAAACCACCACAGCTCAGCAGGATTTTTACGCCGTCTGGGATGGGAGCGCAGGCACGGGCGGCATTGTGGAGGCGGATCTGCAGCAACAGCTCGTCGGTGGTGCGGTCATTTCTGGCGGCAGCACTTACTACACCTCAAGCAACAACGATGTAGATTGGGCGACCAAAAAAGGATGGTATTTGCCGCTTGCGACAACTGCCCCCTACCTCGGCGAGCGGATTATTTATCCTGCGCAGACCAGTCGCGGCAGGATCATTTTCACGACTGCGGCGGTGAACTCCAGCGACCCTTGCGAAAGTACCGGTACTGGCCGTCTTTTTGAACTCGACGCGGCTACGGGTAGCATTCTCAGCTATCCGGTTCTGGATACGAACGCTGATGGCGATATCACTTCGAGCGATAAGCCAGTCAGCGGTTTAGCCATTGGCACAGGTATTCCAACGCTTGCGTCCGTTGTAAACGGAACGAATGGTGCCAATGACAATAAATACGTGCTCGACTCGAGCGGCGGTACGCCTACCAAGTTATTGGAAAAAGGCGGTAGCGTCAGCGGTTATCAACGCATCATGTGGCGACAGATTCAGTAGAGAAGACTTATGCATAAAAAATTGGCAGGTTTTACGCTCATCGAATTAATGATCACGGTCGCCATCATCGGCATTCTTGCTGCGATTGCTTACCCCAGTTATACCGAGTACGTGAAGAAGACAAGAAGAGCCGAAATCGCAGGACTGTTGTCTGAGCAGACGCAGACGCTTGAGCGCAGCTATTCGAGAAACGGCGGTACGTATGCGGGCACAACGGGCCTTTCTGCGGGCAACGCGTATTACACCATCACCTCCACCGTCAACGCACAGGACTTCACGCTGACGGCTGCACCTGTCGCAACAGGGATGATGAATGGAGATAAATGCGGGAGCTTCGTCATTACCAATACAGGTGCTAGAAGCAATACCGGAACGGCATCGACCACGACCTGTTGGGGCCGCTGATTCAACCTACTCTGGAACCTGTGATCCATGTCCAAGCAACACGTAGTCATCGTCGGCGGCGGCGTCATCGGTTTGTTGACGGCCTTCAACCTCGCCTCAAAAGTTCAGAGTGTGGTGCTGCTCGAGCGTTCGGGTGTGGGGCAAGAATCTTCATGGGCCGGCGGTGGCATCGTTTCGCCGCTGTACCCTTGGCGCTACAGCCCGGCCGTGACGGCGTTGGCGCATTGGTCGCAGGATTTCTATCCACAACTGGCCGAACGTCTGCTCGGTGCCACGGGCATCGATCCCGAAGTGCACAAGACCGGTCTCTACTGGCTTGACCTTGACGACGAGAAGGAAGCGCTGGCGTGGGCGCAACGGTTGAATCGCCCGTTGTCCTCCGTTGACATCTCCCAGGTACACGATGCCGTGCCGGTGATGGGGGGCGGCTATTCGCGCGCGATCTACATGCCCGACATCGCTAACGTGCGTAATCCTCGTCTCGTCAAATCGCTCAAGGCGGCGTTGCTGGCCATGCCGAACGTGATGATTCATGAGCAGTGTGAAGTCAGTGGCTTTGTGCGCGATGGCCATCGGGTCATTGGCGTGAGCACTGCCGCCGGTGATGTGCTTGCCGATAGCGTCGTGCTGGCGGCTGGGGCATGGAGCGGCGACTTGCTCGGCACCCTTGGCCTTGAGTTGCCGGTCGAGCCGGTGAAGGGGCAGATGATTCTGTTCAAATGTGCGTCGGATTTCCTCCCCAGCATGATCCTCGCCAAAGGTCGCTATGCAATCCCGCGTCGTGACGGGCACATTTTGGTTGGCAGCACGCTGGAATATGAAGGCTACGACAAGACACCGACCGACACGGCGCTTGAAAGTCTGAGGGCGTCAGCGGTCGAACTGATCCCCGCATTGGCGGATGCCGAAGTAGTGGGGCATTGGGCAGGTTTGCGACCAGGCTCTCCGGAGGGGATTCCATTCATTGGCCCGGTACCGAACCATGATGGGCTGTGGCTGAACTGCGGCCATTTCCGAAACGGACTGGTGCTGGCGCCCGCGTCCTGTCAGTTACTGAGCGATTTGCTGGTGGGCGAGGCGCCGATTATCGATCCTGTGCCGTATGCGCCAGAAGGAAGAATCCAGCGCTAAGCCGTCACTGCCTTCTGTACCAATCGGTGCAGGGACTCCGTACTGGCCAGCAGTTCTTTGAGCAGAGGCTCATCGATATCCATATACCCTTCGTACTCGGCAAGGTTGCGGCGTTCGTGGCAGAGGCCAAACAGACGGACCTGCACTTTGTCGAGGGCAATGGTATGGGGCAAACACTGGAAAACGAGGTATCGCCGGTCCGAGCGATACCCCATCAAGCGCATCGCGGCGAGAGCCAACGCATGTGCAGCGTTATAGCCCAGGTCGAAGCGGCTGGCGTAAGAAAGGGTCGAGTTGTGCGCATCCTTGAGGCGATCTGCAGCGGAGCGGATCAGTCCAGCGCATTCCTTGGAGTCGTAAGGTTCAAGCTTTAAACCACCACTGCGCACAAGGTTATCCAGATTGTCGTTGCTGCCCATTCCTTGGCGTACTCCGCATTTGCTTCAAATGATCTTGATCTTGTCCTGCTCGTTCACGCGCAGCACGAAGCTGTTTCCTGCTTTGAGCTTCGCCACCCAATCAGCGGGCGAATAAAGCGTCGGGTTGATGGTTCTGCCCAGTAATTCCTCGAGCGGGATCATACGCTCCATCACTTCGCTGTAACTCACTCCTTCGCCTATTAGCATCAAGTCAATGTCACTGGATGTGTTTGCGGTGCCTTTCGCGATTGATCCATAGATGAAGGCTTGCTGAAGACGGTCCGAGAACGGCATCAATGCCGCCCGCAAATGATCGGCGATGCCGAAAGTCTTACGCACGATAGCGACCAATTCCAGGAAAACGGGATTGTCGGGGTTGGCCTGGTAGTGAATCTGATTCCCCTGTCGGCTCGCCGTGACCAGGCCGGCGGAGTGCAGTTTCTCCAGTTCGCGGACCATGCTTCCCCTGCCAACCTGAGCCCATCGCCCGATTTCATTGGTGTAAAAGCTTCGCTCTGGATGGCCATATAGGAGACCAAGCAGCCGTTGTTGGGTTGTAGTGAAAAGTGCGTCGCCGATAGACATAAGCGCCCGATGCGATAAGTCCCAAAAAGGGAACGATAGGTCCCTTTTTGGGACTTATCAAGTGAGCAGACTTTTTCTGGCTACTCCAACCCCAACTTCTTCAACCGATAGCGCATTGATCTGAACGTCAGGTTCAATCGCTGCGCTGCGGCGGTCCGGTTCCAGCGCGTTTCTTCGAGTGCCTGGAGGATCAGCTTGCGTTCGATGCTTTCGAGGTAGTCTTCCAGATTGTCGATATTGGCCAGGCTCGGACCGTCTTCCTCGCTGGCGCTGACAGGCTCTGCCAGGCGCAGGTCGTCGGCGTCGATCTGGTCGTTTTCGCACAGCGTGTACGCACGCTCGAGCATATTCTCCAGTTCACGGACGTTGCCTGGAAAACGGTAGCCCTTCAGCGCGTTCAGGGCTTGGGAGGTCAGGCGCGCAGATGGTAGGTCAGTGCCTTCACCGAGGCGGCGAAGCACGTTGCTGGCGATTTCTTCGATGTCTTCGCGCCGCTCGCGCAGCGGTGGTACGCGCAGCTCGATGACATTGAGGCGGTAATACAAATCCTGGCGGAAACGTTGGGCGGCCACTTCGACACCGAGGTCTTTATGCGTGGCGCACAGGATGCGGACATCCACCACGTGTTCCTGCTGGCCGCCAACGGCACGCACCGACTTTTCCTGGATGGCCCGCAGCAGCTTGACCTGCATCGGCAGCGGCAGGTCGGCGACTTCGTCGAGGAAGAGCGTGCCGCCATTGGCGGCCTGAAACAGCCCGGGTTTGTCTTCATGGGCACCGGTGAAGCTGCCTTTTCGGTGGCCGAAAAACTCGCTTTCCATGAGTTCCGTCGGGATAGCCCCGCAATTGACCGGCACAAACGGCTTGTCGGCCCGCGGTCCTTGTTCGTGAATCAGCCGCGCGACCAATTCTTTACCGCTGCCTGATTCGCCGCTGATATAGATTGGCGCCTGACTGCGGGCCAGTTTGCCGATCTGCTTGCGTAAGGCCTGCATGGGCGGTGAATTGCCGAGCAGGCGATGGTCGATGCTGTTTTCGTTGGAAGGCGAGGCGTGCAGGCGCAATGCACTGCCCACTAACTCGCGCAGACGGCCTAAATCCACCGGTTTGGTGAGGAAATCGAACGCCCCTGCTTTCAGGGCATGGATGGCCGTGTCAACGCTCCCATGGGCAGTGATCATCGCCACGGGCACCTGAGTGTGGCGCTTCTGAATATGCTGCACGAGTTCGAGGCCGTTCCCGTCGGGCAGGCGCATGTCAGTCAGGCACAGGTCGAAAGGCTCCCGCGCCAGCCAGTCCTGAGCTTCTTTGACATTGCGCGCACTGCGCGTGTCCAGCTTCATTCGCCCCAGCGTGATCTCCAGCAATTCGCGAATGTCCGGTTCATCGTCGACGATCAGGATCTTTTGCCGTTGGCTCATTGTTCAACTCAATTTGAACGGATGGGCGAAGGTGATCCGCATGCAGCTGCCGCCACCTTCCCGTGGTGTGTAATCCAGATTTGCCTGATTGCTTTCGCACAATTCACGCGAGAGGTACAGGCCCAAGCCGGTTCCTTTGCTTTCGGTGGTGAAAAAAGGCTCGAAAATCTTCGTCAGGTGTTCGGTGGCGACACCAGGGCCATCGTCCAGCACTTCCAGGCTGGGCAACTCGCTGTGCGGATCATGGAACAATCTGAGCCAGACCTGAGCTTTTTCGTGCAGTTGCCCGCTGTAGCGCAAGCCGTTCTGCACCAGATTGGTCATGATCTGTTGCAACTGCTCGGCGTCCATGCGCGTGGTCAGGGTACCGCTGCCGGTTTCCAGATGCACAGACTGGCCGGCGGGCAGCCGACTGCGCAGGTCGTGGACGAAATGTTCGAGCCACAGCTTGAGGTCGAGCAGATGGGGTTCGGTCTGCCGTCGGCGGGACAGCTGCAAGACGTTCTCGATCACCAGATTCATCCGTTGCGATTGATCTTGAATGATTTCACTGAGACGCCGGTCCGGCCGGCTCAGTTCCTCCGATTCATGGAGCAACTGGGCCGCATGACTGATGGCCCCCAGCGGATTGCGGATCTCGTGGGCGATGCCCGCCGTCAGCCTGCCCAGCGCCGCAAGCTTGAGTTGTTGGGCTTGTTGGGAGATTTGCGAAAGGTCATCAAGAAATACCAGCGTGTGCCGGTGACTGCCGCGGGTCAGGGCAATGAAGCCCGGGCGCAGTACGGGGCCGATCGCTGACGTGGTCATGCTGCGCGGCGCCATGGAGGGGTTGATCAGCCATTGGCGCAAGCGCTCGACCAATTGGGGGGAATACGGATCGATGACTTCCCCGAGCAGGTGTTCATGCCCCAGCAAGGTCAACGCGCTCTGGTTGGCGAGCAGGACCTGACGGTTCGAGTCGAGTACCAGAATGCCTGTACGCATGCGCTGCAGAATCAGGGCGTTGAGCTGCTCCAGATTGTCGACGTCGGCCGCCCGCTTCTCGGCGATGTCTTCGCTGACCTGAAGCCGGCGAGCCAGCGTCTGTACCAGCAGCGCTGCGGCGAAGCACAAGGCGCCGAGTGAGCCCGCCTGGACGAAGTGATTGGCCGCCGCGGGTTGGTGGTAACTGATGAAGAAGGTCAGGTAGATGATGCCGATGGCTGAAACGGCAGCAATCAGCAGCCCGGTGCGCTTGCGCAAGAGCACGTTGCTGATGGCGACCGACGCCACAATCAGGTTACCGATGCCGCTCGGGGCGCCACCTCCGGCATAGAACAGTGCGCACAGCGTCAGTGCGTCGGCCATCGCCAGCGCGAACAGTTGCCCCTGACGACTGGGCCGTTCAAGCAGGACAACGACGAGGATGTTGAAGACCAGGTACAGCCAGCAACCCGTGCGGAACAGTTCGATGTCGGCGAGCTCGAGCAGTTCGGCATCGAGGCTGCTGGAAATCAACAGCACCAGCAGAATGCCGATGCTCAGACGGTACAGGTGATACAGCCGCAGAATGCGCTGGGCCTGTGGTGTGGCCAGCGACAGGGTTTCAGCGGTCACGTGCAGCAGGGCCCTGCAGGCGATGCGCTTCGGTGCAATACCATTGCTGACCCTGGCTGAGCGCCCGGTCGCGCGGAACATGTACGCCACACTGCGCGCAACGCACCATTGGCGCGGCCTCGACCTCGGGCGCCGCAGGTTTTTGGCGCGCCGAGGGGCCCTTGGTCACGCGTTTGTACAACCAGATGACCGCCATGATCAGGGCGATCCACATAATCAAGCGAATCATGTCTACCAGCTTATGAAGTGAAGATGCCGCAGTGTAGCCAAGGCGCTGTCTGCCGCACAGTGATCTGCGCCGATCCAGGCTGTCGGAAAACTGACTGAAATAAAAAAGAGGCCTCAAAGGGCCTCTTTTCCAGTAGCGCTCATACCGCGACGTTGATCAGTCGAAGAGACCGAACGTCATGTAGCTGAAGATCGAGCGGCTTTTTGGCGTGCCGTCATCATCTTCGTTTTTCTTGTCGGCTTCGTCGGGCTGGTTCTCAGGCAACAGGTCGGCCGGGATCGCTTCCTTGGCGTCCTGATACTGCTTGATCACGTCCTGGTTGGCGCGGGTTTCTCCCGGCGGCAACGGCGGACGGCTTTCGATCAGGCCCAGCGTCGCTTTCGACAGCCACGAGCGGTTGTCCGGATCGGGTGTACGCGGTTCGAACTTGCCATCGACCAGTTGCGGGAAGTCCGGGTAGTTGGCTTTCAGGACTTCCAGACTGGTGTCGGCCAGATCGTTCAGTTGCAGGCGCTGGTACGCCTCGACCATGACCGCAAGACCGTCCGGAACCGATGGCGTCTCCTGGAAGTTTTCAACCACGTAGCGGCCACGGTTCGCCGCCGCCACGTAGGCCTGGCGCGTCAGGTAGTAGTCGGCCACATGAATTTCGTACGCCGCCAGCAGGTTGCGCAGATAAATCATGCGCTGCTTGGCATCCGGCGCGTAGCGGCTGTTCGGAAAACGGCTGGTCAACTGGGCGAACTCGTTGTACGAGTCGCGCGCAGCCCCCGGGTCACGCTTGGTCTGATCCAGCGGCAGGAAGCGCGCGATGATGCCCACGTCCTGGTCGAACGACGTCAGGCCTTTCAGGTAGTAGGCGTAGTCGACGTTCGGGTGCTGCGGGTGCAGACGAATGAAGCGCTCGGCAGCGGTCTTCGCGGCTTCGGGCTCGCCGTTCTTGTAGTTGGCGTAGATCAGCTCCAGCTGCGCCTGGTCAGCATAGCGACCGAACGGGTAGCGGGATTCCAGCGCCTTGAGTTTTTCGGTTGCGCTGTTGTAGCTGTTGTTGTCCAGGTCGGCCTGCGCCTGCTGGTACAGCTCGACTTCACTGAGGTTTTCGTCGATGACTTCTTTCTTCGAAGAACAGGCAGCGGTAAGTCCGAGGATGGCTATCAGCAGCAGGTGTTTCACTTGCATGGCGGCTTGCGTCCCTATAACGGCCTGCTGTCTTGCGCAGGACCGTCCTGTTATGATGGGCGCCCCGTGGAACCCCCGGGACAAAAGACGCCGTATTTAACCACAAGCGCACAGCCGAAACCAAAGGCCAGTGCCACCTCCTAGTTTGAGCATGTCTGAGATCATAGAACTCCGCGCAGAGGTGCCGTCCGAATTGGGCGGTCAACGCCTCGACCAAGTCGCCGCCCAACTCTTCGACGAGCACTCGCGCTCGCGCCTTTCCGCCTGGATCAAAGACGGCCGCCTGACTGTGGACGGAGGCGTTCTGCGCCCGCGTGACATCGTGCACGGCGGTGCCGTACTGGTCCTCAAGGCCGAGCAAGAGGCTCAGGGTGAATGGGTCGCGCAGGACATCGAACTGGACATCGTTTATGAAGACGACCAGATTCTGGTGATCAACAAGCCGGCCGGACTGGTTGTCCACCCGGCCGCCGGTCACGCCGATGGCACGCTGCTCAATGCCTTGCTGCATCACGTGCCGGACATCATCAACGTCCCGCGTGCCGGCATCGTGCACCGTCTGGACAAGGACACTACCGGATTGATGGTGGTCGCCAAGACCATCCAGGCGCAGACCCAGTTGGTCACTCAGCTGCAGAATCGTAGCGTCAGCCGTATTTATGAATGCATCGTGATCGGTGTCGTGACGGCCGGTGGCAAGATCAACGCGCCGATCGGCCGTCATGGTCAGCAACGTCAGCGCATGGCGGTGATGGAAGGCGGCAAGCCTGCGGTCAGTCACTATCGCGTTCTTGAGCGTTTCCGTTCCCATACGCATGTCCGGGTCAAACTGGAAACCGGCCGTACGCACCAGATTCGTGTGCACATGGCGCACATCAACTTTCCGCTGGTGGGCGATCCGGCCTACGGCGGTCGTTTCCGCATTCCGCCAGCGGCCAGCGCCACGATGGTCGAGTCGCTGAAACATTTCCCGCGTCAGGCGCTGCATGCGCGTTTCCTTGAGCTGGATCATCCGACGACCGGTCAGCGCATGAGCTGGGAATCGCCGTTGCCGGATGATTTTGTCTGGCTTCTGTCGCTGCTCAAGCAGGACCGTGAGGCATTTGTCGGATGAGTGACGTCGTGGCGGACTGGCTGATTCCTGACTGGCCTGCGCCGGGCAGTATCAAATCGTGCGTCACGACTCGTGCGGGCGGCATCAGCGTTGCCCCGTTCGACAGCTTCAATCTGGGTGATCACGTTGACGACGATCCTGCAGCCGTTGCGCATAACCGTTCGCTGCTGACGTCGTGTCTGCACATCCAGCCCGCCTGGCTCAAGCAGGTCCACGGCATCAACGTCGTCGAAGCATCCCCCTCCGACGTGTTGCAGGCCGACGCCAGCTGGAGCCAGACGCCGGGCGTTGCCTGCACCATCATGACGGCTGACTGCCTGCCTGCTCTGTTCTGTAATCGCCAAGGCACTCAGGTGGCGGCGGCACATGCCGGATGGCGAGGGTTGGCTGCGGGCGTGCTGGAAGCGGCGGTCGACAGTTTTGCCGATGCGCCCTCACAAATTCTGGTCTGGCTGGGCCCGGCGATAGGCCCGCAGGCTTTCGAAGTGGGGCCGGAAGTCCGTGATGCCTTTATCGCCACGCACCCTGAGGCTATCGAAGCCTTTGTGCCCAGCGTCAACGCGGGCAAATTGATGGCCGATATCTACCAACTGGCGCGTCTGCGTCTGGCGGCGCATGGCGTGACGGCGGTGTACGGAGGCGGTTTGTCGACTTATAACGACGAACGCTTCTTCTCCTACCGCCGTGGAGCGCGCACCGGGCGGTTTGCGTCGTTGGTGTGGATTGACGCAGTCTGAAATGCCCGTTGTAGGAGCGTGGCTTGTCCCGCGAACGGCTGCGAAGCAGTCGTAAATCCGGCCAATGTGCTAGATCAATAGGCCCGCAGGCTCAGGATTTACTGCCGCTTCGCGCCAGATCGCGGGACAAGCCACGCTCCTACTGTTCGTCGCATTGCCCTTTCGCATTTTCTCCCGCTAATCCCCCTCAACAAGCTAATGTTGATCTGTGTCAAGCATCCACCGCTTGAATCCTGTGCAATTGGCCACATCTAAAGGGCTATCTGGCAGGTTTTCTTCATTCAGGTGTGTTCATTGCTCCGGCCTGCCCATTAGGAAGGTGACCAATGCGTATTGACCGTTTAACCAGCAAATTACAGCTCGCTTTATCTGATTCTCAGTCCCTGGCGGTGGGTATGGACCATCCCGCCATCGAGCCTGCGCACCTCATGCAGGCATTGCTTGAACAGCAGGGTGGGTCGATCAAACCCCTGTTGCTGCAAGTCGGCTTCGACATCAACAGCCTGCGCAAGGCGTTGAGCAAGGAGCTTGATCAACTGCCAAAAATTCAGAACCCGACCGGCGACGTGAACATGTCGCAGGACCTGGCGCGCCTGCTCAATCAGGCCGACCGGCTGGCGCAGCAAAAAGGCGATCAGTTCATCTCCAGCGAACTGGTGCTGCTCGCGGCGATGGATGAAAACAGCAAGCTGGGCAAGTTGCTGCTGGGGCAGGGCGTCAGCAAGAAAGCCTTGGAAAATGCCATCAGCAACCTGCGAGGCGGCGATGCTGTCAACGACCCGAACGCCGAAGAGTCCCGTCAGGCCCTGGACAAATACACCGTCGACCTGACCAAGCGGGCGGAAGAGGGCAAGCTCGATCCTGTGATCGGTCGTGACGACGAAATCCGTCGGACCATTCAGGTACTGCAGCGCCGGACCAAGAACAACCCGGTGCTGATCGGTGAGCCCGGGGTCGGTAAAACCGCCATCGCCGAAGGCCTGGCTCAGCGCATCATCAATGGCGAAGTACCGGACGGCCTGAAAGGCAAGCGCCTGTTGTCGCTGGACATGGGCGCGCTGATTGCGGGTGCCAAGTTCCGGGGCGAGTTTGAAGAGCGATTGAAAGCGTTGCTCAACGAACTGTCCAAGCAGGAAGGCCAGGTCATCCTGTTTATCGACGAATTGCACACCATGGTCGGCGCAGGCAAGGCCGAAGGTTCGATGGATGCCGGCAACATGCTCAAGCCCGCCCTGGCGCGCGGCGAGTTGCACTGCGTGGGTGCCACGACGCTCAACGAGTACCGCCAGTACATAGAGAAGGACGCAGCCCTTGAGCGCCGCTTCCAGAAAGTGCTGGTGGATGAGCCGAGCGAAGAGGACACCATTGCGATCCTGCGTGGCCTGAAAGAGCGCTACGAAGTTCACCACAAAGTGGCGATCACGGACGGCGCGATCATTGCGGCGGCCAAACTCAGCCATCGTTACATCACGGATCGGCAACTGCCGGACAAGGCCATCGACCTGATCGACGAAGCTGCCAGCCGCATTCGCATGGAAATCGATTCCAAGCCTGAAGTGCTGGATCGCCTCGAGCGTCGCTTGATTCAACTGAAGGTTGAGTCCCAGGCGCTTAAAAAGGAAGACGACGAGGCGGCGATCAAGCGCCTTGAGAAACTTCAGGAAGAAATCGAGCGTCTGGAGCGCGAATACGCCGATCTGGAAGAAATCTGGACCTCGGAAAAAGCCGAAGTGACCGGTTCTGCGCAGATTCAGCAAAAGATCGAGCAATCGCGCCAGGAACTGGAAGCGGCGCGTCGTCGAGGCGACCTGAACCGCATGGCCGAACTGCAATACGGTGTGATTCCGGACCTGGAGCGCAGCCTGCAAATGGTCGATCAGCATGGCAAGCCCGAGAACCAGTTGCTGCGCAATAAGGTGACCGAGGAAGAAATCGCTGAAGTGGTTTCCAAGTGGACCGGTATTCCTGTGTCGAAAATGCTCGAAGGCGAGCGCGACAAGCTGTTGAAAATGGAAAGCCTGCTGCACGAGCGGGTGATCGGCCAGGACGAAGCGGTGGTGGCCGTGGCCAACGCGGTCCGTCGTTCGCGAGCCGGGTTGTCCGACCCGAATCGTCCGAGCGGTTCGTTCATGTTCCTTGGCCCGACCGGTGTGGGTAAGACCGAGTTGTGCAAGGCGCTGGCCGAATTTCTGTTCGACACCGAAGAGGCGATGGTCCGCATCGACATGTCCGAGTTCATGGAGAAGCATTCCGTGGCGCGTCTGATCGGTGCGCCTCCGGGATACGTCGGTTATGAAGAGGGTGGGTACCTGACCGAAGCCGTGCGCCGCAAGCCTTACTCGGTGATCCTGCTGGATGAAGTCGAGAAGGCGCACCCGGATGTCTTCAATATCCTGCTGCAAGTGCTGGAAGACGGTCGCCTGACCGACAGCCACGGACGTACGGTCGACTTCCGTAACACGGTCATCGTCATGACCTCGAACCTGGGGTCGGCGCGGATTCAGGAGCTGGTGGGTGATCGCGAGGCTCAGCGTGCTGCGGTGATGGATGCCCTGACTTCGCATTTCCGTCCGGAGTTCATCAACCGGGTCGATGAAGTGGTGATCTTCGAGCCGCTGGCCCGCGAGCAGATCGCCGGCATCACGGAGATCCAGTTGGGTCGCCTGCGTCAACGTCTGGCGGAGCGGGACCTGCGTCTGGAACTGGCGCCTGAAGCGATGGACAAGCTGATTGCAGTGGGCTATGACCCCGTGTACGGCGCACGGCCGTTGAAGCGGGCAATTCAGCGCTGGATCGAGAACCCGTTGGCTCAATTGATTCTGTCCGGCAGCTTCATGCCGGGTACCAGCATCAAGGGCACCGTGGTTGACGACGAGATCGTTTTTGTCTGATCTGCTGCCTTCTATATAGAAGCTGTAAGAGGGCGCTCCTGGTGAGCGCCCTTTTTTATGCGCGGGTGATGGTGTATCTCGAACGCCTGATTTTCGGGATCGGAGGGTGTTCTCGAAAAAAAGTTGCAAATCATTGTCTTAAAAGCAATTTGGAGGGTTGACAGGTGTTTCTGGAAATGTAGAATAGCGCGCCTCAGAGACGTGAACGCAGCGATGCAGACAGGTCAAAGAGGCTGAAAATGCAGGAGATTCAGGGTGGTATGTGCGGGATTCTTCTCGCAAAGATGTACTGAATTTGTTGTATTGAAGCGCGTCAAACGCTGCATCTGAAATTGATAGATTTGAAAAGATCGTTCCGTGATAGCTCAGTCGGTAGAGCAAATGACTGTTAATCATTGGGTCCCAGGTTCGAGTCCTGGTCACGGAGCCAATTTCAAGAAGTAGTACCGTCGGGGTATAGCGCAGTCCGGTAGCGCGCCTGCTTTGGGAGCAGGATGTCAGGAGTTCGAATCCCCTTACCCCGACCATTATTTGGGTCGTTAGCTCAGTTGGTAGAGCAGTTGGCTTTTAACCAATTGGTCGTAGGTTCGAATCCTACACGACCCACCATTTTTGACCTGGCTTCATCGGGTTGAATCTTAGGGAGTGACGTCAGTTGCGTCACCCGCTCTGGAAACGCCTTACGAGGTGTTTCTTTGTTTCAACGGGGTATAGCGCAGTCCGGTAGCGCGCCTGCTTTGGGAGCAGGATGTCAGGAGTTCGAATCCCCTTACCCCGACCATTTTCGCCCAGGCAGTATCCGGGTAGAAAATAAGGTTCAAGCGCCATCCGCGCTGGGCCAACAAAAAAGGCGTCCTTCGGGACGCCTTTTTTCGTTTCCGTGTTCCTGCTGTCCAGCTTTCTCCCATCCCATCCCGTCGCTGCGATGCAGGTGCCAGCAGAGCGGCACCTGCGGATGCGATTTGGGGCCGAGCCTGGTTTCTACTGCGCCTTGGGTGCATCGCCCCAATAGGCTTCGATCTGGGTTTTCAGCTCGGTCGGGATCGGTGCGAAGTCCAGTGAGCGGGCTTGTTGCTGGCCGCTTTCGAGTGTCCAGCGGAAGAAGTCTTGCACAGTCTTCTGGCGGTCGGCGTTCTTCGGCTGCCTGTAGAGCACGATGAACGTCGCGGCCGTGATCGGGTAAGCATTTTCACCCGGTGCGTTGAGCATCGACAGGTCGAAGTCCTTGGCATTTTTCCAGTCTGCGGTCGCGGCTGCCGCCTGGAAGGATTCAGTGCTCGGCACCACAAAATTTCCGGCGGTGTTCTGCAACAGCCCGAAGTTCAAGCCCTGCTGCTTGATGTACGCGTATTCGACGTAGCCGATCGAGTTCGGCATCTTCTTCACGTACGACGCCACACCTTCGCTGCCTTTGCTGCCAATGCCCACCGGCCATTTGACCGACGTCCCGGCACCCACGTTGCTTTTCCACTCGGCACTGACTTTCGACAGGTAGCTCGCCCAGTTGAACGTGGTACCCGAATCGTCCGAGCGATACACCACATTGATTTTCTGCGCGGGCAGTTTCACGTCGGGGTTAAGCGCCACCAGCGCCGGATCGTTCCATTGGGTGATCTTGCCCAGGTAGATATTCGCCAGCACCGGGCCGCTGAATTTGAGGGTGCCGGGCTTGATCGAAGCAATGTTGATCACCGGCACCACGCCGCCAATCACCGAGGGGAACTGCTGCAAGCCGGACGCCTGAAGCTCGCTCGAGCTCATGGGCATGTCGGTCGCGCCGAAATCCACGGCGCCTTCCTTGATCTGCGCAATGCCTGCGCCGGAGCCGATGCTTTGGTAGTTCACTTTTACGCCGGTCTTCTGGTCGTAATCGGTCGCCCACTTGTACAGCACAGGGTAGATGAAAGTGGAGCCGGCGCCGGTCACTTCTTGTGCAGCGCTGGCGCCGTCCAGCAGCGACAAGTTGAGTGCAATGCCCAGGCCTGCGGCCAGCATCATTCGGGAAAGCTGAAACATGGATGACTTCCTGTAATCGAGCGACATCGGGGTGTGATGCCTTAATGGGATCACAGTAATCAGCACGTTTTTATGACAGGAAGTAACCGAAGCGGATTGATTGCGTTTGTGTGCCGAACGATCTGTGGGCGTGAGCGTGCTCACGAAGACTGAGGTTCAGACGCTGCAGAACGGCTTGTTCAAGACCATTTTGAATTCCCCACAGTGATCGGCGTTGTCTTGATATCTCAGTACGTGCGCGATGGCGTCGTGGTGTTTTCAGGTTCGCGGTAACGTGCCAGATTCTCCCTCGCGGCCTGGCGCAACAGGCTGATATCGATGCCCACTGCCACGAACTGGCATCCCCAACTCATGTAGCGGCGGGCGTCTTCTTCCGCCGGAGCGAGAATGCCGCAGACCTTGCCGGCCGCCAGCGTGGCGTCGACAGCGTGGCGAATCTGTTTCTGCACGTCCGGGTGCGACGGATTGCCAATGTGTCCCAACCCGGTGGATAAATCCGCAGGACCGATGAACACTGCATCGACCCCTTCAACGGCAGCAATCGCTTCCACGTTCTCCACGCCCAGGCGCGACTCCACCTGCACGATCAGGCAAAGCGCCTCATGGGCAGTATTCAGGTAATCAGGCACGGCGTCCCAGCGCGTGGCACGTGTCAGTCCGCCGCCCACGCCGCGAACACCATGGGGCGGGTAGCGCATGGCCTGCACCAGCGCGCGGGCCTGTTCGGCGGTCTCCACCATCGGCACCATCAAGGTCTGTACGCCGATGTCCAGCAACTGCTTGATCAACACCGTATCGCCGGTCACGGCACGGACAACCGGCGCGGTGCTGTAGGGCATCACGGCCTGCAGCTGCGACAGAATGCTCGGCACGGTGTTGGGGGCGTGCTCGCCGTCGATGAGCATCCAGTCATAACCCAGGCCCGCAACGATTTCAGAGGCATACCCGGTGGCAAAACCGGCCCAGATGCCATATTGAGGCTCGCGTTTGGCCAAGGCGGCCTTGAACGCGTTGTGAGGCATTTTCATCAGCGGCTCCGTCAGGTGCGTGTCAGTGGGTGTAAGGCCGGTGCAGTGGGCACTCGGGATTGAGCGTCACACCAAAGCCCGGCTGGTCGAGTCTAGACAACCGCATGCGACCGTTTTCCGGCACAGGTTCGCCCAGCAACTGTGGATGGAACATCGGCACCACCTCGTCGGCTTTTGGCGCCATCATCAGAAACTCTGCAAACGGGCTGTTGGTGCGTGTGGCGACGAAGTGGTAGCTGTAAACGGACGATCCGTGGGGCACGACCAGTGCGTTGTGGGCGTCCGTCAACGCAGAGATCTTGATCAGCTCAGTGATGCCGCCGCACCAGCCCACATCTGGCTGGATGATGTCGCAGCAGCCCATTTCCAGCAGCATGCGGAACCCCCAACGGGTGGCTTCGTGCTCCCCCGTGGTGACCAGCATGCCCTTGGGGACGCTTTTGCGCAGGTCGGCATAACCCCAGTAGTCGTCGGGGGACAACGCTTCTTCGATCCATTTCAAGCCGAACTCCTGGGCGCCATGGGCGAGCCTGGTGGCGTAGTTCAGATCCAGGCTCATCCAGCAGTCGAGCATCAGCCAGAAGTCCTTGCCGACGCGCTCGCGCATCACCGCGAGCTCTTCAAGGTTCTTGCGCAGGCCTTCTTCGCCTTCGGACGGGCTGTGATGGAGCGGAAGTTTGCCGCCGATGAAACCCATTTTCTGTGCCAGATCCGGCCGCGCGCCCGTGGCGTAAAACTGCAACTCGTCACGAACCGCGCCGCCGAGCAGTTGGTGCACCGGCTCCTGACGGACTTTGCCGAGCAGGTCCCAGAGCGCCAGGTCGATGCCCGAGATCGTATTGATCACCAGCCCTTTGCGCCCGTAGTACTGAGAAGACAGATACATCTGGTCCCAGATTTTTTCGATGTCGGTGACTTTCGCCCCTTCAAGAAAACGGGCGAGGTGCTTCTCGACGATGTACGCCGCCGGTTCACCGCCTGTGGTCACGGCAAAGCCGACGTTGCCTGCCGAGTCTTCGATTTCCACGACCAGCGTGCCGAGCACGTTGATGCCGAAACTGCGACGGCTCTGGCGGTACTCCGGGTATTTGCTCATCGGTGTCGCGATGTGGTCGTCGATCCAGTGCCCGTCGCCCTGATCGTGATAGTCGGCACCGCCGCCCCGCAGAACGAAAGCGCGGACGTGCTTGATGGTTGGCGTGCTCATGGAGGACTCCTGTGATTCCAATGGAAGACGATCAGTGTTGAAAAGTCGGCAGTTTGTCCGCCGTGCTCGATTTGGGCGGCCGTATCCCCATGATCAATGCGGCGGCAATCAGCGTGGTCACCGACAGCAGATAGAGGCCCGCCACCGGTGTCTGAAACGCGCCTTCGGCCCAGTTCTTGATGATCGGTGCGATGAATCCGCCCAATGCACCGAATGAGTTGATCAACGCAATGGCGCCTGCCGCCGCGCTGCCGGCCAGGAAACTGCCGGGGAAGGTCCAGAACACCGGCTGCACGGCAATGAAGCCGGACGCCGCGAAACACAGGGCGAGAATGGCCAGCAGCGGATTGGCGAACGTGACCGACGCAGCAATGCCAAGCCCGGAGACCACCAGCGTCAGCGCGGCGACCAGACGGCGCTGGCCGGTGCGATCGGCAATCGCCGGAACACGCCAGGCGGCGATGAGCGCGCAGACCCACGGAATCGCGCTCACGAGCCCCACCATGAAACCGACCTTGCTTCCCATCAAACCGGCGACCTGCGAGGGCAGATAAAACACCACGCCGTAGACACTGGCCTGAATCAGCAGGTAAATCGCGCACAGGTACAGCACCGCCGGTTGGCACAGGGTCTTGAGCAGACTGCCATGGCGCTGTTTCTGACTGTCCTCGGCGTCGAGCACGCCTTGCAGTTGTTGGCGTTCTGCAGCGCTCAACCACTTGGCGTCCGTAGGGCGATTGTCCAGGTAAAAGTAGGCCCAGATGCCCACGGCTGTCGCCATCAGACCTTCAACCGCGAACAACCACTGCCAGCCATGGCTGCCAAGTACGCCGTCCAGTTCCAGCAGCAGACCCGACAACGGGCTACCGAAAATGAACGCCAGCGGCGCACCGAAGTAAAAGAAACCCATCGCCCTGGCACGTGATGCGTGAGGGAACCAGTAAGTGAGGTAGAGAATGACGCCAGGGAAGAACCCGGCTTCCGCCACGCCCAACAGGAAACGCAGCACGTAGAAGGTGGTTTCGTTGTGGGCAAAAACCATCGCTGCCGAGACCAGGCCCCACGTGACCATGATCCGGCACATCCAGAGCTTGGCGCCGACTTTGTGCAGAATCAGATTGCTCGGGACTTCCAGCAGCGCGTAACCGGCAAAGAATACGCCCGCGCCAAAGGCAAAGGCGGTGTCGCTGATGCCGGTGTCCGCCTGGAAAGCCTGCTTGGCGAAGCCGACGTTGGCGCGGTCGAGGAACGCCATGATGTACATCAATAGAAGGAAGGGCAGCAGGCGCCATGAAACCTTGGCCAGCAAGGACGCGGGGAGTGTGTTCACGACAGTATCCTTTTTGGAATTATTTGACTGCGTACGACAGGGACTCTACTGCCGCAAAGCGATGCGCGACCAATCGTTTTTAGCTTAGGATCGATACCCTCACGGTATCGATTACAGGACGCTCAACCATGCCCGACAGCAGCGCGCCCCAGCATCTGTTCAGTCGTTTGCGTTACAAGCACCTGCAAATGCTGGTGGTGCTGGGCTCCAGTCTCAATCTTCATCGCGCATCGCTGAACATGCACATGTCGCAGCCGGCCGCGACTCGAATGTTGCATGAGATCGAAGACATGTTTGGTTGCGAGCTGTTCGAGCGACTGCCGCGCGGCATGTGTCCGACCGCGCTTGGCAGGGAATTGTTGCGATTTGCCGAGTCGGCACTGAGCGGGCTGGACCGCTGTGCGGCGGACATGCAGGCGCGATTACACGGAGGCTACGGGTACCTGGCCATTGGCACCATTATGGGGGCAGCGCCGGACCTGGTCATGAACGCGGTGGCCGAAATCAAGGCGCTCAACCCGCAGCTGCGTATTCGCATCATGGGCGACACCAGCGATCAGGTGATTCAGTTGCTGGAACAGGGGCGCATCGATCTGGCGATTGCGCGGCGCAATGCAGCCACCGACCGCGAGCATTACGCATTCGAACCGCTAGGCAACGAGCAATTGATGGTTGTCGTGCATCAGGGCCACCCGCTGGCCAGACGGCGCAAGCTGGACTGGGCCGAGCTGGTCAGCGACTGGCCGTGGATTCTGCAACCCGAGAGCAGCCCTGCGCGTATCGCGTTCGATCAGGCACTGGAGCGTCTCGCTCTGCCAGCCCCCGCAGACATCATCGAGTGCAGCTCGGTGTACTCGATGCAGCAACTGGTGCAACTGACCGACGCGATCATGGTGCTGTCGGCGTCCGCGCTGCGTGATTATTTGAGGATGGGGTTGGTCAAGGCATTGCCGGTCAGAATCGAGGAACGGATGGCGCCGTTTGGATTGCTGACGCGCAAGGGCGAAGCGGCCAGTCGGGAGCGTGTACAGTTTATCGAGCTGCTGCGACGCAGGGCGGCCGAGCAAACATTCGCAGCGGATTGACCGCCAATGCCAGCATGCGGGTGCGCAACGGCAACGCCAGGTATAGACTCCAGACAGTCTTTTCAGGATCGGCCGGTATCTATGAAAGCTGCCATTCCGCCTTATGAAAACGAGCGCCTTCAGGCGCTGCATGAGCTCGACATTCTCGACACCCCGGCCGAGGCTGCGCTCGACCGAATCACCCGCCTGGTGGCACGCGTGCTCGATGTGCCCATCGCATTGGTGTCCTTGATCGATGAAGAGCGGCAGTGGTTCAAGTCCCGCACGGGCCTTGAGGCCAGTGAAACGCCGAGAGACGTGGCCTTCTGCGCCCATGCCATTTTGCAAACCATGCCGCTGGTTGTTCCGGACGCTGCGCAAGATGAGCGTTTTTGCGACAACCCGTTCGTGACCGGTGCGCCTCACGTCCGTTTCTATGCCGGTGTGCCGATACGCACCAGCAAGGGGTTCGCCGTCGGCACGCTGTGCGCCATCGACGACCGCCCCCGTGAGTTGAGTCGGGACGAACTGGATATCCTGCGCGATCTGGCCGATGTCGTCAGCCGCGAGGTCCAGCTGCGCGAGAACCTGATGGTGGCGCGGATGCAGAGAAATCGCTCCGATGCCTTGTTCAGGGCGAGCGAAGCGGGGTATCGCTCAATGTTCGAGCTGGCCTCGGTGGGCATCGCGCTGGTGGCACCGGATGGTGGCTGGCTCAGCGTCAACACGGCCCTTTGCGACATCCTTGGCTACACCCCTGACGAACTGAAAGTCCTGACCTTTCAGGACATCACCCACCCTGACGACCTGAACACCGACATGGAGCTGTTGCGCCAACTGACCGCGAACGAGATCGACCGCTATCAGATGGAAAAACGCTACCTGCGCAAGGATGGGAGTCCGGTCTGGGTCAACCTCAGCGTCACCAAGAAATTGTCCGAGGACGGGGATCTGGAATATTTCATCTCGATCCTTCAGAACATTCAGGCACGCAAGGAGCTTGAACAGGAAGCTCGACACGATGCATTGACCGGCCTTTACAACCGTCGCGCCCTGGACGCCCTTCTGCCTATCGCCCAGGCACGCGCTGATCGATCGACGATGCAAATGGCATTGATGTTCATCGATCTGGATGGTTTCAAGGGTATTAACGACACCTATGGGCATGATGCTGGTGACGATCTGCTGCGGACTATTTCTGCACGTCTGCAAAGCTGCATCCGGCGAACCGACAGCCTGGTCCGGCTGGCGGGCGACGAGTTCATCGTGGTGCTGGAAGGCATTGTGCCGGGCGTCGAAGAGGCGCGAGAGGTGGCCAAAAAGCTGCTGACGGCGATTGCCGAGCCGATCATCATCAAAGGTGACGTGATCCGAACCAGCGCCAGTGTAGGGTTCTCCATGTACGAACCCGGCTCCGGCAAGGCTGCGGATGAACTGATGCGCGAAGCCGACCGCTGGATGTACAAGGCAAAACACATGGGGAAAGGGCGGGTGATGCCGTAGTTGGCAGATAACCTGTGGGAGCGGGCAGGCTCGCGAAGGCGTCAGATGATCGTTCCCACGCTCCGCGTGGTAACGCCGCCCTGGACGCTCCGCGTCCCGCTCTGATTGACGCAGAGCGTCAGGGGATGTGTTCCCACGCGGAGCGTGGGAACAATCAATTGAGGTGCGGCAGGCCGTGAACCTTAGTGCAGCTTCATTCTCGGCTCTGTTCCTCGGCCAATGCGGCTGCCAAGCATCAGCATCAACGTGCGGAAGGCGCCGTACAGCGCCATCTGGTGCATGCGATACAGCGACACATAGAACATCCGCGCCAGCCAGCCTTCGAGCATCACGCTGCCGGTCAGGTTGCCCATCAGGTTGCCCACTGCCGAGAACTTCGACAGCGAAATCAGCGAGCCGTAGTCCTTGTAGCGGTATTCCGGCAGATCACCGCCTTCGATTCGCAGTCTCAGGGACTTCACCAGCAGCGAGGCCTGTTGGTGGGCTGCCTGGGCGCGTGGCGGAACGTTGCGGTCGGTGCCTTTTTGCGGACAGGCCGCGCAATCGCCGAACGCGAAGATGTTGTCGTCACGGGTGGTCTGCAGCGTGGGACGTACCTGAAGCTGATTGATGCGGTTGGTTTCCAGACCGGCGATGCCTTCCAGAAACGCCGGTGCGCGAATGCCCGCTGCCCAGACTTTCAGCGTCGCCGGGATCGTTTGCCCTGTCGCCGTGACCAGGCTGTCAGCGGTCACTTCGCTCACCGCGGCATTGGTCAGCACCGTGACGCCCAGTTTCTCCAGCGTCTTGTGAACCGGTCCACCAATGCGTTCGGGCAGCGCCGGCAGGACACGCGGGCCGGCTTCGATCACGGTGATACGCAGGTTCTCGGGTTTGATCTGGCCCAGGCCATACGCGGCCAGCTCATGCGCGGCATTGTGCAGTTCAGCCGCCAGCTCGACGCCTGTGGCGCCAGCACCGACGATGGCCACGTTGATTTCTTCGGTCGCCGCCCGCTCACTGGCATGTGCGCGCAGGTAGCGATTGAGCAACTGCTGATGGAAGCGCTCTGCCTGCTTGCGCGTATCGAGGAACAGGCAGTGTTCTGCCGCGCCTTTGGTGCCGAAATCGTTGGTGGTGCTGCCAACGGAAATCACCAGCGTGTCGTAATCCAGGCTGCGTGCCGGGACCAGTTCGTCGCCGTTTTCATCCTGGGTGGCGGCGAGATGAATCTGCTTGTTCTCGCGATCCAGACCGGTCATGCGACCCAGTTGAAACTGGAAATGGTTCCATTTGGCCTGGGCCACGTAGTTCAGCTCGTCCCCGTAGGAGTTGAGCGAACCGGCTGCCACTTCATGCAGCAGAGGTTTCCAGATGTGAGTCAGGTTGGCGTCCACCAGCGTGACGCTGGCGGTGCCTTTCTTGCCCAGGGTTTTACCCAGGCGGGTCGCCAGCTCCAGACCACCAGCGCCTCCGCCGACGATCACGATACGATGAGTCATGGGGATATCTCATAAGGCTTAAGGAATTCTCTTTTGGCTCTATCCGAGCGAGCGCCAGGCAGCTCATAGCGTCAGATAGCTCAATAAACGGCTCAACAGACCCAGTCCGATCACCACGGCCAGGACCACCACAAGAAGCAGCCAGGGCCTGAAAGGCCGGCGCTCGACTTGATGCTGCGGCGCGCGAAGGTACTCTTCGACACGCTTTTGGTCCTCGGGGTTCAGGCGGCTGGTCATATAAGCCTCGTCATGAACATTGACCGGCGTCAGGCGACGACGGACTCAGATGCTTTAACCTCGTTGACGACAGACTCCGGCCATTCGATACAGCGGGTCTGCGGGCGATGTCGCTTTGTAACATTGGGCGAGGAGTTGCGCCATCACAGGCTGATTCCCACATCGAACACCACGCTGCGGCCCAGGTTTGTCCGCAGAAAATCCGGCGCGTCGGGGTGCGCGAACAGCACCCGAGCGAAGGTGGGGCCCACCAGCGACAGGGAACGCCAGCCTTGACGCAGGTATTCGGTCGGCGGCGGGAAGTGGCTGTTGAGGTCCAGCACTTCGCGTTTGAGGCTGGTGAAGGCGATGATGTCCAGTTCACTCAGGTCCAGCCCGCGCTGCTTGTAGTTATGGGCCTTCTTGCGCAGCGTAGGCGCCAGGCGACGCAGCAGTTCGGAGGCTGGAATGCGCTTGGGCTTTGCTTCGCGCCGGACCAGTTGGCTCAAGGAAAACGCGCTGCGTCTGCGCTGCAATTCTTCACGCCATTCATCGTTGAGACGGCGCCCTTCGTCGAGCACGAAAAACACCTCAAAACACGCATCGCGAAACAGTACGTCCGGCGGTTCTTGCCCGGCGGGCAGAAAGTCGTCGGTGCGATGAGGGATGTTCAAGCCTTGCAGCAAGCGCTGGCACACCCACCGTTCGCGCTCCCACTTGCGCGCGTTGGACAGGAATGCGTTGGCTTGCTCGGCCTGGATCGTCAGCAGACGTAAATAGTCGGAGTCATCCATGAGGGCAAGCTTAGCGCTCCGGGATAAAGATGAAACACCCTGCTGAACATAAAGTGAGTCGCAGGAAAGCGCGCTCCAGCACGGGATGGCGGCCTGGCCGTTGTGCGATGTTTACGATGCGGGTCGCGCAGGGCTTCAAGGGTTTGCGTGGCCGCATAATCGGCTAGAATCCGCGACACGGTTTTTCCTCTCATCGTTGCGGGAGCGCTTGCTTGAAACTCTGGACCCTGTTGTTCCTCGCGTTGCTTCCTTTCGCCGCCAATGCGCTGGAAGTCGGTGACAAACTTGCCCCCTGGACCTTGCTCGACCAGTACGACCAACCCTATACGCTCGGCGATGACACGCAGATTCTGCTGGTCGCGCGCAGCATGGACGCGGCGAAAATCGTCAACGGCGCATTGCAGGGCACGCCGAAAACGTTCCTTGAGTCGCGCCACGCTGTCTTCGTCGCCGACATCCAGAAGATGCCGGCAATCATTGCCAAAATGTTCGCCGTGCCTGCGATGCGCGCCTATTCCTATCGGGTGATGCTGGATCGCGACTCACGCGTGGTGCCGCGTTACCCCGGTGATGCGGAAAAGGTGCTGGTGCTGCGGCTGCACAACGGGCGGGTCGTCAGCCAGGCGCAATTCGCCAACGCAGAATCGCTGCGTAGCGCCCTCGCGCAGCCCTGAGCGGCATCAAAAGCCAGCCGTCCCTAGCGCCAGTTCCGCCACCAGAAAATCAATGAACGCCCGCGTTTTCATCGGCACCCGGCGTGCCGATGGATACACCGCATTCACGGATATCGCGGGCGCCTCCCACTCGCATAACACCGCTTTCAATCGTCCATCGGCCACGGCCCTTTCGACGATGAAGTTCGGCAGTAACGCGATGCCCATTCCCGAGACAGCCGCCTGCGCCAGGATGTCGCCATTGTTCGCGTGCAGCGGTCCGCTCACGGTCACGCGCTGGGTTTCCTTGCCGTTGCACAATTGAAGACTGATGCCGCTCTGCAGGTAGCCGTAACTGAGGAACTTGTGGTTGCTCAGGTCCTTGGGCGTTTGCGGTGTGCCTGCCTTGGCGAGATAAGCAGGGGAGGCGACCATGATCCGTGGAGCGGGCGCCAACGAACGCGCAACCATCGATGAATCGGGCAAGCTGGCGATGCGGATCGTCACGTCAAAACCGCCCTTCACCGGGTCTACCTGTTGGTCGCTCAATACCACTTGCAGTTCGACATTGGGGTGACGCTCGTTGAACAGCGGGATCAGCGGACCCAGGCGGCTCAATCCAAACGACATCGGCGCGTTGACACGCAATACGCCACGTATCTCCTCCATCCCTGTGCGTGCCCGCTGCTCGGCTTCATCCAGCGAAGCGATGACATCACGACAGGCGTCGTAATACTCCGCGCCCGCTTCGGTCAGGTGCAGGCTGCGTGTTGTGCGTTGGAGAAGCTGTACGCCGATGGCTTCCTCAAGTGCCTGGATCTGTTTACTGACTTTCGAGCGGGGCACGTCCAGCGCGCGAGCGGCTGCGGCAAAACCATTGGCGCCGACGGTGGCCACAAAAGCGCGCATGCATTCGATACGGTCCATTAATGTCCCTAGTATGGAAACAATGAGTCTCGATTTTATGGGATTGTTCCGAAGTCGGCTAGTCCGTAGATTTACTCCCAAGCCAGCAAGCAAACAGCTCAACGGGCAGAACCCATGAGCTAGAGCGGCCAACCCCTACTGACTTTCGACATCTAAAGGAACATGCCATGTCTATCCGCGAACTGCTGAACCCAACCAACGCTGCTCTGATCCTGATCGACCACCAGCCACAAATGGCCTTCGGCGTGCAGTCGATCGATCGTCAGACACTGAAGAACAACACCGTCGGCCTGGCGAAGGCCGCCAAGATCTTCAACGTGCCGACGATCTTCACCTCGGTTGAAACCAAAAGCTTCAGCGGCTACATCTGGCCTGAACTGCTGGCGGTCCACCCGGAGCAACAGCCGATCGAGCGCACCTCGATGAACTCCTGGGAAGACAAGAAGCTGGTAGAGGCGGTCAAGGCGACGGGTCGCAAAAAGCTGATCATCGCAGCACTGTGGACCGAGGTCTGCCTGAACTTCCCGACGCTGGACGCCCTGGCTGAAGGCTACGAGGTCTACATCGTCACCGACGCCTCGGGTGGCACGACCAAGGAAGCACACGACATGTCGGTGCAGCGCATGATTCAGGCTGGCGCGGTGCCTGTCACCTGGCAACAGGTCCTGCTCGAATTCCAGCGCGACTGGGCCCACAAGGAAACCTACGAAGCGGTCATGCAACTGGTCCTGGAGCACAGCGGTGCTTACGGCATGGGCGTCGACTATGCCTACACCATGGTTCACGGCGCTCCGCAGCGTAAGCTCGACTGACCTGCAACAGCTTGATCACTGAAACACCCGGTGGGGCGAGTGAATACGCTCCATCGGGTGTTTTTGTTTTGGACGCGCAGACGGTTTTGGCAGGAGTAGACTGTTTCTTATCCGAACCCGGAAGCGTCCTTCATCATGATCGGAACCCAGGTGCTGACCGCGCAAACCATGACCCTCGCGTGGCTCTTCTATGTGCCGCTGCTGCTGTGGGCTGTGTGGCGCTGTCCCTGGGTGGAACTGTTCAGCGATAGCCGCCGCCAACACGTGTTCTTCGGCACGGTGTTCGCCTTATTTCTGTTGTGGTTGATGCGCCGCGACTTCGACACCGGCGTCTCGTACCATCTACTGGGCATGACCGCCGTGACCTTGCTGCTGGACTGGCCGTTGGCGATCGTCGGCGGGTTGATTGCGCAGCTTGGGCTGTTGGCGATGGGGCGGCAGGAACTGGCGTCGCTTGGGGTCAACGGCCTGTTGCTGGTCGTGATGCCGGTGTTGATCACGGAAGGTTGCTCACTGGTCGTCGAGCGCGCCCAACCGAAGAATCCGTTTACCTACATCTTCTGCTCGGGATTCTTTGCCGCGGCGCTGGTTGCGCTCGCGTGCCTGTCGGTCGCCATGGGGTTGCTCTGGTTCGACGGCCTGTTCGCAATGCCAGAGTGGCTCGGGGATTTCATCGGCTACCTATGGCTGATCATTTTTCCCGAGGCCTTTATAAACGGGATGATTGTCACCGCCCTGGTGGTGTTCTGTCCCGAGTGGCTGGAAACGTTCAACCGCACGCGGTACCTGTCTGAACGGTGAGCGGATGACGGCGACGAACCTGCGTACCGACCGCAGACCTGTCAGGGGTGACGCACGAACCGGTGCCCAGGTCGCAGAGCTGTGTAGGAGCCGGCTTGCTGGAGAATGCGGTGGGGCAGCACCATCAATGGTGCCTGACCCACCGCATTCGTCCGAATTGCGGCCCATACCCTCGTAACCTCGGACGTTTCCTACAGAGGACCGGGTTGATGCACGGGTCTGTGTCCAGACCGCAGAACTGTGTAGGAGCCGGCTTGCTGGCGAATGCGATAGATCAGATACATCAATGGTGCCTGACCCACCGCGTTCGTCCGAATTGCGGCCAATACCCTCGTAACCTCGGACGTCTCCTACAATCAGTCGCCGTAAGTCAAATCGCGATGAATCAATGCTGCCGTGGATCGAAATCACCCGAAAACATGTCATCCTCAGCATCCGGTGCCACCGGAATTGCATGTTCTTCCGACGCCCAGGCGCCCAGGTCGATCAGCTTGCAACGGTCCGAACAGAACGGCCGGAATTTGCTTTCCGGTGTCCATTCCACCGGGGCTCCGCAGGTTGGACAATCGACGGTCATTGGTTGGCTCATCATTGGCCTCCACGCAAAGTTAGATAAAAGTGATGCAGTCGCTCGACTTCGTTTTTCAGCCAGGCCGGGTCGCGGTCGTTGACGATCACGTCATCGGCGCGGCGCAGACGTTCCTCGCGGCTGGCCTGTGCCTTGAGAATCGCCCGAACCTGCGCTTCGTTGGTCTTGTCACGCAACACCGTGCGTTCGATCTGCACAGCTTCAGGCACATCGATCACAAGTACGCGTTGGACCATCTGATGCTGCGAAGTCTCCAGCAGCAGCGGCGATACCAGAATCGCATAAGGCGATTGCGCCCGAGCCAGGTACTGCTTGATCTCCTCGCGAATCAGCGGATGAAGCAACCCCTCCAGCCAGGCCCGCTGCTCGGGATCCTTGAAGATCAGCTCGCGCAATGCCGCACGGTTCAACGTGCCATCGGCTTGCAACACCCCGACCCCAAAGTGCTCGGCTATTTGTGCGAGAGCAGGGCGTCCCGGTTCGACGACCCAGCGGGCCGCGTTATCGGCATCCACCAGATGAATGCCCAGATCGACAAAACACTGGGCGGCCGCACTTTTGCCACTGCCAATGCCGCCGGTCAGGCCTAGAATCCAGGGTTGCGTTTGCGAAGCGTTCATCTGAAACCGGCGATCTGCAAATACGAAGTCGTTATTTGATCACCCCAGAGCAGTGCGATCCACCCCGCGATGGCCAGATAAGGACCGAAGGGGATTGGCGTGCTGGTTTCGACATTGCGCACGCGCAGCATAATCAGCCCCAACACCGCACCAACAATCGACGACAAGAGAATCGTCAGCGGCAAAATCTGCCACCCACCCCACGCGCCGAGCATTGCCAGCAATTTGAAATCGCCGTAGCCCATGCCTTCCTTGCCGGTGATCAGCTTGAACAGCCAGAACACACACCACAACACCAGATACCCGAAGACCGCGCCCCACAGTGCATCGGCCAGCGATGTGAATAGCCCAAAGGCATTGACGATCAGCCCCAGCCACAATAGCGGCAACACGATCGCATCGGGCAACAACTGGTGATCGGCGTCGATCAGGCTCATCGACAGCAAACCCCAGCTCAACAGCAGCACCGCACCCGCCTGCCAGCCAAACCCGAAATGCCACGCCACAAACGCAGACATCAACCCACAGGCCAGCTCCACCATCGGATAACGCTTGCTGATCGGCGCTTTGCAACTCGAACACTTGCCGCCCAGAAACACATAACTGATCACCGGCAGATTTTCCCAAGCGCGAATCTTGTGGGCGCAGTGCGGGCATCGCGAGTGCGGGAGAAGCAGATTAAAGGTTTCGGTCTGAGGTTCAGCAGGCAACTCAAGCACCTCCCGCGCCTGAGCTTTCCAGTCCCGCAGCATCATCTTCGGCAGGCGATAAACAACGACGTTGAGGAAACTGCCGACGAGCAGCCCTAAAACGAGGGTGCATAAAACGAAGGCCAGCGGAGAGCTGGCCAGGAGGTCGGGGAGGGGCATGGTTAGACGACGTTTCCGAGCTGGAAGATGGGGAGATACATGGCGAGAACCAGCCCACCGACGACCACGCCAAGTACGGCCATGATCATGGGTTCCATGAGGCTTGTCAGGCTCTCGACCATGTTGTCGACTTCGTCCTCATAGTAGGTCGCGACTTTATCCAGCATTGAATCCAATGCACCAGACTCCTCCCCGATGGAGGTCATCTGCACGGCCAGCATGGGAAATACGCCAGTGCTTCGCATCGAGAAGTTGAGCTGCATCCCAGTAGAGACGTCCTGCTTGACCTTGTTCACCGCATTACGGAACACAACGTTACCTGTAGCGCCTGCTACTGAGTCAAGCGCCTCGACCAACGGAACACCTGCTGCAAACGTGGTCGCAAGTGTTCGGGCATAGCGAGCCACTGCCGACTTGTACGTCAGCGGGCCGACGACAGGTATTTTGAGTAACAGACGGTCCATCCAATCGCGAAACTTTTCAGACGTCTTGTAGGCGCGTCGAAAACAGAATACTGCCACGAACAGTCCGGCGAGGATGAAGTACCAGCTGTCCTGTACAAACTGGGAAAGTGCAACCACCATTTTGGTAAAAGCTGGCAGATCCGCTCCGAAACTCGTGAAGATGGCTTGAAACTGCGGCACCACCTTAATCAAAAGAATGCCTGTGACGATAATTGCTACGATCACCACCGCAATTGGATAGGTCATGGCCTTTTTGATTTTGGCTTTGAGCTGTTCAGTTTTTTCCTTATATGTCGCAACTCGATCAAGCAACGACTCCAAGGCTCCGGCTTGCTCGCCGGCGTCCACAAGGTTGCAGAAAAGGTCATCGAAGTATTGTGGTTTTTGTCGCAGGGCGGTGGCAAAGCTATGTCCCGCTGCGACTTCTTGCTTGATGTCGTCTACCAATTTGCGCATGTTAGGGTTATCAGAGCCCTCACTGATGATGTCGAACGACTGCAGAAGCGGTACTCCAGCTTTCATCATTGTCGCCATCTGGCGGCTGAAGAACGCGATATCCAGCGGTTTGATCTTCTTGCCAGAGCCGAAAATCGAAACCGCTTTTTTCCTTACTTTTGTTGGATTGATGCCTTGTTTGCGCAGCTGTGCCTTGACCAAGGCAGGATTGTGCCCATTGATTTCGCCTTTTTGCTTGGCGCCTTTCTTGTCCAGCCCCTCCCAAGTGAAGACGCTGACTTTCACTCCTTTGGTCGCCATGCTTAGTCCTTGGTTACCCGGTTGACTTCTTCCAGACTGGTCACGCCCTGCATAGCCTTCATCAGGCCGGAAGTGCGCAGATCGTTGAAGCCATCCTTGCGCATCTGTTCGGAAATCTCGATAGAGTTGCCTTCCTCCATGATGATGCGCTCAAGGGCTGGGGTGCTTTTCACCACCTCGTAAATACCCACACGGCCCTTGTAGCCAACGTTGCAATGATCGCACCCCACAGGTGAGTAAAGCTTGAATGAGCCAATTTTGGACTCCGGGAAACCTTCAGCAATCAATGTTTCTCGAGGGATATCGACTTCCTGCTTGCAGTGCGGACACAGCTTGCGCGCGAGCCGTTGAGCAATAATCAGATTTATTGAAGTCGCGATATTGAAGGCAGCCACCCCCATATGATGTAAACGGGTGAGCGTTTCCGCTGCGCTGTTGGTGTGTAGCGTTGAGAGCACCAAGTGACCCGTCTGCGATGCCTTGATCGCAATCTCTGCAGTTTCGAGGTCGCGAATCTCACCGACCATGATCACGTCTGGATCCTGACGTAGAAACGCCCGCAATGCTTGAGCGAAGTCCATGCCTTGCCTAGGGTTAACGTTTACCTGGTTGATACCTTCCAGGTTGATCTCTACCGGATCTTCGGCAGTTGAAATATTGATGTCGGTGGTGTTGAGGATGTTCAGGCCAGTGTATAGCGAAACGGTTTTTCCCGAACCAGTCGGGCCGGTGACGAGGATCATGCCTTGTGGCTTGCTCAGTGCTTCCATATACAGAGCCTTTTGTTCCGGCTCGTAGCCCAAGGCATCGATCCCCATCTGGGCACTTGTCGGATCGAGAATCCGCATCACGATCTTTTCGCCCCACAACGTGGGCAACGTATTCACCCGGAAGTCGATGGCGCGGTTCTTCGAAATACGCAACTTGATTCGACCGTCCTGAGGCTTGCGCCGCTCGGAGATGTCCAAATTTGCCATAACTTTTAAGCGGGCAGCGATACGCCCTGCCAAATGAATAGGCGGTTTGGCAACTTCGTGAAGAATGCCGTCCGTACGCAGGCGCACCCGGAACAGCTTCTCGTAGGGCTCGAAATGCAAGTCTGAAGAACCAAGGCGAATAGCGTCCATAAGCATTTTATTGACGAACCGCACTACAGGGGCGTCGTCGGCATCTTGTCCGGTGATTGAGGACTCTTTGCTTTCGTCTACAGTCTCGATTTCAAGGCCAAGATCGACATCTGCCAGATCGCCCATTCCGCTGTGGTTATCAAAAAACTTGTCGATTGCTAGCGTGAGCTTGTCGTCCTCCACCAGTATTGCTTCGGTGTTGAGTCCGGTGCTGAACTGGATGTCGGTGATGGCTTGGTGATTAGTGGGGTCAGAGATACCCACGAATAATTTGTTTCCACGCCGCCACAGTGGGAGAGCGGAGTGCTGGCGGACAAGCTTTTCACTGACAAGGCCCTTAGGCTGCCCCTCTTTATCCAAGGTGTTGAGGTCGAGGAAAGGAAGGCCAAACTGGTCTGAAGCAACCTCAGCGAGCGTCAGGCTCTTAACAAGCTTGTTCTGCACCAGGTAGCTGACCAGCGACATCTTGTCACTACGAGCCTGCTGATAAGCCTGCTGCGCAGATTTTTCGTTGAGAAGCTCGGCCACGACAAGCTGCTTCGCCAAACCCGTGAGGACAACATCAGTCATAAAACCACCAAACGCAGACATTGGTGGGTTTATAGCGCAGTCGGGCTGTGCTGCCAAACCTCCATGCGGGAGGTGACAAAAAACGTCAGTTTTTCGCGTCCTCCGGTACTGCCCAAGCTTGGTGCTTCCCTACCTTCACAAGCCACGGGTGGTTATGAAAGTTGGCACGCTGCGTGCTGGTTATCCGCAGGGGCACCACTAATTGACGCCTGGAGTAGTTGAACATGAATGCACAAAAAGGTTTTACCTTGATCGAGTTGATGATCGTTGTTGCGATTATCGGTATTTTGGCGGCGGTAGCCATCCCTCAGTACAGCGATTACACATCTCGCGCGCGTGCCTCTGCAACGGTTAACGATATCGCCTCTTACAAACAAGCTGTGGCAATGTGTGCCCAAGAGCTAGGGGCGTTGACGGCTTGCGGCGCTGGGAATAACGGTGTTCCACCAGCCGTTGCCACTCCAAACACTGTCGGCCTTGCTGTTTCTGGAACAGGGGTGATCACCGGCACTAGTGCTGCAACCGCCGCTGATGGTACCGCTTTGACTTTTACGTACACACCTACGCTTACCGCAAGTGCCGCAAACATGACTTGGGCGATGACAGGCACAATCTGCAGTGCTACTCGCGGCCTGAAACCTGGGCAGGGTGGCTGCCCTTAATTAAGCTGCACGGCGAAGTAGCGTTGCTTGCTTATGCGTGACCCTTGCTGTTGAATAGGCCAGCATTCGCCGAAATAGCTCAGTCGGTAGAGCAGCGCACTCGTAACGCGAAGGTCGTAGGTTCGATTCCTATTTTCGGCACCAAATACGCAAAAGCCCGGTCCTCAGGACCGGGCTTTTTCGTTTCCAGTGGCTCAACCTCCTGTAGGAGCGCGCTTGCCCGCGATTGCGGTGGGTCAGCATCATCCAGTGAAACTGACACGCCGCAATCGCGGGCAAGCGCGCTCCTACAGGTTCAAACGTCAAACACTCAACCGCATCGACAAATCTACCGCCTTCACATCCTTGGTCAACGTGCCAATCGAGATGTAGTCCACGCCCGTTTCGGCGATGGTGCGCAGGGTGGCGTCGGTGACGCCGCCGCTGGCTTCGAGTTTGGCTTTGCCGGCGGTGAGGCGGACGGCTTCGCGCATGTCGTCCAGGCTCAGTTCGTCGAGCATGATGATGTCGGCGCCGCCGTTGAGGGCTTGTCTGAGTTCGTCGAGGTTTTCGACTTCGACTTCCACCGGTTTGCCGGGTGCGATTTTGTGCGCGGCGGTGATGGCCTCGACGATGCCGCCGCAGGCCGCGATGTGGTTCTCCTTGATCAGGAAGGCGTCGTACAGGCCGATCCGGTGGTTGTGGCAACCGCCGCAGGTCACGGCGTATTTCTGTGCCAGTCGCAGGCCCGGCAGGGTTTTGCGGGTGTCGAGCAGTTTGACCTGGGTGTCGGCGACCATGTCCGCATAATGCTGGGCGCGGGTAGCGACGCCTGAGAGCATCTGCAGGAAATTGAGCGCGCTACGTTCGCCTGTCAGCAGCGAGCGGGCGGGGCCTTCGAGATGGAACAGCGGCTGATCGGGTTTGACCCGCTCACCGTCGGCGACTTGCCAATGCACCGCCACGCGCTGATCCAGTTGACGAAAAACGCTGTCGACCCACGCCGTGCCCGCGATCACCGCTGCGTCGCGGGAAATCACCGTGGCCTTGGCCAGACGCTCGGCGGGAATCAGTTGGGCAGTGATGTCGCCGCTGCCGACGTCCTCAAGCAACGCACGGCGTACGTTGGCTTCGATTTCGGCGGTCAGTGCGGCAAGACGTAGATTCGGCATATCGGGCTCCACTTACTAAGTGGCCGGAGTATAAGGCAGTCGACTGTACCAACCCACTGGCGGCCCACACGCGTTTGAATGGATAGGCTGCAGCCTGTCGGTTTTTTCGCCTCTTATGCGACAGATTGCGATTTTTACGGTCTATCGCTGCACAAGCTTCTTCGTCCCCTCCTATTATTTCAATCAAGGCGAAGAGTCCGCTGGCGAGCGGACATGATTTAAAACATAATTCGCCTTGTATTTGACGTCATAGCTTTGACGTTCCGCCTGCGTACCTCAGGGATCACATATTTGAGCGCCGTCAATCGGAGGTGTGCTTCCGTTTGCGATCGGGTTGTGGCTGTTGCAATCGTTGTTAAGCGATGTTGGACGAAAGGAGTCCTTGATGCAGAACGACAGTAAAGTGGTGCCTTTGAGCAAGACGGGGCCTGATCTTCCGGGGTCTTCGCCTGTTGCTCGGCTGCCCGTCGTTCTGTTACAGGTGCGCGACAAAGCCGCCCAGCAACTCAAGGAAAGCCTGCAGACCCTCTTCGATAACGCTGACGACACCCTGTTCGAAATGGCGGACCGGGCGCAGAACAACGCCGAACAGAATGTTTTCTTTGAAGCGATGCGGGATCTGCGTCTGAAGCGCAAGAGCATCGAACGCAACTTTCTGGACAAATTCTTCGAAGCGTTCCTGCGCCTTGGTCAATACGAGATCGCCGAGCCGATCCTCCCCGAGCCGGTTTCCTTCGACAAACTCTCGCTGGTGCACAACGACGATCTTGAGCGCACCGTGGCGATTGATGCCATGGTGACCAAGGTCATGAACCGCGACGGCGTGGCACTGAGTCAGCTCACCACGCGTTTGAACGAACTGATCCCGCAGCCTTTGACCGATGAAACGAACCCGCTCGGTCCGACTTTGCTGTGCGATTTCTTTTTGCAGGCCGGCCGCAATCTCGGCGTCGAGATCAAGGTCAAGCTGATCATCCTCAAGCTGTTTGAAAAGTACGCGTTGAGCAACGCCGACCAGTTGTATGAAGAGGCCAACCTGCTGCTCATCTCCGCAGGTGTCTTGCCAGACCTGAAAGTGTTGCCGTCGCGACGCTCGACCGATCGCTCTTCCAGCACTGGGCCAGGCACTGAAGCCCAGCGTGCAGACAACGCCGCGCTGGTACAGGCCGCCGAGAAGCTCGACAAGAGCGTTCAGGAAGTCTTCTCCACGTTGCAGGAACTGCTGGTGCATGTCCGCGGGAGCCTGACGCCCCGACCTGAAAACGGCGCGGAGGCCCGGCCGATTTCAAGTCAGGATCTGCTGCGCCTGCTGTCTCATTTGCAGCAATACGTACCTCGCGCCGAGAACCCGGACGACTTCGATCTGCGTGCGCAACTGGAGCAGTTGATCGGCCGGGTGAGCGCGCGCAGCGGTAAATTCCGCACGGTGGGCACGATCGACGAGGACGTGATCAACCTGATATCGATGCTCTTCGAATTCATTCTCGATGACCGCAACCTGCCAGCGTCGCTGCGCGCGTTGATCGGTCGTTTGCAGATTCCGATGCTCAAGGTCGCGGTCATCGACAAGAGCTTCTTCAGTCGCGGTAGCCATCCGGCCCGTCGTCTGTTGAATGAAATTGCCTCGGCAGCGTTGGGCTGGGGTGGGCGCGACGACAGTCAGCGTGACTCTCTGTACCTGCGCATCGATCAGATCGTGCAACGTCTGTTGCATGACTTTGTTGACGACCCGGCGATCTTCACCGAACTGCTGGTCGACTTTCTGGCGTTTACCAGCGATGAACGTCGCCGCAGTGAGCTGCTGGAGCAGCGCACCCGTGATGCTGAAGAAGGCCGCGCACTGGCCGAGCTGGCGCGTCAGCGGGTTCAGCAAGCGCTCAACGACCGCCTGCTGGGGCGCACGCTGCCGGAAGTGGTGGTGCGTCTGTTGCAAGAAGCCTGGAGCAAAGTGTTGCTGCTGACCTGTCTCAAGCACGGCGAGCAGTCGGGGGAGTGGAAGGCCGGTCTTCAGGCGATGGACGACCTCATCTGGAGCGTTGAGCCTCATGATGAACCCGATGCGCGTCAACGGTTGCTTGAGCTGGTGCCCGGTCTGTTGAAGTCGTTACGTGACGGTTTGAGCAGCGCCGCATTCGATCCTTTCGCTACCAGCGAGTTTTTCAGCCAGCTCGAAGTCTTGCATGTGCAGGCGTTCAACCACGTGGCCGGTTCGGCGGTGGAAGCGCAGGAGGCCATCGCCGATGAGCCCGGTGAGGGCCCGACGATGATGGCCGTGGTGGAAGAGATCGTACTGGTCGCGCCGGGGGAACAGGTCATCAGCGAGCCGTCTCTGCAGCTGCCAGAGAACGATGAGGGGCTGATGCAAGTCGACAAACTTCGCATGGGAAGCTGGGTGGAAATCCAGGAAGACGAAGACCACAAACTGCGTTGCAAGCTGGCGGCCATCGTCGAGCCGAGCGGACGCTATGTGTTCGTCAACCGTACTGGCATGAAAGTGCTGGAAAAGACGCGCATGGGGCTGGCCGTCGAATTTCGGCGCGGCGCGATTCGCGTGCTGGACGACTCGCTGTTGTTCGACCGGGCGCTGGAGTCGGTGCTGGGGAACCTGCGCAAGCTCAAGGGCTGAGGCTGCATATTCCCGCGCGCTGTTTGTTGCGCTGCACCACATGCCTCCCGGCGAATCGAATCGCGATTCGCTGCCCACATCCTTCCTCATCCCGGGCATACTGGCCGCTGTCGATTCACGTCCCAGGGACCCTCCATGCAATTGGACCTTGCCACGGGCTGGTGCCATGGCGCGCACCATTGCCCTTCGCCAAATTTCAATGCTCGCCCGGACGGCGAGATCTCGTTGCTGGTGATTCACAACATCAGCCTGCCACCGGCGCAGTTTAAAACGGGGAAAGTCCAGGCGTTCTTCCAGAACCGACTGGACGTCACGGAGCATCCTTACTTTGAAAGCATCGCTGAGCTTCGGGTGTCCGCGCATTTTCTGATCGAGCGCGACGGCGAACTGACCCAGTTCGTCTCGTGTCTGGATCGGGCGTGGCATGCCGGAGTATCGGTGTTCGAAGGGCGCGAGACGTGCAATGACTTTTCCATCGGTATCGAGCTGGAGGGCACCGACGATCAGCCTTTCACCGATGCGCAATACGACACGCTGATTGCCCTGACCCGACAATTGCAGTCGGCATGGCCGGCCATCACCCCACCGCGCATTACGGGGCACAGCGACATCGCTCCGGGGCGCAAGACCGATCCGGGGCCATGCTTTGACTGGGCACGGTTTCGTTCGGCTTTGCAGAATTGAATCAAGGAGCAGGTCATGAGTTTTCTGGTGTTGCTGTTGGCCGTGTGGATCGAGAAGTTCTCCGCGCTGCGTCAGCGTGTTCAGCGGGATGCGCCCTGGTTGAATCAGCTGGGCCGGCTTGAGTCGAACCCGCGAACTGCCAAACGTCCCTGGTGGATCCTCACGCTGACAATCCTGTTTCCGCTGTTGCTGCTGGCGCTGGTGCTCTGGGTCCTCGGCTCGGTGGCGTATGGCTGGCTGGCGCTGCCGATCCATTTGCTGGTGCTGATCTACAGCCTGGGACGTGGGGATATCAAAGCCAACCTCGGCTCGTTTCGCGACGCCTGTCGACGTGGCGACCAGGAAGCGGCCGTGCTGGTCGCCCATCGTGATCTGGGTGTTCAGGCAGAGAACGAGGAGCAGTTGCTGGGCGGCGTGCAGACGTATTTGCTGTGGCAGGTCTATCAGGGCTTCTTCGCGGTGATCTTCTGGTACTTCGTGCTGGGACCCGTGGCCGCGTTGGCCTACCGGTTGCTGGCCCTGGCGTCCGAGCACGGGAAAACCCCGGCGCTGGTGGAGCGAGCGACGCAATTGCGCCATGCATTCGACTGGGTGCCTGTGCGTCTGCTGGCGGCGAGCTTTGCACTGGTCGGCAACTTCGTCGCGGTCAGCCGCGTGATGCTCACTGAGCTGCTGAACTGGAACATCAGCGCGGCCGGGTTGATCACTCGCGCCGGGTGCGTGGCGGGTGAAGTGCCTGCGCCGGTGGTGGGCGCCGAAGGCGTGAACAGCCTGGATGTGCTGTGGGAATTGCTGATTCGCTCGGCGATTGTCTGGTATGCGGGGTTTGCGTTATTTACGTTGTTTGTATGATCCATCTTGTGAAGGAGGCATGAATGTCCAGCCCGCGTATCGAAAGAATCCTGATCACCAACGATGACGGCATCGATGCGCCGGGACTTGAAGTTCTGGAAGCCGTCGCCCGGGAGCTCGCGGACGAGGTCTGGGTGATCGCCCCGGAGCAGGACCAAAGCGGGATTTCCCATGCACTCAGCATCCATCATCCATTACGCGTGAAGTCCCGCGGTGAACGCCGATTTTCCGTGTCGGGCACGCCTGCCGATTGTGTCGCCATCGGCCTGAGGCAACTGATGGACAATCCCCCTCAACTGTTGCTGTCAGGCATCAATAAAGGCGCCAACCTGGGTGTGGAAACACTGTTTTCCGGAACTGTCGGCGCAGCCATGGCCGGTCTGTTGCTGGGCGTGCCATCGATTGCGTTGAGTCAATTCTTCACCCGTCGCGACGCGGTGAAATGGGAAACGGCCAGAACCCTCGCGCCTGAGGTGATTCGTACGCTGATCGGCATGGAGTGGGCCGCCGATGTCTGCCTGAACGTCAATTTCCCTGACGTCGATCCCGCGCAGGCGGGACCTTTGCAGATCACCCGACAGGGCGTCGGTCGCATGGACGGTCTGAACATCACTCGCCGCACCGACATGCGTGAGCAGGGCTATTACTGGTTGAACATCGATCGTCACGAACGCCCGGATTTCGAGGACAGCGAGACGTTTGTGGTGACCCATGGCGGCATATCGGCGACACCGCTGCGCTTCGAACGCACCGACCTTGATGTGCTGGCGCGTTTGCAACGCTCACTGTCCACCTGACCAAACGGATGAGGTCAGGTATTCAAACGCACATTGATCTGTGTCAACTGTGCTCGCCTACTGGACGTTAGTCTGGCCCGCAACGTCTCTTCCGGCTATCCGTTTAGATGGCCGGACTCCCCGGCTTCCAGCGTGTCGGTCATTGATGTCGACGTTATTCAAAGTGGCTTTTAGCCACTGAGTAATAGCATTTTCCATTTCTTGCTTAATGAGAATCCTTTGCTATAGCTAAGGGCCTCTCACTTTTTCCTATGAGGCAACGGAATGTCAGTCGCAAAGAAAATGAGTGTGGGACAACTCACCCTGTTGACGGCCGTCAATATGTTGGGATCCGGCATTGTGTTGTTGCCAACCAAACTCGCTGAAGTCGGCGGTATTTCGATTCTTTCCTGGCTGATCACGGCCACCGGTTCCCTGGCCCTGGCCTACGCCTTTGCGCGCTGCGGCATGCTCAGCCGCAAGACGGGCGGCATGGGGGGATATGCCGAGTACACGTTCGGCAAGTCAGGAAACTACATCACTAACTACACCTACGGTTTGTCTCTGTTGATCGCGAATGTGGCGATCAGTATTACGGCGGTGGGCTATATCCAGACGCTATTTGATATCAAACTCGACTCGCTGCAAGTCGGGCTCGCCACCATCGCGTTATTGTGGATTACCACGTTCGCCAACTTCGGCGGAGCGAACATCACCGGCAAGATCGGCTCCGTCACGGTCTGGGGCGTTATTGCTCCGGTCGTGCTGGTGTCGACCGTTGGCTGGTTCTGGTTCGACAGCAGTGTCTATTCGGCCGGCTGGAACCCTCACGACATGCCCTGGTATCAGGCGGCAGGCGCATCGGTGGCGATCACGTTGTGGGCATTTCTCGGGCTGGAGTCCGCTTGCGCCAACGGCGACGCGGTGGAAAACCCCGAGAAGAACGTTCCCATCGCGGTGCTGGGCGGCACCTTGGGCGCCGCTGTAATCTACATCGTCTCCACCAACGTGATTGCAGGGATCGTCAATAACGCCGACCTCGTTTCTTCCACCGCGCCTTTCGGGCTGGTGTTCGCCAGGATGTTCAACCCGATGGTCGGCAACGTCGTCATGGGGCTGATGGTGCTGGCGTGTATCGGCTCTCTGCTGGGCTGGCAATTCACCGTCGCGCAGGTGTTCAAGAGTTCGGCGGACACCGGTTACTTTCTGCCGATCTTCGCCAAGGCCAACAAGCACGGTGTGCCCATCATCAGCATGCTGATCCTGCTGGCGATACAGACCGCCATGGCGCTGCTCACGATCAGCCCGGATCTCGCCAAGCAGTTCGATACGCTGGTGAACCTGGCGGTGGTCACTAACCTGGTGCCGTACATCCTGTCGATGGCGACGTTGATGACGCTGCAGAAGGTTTCCAACGTACCGGCGAACAAAGCGCTTATCACCAACATCGTCGCCGGCGTCGCAGCCGCCTACAGCTATCTGGCGCTCTACAGCTCGGGGGCGCAGGCCCTGATGCTGGGCGGCGTGGCAACCATCGTGGGCTACACGCTGTTCGGCTTCGTCAACACGCGGTTGATCAAACTGGAAGCGCTCAATAACAGCGTTCCCACCCAGACCGTCGCTGCACAGCACATCGTCGGTGAAGCTATTCCGGTCAACGACTTGTCTCTTGACAATCGGCCTCTCAATCATCCGCCGCTCAATGACCTGAATCGCGCCACGCTGGAGACTCGACCATGACGGAATACAGACAGCTGCTTGGCATGTTGGCCTTACTCGTCACCAAACAGCCCGATAAACGCAGTGTGTTCGGGCGGGCGCTGATCCAGCTCATCAGCGACGTGGAAGAGCGCTCCATCAGCGTGCTGACCTCGGAAAGCCTGAGCGACGCCAAGTCGATCCTGAGCACCGATCCGGCGGTTCAATGCGTGTTGCTCAGTTGGGAAATGGACACCAGCGAAGACCATCAGGAGTGCATTGATCTGCTCACCACGTTACGTGAGCGCAACACCCGCGTGCCGGTGTTTCTGATCAGTGATCGCAGCACCGCGTCGAATGTGCCGCTGATCGTCATGCAGCACGCTGACGACTTCATCTGGTTGCCGGAAGACACCAGCCGCTTCCTGAGCGGGCGCATCTTGGCGGCCATTGAACGCTATCGTCAGGCGGTCCTGCCGCCAATGTTCGGCGCATTGCTCAAATTTGCGCGCAGCTACGAATACTCCTGGCACACCCCGGGGCATGCGGGCGGCACCGCCTTCCTGAAAAGCACCGCCGGCCGGGCGTTTTATGAATTCTTCGGGGAAAACCTGCTGCGTTCCGACCTGTCGATTTCCGTCGGTGAGCTGGGCTCGTTGCTCGATCACAGCGGCCCCATCGGTCAGGGCGAACGCTATGCGGCCAAGGTGTTCGGGGCCCATCGCACCTACTACGTCACCAACGGTTCTTCGATGTCCAACCGCGTCATTCTGATGGCCAGTGTGACGCGCGATCAGATCGCGTTGTGCGACCGCAATTGCCACAAGTCCGCCGAGCATGCGATGACACTGTCCGGCGCGATTCCGACCTACCTGGTGCCCACCCGTAACCGGTTCGGCATCATCGGGCCGATTCTGCCGCAGACCCTGAGCGCCGAGAGCGTGAAAGCCGCGATTGCGAACAACCCGCTGGTCCAAAGTCACATCGATCCAACACCGGTACACGCCATCATCACCAATTCGACCTACGACGGGCTGACGTACAACGTGACGCGCGTCGAAGAGCTGTTGGGGCAAAGCGTGGACCGTCTCCATTTTGACGAAGCCTGGTACGGCTATGCGCGCTTCAATCCGTTGTACAAGGATCGCTTCGCGATGCACGGCAGCCCTGAGGATCACGATGCGTCCCGGCCTACAGTGTTCGCCACCCAGTCGACCCACAAGCTGCTGGCGGCGCTGTCTCAGGCCTCGATGATTCATGTGCGCAATGGCCGTAACCCGATTCCGCACGGCCGCTTCAACGAGTCGTACATGATGCATGCGTCGACCTCACCGAACTACGCAATCATGGCCTCGTGCGACGTCAGCTCCGCAATGATGGAAGCGCCCAGCGGGCACATCCTGACCAATGAATCCATTGAAGAGGCCATTGCATTCCGTCAGGTCATTTCGCGCATGCAGACTGAAATGCTCGCCCAAGAAGACTGGTTCTTCTCGTGCTGGCAGCCGCCGTCAGTACACATCGGCGGGGCCTCGATTCCTTTTCACGAGGTTGATCCAGGCACGCTCAAGACCGACCCGAACTGCTGGGTGCTGCACCCCAATGAGGTCTGGCACGGGTTTGGCGATATCGAAGACGGCTACTGCATGCTCGACCCTATCAAGGTGTCGATCCTCAGTCCCGGCATGGGCGACGACGGTAATTTGCTCGACTTCGGCATCCCCGCCTGCGTCCTCAGCGCTTACCTCGGGCGTCAAGGCATCGTGGTGGAGAAAACCACGGACTTCACCATCCTGTTCCTGTTCTCGATCGGCATCACCAAAGGCAAGTGGGGCACGTTGGTCAACGCGCTGCTGGACTTCAAGCGTGACTACGACACCAACCTCGAGTTGGAGATGTGCCTGCCCGATCTGCTGACCGCCAATCAGCAGCGCTACGCCGGTATGGGTTTGAGGGACCTGGCGCAAGACATCTTCGCCGCCATGAAGCAGACCAGAACCACCGCCGCCATGGCGAAGGCGTTCGGGACCTTGCCCAAGGCCGAGTTCAGTCCGGTGCAGGCTTACGAAAAGCTGGTCAGAAACGAGGTGGAGCAGGTCACGCTGGAGGAAGCGGCGGGACGCATTGCAGCGACAGGCATCGTGCCGTACCCACCGGGCATTCCGCTGCTGATGCCCGGGGAAAACGCAGGGCCTGCAAACGGCCCCGTGTTGGCGTATCTCAAGGCACTGGAAAGCTTCGACAAGTCCTTCCCCGGGTTCACCCATGACACTCACGGGATCGAAAGCGAGGCGGGGGTATACCGGATGTTGGTGTTGAAGTGATCAGCCTGTTCTGCCCACGACACGCTACCCCTGGGAGACGTCCGAGGTTACGAGGGCTGTTGATGGGGTGTGTCAGTCACCTTCGATGCTGCTGAACCACTGCATTCGCCAGCAAGCCGGCTTGTATGGTGCGCATTTCCACTATTTGGGGTGACGCTGACGGTGTGGCTTGTCCTAACGTCCAAACTGTTCCGCCTTCGGCGGGTTACTTGAAAGGACACCAAGTAACCAAGTGTCTGGCTCCTGGCTTGGCCCTCCTGCGTCGGGTACCCGCACTCCGACGACGCTCCGTGG
>NZ_FOEO01000011.1 GCF_900110765.1 Pseudomonas sp. NFACC02
CGAACTTGTACAAAGATCGCTGGAGGATCGAGCTGTTTTTCAAGTGGATCAAGCAACATCTGAAACTCAAACGCTTCTATGCCTTCTCCGAAAACGCCGTGCGCCTGCAGATCTACAGCGCCTTGATCAGCTATCTGTTGTTGCACCTGTTCCACCGCCGCTCAGGGTTTCAGGGCTCGTTGTTTGAGCTGACGGTTCGTATCGCTTATGCCTTGCATGAACGGCCTGCTACCCAGGAATTCAAAGACCGACGACGACAGGAACAGGATCAGTTGAAGGCTGCTCAGGGCAGCCTTCAACTATGAAACATATTTACCGGACACTAGTGACGCTCTGCGTGGGAATACCTGTCAGGACGCTCCGCGTCCACGTTGACGCACAGCGTCAGTGGCTGCGTTACCACGCGGAGCGTGGGAACGATCAAACCATAGCCTGCGAATAAAGCCCTCACCGCCGCAACGTCTTCTGCCGCACGATATAAATCGTCACCAAAACAGCACTTACCGCCATAAATACCCGCGCCCAGACCATCGGCACCAGCCAGCACGAAAAACCGATGCTGACCCACATCAGCCCGATCGCGTAGACCTTGCCCTTGAGCGGAATACCCTCGCCATTCAGATACCCACGAATCCACGGGCCAAGCCGAGGGTGATCGACCAGCCAATGATAAAAACGAGGAGAACTGCGCGCGAAACAAGCGGCGGCCAGCAGAAGAAAAGGCGTGGTCGGCAACACCGGAAGAAAAATCCCGATGACACCCAACGCCACGCTCAGCCAGCCAATGCCTTGCAACAGATACCGCACGAACCGGGACCGGCTCGTGCGGCGTGTGAAATCACTGGAATTGCCGTGCGCCATAGGCGCCGACTCAATGGTGGCGAGGTTTGAGGATCGCCGGCTTTTCATCCGGGGCGTGCAGCAACAGATACAGCGCGGTCAGCGCCTCAGGGATCTGCACGATCATGTCATCCATCAGGTTGGCATCTGCCGCAATGTCGGCGAACTCAGGTTGCTCGTCGAACAGGCCCGAACCGACCATGATCGGCAGCAGCATCTCGCTGACTTCCTCTTCGTCGTTCTCGAACCAGGCCGCTTCACGCAGGAAGACGCCTTCCATGAAACCGATGCACCAGCCGCGCAGTTCGGAGTCGTCGGGGTCATCACCCAGGTCCAGGTCGCAAGGCAGTTCGAATTCTTCGTCCGACGCGAGCTGACGGGCGATGTGCGCCTTGAGCAGGATCAGGGTGGATTCGATCTCTTCGTGCTGAGCCTCGTCCGCGTAGTGCGGTGGCTCGGCGAACAGCGCATCGATCCACTCACGGTCCGGCACGGTTTCGGCACAGATCGAGAGCGCGGTCAGGTAGCCATGGGCGGCCACATAGTCCAGCGCTTCGTCATGCAGCTCATCGGCGTCGAGGAAGGCTTGCAGGCGGTGTAATTGCTCAGCGAAGGACATTGAAGGACTACCTTGGAAATAAACGATGCTGAATTCTAGGCCCTGAGCGCTGCAGATGCCAGTCAAGAGGCCGTTGGAATCGGCATTCGCGCTAATTTCGACCGCTCATGTCACCGCTGTCCTATCTGTCCGGGCGCTCCGGTATACTGCCGCGCTTTGCGATTTCGACAGCGAATCTTCACCCGCTGCAGCGGCACCATCCGGGGTATTTATGCTCGACCAGGCTCAACGCGTACTTAAAGACATCTTCGGCTACGACAGTTTTCGTGGCTTTCAGGGTGCCATTATCGAACGCGTGGCCAAGGGTGGAGATGCGCTGGTACTGATGCCGACCGGCGGCGGCAAATCCCTGTGTTTTCAGGTGCCTGGCCTGTTGCGTGACGGTCTGGCGGTGGTGGTGTCGCCGTTGATCGCCCTGATGGACGATCAGGTGGCGACGCTCGAAGAACTGGGCGTGTCGGCGGCGGCGCTGAACTCGACCCTCAGCCCCGAGCAGCAACGGGACCTGGCCAACCGCATCCGTCTGGGCGAAGTGAAGATGCTGTACCTGGCGCCGGAGCGTCTGGTTCAGCCGCGCATGCTGTCGTTTCTGCAAAACCTGAACATTGCCCTGTTCGCCATCGACGAAGCCCACTGCGTGTCGCAATGGGGGCATGATTTCCGACCCGAATACCTGCAACTGGGTCAACTGGCCGAGCTGTTCCCGGATGTCCCGCGCATTGCGCTGACCGCGACCGCCGACAAGCGGACGCGGGAGGAAATCGTCACCCGTCTGCATTTGCAGAACGCCGAGCGTTTCCTGTCCAGTTTCGATCGTCCCAACATCTTCTATCGCATCGTGCCCAAGGAACAGCCGCGCAAGCAGTTGCTGGCGTTTCTTTCCGAGCGCCGCAGCGACGCGGGCATTGTCTACTGCCTGTCGCGCAAGAAAGTCGAAGAAACCGCCGCCTTCCTCAGCGACAACGGTTATCCCGCGCTGCCGTATCACGCGGGCCTGCCCATCGAAACGCGTTCGGAAAACCAGCGCCGCTTCCTGAACGAGGAAGGGCTGATCATGGTCGCCACCATCGCCTTTGGCATGGGCATCGACAAGCCCAACGTGCGCTTCGTTGCGCACATGGACCTGCCCAAGTCGCTGGAAGCGTATTACCAGGAAACGGGCCGGGCAGGGCGTGATGGTCTGCCGGCCGACGCCTGGATGGCTTATGGCTTGCAAGACGTGCTGATGCTCAAGCAGATGCTGCAGAACTCCGAAGGTGATGAGCGCCACAAGCGTGTCGAGCACCACAAGCTGGATGCAATGCTGGCCTTGTGTGAAGAAACCCGCTGTCGGCGTCAGGCGCTGTTGGCGTACTTCGACGAAGACATGCCCAACCCCTGCGGTCATTGCGACAACTGTGTCGACGGCGTGCAGACCTGGGACGCCACCGAGCCCGCGCGTCAGGCCCTGTCGGCGATCTATCGCACCGGTCAGCGTTATGGTGTCGGTCATCTGGTAGACGTCCTGTTGGGCAAGGAAAACGACAAGGTCCTGAGCTTCGGCCATCAGAAACTGGCGGTGTTTGGGGTGGGCAAGGCCCGTAGTGAGGGCGAGTGGCGCTCCTTGTTCCGTCAGCTGGTGGCACGGGGGCTGGCCGACATCGATCTGGAAGGTTACGGCGGCCTGCGTCTGAGCGACACCTGCCGCCCCTTGCTGCGGGGCGAAGTGACATTGCAACTGCGCCGTGATCTCAAACCGCAAACCACGCCGAAAGCGTCGGGCAGCCCGGCCAGTCAACTGGTCCGTGGCGAAGAGCGCGAACAGTGGGAAGCGTTGCGCGCATTGCGCCGCAAGCTGGCGGAAGAGCATGGCGTGCCGCCATACGTTATTTTCCCCGACTCGACCTTGCTGGAAATGCTGCGCAGCCAGCCCGGCACGATGGCCGAGATGGGCAGGGTCAGCGGTGTGGGCGCGCGCAAGCTGGAACGTTACGGCGAGGCGTTCCTGGAGGTGCTCGGCGGCGCGGCGCCTGCTCCGCGGGTCGTGACCGATGTGCGGCATGAGTTGATCAGCCTGGCCCGTGCCGGAATGACGCCGATGCAGATTGCCGGTCAACTCCAGTGCTCGGAAAAGAACGTCTACACGATGCTCGCCGAGGCGATTGGCAAACAGCAGCTGTCGTTGGAGCAGGCGCTGGACCTGCCCGAAGACCTGCTCAGCGAGATTCAGGATGCTTTCCTTGACGGTGAAGGCGAACTGCCCCCCGTCGCCGCGATCGCTGAACTGTTCACCGGGCGCGTGCCCGAAGGCGTGCTGTATTGCGTGCGTGCGGCGTTGCAGTCGGAGTTTGAGGTTTAAGTCACGTCCACGCCAAACCTGCCGCTCTTCGGACTCATCCCGTCCCTGCGACGAAACACCGCGCCTGGCTACTTGCCTCGTTCCAAGCTCCATGGTTAGCTGCCTATTAATTAGGAATCGTCTTTAACCATCGAGTTAACTATGCCATTAACAGAAGAACACCGCTTTGGCATGCAGTTGGCCAACCTTTCCCGTGGTTGGCGTGCCGAGCTCGACCGTCGTCTGGCCGATCTCGGGTTGTCCCAGGCCCGTTGGCTGGTCCTCTTGCATCTGGCGCGTTTCAAGGAGGCGCCGACTCAGCGCGAACTGGCACAAAGCGTCGGCGTAGAAGGGCCGACGTTGGCCCGCCTGCTCGACAGCCTTGAAAATCAGGGGCTGGTCCGTCGTCAGGCCGTCGTCGAAGATCGCCGTGCGAAAAAGATCCTGTTGTGCGAGCCCGCCCGACCGCTGATCGAGAAAATCGAAACCATTGCGACGGCGTTGCGTCATGAACTTTTTGTCGGCATTGATGAGGAAGAGTTGCGCATCTGTATGCGCGTTCATTCGACCATCCTGGCGAATCTGGAAAAATCTTGAGCGCATGGCGTTAAGTCGGCGACAAATACGTTGAAGGTGTCGAAACATCCTGTTCTATTTGCACCCATACTGGTTTTTCCCGGACACGCTGTCCGCTTCACGAAATTGCAGGGAAGCCTGCCTTATAAGGGTTCGCATGCTGAAGAGTTTTCAGGCCGGTCGTCGGCGCGGGTGTCACGCAGCGTCTCGCGTTCAGTCGGGTCTTCGCACAGGGTTGCTCGCTGTAGCGGTCGCTTCGGCAGCCATGCTCCACAGCACCGTGGCAGCTGCTCTGGGCTTGGGCGAAATCACTCTGCATTCGGCGCTCGGCCAGCCTTTCAACGCTGACATCGAACTGATCGAAGCGGGCGGCCTGACCCCTGAAGAAATCGTCGTTGCGCTGGCACCGGCTGAAGCCTTCACCAAGGCAGGCGTGGAACGTGTTTTTTTCCTCAATGACCTGCGTTTTACCCCCGTTATTCGTGGCAGCCGTGCCGTCGTGCACGTCGAATCGCGCAAAGCGGTCACTGAACCGTATATGGATTTTGTCGTGCGTCTGGTGCGACCCAACGGCGATCAGTTGCGCGAATACACGGTACTGCTCGACCCGCCCACTTCACCAACGGGCCTCGCCGCGACGCGCAGCCGTGCTCAATCGCCTGCCTCGGGCGAAAAAAATGACGTCTCCCGACTGCCCGTCGCGCCACCGAAGGCTGTGCAGGGCAAGCGTTACACCGTGGTCTCCGGCGACACGCTGGCAGGCATCGCGCGCCGCATGCAGGCGCCGGGCAGCAAGGCTTCTGGCAATGAGCTCATCAGCGGTATTCAGGCGCTCAACCCCCAGGCTTTCCCCAATGGTGAGCGCAGCCAGTTGAAGGTCGGCCAAGTTCTGTTGTTGCCGGACAGCGCGATCGAACCCAAACCATCCGTACCCGCCACTGCGGGCGCCCGGCCTCCGACCACTGCTCCCGGCACAGCGCCCCTTGTGCCAGGCGCCCCTGCGCCGGCATCGGATGCCGGCCAGCAGTTGACCGCCACTGCGTTGGAAAACCAGCAACTGGCCAAAACCGTGGACGACCTCAAGGCGCAGGTCCAGCAGGCGAATGAGGACGAGGCGGGCAAAGACAAACAGATCATCGAGTTGCAGACGCAACTGGCTGAAATGAAAGCGCTGGCGGCGCGACCTGCGCCCGCCGCTGTGCCTGCTCCGGCACCTGCAAGCCCTTCTGTCGAGAAGACCCAGCCGGTTGCGACGGCGCCTGCGCCTGTTCAAGTGCCGGCCGCGGCGCCGTCGGTGGAAGACGATGAGCTGCCATGGACGACGATCCTGGCCGCCTTGCTGGTCCTGCTGTTACTGCTCGCGCTGGCGTGGTCTGTCCGGCGCAATCGCATCAAAAACCAGTTGGCGCTGCAACCTGAGCCTGCCGAACCGATCATCAAGCCGGCCCAGGCGACGGTCACACCGGTCTTCGAAGTGCCCGCCGTGACGCCGCGCCCGGTGGCCACTGCCGCGCCGGCTGCCGGCACCACCGCGCCCGCAGGTCAGCGTCTCGCCGGGGCTGCGACGGATGCACTGGACGGGGCGAGCATTTACATTGCGTACGGTCGTTTTGCCGAGGCGCTGGCGATCCTGCGAGAGGCACTCGACAAGCAGCCTCAGCGCACCGATGTGCGGCTGCGCATTCTTGAATTGTTGGGCGAGCAGGGCGATATCGCCGGGTTCGACGCCGAAGAAAAGGTCCTGCTTGACCAGGGTATTGAGGCGCAGAAGCTTGAAGAGATCCGCAGTCGTTATCCGAAACTCAAGGCGGTGGCTGCCCCGGTGGCGCCCGCACCGCTGGCGGCAGAGTCGTCAGTGACGCCGGGCCTCGTAGCAGGGGCTGCTGTCGGCGCAGGGATTGCGGCAGCCCGCGACACCCCGGCAGGCCAACTGGACGAAAACGCAGCGGCGGCCCTGAATCCCGATCCAGCGGACGATTTCCAGCTCAACCTGGACGAACTGTCGATGGACGCCGACTGGGACCTGGTCGACCCGTTCGACAGCACCCCGGCACCGCGCACGCCTGCGCCCGAAGCGCCGCCCGCGCTGGATCCGTCGTTCTCCTCCAACCTGACGGAATTGCCGGAAGTCTTCGAAATGCCGGAAGAGCAGTTCCTCAGCGACTTCGCCGAGGAAGACGAAACGATAGACATGGACGTGCAGTTCGAGGAAGAGCCCAAGCCTGTCTCGATCGTGCAAAGCAACAGTGACCTGATGGACGATGCGTTTCTCGACAGTTTCATGACCGACGACACCGAATTCGACCTGATGGACCTGGATGAAGCGCCACTGAGCAAGATCAATGAAGCGCAAGTGTTGATCGATGAAGGCAATATCGAGGAGGCACGACGGCTGTTGCAGCAAGTCATTGATGAGTCCGACGACGGCCCTCGGCAAACGGCACGTGATCTACTGGCCGGGCTGGGCTGAGCCATGACTGGGAAACCTGAGATCGTCATCACGTATTGCACGCAATGCCAGTGGCTGTTGCGTGCGGCGTGGCTCGCTCAGGAACTACTCAGTACCTTCGGCGACGACCTGGGAAAGGTGTCGTTGGTGCCGGGGACCGGCGGGGTGTTCCACATTACCTGCAACGCCGTGCAGATCTGGGAGCGCAAGGCCGATGGCGGCTTCCCCGAAGCCAAGATCCTCAAGCAACGCGTGCGCGACCAGATCGATCCCGAGCGCGACCTCGGCCATAACGACCGCAACACCCCGCTCGACAGTTGACATGACTTGCGTCTGACGACGCCCCGCGTTGTGGTGGGAGCGAGCTCAGTGTCCTGGAACTACGGCACTGTGTTGCCTCGTTTGTCATGTCATCAAACCTCAACAATGCCGTCATGTTCATTTCACTGACCCGGTCCACCCTTGTGGAAACTCAAGTGGAGGTCATCCATGAGCATTGCCGAGAACGTGAAACCGAGTCGTAAGCAGCGTGTCCGGACCTTATGGATCTCTGATGTGCATCTGGGAACCCGGGACTGTCAGGCCGAGCACCTGTCCGGTTTTCTCAAGCAGTATCATGCCGACAGGGTTTATCTGGTCGGCGATATCATTGATGGGTGGAAACTGCGCGGCGGTATGTACTGGCCGCAAGCGCACACCAACGTCATCCGCCGTCTGTTGACCATGAGTAAGCGGGGGACCGAAGTGATTTATGTCACGGGTAACCACGACGAGTTCTTGCGCCGTTATTCCAAGCTGATTCTGGGCAATATCCAGTTGGTCGATGAAGCCGAGCACGTCACCGCCGACGGTCGACGCCTGCTGGTGATCCATGGCGATCAGTTCGACGTGATTACCCGTTACCACCGCTGGCTGGCGTTTCTGGGCGATTCGGCCTATGAATTCACCCTGACCCTCAACCGCTGGCTCAACCACTGGCGCGCCAAATACGGGTATGGCTACTGGTCACTGTCGGCGTACTTGAAGCACAAGGTCAAGACGGCCGTGAACTTCATCAGCGACTTCGAAGAAGCCATCGCTCATGAATGCGTCAAGCGTGGGCTGGACGGCGTGGTCTGCGGGCACATTCACCATGCCGAGATTCGACAGGTGGGCGCAGTGGAGTACCTGAACTGCGGCGACTGGGTCGAGTCCTGCACGGCGCTCATCGAGCATTGGGACGGGACCATCGAGCTGTTCCGACTGGCCGATGCGCACATCAAGGCCAGGAACCTGGCGACGGAGGCCGTCGGCGAGACGGTTTGACAGGCCGCAATGCCGGCGTTGGCAACCTGTAAGCGCGCTTGCTCGCGATTGCGGTGTGCCAGTCAACGAACCTGTCACAGACGTGCCGCCATCACGGGCGAGCACGCGCCTAAAGCAAATAGCTGTTATCAGTCCCTATCGCCGAGTTAAAAAGGCACTTTGCCAGTCAGCATGTCCCGGTACATCACGAAATCGCCGAGCAAGCTGTAGAACGGATGCTTGAACGTGGCAGGCCGGTTCTTTTCGAAAAAGAAATGCCCCACCCATGCGAAGGTGTAACCCGCCAGCGGCAGCACCCACAGCCACACCCAGCTGGCGCTGAGCACAACGGTCGCCAGGATCAGGATCACTAGACTCGTGCCGATGAAATGCAGACGCCGACAGGTGCTGTCACGGTGTTCCTGCAGGTAATACGGATAGAAATCGGCGAATCGCTCAAAGTTTTTTACGTCATCCACAGCCATTGTCTCTGATGCCCGTCATGTGAATCAGTTTAGCCGAGCGCTCCTGGCGACCAGTGACAATGGGTGCCAACGTAGTATCCTTCGGCTATCCGTCGCAGGGGGCGACCGATTCTGAACAAGAAGACGTGAGCATGGAAAAAACGACTTCTTCAAGTTGGGCGATGGGGATCGTCAAGTCCCTGGAAATGGATGGGCTGGACTGCAAGGCGTTGTTCAAGGAGCTGGGGTTGGTGTATGCCGACCTGGAAAATCCCGACGCCCGCTTTCCGCAGGACTCCATGACCCGCCTCTGGCAACGCGCCGTCGAGCTGTCCGGCAATCCGGCGGTTGGCCTGAACATGGCCCGGGTGGTTCGGCCTGCGTCGTTCAGCGTCGCCGGTTATGCCTTGATGTCCAGCCGTACCCTCAAAGAAGGATTCGACCGGCTGGTGCGTTATCAGCGAATCATCGCCGACAGTGCCGACCTGAGTTTTCGCCTTCTCCCTGAAGGCTATGCGCTGATTCTCACGGTGCATGGCGATCTTCTGCCGCCCACACGACAAAGCGCGGAGGCTTCACTGGCCTTTGCGCTGGCGTTCTGTGGCTGGCTCACCGGCCGTCCACTTCATCCGCGCCATGTACTGATTCAGGGTGACCAACCCAAGAACGTCGAACCCTATAAAAAGTTCTTCCATGCGCCGCTGACGTTCAATGCGCCTTACGACGCGCTGGTGTTTGACCGTGCGGATATGGAAGCGCCGCTGCCCACCGCCGATGAGGCGATGGCCAGGCTGCATGATCGCTTTGCCGGGGAGTTTCTTGCCCGGTTCGCGAGCAACCGCGTCACGCATCAGGCTCGCCAGGTGTTGTGCCGTCTTCTGCCGCAAGGCGAACCCAAGCGCGAAGCCGTCGCCCGGAGCCTGCATCTGTCGCAGCGCACCTTGCAGCGACGGTTGCAGGAGGAAGGCACCAGTTTTCAGACCCTGCTCGACGACACCCGTCGCGAACTCGCCGAGCAATACCTGGCGCAGCCGCAAATGACACTGCTGGAAATCGCCTATCTGCTGGGCTTCGCCGACCCCAGCAACTTTTTCCGCGCGTTCCGCCGCTGGTTCGATGAAACGCCGGGGGAATATCGCGTGCGTAAGGCGATCGAGTAGTCGCTGATGATTCCTACAGGGATCTGGCGGATTCTGCCGGGCTGCGTGAGATCAATGCCGCCAGAACGCCGGAATGCACAGCACCAGCACGGTGATGATTTCCAGGCGACCCAGCAGCATGCCGACCGACAAAATCCACTTGGCCGCATCCGGCAACGTCGAAAAGTTACCGGCAGGTCCGATGGTTTCACCGAGCCCCGGGCCAACGCCCGATACCGTACTGGCGGCGCCGGTCAACGCTGTCATCCAGTCCAGGCCCAGCAGCGACAGCAGCAAGGCGATCAGGCAGATGGTGATGGTGAAGAAGAACGAGAAGGTCAGAATCGACCGCACGATTTCATCGTCCAGCCGATGGCCGTTGTACTTCTGCTTGATGACGGCGCGCGGATGAATGAGTTGATGCAGGTTGGCCTTGAGCAGAATGTAGGCGACCTGAAAGCGAAACACCTTCACGCCTCCGGCCGTCGAGCCGGAGCATCCGCCTATGAAGCCCAGATAAAAGAAGAACATCAGCGCGAAGTTGCCCCACAGGCTGTAGTCCCCGAGCGCAAAACCCGTGGTGGTCAGCACCGATGTGACGTTCAGCGCGACGTGCCGAAGCGCGTCGTACCACGGCAGGTCCGTGGTCGCCCAGTACCAGGCGGTCATCACCAGCCAGGTCACCAGCAGCAGACCGATGAACCCCCGAACCTGTTCATCCTTGAGCAGCGCTTTGCGATGTCCCCTCAGGGTGGCGACGTACAGGGTGAACGGCAGGCTGCCAAGGATCATCACCACAATCGCCACCCAATGCACCGCCGGTTGCCGCCATTTGGCGAGCGACTGATCAGACGTGGAAAAGCCGCCGGTGGATATCGCCGACATTGCATGGTTGATCGCGTCGAACAGGCTCATGCCCGCCCACCAGAACGCCAGACTGCCCAGCACGGTGATGCCGACATACACCAGCACGATAAATTTGGCCACCATGTGCGAGCGCGGCATGACTTTTTCCGAACGGTCGGAGGACTCAGTCTGGAAGAGCCGCATCCCGCCGATACGCAGCAGCGGCAGAATCGCCACCGCCATCGCGATGAAGCCGATCCCTCCAAGCCAATGCAGCAGCGAGCGCCAGATCAGAATGCCCGGTGACATGCTGTCCAGGCCGCTGAGCACCGTAGAACCCGTGGCCGTGATCCCGGACATGCTTTCGAAGAAAGAGTCGGTATAGCTGATGTGCTGCGTGAGCAAGAACGGCAGTGCCGCGAATACGCACACCACCACCCAGCTGCTGACGGTCAACAGGTACATGTCGCGCGGACGCAGATGAACGTGCTCGGGACGGCCCTGGCCAACCAGCGCCAGCCCGGCGACAAGCGTGATCATGCTCGACCAGAGGAATGACGGCATGTCGCCAGTTCGGTCGAAGATCATCAACGTGACCATGGGCACGACCATGGCGATGGCCAGGGTGATGAGGAAGATGCCGATAATGAAACCGATGATGCGAAGAGTCGGCAACGCCATGCAGTCGCTCTGATCAGGTGGTGGAAAAGGCGCACATTCTACCCGCAGGTCTGGGCAAGTAAACCGAGTCCGGCCGCAGGGGTCATGTAAGTAAATACGTCTGTCATTCGTTATTGAAGTTCAAGAACGCATTGGCAGCACTACAATGCCCCATCATTTAAGGAGACGATTCAATGGAAGCGCTCGACGTATTACTCAATCGCGTGTCCGTTCCCCGGCTGGTCGAGCCAGCCCCGGATGCTGCCCAGCGTGAAATCCTGTTCAGCGCGGCCTTGCGTGCGCCCGATCATGGGCAGCTACGGCCTTACCGTTTTCTCACCGTGGAAGGCGATGCGCGCAACCGCATGGGCGAGCTGTTGGCAGAGGCGCTGGTCGAGAGCGGCGGCGGTGCGGATGAGAAAGCGCTGGAAAAAGCCCGTTCAGGCCCACTGCGCGCTCCGCTGGTCGTTGTGGTGATCGCCCGTTTGCAGGACCACTTCAAGGTGCCGAAGAAGGAGCAAGCCATCACCGCAGGTTGCGCCGCTCATGGCGTGCTGCTGGCGGCGTATGCATTGGGTATTGGGGCGGTCTGGCGCACAGGCGATTTGTCTTATTCCCCACACGTCGCGAAAGGGTTGGGCCTGGCGCCGGATGAAGAGGTCGTTGCCTTTCTGTATCTGGGCACGCCTCTGAATCCGCCTCGCGAAGCGCCGAAGCTGGAGGTCGCGGAGTTCGTCAGCGCGTGGCAGGGTTAACCCATAGCGCAGACCTTTTAGGCGTCGGTTCGCCGTGGCTGTGAGCGGGCGGATGCGTTGTGTCAGTCAGCATTGCGCGTGAAGACAGGTTGCATTCGCCAGCAAGCCGGCTCCCACAGTATCTGCGTCGTTCTCAAGCCCGGAGCCTGTAGGAGACGTCCGAGGTTACGAGGGTATGGGCCGCACTTCGGACGAATGCGGTGTGTCAGTCACCGTTGAGGGTGCTGACCTGAAGCATTCGCGAGCAAGCTAACTCCCACAGGTCTGCGGTCTGGATGCAGGTCCGCGCGTCAACCCGGACCCTCATTCAGCAGGTACCGGGCCCATGTCGCACGGAACGACGATGCTGGCGATGAATCCGCCTTGCGGATGATTCTCCAGCACCAGGCTGCCACCGTGCTTTTCCGCCGCCCGTTTGGCGATGGCCAGGCCCAGGCCGTAACCCGGTGCCGTCTGGTTCGGTGCGCGGTAGAAGGGTTCGCCCAGTTGAGCCAAGTGCTCCGCGCTGACGCCGGGACCGTGATCGCGCACACTGATGAACAGCATGGCGTCCTCCTTGCGCGCACTCAGCTCGATGGGTTGCCCTGCCGGGTTGAACCGCAGCGCATTGCGCAGCAGGTTGTCCAGCGCGCGCTCGAGCACGTTCGGCCAGCCCTGCAACTGAACGCCTGGCTGAGCGTCAACACTGACGGTCTGGTCAGTGCTGCTCATTTCGGTTTCAGCCTTCAAGTGATGCAACAGCCCAGGCAGGTCGACGGGCGTCGCATCGCCCATGTCTGCGTCCAGGCGCGCGAGCGCCAGAATTTCACTGATCAGCTCTTCCAGGCGATCACATTCGCGGGTCAGGCGCGGCCACAGTTTTTCCCGCTCGGCAGGCTCCGCGCGTTCGGCCAGTGCCAGGGCGACACGCAACCGTGCCAACGGGGACCGCAGTTCATGGGACACGTCACGCAGCAACTGACGCTGACTGCCGATCAGGCTCTGCAGGCGAGCGCCCATGCGGTTGAAGTCGTTGGCCAGCACGCCGAACTCATCGCGACGGTTGGCGAGTTGCGCCAGACTGTTTTGCTGATAGGTGGTCTGCCCCAGATCGTGGACGGCACCTCGTAGACGACTCAGCGGCCGGGTGATCGACAGGGTGACGAACAGGCTGAACAATGTCAGCACGACCAGTGCGATGCCCAATGCACTCAGGGGCCAGAGCAGGCTTTCGCGGTGCCAGGCATTCAGTTCCGGGTGTGGAATCCGGTAGATCAGCAGATAGGTTTCGTTGGTTTTGGGGCTGGTGTATTCGGAGGTCAGGCGACGCCAGGGCAGCGGGCGTTCATCGTCTTTTTGCTGGCGCGCTTCAAACGCGGCAGCGCGAGGCGGAAAGGTGCCGGGAATCACGGCCTCTCCACTGTCGTTCAACACCTGCACGTCAATGTGGTATTTACGCTTGAGATTCTGCAGAAACGCCTGCGCCGGACCTTCGCCCTGTTCCTCATACAGCTGTGTCCACTTTTCCGGCAGCTTGTGCAAGCCGGGGTGACGACTGAGTATCCAGGCATCCTGATTGAGCATGTGCCCCAGCAGGATCGACAGACCCGCCACCAACGCGATCGCGAGCCAGAAGCTTGCCAGGATTCGCCAGAACAGTGACCGCACGTGAAGTCCTCAATCAACCCCTTAATGACAAAAGCCCGACACGCCGGGGAGAGCGTGTCGGGTTGGGGGAGTGTACTGCCGCGCCAGCAGCCTGCTACCGGATTTTTACTGGGTTTTCTGCGCCTTTTGCGCTTTCCAGGCTTCGAACTCGGCACGGTCCGCGCGACGTTGCGCCTGATCCTTCTGGATCTGGTCGAAGGTTTTCTGCTGATCAGGTGTCAGCAACGCGCGGATGTCAGACTGGGTTTTTGCATGCCTGGCCGCCAATTCGTCCTGCATGGCCTTCTGATCGGCTGGCGACAGCTTGGCCAGGTACTTCTGGGTGATCTCGGAGCGGCCGTGCCATTGTTCGCCCATCAGTTTGCCGACTTGCTGACGCTGTTCCGGGGTCAGATTCAATTTGTCGTACGGGCCTTTACGGTGGTGCATGCCAGGGCCGTCGAAGCCAGGACCGCCTGGGCCACCCATCGGGCCGCCTTCCGGTGGCATCGCCATCGCAACGGTCGGCAGAGCAGCCGCGAACATCAAAGCCATCAAAGTCTTGCGCATGGTGTATCTCCTTGTCTCGAATCCGGCTTTGTGCCGGTTGAGGCCAGTGTAGGGAGATCAAGGTCAAGCGAGGTCAGGGGTGGGTAAAGCTTGGGTAAAGAGGTTTTGTCATGAGGCTGACGGATCAATGTGAGGCCGGCTACCTGTAGGAGCGCGCTTGCCCGCGATTGCGATCCGTCAGGTATCACGATGTGCCTGACACACTGCTTTCGCGAACAAGCTCATTCCTACAGGGTTTGTGTCATGCCCGGATGGCGGGACAGTAGCCTCACACCGCGTAGTAGTAACCCCGGCTGCGCAACGCGACGATGCGCGGGCGTCCGTCCGCGTGCGGGCCGATTTTCTTGCGCAGGTTGCTGACGTGCATGTCCAGGCTACGGTCGTAGAGCGTGAGCTTGCGACCCAGTGCCAGTTGCGCGAGTTCCTGCTTCTCCAGCGGTTCACCGGGTTGGCCGAGGAGCGCTTCGAGCAGGCGGGCCTCGGAGACGGTCAGGGTGAATTCCTGATCATCGATGGTCACCACGCCTCGGGCCGGACTGAAGCACAGGTCACCCAGTTCGATCTGGCTGGAGACGGCAGCGGGATGACTGCGGCGCAGGACCGCCCGCAGGCGTGCCGTCAACTCGCGAGGGTCGCAGGGTTTGGCAAGGTAATCGTCAGCGCCCAGTTCCAGACCCAGAATGCGGTCCAGCGGCTCGCCGCGTGCCGAAAGCATCAACACGGGAAGGTCGGGGTGATCCGTGCGTAATTGCTTGAGCAGCTCCAGGCCGCTGCCATCGGGCAGCATGACGTCCAGCACCACGGCGGCGGGAGCACTGTCGGCGAGCGCCTTGCGTGCGCTCTGGCCATCGTGACACGCCCGTACCTGAAAGCCTTCCTGGCTCAACCAACTGCTCAGGAGCTCACACAGCTCCTGGTCGTCATCAATAAGTAACAGCTCGCTCATGACTCACTCAATTTAGCCATTGCCGACGCCGTCTACGCCAGCCGCTGGCAAAGATACCGCACAGCAGGGCCACCATTGCAACGCCGCCCCCCGTGACGAACCATTGTTGTTGCTCGGTCAGTACGCGCGCAGGCATGACCGACTGTGCTTCTTTGAGCTGCAGTTTAAGCCTTTGGTTCTCCTGACGCAGGCGTCCGAGCTGAATACTTTCGCGTTCAGTGTCGGCATTTTGCAATTGGCGGGTCAACGCCTCGCGTTGCCTCTCGCTTTCAGCCAGACGCTGGCGAAGGTCGTCCAACTGGCTGGTAGCGCCGGGCATCGGCAACGCGTGGCCGACGGTATCGGTCGTTTGTTCGGCCTGGACATCGAGACTCATTGCCGAAACGGCCAGCGCGGCCGCCAGCAGACACCACGGACGTGGACGCATCTGAACTCCTGACTTTTCCTGCGGCACCGGAAAGCGCGCCTGCTTTATTGGGTATCTGGCAGGGTATCGGCAGCAGCATGCGAATAATGAGCAGTCAGAAGGGCAGTGTTGCGAACCCGGCCTCCTGAGGAGGCCGGGTGAACCATCGGGAGGACGGTTAGGGCAGGACTTGTTTGAAAGGCTTGACCACCACGTGGTCATAGACGCCTGCCTTGACGTAAGGATCGGCGTCGGCCCAGGCTTGCGCCGCGGCCAGGGAGTCGAACTCGGCGACGATCAGGCTGCCGGTGAACCCTGCAGTGCCTGGATCATTGCTGTCGACCGCCGGGTTGGGCCCGGCAAGCACGATGCGGCCTTCGGCTTTCAATGCGTTCAGGCGCTCCAGGTGCGCAGGGCGCGCTTCCAGGCGTTTCTCCAGCGAGTTGGCGACGTCCGTTGCTACGATTGCGTAGAGCATTTCAGTCCTCTGTCTTTTTTGTTGATGGCTGGGTCGATGCGTCGGCATCGTGGATGTGACGGGCCAGGAAAATGCCTTGGCCGATCAGGAAGATCAGGGTCATGCCCAGGCTGCCGAAGACTTTGAAGTCAACCCAGAAGTCCTGGTATGTGAATGCCACGTACAGGTTGGCGGCACCGCAGAACAGGAAGAACACGATCCAGGCGATGTTCAGCTTGACCCAGATCGGCTGAGGCAACGTCAGTGCGTGCCCCATGATGCGCTGGATCAGCAGGCGATCGCCGATGAAATGGCTGCCGGCGAAGATCAGCGCAAATAGCCAGTTGACCACCGGGGCTTTCCATTTGAGGAACGTTTCGCTGTGGAACGCCAGCGTCAGGCTCCCGAACACCAGGCAGGCGATCAACGTCAGCCACTGGCTTTTTTCAAGTGTGCCCTGCCGGATATAAAGGATGCCGTAGACCACGATGGAACTGGCGATCAACATCGCGGTGGCGCTGAAAATCCCGCCTACCATGAAGGTGTGCCCCAGAATGTCGACGGCCTGAGGACTGATTTTGTAGACGATGAAAAACAGGATTAGCGGGATGAAGTCGATGAATTGTTTCACAGTAAGAGCCAGAAGCTGGATGTGACGGCATAATAACAAACATCAATGACTGCGAAAGCGCCCCTATGAATGTCGATCTGCACTGCCACAGTACCGCCTCCGATGGTGCGCTTGCGCCCGCGGCACTTGTCGCGCGTGCTTACGAGAACGGCGTTCGGGTGCTGGCGCTGACCGACCACGACACCATCGAAGGCCTTGACGAGGCCCGCGCGGCGGCGGTTGCGCTGGATATGCAACTGGTCAATGGCATCGAGCTGTCATGCACCTGGGGCGGTGCCACCATTCATATTCTGGGGTATGGCTTCGATGTCGATGCCCGGCCGTTGCTCGACGCCATTGAGCAATTGCACACCGGGCGCTGGTTGCGCGCTGAAGAAATTAGTCGCAAATTGGCGATGAAAGGTATGCCCGGCGCGCTGGAAGGCGCTCGCGCGGTCCAGCAGGCACTCGGCGACAGCGGCAATGCACCGGCGCGGCCGCACTTCGCGGACTTTCTTGTCAATGAAGGTTTCGTAAAAGACCGCGCCGAGGCGTTCCGGAAATGGCTCGGCGCAGGCAAGCTTGGCGACGTCAAGCAGCACTGGCCAACGCTGGAGGATACCGTCGCTACGCTACGGGCCGCAGGCGCCTGGATCAGCCTGGCGCACCCATGGCATTACGACTTCACCCGCAGCAAACGCCGCAAGCTGGTCGCCGACTTCATTCAGGCCGGCGGCCATGCAATGGAGGTGGTCAATGGCCTGCAGCCTGCCGATCAGGTCGGCAGCCTTGCCATTCTGGCCCGTGAATTCGGTCTGCTGGTCAGCGCCGGCAGTGATTTCCATGCGCCTGGCGCCTGGTCCGAAATTGGTGTCTATCGCCCGTTGCCTGAGGATCTGCCGCCACTTTGGGGGCGATTCAAACATGACCAGCCTACTGCCGTCTGAACAGGAAGATACCGTGAGTCAATTTTTCCAGGTCCATCCGGAGAACCCGCAGTCGCGTCTGATCAAGCAGGCGGTCGAGATTATCAGGGCCGGCGGGCTGGTGGTTTACCCGACCGATTCGTCCTATGCCCTGGGGTGCCGGATGGAGGACAAGACCGCGGTCGACCGCATTCGCCGCCTTCGTCAGCTCGATGACAAGCACAACTTCACCCTGATGTGCTGCGACCTGTCGCAACTGGGCACGTTCGCCAAAGTCGACACCGCCGCGTTCCGCTTGCTCAAGGCCCATACACCGGGCCCGTACACATTTATCCTAGGGGCGACCCGCGATGTGCCGCGACTGGTGCTGCATCCCAAGCGCCGTACCATCGGCTTGCGGGTGCCGGAGCATCCGATCGCTCAGGCGCTGCTGCGCGAGCTTGGCGAGCCGCTGATGAGTGTCAGCCTGATCCTGCCGGGGGAAACCCTCCCGATGAGCGATCCCCACGAAATGCGTGACGTGCTCGAGCATCAGGTCGACCTGATCATTGACGGCGGCGAGGGCGGAATATCGGCGTCCACCGTGATCAATCTGGCCGAAGGTGACCCGCAAGTGGTCCGTGTGGGCTGTGGCGACCCGACGCCGTTCGGGGTCGAAGTCGAGTGACCGACGTCGAAACGCCTGGCGTGGCGTTGCTCGACCCGCAAGCCGATGCGCAGCAGGAGCTGCCCTTCGCGATGGTCTACGGTCAGGCCGTCACGCAGATGCCGCTTGACCTGTACATTCCCCCGGATGCGCTGGAAGTCTTTCTCGAAGCCTTTGAAGGTCCGCTCGACCTTCTGCTGTACCTGATTCGTAAACAGAACATCAATATCCTCGACATTCCGGTGGCGGAAATCACCCGTCAGTACATGGGCTACGTCGAACTGATGAAGACCGTGCGCCTGGAGCTCGCGGCAGAATACCTGGTGATGGCCGCGATGCTTGCCGAGATCAAGTCGCGCATGCTGCTGCCTCGCTCGGAATCGGTCGAAGAGGAAGAGGACGATCCGCGCGCCGAGCTGATTCGTCGCTTGCAGGAGTACGAGCGTTTCAAGGCCGCCGCTGAAGGCATCGACGGATTGTCCCGCGTTGGCCGCGATGTCGTGGTGCCGAAGCTCGATGCGCCGGAAGCGCGGGCGCGCAAGTTGTTGCCCGACGTCGCGCTGGAAGAGTTGTTGATGTCCATGGCCGAGGTATTGCGCCGTGGCGACATGTTTGAAAGCCATCAGGTCAGCCGGGAGGCGCTCTCGACCCGCGAGCGCATGAGCGATGTGCTGGAGCGTCTGAAAGGCGCCGGATTCGTGCCCTTTGCCGAGCTGTTCACGGCCGAGGAGGGGCGTCTGGGTGTGGTCGTGACCTTCATGGCCATCCTGGAGCTGGTCAAGGAGCAACTGGTCGAGCTGGTGCAGAACGAGCCATTCGCTGTCATTCATGTGCGCGCACGAGCCGAATAAAGAGCAAGAGCTGATCGATGAACCTGAACGAACCCCGCGAACTCGCGCCGCTGCTCGAAGCCTTCCTGCTGGCCTCGGGAAAACCCCAATCGCTCGATCGATTGTACGAGCTGTTCGAGGAGGGCGAGCGTCCCGAGCCCGCCGTCTTCAAAAAAGCCCTGACGTTGCTGAGCAAATCCTGCGACAACCGGGCTTTCGAGTTGAAGGAGGTCGCTTCGGGTTATCGCCTGCAGATTCGCGAAAAATTTGCGCCATGGGTCGGTCGCCTGTGGGAGGAGCGCCCGCAGCGTTATTCCCGTGCATTACTCGAAACCATGGCCTTGATTGCCTATCGTCAACCCATCACGCGCGGCGAAATCGAAGACGTGCGGGGCGTGGCGGTCAACAGCAACATCGTCAAGACCTTGCTTGAACGTGAATGGATCAGGATCGTCGGTTACCGCGACGTGCCGGGCAAACCCGCGATGTTCGCCACCACCAAGGCGTTCCTCGATCATTTCAACCTGAAAAATCTCGATGAGTTGCCGCCCCTGGCCGACCTTCGCGAGATGGAAGCCGAGCCGATTCTGGACTTCGACGACGCCCCGGTGCCCGCGCATTTGCAGGCACTGGCCGATGCCAGTCTGGAAGCGGACCCCGACGTCGAGCCGGAACCGCCGCGTGACGAAACCAGTTTCCGCAGTCTGCTGGCGGAACTCGACACCATGGAACAGGGCCTGAAAACCGATTTCGACGATTTATTGCTCGATGAGGGCGATACAGAGTCTGAATTGGAAGACGAGCCGACGGACGACGAAGATCCGCAGTGACAGGCTGTTGGCGTTATAGCTGCCATTAGATCCTGGTGCTGAAACACGCTTCTGCAGGCGCCGGCTTGCTGGCGATTGCGACGTGTCATTCAACGCTTGTTTCACTGATCAATGGATATCGCCAGCAAGCCGGCTCCTACATTCAGATCATCAGTCAGGCCCAAGCCCATGAGCACCAAAGACCCCTGCATCAGCGTCTGCAAGTTCGACGACGACATCTGTATCGGTTGCGGGCGAAGCAAGCGTGAGATCAAGTCGTGGAAGAAGATGGACAAGGACGAAAAACGCTCGGTCCTGGCCGAGTCGGCCATGAGGTTGATCACGCTCAAGGCGTCCGGTCGGCGGAAAAAGAAATAGGTCCGGCGTTGCCTTCCGGTTTTTCGTCTAGTCTCTGATGCGCAATGCGCGCCATGAGCGTATGATTCGCGACCTTTTGGCGATCCACACGCGCCACAGGTTTTCAGTTTTCAGCCCTTCTGGTCCGGAGAGTCTCTCTTGCCCAGACGCAGGGCAACAGGTCGTGCCCACTCGCGCGCCCTGATTCGACACACCGGGAGGTGCCCAGATGAGTGAACAAGACAAGCAGGACAAAGAGATCGGCCCAGCAGGCGAAAAACTGCAGAAGGTCCTCGCACGCATTGGCGTCGGCTCTCGCCGTGACGTCGAGGCCTGGATCGGCGAAGGCCGCATCAAGGTCAACGGCGTTCAGGCAAGCCTGGGTCAGCGCGTCGATCTGCATGACGCCATCACCGTTGACGGTCGCGTGATCCGTCGCGAAGAAGCGGCCGAAACCGTTCGCCGCGTCATCATGTACAACAAGCCCGACGGCGAAATCTGCACCCGTGACGACCCAGAAGGCCGTCCGACCGTGTTTGATCGGCTGCCGCGCCCGAAGGAAGGCCGCTGGATCAATATCGGTCGTCTGGACATCAATACCACCGGGTTGCTGATGTTCACCACCGACGGCGAACTGGCCAACCGTCTGATGCACCCCTCGTTCGAAATGGACCGCGAATACGCCGTTCGGGTGCGGGGTGAAGTCGACGACGACATGCTGCTGCGCCTGAAGAACGGTGTGATTCTGGAAGACGGTCCTGCGCGTTTCACCGACATCCAGCAAGCGCCGGGCGGTGAAGGTTTCAACCATTGGTACCACTGCGTGGTGATGGAAGGCCGTAACCGCGAAGTCCGTCGCCTGTGGGAATCCCAGGGGCTGGTGGTCAGCCGTCTGAAGCGCGTGCGCTTCGGTCCGGTGTTCCTCAATTCCGACCTGCCGATGGGTCGCTGGCGCGAAATGAGTCAGCAGGAAGTCGACATCCTCAGCGCCGAGGTGGGCCTGAAACCGGTCGCAATGCCGCAGATGAACGCCAAGACCAAGGACAAGCTGGAGCGTCTTCAGCGCCAGTCTTCGCGTCCATTGGGCAAAGGCGAACGCGTGCGTCAGTTGCGTCCGGCCAAGGACGCCGCGCCAGTCGAGCGAGCGCCTCGCGAGCCGCGCATGGCCGACGGCGAGCGCCCGGCGCGCAAGCCGGCCGAAGGTGGTCGTCCGGCTCGCACGCCACGTCCTGCCGCTGGCGGTCGTAGTGACAGCCGTGGTGAACCGCGTGGCGACAGCAGCCGCGGCACGCCAGTGGCCGAACGTCCGAGCGACATGAACAAGCGCCCGGCCAAACCGAAGGCTTCGCGTCCCGGCATCAAGCTGGTCGATGACAAAAGCCCGTCGGGCAAGCGCCGTGGACCGCCAGCCGGTTCCGGTCAGCGCCCGGGCTTCGGTCGTCGCAAGCCTGAGTGATTGCGGTGTGAACTGAAAACGCCAGTCGAAAGACTGGCGTTTTTGTTTCTGTCGCAAAGGGCCTGTTGGAGTGAGCGTGTCCGCGCTACCTGCGCACGCCTGGCGAGCGAGGGCGATGCCTAAACATTCAGGTTGAACGCCCCGTCAAACACCACGCGTTTATCCACGCTCAGCGTTCCGCTGTCGAAGATCAGGTCCAGATGATGGCTGCCTTTTGCGCCGCCGCCGAGGCCCAGATGAAGGCCGCAGTGACGTTCTTCGAACCCGGCGTTGCGTGCGTACAGCCGGGTCACGCCTTCGTTGGTGCCGATGCCCAGCTCCTCCACTCGCCGGTTGGACGGGTTGGCGTCCAGGTATTTGTTGAAATCTATTTCCAGTCCCGGCACCTCGGTCTCGACGCGAGTGATGGTGGAGTTTTCGATCCACAGCTCCAGCGGTGATTCGATCACCCCGTATTTGCGCGCGAACGGGATCGTGCTGAGAAAGGTGCCGACGAATTTAACGTGGCCGTTGATCGAGTCGCTGTGGGTGGCGATTTCACCCGGCGCCAGGTCGTAGTTGCCGACCCCGTTGATGTTGGTCCATTTCTTCAATTCACGCAGCGGCGCTTCGAAGTACGAACCCTGTTCATCGCTGAAGCTCAGCGTTTCGCCCTGATTCATGCGCTCGATCAGGGCCGCGTTCAACTGTGCGATGCGCTCGGGTTTTACACTGAAGGTGTCGTAGAAATAGCGGCCATAATCCTTGAACAACAGGGATTTCTTCCATTGATCCGACATCACCGTCTGCAACGAGCGAATGAAGGCCGGGCCTTCGGCGCTGGGATGGGGCAGGGTCGAGGCATCGTAGAACAGCACGTAGAGGTCGGCGTCGGTAATGGCCTGGGCCAACTCATCCATAGGGGATGTATCAAGCCCCATCGTGCTGAAGCGGAAGGTATCGCGGGCGGTGGGGCTTTCGACGATGTTGCCGACTATTGCTGTGTAATCTCCGGTGTGGGCCAGCAACACCTTGGGTGAGGACATCCCGTTGATTGCCGGATGGTGTCGCAAGTAATAAAGAAAGTGCTCGATGGCGCTGCTCTGTTCCGTCATGGGGGCGCTCCGCTGCAAATGCTGAAAACAAAAAGGGCGAACGCGTCAGACGCGTTCGCCCTCTGTCTGCCTTAGAACGGCCACATCGCGGTGCCAAACGCCACCACGGCGTCGGCTTGCATCATCTCCACGGCGGCGTCATGAGTCGGTGCTTCAAACCAGTCGTCCAGTTGCAGTTCTTCTTCCAGAGTTTGTTCCACTGATTGCATAGGTGAATCTCCTGGGGAATGACGTACTTGCCGAATGCGACGAGGACATCTGGCCGGCGCCTTTGACGGCCTCGTCATGGAAGCACACTGACCTTCTTGGCCAGCAGCGATGAAAAAACTAGTTCAATAGTCTGACTGTTGCAAAAGAAAATTCAGGCTTGAAATACTGGCAATCTGCCTGAAAAACAAAAAGTTGCAGGAAAAACAACGCCACAACTGAAGCGTTTCCGCTGAATTATTTTTACGACGGAATTGTGTCGGTTTTCATGAATTTTCCGCGCAGTTCAAATGCAAAATAGTCTGACCTTTATCCGGGATCCTTGTATTTGCCGGGGCATAACCCTGACCGAGCGCACAGCTTTTCTCGGCCAACTGCAACCTTGCCGGTGTACAATGCGCCGCGTTTTTTCTGTGATTCATCGGCGTATGGACGCCACAAACATTCGGGGTTACCCACTCCGTTTCATTCCGCCGCGTCATGAGCGCGTCGGGTTCGATTCCGTCACAGACAAGAACAAGAAGGTGACTATCCAATGAGTGAACACATGTCCCATTCGGGTGACTTGAAACGTGGTCTTAAAAACCGTCACATCCAGCTGATCGCCTTGGGCGGCGCCATCGGCACAGGATTGTTCCTGGGATCGGCGGGCGTTCTCAAATCGGCGGGCCCGTCGATGATTCTCGGTTATGCCCTGTGCGGCTTCATCGCCTTCATGATCATGCGCCAGTTGGGCGAGATGATTGTCGAAGAGCCGGTTGCCGGGTCGTTCAGTCATTTTGCACACAAGTATTGGGGCGGTTTCGCAGGCTTTCTGTCCGGCTGGAACTGCTGGGTGCTGTACATTCTGGTGGGCATGTCCGAGCTGACGGCCGTCGGCAAATACGTGCAGTACTGGTGGCCGGAGATTCCGGCCTGGGCGTCGGCCGCCGTGTTCTTCGTGATGATCAACGTCATCAACCTGGCCAACGTCAAAGTCTTTGGCGAGGCAGAGTTCTGGTTCGCGATCATCAAGGTCGTGGCCATTCTGGGCATGATCGCGCTGGGCAGTTACATGCTGGTCAGCGGCAGCGGCGGCCCACACGCGTCCGTCAGCAACCTGTGGGACCATGGCGGGTTTTTCCCCAATGGCGTGAGCGGTCTGGTGATGGCCCTGGCGTTCATCATGTTCTCGTTCGGCGGTCTGGAAATGCTGGGCTTCACCGCAGCCGAAGCCGATCAACCGCGCACCGTGATCCCCAAAGCCATCAATCAGGTGATCTACCGCATCCTGATTTTCTACATCGGGTCGTTGGTGGTCCTGCTGTCGTTGACGCCATGGGACGCCTTGCTGGTTGACCTGAACGCATCCGGCGATGCCTACAGCGGCAGTCCGTTCGTGCATGTGTTCTCGATGCTGGGCAGCACGACAGCGGCCCATATTCTTAACTTCGTGGTGCTGACGGCCGCGCTGTCGGTCTACAACAGTGGTACGTACTGCAACGCGCGGATGCTGTTCGGCATGGCCGAGCAGGGCGATGCGCCGCAGTCGCTGGCGCGGGTCGACGGTCGTGGCGTGCCGGTGCGGGCGATTCTGGTGTCGGCGGCAGTGACATTGATTGCGGTGTTGCTCAACTACCTGATCCCGCAGAATGCGCTGGAACTGTTGATGTCGCTGGTGGTTGCGACCCTGGTGATCAACTGGGCGATGATCAGTTACTCGCACCTGAAATTCCGCCAGCACCTGGCCCGGAAGGACCGGCAGCCGTTGTTCAAGGCCCTCTGGTATCCGTTTGGCAACTACCTGTGCCTGGCGTTTGTCGTGCTCATTCTGGGGATCATGCTGATGATTCCGGGCATTCAGGTGTCTGTGTATGCAATCCCGGTGTGGCTGGTGGTCATGTGGGTGTTCTACGTGATCAAGAACAAGCGCCATGCCGATGGTGAGTCGATGGCGCAGCGTACGTCGATTATCAAATAAACGCCGAAACGGCGGCTTTATGTAGGAGCGCGCTTGCCCGCGATTGCCATCTATCCATCACCTCTTCGGTGGCTGATACCCTGCGATCGCGGGCAAGCGCGCTCCTGCAAGGTTTTCATTCCCTTCACGAGCTGCGATGTCCCATGCTGATCATTTCCAACAACGTGCATCTGCCGGACAGCGAAGTCGAGCTGACGGCCATTCGTGCGCAAGGCGCGGGCGGTCAGAACGTCAACAAGGTGTCCAGTGCGGTGCACCTGCGGTTCGACATCCAGGCGTCGTCCTTGCCGCCGTTTTACAAGGAACGGCTGCTGGCGCTGCGGGACAGTCGGATCACCAGCGACGGCGTGATCATCATCAAGGCCCAGCAATACCGTACCCAGGAACAGAATCGCGCGGACGCGCTGGAGCGGCTGAGCGAATTGATCGTCAGCGCGGCGAAGGTCGAGAAAAAGCGTCGGCCCACCAAACCGACGCTGGGGTCAAAGACTCGCAGGCTTGAGTCCAAATCCAAACGCGGGTCGATCAAGGCGGGGCGGGGGAAAGTGGATTTTTGAGGGCACGACAGGGCTCTCACTGCTGAAGGCGTGGAAGCCCTGTATCCGTCAGACCGGCGCCGCTTTGTCTCGTATCACCTTGCCCTGCCTATACAGGTAAACGCTCAGCGCCAGCCCGCCCAGCGAAGCCAGTGCCGCAAACAGAAAGATCGACGAGAAACCGAAACCGGCGGCCACGGCGCCCGCCACCGGACCGGTAATCCCGAGCGACAAGTCGATGAACAGCGAGTACGCGCCCACTGCCGCGCCCCGGCTGGCGGCGGGCACCAGATTCACCGCCTCGACACCCAGTGCTGGAAACACCAGCGAGAAGCCAAAGCCGGTCAGCGCAGCGCCTGCCAGCGCCAGATCGGGATTGGGTGCCAGCCACAACAGCAGTAAACCCAGCGCCTCAACCGACAGACAGGCAATCGCCACGCGGAAACCGCCGATGCGGTTGATCATGTTGCCGAACAGCAGTCGCGCGCCGATGAAGCAGGCGCCAAACAGGCTCAGGCACAGCACCGCATTCGGCCAGGTGTGGCTCGCGTAATACAGCGTGATGAACGTCGCGATGGTGCCGAAGCCGATCGACCCCAGCGCCAGGCCCGTGCCATGCGGCAGCACCAGACCGAGCACATGCAGAAACGGCATGCGCTCGCCGTGTACGATCGGCGCGGGTGTCTTTTTCCACGCCAGCGAAATCCCCAGGGCCGCCAGGAGCATGATGCTCACGCCCATGCTCCACAGGCCCATGGCATTGACCAGCAACACGCCCAGCGGCGCGCCGATGGCCAATGCGCCGTAGCTGGCAATGCCGTTCCAGGAAATCACCTTGGCGGTGTTGGCGGCGCCCACGCGGCCAATCCCCCAGCCGATCGAACCCGAACCCACCAGGCTCTCGGCGCTACCCAGCACCAGCCGACCGATGAACAGGCTGATCAGGCTCGCCAATGGCCAGGCATCGAGCCATCCGGCCAGCAGCATGAACACGCCGCTCAACCCGCAGCCGAACAAACCAATGATGACGGCCTTTTTCGGGCCGCGCGTGTCGATGATGCGCCCGGCATACGGGCGGCTGAGCAGCGTCGCGAGGTACTGAACACTGATCACGAGACCGGCAGCAACGGCGCCGAACCCGAGGTCGGTGTGGACATAACCTGGCAGTACGGCCAGCGGAATGCCGATGTTCAGGTAACCGATGAACGTGAACAGAACAATGGAAACGACCTGAAGCGTGACGGCCATAGGACGGGGTGTAGCGGCGCTTGAAGCGTCTGGCATGGGCAACAAATCCACGATTACGACAGGGAGGTACAACGAGGGCAGAAACAGAGTGAAGCGTAGACGCTCGAAAGCCAAGCGGTGCCACACCTGATTTAACGAGGCCTGCTGTCTGACAGCAGATGAGGGCATCGTTCAGGGCAGCAGAAGGTTGAAACCTGACGCGGGGGGCCGAGACCGGCTCTTATGATTATTCGGCGGCGGGTGCCACGAGCTGTGTCGTGACCAGGGCTGCGAGCGCGTTTTCCTGAGTGCCGAAGCGGGCCAGCAATACGCTCTGTTTTTCCGGGCTCAGACGTGCCCAGATTTCAATCATCTTCTCGGCTGTGCCGATCAAGGCCTGGGCCTGTGTTTCAGTGAATTTGGTCATTGGGTCATCTCAAAGCAATCAGCCCTTATGGAAGTACGCCTCGAAGACGCTCTTGCATAGGGGCTGAAATTAGCCTTTAGCGTCGGCTTTGGGCTTTCTTGCTGTCACCACTTTTCCCGCTGGTTTTCATCTCGATCGGCTGACCAAGTTCCTGACGGGCTGCTGCGCTTTGCTGGTTTTGGCTTGGGAAGGGGAAGTTTGGGATTTCATGCATAGCGTCGCTCCTCACAAGTTTTGTTGCTGCTGGTTTGAACAGCGCGTCCAAAAAACGCTCAGGGAGGATACAGCACACCACATGACAAACAGACTTTTAATGCTGGCCGTTGGTCATGTAGTGGCGAATGGTTGCTACCACCAAACGGACAGAACCCCCTCACGGATTGACGCTGGAACCTGCCTCCAGACCTCAGGCCTGTGGGAGTGAGCTTGCTCGCGAATGCAGTGGTTCAGCAACATCCACAGTGACTGACACACCGCTTTCGCTGCCCTCGTAACCTCGGACGTCTCCCACAGCGTCCGGGTGAGACACGGACCTGCGTCCAGACCTCAGACCTGTGGGAGCCGGCTTGCTGGCGAATGCGGCGGGTCAGCAACATCAGCAGTGACTGACACACCGCATTCGTCCGAATGGCGGCCCGTACCCTCGTATCCTCGGACGTCTCCTACAGGGAACGCGCCAATCCGCAAATCGGCGCGCTTCTGCATGGAGTCAATGATCAGTCCTTGCAGACGGCAGCAAACGCCGCTGCCAGTGCATCCAGCCGCGTAGCGTCTATCCCTGCAACGTTCGCCCGGCCAGCGGCGACCATGTACACGCTGTGTTCCTTACGCAGGCGGGCGACTTGCTCGTCGTTCATGCCGGTGTAAGAGAACATGCCACGTTGTACGCCGATGTGGGCGAAGCGTTCGCCCAGGCCCAGCGGAGTCAGTGCTTCGACGAGGCCCTGGCGCAGTTGCGCGATGCGGCTGCGCATTTCTTCGACTTCGTCGGCCCACAAGGCTTTGAGTTCTGGATCGCCCAGGATCTCAGCGACGACGGCGGCGCCGTGGTCCGGCGGGTTGGACCACAGGTTGCGCGCGGTGGCCGACAATTGGCTGCGTACATCCATCAGTTTTTCGGCGCTGTCGGCACACACCAGCAACGCACCAGTGCGTTCACGGTACAGACCGAAGTTCTTCGAGCAGGAGCTGGTGATCAGCAATTCAGGCAATTCAGCGGCGAACAGGCGCACGGCCCAGGCGTCTTCCTGCAAGCCATCACCGAAACCCTGGTAGGCGAAATCAATCAGAGGCAGCAGGTTACGGCGCTTGACGATCTTCAACACTTCGCGCCAGTCATCGTGGCCGAGGTCGAAACCGGTCGGGTTATGGCAGCAGGCGTGCAGCAGCACGACGTCGCCTTCGGGCACGGTGTTCAGTGTTTCCAGCATGGCCGGAACATTGAGTTTGTTATCGCTGCCCACGTACGGGTAGTGATTGACCTTCAGGCCAGCTGCGGCGTAGATCGTTTCGTGAATCGGCCAGGTCGGGTCGCTGAGCCAGATGCTTTTGCCCGGAAGGCAGTTGGCGATGAAGTCCGCAGACAGGCGCAATGCGCCGGTGCCGCCCGGCGTCTGAGTCGCGCCGACGCGTTTGTCCTTGATCAGCGGCGAGTCGGCGCCCATCACCAGTTCACAGATCAACGTGCCGAACCGCGGTTCGCCGTGGCCGCCGATGTACGTTTTGGTCGGTTGCGAATCCACCAGACGCTGTTCGGCCAGCTTGACCGCGCGTGGGATGGTGGTCAGGCCTTGCGCGTCCTTGTACACGCCCACGCCCAGGTCGAACTTGTTCGGGTTCGGGTCGTTGGCATAGGCCTGGATCAAGCCCAGGATCGGATCGTCCGGTACACGCTGAATCTGTGAAAAATGCATTTACTTACGGCCCTCGGCGCCTTTGGCCACCTCGTCGGTGCGGGCGGCCATGATGAAGTCGTTGCGGTGCAGCCCTTTGATGGAATGGCTCCACCAGGTCACGGTCACTTTGCCCCACTCGGTCAGAAGACCGGGGTGATGACCTTCGGCTTCGGCAATTTCGCCGACCGCGTTGGTAAACGCCAGCGCAAATTTGAAATTCTTGAACAGAAAGACCTTCTCCAGTTGCATCACGCCGTCACGGACTTCGATGTTCCAGTCAGGGATCTGGCGCAGAAGCTCGGGTAGTTCGGCTTCGCTGACCTGAGGGGCGTCGGCGCGGCAGGCTTCGCAGTGGGCTTGGTTAAGGGATGTCATAAACGATGTCCTGTTCAGGCGGCTTTCGGTTTAGGGGGGAAGCGAGGGGCATGCAGCCCCAGCTGCATGGCAGTCTGGACCATGCCCATGATGTCCTCGTGGGCGAGATCGAACAGACGCTTGAGCCCTGGCAGCACGAAGTAGAGCGGCTGCAGAATATCGATGCGGTACGGTGTGCGCATTGCTTCGATCGGGTCGAAGGCCTGATGCGCAGGCGTACCGGACAAGCTGTACACGGTCTCCTTCGGCGAGGAGAGAATCCCTCCGCCATAGATCTTGCGCCCTTGCGCGGTTTCCACCAGACCAAACTCGATGGTCATCCAGTAAAGGCGGGCAAGGTACACGCGCTGCTCTTTGCTGGCTGCCAGCCCGAGCTTGCCGTAGGTGTGGGTAAATTCAGCAAACCAGGGGTTGGTCAGCAGCGGGCAGTGTCCGAAGACTTCATGAAAGATGTCGGGTTCTTGCAGGTAATCCAGTTCTTCTTCGGTGCGAATGAACGTGGCCACGGGAAATCGCTTGCTGGCCAGCAGTTCGAAGAACGTCTGGAAGGGGATCAGCGCGGGCACCCTGGCAACCTGCCAGCCGGTGGTGCCGTTCAGCACGCGATTGATTTCGCCCAGCTGAGGAATCCGCTCGTGAGGCAGGTTCAACTGCTCGATGCCGTCCAGGTATTCCTGACAGGCGCGGCCTTCGATCACTTTCAATTGGCGGGTGATCAGCGTGTTCCACACCGCATGCTCGGCCTCGGGGTAGTCGATAAACCCGACGGCATCCGGTTCTCGGGCGACGTACTGCGTGCTCATGCTGCTCTCCTGTATGGCTTGTTCTTGTCTGGAGCTTGTTACCTGGAGCGAGGCGGAGTGCCTGTCGCTATAGATAACGTTTTTCATGCCGTTTACGGCGGGCCGTAACCCGTCACGAGGTCAGAAAATGGCTCACTCTTGTAAAGAAATCCTGACAGCTGCGTCGTTAACGTCTGAAATCTGCAGTCTTTCAGCTCATGAACGGCTTGCGCCGTAACGTATTCTTGACGATAAACTTCGCCTTACCCCACAAAGTGTCGCCCGCTCAGAGAGTCGACTGCCCATGCGCATCAAAGTGCACTGCCAGAACCGCGTCGGAATCCTGCGCGATATTCTCGAATTGCTGGTTTCCTACGGCGTCAACGTCTCTGGCGGCGAGGTCGGCGGTGAACACGGCGATGCGATTTATCTGCGCTGCCCGAATCTGATCAATCTTCAGTTCCAGGCGCTGGTGCCGAAGTTCGAAACCATTCCGGGTGTATTTGGCGTCAAGCGCGTAGGACTGATGCCGAGCGAGCGTCGGCATATGGAACTGAACGCGCTGCTCGGAGGGTTGGAGTTTCCCGTGTTGTCCATCGACATGTCAGGGTCGATCGTGGCGGCGAATCGCGCGGCGGCGCAGCTCCTGGGCGTGCGTGTGGATGAGGTGCCGGGGATTCCGCTCGCCCGCTATGCCGAAGATTTTGATCTCCCACAACTGGTGCGCACCAATCGTTCGCGCATCAATGGCCTGCGGGTGAAAGTGAAGGGCGGCGTCTTTCTCGCCGACATCGCGCCGCTTCAGTCCGAGCATGAAGACAGCGAAGCCATGGCTGGCGCGGTGCTCACCCTGCACCGTGCGGACCGCGTGGGTGAGCACATCTATAACGTGCGCAAGCAGGAGTTGCGCGGTTTCGACAGCATCTTCCAATGCTCGAAAATCATGGCTGCGGTGGTGCGCGAGGCGCGCCGCATGGCGCCGCTGGACGCGCCTCTCTTGATAGAGGGCGAAACGGGGACAGGTAAAGAGTTGCTGGCGCGCGCCTGTCATTTGGCCAGCCCGCGTGGGCAGTCGCCCATGATGGCGCTCAACTGCGCGGGCCTTTCCGAGTCGATGGCAGAAACCGAGCTGTTCGGTTACGGGCCGGGTGCCTTCGAAGGCGCACGGGCCGAGGGCAAACTCGGCCTGCTGGAGCTCACGTCGGGTGGAACATTGTTCCTCGATGGCGTCGCGGAAATGAGTGCGCGCTTGCAGGCGAAACTGTTGCGTTATCTGCAAGAGGGCTGCTTTCGCCGGGTCGGCAGCGACGAAGAGGTCTATCTGGACGTGCGGGTGATCTGCGCGACTCAGGTGGACCTGTCGCAGTTGTGCGCGCGCGGCGAGTTCCGGCAGGACCTTTACCACCGACTCAACGTGCTGTCGTTGCACATCCCGCCGTTGCGTGAATGCCTCGATGGGCTTGAGCCGTTGGTGCAGCATTTCCTCGATCAGGCGAGCCGGCAGATCGGATGTCCGCTGCCGACGATCGCCCCGGCCGCGATTGCCCGCCTCGGTCAATACCACTGGCCGGGCAACGTCCGTCAGCTGGAAAACGTGCTGTTTCAGGCGGTCTCGTTGTGCGACGGCGGGGTGGTCAAGGCCGAGCACATTCGTCTGCCGGATTATGGCGCGCCGAAACCGCTCGGAGACTTTTCGCTGGAGGGCGACCTGGAAGATATTATCGGGCGCTTTGAGAAAGCCGTACTTGAACAACTCCATCCAGCGTACCCGAGCAGTCGGTTATTGGGTAAACGACTGGGTGTTTCTCATACCACCATCGCCAACAAGTTGAAGCACTACGGTGTAGATAAACATTAAGTGCGCTTTTGCAATATTAACTACGCCCCGGCGAATACATTCGTCAGGGCGTTCATATAACAGAGGATTTATTATCCGTTGCTGCACCCGTTGCCCATGACCAGGTATTCCAGCACATGGCGCTTGCCTTGAGAGTCTTCGTACGTCATGTGCTGCGGTACGACGCTGCAGACGCTCGGCACTTCGTCTACGGAGATAACTTTGGCAATGTCCAGATGAGTCGAGTAGGTGTATTGCTCGACGGGTTGTGCTTGGCTGGAACTTTCACTCGGTCCGTCCTGCGCCATTGCCGCAGCGCTGAAACCACAAAGAGCCATTACAACCAGTGCAGCTTTCATTACAGGTTTCCTCTTGATCGCTTCATCAACCCTGCCAGACAGGAATTCCATTCGGCAGGGTGCACAGAACCCTTGTGGGGCTCTGCGTGAAGCCAGTTGTTTACGTGATGGGTGTGTTGATCGACAGGCCAGTGTGGGGGGCTGTTAGTTGTCAATCATTTGCCGTGTTGGCGAGATGAATTCTATGCGCCTGTTTTGAATTCATATAGAAACCATTCTGATAAAGACTATTGAGCAAACTGGCAACAATCGTTGAATTGGCGTGGAGCGCTGGCCGTTGACTAGTTCTTTGGTCGTAGCTGATACATGAAGATTTGCCGCAAACAGGGTACTTGAGCGCTTTTCGGGGTTATGCTGAGGTCCGGTAAGACCATCGTCGAATGGCTTTCAGGGCCTTCGGCGGATACAACGGGTTCATACAAAAACAACATTTCCACCGAGGTAAGAAAGATGAGTGCGGCTTCCCTGTACCCCGTTCGCCCTGAAGTGGCAGCAAACACGCTGACTGACGAGGCGACCTACAAGGCCATGTACCAGCAGTCGGTGGTCAACCCGGATGGCTTCTGGCGTGAGCAGGCCAAGCGCCTGGATTGGATCAAGCCTTTCACCACCGTCAAACAGACCTCCTTCGACGATCACCGCGTTGACATCAAGTGGTTCGCCGATGGCACCTTGAACGTTTCCTACAACTGCCTGGATCGCCATCTGGCCGAACGAGGCGATCAGCTCGCAATCATCTGGGAGGGCGACGATCCTTCCGAAAGCCGCAATATCACCTACCGCGAACTGCATGAAGAAGTGTGCAAGTTCGCCAACGCGTTGCGCGGTCAGGATGTCCACCGTGGCGATGTCGTCACGATCTACATGCCGATGATCCCCGAAGCCGTGGTCGCCATGCTGGCATGTGCCCGCATCGGTGCGATTCACTCGGTCGTGTTCGGCGGCTTCTCACCTGAGGCCCTGGCCGGCCGCATCATCGACTGCAAATCGAAAGTGGTGATCACCGCTGACGAAGGTCTGCGCGGCGGCAAACGTACTGCGCTCAAGGCCAACGTCGACCGTGCGTTGACCAACCCGGAAACCAGCAGCGTGCAGAAGGTCATCGTGTGCAAGCGCACCGGTGGCGACATCGAGTGGAACCGTCATCGTGACATCTGGTACCACACCCTGCTGGAAGTGGCATCGGCCACTTGCGCACCGAAAGAAATGGGCGCTGAAGAATCCCTGTTCATCCTCTATACCTCGGGGTCCACCGGGAAACCGAAAGGCGTGTTGCACACCACCGCCGGTTATCTGCTGTACGCCGCGCTGACCCATGAACGGGTGTTCGACTACAAGCCGGGTGAAGTCTACTGGTGCACCGCCGACGTGGGCTGGGTCACCGGCCACAGCTACATCGTCTACGGACCGCTGGCCAACGGTGCGACCACGATGCTGTTCGAGGGCGTGCCGAACTACCCGGACATCACCCGCATGTCGAAGATCATCGACAAGCATAAAGTCAACATCCTCTACACCGCGCCCACCGCCATTCGCGCGATGATGGCCGAGGGCGCAAAGGCCGTTGAAGGCGCGGACGGTTCGAGCCTGCGGCTGTTAGGGTCGGTGGGCGAGCCGATCAATCCGGAAGCCTGGAACTGGTACTACAACACGGTCGGCAAGCAGAAATGCCCGATCGTCGACACCTGGTGGCAAACCGAAACCGGCGGCATCCTGATCAGTCCGCTGCCAGGCGCCACCGCGCTCAAGCCGGGCTCGGCGACGCGTCCGTTCTTCGGCGTGATTCCTGCCCTTGTGGATAACCTTGGCCACCTGATCGAGGGCGCGGCCGAAGGCAATCTGGTGATTCTCGATTCGTGGCCGGGCCAGTCTCGCAGCCTGTACGGCGATCACGACCGCTTCGTCGACACGTACTTCAAGACCTTCCGTGGCATGTACTTCACCGGTGACGGTGCGCGTCGCGACGAAGACGGCTACTACTGGATCACCGGTCGTGTGGACGACGTGCTCAACGTGTCCGGCCACCGCATGGGAACCGCCGAAATCGAGAGCGCGATGGTGGCGCATCCGAAGGTCGCCGAAGCCGCTGTGGTCGGTGTACCGCATGACCTGAAAGGGCAGGGCATCTATGTCTACGTCACCCTGAACGGCGGTGAAGTGCCGGACGAAGCGCTGCGCATCGAGCTGCGTAACTGGGTACGTAAGGAAATCGGCCCGATTGCCTCACCTGATGTCATTCAGTGGGCGCCGGGCCTGCCGAAGACCCGGTCCGGGAAGATCATGCGCCGCATTCTGCGCAAGATTGCGACGGGGGAGTACGACGCACTGGGCGATATCTCCACGCTGGCCGACCCGAGTGTGGTTGCGCATCTGGTCGAAACCCACAAGACCATGAACGTCGCCTGACGCTCAACGGTTGAAAACGCCCCGTCCGGTGAAAGTCGGTCGGGGCGTTTTTGTGTGCACGATCCTTGTAGGAGCGCGCTTGCCCGCGATGGCGGCATGTCAGTCAGCTCAGGGTTCTCAGACACACCGCCATCGCGGGCAAGCGCGCTCCCACACAGGTGACATCGGGATATATCGAGTTGTTACTGAATGCCCCCGTTGACGTAACAGGTCGCGCCACGGTGGGGCGAATGTCCCCTGAGGTGGAGCGTTTCATCGGGCCGTGGGCCTCTCCCTCTACGCCAGACTTGCCGGATTAGAAGGCTTTGCGAATAATGGGCGCGTTATTTGCTTCGTTGATGGGTTTGCCACAAGAGCCTCTTGCATAAACGCTTTAGGCTGTCAATCAGGCTGATCGGCATTTCCAGTGCTTCTGTAACTAGTTGTCGCATTGAAGAAATATCGACTTTCAACCTGTCGCTAAAATGCCGGTCACTCGCCGAAGGCTCGTCGAGCCCTGAGACTCGATGGCACCTCGCGTCGCAATTTCAGTTATTCCTTCTGCACATTGAGCGTCTCGCTCACTGCCACTTGTCGCGTTATACCGATGGAGTTCCAAGAATGAAAAAGCTCATGCTGCTGGGTGCGCTGGCGCTGTCCGTATTGGCACAGCCAGTGTTTGCCGATGAAAAGCCACTGAAAATCGGCATCGAAGCGGCGTACCCTCCATTCGCCTCGAAAGCGCCTGACGGCAGCATCGTGGGCTTCGACTACGACATCGGCAACGCGCTGTGCGAAGAAATGAAGGTCAAGTGCGTTTGGGTCGAGCAAGAGTTCGACGGTCTGATTCCTGCGCTGAAAGTGCGCAAGATCGACGCCATCCTGTCCTCGATGTCCATTACCGAGGACCGCAAGAAATCCGTCGACTTCTCCAACAAGTACTACAACACCCCGGCCCGTCTGGTCATGAAGCAAGGCACTGTCGTCAGCGACGGCCTGACCGAACTCAAGGGCAAGAACATTGGTGTGCAGCGCGGTTCGATCCACGAGCGTTTCGCCAAGGAAGTCCTCGCTCCACTGGGCGCGGAAATCAAGCCCTACAGCTCGCAGAACGAGATCTACCTGGACATCGGCGCCGGGCGTCTGGACGGTACTCTCGCTGACGCCACCCTGCTGCAAGACGGCTTCCTGAACACTGATTCGGGCAAGGGGTACGCCTTTGTCGGTCCGGCGTTCACCGACGTCAAGTACTTCGGCGACGGCGTGGGCATCGCGGTCCGCAAAGGCGACAAGGCTGATCTGGACAAGATCAACGCGGCCATCGCGGCCATCCGCGCCAACGGCAAATACAAGGCCATTCAAGACAAGTACTTCAACTTCGATATCTACGGCCAGTAAGTCGAAGCCAGCACGCGATGGCGCAAGCAGTGGGTATTCGACCCTTCTGATTGCGCCATTTTTCTATCCCGCGCTCGAGGGCCAAACAACATGTTGAAAGGCTACGGAGCCGTCATCCTCGACGGTGCATGGCTGACCCTGCAGCTCGCGCTGTGCTCCATGGCCCTGGCGATCGTGCTCGGCCTGATCGGCGTGTCGCTGCGCCTTTCGCCGCTGCGCTGGCTGGCCTGGCTGGGCGATCTGTACTCCACCGTCATTCGTGGCATTCCCGACCTGGTGCTGATCCTGCTGATTTTTTACGGCGGTCAGGACCTGCTCAACCGTGTAGCGCCCTTGCTGGGCCATGACGACTACATCGATCTGAACCCGCTGATGGCCGGTATCGGCACGCTGGGTTTCATTTTCGGTGCGTACCTGTCAGAAACCTTCCGTGGCGCGTTCATGGCGATTCCCAAAGGGCAGGCCGAAGCCGGCATGGCCTATGGCATGAGCAGCTCGCGGGTGTTTTTCCGCATCCTGGTACCGCAGATGGTCCGTCTGGCAATCCCGGGATTCACCAACAACTGGCTGGTACTGACCAAGGCCACCGCGCTGATTTCCGTGGTCGGTCTGCAAGACATGATGTTCAAGGCCAAGCAGGCGGCTGATGCTACCCGCGAACCCTTCACGTTCTTCCTCGCAGTCGCGGCCATGTACCTGGTGATCACCAGTGTTTCGCTGCTGGTACTGCGCTACATCGAAAAACGCTACTCGGCCGGCGTAAGGGTGGCAGACCTATGATTTTCGATTACAACGTCGTCTGGGATAACCTGCCGCTGTACTTCGGCGGTCTGTTGATCACCCTCAAACTGCTCGCGCTCTCCCTGTTTTTCGGCCTGCTGGCGGCGTTGCCGCTGGGCCTGATGCGCGTGTCCAGAGTGGCCTGGGTCAACCTGCTGGCCTGGAGCTACACCTACGTGATTCGTGGCACGCCGATGCTGGTGCAGTTGTTCCTGATCTATTACGGTCTGGCGCAATTCGAAGCGGTGCGCGAGAGCTTCCTGTGGCCGTGGCTGTCGAGCGCGACCTTCTGCGCGTGCCTGGCGTTCGCCATCAACACCAGCGCCTACACCGCCGAAATCATCGCCGGCAGCCTCAAGTCCACACCGCCAGGCGAGATCGAAGCCGCGAGGGCGATGGGCATGTCGAAGGCCAAAATGTACCGCCGCATTCTACTGCCGTCGGCCCTGCGCCGGGCGTTGCCGCAATACAGCAACGAAGTGATCATGATGCTGCAGACCACGAGTCTGGCCTCCATCGTCACGCTGATCGACATCACCGGCGCGGCGCGCACCGTCAATGCCCAGTTTTATCTGCCGTTCGAGGCCTACATTACCGCCGGCGTGTTTTACCTGTGCCTGACTTTCATTCTGGTGAAACTGTTCAAGCTGGCCGAGCGCCGCTGGCTCAGTTACCTCGCACCGAGGAAGCACTGATATGCAACGCATCGATCACCGCCTGCCCTGGAGCACCCTGGGCACGGAACGCACGCTGAGCGTGTTTCGCTTTGGCGAGGGCGGCCGGAAGGCTTACATTCAGGCCAGCCTGCATGCCGACGAATTGCCCGGCATGCGCACGGCCTGGGAGCTGAAAAAGCGCCTGACGGCCCTGGAAGAGCAGGGCCTGCTCAACGGTGTCATTGAACTGGTGCCCGTTGCCAACCCGATTGGTTTGGGGCAGTTGCTGCAAGGCAACCACCAAGGGCGATTCGAGTATGGCAGCGGCAAGAATTTCAACCGCGACTTCACGGAATTGAGCGAGCCGGTCGCCGAGCGGCTGACAGGCAAGCTGGGCGACGATGCGCACGCCAACGTGCAGCTGATTCGTCAGGCAATGGTCGACGTGCTCGAGCAACTCCCGCCTGCGGGCAGCGAACTGGCCGGCATGCAACGCGTATTGCTGAGCCATGCCTGCACGGCGGACATCGTGCTGGACCTGCACTGCGACACCGACGCGTCTCTGCACATGTATGCCTTGCCACAGCACTGGCCACAATGGCGCTCGCTGTCGGCGTACCTGGGCGTGACTGTCGGGCTGCTGGCGGAAGATTCCGGTGGCAGCTCGTTCGACGAAGCCTGTTCGCTGCCATGGCTGCGTCTGGCCAAGCAGTTTCCCGAGGCCCGGATTCCGCTGGCCTGCATGTCCACCACCCTGGAACTGGGCGGCCAGACCAACACCGGCAAGGCCGACGCCGAAGCGTACGCAGAAGGCATCCTGGCATTCCTCGCCGAGCACGGCCTGATCAGCGGCGAGTGGCCGCAACCGGCATTTGAAGCCTGCGAAGGCATGCCGTTCGAAGGCACCGAAATGATCTATGCGCCGCACGCGGGCGTCCTGACATTCCTGCGCCCGGCCGGTGCCTGGGTCGAGCCCGGCGAGCCGCTGTTCGAAGTCATCGACCCCTTGAACGATCGTGCGACCACCGTGTGCGCGGGGACGGCAGGCGTGTTGTTCGCCATCGAAAAACTGCGTTATGCCCAGCCGGGCTACTGGATGGCCAAAGTGGCGGGGCGTACACCGCTGCGCACCGGCCGCCTGCTCAGTGACTGATTACTTGTGAGAACCGACATCATGAACAAACTGGAAGTCCAGGACCTGCACAAGTGCTACGGCAGTCACGAAGTGCTCAAGGGTGTTTCGCTCACCGCCAAGGCAGGCGATGTGATCAGCATCATTGGCTCCAGTGGCTCGGGCAAGAGTACTTTTTTACGTTGCATCAATTTGCTGGAGCAGCCCAAGTCCGGCCGTATTCTGCTGAACAACGAAGAGTTGAAACTGGTCGCCAACAAAGACGGCGGACTGAAAGCCGCCGACCCGAAGCAGTTGCAACGCATGCGTTCGCGGCTGTCGATGGTGTTTCAACACTTCAATCTGTGGTCGCATATGACGGCGATGGAAAACATCATCGAGGCGCCCGTTCACGTACTGGGTGTTTCGAAGAAGGAAGCGCTGGAAAAAGCCGAGCATTACTTGAACAAAGTGGGCGTCGCCCATCGCAAGGACGCCTATCCGGGGCACATGTCCGGTGGCGAGCAGCAGCGGGTGGCCATTGCCCGCGCGCTGGCGATGGAACCGGAAGTCATGCTGTTCGACGAGCCGACCTCGGCGCTGGACCCGGAGCTGGTCGGCGATGTGCTGAAAGTCATGCAGACCCTGGCACAGGAGGGCCGCACCATGGTGGTGGTGACCCACGAAATGGGTTTTGCCCGCGAGGTGTCAAACCAGTTGATCTTCCTGCACAAGGGGCTGGTCGAAGAACGTGGCGATCCCCGTGAGGTGTTGGTCAATCCGAAGTCGGAGCGGTTGCAGCAGTTCCTCTCCGGCAGTTTGAAGTAGGGATCGGCACCGTCTGCAACGGTGCGTTTTGTGTCAGAACAGTTCATGCTGCGCGTCACCCAAACCGCTGCCCTGAACTGAGCGCAACAGATTTACCGCATGCTTGCCGTGCGGCCCATAACAGCGACACGTTTCGGATTGCACGCCATGACTGCCCATCGAATTGGTTTTCTTATCTGGCCCGGTACCAAAGCCCTGACGCTGGCACTGGCGGAGGAAGCCCTGCGTGTTGCTCAGCGCGTTCATCCCGACGTGGTCTACGAACTGGCGTTCATGCAGGCCGAGCCGGTCACCGCGGTTGACGGTGCCAGCTGGCAATTGCCGGGTGAGCCGTGGAGCGGTCGTCTGGAAGGGTGTCAGAAGGTGTTTCTGCTCGCCGATGAACCGCCAGCGCCCATGGCGTCGGCGCTGGCCGGAGCACTCAAGCAACTGGTGCGGGCGGGCTGTGTGATCGGAGGTCTGTCGGCCGGTGTGTATCCACTGGCGCAACTGGGCTTGCTGGACGGTTACCGGGCTGCGGTGCATTGGCGCTGGCAGGATGATTTCGCGGAGCGTTTTCCCAAGGTCATCGCCACCAGTCATCTGTTCGACTGGGACCGTGATCGCCTGACCGCGTGCGGCGGGATGTCGGTGCTGGACCTGCTGCTGGCGGTGCTGGCGCGAGATCACGGCGCGGAACTGGCCGGTGCGGTTTCTGAGGAACTGGTGGTTGAACGCATTCGTGAAGGGGGCGAGCGTCAGCGCATTCCTTTGCAGAACCGTCTGGGCTCCAGTCATCCGAAGCTGACCCAGGCCGTGCTGTTGATGGAAGCCAACATTGAAGAGCCGCTGACCACCGATGAAATCGCCCAGCACGTCTGCGTATCGCGACGACAACTGGAGCGAATTTTCAAGCAATACCTCAATCGTGTTCCCAGTCAGTATTACCTCGAACTGCGCCTGAACAAGGCCCGGCAGATGCTGATGCAGACCAGCAAATCGATCATCCAGATCGGCCTTTCCTGCGGTTTCTCCTCCGGCCCGCACTTCTCCAGCGCCTACCGCAACTTCTTCGGCGCCACGCCCCGTGAAGACCGCAACCAGCGCCGCAGCAGCAGCCCCTTCGAATTGTCCTCGGTGCCGGCCGAGCGCGGTTAGGGCCTCTGACTGCAGGTGACTCGTGTAGGAGCGCGCTTGCCCGCGATTGCAATCTGTCTATGAAAGACCATCGACTGACACACCGCCATTGTCCCGAAGCGGCCCGGATCAAGTGAGCACCTGCAATGACTAATGGCTCCCGAAGAGGTGTTAGTCATTCCTGTGTTTGTGGTTCAGCAATTCAAATCCACACAACGCTGCTACTGCCCGCCGCTAACGTTTAAACTGCGCCTTTCCGACGCTATTTGTCGCATTGCCGAACGGCGCGGGAAAAGCCGGTTTGGCGCTATAAGAAGTTGTCGCTTGGCGGCAAGGCCTGACCGGACTCAATCCTTACAATCTTTCCATCGCTCGCCAGTCCCAGGCAGGCGTTCCTCTTCAGGAGACTCCGATGTCCGTTGAGCAAGTTCCGGTGCAACGTGCCGATTTTGACCAGGTGATGGTCCCCAACTACGCCCCTGCAGCGTTCATTCCGGTGCGTGGCCAGGGTTCCCGCGTCTGGGATCAATCGGGTCGTGAACTGGTCGATTTCTCCGGCGGCATCGCGGTCAACGTGCTGGGTCACGCCCACCCGGCGCTGGTTGGTGCACTGACCGAACAAGCCAACAGGCTGTGGCACGTCTCCAACGTATTCACCAACGAACCGGCGCTGCGTCTGGCCAAAAAGCTGGTCGACGCCACGTTCGCCGAGCGCGTGTTCTTCTGTAACTCCGGTGCCGAAGCCAACGAAGCGGCCTTCAAGCTGGCCCGTCGCGTGGCTCACGATCTTTATGGCACCGAGAAGTACGAAATCATTGCCGCGCTGAACAGCTTCCACGGTCGCACCCTGTTTACCGTCAGCGTGGGCGGTCAGCCGAAGTACTCCGACGGTTTCGGCCCGAAGATCACCGGCATCACCCACGTTCCCTACAACGATCTCGACGCACTGAAAGCTGCCGTCAGCGACAAGACGTGCGCCGTGGTGCTGGAACCGATTCAGGGCGAGGGCGGCGTACTGCCCGCCGAGCTTGAATACCTGCAAGGCGCGCGCAAGCTGTGTGACGAGCACAACGCGCTGCTGATCTTCGACGAAGTGCAGAGTGGCATGGGTCGCAGCGGTCACCTGTTTGCGTACATGCACTACGGTGTCATCCCGGACATTCTTTCCAGCGCCAAGAGCATTGGCGGCGGTTTCCCGATGGCGGCCATGCTGACCACCGAAAAACTCGCCACACACCTGGCCGTCGGCGTTCACGGCACCACGTACGGCGGCAACCCGCTGGCGTGCTCGGTGGGCGAAGCGGTGATCGACATCGTCAACACGCCAGAAGTATTGGCGGGCGTTAACGCCAAGCACGCGCTGTTCAAGGCGCGCCTGGAAAAAATCGGCCAGCAATACGGCGTGTTCAGCGAAGTGCGCGGCATGGGCCTGTTGATCGGTTGTGTATTGACCGAGGCCTGGAAAGGCAAGGCCAAGGATTTTTTCAACGCCGCCGAACAGGAAGGCGTGATGATTCTGCAGGCTGGCCCTGATGTCGTGCGTTTTGCACCGAGCCTGGTGATTGACGATGCGGACATCACCGAAGGCCTGGACCGCTTTGAGCGTGCCGTAGCCAAGTTGACCGGAGCCTGACAGACGCAATCCTGTAGGCGCGCGCTTGCCCGCGATTCAATCTGCCTGTTACGCATGTGTTGAATGACACACTGCGATCACGGGCAAGCGCGCTCCTACAGGGATCTCTGTCGTGATCCTCTTTTTTTCTTTTGCCGTTCAATCGGCCCGATTTTTTTCAAGGAGTGACACCATGCTGGTGATGCGCCCCGCGCAAATGGCTGATCTGAGCGAGGTCCAACGTCTCGCTGCGGACAGCCCGATTGGTGTCACGTCCCTTCCGGATGATGCTGGACGTTTGAGTGACAAGATCGCCGCCTCCGAAGCGTCGTTTGCCGCCGAGGTCAGTTTCAACGGCGAGGAAACCTATTTCTTCGTGCTGGAAGACACCGACAGCGGGCGTCTGGTGGGTTGTTCCGGGATTGTCGCCTCGGCGGGGTATTCCGAGCCGTTCTACAGTTTTCGCAACGAGACCTTCGTTCACGCCTCCCGCGAGCTGAAGATTCACAACAAGATCCACGTGCTCTCGCAGTGCCATGACCTGACCGGCAATAGCCTGCTGACCAGCTTCTACGTGTTGCCGGAGCTGGTCGGGACCCTGTGGTCGGAGCTCAACTCCCGCGCGCGCCTGCTGTTCGTCGCGGCTCACCCCGAGCGTTTCGCCGACTCGGTGGTGACCGAGATCGTCGGTTACAGCGATGAGAACGGCGACTCGCCGTTCTGGGATGCCATCGGACGCAACTTCTTCGACCTGAATTACGCCGAAGCTGAGCGTTTGTGTGGCCTGAAGAGCCGGACATTCCTGGCCGAACTGATGCCGCATTACCCGATCTACGTGCCGCTGCTGCCCGATGAGGCTCAGGAAGCCATGGGGCAGGTGCATCCGCGTGCGCAGATCACCTTCGACATCCTGATGCGTGAAGGCTTCGAGACCGATCATTACATCGATATCTTCGACGGCGGTCCGACCCTGCATGCTCGTGTTTCCGGCATTCGTTCGATTGCCCAGAGCCGTGTCGTACCGGTCAGGGTTGACCCGGTCAGCAGCGGCGACGCGGTCAAGGGCGGACGTCCCTATCTGGTTGCCAACAGTCAGTTGCAGGACTACCGCGCGGTCATGCTGGAGCTTGATTGGGTGCCAGGTAAACCGGTGAGCCTGAGTCTGACGGCTGCCGAGGCACTGGGTGTCGGAGAAGGCGCGAGCGTGCGCATCGTCGCGGTTTGACCGTTGAGTCGTCGGCTGTCAGTGCGTGAGTCACACCCTGACGCCCTATTGCGGGTTTGAGTTCGCCGGTTCTTCAAAGCAGAGAACCGGGTTGAGGAGAAAGCATGATCGTTCGTCCCGTACGCAGCAGTGACCTTCCGGCGCTGATCGAGCTGGCGCGCAGCACAGGTGCAGGCCTGACCACGCTGCCCGCCAATGAAGAGCGTCTGGCGCACCGGGTCGGCTGGGCCGAAAAAACCTTTCGCGGCGAGGCCGAGCGCGGTGACACCGACTACCTGTTCGTCCTCGAAGACGACGACGGTCGTGTGGTGGGCATTTCCGCCATCGCGGGTGCGGTCGGTCTGCGTGAACCCTGGTACAACTACCGCGTGGGCCTGACGGTCAGCGCGTCTCAGGAATTGAACATCTACCGCGAAATCCCGACGCTGTTCCTGGCCAACGACCTGACCGGCAACTCGGAACTGTGCTCGCTGTTCCTGCACGCCGACTACCGGAACGGTCTCAACGGCCGCTTGCTGTCCAAGGCGCGGATGCTGTTCATCGCCGAATTCCCGGAGCTGTTCGGGGCGAAAATCATTGCCGAGATGCGTGGCATGTCCGATGAGGAAGGGCGCTCGCCGTTCTGGGAAAGCCTGGGCCGCCACTTCTTCAAGATGGAATTCAGCCAGGCGGACTACCTGACCGGCGTCGGCAATCGCGCATTCATTGCCGAGCTGATGCCGAAATTCCCGTTGTACAGCTGCTTCCTGTCGGAGGCCGCGCGCAACGTCATCGGTCGTGTACACACCAGCACCGAACCGGCGCTGACCATGCTCAAGGCCGAAGGCTTCAGCTATCAGGGGTATGTCGACATCTTCGACGCGGGGCCTGCCATTGAGTGCGAAACCGGCAAGATCCGCGCGGTGCGTGACAGTCAGGCACTGGTGCTGGCGGTCGGCACGCCGGGTGACGACGCCACGCCGTTTCTGATCCACAACCGCAAGCGCGAGGATTGCCGCGTGACGGCGGCTCCGGCTCGATTTGCCGCCGGCACGCTGGTGGTCGATCCGAAAACCGCCAAGCGCCTTCGTCTCAATGCAGGCGATCAGGTGCGCGCGGTGCCTCTGTCTCCGGCTCGGGAGGGCATTTGATGAACACGTTGTATATCGCCGGCGCCTGGCAAGCCGGGCAGGGCGAGGCGTTCGAATCGCTGAACCCGGTGACCCAGCAGGTGATCTGGTCCGGTCAGACCGCAACCCCCCAGCAAGTCGATTCGGCGGTCAACGCTGCGCGTCAGGCCTTTCCGGCGTGGGCGTCGCTGACACTGGACGAGCGTATCGCCGTGCTTGAACGTTTCGCCGTCAACCTGAAAGGCCGCACCGACGAAATCGCCCGATGCATCGGCGAGGAAACCGGCAAGCCGCTGTGGGAATCCGCCACGGAAGTCACCAGCATGGTCAACAAGGTGGCGATCTCGATTCAGAGCTACCGCGAGCGGACTGGCGAGAAGAGCGGCCCGCTGGGCGACGCCACCGCCGTCTTGCGCCACAAACCGCATGGCGTGGTTGCGGTGTTCGGGCCTTACAACTTTCCGGGGCATTTGCCCAACGGTCATATCGTGCCGGCGCTGTTGGCGGGCAACGCGGTGGTGTTCAAACCCAGTGAGCTGACGCCGAAAGTCGCCGAGCTGACCGTGCAGTGCTGGATCGACGCCGGACTGCCAGCCGGTGTGTTGAACCTCGTTCAGGGCGCGCGGGAAACCGGCATCGCCCTGGCGGCCCACTCAGGCATCGATGGTCTGTTCTTCACCGGGTCCAGCCGCACGGGCAATTCGTTGCATCAGCAATTTTCCGGTCGCCCGGACAAGATTCTTGCGCTGGAAATGGGCGGCAATAATCCGCTCGTCGTCGATCAGGTCGCTGACGTGGACGCCGCGGTGTACACGGTGATCCAGTCGGCGTTCATTTCGGCCGGTCAGCGCTGCACGTGCGCGCGTCGTCTGCTGGTGCCGGAAGGCCCATGGGGCGATACGTTCATGGCGCGTCTGGTCGATGTCACCAAGACGATTCAGGTCGGCGCCTTCGATCAGCAACCCGCGCCGTTCATGGGGTCGGTGATTTCGCTGCGCGCCGCTCAGGCGTTGCTCGATGCCCAGGAGCACCTGCTGGCCAATGGCGCCGTGGCATTGCTGGAGATGACCCAGCCAGCGGCGCAATCGGCGTTGCTGACGCCGGGCATTCTGGACGTCAGTGACGTGAGCGATCGTCCTGACGAAGAGCTGTTCGGCCCGTTGCTGCAAGTGATTCGCTACGCTGATTTCGACGGGGCTATCGCAGAGGCCAATGCCACGCAGTACGGTCTGGCGGCGGGTTTGCTGTCGGATTCGCAGGAGCGCTATCAGCAATTCTGGCTGCAAAGCCGGGCCGGCATCGTCAACTGGAACAAGCAATTGACGGGGGCCGCGAGTACGGCGCCGTTCGGTGGGATCGGTGCGTCGGGTAACCATCGCGCCAGTGCCTATTACGCTGCTGACTATTGCGCGTATCCGGTGGCGTCGCTGGAAAGCGGGACATTGGCGCTGCCGGCGAGCCTGACGCCGGGGATTACCCTGTCCTGAACAGGCTGGAATCGGCTTGGCACCACACACGCTGTAGGAGCCGGCTTGCTGGCGAACACGGTAGGTCAGTCACCCTTGATGTACCTGACATACCGCTTTCGCCAGCAAGCCGGCTCCCACACGAGGTGGCAGGGCCAGATAAAGAATGTGCACATAAAAACAGATCCACGGAGCCTCACCGATGAAATCCTGTGAAGTCAACTTTGACGGTCTAGTGGGGCCGACCCATAACTACGGTGGGCTGTCCTACGGCAACGTCGCGTCCCAGAGCAACTGCCAGCAGTCGTCCAACCCGCGCGAGGCGGCGTTGCAGGGCCTGTCGAAAATGAAAGCGCTGATGGACATGGGGTTCACCCAGGGTGTGTTGGCGCCACAGGAGCGCCCGGACGTCGCCGGTTTGCGCAAACTGGGCTTCAGCGGCACCGACGCGCAGGTCATCGAGCGTGCGGCCAAAGAATCCATGCCGCTGCTGGTGGCCAGTTGTTCGGCGTCGAGCATGTGGGTCGCCAATGCCGCCACGGTCAGCCCGAGTGCCGACACGGCCGACGGTCGTGTGCATTTCACCGCCGCCAACCTCAACTGCAAGTACCACCGCAGCATCGAACATCCGACCACCAGCCGTGTGCTGGGTGCGATGTTCGCCGATCAACAGCACTTTGCGCATCATGCGGCCCTGCCTGCCGTCGCCCAGTTCGGTGACGAGGGCGCGGCCAACCACACACGTTTCTGCCGTAGCTACGGCGAGGCGGGCGTCGAGTTCTTCGTGTTCGGGCGCGCGGCGTTCGACACCCGCTTCCCGACGCCGCAGAAATACCCGGCGCGCCAGACCCTTGAAGCCTCGCAGGCGGTTGCGCGCCTGCACGGGCTGAGCGACGACGGCGTGGTCTACGCGCAGCAGAACCCCGCAGTGATCGATCAGGGCGTGTTCCACAACGACGTCATCGCGGTCGGTAATGGCGAGGTCCTGTTCTATCACGAGGATGCCTTCCTCAACACCGAACAGGTGCTCAGCGAACTGCATGACAAACTGGGGCGTCGCGGCGGTCGTTTCCAGGCCGTTTGCGTGCCGCGCACCGAAGTCGGCGTGGAAGACGCCGTGCGCTCCTACCTGTTCAACAGTCAGTTGTTGTCGTGTGCCGACGGTTCGATGCTGCTGATCGTCCCGGAAGAGTGCCGCAGCAACGAGCGTGTCTGGCATTATCTGCAACGCCTGATCGCCGACGAAAGCCCGATTCGCCAGGTCAAAGTATTCGACCTCAAACAAAGCATGCAGAACGGCGGCGGTCCCGCCTGCCTGCGCTTGCGCGTTGCGTTGAATGAAACCGAACTGGCAGCGGTCAATCCAGGCGTTATCATGACGGCGCCGTTGTATGACACCCTGACGCAGTGGGTGGACAAGCACTATCGCGACCGCATGACGGAAAACGATCTGGCCGATCCCCACCTGTTGACCGAATGCCGTACGGCACTGGATGAGCTGACCCAGCACTTGAAGCTGGGCGCGGTCTATCCTTTCCAGATCAATTGATGCACCTCACACATCGCGCCCGGTGTCTTGCGGCCTTGGGCTGACGATGTTTTTTGCTTTTACAGAGAGATTTTTTGACATGACCGACGCCCTGCGTTTGATCCTTGAAGACACCGACGGCACTCAGCTGGAAACGTCCTGCACCCGTTTTGCCGTTATCTGGCAGGGCAAAGAGGTCTGGATTCAGCAGGATGGCCGCGGCCAACTGCTGATCGGTGTCGACGTCGAAGAAGACGATGCCGAGTACGCCAACCTGTTGCTGCGTCCGTTGGCCACCAATCTGGTCAGCCTGCAACTGGAAATGGAACCGGCTGACATGGGTGGCGACGACGAAGACGGCCATGTGCATGGTCCAGACTGCAACCACTAAGCAAGCTCGGGCTAAAAATGGCTGCACTCGCCCAGGCTGCGTTAAAAACAGGCTCGGAATGCTCATTTAGGTGCCCTAAACTCCGCTTCCTCGCCTGTTTTTGCCTTGCCTGACCTTCGTTCGCCGATTTTTAGTCCCGACCTTTTTAGGAAATCGACCCATGCTTGCCCTCGGCAAACTGCTTGAATTGACCCTGGCGGGTCGTGAACCCGCGGAAAAGACTCAGCTGACCGTCGAAGGCGTTCGCATGCGCTGGCTGGCCGAAGGTGCGCTGGAAGTCCGGCCACCCGAAGCGCGGGACAATGGCACGGACCTGCTGTTGTCCGCTGGTATCCATGGCAACGAAACGGCACCCATTGAACTGCTCGACGCGTTGATCCATGCCATCGCGCGAGGCGAACTCAAGCCTCGCGCGCGCATTCTTTTCCTGTTCGGTAACCCCGAAGCGATGCGTCGCGGCGAGCGATACGTCGAACATGATATCAACCGGCTGTTCAATGGCCGCCACGAGCAAAGCGGCGGCAGCGAAGCCTTGCGCGCCTGTGAACTCGAGCGCCTGGCCGCCAGTTTCTTCAGCCTGCCGGGTCGCTACCGCTTGCATTACGACCTGCACACGGCCATTCGCGGCTCGAAGATCGAGCAGTTTGCCCTGTATCCCTGGAAAGCAGGGCGTCAGCATTCACGCCGTGAGCTGGTGCGTTTGCACAAGGCGGGCATTGAAGCGGTGCTGCTGCAGAACACGTCGTCCATCGTATTCAGCGCTTACACCTACGACAAACTCGATGCCGAGGCTTTCACCCTGGAACTGGGCAAGGCGCGGCCTTTCGGGCAGAACCAGGGCGTCGACCTCGGGCCGCTCAAGGCCACCCTCGAACACTTGATTCGGGGCACCGAACCTCTGGTCGGCGACCAGATCGACGGCCTCAAATTGTTCAGCGTTGCGCGGGAAATCATCAAGCACAGCGACGCATTCCGTCTGAACCTCGCGTCGGATGTCGAGAACTTCACCCAGCTTGAGAAAGGCTTCGTGCTGGCCGAGGACCTGGCCGATTCACGCTGGATCGTGGAAGAAGAGGGTGCGCGCATCATCTTTCCCAACCCGAAGGTCAAGAACGGGCTGCGGGCGGGGATTCTGATCGTGCCGACGACCGGGGATGGATTGGTGTGAGTTATGTCTCGGATTGTCGCGGTTCATTGTCGGAGCGCGCTTGCCTGCGCATGCGGTGGGTCAGCCCAATATCGGTGACTGACCCACCGCATTCGCGGGCAAGCGCCCCTACATAGCCATGTCGGCGTCCCGAAGAACGCCGCCATCCATCAACCCACGGCTTTCTGCGATTCGCTGCTACGACGCACCGCGCGCAACTTGGTCAGGGTGTCAGCACAGGTTTTGGCCGCTTCCTGGCCCTTGTGAACGAAGTGGTCGAAGAAGAATTTCTGATGCTCTTCACCCGCGTGGAAATGGTGCGGGGTCAGGACCACCGAGAACACCGGCACTTCGGTTTCCAGCTGAACCTGCATCAACGCACTGATCACCGACTGCGCGACGAACTCGTGACGGTAGATGCCGCCGTCCACGACCAGACCAGCCGCCACGACGCCGCCATAACGGCCGGTTTTGGCCAGCAGCTTGGCGTGCAGAGGAATTTCAAAGGCGCCGCCCACTTCGAAGAAGTCGATATCACTTTCGGCGTAACCGTGGTTTGCCATCTCGGCAACGAAGCCTTTGCGCGCCTGATCGACGATATCTTTGTGCCAGCAAGCTTGAATGAAAGCGATGCGATCGTGAGCGTGAATTGCGGTGGGTTGCATCTGTTCTGACTCCTGTTTAATTAAAAAACAGGGCGTGTTGGATCGAATGGGATGCCAGGGTACGGTCGGCAGCCGTCCGGCGATAAACGCACGTGACGATGCTGCGGGACGATCCTGTGGTGCCAATCCCGTTCTCTCTTCATCCGGACTATGACCGTCGGCCCTGGAATCACACCAGGTCTGCTGACCTCGCCTTCGCGAGCGCTCGCGGGCTAGACGCATTGCGCGTCATTACCGCCGGTGGGGAATCGCACCCCGCCCTGAGAACGTTGCCAACAGCATTTGCCGCTGGCGTGCAGTTTGTAACACAGATTTTCAGAATGTGCTTGGAGCCGTTTTGATGGTTTTCATCATCTTTTCTTATAAGCATGACTTGGCATCGGGGATCGAAGCCTTGATTATCGGTTCTCGCGGCCTCAGAACTGAGGCCTGAACCATTTCTCAGGGAGCTTCATCGTGACGGTTATCGATCTGCGCAGCGACACAGTGACCCAACCCACCGCGGGCATGCGCGACGCCATGGCGCGGGCGCCATTGGGCGACGATGTGTACGGCGAAGACCCGACGGTCAACAGGCTGGAGTCGTGGCTGGCGGAGCGCCTGGGTTTTGCCGCAGCGTTGTTCGTACCGAGCGGCACCATGAGCAATCTGCTTGGCCTGATGGCGCATTGCGAGCGTGGCGACGAATACATCGTCGGCCAGCAAGCGCACACCTACAAATATGAGGGCGGCGGTGCAGCGGTCCTGGGCTCTATCCAGCCACAGCCGCTGGACAACCAGGCCGACGGCTCTCTGGATCTGGATCAAGTGGTTGCGGCGATCAAGGCGGACGATTTCCATTTCGCGCGCACACGCCTGCTGGCACTGGAAAACACCATGCAGGGCAAGGTTCTGTCGCTGCAGTACCTCGCTGCCGCGCGCAAATTGACCCGCGAGAAAGGCTTGGGTCTGCATCTGGACGGTGCCCGGTTGTACAACGCTGCGGTCAAACTGGGCGTCGATGCGCGTGAAATCACTCAGCATTTCGACTCGGTGTCGGTCTGTCTGTCCAAGGGACTGGGCGCGCCGATCGGCTCTGTGCTGTGCGGCTCCAAGGAACTGATTGCCAGGGCGCGTCGCCTGCGCAAAATGGTCGGCGGCGGCATGCGTCAGGCCGGCTTGCTGGCGGCGGCGGGGTTGTATGCGCTGGAGCATCAGGTCGAGCGCCTGGCCGACGACCACGCCAACGCAGCGCTTCTCGCCAAGGGGCTGGCGGAACTGGGCTTCGATGTAGAGCCGGTGCAGACCAACATGGTCTATGTGCAGATCGGTGATCGCGCCGAGGCGCTCAAGGCTTTTTGCGCCGAGCGAGGCATCGTCCTCAGCGCGGCGTCCCGTTTGCGCATGGTCACGCACCTTGACGTGTCCGCCGCGCAAATGGAGCAGGTGGTCGCGGCATTTGCCGAATTCGCAAGCCGATAATCGACCGATAATCCAATTGGCCGCTTCTATCGTACAAAGTCACTGTACCGTGGAAGCAACGCCTATATAATGCGGCCCTTTGCCGTCGCTACGTCGAATGACGTTATGCACTTGCCTCTGGCCGCAGTTCCCGTGGAAGAACCTATGAAAAGCGCAGAAATCCGTGAAGCCTTCCTTCGCTTCTTCGAAGAGCAAGGTCACACCCGTGTAGCCTCCAGCTCCTTGATTCCGGGCAATGACCCGACCCTGCTGTTTACCAACGCAGGCATGAACCAGTTCAAGGACTGCTTCCTGGGCCAGGAAAAACGGGCCTATACCCGTGCCGTCAGCAGCCAGAAGTGCGTGCGCGCCGGTGGCAAGCACAACGACCTGGAAAACGTCGGTTACACCGCTCGTCACCACACCTTCTTCGAGATGCTGGGTAACTTCAGCTTCGGCGATTACTTCAAGCGCGATGCGATCACCTACGCGTGGACCTTCCTGACGTCCGACAAATGGCTGAACCTGCCCAAGGAAAAACTCTGGGTCACGGTGTACGCCTCGGACGACGAAGCCTATGACATCTGGACCAAGGAAATCGGCGTGCCGGCCGAGCGCATGGTCCGCATTGGCGACAACAAGGGTGCGCCTTACGCGTCCGACAACTTCTGGACCATGGGCGACACCGGCCCTTGTGGTCCTTGCACCGAGATTTTCTACGACCACGGCCCTGACATCTGGGGTGGCCCACCGGGCTCGCCTGAAGAAGACGGCGACCGTTACATCGAGATCTGGAACAACGTTTTCATGCAGTTCAACCGCACCGCCGACGGCGTGCTGCACCCGCTGCCAGCACCGTCGGTCGACACCGGCATGGGCCTGGAGCGTGTCAGCGCCGTCCTGCAGCACGTGAACTCGAACTACGAGATCGACCTGTTCCAGAGCCTGCTGGCCGCCTCTGCCAAAGCGATCGGTTGCAGCAGCGACAATCAGGCTTCGCTGAAAGTCGTGGCCGACCACATTCGTTCCTGCGGTTTCCTGATCGCCGACGGCGTGTTGCCATCCAACGAAGGCCGCGGCTACGTGTTGCGTCGCATCATTCGTCGCGCGTGCCGCCACGGCAACAAGCTGGGCGCCAAGGGTAGCTTCTTCTATCAGATCGTCGCTGCGCTGGTGGCCGAGATGGGCGAAGCCTTCCCTGAGCTGAAAGCCCAGCAGGCGCACATCGAGCGCGTGCTGAAAGCCGAAGAAGAGCAGTTCGCCAAGACCCTGGAGCAGGGCCTGAAGATTCTCGAGCAGGATCTGGCTGAGCTCAAAGGCACCGTGGTGCCCGGCGATGTGGTGTTCAAGCTGTATGACACTTACGGCTTCCCGATGGACCTGACCGGCGACATCGCCCGTGAACGTAACCTGACCCTGGATGAGGCCGGTTTCGAGCGCGAGATGGACGCCCAGCGTGAGCGCGCGCGTTCCGCCAGCGCCTTCGGCATGGACTACAACAGCCTGGTCAAGGTCGATGTGGCCACCGAATTCACCGGTTACAGCGCCACCGCCGGGGAGGCCAAAGTCGTCGCGCTGTATAAAGAAGGCGTGGCGGTCGAGCAGTTGAGCGAAGGCGAAGACGGCGTGGTCATTCTTGATCGCACCCCATTCTACGCCGAGTCCGGCGGCCAGATTGGCGACAGCGGTTATCTCACCGCGGGTGACGTGCGTTTCGACGTTAGCGACACCACCAAGACCGGCGGCGCTTTCCTGCACCATGGCATTCAAGTGTCCGGCAGTCTGAAAATCGGCGATACCGTCAGCACTCAGGTCGCTGCCGAGGTGCGTCAGGCCACGTCGCTGAACCACTCGGCCACTCACTTGCTGCACGCGGCCTTGCGTCAGGTGCTGGGCGATCACGTTCAGCAGAAAGGCTCGCTGGTCGACAGTCAGCGTCTGCGCTTTGACTTCAGCCACTTCGAAGCCATCAAGCCCGAGCAGATAAAGGCGCTGGAAGACATCGTCAATGCCGAGGTGCGTAAGAACACCCCGGTCGAAACCGAAGAAACCGATATCGAAACCGCCAAAAAGAAGGGCGCCATGGCGCTGTTCGGCGAGAAGTACGGTGACAGCGTTCGCGTACTGAGCATGGGCGGTGATTTCTCTGTCGAGCTGTGCGGCGGCATTCACGCCAACCGTACTGGCGACATCGCGCTGTTCAAGATCGTCAGTGAAAGCGGTGTTGCTGCTGGCGTTCGTCGTATCGAAGCGGTCACCGGCGCTGTGGCGCTGGACTATCTGAATACGGCCGAAGAACAACTGAAGGAGGCTGCGAGTCTCGTCAAGGGCAATCGCGACAACCTGCTGGACAAGCTGTCGGCTGTCCTGGAGCGCAATCGCCTGTTGGAAAAACAACTGGAACAACTGCAGGCCAAGGCCGCCAGTGCGGCGGGCGACGATCTGTCGGCCTCGGCAGTGGACGTCAAAGGCGCCAAGGTCCTCGCTGCCCGTCTCGACGGTCAGGATGGCAAGGCGTTGCTGGCGCTGGTGGACCAGTTGAAGAACAAGCTCGGTCGCGCAGTGATCCTGCTCGGCGGGGTGCATGAGGACAAGGTCGTTCTGGTGGCGGGTGTCACCAAAGACCTGACTGGCCAACTCAAAGCCGGTGATTTGATGAAGCAAGCGGCTGCTGCCGTGGGCGGTAAAGGCGGTGGTCGTCCTGATATGGCGCAGGGCGGTGGCGTGGATGCCGCCGGCCTGGACGCAGCGCTCGCGCTGGCGGTTCCGTTCGCCGAACAGGGAATGTAAGGGAAGCTAAGTCGACCCACCGAAGTCCGCTATCCAGCGGGCTTCGGCGCTTCGCGGTTTGAATGTTTAACGGGCGCCCTTCACGGGCTGAGGCGGCTTTGAGATGGCTTTAATCGTACAGAAATTTGGAGGCACCTCCGTGGGCTCGGTAGAGCGCATCGAGCAGGTGGCCGACAAAGTCAAAAAATTCCGTGACGCGGGTGATGATCTGGTGGTGGTGCTTTCCGCCATGAGCGGCGAAACCAATCGCCTGATCGACCTGGCGAAGCAGATCAGCGATCAGCCGGTTCCTCGCGAACTGGACGTGATCGTTTCCACCGGTGAGCAGGTGACCATTGCCTTGCTGGCCATGGCGCTGATCAAGCGTGGCGTTCCAGCGGTGTCCTACACCGGTAACCAGGTTCGCATCCTGACCGACAGCGCGCACAACAAGGCGCGTATTCTGCAGATCGACGATCAGAAGATTCGTGCCGACCTGAAAGAAGGCCGCGTGGTAGTGGTCGCTGGTTTCCAGGGGGTGGACGAGAGCGGCAACATCACGACCCTGGGTCGTGGCGGTTCCGACACCACCGGCGTGGCACTGGCTGCAGCCTTGAAAGCTGACGAATGCCAGATCTACACCGACGTCGACGGCGTTTACACCACCGATCCGCGCGTGGTGTCTCAGGCTCAGCGCCTGGACAAGATCACGTTCGAAGAGATGCTGGAAATGGCCAGCCTCGGTTCCAAGGTGCTGCAGATCCGCGCGGTGGAATTCGCCGGCAAGTACAACGTCCCGCTGCGCGTACTGCACAGCTTCAAGGAGGGTCCAGGCACCCTCATTACCATTGATGAAGAGGAATCCATGGAACAGCCGATCATTTCTGGCATCGCCTTCAACCGCGACGAAGCCAAGCTGACGATCCGTGGCGTGCCAGACACCCCGGGCGTTGCCTTCAAGATTCTGGGCCCGATCAGCGGCGCGAACATCGAAGTGGACATGATCGTGCAGAACGTTGCGCACGATAACACCACCGACTTCACCTTCACCGTACACCGCAACGACTATCAGTCGGCGCTGACCGTGCTGGAAAACACAGCCAGGGAAATCGGCGCGCGTGAAGTCGTTGGCGACACCAAGATCGCCAAGGTTTCCATCGTCGGTGTCGGCATGCGTTCGCACGCAGGCGTTGCCAGCCGTATGTTCGAAGCACTGGCCAAGGAAAGCATCAACATCCAGATGATCTCCACGTCTGAAATCAAGGTTTCGGTGGTGATCGAAGAGAAGTATCTGGAGCTGGCTGTGCGCGCCCTGCACACAGCGTTCGAGCTCGACGCCCCTCGTCAGGGCGAATAAGGCGTTGAACGAAGGGCGCGGTCGATACCGCGCCTTTTGTGTTTCCGAGATGTGCGCGAGAAAACTGTTTTTTTTCCGGCGCTAGTCAATACTCAAGGCGTAGACCTGACGCTGATGCTGGTGCGGGCCGACGCCTTTTTGGTTGTGCAGACTGTTGTCCCTGAATGCAGGTTGAGGAGATAGGTATGCTGATTTTGACCCGTCGGTGCGCGGAGAGCCTGATTATTGGTGACGGTGAAATCACCGTGACCGTGCTCGGCGTTAAAGGTAATCAAGTCCGGATTGGGGTCAACGCGCCCAAGGAAGTGGCTGTCCACCGTGAAGAGATTTACCTGCGCATCAAGAAAGAGAAGGATCAGGAACCAAGCCATTAATTTTTATTGAATTTTTGGTTTGCAAACGGGGAAAAGGGTGGTTATTATACGCCCCGTGTTGCGGAGAGCTGGCCGAGTGGCCGAAGGCGCTCCCCTGCTAAGGGAGTACACCTCAAAAGGGTGTCGGGGGTTCGAATCCCCCGTTCTCCGCCATTATTTGCGTAGTACGTTGTAATCTGGCTTGATCGGTAAGTGGTTGAATTTACTGGAAAAAGTGCTTGACCAAAAGATTTGACGGCCTATAATGCGCGGCAACAAATGCACTCGTAGCTCAGCTGGATAGAGTACTCGGCTACGAACCGAGCGGTCACAGGTTCGAATCCTGTCGAGTGCACCATAAAACGAAAAGCCAGCATGCAAATGCGGGCTTTTTGCTTTTTAGCGTTTGCCTTTTACGCAGCCGTTTTCGTCGAACGTCACCTGCCGGCTTTTCCCTTTCTTCTCCTCGTACACATACCGAAGTTCGGCGTTGCGTCCGACAATCTTGTCCGGCTTGCCCAGCAGGCTTTCGACGTCACGCTTCGTCATGCCGGCAGGTGTTTGCTGATTGATGATTGCCCTTCGCCGTTGTTCGGCGTTCAGGACGTTTCCGCATCCATCGTCGCGCTGACCCACGACGACCAGCTCTTCGGTTTCCCTTCTGGTTCTGGTTTCCGTGGACGAGTTGGCGGTTACAACGGTACCTGGCAATGGACTGTGTACGTTTTGCCGTTTCAGTGCATGGCCCGTTGGGCAGGCAAGGGTAGTGAAGGTGATGCTTCCATGTTCATCCTCGCAACGGTTCACCGTGGTTGCGGTGGCGATAACGGGAAGAAAGAGCAGGGCAGCAAAAACTGGTTTGCAGGTGTCCAACAGCATGACAGCGTCCTCCGTGACAGGTGTCGGTGCAGACTAGCCACGCAAATTTTTTCAGGCGAGCGTGTTTTCCTCTCCGGATGTGACGTCGGAGCAATGACGACTCGGACAATGGTTAACATTGTGTTGCAACCGATTGTTCCGCGTTGAATTTTTAACATGAAGACCCGGCAAGCGGTGTATGATTGCGCCCGTCAGCCCCGCCGGGGCTTGTGGAATACCTCCATGGACTTACCCAGTAGCAACTCAGCCTTAAGCTTTACCAATCAAGAATCGACTGATTGATCTTCCGGCGTGGTCCACTGCTGGGAGTGGAGTTCGCCTATGACCGAAATCGAAGTAAAAAAGACGCAGGAAAGCCTTCAGGACCGCCTTGCGCAGGTTGTCGACCTGCTGCAACGTCAACGTGTCGTCGAAGACTTGACTCATCGCCAGGAAGGCCAGCACCAGGACCGCGTTGAAAATCTGGTTCACCGGCAGAATCTGGTCGAGCTGCAACGCAAGCTCGATGATCTGCACTCCGCCGACGTTGCCTACATTCTCGAAGCGCTGCCGGTCGAAGACCGTCTGACGGTCTGGCAACTGGTCAAGGCGGAGCGTGACGGCGACATCCTTCTCGAAGTATCCGATTCCGTTCGTGAAACCCTGATCGCCGACATGGACGATCACGAGCTGCTGGCTGCCGCCAAGGAGATGGACGCCGACGAACTCGCCGACCTTGCACCTGAGCTGCCGCGTGACGTCGTCCATGAGTTGATGGAAGCGCTGGACAGCCAGCAACGCGAACGCGTGCGGTCAGCGCTGTCGTACGACGAAGACCAGGTCGGCGCGCTGATGGACTTCGAGATGGTGACCATCCGCGAAGACGTCAGTCTCGAGGTGGTGTTGAGGTATCTGCGTCGTCTCAAGGAGCTGCCGGGCCACACCGACAAACTGTTCGTGGTGGACTATGACGGCGTGCTCAAGGGTGTGCTGCCCATCAAGCGTCTGTTGGTCAACGACCCTGAAAAACAGGTGTCGGAGGTCATGGCCAGCGATCCGGTGAGTTTCCACCCGGACGGTGATGCCTATGAAGCGGCCCAGGCCTTTGAGCGTTACGACCTTATTTCCTCGCCGGTGGTGGACAAGAACGGCAAATTGATCGGCCGTCTGACCATCGACGAAATGGTCGACCTCATTCGCGAAGAAAGTGAGACCGAAGTCCTCAACATGGCCGGTCTGCGTGAAGAGGAAGACATATTCGCATCCGTGTGGCGCTCGTTGCGCAACCGTTGGTCATGGCTGGCGGTGAACCTCATCACGGCCTTCCTTGCCTCTCGGGTGATTGGTCTGTTTGAAGGCTCCATCGAGAAACTGGTGGCACTGGCTGCCTTGATGCCAATCGTTGCCGGGATCGGCGGCAACTCGGGCAACCAGACCATTACCATGATCGTTCGCGCCATGGCGCTGGACCAGGTCAGCACCGGCAATACCTCACGCCTGATGCGCAAGGAACTGGGCGTTGCATTGATTAACGGCCTTGTGTGGGGCGGGGTGATTGGCATTGTGGCTTACTTGCTTTATCACAGCTGGTCGCTGGGAGTGGTCATGACCGCTGCGATGACGCTCAACCTGTTGTTGGCGGCGTTCATGGGCGTGTTGATCCCCATGACACTGGCGCGGTTTGGGCGCGATCCTGCCATGGGCGCCAGTGTGATGATCACGGCCATGACGGACAGCGGAGGGTTCTTTATTTTCCTCGGTCTGGCGACACTGTTCTTGCTCTAGCCGCATCGGGCACACAAATACCGCCCTTGATAAGGAGTGGTGGTCGGTCAGACCCGCTTGCTTGACCTTCGCGGGAAGAAATCGAAATCCGATGCCTGAACGGGCATCGGATTTTTTATGCGTTCTGCTTGGACACGGGAGCTGGCCTAAAGCGCTGCTTTCTTCTTCAAGCGATACGTCAACCTTCAATCTCGCCATTACGGATCGCTATCCGGATGGCCTGTGCGGTCGTGGTGACGCCTAGCCGACGACGCGCTGAACGCAGGTGGTTCTCCACCGTACGCTCCGATAAGCCGAGCGTCGCTGCGATATCGGCTTGCCGTCGTCCGGCAGCGGTCCATGCCAGCATTTCACGTTCTCGGCGCGAGAGCGTTCTAAGAACGTCCCCGAGGGGCACTTCAAGTAATCGACGCGCCGAGAAAAAAGCCGCCGCTGCGACGATGCTCAATCCAAGGCGCACTCGCGCGCCCCCGTCCACCCGTTCACCGCCATAGCTCATTGCGCCTTCAAGCCCTTGGGGGCCAAAAACCGGGACCTGAAATCCCTGCACCCCCGGCCCACCTGGATAACGAATCACTTGATAGCATTCCTCTCCGTGTTTCTGCTCTTTCTTCCAGAAGAAGGGCTCACGTGTACTCAGGATATGGCGGGTGACCGGACAACGCCGAATATAAGTCAGTGCATCAACACCCTGACCTTCGTCGAACCAGTCACCTTCGACCCAGTACAGGCGTTCAAGTACGTCTTCACTGGCTGATGAAGCGGAAAACAGGACGAATCGATCATAGCCGCAGGGCGCTGCGAACTCTCGGACAGCGTTCTGGATAGATTCAAGGTCAAGCGCCGCCTCTATCTCGAGAGCGGCGCGCATGGCTGCCTCGGCAAGCCCGTTATTCACCTCGTAGCGACCTCTTTGAGAAGGGTGTCAGCGGCCAGCTTGCCGAGGTTATTACCCGCCAGCGGGCTGTCGCCGGTCAGCAACTTACGGTCTTTGAATGTCGCTCCGGAAATATCCTGATTGACGATCTCAACCCCTAACGCTTGCAGTCGCTCGCCGAATTTCCAGGTCAGATGCCCCGGCATGTAGCCGATATCAGGCGTCTTTGCATCAAGAGCGTCGGGAAACGCACAGATCTTATAGCCGTTGAACAGGTAGGAATTCTTAGATTCGCCGAGAGCCGCCGCCAACAGTGCCGCTGGGCCGTGGCACAAGGAAATTACAAACTTATCCTGGGCCATGGCCCACGCCAGAACGGACTTCACGTCAGCACTTTCCGGTAATCCGATGAGGGCGCCGTGCCCCCCTGGTATGAAGACGCCGATGTAGTCGGATTCCTCGCCCAATGCATTTTCAATCACGTCGGCCAGTTTGAGAGGCTTTTTGAACTGCTCACGGTACTTGGCGTAGAACCCTTTCACTTCGGTGTCTTCGGAGGGCATCGCCCACAACTCGAACTTCACGGGATTTCCCGACAGCGTAGCAACGTCAAAAGCAAAACCCGCTTTGTCGAGGTGGTACATGGGCAGCAACGTTTCGACCGGATGATTACCGGTTGAAAACATCGTTCCATTGTCCGTAAGCAGATAGCGCTCATCCGCACCAATCATCAAAACCTTCCACCGTCCTCCTTTATAAGGAGTGGGGTATTCAGCGTCACCGAGATCTGATTTAGGCGCGGTGAATTGGCTCAACGAATAGGGTGAGGGGAAAAACGCGTTGTCCTCCGCTTGATCCGGGGTGGGGCGTTTGTCTTCATTTTGCACGCTTGTCATGGTTTTCTCCTTCGGATGGGTGATTGCCTTGATCGATGCTAGTAGCGTGGTCTGGCCCTCGCAATGAGGGGATTCCCTCAATAAGACACGCCGACATCGGATAGGTGCGGGCTTCAATTGCAGCGCCAACTCTGTTGAAACGGACTGAATTAAGCCGTCTGCACCGGGGCGTACCCAGTGGTGGCCAGTCTGGGCTTGTTAACGGATGGTCGGTTCACGCTTCAAGCGACTTCGAAGGGATCAGCAATAAGGGACAGTGCAACGGGGGTGTGCGCGGAAGGCGAAGTCTCGAATCATGGGCACAAAAAAGCCAGCTCGACGCTGGCTTTTCTGGGGCTGGGAGGCGCCGACTTACTCGTCGTCGTTCCCCAGGCTGGTGTCGTGTGCAATCAGCGACACGAGGGCGTTCTGCTGGCGATGAGCGAGCTGGCGGAAACGTTGCAGCAATTCACGCTCATGCAGTGACAGCTCAGGGCTGTCGAGGCGCAGTTTAGGTTCGTCACCCAGAGCGCCTTCCTGAATCAGGCTTTGCTCAAGACGCGCGATGATTTCAGAGTTCATGCTGCGGTGGTTGTCTTTGGAAACCTCCGCAATGCGCTCGCGCATACCTTCCGGAAGACGGACAACGAACTTGTCAGCTGTGCGACTGGAATAATTGGCCTGTTTCATAGGGCTCATATATTTAACCGATTTAGTTCAAAGGGGGAGGCGGTTCATGCATTAGGCCGCGAGATGTCAACCTCTGACTGTCATTTTGGCTAAATGTTCAACCGTCCAACATAAAGGCCCGCCATCATGCATCAATCCGTCGGAACCTTGGCGTCAAATCTGTGACAAATATTGAACTAGATAAAGGCGTTTAGCCAGCACCAATTATCAGAAATGCGTTCTGGTTTGCAAAGTTCCCGACCACCGTTCATCCGATCAACGGCCGCCAAGGACGCGGGTTTGCGCGGTGATGGCTATCTGTCTTCAGCGTAGAGGGATCTGCAGATAATTTCGAGAAAGGTGGCAAGAAAGAGACGAAGGGTCAGTCAAGGGATGGAGCGGCCCTTACATTCGCGAGCAAGAAAGCCGGATCGGTGGGGGCTGCACGTACCCATCAGCCCGTCGGCACAGGAGGCTCAGGGCTTGGCTTGGCGCAACACCGGATCGAACTTGATTCTACGGCCTACGAACAACGCTGCAAGGAACAGGCTCGCGAACACGCCGCTGGCCGTTTTGGCTGCAGTGCTCAGCGTGTCCATCGAAGGTGGAAGCAATTGGTCAACGGCGATGGCCATGATGGCCAGGATCAGAAAGGACAGTGCTGCTTTTGACATGGCGGTTCTCTAAACGAAAGACTGACTGGCAAACCCGACTTCACAGACCGTATCAGAATACCCAGCGTTCGGAGCGTTCCACCGGGATCGCTTCATCGGTGTCGTTCGCCAGCATTGCATCCGAGCGATGCGCGGGTTGTGCGACGAAGCGCGGTGCCTGTTTGATGAGGTAATGCGGTTGAGCTTGAACAGCGACGCTTTCTGTATGGGCAGCATTGCTGGTCTTGTTGCCGTCGTCCTGAAAGTGGAAAGCCACGAGAGCGACGAGGGCTGCTGCGTTCAACAGAGAGAGAGTCATGTTCATCTCGATTACCTTCGCTTGGAATTCGGTTTTTGAAGGAGGGATTGCTCGAAGATGAGTAATGCAGCCTGCATGCCAAGCGTTAATCAAAAAAAATATCAACAAAATCAGAAGGTTATAGGTGAATTGGCTGGCCTTCAGGTTGCAGTTTGCAATGATGTCATTTTGCGGCATTGCAATTTGCATGGTGTCCTGAAGCTGCCGGGTTAGGGTGTTGTGGACTACACCCTAAAAAGACAATGACGACATGACAAAACAAGGGCTTGCCGTTAACATGCTCGCCGTCCCGCTGGCGCCATTCTGGGTGCCGGCCCCGTGTCTCAGTAGCTCAATTGGATAGAGCATCCCCCTCCTAAGGGGAAGGTTGCAGGTTCGAACCCCGCCTGGGACACCATATAATCAAGCCGTTTAGCTGGATTTCCTGATAGCTCGTCGATTGAGTCTTCTCACGAGTTCCCATTCTGGGTCCCACTTCCGTGGGCGTTCGGTATTCAGTCAACTTTTCAATGGAATCGGATTCTTCTGGTCGATTTCGAAATTGATGCCCTGGCCGTTCTCCCTCCCTGTGTAATCGAACCCCAATGGAAAAGTCATTGTGTATTCGACTGACCCCTGCGTCGGATTTGACCCGCACGCTGCGTAAAAATGATGACTGTTTCCTGCGGTGGCGCCAGGCTGTAATCGACCAAAAGCGAGCACAAGAGGTCGGTAATCCTGCACCGCGACCTCTATGGAGACATTATGTTTCCCGTGCAGATGGCTATCCTCCTGTCTGAGCCTGATGACGATTTTAGCGGCGGCGAATTCGTGCTGACCGAACAACGGCCACGGATGCAGTCCAGGGTCAGCGTAGTGCCGTTGCGCAAGGGCGATGCCGTGATTTTTTCTGTCAATCGCAGGCCCGTGAAGGGGGGGGTAGAGGCTTCTACTCCGTGTTCACCCGCCACAGCGTGAGCGAGGTGCGGGCGGGGGACCGGTTTACCTTGGGGGTGATATTCCATGATGCGCAGTGATGGAACGGCCAATGTGTCGGATTTGAAAGCAAGACTCGGAGTTTTAAGGCAGCTTATTAGCGATAGGTTGTTACAAATCGCGAACATAGGGCATTGCCATGGACTGCGTTGAAGACCAAACCATCCAACCGGTACTGAGGTCCGAGGACGATCCGCGCTGGAATATCCTCGTAAACCGTCAGGCTGACGCGAATCTCGATTTTGTCTACGGAGTTCTGACCACCGGGGTTTATTGCAGGCCCTTCAGTCCGACCAAGCTGCCTCGGCCAGAGAATGTCCTGTTTTTTGACACCGCAGCAGAAGCCGAGAGGGCTGGGTTTCGCCCCTCCAAACGCAACAGCAGCAACCCGGAGGTCGTCGCTCAGAAGCACGCCGCGGCAGTTGCCGAAGCGTGTCGGCTCATCGATACATCGGACACGGTACTCAACCTGGGCGATCTGGCCGAGCAGGTGGGCATGAGCAGCTTCCACTTCCACCGCGTGTTCAAGAAGCTTACGGGCCTGACGCCTAAAGCCTACAGCGTCGCTTCATTGCGTTCGCGCGTCAGAGACCAGCTTTCGCTGAGTGGCACCATTACCGACGCTCTCTATGAGGCTGGCTATAACTCCAATAGCCGATTCTATGAGGCGTCACAAAACATCCTCGGCATGAAGCCCTCCGAGTACCGCGCCGGGGGCGCCAACGTGGATATCAAATTTGCACTGGGCGAAAGCTCGCTGGGTTCGATTCTGGTGGCCACCAGTGCGCGTGGTATTTGTGCCATTTTGTTGGGCGATGACCCCAATGCGCTGGTAGAGAGCTTTCAGGACCAGTTTCCCAACGCCAACCTTATCGGCGGCGACGCCGAGTTCGAGGCGATGGTGGCCATTGTCGTCGGCTTTGTCGAATCGCCAGGTACAGGCCTTGCGCTTCCGTTGGATATCCGTGGCACCGTATTCCAGGAGCGGGTGTGGCAGGCGCTTAGGGATATTCCCGCGGGAACGACCGAAACCTATTCTCAGGTCGCCGCGAGAATAGGCATGCCTGCCGCAACCCGTGCAGTGGCCAACGCATGCGGGGCCAACAAGCTGGCGGTGGCGATCCCCTGTCACCGCGTGGTGCGCAGTGATGGATCGTTGTCCGGCTACCGATGGGGAGTGGAGCGTAAGCGCAAGTTGATCGAGCGCGAGAAGAGTATGCACACTTCATAGATGAACGAATGAGCAGCCCCGACAATGACCGCTACCCTCAGCGATTGTTGCCTTTCACTGATACGCACCGTATGAACAAAAAAGCCACGGGCTTTCAACCCGTGGCTTTTTCTTTACCGCGTATCAATGCCGGCAGGCGGCAGCGGGGTTTACAGTGCCATGTCGTTCGCTGGCTTGCTTTCAACCGGCGTGGACGGCGTCGCTGTGCTGGTGCCAACGCTCTGGTCAATGACCGGAGGCTTGCCCAGTTGCAGGACTTCAGCGGTGTAGTTCCACTCTTGCTGAACAGCAGCTGGCGAGTCGTTCAGCTTGGTGCCGTAGCTCGGCACGATCTGACGGATTTTCGCTTGCCACTCAGGTGTTGCTACCTGGGTTTTGAAGATCTTTTCCAGCACGTTCAGCATGATCGGAGCGGCGGTCGAAGCGCCTGGCGATGCGCCCAGCAGCGCAGCGATGGTGCCGTCCTGAGAAGAGACAACTTCGGTACCCAGCTTGAGCACGCCGCCCTTGTCCGCGTCACGCTTGATGATCTGCACGCGCTGACCGGCCTGCCACAGGCGCCAGTCTTCTTTTTTGGCGTGCGGGAAGTACTCCTGCAGCGCCTTGAAGCGGTCGTCGTCGGACAGCATCAGTTGACCAGCGAGGTACTCGACGAGCGGGTACTGGTCGATACCGACCTTGGTCATTGGCCAGAAGTTGTGTGTGGTCATGCTGCTGAACAGGTCCAGGTACGAACCTTCTTTCAGGAACTTGGTGGAGAACGTGGCGAACGGGCCAAACAGGATCACGCGCTTGCCGTCGAGCACGCGGGTGTCCAGGTGTGGCACCGACATCGGTGGCGCGCCGGTGGAGGCGATGCCATAGGCCTTGGCCATGTGCTGCATGGCGACGGTCGGGTTCTCAGTCACCAGGAACGAACCGCCGACCGGGAAGCCTGCGTAGTCGCGAGCCTCGGGGATGCCGGATTTCTGCAGCAGCTTCAGTGCGCCGCCGCCGGCGCCGATGAACAGGAACTTGGCATCGGTACCCGAGGTGGTGCCGTCTTTCAGGTTCTTGTACTCAACGTGCCAGGAGCCGTCTTCGTTACGCGTGATGTCGTTGACTTCGCTGGACAACTTCAAGTCGAAGTTCGGGCGGGTCTGCAGATAAGACACGTATTGACGGGTAACTTCGCCCCAGTTGACGTCGGTACCGATCGGGGTCCAGGTGGTCGCCAGCTTCTGGGAAGGGTCGCGGCCTTCCATCATCAGGGGAACCCACTTGGCGATCTGTGCCGGGTCTTCGGAGTACTGCATCGGGCGGAACAGCGGGCTGGCTTGCAGCGCGTCGTAACGCTTCTTCAGGAATTTGATGTTGTCATCGCCCCACACGAAGCTCATGTGCGGTGTGGTATTGATGAACGAAGGCGGGTTCTTCAGAACGCTCTGGCGCACTTGCCAGGACAGGAACTGACGCGTGACCTGGAAGGCTTCGTTGATCTCGATGGCCTTGGAGATGTTGACGTTGCCGTCTTTGTCTTCTGGCGTGTAATTCAGCTCGGCCAGGCCCGAATGACCGGTACCGGCGTTGTTCCAGCCGTTGGAGCTTTCTTCGGCGACGGCGTCCAGGCGCTCGACCATTTCCATCGACCAGCCCGGCTCCAGCTCGTTGAGCCAGACACCCAGGGTCGAACTCATGATGCCGCCACCGATCAACAGGACATCGACTTTCTTGCTTTCGGCAGCATGGGCTTGCAGGAAGGTTGCCGAAATCGCCAGGCCCAGCAGGGCCTTGCTCGTTTTCTTGAACATTGAGTCATCCAATAGATAGAAAGTTATCCACCTGCAACCTTCATCAGGCAACGTTCCGCCAGGCTGCAACCCTGTTCGGGGTACATGTGGCTGAAGGCTTCGCTCTCAGAAGACGAGGAGGCAGGGTCGGGAAGTCGGTGAATCGGGGACCTCCCGTTCTATGTCCCTCGGCGCTGGCTTTTTATTCGATCATTGGATTCAGCAGCTTGAGTAAACATCTATACCCCCTCAGGACTCGGTCATCAGGTCCAAGCAATCTGCGGGAGGGGCCGGGATTGTACCCGAAATGAGATTCGCGACAAATCAGACGACCATTTAGTCAATTAGCCAATTTGTCTCAGGGGGCTAAAGGGTGGCTGCGGTGTCTGCATTCACGCAGTTTTGTGGAAGCCGGCTTGCTGGCGAACGTATCCTTTCAGCCACATCGACAGTGGCTGACAGTTATCCATTCGTCAGCAAGCTGGCTCCCACAGGGCGACCGAGAATCAAAGGGTGAACTTGCCCACCATGGCGTTGAACGACACCGCCAGACGCGACAGTTCCTGGCTGGAGGCGTTGGTCTGGTTGGCGCCTGCGGCGGTCTGGGCCGACAGGTCCTGAATGTTCACCAGGTTGCGGTCTACTTCACGGGCCACCTGGGCCTGTTCCTCGGCGGCACTGGCAATGACCAGGTTGCGCTCGTTGATCTGGCTGACACCCTCGCTGATGCGTTCCAGCGCCAGACCTGCTTCGGTGGCCAGCGTCTGGGTATTGACGGCAATGGACTGGCTCTTGCCCATGGCCTGCACGGCCTCGTCGGCGCCATTACGCACTTGGGTGATCATCGATTCGATTTCGCCGGTCGACACCTGAGTACGATGGGCGAGGGCACGGACTTCGTCGGCGACCACCGCAAAACCGCGGCCCTGTTCACCGGCGCGCGCCGCTTCGATGGCGGCGTTGAGGGCCAGCAGGTTGGTCTGTTCGGCGATGCCGCGAATCACATCCAGCACCTTGGTGATGTCACGAATCTGGCCGGCGAGGGCTTCGACACGTTGCGTCGAATCGTTGATTTCCAACGTCATGGTGTTCATTGCGCTCACCGCTTGCTGCACCTGATGCTGGCCTTTCACCGCGTCGTCGGCGGTCTGGGCCGATACTTGCGAGGCGCTGGCAGCGTTCCGGGCAACTTCTTCCACTGCGGCGGTCATCTGGTTCACCGCGGTTGCCGCTTGCTGGATCTCGTCGTTCTGGCGCTGCAAGCCTTGGGTGCTGTCCTCGGTGACTGCGGTCAGCTCTTCCGCAGCGGACGCCAACTGATCCGACGCGTTGGCAATCTGCTGCACTGTGCCTTTAAGGTTGCCCTGCATGTTGGACAACGCCATGAGCAACTGACCGGTTTCGTCCTGTCCGCCCAGAGCGATGGCTTGGGTCAGGTCACCGCTGGCCACTCGTGCTGCGCTTTCCACGGACTGGTAGATCGGGCGGGTAATCATGCGCGTCACGATCAGGCCCAGCGCGATGGCGCAAATCACTGCGATCAGGGAGCCGACAATCAGCACCCAGGTGATCTGACGGTCCAGGTCTACCCCGGCCTGATTCGCTTCGGCGGCCTGACGAATGTTGGACTCGAGCATGACTTTCAGCTCACCGATGGTCTTGCGGTACGGCGGCGTGACGCTGCTGGCGGCCAGTCTGGCAGCCTGCTCGATGTCGCCGCTTTGCAGCACTGTCAGCGCGTTTTGTGCAGCATTAACGTAAGCGACCCAGTCACGTTCGAAATCGTCGCCAGCGGTTTTTTCATCAGCCTCCAGAGGCGTCGACCGATAGATGCGAAATTCATTCTCTGCCTGCGCCTGGTTCTCCTTGAACGATTGAAGGGCCGAGCTGATTTCTTCCGGACTGGCTTTGAGTGCGCTCAGGCTAATGGCCTTGAAAAAATCGCGGTTGGTGGCGATGACGTTGGCTTTAACGGAGTCCACCTTGACAATCGTTGTCAAATTATCGCTGACAGTGTTCTGAAACAGGTCGTACAGGCGCGACACACCATTCTGTCCCAACATTCCCACCGCGATGGTGATCAAGGCGCACAGGCTAAACGCGAACAACAGTTTGGACTTGAGTTTCAGATTGATTAGCCAGGTCATGACGATTACTCGGAGCAGGATAAGAGTGGGTGACGTAGAGACACCGCTTTCATCCCTATCGGCGGGGCAGTGAGGGACTTTACATAAATTGAGATTCTGTTGATGAGCGTCACTGTCCGGTCGCTTTAAACGTGATAACGGGTCCCTGCGCGCGCGTCGCTGCGGCGCTCATCTTTCCCGATTCGGGACTGAGATTGGCGTTACGGCGCTGTCGCCAGGATCGGAGTGCGGCGTCTGGCATTCGCATTTTCCCGCTGCGATCTCCTAAGCTTTACCCCCGCGCCGCCGATAACCCGGACAAGCGGCGTCTTGCCGCACCTGAACAGGCCAGAGCTTTCGTGAAATAGCTTGATGGCAAATTGATGTTGGCTATCATTCGCCCGCCAAAAAAACGGGAGCGATGAAGCTGACCCGTTGTGTAATTGCCCCTGGGCTGATTTTCTCTCCCGTGACAGGAATCTCGATGCTGGCGTGGAACCAAAAAAGCTTTCTGATCGTCGATGATTTCTCCGATTTCCGCAGTTCGGTCAGGTCGATGCTGCGCGAGTTGGGCGTCAAGGAAGTGGACACCGCCGACACCGGCGAACAGGCGCTGAAGATGTGCTCGCAGAAGCGCTATGACTTCATCCTGCACGATTTCAACCTGGGCGATGGCAAGAAGAACGGTCAGCAGGTGCTCGAAGACCTGATGACTGACAAATTGATCAGTCACGAAAGCGTCTTTGTCATGGTCACCGCTGAAAACAGTCAGGCGATGGTCATGAGTGCGCTGGAGTGGGAGCCCGATGCTTACCTGACCAAACCGTTCAACCGCGCAAGCCTGGCGCAGCGCCTGGAAAAGATCGTGCAGCGCAAGAACCTGCTCAAGCCGATTCTTCAGGCACTGGACCGCAGCAAGCCCGCCGAAGTGCTGGCAGCGTGTGTGAACCTGACCAAACAGGACCCACGGTTTGCGCCGCTGTGCCTGCGATACAAGGCTGACGCCCTGCGTGATCTGAACCAGCATGAGCCGCTGGAAGCGTTTCTCAAATCGATCCTGGCCGACCGACCACAACCTTGGGCCTACGCGGCACTGGGGAAATTGCTGTTCAAGCGCGGGCGCAACGCCGAGGCGCAGGCGGTCTACGAGGAAGCCATCCGTGCGTTCAACGCGATGCCAGTGTTGTTCGACGGTCTGGCCGATGTGCTGATCGCCAGCGGTGACAAAAAACGCGCACAGAAGATGCTCGAAGAGGCCGTCCGGCTTTCCCCTTACGCGGTACGGCGTCAACGCCTACTCGGCCAGTTGGCGCTGGAAAACCAGGATTTCGATGGCGCTTCCAAGGCGTACCGTCAGGCGGTTGCGCAAGGTCAGTTTTCGCGATTCAAGGACCCGGAAACCAACCTCGGCCTGGCCCAGGCGTTGATCAGTCGTGGCGGTGAGCGTGGTCTGGACGCGCGCACCCGTGTCGAAATCAACACGACGCTCAGTGAAGTCGCCAAGGAGCACACCCACGATGCCGGCCTGCAAGTGCGGGCACGTTTGATGAAAGCCACCAGCGTGGCGGGTTCCGATCCGGAAATGGCGGCCAAGCTGACCGAGCAGGCCATGGCGCGTCTGGAAGGCATGGAACAGTTTCTGAGCGCCGACGCGGCGCTGGCCGTGGCGGCGCAGCTTAAACAGCTGGGCCAGGAATCCGCAGGGGCCGGCATTCTGAAAAGCTGCGCGGAAATCTACGGTGACGATCCGCAGGTCATGCAGGGCATCGCCAGGCAAACCGACGATCCGGAAATCCTGAGCGCGGGCAAGGCCGCCATTGACCTGAACCTGCAGGGCATTCGCAGCTACCGCGCGGGCAAGCTCGGCGAGGCGCAGGACCTGTTCCGTCAGGCGCTGGCGCTGCAACCGAAGAACATCAGTATTGCGCTGAACATGGCCCAGGCGCTGCTGCACGTGGGTGTGCAGAACCTCGATACGGCCAGCCTGCTGGAGTGCCAGAACAGTCTGAAAATGGTGGGCAAGATGCCCGAGACCGATCCACGTTACGACCGTTATCAAAAACTGCGACTCAGGGCGTTTGGCGAATGAGCGATCAGGAAACGGGGCTCGATTTCTCCATGGTGATTGCCTCCACCGTGCATGACATGAAGAACTCGCTGGCGTCGTTGATTCAGGCGCATGGGCAGTGGGTCAAGGCGCTCCCCGAGGCGCAACGTGGCACGGCGGAGCAGGGCGTGATCGACTACGAGTTCGCGCACCTGAACGGTAAGTTGGTGCAGCTGTTGGGCCTGTACAAGCTGGGTATCAACCAGTTGCCGTTACGCCCGGACTACCACGAACTGGACGACTTCATCGAGGCACAACTGGCATTTCATCAAGAGGTGCTGGACAGCCGTGGCATCATTGCGCGTTTGCGCGTGGATGACTTCGGCTTGCCGGGTTTCTTCGACCGCGAACTGATCGGCTCGGTGGTGTCGAACGTGGTCATCAACGCGATCCGGTTTGCCCGTGAGCAAGTGCTGATCAGCGCACGTCAGGTCGGCGAGCAATTGGTGATCAGCATCAACGACGACGGCCCGGGTTTTCCAGAGCCGATGATCGAACACCAGACCGACTATGTGCTGGGCATCAATCCGAGCAGCGGCAGTACCGGCCTTGGTCTTTATTTCGCGGCGAATATCGCCAAACAGCATCAGCGCCAGGGCGTGAAGGGGCACATCGAGATCGCCAACGGCGGCGAGCTGGGCGGCGGGTTGTTCAGCCTGTATTTGCCGTAATTGAACCTATCTGCAAGGACGCGCTTGTAGGGTGTGCCTTTCCACTATTCGGGGTGACACCAATGGTTTGTCCTAACGGCCAAACTGTTCCGCCTTCGGCGGGTTACTTGAAAGGACACCCCTCTTTGTTTCAAGAGGCAGCCAAGTGTCCTAGCTCCCGGCTTGGCCCTCCTGCGTCGGGTTCCTTCACTCCGGCGACGCTCCGTGGGCCCGCGCCGAACGGACATCCATGTCCTGACGGCGCTCTCGCGGCATCCATGCCGCTCGGCCCACTGCGCGTCACCTGCGTTCAGCCTGCACCCAAGTCGCACTTTGTGGTGTCTGGCCTGCTGCGGTATGAAGATCAAAAGCCAGAGCGCGCTTTGCGCTGATAGATTCAACACCGAAATCGTTGAATAAACATAGAACCTGTGGAAGTCAGCTTGCTGACGAATGCGGTGTGTCATTCACCCTTGATGAAACTGACTCGCTCCTATCGCGAGCAACCTGATTGTTGCCCTGCTCCGCGTGGTAACAATATTCTATGACGCTCTGCGTCATCCGGGATGTGGTGCATGCTGCGAGGCTTTGCGACCCTCAAGAAACGGACTGACACCACTGGTTTGAGACCCACAGAACCTCCCACGGGAGCAATGCGGCCTACAGCTTCAATCCTTTGCCCAGCACCACGTTCAGGGCGTTACGCGCGTCGTCCAGTTGGACCAGCGTGGCGTGATGAGCGCCGAGGGCGTCGCGGTTTTCGATGGCGGTCAGAATTGCCTTGTGCCGAGGCAGGGCCAGTTCGTGCAGGTTTGGTCGCTTGTTGGAGTGCTTCAAGGCCTCGCGCAAGGCCAGCGACAGCATGTTGCACAGATGTGCCAGCAGATCGTTGTGGGTGGCGTCGGCAATACGGCTGTGAAAATCCAGATCCGGTTGCAGCACGGCCTCCACCGTCGGCGCGGCTTCCATCCGTTGATAGGCCTCGCCGATGGCGGCGATTTCATCGTTGGTGGCGTGTTGCGCGGCGAGGGCGGCAGCGGCGGGCTCGATGATGCTGCGCACGCTGGTCAGCAGGGCGAAGAATTCATTCTGCGGTGAGCTTTGCATCAGCCAGTGAAGGACGTCCGGGTCCAGGATGTGCCATTCACGACGCGGTTTCACCACGGTGCCGACACGCGGGCGGGAGTAGACCAGGCCCTTGGCGACCAGCACACGGGTGGCCTCGCGCAACACCGGGCGACTGACGGCATATTCTTCACAGAGCAAGGCTTCGGCGGGGAGCTTGTCGTCAGGTTTGAAACGGCCTGAAACGATCTGCATGCCGATGTCCTGGACAATGCGTGAGTGCATGCTTTTGCGGTCGGAGGGCTTACGGTAATCCATGGGGGCGCGGGGCGATCCTGAACGGTGAATGCCGCGCATCATAGCATTGGCGGGGAGTGGACGGCGCGACGCGAAATTCCATGGCACACCCGGACTGTAGGAGCGCGCTTGCCCGCGATCAGGGTGTGTCAGGTTCAACTGAGTGACCTGACACACCCTGATCGCGGGCAAGCGCGCTCCTACAGGTTCTGCGTCGGTCAGTGAGAATGCCTTGGCACTTCCGACCCGCGCGTCCCCACCAGGAAGTCGAAATCGCAACCCTGATCGGCCTGCATCACATGGTCGATGTACAGCTGACGATACCCGCCGATCAGCAGTTGCGGCGGCGCTTGCCAGTCGGCCAGACGCGCTTCCAGTTCTTCTTCCGCGATGTCCAGGTGCAGCCGTCCGGTTGCGCAGTCCAGCTCGATGTAGTCACCCTCCTGAACCACCGCCAACGGACCGCCCGCGGCCGCTTCCGGCGCAACGTGCAGCACGACGGTGCCATAAGCGGTGCCGCTCATGCGTGCATCGGAAATTCGCACCATGTCCGTTATACCCTGAGCCAGCAGCTTGGCCGGAAGGCCCATGTTGCCGACCTCCGCCATGCCTGGATAACCCTTGGGCCCGCAGTTTTTCATGACCAGAATGCTGTTGGCGTCGACGTCCAGATCCGGATCGTTGATGCGCGCCTTGTACATGTCGAAGTTCTCGAACACCACCGCACGACCCCGATGCTTCATTAGCGCCGGGGTGGCGGCGGACGGTTTGAGTACCGCGCCCAGCGGCGCAAGGTTGCCGCGCAACACGCAGATGCCGCCATCGGCCACCAAGGGATTGTCGATGGCCCGGATCACTTCATCATCGCCGTAGATCGGCGAGTTCTGCACGTTTTCCCAAAGCGTCTTGCCGTTCGCGGTCAACGCTTCAGGGTGGGGAATCAGGTTGTTTTCGCCCAGACGACGGAGCACGGCTGGCAGGCCGCCCGCATAGTAGAACTCTTCCATCAGAAAACGCCCCGAGGGCTGAAGATCGACCAGGGTTGGCGTGCCACGCCCGATGCGGGTCCAGTCGTCCAGTTCCAGGTCCACACCGATACGACCGGCGATGGCCTTCAAGTGAATCACGGCGTTGGTCGAACCACCGATGGCGGCGTTGACGCGAATGGCATTTTCGAACGCTTCTTTCGTCAGGATCTTCGACAGGCGCAGGTCTTCGTTGACCATCTGTACCGCGCGCATACCGGACATGTGCGCCAACACGTAGCGACGGGAATCGACCGCCGGAATCGCCGCGTTATGCGGCAGTGACGTGCCGAGCGCTTCCGCCATGCAAGCCATGGTCGAGGCGGTACCCATGGTGTTGCAGGTGCCTGCCGAGCGCGACATGCCGGCTTCGGCGGAGAGGAATTCATCCAGGCTGATCTGTCCGGCTTTATAGGACTCGTGCATCTGCCAGACGATGGTCCCGGCGCCGATGTCCTTGCCTTTGTGTTTGCCGTTCAGCATCGGTCCGCCGGTGACGACAATGGCTGGCACGTCGCAGCTCGCCGCGCCCATCAGCAGCGCAGGCGTGGTCTTGTCACAACCGGTCAGCAGCACCACGCCGTCAATAGGGTTGCCGCGAATCGCCTCTTCCACGTCCATGCTTGCCAGGTTGCGGGTCAGCATGGCGGTGGGACGCAGGTTCGATTCGCCGTTGGAGAAAACTGGGAATTCAACCGGGAAACCACCGGCTTCGATCACGCCGCGTTTGACGTGTTCGGCGATGGTGCGGAAGTGGGCGTTGCACGGAGTGAGTTCGGACCAGGTGTTGCAGATGCCAATGATGGGCTTGCCCTGAAACTGGTGGTCGGCAATGCCCTGGTTCTTCATCCAGCTGCGGTACATGAAGCCGTTCTTGTCGGCGGTACCGAACCATTGGGCAGAACGCAGAGCGGGTTTCTTATTGGAATCAGACATAAATCAGCACTCTTATTGTAAGACTAAAGGCATCGCGTGCTGACTAAAATAGGCCGAAAATCGGCTGAGTGGAAGTGTTGTAACGTTAAATAGTAATACTATATAGTCGGATTCCATCGAGGGACGACCCTGCCAGCCGACTCATTGCAGTAAGGCACACACGAAGGCAGAGGCGATCCCCGGAAAGCTTCCATAACAAAAACAACGTGGAGACCGCATACATGAGCCAGGAACTCAGGCTTATTCGCCGCATCACCTTGAAACTCATCCCTTTTTTGATCCTGTTGTACCTGATCGCGTATGTGGACCGTTCCGCCGTGGGCTTTGCCAAACTGCACATGGGCGCAGACGTCGGTATCGGTGACGCGGCCTATGGCATGGGCGCCGGGCTGTTCTTCATCGGCTATTTCCTGCTGGAAATCCCCAGCAACCTGATGCTCGAACGCTTCGGCGCGCGGCGCTGGTTCGCCCGGATCATGATCACCTGGGGTGCCATCACCATGGGCATGGCCTTCGTTCAAGGGCCCACCAGCTTCTACGTGATGCGCTTCCTGCTGGGCGCGGCCGAGGCGGGCTTCTTTCCGGGCGTGCTGTACTACATCACTCAGTGGTTTCCGGTGCGCCATCGCGGCAAGATCCTCGGCCTTTTCATCCTCTCCCAACCCATCGCGATGATGATCACCGGGCCGATCTCTGGCGGTCTGCTGGGCATGGAAGGCATTGGCGGCCTGCATGGCTGGCAATGGTTGTTCCTGTGCATCGGCGCCCCGGCGATCCTGCTGACCTGGCCGGTGCTGCGCTGGTTGCCGGACGGTCCGAAAGACGTGAAATGGATGGACCCGGTCGAGAAAGACTGGCTCGCCGGTGAGCTGAAAAAGGACCTCGAAGAGTACGGCCAGACCCGTCACGGCAATCCATTGCACGCCCTGAAGGACAAACGCGTGCTGTTGCTGGCGCTGTTCTATCTGCCGGTAACCCTGAGCATCTATGGCCTGGGCCTGTGGTTGCCGACGCTGATCAAACAGTTCGGCGGCAGCGACCTGGTCACCGGTTTCGTCTCGGCCGTGCCTTACATCTTCGGCATCGTCGGTCTGCTGATCGTGCCGCGCAGCTCCGACCGCCTGAACGATCGCTACGGTCACCTGGCCGTGTTGTATGTGATTGGCGCATTGGGTCTGTTCCTGTCGGCTTACCTGACCGTGCCGGTGCTGCAACTGGCTGCGTTGTCGCTGGTGGCGTTTTCCCTGTTTTCCTGCACTGCCGTGTTCTGGACCTTGCCGGGCCGTTTCTTCGCTGGCGCCAGTGCGGCGGCCGGTATCGCGCTGATCAACTCGGTTGGCAACCTCGGCGGTTATATCGGCCCGTTCGTCATCGGCTGGCTCAAGGAAATCACCGGCAACCTGGCCACCGGCTTGTATTTCCTGTCGGGCGTGATGATCTGCGGATTGATCCTCACCGGCGTCGTGTACCGCGTTCTGGAACGCAAACACGTCTTGCCGCAATCCGAATTCGCGGCCAGCGCGCGCTCGCGTTAACCGCACGACGTCTTGTAGGAGCGTGGCTTGTCCCGCGATCGGCGACGGAGTCGTCGTCAAATCAGATAGCCAGGTGTGTCAGGCATACCGCGTTCTCTGGATTTGCTACCGGTTCCCGGTAGATCGCGGGACAAGCCACGCTCCTACAGAGGTCCGTGTAGACCTTAGAAAGGAGTATTCATATGCATTTGGTTCAATTCGAATTGGGTAACGGCGAACGCCGTGTCGGTCTGGTGGACGGTGCGTTGGTGCGCGAAATCCAGGGTGCGACCAGCACCCGTGAGCTGGCGCTGGCGGCCATCGACAAGAAAATCTCGCTGGCCGAACAGGTTGACAGCCTGGGCCTGGGCGACAGCCACGATTACTCGCAACTGCGTGCGGACCTGATGATCCTGCCGCCGCTGGATCACCCGGACCCTGCGCACGTATTGGTCAGCGGCACAGGCCTGACCCACCTGGGCAGCGCCTCGGCCCGTGACAAAATGCATCAGCACGGCAATGACGAGTCGGCCATGACCGACACCATGCGCATCTTCAAATGGGGCATCGAAGGCGGCAAACCGGCGCCCGGTCAGGCAGGCGTGCAACCGGAATGGTTCTATAAAGGCGACGGCGGCATCGTGGTTCGTCCGGGCGCCGCGTTCCCGCAACCCCCGTTCTCCGAAGACGCAGGCGAAGAGCCTGAGCTGAGCGGCCTGTACGTGATCGGCAACGATGGCAAACCGTATCGTCTGGGCTTTGCAATTGGCAACGAGTTCTCCGACCACGTCATGGAGCGCAAGAATTATCTCTACCTGGCGCATTCGAAACTGCGCGCCTGCTCATTCGGCCCGGAACTGCGCGTCGGTGATCTGCCGCAGAACCTGGCCGGCACCAGCCGCATCCTGCGTGACGGTCAGGTGTTGTGGGAGAAGGAGTTCCTCAGCGGCGAGGCCAACATGTGCCACAGCCTGGAAAATCTCGAATACCACCATTTCAAATACAGCCAGTTCCTGCGTCCGGGCGACGTGCATGTGCATTTCTTCGGCACCGCGACGCTGTCCTTCGCCGACGGTATCAAGACCCAGCCGGGTGACACCTTCGAGATCAGCCAGAGCGAGTTCGGCGCGCCCTTGACCAACGGCATTGCACCGACCGAGGGCGTGTTCCAGCCCGGCGGTATCAAGCAGCTTTAACGCAATGACTGATGATCGTTCCCACGCCGAGCGTGGGAACGATCAAAAATGGAAATCCTTCGGATGCACCGACCCCTTGGCGAGCAAGCACGCTCCCACAGGGCTGCAATGGATGGACAGTGTCGGCGCCTTTCTCGCACGCCTTAAAGGAAAACGCATTCATGACCCAGATTCTCGGCCACAACTACATCGGCGGCCAGCGCAGTGCCGCTGGCACCGTCATCGTTTACAGCGTTGACGCCAGCACGGGTGAAAACCTGCCCTACGACTTCTTTCAAGCCACGGTCGAAGAGGTCGACGCAGCGGCGAAAGCGGCGGCTTCCGCATACCCGGCGTACCGTTCGTTGAGCGCAGAAAAACGCGCACAATTCCTCGACGCCATCGCTGACGAACTGGACGCACTGGGTGACGACTTCATCGCCACCGTTTGCCGCGAGACGGCGCTGCCGACGGCGCGGATTCAGGGCGAGCGCGGGCGCGTGACCGGGCAAATGCGCCTGTTCGCCAAGGTCCTGCGTCGCGGTGATTTCTATGGCGCACGCATCGATCTGCCGTTGCCGGATCGTAAACCCGCGCCGCGCCCGGACCTGCGCCAATACCGCATTGGCCTCGGTCCTGTGGCCGTGTTCGGTGCGAGCAACTTCCCGCTGGCCTTTTCCACCGCGGGTGGCGATACCGCTTCTGCCCTGGCGGCCGGCTGCCCGGTGGTGTTCAAGGCACACAGCGGGCACATGGCCACGGCAGAGCAGGTCGCCGACGCGCTGCTGCGTGCCGCCGATAAAACCGGCATGCCGAAGGGCGTGTTCAACATGATCTATGGCGGCGGCGTCGGCGAGTGGCTGGTCAAGCATCCGGCAATCCAGGCGGTGGGCTTTACCGGTTCACTCAAAGGCGGTCGCGCGCTGTGCGACATGGCCGCTGCCCGCCCGCAACCGATTCCGGTGTTCGCGGAAATGTCGAGCATCAATCCGGTCATCATCCTGCCTCAGGCATTGGGTCTGCGCAGCGAACGCATTGCAGCTGAACTCGCCGGTTCCATCGTTCAAGGGTGCGGGCAGTTCTGCACGAACCCTGGCCTGATCATCGGCCTCAGCTCACCGGCCTTCAGCGAATTTCAGCAGCGTCTGGCCGCACAGATAAGCGAACAGCCGCCACAAACCATGCTCAACGCTGGCACCCTGAGCAGCTACAGCCGTGGCCTCAAAGCGCTGCACGCTCATGCCGGCATCCAGCATCTGGCCGGGCAAGAACAGCAGGGCGATCAAGCCCATCCGCAACTGTTCAAGGCCGATGTCAGCCTGTTGCTGGAGGGCGACGAATTACTTCAGGAAGAAGTGTTCGGGCCGACCTCCATCGTGGTCGAAGTCGCCGATCAGGCGCAGTTGACCGACGCCTTGCTCGGGCTTCATGGTCAGCTCACGGCGACGCTGTTGGTCGACGGCGACGACATGCAGCGCTTCAGCGAATTGACCGGCCTGCTGGAGCAGAAGGTCGGCCGCATCCTCATCAATGGCTACCCGACGGGCGTTGAGGTGGTGGATTCGATGGTTCACGGTGGCCCGTATCCCGCGACCTCCGATGCACGCGGAACCTCGGTCGGCACACTGGCGATCGATCGTTATCTGCGTCCGGTGTGCTTCCAGAATTACCCCGACAGCGCGTTGCCCGACGCTTTGAAAAACGCCAATCCGCTGGGGATTCAGCGTTTGGTGGACGGGGTGAATACCACCGCGGCCATCGGATAAACCCCTGATCGCTCCCACGCTCCGCGTGGGAGCGCCGTTCGTGACGCTCCGCGTCCTGGTGACGCCGAGCGTCACGGGCTGCATGCCCACGCAGAGCGTGGGAGCGATCACATCACAGAATTGTGCAACGCCGGATCAACGCAACACACCGACACCCACATAAAAATAAACGAGGTGCGCCCCATGACCGCCAACGCCATACCGCTGGAACAGCTCGACACCGACGCGCTCGAGGACAGCATTTACCGAAAGGTGAGTTGGCGCATCGTGCCGTTGTTCATCTGCTGTTTTCTGTTCGCGTATCTGGACCGGGTCAACATCAGTTTCGCCAAGCTGCAAATGGCCAGCGACCTGGGCTTTAGCGAGACGGTTTACGGCCTGGGCGCCAGCCTGTTCTTTGTCGGCTACTTTCTTTTCGAAGTCCCCAGCAACGTGCTGCTGCACAAGATCGGCGCGAGAATCTGGATCGCCCGGATCATGGTGTCGTGGGGCATCGCTTCGGCCTGCATGATGTTCGTGCAGACCGAGTTCTGGTTTTACACCCTGCGTTTTCTGATTGGTGTGATGGAAGCCGGCTTCGTCCCGGGCGTGCTGTATTTCTTCACCCAGTGGTACCCGAGCACACGACGGGCCCGGGTCAATTCCTACTTCAAGAGCTCCATTTGCCTGTGTGGCATCGTGGGTGGTCCGATTGCCGGCCTGATCCTCGGCCACTTCGACGGCGTGATGGGGCTGGCCGGCTGGCGTTGGTTGTTCCTGCTGGAAGGCATTCCGTCGGTGCTGCTGGGCGGCGTGGTGTTCTGGCTGGTGAAAGACCGCATCGAAGACGCGCCCTGGCTGAGCGCCGCAGAAAAAGAGGTGGTGCTGTCGCGCATGGCCAAAGAAGCCAGACCCGCCACGCCGCAGAAGGTCAAGGACATCTGGAAACACCCGACGACCTACGTCATGTCGGCGATCTACCTCTGCCTGGTGATGGCGCTGACGGGCCTGTTGTTCTGGATGCCGCAACTGATCAAGAGCGCGGGCGTGACCGACACCATGAACATCGGCTGGCTGACCGTGATTCCCTACGTCGGCGCGGTGGTCGGCAACCTGTTGATCGGCGCCAGCTCCGACCGTCATCGCGAACGTCGCTGGCACATGGCGGGCTGCGCCACCCTGACGGCGGCCGGGTATCTGGTGTGCGCCCTGTTCCCCGGCCAGTTGCTGCCCTTGATGATCGGCATGACCATGATCATGACCGGCATCATTGCCTGGATGCCGATCTTCTGGACCATCCCGCCACGCTTTTTGACCGGTATTGCGGCCGCCGCGGGCATCGCGCTGATTAACTCCCTCGGCCAGTTGGGCGGGATCATCGCGCCGTTCATGGTCGGTCGCATCAAAGACCTCACCGGCACCGCCACGCCGGCACTGTTCGCGTTGTTTGCGGTGAGTGTATTGGCCATTGCGTTGATCGTCTGGGGCATTCCGAAGCGTTACTACGCGAAGGAGGCGCTGCAGGATTGATGAGGGGCCGGCATCGCGGGTTCTGGCTAAACCCTAAACCCTGTGGGAGCGAGCTTGTTCGCGAAATCGATGTGACAGCCGACGGTAATGTATTGGCTTCACTGATGTCTTCGCGAGCAAGCTCACTCCTACAGGGGATCACGCAAATCCTGAACTTACGCACCCGCCGCAAGCGTGTCTTTTGCCCTATCATTCGCGCTTTCACCTACTACGCGACCGACTGCCATGACCGACACACCCGAAACTCTGCGCACCGCGCTGCAAACTGCCCTGACGTCTCACAGCATGCTCGAGATCGACGGTCTCCACGCCTTCGAGTTCACGCTGGACGAGATGCTGCAAATCGAAAGCATGGACGGACGTGAACGCAAGGTCTGGCGTTTTTCGCTGGCGCAAATCGATTCCGCCGAGTTCGATCCCGAATTGCAGAGCTGGGTCATCAACGAGGGTAATGCCGATCACCGCATCGTGGTGCTGAACGCCTTCGCTGCGAGTGATGAAGACGAGGAAGACGAGCAGGATTGACTTCATCCAGGAGGAGCGTGGTCAGGCAACTACTGCGCTGAACGCGCTGTCATAGATCTGATTCTCGCGTCTGTTGCGTACCAACAATTCCAAAAAAAGAGATCGCCCAATGACTCCAAGACTCCTACCGTGGCTGGTGCTTGCCAGCAGCCTCAGCGTCCTTTCTGTTCAGGCCCAATCCATGACCGACTATGACGTACTGGTCGGTGCCTACACCGCTGGCGCCAGCGAAGGCATCTACCGTTATGGCTTCAACACCCAGACCGGCCAGCTCGAAGCACAGCCGCGTCAAGTGATCAAAAGCGAAAACCCGTCCTGGCTGACCCTCTCCAAAGACCAGCGTCACCTGTTCGCCGTCAATGAAAACGGACCGGGTCAGACTGACGTAGTGGGCAAGGTCAGCAGCTTCGCCATCGACCCCAAAACCCATGCGGTGTCCTTCATCAATCAGGTCGAAAGCCAGGGTGAGGAACCGACGCATTCCAACCTGAGTCCTGACGGACGCTTCCTGTTCGTGGCCAACTACGCGGTGCATCCCGATCCGGGCGGTTCGCTGGCGGTCGTGCCGGTCGGCAAGGACGGCAAACTGGCTGCCGTGGTGCAGACCGCGACGCATGAAGCCAGCAAGGTCAACCCGGAACGTCAGGCGTCGTCTCACGTCCATGCCGCGGTACCGACCCCTGACGGCAAGTACCTGATCGCGATGGATCTGGGCGCCGACAAGATGTTCGTCTTCAACTACGACGGTAAGAAAACCCAGCCGTTGACGCCTGCCAAGGTGCCCTCGGTTGACCTGCCACCGGGCAGTGGGCCGCGCCATTTGCTGTTCAGCAAGGACGGTAAACACGCCTGGCTGACCATGGAAATGAGCGCGCAGGTGGCCGTGTTCGATTACCACGACGGCGCGTTCAAGCGCACGGCGTTAGTGGACCTGGCCAACAAGGACGGTCAGCAATACCGCGCTGCCGGGGGCTTGCACACGTCCCCGGATGGCAAATTCCTCTACGTTGCCAACCGGGGCGAGGTCAACGAACTGCTGGTCTTCAGCATCAACCCGAGCAACGGCCAGTTGAAGGAAATCCAGCGTCGCTCTGTGGAAGGCAAGGAGCCTCGTGAATTCAGCTTCGACCCCAGCGGTCACTTCTTGCTGATCGCCAACCAGAAGAGCAACCAGATCGTGACGGTCCGTGTTGACCCGAAAACCGGTTTGCTGGGCGATACCGTGCAGAAAATCGACTTCGATTCACCGTCGGATTTCCGGTTTCTCACCCGTTGATATGCGGCATGTGACACGTTGACGCAGGCTGGAGCCCTTGTAAATCAAGGGCTCCAGCCATGTATTAATTGAAGTGATAAGGGCTAGTGGCAGAAAAGATTTTTTCTGAAAGCTTCTCGGGCGTACTTTCAATTCCACGGCCAAGACGGTCAAGACTTGAAACGAAACATCGACACCGAGGTACACCCCATGAACTTCAATATCTTCTCCATCATCGCCGCGTCTGCCATCTCCGCCACCGTCGCATTGCCCGCCAGTGCCAGTGTCGAAGTGACTGAAAAAAAGATCAGCTCGACCCAGAGCTACACCCCGAAGTACCTGCAACAAAGTGCCAACTTCTATGCGGCTCTGGATCATAAGACCCAGCAATGAATAGAACGCGATGTGAATCCATTCCCCGTTAACGAAAGTTACGATACCGGGGAATGGGTTTCTAAGAAATGAAGTAGCTTGATGGTTATATCGGCTCCGAGTGCAAGAACGCTTTCGCGAGCAAATTCGCCTTCAACAGGTTGATGCGACCCACTGACCACTGCGTGTCAGGCCATGCATCAAATGTCGGCGAGCTTGCTCGCGAAAGCGTTGAATTTCCTCCCCCCTTAGTCCCCGCCTGCTGAATAAGCGACGGGGATTTTTTTTGCCCGATTAGGTGTCTCCGGCAGGAGTGAGGTTGCTCGCGATCAGGATACACTCGTGAAATTATTATTAGTTGACGGGTCCTGATCGCGGGCCAGCGCTCCTGTAAAAGGCATCACACTATCGGCCTGATTAACTTCATAAATAATTAACCGAATCGATCTTTTGAATCGTTGTACATCGTTTTTCAATAATAAGGACTCCGGGCATTCTGGGCGCCAGAAACGAAACATCCTGGAGTTACTGTCATGGCCACTGCCATTCTTCATTCACTTAAACAAGGCGCCTATACCGCCCTGGCTTTGTATGTTGTTTTCATCGCAGTGGTCACGGTCACCAGCATGAATCCGCAACTGACCGCACCGGCATCGGTGTCGGCTCAATCGTCCGTCGTCGAGCTTGATCGTGCCGCCGCGAACACGAAGGAGCGTGCGTCGTGAGAGGCGTGAATTTCTGGGTGATCGTGTTTTTTGCGCTGATCAATAACGGTTGCTCGTTGCTGGGTCACGGCGAAGGTTCGGTGGGCGGCGTGGCGCGCAGCATGGAGTTCAAGACCGAAGTCGCCGAGGCCATCGAAATGCAGCGGTCGCAGAAGCTGAATGCTGGCAACCCGCCACCGAAACACGGCGAGTTGTTTTCCGAGATCTTCCAGTGGACGGTGGTTTGACTGCGTCACGCAACGTATACGCCTGGCGCGGCCCCTGTGGGAGCCTGTTATTTTTGCATCACCCGCGCGAACAATGCCGATTCAAGAAACCGCTGCAACCATCCCTGCAACTTCGGATAAGGGCTCTGCCAGAACCAGTCCGGGTCGACAAAGCAGAACTGCCGGACGAAAGGCGCGAGCGCAATGTCCGCCAGCGTCAGGTGATCGGTTACCAGAAAGTCGCGATCGTTCAACAAGCCTTCCAGCGTGTTCAGGAACACCTCGCCCCGTGCGCGGTACTCGGCCTGGGTGAATTCCGGATAGCGCACCGCGTATTTGTAGTGATCCAGATCGGTCTTGAAACGGGTGTCGTTTTCCTCGATCAGGGCAGCGATCTGCCGCTGCGCTTGCGAATCAGAGGCCATGGACCAATCGTCCGGATCATTTTGCGCCAGTGCCCAGCGCATGATGTCCAGACTCTGTTCCAGCACCTCATCATCGAGCACCAGAACCGGCACGGTGCCCTTGGGTGAACGTTCGAGCATTTCCGGCGGCTTGGCCTTGAGACTGACTTCAATCAGCTCGACCGGAACGCCTGAATACGCCACTGCCATCCGCGCACGCATCGCATAAGGGCAGCGGCGAAACGAGTAGAGCAGGGCCAGCATCAAGTGACCTCCAGCGTGCTCAGGCCATTGCCTTGGCGGCGCACCTGAATCTGCACCGGAATCCGCTCATGCATTTCCTGTACGTGGGAAATCACCCCCACCTTGCGTCCCTGCGCTTGCAAGCCGTCGAGGGCATCCATCGCCAGTTGCAGCGACTCGGGGTCGAGACTGCCGAAACCTTCATCGATGAACAGCGACTCGATCTTCAAGGTGCTGGACGCCATGGACGCCAGGCCCAGCGCGAGGGCGAGCGACACCAGAAAGGTTTCGCCACCCGACAACGAATGCACGGAGCGCAGTTCATCGCCCATTTCGGTGTCCATCACCAGCAAGCCGAGCATGCTCCCACCGCGCTTCAGGCGATAACGCCGTACCAACTGTTTGAGCTGCGCATTGGCGTGATGCACCAGCAGGTCGAGGTTGTACGTCTGGGCGATCTTGCGGAAGGTGTCGCCCGTGGCCGAGCCGATCAGGGCATTGATCCGGCCCCAACGCTGGAACTCCGAGTAGGCGGCAGCGATTCGCGCCTGCAATTCGCTGCTGGCAGTGCGACGGCGGTCGTCCTCGCTCATCTGCGCGCGCAAATCGGCGCACAACTGATCGTGAGTGGCCGACAGGTTCTGGGCCTCCGTCAGCGCTGACGCCAGTTGCTCGCCATCCGTGATGTCGTTGTGTTGCGCCTGATGCTGTTGCAACTGGGCGTCGCGCTCTTGCACCAGCACTCTGGCCTGCTCCAGGGCTTTTTCACTCAGTTGCAAGCGCTGGCGTAATTGTCCGACGCTGTCGTCGTTCATGCCCAGCAAAGTGTCCAGCGCCGCGTCGTCCAGCTCGCTGTGCTGACTGCGCCACGCGTTGATCTGCCCGTCGAGGTCGGCCAGTTCTTGCTCCAGACCTTGCAGACGCTGACGCTCACCGTCTAGCTCAGTGCTCAACTTGATCAGTCCGCTACGCGCCTGCTGCAAGGCCTCGGCCGTGGTCGCCTGGGCCTGCCGCGCTTGCTCCACCGTGCGTTCCAGGTGTTGCTGCCATTGCTCGGCGCTGGCCTGCTCGCCGAGAATTTCCTGCAAGCGCTGCTGAACGACACGCTGTTGCTGCTGGCTGGCGTCGAGTTGTTTTTGCAGCTTCTGATGCTCGTGCAGACGACCCTCTTGGGTGATCTGCTCACGCTCGATTTTCAGCGCGCGGTCGCTGTGTTCCTGTTGTTCGTCCTTTTGCTGATCGAGCTGCTCGATACGGCGGGCAATGTCGTTGTCCAGTTGCAGAAAGCTTTCGGTGGCCGACTCACGCCACAGCGACAGGCTCTCGGCGGGCAACAACGGCTCGAATTCCTGCAATGCGGTTTCGAATGTCTGGTTGTCGAGGGCGATGTTGCGCTGTTGATCGTCCAGCAGCTTCATCGCCTGCTGGCTGGCCTCGCGCGCCTCCTGGACCTGCTGCTGCAAGGATTCCGCGTCGCGCTGCACCTTGAGCAGGCGGGTCTGACGTTGCTCTGCGGTGAGGATTTCCTGCGCCAGTTGATGCAGGCGCTCGCTTAGCCAATCGGTACGCAAGTGCTCAGGCTGTTCCAGCAAGCGTACGTACAGGGGATGGGTTTCGAGTTCTGGCGTGAGCTTCTGCAACTGTTCGCTGAGTTGATCCAGTTGCGGTTTGGAGGCCTTCAACTGGTTGTTCAGCTCACCGACTTCGGCACGCAATTCAGCGAGCTTTTCGCTGAGTTGGCCGACCTTCAGCCGCGCCTGGGCTTCTTCGCTGTCGTCATGCCCGGACAGCGCTTCGAGCAACGCCTCGGACTGGTGATACGGATGGTCTTCGCTGCCGCACACCGGGCACGGCTGTTGATCCATCAATTGCCCACGCAGTTGCTCGACGCTCGCACTGCGTGCCAGCCGTTGGCGTTGCAGCAGTTCGACGGTGACCTTCAGCGCCTGCTCGGCGGCCTCGTGTTCGCCCTTGAGCTTCAAGCCCTGAGCGATGCCTTGCGCGCGGCGCTCGGTGGCCTGCTGTTGACTGTTCTGTACGTCCTGCAGGCGCGTGGTGATGTCTTGATAACGCTGCCACAGTCGCTCGAGCGAGTTGGTGGCGGTGTGCTGCTGACGGTTTTCCTGCAACAGCACGCCGAGGCGTTCGATCTCCTGACTGACGGCGTCGGCCTTGACCTGGGCATCGTCATACAGCGCCTGCAAGGCGGTCCGGCGTTCGCTCAAGGCCTGTTCGGCCCGTGTGGCCCCTTGCTCCAGTGCCGGCAGTTCTTCACGGCCCTTGTTCAGGCGCGAACTGACCAGCACGATCTGTTGCAGGCGCGGCCGATAGGCGTCCCACGACTGGCTGAGCGAGCTCAGTGCGGCGCTGTTTTGCAACTGTTCGGCGATGGATTGCAGACGGGTTTCGACCTGCCGTTGCTGCTCGCTCATCTGATTGAGCAGGGCCTGGCCGTCGAGGCTGGATTGTTCGGCGGCGCGGGCCTGCTCACTGACCTTTTGCAGGTCCTGATTCAGGTGATTGAGCTGAACCTGCTGCTCGAACGCCTCGCGCAAGGCAGGCGCGCAGGCCTGCTGGTGTTCCTGTGCCTGTTGCAGCGTGGCAAGCGCGCTGGCGAGCTGTGTTTCCAGCGCGTCCAGACGGGCCTGGGCCTCGGTCTGGTGCTGAGCATTTGCCTGGATAGCCGCTGTGAGCGGACTGAGTTGAGCATCCAGCTTCTTGCGCTGAGCGAACAGGTGGCGCTGTGGCGCAAGGCGTTCCAGCTGGCCCAGTTGCTGACGCTCGCCGGACTGGCTATCCCAGGTCTGTTGCGCCGCGATGAGTGTTTCATTCGCGGCCTGGTGGCTGTCACGCAGGCGGTTCAACTCTGTCAGCCATTGCTGTTTGAGTTCCAGCTGACGCAGTTGGGCCTGTGCCAGCTTCAGCTGTTGCTGAGCGTCGGCGAACCGTTGTTCGAGCTCGGTGCGCTGTTCGGGCTCCAGCGGGGTCAGGTTGCCCGCCTGCGCATTCAGGGCTTTCAGCGTTTCTTCGGCTTCCCTGCTTTTGCTGAACGCGCGACGCCCGAGCTGGCTGTAGATGGCGGTGTCCGTGAGCTTTTCCAGCAGTTCGCTGCGCTCTTTATCGTCGGCCTTGAGGAAGGCGCTGAACTCGCTTTGCGCCAGCATCACCGCGCGGGTGAACTGCTCGAAATTAAGTCCCAGCCGGGCTTCGAGCAGGGTCTTGTATTCGGTCTTGTTCTGGCTGCTGAGAATCTGCTCGCTGTCCAGATCGGTCAGTGTCTGACGGCTGGCCTGAAGCTTTTTCGTGGCGTTGTCACGGGCGCGGTTGGTCTCCCAGCGGGCGCGATAACGACGCTTGTCGATGCCGACGAAATCCACCTCGGCGTAACCACTGCCGGTGCCGCGCCGCAGCAGGTTGCGTGGATCGCTGGTGCTGATGTCGCCGTCGATTTCCGGCACCCTGGACTGGCCGACGTCGTTCAGCCGCGGGATCGCGCCGAACAGCGCCAGGCACAGCGCGTCGAGCAATGTGCTTTTGCCCGCGCCGGTCGGGCCGGTGATGGCGAACAGGCCCGCGCTGGCCAGTGGCTCGGCGGTGAAATCCAGTTCGAACGGGCCTGCCAGCGAGGCGAGGTTCTTCAAGCGAATGGCGAGGATCTTCATGGCTGTTCGCTCTCCAGTTGCACGTCCTGCAGCAGCATGGCGAAGTCCTGCAACGTCTGTTCGTCGACCTCGCTGCCGTAGTTATCAAGCCAGGCGCGGCTGAACAATTCCTGCGGGCTGAGTTGATCCAGCTCGATCAGGTCCTGATTGCCGTCTTCGTCGCGGGCGCCTTTGCCCGCGTATTCGGCGGCGATACGCACCAGACGCACAGCCTTGTTCTCCAGGGCCGCCTCGATCTGGTTGCGCAAATCAGGCTGAGGCTCGTCCAGGCGTACGCGGACTTCGAGCCAGGGCTGGCGGTCGACGTCGGCCAGCAGGTCGATGTCCGGCAGGTCCTTGAGTTGCAGCAGCAGTTCGGCCAGCGGTGCCGGGCCGATCCGTTGCAGGTTGACCGCGCGGGGGATCAGCAGCGGTTTGACGCTGGCGAGCGTCTCGCCCTCGCATTCGATTTCGAGGATCTGGTGCTGATAGCCAATTTCCGAGAACGACAACGGGATCGGCGATCCGCTGTAACGGATGCGGTCTTCGCCATTGACCCGTTGTGGCTTGTGCAGGTGGCCAAGGGCGACGTAGGTGATGCTCTCGCCAAACAAGCTCGCGGGCAGGGCTTCGGCGTTGCCGATGATCAGGCTGCGCTCGGAGTCTTCCGAGACCGAACCGCCCGCCATGTGGGCATGGCTGATGGCGATCAGCGCCTGACCTTTTTTGCGTTTCAGGTTCGCGGCGGCAATCAGTCTCTCGTGTACCTGACCGATGCCGCGCAGGTAATTGTCACCCAGTGCCGGGCCGGTGACTTCAGCGGGACGCAGGAACGGCAGTGCCAGGCACCAGCCGAGCACTTTGCCTTTGGCGTTGGTCAGGGGCAGCAACAGACGCTCGACATCCAGCACACCGTCATCCAGCCACAGCACACGGCCCAGCGCATGGGTGCGCAGGCGTCGCATCAGGGGCGCGGGCAGTTCGATCCGCGAGCCGGAGTCGTGGTTGCCGGCGATCATCACGATGGTCAGTTGCGGGTTCTGTTCGTGAGCGCTGACGATGAAGTCGTACAGCCGCTCCTGGGATTTGACCGGCGGGTTGACGGTGTCGAAGATATCGCCGGCGATCAACAGGACATCGGGCTTGCGCTCGGCCAGACGGGCCAGCAGCCAGGTCAGGAAACTGGCGTGTTCGAAGTCCCGTTCCTGGCCATGGAGGTTTTGGCCCAGGTGCCAGTCGGAGGTGTGGAACAGACGCATGGGGGTACCTTGTGTTGAATGGGTTTCAGATGGCCGCAAGCCAACCCGACTGATCGTTCCTCACGCTCCGCGTGGGAATGCCGGGTCGGCCGCTGCGGCCAATGTGACGCGGAGCGTCACGGGTTGCGTTCCCACGCGGAGCATGGGAACGATCGATGCGCGATAATTACGCATCGATCCAGAGAAGTTATTTCGGATAAAGCGGCGGCAGGCTGTCTGCGCCGTTCGGGTCCTGCGGTCGTTCGACCGCTGGCAATGCCTTGACGGCGCGCCACAAGTCCTCACCGAGCCACAGCTTACCGGTCTCACTGTAAAGCGCACCGTTCAGGCCATCCAGGGCGTCGGACAACGGCACGAACCGCGCGGCCATGTCAGCGAGCGTTTCCGGTTGCTGCCGGGCCCAGGCATCCAGCGCCTGCCGGGTCGCGTGCGGGTCATTGGCCAGACTGGCACGTTTCAGGTCGTCAAGCACGGTACGTGGGCTGGGGCCGGCTTGTGCGACGCGGGTCAGCGCCGGTTGCCAACGCGCCCGCCACCACAGGCCGAAGCCCAGCAGCGTGGTAAAACTCAACAGCACCGTGCTCAGTTGCCACGGCCACACGGGCGGTCCGATCACCGTTACACCGGTGTTTTCACTGACCGGCATGTCCACCGCCAGCGCCGGGTTGATGCTCACCTGCAACGTGCGAGCGGGCAGGGCGCTGTGCTCCAGATGGTCTTCCTGAGTGTTCCACCAGACCACATCGACCGCCGGAATATCGATGGCGCCAGGCCGGTTGGGGACCAGTGCCTCGCGCTCTTCGCGCACGCCGACCAGTCCCCGTTCGCTCGCCTGATTGCTCAGTTGCGGCTGATCCGGGTAGCGGCGCAGGGCGCTCACGTCGGTGGCTGGCAAGGGGGGCAGTTGTGCGCTGGACAACCCTTCAGCCTTGATCACCATCGTGCGGGTCAAGGAATCACCGATCTGACTGTGAGCAGGATCCGGGCTCCAGTTCTCGCTGAGGCTGATGCTGCGCGCGGGCAACCACGGTGTGTTGGCCGGGTAATGTTCGGGTTGTGGCTTGACCTTCAGCACCAAAGGGTCGGACGTCACGCGCATCAGCTTGCCCGGCTTCGGACTGGTGGCCATCGCCGGCTGGCTGGTTGCAGCCGCCTGGGTATCAGGGATGTCCTGCACCATCGTGGCGCTGAACTCCTGGGCCGGAATCGTCAGTTCACCGCTGTGCTGCGGGTACAGCGCGTAACGCATTTCGATGACGCCGTGGCGAATGCCATTGATCTGCTTCTCGTACGTGCGTGTGTCGCCAAGCTTCTCAATGCGCGCGTCCGGGACCTGCAACGGGGTCAGGTTGCTGTCATCGAACAGCGACACCGAGTGATAGACGCGCACCGTGAGCACGGCCTGCGCCTGCACGTAAACGGTGTCTTGGTCCAGGCTGGCCTCCATGAACACCGGCGCCAGCTTCTGTTCCTGAGCCTGACCCGACGGTTCGACCTCCACCACCTGCAAGGCGATGGGCTGGCTGACCAGCGCCCCCAGTTTCAGCGAGGGAATGTCGATCGAGCCGCTGTGCCGGGGCAGCAACGTAATCAGCCAACGGGTGGTCGCATGAACGTTGCCTTCGAGGGTGGTCAGGCTGTTGAGCTGGCGGGTGTCGCGCACCTCGAAATCGGCATCCAGCGCGCTCATGTCAGGCTTGCCGAACAGCGTCGCATCGTCGGATTCGAGGGTCAGTTCAACCGTTTCGCCGGTGTTGACGCGTGTGCGGTCGACGCTGGCCTGCAACGTTGCAGCAGGGGTGTCAGCCTGTGCCGCGAGCGCGAACAGGCACAACAACCAGGCGATTATCACTGTGTGCACACGACTCATCGGGCTTTGTCCTGATGCTGCTGTTGTTCGTACCAGAATTTGCGTCGCAGCAGCTCGCCGGGTTCGTCGGGGATCTGTCGCAGCCATTGTTCCAGCGCCTGGCGCTGTTCGCCGTTGAGGTGACTGTCGGCCGGACGACCGGGCGCCCGGGTAGGCTCGTCGTCATCCGGCATCGCGTCGGCGTTGCCGGTGCCGCCGGACAGGTTCGGCGTGCCGCGGGTGTCGTGGTCATCGTCCGCGTTCTGAACCGGCGCCTGGGGATTCGTTTGCTGTGGCTCTGCGCTGCCCGAGCGTTGCGTGTTGGCGGCGTCATCGCCTTCCGTTTTACCTTCACTGGCGTCTTCAACGGCCGCCTGCCTGTTCTGTTCCTGCATCTGTTCCACCAGTGCCTTGTTCGCGGCAGCGGCGGGAAAATCCGGCTGACGTTCGAGTGCCTGTTCGTAGGCGTCGATGGCTGCGGCCAGTTCGCCGCTTTTGGCCAGCGCATTGCCGCGATTGTAATGGTCGGCGGCGCTGTTGCCTTGGGCAAAACGCTGAGCGGCACCGGCATAGTCGCCTGCTTCGTACAGCGCGATGCCTTGCCATTGAACGTCTTCGAAGTGCCGCGCGGCTTCGGCGGGGCGATGGCGTTGCAGCAGGTGCTGTCCCTGTTGGTCGGGACGCAGAAACAGGTCTTTGAGCTCGAAGGCATAGCTGTGCTGTGGAACCAGCATCAACAATGGCAAACAGAGGACCCACCCGCGTCGACCGGCACAGGCAGCCAGCAACAGCAGGGGCAGTAACAGCCAGTAACCCTGATCGGCCCAACTGTCCAGCTGCACGGTCTGGCCCTGGCTGCGCAAGTTTTCCGGGCCATCGAGCAACCCGAGTTCGCGCAAGTCGTCATCCTCCAGCCTCAGCGGGGTGTAATGACCCCCGAGCTCTTCAGCGAAGTCCTTGAGGCTGTTGCCATCCAGGCGCGGCACCAGAATGCCGCCCTGCGCGTCCTTGAGGAATCCGCCTTTCTCCTGCGCAACCGGCGCACCTTCGGCGGTGCCGACACCGAGCATCAGCAGTTGTGGCGCATGGCCGGTCATGACCGAGCGGATGCCCTGGCGCTCGGCGTCGTTCAGCGACGAGCCGATCCACAGCAGGCGTCCCACGCCCAGATCGCCTTGTTTGAGCAGGGCGAGGGCCTTGATTACCGCCAGGTCGGCGCGCTGACCGGCTTCGGGCATGATCGAGGGCTTGATGGCGTCCAGCAGGTTCTTGCTGGTGGACAGGTCATCGGACAGCGGCACAAGAGTGTGCGCGCTACCGGCGTAGACGATGATCGCCGTCTGCGCGTCGCTGCGCGCCTGCAACAGGTCCAGCAATTTGCGCCGCGCCTGCTCCAGGCGTGTGGGCGGGCTGTCGGCGGCGAGCATTTCCGGGGTCAACTCCAGCAGCACCACCAGCGGGTCCACGGGCCTTTGGCTGGTCTGCTCGACCCGTTGCCAACTCGGTCCCAGCAGTGCCAGCAATGCCAGCAGCCAACCGAAACCCAGAGCGATCCACGGCAATTTGCTCTCGCGACCGCTGCCCCCACTGAGCAACGTCGAGTGGAACGCGCCGGGCAGAATCATCTGCCAGCGACCGACTCGTTTCTGCCGGTTCCACAGCCGCCACAGCAGCCAGCCGAGCAACGGCAAGAGCGCCAGCCACCCGAGTCGCAGCCAGTGCGGCCACAGCGCGAAAAGAGAGGCGATCATCGGTGCCTCCTTAAGCGCTTGAAGCGTTGCCGCCATTGCGGACCCTGATGCAAGACCGGCTGACGGGCGAGGAAGCGGTACACCGGGTTCTGCGGCCAGCGTTCGTGAATCACCAGCACAATGCTCAGCAGCAGTGCCATTGCCAGTGGCCAGTGATAGAGGGGGACGGCGGGACGGGCCTGAGTCGGTTGTTGGGCGACGGGTTCGAGGGTGTCGAGGGCCTTGCCGATCTTTGCCAGTTGGGCACCGTCTCGGGCGCGGAAATATTGCCCACCGGTGATCTCGGCGATTTCGCGCAGGGCGGGCTCGTCCAGGTCGAGGCTGGGATTCAGCCCGAGAATCGTGGTCGCGCCCTTGTCGGGGTCGGCCCCGATGCCGATCGGATAAATCTTCACGCCTTCTCCCGCCGCGAGGCGCGCCGCTGTCGCAGGATCGATCTGACCGGCATTGTTGGCGCCGTCGGTTACCAGAATCAGCACGCGGCTCTGCGCGGGACGTGAGCGCAGGCGTTTCAGCGCCAGACCAATGGCATCGCCGATGGCCGTGTTTTTACCGGCGATGCCGATGCGTGCCTCGTCCAGCCAGACGCGCACGGTTTTGCGGTCAAAGGTCAGCGGTGCTTGCAGATACGCTTGGCTGCCAAACAGGATCAGCCCGACGCGATCCCCCTGACGGTGTTCGAGGAAATCACCGAGCAATTGCTTGACCAGCGTCAGGCGGCTGACTTCATCGTTCTGCCAGACCATGTCCGGGTAATCCATCGATCCCGACACGTCGACCGCCACCAGCAGGTCGCGCCCGCTGGCGGCCACCGGCAACGGATCGCCCAGCCATTGCGGGCGCGCTGCCGCTACCAGCAGCAACAGCCACAGGGTGACGAAGGGCAGTTGCCGGCGCCACCCGGGCAGATGCGCGCGGGCACGACGGCCAGCCAGGCCTTCCAGTTCGCTGAGAAAACTCACCTTGAGCGCGGCCTCGCCGCTGTCGGCCACCGGCAGCATGAACCTCAGCAGCCAGGGCAGGGGCAGCAAGGCGAATACCCACGGCCAGGCGAACTCAAACATGTTTGCGAATCCAGGTTTCGACGGACTGGGTCAGGCCATTGATGGCCTTGTCGTCGAGCTTGCACTCAGGCTTATAGGCGCCTTCGACCAGAATCATCCACCGTGTCAGGCCCGCCGCAGGGCAGCGATTGTCGAGGAATGCCAGCCATTTACGGCCGTTGAGCGTGTGGCTCTGGCTGTAGGGGTAGTCGTTGCGGCACAGGCGTTTGAGCAAGCCATTGATCTGCTGCAACCAGGCGCCGGCAGGGGCACCGTCATAAGGTTTGGGCAACTGCGCGAGTTCGATCAATGCGGCCTGGCGCAGTGGGTCAAGGGGCTGCTCGCCTGCCTCGTCAGCCGCCTTTTTCGGCAAGAAAACCCGCGCCCGCCACAGGCCGTAACCCAACAGCGGGATCAGTGCCAGCAGCAACCACCAGCCGGGCGCGGGTGGCCAAAGACTCACCGGCTCGGGAAGCATCATCGGCTGCAACTGATCCAGCAGGCTCATTTTGGTTTAACCGGTTGCTGGGCGTTCAAGTAGTCGCGCAGTTGCTCCACCATCTCGTGCTGTGTACTCAGCGGAATCATCAGCACGCGCAGCTTCTTGGCCAGCAACGCCCAGCGTGCCTGCCGTGTTTCACCCTGTGCCCGGTAGGTCTGACGCAAGTCGGGGTTGAGGGTGTCGAGCTCAAGCTGCGCCCCTTTCTCGGCGAACCTCAATAGTCCGGCGGCGGGCAGCGCGTGATCCAGCGGGTCGGACAGGGGCAGCAGCAACAGGTCGCAGTGCCGCGAAAGCAATGTCAGTTGTTGTTCGGCCGAGTCCGACAGCGCGCGCTCGTCGCACAGGATGAACACCAGGCTGCCTGGCCGCAGGACTTCGCGAGCGCGCCGCAAGGCGACACCAAAGGTGTCCCGGTCCGCCGCAGCCTCGGTGTGCAGCGACTGATTGACCCGCACCAGCCGGTTGAGCAACTGCAGCAGACTTTGCTTGCTGCGTCGCGGCTTGATTTCATAGTGTTCGTTGTCGCCGAACACCAGCCCGCCGACACGGTCGTTGTGGCCCAGTGCCGCCCAGCCGATCAAGGCGGCAGCCTGCGCCGCGAGCACCGATTTGAACATCAGGCCCGTGCCGAAAAACAGGCGGCGGCTCTGTTCGACCATGAGGAAAATCGGCCGCTCACGCTCCTCGTGGAACAGTTTGGTGTGCGGCTCCTGAGTGCGGGCGGTCACGCGCCAGTCGATGGTGCGCACGTCGTCACCGGCTTGATAAACGCGGACCTGATCGAAGTCGACACCGCGCCCGCGCAGCTTGGAGTGGTGCAGGCCGATCAGCGGGCTGCGTCGGCCGGGTGACGAAAACAGCTGCACTTCCCGCACGCGATGCCGCATCTCGATCAGCTCGGCAAGGCTGATGCGGATGCCCGGTTGGGAAATCAGGTAGGGTTGCATGGGCTCAGGCGACGGCAACGACGTCGAGAATGCGCTGGATCACGCGGTCCTGATCAATGCCGGCGGCTTCGGCTTCGAACGACAGGATGATGCGATGACGCAGCACATCGAAGACCATCGCCTGAATGTCCTCGGGGCTGACGAAGTCGCGGCCGGCCAGCCACGCGTGGGCGCGTGCGCAACGGTCCAGGGAAATCGATCCCCGGGGGCTGGCGCCGTAACCGATCCACTCGGCCAGTTCCGCGTCGAACTTGGCGGGGGTCCGGGTCGCCATGACCAGTTGCACCAGGTATTCCTCCACTGCGTCGGCCATGTACAAACCGAGGATTTCCTTGCGCGCGGCGAAAATCGCCTGCTGGGTCACACGCCGCTCCGGCTTGGTTTCACCGTTCAAGGCTTCGCCGCGGGCCTGTTGCAGAATCTTGCGTTCGACGTTGGCATCGGGGAAACCGATCTTGACGTGCATCAGAAAGCGGTCGAGTTGAGCTTCAGGCAGCGGATACGTGCCTTCCTGCTCGATCGGGTTCTGCGTGGCCATCACCAGAAACAATGGGGACAGGTCGTAGGTGCTACGCCCCACGCTGACCTGACGCTCAGCCATCGCTTCGAGCAAGGCCGACTGGACTTTGGCGGGTGCCCGGTTGATTTCGTCCGCCAGGACCAGGTTGTGGAAAATAGGACCCTGTTGAAAGACGAAGCTGCCGGTTTCCGGACGATAGATCTCCGTGCCGGTGATGTCGGCGGGCAGCAGGTCGGGCGTGAACTGGATGCGATGGAACTGGGCCTCGATGCCTTCGGCCAGCTCCTTGATGGCTTTGGTCTTGGCCAGGCCCGGCGCGCCTTCGACCAGCATGTGGCCGTCGGCAAGCAGCGCGATCAACAAGCGCTCGACCAGTTTCTCCTGCCCCAGAATCTGAGTGGAGAGAAAGGTTCGCAGCGCGATCAACGCTTCACGATGTTCCATCGATGACGGTTCCTGGCAGGTTCGCAGCAGCGCCAAAAGGGCACCGAAGCTGGGGGCGTTACTTTAATGCATCCGAGGGGGTGGCGACTAACCGGCCAAAGGGTTTTTTCAGCGTTTGGTGGCGTTCATGGGGTAAAAGTGAGAATTGTCTGACAGATTGCGAGCATTCCCGCTGTTACGTGGGATTCATGGCGTGATCTCGCTGACGTATGTCCCCACCTCCTTGAGAATGATCTTCAGCGTTTCATCCAGATCCCTCAGCTCGTGGGGAGGCGTACTGTGGGCGATTTCGTAAACGGTGTCGCCGCCCAACGGTTTGGCGTCGTTGGCATCGATTTCCACGACCAGCCGGGTCGCCGTTAACGTCACTTTCAGATTCGAATCGACGTGAATGGTGTCGTCGCGGAAGGTGATGTCGACCTCATCCTCATCCGGGAAGCGCGCCAGCAGGAACAGGTCGCCGTTCGTGGCATGGCAGCAGGCCAGCGCCATGTCATCTTCTTCTTCATCGCAAGGGTTGTGGATGAAGCTGTCAGTGATCATCTTCATGGGCGTGGGTCCAGTGGCTCGGTTCGGGGCAGGGGGAGATTTTGCCAGTCCTGAACAATTTTTGCTGCACATCACGCTATTACCCGTGTAGCCGGCCTGCTGGTGAATGCGGTGGTTCAGCGACATCACCCGTGACTGACACACCGCGTTCGTCCGAGTGCGGCCCAGACCCTCGTAACCTCGGACGGCTCCTACAGGGTCTGGGTTGCTGCGCGAACCAGTGTTCAGACCTCAGACCTGTGCCGGCTTGCTGGCGAATGCGGTGTTTCAGCGACATCACCCGTAACTGACACACCGCGTTCGTCCGAGTGCGGCCCAGACCCTCTTAACCTCGGACGGCTCCTACAGGATCTGGGTTGCTGCGCGAACCAGTGTTCAGACCTCAGACCTGTGGGAGCCGGCTTGCTGGCGAATGCGGTGTGTCAGCGACATCACCCGTGACTGACACACCGCGTTCGTCCGAGTGCGGCCCGGACCCTCGTAACCTCGGACGTCTCCTACAGGATCTGGGTTGCTGCGCGAACCTGTGTTCAGACCTCAGACCTGTGGGAGCCGGCTTGCTGGCGAATGCGGTGTTTCAGTGACATCACCCGTGACTGACACACCGCGTTCGCGGCCCTTGTAACGTCAGACGTCTCCCGCAGGGTCCGCGTCCATGCAAGCACCTGCGTCCAGATCGCGGCCGAGGGAATCAGTCTGTGCGGGCATCAATGTCCGAATATGTCGCAGGACCGCAAGCAGTCGCGTGGCTGCTGTCGTTAAGCTGCGTAGCAGATGAACGGATGTGTGGCCGAGCCTGCCTGGGCAGACGTCACATGAATCGTCATTGGGGGCGGATCAATGTGACGACGCACACACGACGAGCGTTAGTACTAAGGCAAGTGTGAACACGCGCTGCGCCTTGTCACGTTTTGCTGACTATCATCGAACAGACGCAAAACGGGCACACACATGCACGACCCCGAAACACGCATCTCTCCTATATATAAAAGCCCAAGCCAAGCGGAGTACCACAGATGGCGTTCTTCACCGCAGCCAGCAAGTCCGACTTCCAGCATCAACTGAGAGCGGCACTGGCCCAGCACATCAGTGAACAGGCACTGCCACAAGTGGCGCTGTTCGCCGACCAATTCTTCGGCATCATTTCCCTCGACGAACTGACCCAGCGCAGACTGTCCGACCTCGCCGGCTGCACCCTGTCGGCCTGGCGCCTGCTCGAGCGCTTCGAACACAGCAAGCCTGAGGTTCGGGTCTACAACCCTGACTACGAGCGTCACGGCTGGCAGTCGACGCACACCGCGGTAGAAGTGTTGCACCACGACCTGCCGTTCCTGGTCGACTCGGTCCGTACCGAATTGAACCGTCGCGGTTACAGCATTCACACGTTGCAGACCACCGTGTTGAGCGTGCGCCGCGACGAGAGAGGTCAGTTGGTCGAGTTGCTGCCCAAAGGCACCACCGGCGAGGACGTGCTGCAAGAATCGCTGATGTACCTGGAGATCGATCGCTGCGCCAACGCCGCAGAATTGAACGTGCTGGCCCGCGAGCTCGAGCAAGTGCTCGGTGAAGTCCGCGTGGCCGTTGAAGACTTCGAACCGATGAAGGCCAAGCTGCACGAGCTGTTGGCCGGCATCGACGCCATCGAGTACAACGTTGACCCGGACGAAAAAGCCGAGGTCAAGGTGTTCCTCGAGTGGTTGGTGAACAACCACTTCACCTTCCTGGGCTATGAAGAATTCACCGTCAGCGGCGGTGGTGATGGCGGTCAGCTGACTTACGATCCGTCGTCCTTCCTGGGCCTGACCAAATTGCTGCGTGCCGGGCTCACGGCTGAAGACCTGCACATCGAAGGCTATGCCGTGAACTACCTGCAGGAGCCGACCCTGCTGTCCTTCGCCAAAGCCGCGCACCCCAGCCGTGTTCACCGCCCGGCGTACCCGGACTACGTGTCGATCCGCCAGATCGACGCCGACGGCAAGGTCATCAAGGAATGCCGTTTCATGGGCCTCTACACCTCGTCGGTGTACGGCGAAAGTGTGCGCAATATCCCTTATATCCGCCGCAAGGTCGCGGAAGTGGAGCGTCGTTCCGGTTTCGACGCCAAAGCGCACCTGGGCAAGGAGCTGGCTCAAGTCGTTGAAGTGCTGCCCCGCGACGACCTGTTCCAGACCCCGGTGGACGAGTTGTTCACCACCGTCATGTCGATCGTGCAGATCCAGGAGCGCAACAAGATTCGCGTCTTCCTGCGCAAAGACCCGTACGGCCGTTTCTGCTACTGCCTGGCCTATGTGCCGCGCGACGTCTACTCCACCGAAGTGCGTCAGAAAATCCAGCAAGTGCTGATGGAGCGTCTGAAGGCCAGCGACTGCGAGTTCTGGACTTTCTTCTCCGAATCGGTACTGGCCCGCGTGCAGTTGATCCTGCGTGTGGACCCCAAAGTCACGCTGGACATCGACCCGCAGCAACTGGAAAACGAAGTCATCCAGGCCTGCCGTTCGTGGAAGGACGATTACGCGAGCCTGGTCATCGAAAGCTTCGGCGAGGCGCAAGGCACCAACGTACTGGCCGACTTCCCGAAAGGCTTCCCGGCAGGCTATCGCGAGCGTTTCGCCGCGCATTCAGCCGTGGTCGACATGCAACACCTGCTGAACCTGTCCGAGGCCAATCCGCTGGTCATGAGCTTCTATCAGCCATTGTCGGGTGACAAGGCGCAGCTGCACTGCAAGCTGTACCACGCCGACACTCCGCTGGCGCTGTCCGACGTCCTGCCGATTCTGGAAAATCTCGGCCTGCGTGTGTTGGGCGAGTTCCCCTATCGCCTGCGGCACAACAACGGCCGCGAGTTCTGGATTCACGACTTCGCCTTCACCTACGGCGAGGGTCTGAACCTGGACCTGCAGCAGCTCAACGACACCCTGCAGGACGCCTTTGTCCACATCGTTCGTGGCGAAGCCGAAAACGATGCGTTCAACCGTCTGGTGCTGACCGCCGGTCTGCCGTGGCGCGATGTGGCGCTGCTGCGTGCTTACGCCCGGTACCTGAAACAGATTCGTCTGGGCTTCGACCTGGGCTACATCGCCAGCACCCTGAACAACCACGCCGACATCGCGCGTGAGCTGACCCGCCTGTTCAAAACCCGCTTCTACCTGGCGCGCAAGCTGAGCGGCGGCGATCTGGATGACATGCAGCAACGCCTGGAACAGGCAATCCTCTCGGCGCTGGACGATGTCCAGGTGCTCAACGAGGACCGCATCCTGCGTCGCTACCTTGATCTGATCAAGGCGACCATGCGCACCAACTTCTACCAGACCGACGCCAACGGTCAGAATAAGAGCTACTTCAGCTTCAAGTTCAATCCGCGTCTGATCCCCGAGCTGCCCAAGCCGGTGCCGAAGTTTGAAATCTTCGTGTATTCGCCACGCGTCGAAGGCGTTCACCTGCGTTTCGGCAATGTGGCGCGCGGCGGCCTGCGCTGGTCCGACCGGGAAGAAGACTTCCGCACCGAAGTCCTGGGCCTGGTCAAAGCCCAGCAAGTGAAGAACTCGGTCATCGTGCCGGTGGGCGCGAAGGGCGGTTTCCTGCCGCGCCGTCTGCCGACCACCGGCACCCGCGACGAGATCCAGGCCGAAGCGATCGCCTGCTACCGCATCTTCATCTCGGGCCTGCTGGACATCACCGACAACCTGAAAGAAGGCGCGCTGGTGCCGCCCGCCAACGTCGTGCGTCATGATAGCGATGACCCGTACCTGGTGGTGGCTGCGGACAAAGGCACCGCGACCTTCTCCGACATCGCCAACGGCATCGCCATCGACTACGGTTTCTGGCTGGGCGATGCGTTTGCCTCGGGCGGTTCGGCCGGTTACGACCACAAGAAGATGGGCATCACCGCCAAGGGCGCGTGGGTCGGCGTGCAGCGCCACTTCCGCGAGCGCGGGATCAATGTTCAGCAGGACTCGATCAGTGTGATAGGCGTCGGTGACATGGCCGGTGACGTGTTCGGCAACGGCCTGTTGATGTCCGACAAACTGCAATTGGTGGCGGCGTTCAACCACCTGCACATTTTCATCGACCCCAATCCCGATCCGGCCACCAGCTTCGCCGAGCGCCAGCGTCTGTTCGACCTGCCACGCTCGGCCTGGACCGATTACGACACCAGCATCATGTCCGAGGGCGGCGGCATTTTCCCGCGCAGCCTGAAGAGCATCACCATCACGCCGCAGATGAAAGCGCGCTTTGACATCAGTGCCGACAAGCTGACCCCGACCGAACTGATGCACGCGTTGCTCAAGGCGCCGGTGGACCTGCTGTGGAACGGCGGTATCGGCACCTACGTCAAGGCCAGCTCCGAAAGCCATGCCGACGTCGGCGACAAAGCCAACGACGCCCTGCGTGTCAACGGCAACCAGTTGCGTTGCAAGGTGGTGGGCGAGGGCGGCAACCTGGGCATGACCCAATTGGGACGCGTCGAGTTCGGCCTGCTGGGGGGCGCCACCAACACCGACTTCATCGACAACGCCGGTGGCGTGGACTGCTCCGACCACGAAGTGAACATCAAGATCCTGCTCAACGAAGTGGTGCAGGCCGGCGACATGACCGAGAAGCAGCGCAACCTGCTGCTCGAAAGCATGACCGATGAAGTGGGCAATCTGGTACTCAGCAATAACTACAAGCAGACCCAGGCCCTGTCGTTGGCCGCGCGTCGTGCGTACGAGCGCATCGCCGAATACAAGCGTCTGATGAGCGACCTGGAATCTCGCGGCAAGCTGGACCGTGCCATCGAGTTCCTGCCGGCTGAAGATCAACTGGCCGAGCGCATCGGCGAGCAGCAGGGCCTGACCCGCGCCGAACTGTCGGTGCTGATCTCGTACAGCAAGATCGACCTCAAGGAAGCGCTGCTGGAGTCCCGCGTACCGGACGACGATTACCTGGCGCGTGACATGGAAACCGCATTTCCGCCTTCACTGGGCGCGAAATTCTCGGAATCCATGCGCCGCCACCGCCTGAAGCGCGAAATCGTCAGCACGCAGATCGCCAACGATCTGGTCAACCACATGGGCATCACCTTCGTGCAACGGCTCAAAGAGTCAACCGGCATGAGTGCGGCCAACGTGGCCGGGGCTTACGTGATCGTGCGTGACATCTTCCATCTGCCGCACTGGTTCCGTCAGATCGAGGCACTGGACTACAAGGTCCCGGCTGAAATCCAGCTGGCGCTGATGGATGAACTGATGCGCCTGGGCCGCCGTGCCACGCGCTGGTTCCTGCGCAGCCGTCGCAATGAACTGGACGCTGCACGCGACGTCGCGCATTTCGGTCCGCACATCGCCGCGCTGGGCCTGAAACTGGACGAACTGCTGGAAGGCCCGACCCGGGAAGTCTGGCAGGCGCGTTATCAGGAGTACGTCGAAGCGGGCGTGCCTGAATTGCTGGCGCGAATGGTTGCCGGGACGACGCACCTGTATACCCTGTTGCCGATCATCGAAGCCTCCGACGTGACGGGCCAGAATGCGGCCGATGTGGCGAAGGTGTACTTCGCGGTGGGCAGCTCGCTGGACGTCACCTGGTACCTGCAGCAAATCAGCGCGCTACCGGTCGAGAACAACTGGCAGGCCCTGGCCCGCGAGGCGTTCCGCGACGATATCGACTGGCAGCAACGGGCGATTACGGTGTCCGTCCTGCAGATGCCGAACGGCCCTGCGGATGTGGAAGAGCGTCTGAACCTGTGGCTGGAGCAGCACATGCCGATGGTCGAGCGCTGGCGCGCGATGTTGGTCGAACTGCGTGCGGCGAGTGGTAATGACTACGCGATGTACGCCGTTGCCAACCGCGAGCTGCTGGACCTGGCCATGAGTGGGCAGACGGCTGTGGTGTGATGGTTGTTTGAGTGGTAACCGGAGCCCTGCATCGAGAGATGTGGGGCTTTTTGTTTTGTGGTGTTTGGTTTGTCAGGGATTGGGAACGTTAAAAGCGGATGTTTGTTGGAGCCTGGATTGGGGGCATATCCGTTTCTGCGGTAACGGCGGCTTAGGGTTCCGCTCTTACAGCGGGTCACTTTTGTAAAAAAGCGACAAAAGTAACCAAAAACGCTTTGCTCCCGGCTTGGCCCTCCTGCGTCGGGTTCCCGCACTCCGACGACGCTCCGTGGGCCCGCGCCGAACGGACATCCATGTCCTGACGGCGCTCTCGCGGCATCCCTGCCGCTCGACCCACTGCGCGCCGCCTGCGTTTGGCCTGCACCCAAGTCGCGTTTTGCGGCGTTTGGACTGTCGCGCATGAAAGCAGAGCAGAAGCGGGTGCGTTCACCGAACCCGTAGCAGTCCGGCTTGCCGACGGTAGCGAACTCACGTATGTCGCTGCTTCTGCCCGGAGGGCGTAGGAGCGCGCTTGCCCGCGATCTGCCGCGCAGCGGCAGTAAAATCAGTCACCTTGGCTGTGTCAGGTAGACCGCATTCTCAGGGTTTACTGCCGGTTCCCGGCAGATCGCGGGCAAGCGCGCTCCTACGCCCTCCGGGCAGAGTCAAAAGCAGAGAGGTCTTGCGCCGCTGTTGCGTTCACTGTTGCCGTTGCCGTTGCCGTTGCCGTTGCCGTTGCCGTTGCCTCTGCTTTTCATACCTCGCCAGCCTAGACACCACAAAACGCGACTTGGGTGCAGGCCAAACGCAGACGACGCGCAGTGGGCCGAGCGGCATGGATGCCGCGAGAGCGCCGTCAGGGCATGGATGCCCGTTCGGCGCGGGCCCACGGAGCGTCGTCGGAGTGCGGGTACCCGAGGAACGAGGGCCCAACCAGGAGCAGGGCACTTTTGGTTACTTTTGGGGCCTTTTCAAAAGTGACCCGCTGTAAGAGCGGAACCACTATCCGCGCCACCCCAAATCACGGATATACACCCACCACCCAGAGCCACCAAAATCCAAGCCCCAAGCCCCAAAACCAACCCATAAAAAAACCCCACCGAAGTGGGGTTCTCTCAACGCTCTGTTTCGATCTTACGCTTGAACAACCGGAATATTGGCGTTCGCTGCGATTTCACGGAACTCGGCGATCTGGTCGAAGCTCAGGTAGCGGTACACATCGGCAGCCATGCTGTCGATCTTACCCGCGTATTCCATGTACTCCTCGACGGTCGGCAGGCGACCCAGGATCGACGCGACGGACGCCAGCTCGGCCGAGGCCAGGTAAACGTTCGCACCATCGCCCAGACGGTTCGGGAAGTTACGGGTCGAGGTCGACACCACGGTGCTGTTCGGCTCTACACGTGCCTGGTTACCCATGCACAGCGAGCAGCCCGGCATTTCCATGCGCGCGCCTGCCTTGCCGTAGATGCCGTAGTAGCCTTCCTCGGTCAGCTGGTGAGCGTCCATCTTGGTCGGTGGCGACAGCCACAGACGGGTTGGCAGCTGACCTTTGACCTGATCCAGCAACTTGCCGGCTGCGCGGAAGTGACCGATGTTGGTCATGCACGAACCGATGAACACTTCGTCGATCTTCTCGCCAGCCACGCTGGACAGAAGACGGGCGTCGTCCGGGTCGTTCGGCGCGCAGAGCACAGGCTCCTTGACGTCGGCCAGGTCGATCTCGATGACTTCGGCGTATTCGGCGTCGGCATCGGCCTCCAGCAGCTCCGGATTGGCGATCCAGGCTTCCATCGCCTGAGCGCGGCGTTCCAGAGTACGTGGGTCGCCGTAGCCTTCGCCGATCATCCAGCGCAGCAGGGTGATGTTCGACTTCAGGTATTCGGCAATCGACTCTTTGGACAGTTTGATGGTGCAACCGGCGGCAGAGCGCTCGGCCGACGCGTCAGACAGTTCGAAGGCTTGCTCGACGGTCAGGGTTTCCAGACCTTCGATCTCCAGGATCCGGCCGGAGAAGGCGTTCTTCTTGCCTTTCTTCTCGACGGTCAACAGGCCTTTCTGAATCGCGTAGTAAGGAATGGCGTGAACCAGGTCACGCAGGGTGACGCCCGGTTGCAGCTTGCCTTTGAAGCGAACCAGGATCGACTCCGGCATGTCCAGCGGCATGACGCCGGTGGCGGCGGCGAACGCCACCAGACCGGAACCGGCCGGGAACGAGATACCGATCGGGAAACGGGTGTGCGAGTCACCACCGGTGCCGACGGTGTCCGGCAGCAGCATGCGGTTCAGCCAGCTGTGGATGATGCCGTCGCCCGGACGTAGCGAAACGCCACCACGGGTCATGATGAAGTCAGGCAGGGTGTGGTGAGTCTTGACGTCGATTGGCTTCGGATACGCCGCGGTGTGGCAGAAGGACTGCATCACCAGGTCGGTCGAGAAACCCAGGCACGCCAGGTCTTTCAGTTCGTCACGGGTCATTGGACCGGTGGTGTCCTGAGAACCGACGGTGGTCATCTTCGGCTCGCAGTAGGTGCCCGGACGGATACCGTCGGTGCCACAGGCCTTGCCAACCATCTTCTGTGCCAGGGTGAAGCCTTTGGTGCTGGCCGCAGGGACTTCAGGCAGCTTGAACAGCGTCGAAGGCGGCAGACCCAGCTCGGCGCGCGCCTTGCCGGTCAGACCGCGACCGATGATCAGCGGAATACGGCCACCGGCACGGACTTCGTCCAGCAGGACCGGGGTCTTCAGTTCGAAGGTGGTGATCACTTCGTCGCTGTCGTGCTTGCAGACCTTGCCCGCGTAGGGATAGACGTCGATCACGTCGCCCATGTTGATGTTGCTCACATCGAATTCGATCGGCAGTGCGCCCGCATCTTCCATGGTGTTGTAGAAGATCGGTGCGATCTTGCTGCCGAAGCAGAAGCCGCCAGCGCGCTTGTTCGGGACGTAGGGAACGTCGTCGCCGAAGAACCACAGCACCGAGTTGGTCGCCGATTTACGCGAGGAACCGGTACCGACCACGTCACCGACGTAAGCGATAGGGAAGCCCTGACCGCGCATTTCTTCGATCTGCTTCATCGGGCCGATGGAGCCTTGCACGTCCGGCACGATGCCGTCGCGGGCCATTTTCAGCATGGCCAGGGCGTGCAGAGGAATGTCCGGACGGGACCAGGCGTCAGGCGCAGGGGACAGGTCGTCGGTGTTGGTTTCGCCGGTCACCTTGAAAACGCGCAGGCTGATTTTCTCGGCCAGGGTAGGGCGCTTCTGGAACCACTCGCCGTCAGCCCAGGATTGCAACACGGCCTTGGCGTGTGCGTTACCGTTCTTGGCTTTCTCGGCGACGTCGTGGAAGGCGTCGAACATCAGCAGGGTGTGCTTCAGTTGCTCGGCGGCAACCGGTGCCAGCTCGGCGTCGTCCAGCAGTTCGACCATGGTCACGATGTTGTAGCCGCCCTGCATGGTGCCGAGCAGTTCTACCGCGCGTTTCTTGTCCAGCAGAGGGGAAGTGACTTCGCCCTTGGCCAGGGCGGAGAGGAAACCGGCTTTGACGTAGGCAGCTTCGTCAACGCCAGGTGGAACGCGATTGGTGATCAGGTCAAGCAGGACAGCTTCTTCGCCAGCCGGTGGGTTTTTCAGCAGCTCGACCAGGCCTGCGGTTTGTTCGGCGTTAAGCGGCTGGGGCACGATACCCTGGGCGGCACGCTCTTCGATGTGTTTACGGTAGGCTTCAAGCACAGTATTACCCTCATCAGTGGTCCCAAATGGGTGTCCGGGACGCTCATCCAGAGAAGGTCCGCGACCGTGCATGTCAAAACTTTTTGAGTTTCTTGGCAGGAAGCTGACGATCTCCAACAGAAGCTGTTTTCAAAGTTTTACGCCTGCATGAACGGTTCTGAGGAGGGGACGCAGGCGAACCTGCGTCGGGAACCATCTGCGGGGTAGGCTCTATTAAAAGCCCTGACTGTGCTCGTGACGCTTTGAAAACAGCTTCCAACGGACATTGGCGCCTTAAAAGGCCCGGTGATTCTACGGCAAAAAAAAGGTAAAGGTAAGTTAGACCCTACATCTTCGGGGGTGTACCCCGTTAGACAAAGGGCTAACATGCGGGCTTGTTTCGTTTGCCGCCGTGTTTTCCCGCCATGTCCAGTCAAGTCATCAAGACGCCCTGCGTGGGCTTGTGTTCCACCGTCTACGGCGACCTGGTGTGCCGGGGTTGCAAGCGTTTCCACCATGAAGTGATTCACTGGAACGGTTACAACGAGGACGAGAAGCGCGCGGTCTGGCTGCGGCTGGAGCAGCTGCTGGTGCAGGTGATGGCGGCCAAGGTTGAAGTGTTTGACGCCGAGAAGCTGCGCGCTCAACTCGAACTGCGCAAGATCCGTTTCGTGCCGAATCAGTCCGAATACTGCTGGGCGTACCAGTTGATCGCACGCGGTGCGCGGGTCATCAACCAGTTGGAAGCCTACGGTATGGTGCTGCTGCCTGAATTTCGCGACTGGCCGCTACCGGATCTGCGCGATGCCATTGATCGGGAATTTTTCCTGCTGTCCGAGGCGCACTATGAGCGCTACATCGCCCCTGGGTTTCTGAAGGATGCGATGGGGTGAGTGCGCCATCCTGTTCTTGATTCAGGTCTTTGTTCCGACCACAGGACAGAGGCGAAACCGCAGCGCTTTACGTCTTCGTCAACCCCTCTTCCAGGTGCGCGAGCGCTTCCTCGCTCTTGAGCACCAACACGTCGCTCTCCAGTGAATCCAGCACCACTTCGGCGGTATTGCCGATCAGTGCACCGGGAATACCCGTGCGCCCGACCGTGCCGATGACCGTGACGGCTGCTTTCAGATGGTGGGCGGTAAAAGGAATCAACACGTCCGCCGGCCCTTCGGCAATGTGGAAGTGGGCATCGTCGATGTTGAATTCGGTCTGAAAGACCTGACATTGTTCGCGGTACCGTCCTTCCACACTCGACGACAACTGATAGACAGGATCGGCGGCCGACAGCAGGGGTGAAGGGTGGGCGGCGATCACGTGCAGGTCTATCCCCGTGATTTGAGCAAGCTGGTGGCCATGCTCGATGATGCTGTAGTGCAGGGCGCTGTGTTCGCCGTCGGGATTGCCTACATCCACAGCCGCCAGAACGGCCGAACCTTTCCAGGGGCGATCGGATTTAACCATCAGTACCGGGCAAGGGCAGTAGCGAAGCAGCTTCCAGTCGGCGGGCGTCAGCAGGGCGCGCTTTAGCGTACTGTCGGGAAAGTGCTGTTTGATGACCAGATCAGAGCCTTCTGCCTGTTGCACCTTGATGATGGTCTGATGAACGCTCTCATGCCATTCCTGTTGCGCCGTGACGTTGAAGTCGTCGGCCTGGAGGTCCTGTTTGAGGGTTGCGAGCAGCTCGGAATGGTCGAACTTTTTGTCGCAAATCAACAGATGGAGGCTGGCCTCTGTCGCGTTGGCGATCAGACAGGCCCGTCGCATGGCCAGGCTTTCGACCGTGTCCGTTTCCGCGCTGGGTTCGATGATTACCAGAATCCTGCGAATCGATTGCATGAGCTGATCTCCCTGGAGTGTTCCATGAAGTATCCGACCACCTGGGCGCCAGGCTGTTCGATGAGTTCACTATAGGTGCCGTCGTCGCCCGTTGCGTTGATCGCGGTCATGCTTTTTCCGGCCAGAGACACTGGTTCTGTGCCTCAGGGCCCGTATAATGCTGCGCCTTGTCTTCCAGCCAGTTGTGAAACCATGCAGATTTACCCGGACGTCAATGCTTTTCTGCTTTGCCCCACCCCTGACCGCTGGGTGCAGACCGCGTTGCAGAATCTGGATATTTTGCTGATCGACCACGCCAACAATGAAAAGAAGGCCGCCGGTGCGGCGTTTCAATTCATGTTTCAGTACAACGACAAATTCGATCTGCTGGCCAAGATGTCGCGTCTGGCGCGTGAAGAGCTGCGTCATTTCGAACAAGTGATCGGCATTATCAAGAAACGTGGCATCCCCATGGCCAATATCAGCTCGGCCCGTTATGCCGGTTCGTTGCGCAAACGGGTGCGCAACCACAACCCGTATCGCCTGACCGATGCGCTGGTGGTCGGCGCCATCGTCGAGGCGCGTTCGTGTGAACGGTTTGCGGCGCTGGTGCCGCACCTGGACGCTGACTTGTCGAAGTTCTATGCCAGCCTGCTCAAATCCGAAGCGCGGCACTTTCAGGACTACCTCAAACTCGCCTACCTCTATGGCGATGAGGCGGACGTCAACGCCAAGATCGAAGAAATCCGGCTCGCCGAGCGCGAGCTGATCGAAAGTCCTGACGAGGATTTCCGCTTTCACAGCGGCGTGCCTGCGCTGTAACGCCTTTTTATCGCTTACACCCGTACCGCTAGACGCCGGCTCCTGCCCGCCCCGGAGTATGTTGACGCCACAACACCTGTAGGAGCCGGCGGAGGTTACGACGGTTTGGGCCGCATTCGCCAGCAAGCTGGCTCCCACAGATCGCATCTTCCGCACGCCCCGTCGGCAAGCCTGACGCCCACGCCCTCCGTGCAAATACGCACTCGTTCAAATCTCCTGCCCTCCAGGCAGAAGCGCATTCGCGCAACACTCCCGCCACCGATTCGGGCAACCACGCCGGTCAGGAACTCTGCATCCTAAAAATTGTTTCATTGTGTGTTAGCTGCTTAGGCAGTAATATTCGAGGCATTCACTGCCTAGGCAGATAATTGGTGGCTATCAATGGCGCATTTCACCCCCGAAAACTTTAACGACAGCTTTCTCGGCATGCTGCTTGGTCGAACCGAACAGCTGAAAAACCGCATCCTCGAAAAACACCTGGAACCCCATGACGTCACCGCTCAGCAGTTCAAAGTGTTGGTGATCATTTCCAGATTCAATACCGATACCCCGGCCGAGCTGTGCCGTTCGCTGTCGCTGGACAGCGGTTCGATGACGCGCATGCTCGATCGTCTTGAGCAGAAGGATCTGTTGGTCCGCACGCGCTGCGCGTCGGATCGTCGTCAGGTTCGGCTGGTGCTGACGGAGTCGGGGCAAGCGCTTTCCGACCTGTTGCCCGAGGTCGGTGCTGCCGCGATGAACGAGATGGTCGGCGTGCTGGAGCACAGCGAACTGGTCACGCTGGAGAAAATCCTCACCAAGATTCTGGTGGCCTCGGCTGATCCCATCACACTCGCGCGGTTGGCAGGAAAATGAACATTCAAGCCAGGCAGAGCTCGGCTCTGCGCACTTCACTAAGCCTGGTATTCGTCGCACTGGTCATGGCCGGTTGCGCGAATTCCAAGGGCCTGAGCACCGAAGGGGTCGGCATTGATGCCAACAGCCTTCAAGCCGGACACAGCCTGCGGGGCGTCAGCCTGTCGCCGGCTGCCTGGCCCAGGCGCGACTGGTGGACGAGCCTCGGCGATCCGCAACTCAACGGTTTGATCACCGAAGCGTTGCGCGACAGCCCGGACATGCAGATCGCAGCGGCCCGCACCCATCAGGCGACCGCTGCGGCGTATGGCGCCGATGCCGAGCGCATGCCGAGCGTCGACGCCAGTGCCAGCGTCAGCCGTTCGCGTCTGGCGCGCGATCAGGACCCACTCGGGCAAGGTGGCCGTTACAGCACGCTGCGCAGTCTGGGCGCCACCTTCGATTACACCTTTGATTTGTGGGGCGGCCAGCGAGCCGCCTGGGAAGCGGCGTTGGGGCAGGCTCGCGCCACCGAGATCGACCAGCGCGCCGCGCAGTTGACCCTGGCGGCCGACGTGGCCCGTGCTTACAGCGACCTCGGCCAAGCCTACGTCGTCCGCGATCTGGCCGCGGAAGACCTGAAACGCACCCGGCAACTGCTCGAACTGGGCGAACGTCGTTTCAAATCGGGGATCGACAGCGAGTATCAGTACCAACAGACCCAAAGTCTGGAAGCCAGCGCCCGGGAATCCCTGGCTGACGCTGACAAGCGCTTGCGCACCGCGAAGATTTCCCTTGCCGTGTTGATGGGTAAAGGCCCGGATCGCGGTGAAGAGCTCGCTCGGCCCACGGCGCTGAAACCGGCGGTGGTGCAGTTGCCGTCAGTGGTGCCTGCCGAACTGCTCGGTCGTCGTCCCGATCTGGTGGCGGCCCGCTGGCGTGTGGAGGCGGCGAGCAAAAACATCGACGTCAGCAAAACGAATTTTTATCCGAACCTGAACCTCAGTGCGTCGGCGGGCGTTGAATCCCTGCTCGGTGATGCGATGTTCGGTTCGGCCAGCCGTTTCTTCAATGTGGCGCCCACCGTGTCCCTGCCGATTTTCGATGGCGGTCGTCGTCGCGCCGATCTGGATGCGCGGGACGCCGATTACGACCTCGCGGTGGCGCAGTACAACAAGAGCCTGGTGCGTGCGTTAGGCGATGTGAGCGACAACATCGGTCAGCTGCGCTCGATCAGCAGCCAGATCGATGCGCGTCAGGAAGCGACCGACGTCATTCAGAAGTCCTACAACACCGTCGTTCAGCGTTATTCATCAGGCATCGGTAACTACCTGGATGTGCTGTCCGTCGAGCAACAACTGCTGCAATCGCAACGCCAACTGGCTGATCTCAACGCGGAACGAATCGATCTTTCGATCCAGTTGATGCAGGCCCTGGGGGGAGGCTTCGAAGAAAGCACACCTGGCGAAAACGCCGCCCCGGCTGTCCCGTCAACTGCGTCGCTGAACCCTTAAGGTAATCGTCATGGCCACTGCCACTACCGAAAACAACGCTGCAAATGAACAAAAGTCCCCTGATGGCCAGCAAAAGGCAGGCCAGAGCCAGGCTTCCCAGGATCAGTCTGCCCCAGCGGGTCAGCCACAGAAAAACCCGCGTAAGCGCAAACTGCTGTTGATCGGTCTGGCGGCCATCGTGATCCTCGGCGGCCTGGGTGTCTGGGCCTGGTACGAAGTCTATGGCCGCTGGAACGAAAGCACTGACGATGCGTACGTCAATGGCAACGTGGTGGAAATCACCCCGCAAACGACGGGCACGGTCGTCAGCATTGGTGCGGACGATGGCGATCTGGTCCGTGAAGGCCAGGTGCTGGTGCAGTTCGACCCCAACGATTCGCAAGTCGCGCTGCAGAGCGCCGAAGCGAATCTGGGGAAAGTCGTGCGTCAGGTGCGTGGTCTGTACAGCAACGTTGACGGCATCAAGGCGCAGTTGGCAGCCCAGCGCGCCGAAGTGAAAAAGGCGCAGGACAACTACACCCGTCGTCGCAACTTGGCGGCGGGCGGGGCGATCTCCCAGGAAGAGCTGTCCCATGCCAAGGATGACTTGACCAGCGCGCAAAACGCGTTGGCGAACATCCAGCAGCAACTGGCGACCAGCACTGCACTGGTCGACGACACAGACGTTGCTTCGCACCCGGACGTCAAGGCGGCTGCCGCGCAATTGCGTCAGGCGTACTTGAGCAATGCGCGCAGCACGCTGATTGCGCCGGTGACCGGTTACGTGGCCAAGCGCACCGTGCAACTGGGTCAACGGGTGCAACCGGGGACCGCGCTGATGGCGGTGATTCCGCTGGATCAGCTGTGGATCGACGCCAACTTCAAGGAAACCCAGCTGGGCAAGATGCGGATCGGCCAGCCGGTGGACATCGAAGCGGACCTGTATGGCAGTGACGTGAAGTACAGCGGCACCGTAGACAGTGTGGGGGCCGGTACGGGCAGCGCGTTTGCATTGTTGCCGGCGCAGAACGCGACGGGTAACTGGATCAAGATCGTGCAGCGGGTGCCGGTGCGGATTCACATCAACCCGGATGAACTGGCACAACATCCGCTGCGTATCGGCCTGTCGACGGTGGTCGACGTCAACCTGCACGACCAGAGCGGTCCGGTCCTGGCGCAGCAGCCACCGAAGCAGGCGTCGTTCACCACCGACGTGTACGTCAAACAACTGGCTGACGCCGACAGCTTGATCAATCGTCTGATCCATGAAAACAGCGCCTCCGCCTCCGGCAATACCGCCCAGCGCTGATTCGCCGATCCATCCGCTCCGGCGTGACCGCCGGAGCCCTCTTCGAGTGTCAAAGGATTCGCGATGAGTAACAACGCTCCCGCTTCTTTTACGCCGCCCAGTCTTTTGTTGACGACCATCGGTCTGTCGCTGGCGACGTTCATGCAAGTGCTCGACACCACCATTGCCAACGTGGCGCTGCCGACGATCTCCGGCAACCTGGGGGTCAGTTCCGAGCAAGGCACCTGGGTCATCACCTCGTTTGCCGTGAGTAACGCGATCGCCTTGCCGTTGACGGGCTGGCTGAGCCGACGCTTTGGCGAGGTCAAGCTGTTTATCTGGGCCACGATCCTGTTCGTGATGGCGTCGTTCCTGTGTGGTATTTCCACCTCGATGCCGGAACTGGTGGGCTTCCGTGTCGTACAGGGCGTGGTGGCGGGGCCGCTGTACCCGATGACCCAGACGCTGCTGATTGCGGTGTATCCGCCAGCGAAAAGGGGGATGGCTCTGGCCTTGCTGGCGATGGTGACAGTCGTCGCGCCCATTGCCGGGCCGATCCTGGGCGGCTGGATCACCGACAGTTACACCTGGCCGTGGATCTTCTTCATCAACGTGCCGATCGGGCTGTTCGCCGCGTTCGTGGTGCGTACGCAGATGGCGGCTCGCCCGGTGACCACCAGCCGTCAACCGATGGATTACGTGGGGCTCATCACCTTGATCATTGGTGTGGGTGCTCTGCAGATCGTGCTCGATAAAGGCAATGACCTGGACTGGTTCTCCTCGAACTTCATCATCATCGGCACGGTGATCTCTGTGATCGGGCTGACGGCGTTCGTGATCTGGGAAATGACCGACGAGCACCCGGTGGTGAACCTGCGCCTGTTTGGTTTCCGAAACTTCAGGGTGGGCACGATCTGTCTGGTGATGGGGTATGCGGGGTTCTTCGGCATCAACCTGATCCTGCCTCAGTGGCTTCAGACGCAGATGGGGTACACGCCCACCTATGCCGGGCTTGCGGTGGCGCCGATCGGGGTTCTGCCGGTGTTGATGTCGCCGTTCGTGGGACGTTACGCCAACAAGTTCGATTTGCGCATATTGGCCGGTCTGGCGTTTCTCGGGATTGGCATGAGCTGTTTCATGCGCTCGAACTTCACCAGTCAGGTGGATTTCGAGCACATCGCGCTGGTGCAGTTGTTCATGGGCGCGGGCATTGCGCTGTTCTTCATGCCGACCCTGAGCATCCTGTTGTCGGACTTGCCGCCGTCACAGATTGCCGACGGTTCGGGCCTTGCCACCTTCCTGCGTAACCTGGGCGGCAGCTTCGCGGCCTCGTTGACGACCTGGATCTGGATTCGGCGGGCCAACATGCACCATGCCTACCTGAGTGAAAACGTGAACAACTACGAGTCGACGACCCGACAGGCGCTTGACACGCTGGGTGGGGCGAGCAATCAGGCGTATGCACAGCTTGACGGCATGATCACCAGTCAGGCCTACATGATGTCCACGGTGGACTATTTCTACATGATGGGCTGGGTCTTCTTAGCACTGATCCTGATCATCTGGATGGCCAAACCGCCGTTTGCAGCGAAGGCCGGGCCCGGGGCAGGGCATTGATAGGGTTCAGCTCTCACACGGAATATGATTGTTCCCACGCGGAGCGTAGGGACGATCATGTGTTTGTCAGTCGGGTGTATGCCCGATCGCCAGCGGCTTCTCGGGCACGAACCCGAAGGAGGTCAACTGAAAGCCCTGTTCGTCGACTTGCAACGCCCAACCTTCGCGGTCCCAGTCTCCCAGCACGATCCGTTGAGCGGTCTGGTCGCCGATCTGCAGCTTGTGAATGGCGGGGCGGTGGGTGTGGCCGTGGATCAGCGTCTTGACGCCGAACTCGGTCATGATGCGCGGGACTTCTTCGGGGGTTACATCAACGATGTCGTTGGCTTTCATGCGGGTCTGCGCGCGGCTTTCGCTGCGCAGCTTGCGCGCCAGCTTGTGCCGGGTGCTCAGCGGCAGGTGACGCAGAACCCATAAAGTCAGGGGATTGCGCAGGTAGCGGCGCAGGCGCATGTAGGCTTCGTCGCGGGTGCACAGGCTGTCGCCGTGCATCAACAACACCGGCTCACCGTTGAATCGCACGACGCTCGGGTCGCTCAACAAGGTGCAGCCAGCGGCTTTGCAAAACGCCTTGCCGATCAGAAAATCGCGATTGCCATGCATCAGAAACACCTGCGTGCCGCTGTCGCTCAAGGCACGCAGGGCATCGCAGATCGAGCGCTGGAAGGGCGACATCGCATCATCGCCGATCCAGGCTTCGAAAAAATCCCCGAGGATATACAGCGACTCGGCGCCACGGGCGCGGTCAGTCAGCAGATCCAGAAACGCCCGGGTAATGTCCGGACGTCCTTCTTCCAGATGCAGATCGGAGATCAGCAGTATCACTCAACGATCTCTGCTTTCTCGATGATGACGTCATCAGCAGGAACGTCCTGGTGGCCAGCCTTGGACGTGGTGGCGACGGCCTTGATCTTGTCGACGACGTCCTGACCTTCGATCACCTCACCGAATACCGCGTAGCCCCAGCCCTGAACGGTCTTGGCGCTGTGGTTCAGGAAGCTGTTGTCAGCGACGTTGATGAAGAACTGCGCGGAGGCCGAATGCGGCTCCATGGTACGGGCCATGGCCACCGAGTACTTCTTGTTCGGCAGGCCGTTGTCGGCTTCGTTCTGGATGCTTGGGCGCTTGTCTTTCTTCTCTTTCATGCCTGGCTCGAAACCGCCGCCCTGGATCATGAAGTTGCCGATAACGCGGTGGAACACGGTATTGGTGTAATGACCGGCGTTAACATACTCAACGAAGTTGGCGACCGTGATCGGCGCTTTTTCAGCGTTCAGTTGCAGGACGATGTCACCGTGGTTAGTGGTCAGTTTTACTTTGGACATGTGCAAGTCGCTCTTTTGGAATTCGTGGTTGGACGTGTCGATCACGGCTTACAGCGTAAATAAGTGCCGACGATTTCACCCAGGCGCGCAGTTTACAGAGGCTAGTCGCTTAACGGGTAGTCGCTGTTTAGTGGCGACCCGAAATGACCGATGGTACATCTCGGCTGTTTTGTCATTGCACGCTGTCAGGGGCTTGACAGGTTCGGCTATGATAGGCGCTTTGATTTATTCGGCCTACCCTGGCCAAGACTGTCAGGTTTTCAAGGATCCTATGAGCAAGCCCACTCAAGACGCTAATGCCAACACCAAGGCAGGCCCTGCAATTCCCACCAACTTCCTGCGCCCGATCGTGCAGGCGGACCTGGATTCGGGCAAGCACACCAAGATCGTGACCCGTTTTCCGCCGGAGCCGAACGGCTACCTGCACATCGGTCATGCCAAGTCGATCTGCGTCAACTTTGGTCTGGCTCAGGAGTTCGGCGGCGTCACGCACTTGCGTTTCGATGACACCAACCCGGCCAAGGAAGACCAGGAATACATCGACGCGATCGAAAGCGACGTCAAGTGGCTGGGCTTTCAGTGGGCCGGGGAAGTGCGCTATGCCTCGCAGTATTTCGACCAGCTGCACGACTGGGCGGTCGAGCTGATCAAGGCAGGCAAGGCCTATGTCGACGACCTGACCCCGGAACAGGCCCGCGAATACCGCGGCACCCTGACCGAGCCTGGCAAGAACAGCCCCTTCCGTGATCGCAGCGTCGAGGAAAACCTGGACCTGTTCGCCCGCATGAAAGCCGGTGAGTTCGAAGACGGCGCCCGCGTGCTGCGCGCCAAGATCGACATGGCCTCGCCAAACATGAACCTGCGCGACCCGATTCTGTACCGCATCCGTCACGCCCATCACCATCAGACCGGTGACAAGTGGTGCATCTACCCGATCTACGATTTCACCCACGGTCAGTCGGACGCTATCGAAGGCATCACGCACTCGATCTGCACCCTGGAGTTCGAAAGCCATCGCCCGCTGTACGAGTGGTTCCTCGATAACCTCCCGGTGCCGTGCAAGCCGCGCCAGTACGAGTTCTCGCGCCTGAACCTGAACTACACCATCACCAGCAAGCGCAAGCTCAAGCAACTGGTCGATGAGAAGCACGTCAACGGCTGGGACGATCCGCGCATGTCGACCCTCTCGGGCTTCCGCCGTCGCGGCTACACCCCGGCGTCGATCCGTAACTTCTGCGAAATGATCGGCACCAACCGTTCCGACGGCGTGGTGGACTTCGGCATGCTCGAATTCAGCATCCGTCAGGACCTGGACCACAACGCCCCGCGCGCCATGTGCGTGCTGCGTCCGTTGAAAGTCGTCATCACCAATTACCCGGAAGACAAGGTCGATCACCTCGAACTGCCACGTCATCCGCAGAAAGAAGAACTGGGCGTGCGCAAGCTGCCATTCTCCCGTGAAATCTACATCGATCGCGATGACTTCATGGAAGAACCGCCCAAGGGCTACAAGCGCCTGGAGCCCAACGGTGAAGTGCGTCTGCGTGGCAGTTACGTGATCCGCGCCGACGAAGCGATCAAGGACGCCGACGGCAACATCGTCGAGCTGCGTTGCTCCTATGATCCGGACACCCTGGGCAAGAACCCTGAGGGTCGCAAGGTCAAAGGCGTGATTCACTGGGTGCCAGCGGCTGAAAGCGTCGAGTGTGAAGTGCGTCTGTACGACCGTCTGTTCCGCTCCGCCAATCCTGAGAAAGCCGAAGATGGCGCCAGTTTCCTGGACAACATCAACCCCGACTCTCTCCAGGTGCTCACCGGTTGTCGTGCCGAGCCTTCGCTGGGCGACGCACAGCCGGAAGACCGTTTCCAGTTCGAGCGCGAAGGTTACTTCGTGGCTGACATCAAGGACTCCAGACCTGGTCATCCGGTATTCAACCGTACCGTGACCCTGCGTGATTCCTGGGGTCAATAAGGAATAGCCGTGCTTTCTATCTACAACACGCTCACCAAGAGCAAAGAAGTCTTCAAGCCGCTGGATGGCAACAAGGTGCGCATGTACGTCTGCGGGATGACCGTGTACGACTACTGCCACCTGGGCCACGGCCGCAGCATGGTCGCGTTCGACCTGGTCACGCGCTGGCTGCGTTTCAGCGGGTATGACCTGACTTACGTGCGCAATATCACCGACATCGACGACAAGATCATCAATCGTGCCCGTGAAAACGGCGAAGCGTTCGATGCACTGACGGCCCGCATGATCGATGCCATGCACGAGGACGAAGCGCGCCTGAACATCCTCAAGCCGGACATGGAGCCGCGTGCCACCGATTACATCGGCGGCATGCACGACATGATCCAGAGCCTGATCGACAAGGGTTATGCCTATGCGCCGGGCAACGGCGACGTGTACTACCGCGTCGGCAAGTTCCTGGGTTACGGCAAGCTGTCGCGCAAGAAGATCGAAGACCTGCGCATCGGTGCGCGGATCGAAGTCGACGAAGCCAAAGACGATCCCCTGGACTTCGTGCTGTGGAAAGGCGTCAAGCCGGGCGAACCCAGCTGGGAATCGCCATGGGGGCCGGGCCGTCCGGGCTGGCACATTGAATGCTCGGTGATGTCCACCTGCTGCCTGGGCGAGACCTTCGACATTCATGGTGGCGGCAGCGATCTGGAATTTCCGCACCACGAAAACGAAATCGCCCAAAGCGAAGCGGCCACCGGCAAGACCTACGCCAACGCCTGGATGCATTGCGGCATGATCCGTATCAATGGCGAGAAGATGTCCAAGTCCTTGAATAACTTCTTCACCATTCGCGACGTGCTGGACAAATACCATCCGGAAGTCGTGCGTTATCTGCTGGTGTCGAGCCACTACCGCAGCGCGATCAACTATTCCGAAGACAGCCTGAAGGAGTCGAAGGGCGCGCTGGAGCGGTTTTACCACGCCCTCAAAGGCCTGCCGGTCAGCGAACCCGTGGGCGGCGAAGCGTTCGTCGAGCGTTTTTCTGCGGCCATGAACGACGACTTTGGCACGCCGGAAGCCTGCGCAGTGCTGTTCGAGATGGTCCGCGAGATCAACCGTCTGCGCGACAGCGATGTCAACGCGGCAGCCGGTCTGGCGGCACGTCTGAAGCAGCTTGCCAGCGTGCTGGGTGTGTTGCAGCTCGAGGCCGACGACTTCCTGCGCGCAGGGGCTGAAGGTCGTGTCGATGCGGCAGAAGTGGAGGCGCTGATTGCCGCGCGTCTGCAAGCCCGCGCCGACAAGAACTGGGCCGAATCCGACCGTATCCGCGACCAGCTCACCGCCATGGGTGTGGTGCTGGAAGACGGGAAGGGCGGGACGACGTGGCGTCTGGCGGATTGACCTGATTCGTCATTGACCGTACTCACGCGCCGCGCGGATACGTTCGCGTTTGATCGTTCCCACGCTCCGCGTGGGAATGCATCCTCTGACGCTCCGCGTCACAGTCGACGCAGAGCGTCAGGGGCGGCGTTACCACGCGGAGCGTGGGAACGATCATGGACGCCGCTTCTCCCTATCAGAACCCTTGTTCCCGAAGCCGCTTGTACAGCGTATTCCGGCTCACCCCCAGCCGCTTGGCCAGCTGCGAAATATTCCCGCCGGCTGCCTGCAACAGCTCGTTCAGTTCCTCCGGCGTATCCAGCACGGCCCGGCGGTTGAACGGGATCTCCTGCTCGTTGTGCTCAGTGTCCATTTCCAGATCGGCAAAAAAATCCTCCGGCAGGTGTTCGGTGGAAATCGGCTGATCGTCCGCCAGCGCCAGCGCGACCTGAATCACGTTGCTCAACTGCCGCAGGTTTCCTGGCCAGGGATGACGTTCGAACAACGCCAGGACCGATGGCTCGAAGCCCGCCGTCTGTTGCGGTTCACGGTGCTGATCCCAGATCGCCTGGACCAGCGCGGCCTTGTCAGTCCGTTCCCTGAGCGGTGGCAATTCTAGGTTCAACCCGCTGATGCGGTAGTAAAGGTCCTGACGGAAGCGGCCGCTCTGCACCTGTTCGCGCAATGAACAGTGAGTGGCGGAGATGACGCGGATATCCACCGGGAACAATTCGCTGCTGCCCAACGGTTGAACGCAGCGTTCCTGCAACACCCTCAGCAGGCGTGCCTGAACCGGCAGCGGCATGTCGCCGATCTCGTCCAGGAACAGCGTGCCTTTGTCCGCCTTGCGAATCAGCCCGATGCTGCCTTTGTGGTGGGCGCCGGTGAACGCGCCTTTCTCGTAGCCAAACAGTTCCGCCTCGACCAGCTCGGAGGGGATCGCCGCACAGTTCACCGCAATCAGCGGCTGATCTGCTCGCGAGCTTGCCTGATGCAAGGTTTTGACGAACACCTCCTTGCCAGCCCCGGTCTCTCCGAGAATCAGCAACGGAACGTTTTTCTCCAGAAGACGCTGCGCCTGGCGGACTGCTTTTTCGACCTTCTCGTCCCCATGACCCAGCCCGCTCGAGGCCGATGCTAACGGGCCGGGTTCGGCTTTTTTCGGCGTCTGCACAGTCCTGAACTTCAACACCGATGCCTTCGGTCGTTTGATCAGGCAATGAAAACGGTTATGCCCCGAGGCCTGAAGCGGGAAGGGTTGGCCTTCCTGCTGATCCAGCAGATGGGTAATCGGTGCCTTGAACAGGTCTTCGATATTGGCCCGCAACAGGCTGACCCCCAGCAGGTTGTCGGCACGGCGGTTGGCGCAAAGGACGCGACCGCTTTCGTCGAACACCAGCAGGCCCGCCCACTGGCTGTCGAGGTTGTTGAGGCCGGTGTTGAACGTCAACTGGAAATGCGTGTGCTGGAACTGGTCGAGGATCAGCCGGTTTTCGATGGTCTGGCTCATCATTTTCACCATCCCGAGGGTGTGGGAGGGCGGCAGGAAGCTGTCGCTGGACACATCAAGCACCGCGATCATGCGCCGAGACGCATCGAATATGGGCGCGGCCGAGCCGGTCATGAAGCGGTTGGCTTTGAGAAAGTGTTCATCGTGTTCAATGTGAACAGCCTGTTCACACGCCAGTGCCGTGCCGATGGCGTTGGTGCCGACACCCCGTTCCAGCCAGCTGGCGCCTGCGACGAAGCCCATTTGCTGGGCCGGCTCGACAAAGCGCTTGGTGCCCCATGAATTGAGCACCTGGCCTTGCTGGTCAGCCAGCAGAATCAGGCAATTGGAGTTACTAAGGATGTTTTCATAGAACGGCAGAACCTGCTGGTGGGTGGTCTGCACCAGCGACTGGTGCCGCTCCAGCAGTTGTGAAACCTGCTGTTCCGGCAGACGGCCAAAGGCAGGTCGGGACTGGTGATCGAGCCCGAACTCGCGGCAACGGGCCCATGAGTCCTGAATGATGGTGTCGTGAGCAGTGGATACGCCTGGTGTGGCCATGAAAATGGCTCCGTCCGAGTTCTTTTATTGTTTTTGGGATACGGCTTTGGCAGAGCGTCCGTGCTCGAAACGTTCACCCATTGTTGTTCAGGATTGTTCAAAGTCAATGTTCATTTTGTTCAGGTGTTCAGTCTTTTTCTGTTCATTTATGTTCAGCAACGAATGTGGTGATGCTTCGTTTTAAGCGCTGAAGGCTCTATTTCGGGCTTTTGGTACGGATGCGCGATTACGAACGCTGATTGGCACGATTGTCGCTATCCAACAATGGGTCGACGAATGTCATGACCCTGAACACGCTCCACCTGAGCAACACCCTAATAAGAACAGATAAAAGGGCACGCCATGTCTCTCACGCTTGAGCACGTCAGCCGCGCCGTCGACGGTCAGATCTGGATCGACGATGCTTCGCTGAGCTTCGAACCCGGCTCATTCAACGTATTGCTGGGGCGCACCTTATCAGGCAAAACCAGCCTGATGCGCTTGATGGCCGGTCTGGACAAGCCAGACAGCGGCCGAGTACTGATGAATGGCAAAGATGTCACCCAGGTTGCGGTGCGCCGTCGCAACGTCTCAATGGTTTACCAACAGTTCATCAACTACCCGAGCATGACCGTTTTCGACAACATTGCCTCGCCCTTGCGTCAGGCGAAGATGTCGAAGGACGAAATCGAAAGTCGCGTGCGGGAAACCGCCAAGATGCTGCGGATCGAAAAATTCCTCACCCGTTACCCGCTCGAACTTTCCGGCGGCCAGCAACAGCGTACGGCCATGGCGCGTGCGCTGGTCAAGGATGCCGAGCTGATTCTGTTCGACGAGCCATTGGTCAACCTTGACTACAAGCTGCGTGAAGAGCTGCGTCAGGAAATGCGTCAGTTGTTCGAGACCCGCAACACCATCGCGGTGTACGCGACCACCGAGCCCAACGAGGCATTGGCGCTGGGCGGGACGACGACGATCCTGCACGAAGGCCGGTTGATCCAGAGCGGCAAGACGCCCGAGGTCTACCACCAGCCGAAAACCGTATTGGCCGCCGAGCTGTTCTCAGAGCCGCCGATCAACCTCATGCCGGGCCGCATCGATGGCAATGAAGTGAGCTTCGCCAACTTCGTGCACTTTCCGCTCAATGTCGATCTGCGCAAGATCGGCGACGGCGATTACCGCTTCGGCGTGCGCCCCAGCCACCTGAGCCTGGTGCCGTCCAACGATGACGACCTCGAACTGGCGGTGACCGTGGAACTCGCGGAAATCAGCGGTTCGGAAACCTTCCTGCACGTGCGCAATGAGCACTTTTCGCTGGTGCTGCACCTGCCGGGTGTTCACGAGTACGACGTCGATACGCCGATCCGCGTGTACATCCCGACTCATAAACTGTTCGTATTCGATCAGCAGGGCGGCCTTATCCAGGCGCCGGGCCTGCGCATGGCGAGGGTTGCCTGATGGCCGAGATCCGCTTGCAACAACTCGCACACAGTTACAGCGCCACGCCGAGCGGCCCTGAAGACTATGCCATTCGCGAGATGACTCACATCTGGGAGCAGGGCGGCGCTTACGCCTTGCTGGGGCCGTCCGGTTGCGGCAAATCGACATTGCTCAACATCATTTCCGGCCTGCTGAGCCCGTCGGAAGGCCAGGTGATGTTCGATGCCACGGTGGTGAACGACCTGTCGCCCGAGCAGCGCAACATCGCTCAGGTTTTCCAGTTCCCCGTGGTCTACGACACCATGACGGTGTACGACAACCTCGCGTTCCCGTTGCGCAATCAGGGCATGGCGGAAGCGAAGATTCAGACCAAGGTGCAGGAAATCGCCGATGTTCTGGACCTGCAACCGCTGCTGAAGAAAAAGGCCAAGGGCCTGACCGCTGACGAAAAGCAGAAAGTCTCGATGGGGCGCGGTCTGGTGCGTGACGACGTCTCGGCGATTCTGTTCGACGAACCGCTGACCGTGATCGACCCGCACTTGAAATGGAAACTGCGGCGCAAACTCAAGCAGATCCACGAGCAGTTCAACATCACCATGGTCTACGTCACTCACGATCAACTGGAGGCGTCGACCTTCGCCGACAAGATTGCGGTGATGTACGGCGGCCAGATCGTGCAGTTCGGCACACCGCGCGAGCTGTTCGAAAAGCCGCATCACACCTTTGTCGGTTACTTCATCGGCAGCCCCGGCATGAACCTGATCGAGGTCACGCCGGAACCGGGCGGCGTAGGGTTCGGCGGTATTCATCTGCCATTGGCGGAGGCCTTGCAACAGCGTCTGGCGGCCACCCGCTGGAGCACGCTCAAGGTCGGGATCCGTCCCGAGTTCGTGCACGTATGGGACGGTCCGTTCGATGACGCGATGTGCGCCGACGTGACCTACGTCGAAGACCTGGGGACCTACAAGATCCTCACCCTGAACCTGGCCGGACAGTCATTGAAAGTCCGGCTGCCGGAGGACAAGCCCGTGCCGCAAGGTCAGGCCTGGATCAGTTTCCCCGCGCAGTGGTTGATGCTGTACGCCGACGAATTTCTGCTGGAAGCCGACGCGAATCAAGCGCCGGTCAGCGAGGTGCCCCATGAGTAAGGTGCAGAACAACAAAGCCTGGTGGCTGGTGCTGCCGGTGTTTCTGCTGGTGGCGTTCAGCGCCATCATTCCGATGATGACCGTGGTCAACTATTCGGTGCAGGACATTTTCGACCAGTCCAGCCGGTACTTCGTCGGCACCGACTGGTTCAGGCAAGTGCTGCGGGACCCGCGCCTGCATGATTCGCTGCTGCGTCAATTCATTTATTCGGCGTGTGTACTGCTGATCGAAATCCCGCTCGGCATCGCCATCGCCCTGACCATGCCCACCAAGGGCCGCTGGTCCTCGGTGTGCCTGATTGTCATGACCCTTCCGCTGCTGATCCCTTTCAACGTGGTCGGCACGATCTGGCAGATCTTCGGCCGTGGCGACATTGGCCTGCTGGGCTGGTTTCTCAATGACATCCTGCACATCAACTACAACTACGCGGCCAATGCCTCGGACGCCTGGGTCACCGTACTGATCATCGACGTCTGGCACTGGACCTCGCTGGTCGCGTTGCTGTGCTACTCAGGTCTGCGGGCGATTCCGGACGTTTACTACCAGGCTGCGCGTATCGATCGGGCGTCGAACTGGGCCGTGTTCCGGCACATCCAGCTGCCGAAGATGAAAAGCGTGCTGCTGATTGCGGTGATGTTGCGCTTCATGGACAGCTTCATGATCTACACCGAGCCGTTCGTGCTCACCGGGGGCGGCCCGGGTAACTCGACGACGTTCCTCAGCCAGACCCTGACCACCATGGCGTTGGGGCAGTTCGACCTGGGGCCGGCGGCGGCGTTCTCGCTGGTGTATTTCCTGATCATTCTGTTGGTGTCGTGGGTGTTCTACACCGCGATGACCCACGGCGAAAAGAACTGAGGAGCGGCTCATGAACAAGCGCGAAACGCTGCCGTGGAAAAAGGTTGTGCCGTTGTGGATCTACCTGCTGTTCCTGTTGGTGCCGATCTACTGGCTGGTCAACATGTCGTTCAAGACCAACACCGAGATACTCGGCGGTCTGACCCTGTATCCGCAGGATTTCACCTGGGCGAACTACAAGGTGATTTTCACTGACGAAAGCTGGTACAGCGGTTACATCAACTCGCTGTACTACGTTTGCCTGAATACCGTGATATCGCTGAGCGTGGCATTGCCAGCGGCCTACGCGTTTTCACGCTATCGTTTTCTCGGTGACAAGCACCTGTTCTTCTGGTTATTGACCAACCGCATGGCGCCACCGGCCGTATTTTTGCTGCCGTTCTTCCAGCTCTATTCGTCCATCGGTCTGTTCGACACCCATATTGCCGTCGCGTTGGCGCACTGCCTGTTCAACGTGCCGCTGGCGGTGTGGATTCTTGAGGGGTTCATGTCCGGTGTACCGAAGGAGATCGACGAAACGGCCTACATCGACGGTTACAGCTTTCCCAAGTTCTTCGGGAAGATTTTCATCCCGTTGATTGGTTCGGGCATCGGCGTGACCGCGTTCTTCTGCTTCATGTTTTCCTGGGTCGAGCTGTTGCTGGCGCGCACCCTGACATCGGTCAACGCCAAGCCCATCGCCGCCGTCATGACGCGCACGGTGTCAGCTTCGGGGATCGACTGGGGCGTGCTCGCGGCAGCTGGAGTGTTGACCATTCTGCCGGGCATGCTGGTGATCTGGTTCGTTCGTAATCACGTGGTCAAGGGTTTTGCCCTTGGCCGTGTCTGAGGAGTCGAAAAATGGAGTGGATGTCCTGGACACTGCCGACCGCCATTTTCTTTGCGTCCATCGCCGCCATTCTGGTTGCGATGACCGTCTGGGAATTGCGCTCGGCGAGCATCGAACGTCGCGGCTTCCTGCCGATTGCCACGACCCGTGGCGACCGGTTGTTCATCGGTCTTCTCGGCAGCGCCTACCTGCATCTGCTGGTGATTGGTGCAACCGACTGGAGCGTTTGGGTCGCCTCAGGGCTGTCTCTGGTCTGGTTGTTGGTGGTCATGCGGTGGGGTTGAAGGTCTGAAACGCGTTCTGGTGTAGGAGCGCGCTTGCCCGCGATTGCGGTCTGTCTGCGAACGATGCGTCAACCGACACGCCCTATTGCGGGCAAGTGCGCTCCTACAAAGCAAAGGCAAAGCAGGAATACATAAGAATCAACACTGGAGGTGTCTATGTTCAATAAGAAAAACAAGCTGCGACATAGTGTGACGGTAGCAACGATGGCGATGCTCAGCGGATTGAGCGTTTCGGCTTGGGCCGATCAGTACGAAGATGCGGCCAAGAAGTGGGCGGCCAGCGAGTTCAAGCCGACGACCCTGTCCGACGCTGACCAGCTCAAGGAACTGGAGTGGTTCATCAAGGCTGCCGAACCGTTTCGCGGCATGGACATCAAGGTGGTTTCCGAAACCTTGACCACCCATGAATATGAATCGAAAACCCTGGCCAAAGCCTTCACCGAAATCACCGGCATCAAAGTGACCCACGACCTGTTGCAGGAAGGTGATGTCATCGAGAAGCTGCAGACCGCCATGCAGTCCGACAAAAGTATCTATGACGGTTGGGTCAACGACTCCGACTTGATCGGTACCCATTTCCGTTATGGCAAGGCGCTGTCTCTGACCGACCTGATGGCAAGCCCGGAAGGCGCCAAAGTCACCTCGCCGACGCTGGACATCAAGGACTTCATCGGCACCTCGTTCACCACCTCGCCTGAAGTCAAAGATGCCTCGGGCAAGGTCATCACCCCGGCCAAGCTGTATCAACTGCCTGACCAACAGTTCGCCAACCTCTACTGGTTCCGCGCGGACTGGTTCGAGCGTCCTGACCTGAAAGAAAAATTCAAAGCCAAATACGGGTATGAGCTGGGCGTTCCGGTGAACTGGTCGGCGTACGAAGACATTGCCAAGTTCTTCAGCGAAGACGTCAAGGAAATCGATGGCAAGAAAGTCTACGGCCACATGGACTACGGCAAGAAAGACCCGTCGCTGGGCTGGCGCTTCACCGACGCGTGGTTCTCCATGGCGGGCAGCGGCGACAAAGGCCTGCCGAACGGCCTGCCGGTGGACGAGTGGGGCATCCGTGTCGAGAACTGCCATCCGGTCGGTTCGAGCATCACCCGTGGCGGCGACACCAACGGCCCGGCCGCTGTGTATGCCACGCAGAAGTACATCGACTGGCTGAAGGCCTACGCGCCGCCGGAAGCGGCCGGCATGACCTTCTCCGAATCGGGTCCGGTGCCGTCTCAAGGCAACGTCGCTCAGCAGATTTTCTGGTACACCGCGTTCACCGCCGACATGACCAAGCCAGGTCTGCCGGTGATGAATGCCGACGGCACGCCGAAATGGCGCATGGCGCCTTCGCCTAAAGGCCCGTACTGGAAAGAAGGCATGAAACTGGGTTACCAGGACGTGGGGTCGTGGACCTTCCTCAAGTCTTCCGACGAGAAGAAGCGTCTGGCGGCCTGGCTTTACGCGCAGTTCGTGACCTCCAAATCGGTGTCGCTGAAGAAAACCATCGTCGGCCTGACGCCTATTCGTGAGTCGGACATCAACTCCAAGGAGATGACCGCGCTGGCGCCGAAACTGGGTGGTCTGGTCGAGTTCTACCGCAGTCCGGCCCGCGTGCAGTGGTCGCCGACCGGCACCAACGTTCCGGATTATCCGAAACTGGCACAGCTGTGGTGGAGTCACGTGGCTGAAGCGGTCACCGGCGAGAAAACCGCGCAGGCGGCGCTCGACGGTCTGGCCAAGGACCAGGATGCGATCATGACCCGCATCGAGCGCTCCAAGGTTCAGGAGGCCAGCGGTTGTGCGCCGAAGATGAACCCGGAAACCTCGGCTGAAGAGTGGTACACCAAGGCCGAGAAGAGCAACGGTGCCTTCCTCGCGCCACAACGCAAGCTGGCTAACGAGAAACCGAAGGGCGAAACCATCGCGTACTCCGATCTCCTGAAAAGCTGGGAAGCAGCGAAGAAGTAAGCAGTAGGGAAACAAAAAACGGCACCTTCGGGTGCCGTTTTCGTTTGCGCCGTTTGCCGATCAGCCGTGCAACGTTTCTGCCGCGTACAGCGTGTTCTCAAGCAGGCAGGCGCGGGTCATCGGGCCTACGCCGCCCGGAACCGGCGTGATCCAGCTGGCGCGGGGCAGGGCGGTTTCATAGACGACGTCGCCGACCAGCTTGCCATCGTCCTGACGATTGATGCCGACGTCGATGACGATCGCGCCTTCCTTGATCCACTCGCCCTTGACCAGGCCCGGTTTGCCGGCGGCTACCACCACCAGGTCGGCCCGGCCCACGTGTCCGGCCAGATCCTGGGTGAAGCGATGGGCCACGGTCACGGTGCAGCCCGCCAGCAGCAACTCCATCGCCATTGGACGACCGACGATATTGGACGCGCCGACCACCACTGCGTCCTTGCCGTACAGATCGACACCGGTACTTTCCAGCAAGGTCATGATGCCTTTGGGTGTACACGGGCGTAGCAGCGGGATGCGCTGGGCCAGACGGCCGACGTTATAGGGGTGGAAACCGTCGACGTCCTTATCGGGCCGAATGCGTTCCAGCAGGCTGGAGGACTCCAGATGTTCCGGCAGGGGCAGTTGCAACAGGATGCCGTCGATGGCCGGATCGTCATTGAGGCGGTCGATCAGATCGGTCAGTTCGGTCTGGGTGGTTTCGCTGGGCAGGTCGTAAGCGCGGGAGATGAAACCGACTTCTTCGCAGTCTTTGCGTTTGTGCGAGACGTAAACCTGAGAGGCGGGGTCGCTGCCGACCAGAATCACCGCGAGGCCCGGCGTGCGCAGCCCTTGCTCGCGACGTTCGGCGACTCGTTGGGCGATCTGCTGGCGCAGGTTGGCTGCGATCGCTTTGCCGTCTATTAGTTTTGCAGTCATTACGCGTGATTAACCATCGGAAGGGAGGGAAAAAGAGCGCGTATTCTCGCATGACCTGACGCAAGGGCAAAGGCGGTTGGTCTGCTTAATAAGCTAACCCCTTTAATTAACTGAATTTTTTAGAAAAAAGTGTTGACGACCTTTCGGGCCGTCTATAAGATTCGTCGCACTTGTCGGGCACAACCCCACACAGGATCAGCCGGAAGCGGCTAATCAGGTCGAAAGGTTGATTAAGTCAGGTAGAGTTCAGATCGGCTCAGCGTGATTGAAAGCTCTTAATTTGCAGTCGCGAGACGCAGATTAAATAAGCGCCCGTAGCTCAGCTGGATAGAGCATCCGCCTTCTAAGCGGATGGTCGCAGGTTCGAGTCCTGCCGGGTGCGCCATTAACGGCAGCTTTGGCACAAGTAGCGTTCAGGTTGAATGCGTCGGTTACAACGCAATATGGTGGGCGTAGCTCAGTTGGTAGAGCACGGGATTGTGACTCCCGTTGTCGAGGGTTCGATCCCCTTCGTCCACCCCATATTCGAAAAGGCGCCAGATTCATAATCTGGCGCCTTTGCTTTAAGCGCTTCAAAACGCGGATGTGGTGGAATTGGTAGACACACTGGATTTAGGTTCCAGCGCCGCAAGGTGTGAGAGTTCGAGTCTCTCCGTCCGCACCAGCTACAAACCCTGAGAAGTGCCATCAGCCTTCAATGGGATCAAAAAGCCGCCTGGTGCGGCTTTTTTTATGCCTGCTGTTTCCCCTCCCGACGTCACCCAACCTGATACTTCTGCTAGTAGGCAGCCGCCGTGCTCCGGTGTTCAATCCCCTTGACGCTTGCGGGTTTTGCCGGTCGCTTCATCCGCTTGTGGATGAAGCGTTCGCCAGGGATTCAACATCATGCCTAGAAGCCGCTCCGACATTGACGCCAATCCGCCTCAGGCTCTGCTTGCCGCGCCGAGGGTACCCCAAGCGCTGCCCGACGTACCCGGCGGGGAAGCAAACCTCCTGCCGGTCAGCGCATTGTCCGCGCCTTTGAACGTCACGTTCGAGAAGTGGGCCAACAGCGGTAATGGAGGGACGCTGACGCTGTTCTGGAACAATACCTCCATTGAAACCAAATGTTGGGACACCGACATCCCGGAGGATGAGTTGTTCATCCTGGTGCCTCAGGCTTTTCTGGTCGAAGGGCACCCCAACCTTCGGTATGAGGTGATCACGGATGCCGGCGTGACAACAGATTCGCAAACACTGACTCTCACCATCGATACCACATCGCCATTTTTGAACCCGATCAGCGAGTTGAGGTTTCCTCCGGAGGTGATCAGCGATGGTGTCACCGCGGACTGGCTGGTTGGCCATGGCGATACGCTTCAGGCGCAGGTTCCTGATTACGTCCAGATCAAGCCCGGGGATGTCATACGCTTTTACTGGAGCGATGACGCTACGACGTCGACGCTTGCCGGTGAGAAGACCGTCGAGCCACTGGATATCGGCTCGCCGCTGACCGTCATGTTCGAGGGCATAACGATCCGGGACCGGGGGGACGGAAGGCGGTTTGCCGTTTATGACGTGCGTGACCGCGCCGGAAATCTAAGCCAGTCATCGACACCGGTAGAACTGTTGGTCCTGGCACAGTCCCGCGTGTTGCCGTGGCCCACGGTCATGGAGGCGCCGGGCGCAGGGCCAAACGTCAGCCTGAATCCCCTCAATGCGACCTCGGGGGTGGTGGTACAAGTGCCGACCAGCGCGGTGATCAATCCCAATGAGGAGATCACCGTCATATGGAGGGGCACCGGCGTCACCGGGCAGTACGAAACCAGCGTTGCGCAGCCGCCGGGTTCTCTTGAATTTCCCGTGCCTGCGAGTGCGGTGCCTGCCAACTTTTTAAAGACCGTTGAGGTGTATTACCAATTGAATGCTCCGGGCAGTGGTGTCGTCGGTCGCTCGCCGTTCCTGCATCTGTCCGTAGGGGCGGTGCTTCCGGTCAGTCGCTTTTCACAGATTCGATGCGACGAGGCCCCTGGCGGCACGCCGCTGTCCTTGTCTGCGGTGCCTGATGGTTGCCACTTTTCTCTCGATAAATGGGTGTTCATTGCAGCGGATCAAAAGGTCTCGGCCTGGATCGAGGCCGTAGACCCATCGGGTCTGGACTTCATCTATGAGCTGGTGGTCGAGCGTCCGGTGAGCGCCAGCGAAGTGACGGCGGGGGTCAAGGGCATCGCGTTACCCCGTGATCAACTGGCGCGCATGAAGGTCGACGAGTCCTTCACGGTGTGTGTCACCGTCCGGTTTGACGACGCGGTGGAGCCCACGGACTTCCCCGTCCTTTCCAAACTGCTGGTGGATTGAAGGCGGCCTATTCAGCAAGGTCCGCCGACTGGGCGCACCGAGGACCATCAAGATGGCGAACTACTCAAAAGGCGAGCTGCTTGAGTGGCTGTCGGGCGGCACCAGAACCTTCGGCTGGGATGCGGTGATTGCTTATAGCCGCAAGGAGGCCAATGCATTGCTCAGGCAGCAGTTCATCGCCCATCTCGCCGACGCTCCGGTCTTTCCCTTGATGCAGGGGGACATAAATGGTGGGGGTGTCGTCAAGCACCTGCGCAATGTGCAGTTGGGGCCGCCCTTGCTGTCATTCGAGGACGCTGACCTCGATGAATCCAGCGCACGCATCACCTTGCGTATTGTGGGGGGGCAAGTCGTGACGGTGGGTGAAAGTGGCGTCGTGCAAAAAATCCAGGAATTGATACCGCTCTTCAGTCCAGAACTGTTCATGCACATCGACCTCGGCAAAACCGACGGAAACAGCACGAGGGCGGGTGAGTTGTACCTGGACCTGACCGGCGCGTATGGCTTCTCCACCAGCCTGTTTGAAGCGAACGATGAGGTGGGGCAGATCCAGACGGGGTTGTTCTTCAAGGACCGCTTTGCCGAGTTGCCCCAGAGCCGGCGTTTTAACCTGGGGACCATTGCCCGGGGTGACGGGTCGTTTGCGGTCGACAGTTTTGAGATCAGGACGCAATGCGCACCCGGTGCAAGCGTGAGAAGTGCGCAGAACTTCGGTGACGGTGCCGTGCTGATGTTCATCAACTTTGCAGGGAACGCGCCGGGGAGGATGCCAACGCCGGAGGGCTTCAGGTATCTGATTCCAGAGGAAGCATTCGGAGCGGTGCTGTTGCTGTCGACGCGTAAACTGCTGACGCTGCTAACCGAGCCGATTGGCGCTCACATTGATGAAGGAGTCAGTTTTCAGGTCACCACGGCGTCCAATACCGGGGTGTATGCTGAAGCCAATGGCGATTGGACTCATTTCAGTCTGGAAACTTACAGAATCGGATGGCAGAGCGGGCCGTCCTGTTCCACGGCGAGTGTGACCGACTACACTAAAACCTTTTCAGTTTCATCGCTGAGGCTTTCAATCGACGGTGGCACGTTAGGGCTGGCCTGGGACCAGAAACATCAGAGACCGTGGTACTCCTTCGGAATGGGCTGGCCGTGCTCCCATCCCGCATCGGTTTATTCGGAAACGACCAGTAACTCGGGGGAGTATCTTGCTGATCTCACGGTGACCGCCGAGTTTGTTGCGGCGCTGAAACCTGACAGTGCGGCCATTGTATTTGAACAGTCTTCATACGCATCCTCGGTCACTTGCTCCGGCATGCATGCGCCTTCCCCTATAAACAGTGCTGAGGTCGAGTCTCATTTTCGGGCACGTATCGCGAGCGAAGTGAAGCGCACCTTCGACTCTTTTCCCTCTATGACGCTGCCCGTAGGAGAATTGATTGCAGTGCTGTTTGCTGACACGAAAAGTATCCGCACGAAAGAGGTGGACGTTCCTCAGGATCTGGTGTGTTTTGGCGATATCAATGCCAATGAAGACACGCCGTCTCTGTCTCCCGATGATTCAGTGCTCAGTGCGAACGGCACCCTGAATTTCACCTGCAATGTACCGGTTGCCCAGTGGATGCTGCGCAGCAGCGACGGTGGTGACGATCCGAAGAACGTTGGCCTTATCGATGCTGGTCGCTATCGGGCCCCTGACATGGCGGACGCGGACGAAACGAGCCGACGTATCGTCGTGACGGCTCACGATCAGCAGGGCCGCCAGGCACACGCCTTGATCACCGTGCTCAAAACACCGATTGCCGTGGACCCGGTTTTTCAAATAGTCCGTCCTGGTGATCGCTGTGAGGTGATGGCGGGTGCGCTCGACAGGTCGGCGGTGGAGGCGCGTCTCATACCGCAGTGGCCAGCGATTGCACCTTCCTTGGCGGCCAACGCTGACAAGCCGGGCAGTTACCGCTTCGATCCCGGCACCACTGACAAGATCAATGAGTTGAGCCTGGACCGGATCGAGTTCACCAGCAACACCTATCCAGGTGCGCTTTCGCGTTCGTTTGTCCTGACCCAGTGGCGACCTGATACAGCCCGCATCATCGTCGACCCGCAATGGGAAGGGCCGCCCGGCAGCGCAAGGTTGCTGCTGCTCGCGGAAAATGAAGACTGGGAGTTGGTGCCTTACGATGGCGCGGACTGGACGCTGTTTGCCGGTGACGGTTCAGTGGACGAAAACGGGATCTATCGCTATCCACACATCGCTGATTGTGGTTTCGGCATCGTGCGGGCGCGACTTGATGATGACGGCTACGAGCTGCGTGCTCATCTTGTCATTCCACGACAGCCGACGGCATCCAGGTACGTTACCCGGTTCAGGGCGCTGGCCGTGGGCATTGGGAGCATCACCCTGACGTGGGAACCACCGACCACGTCTGAAAAGCCTTGTTATACGCTTCTGTGTGATGGGACCTTGATGTTCTGTGGCTTTTTTCCGCCTGTCCCATACCTGATACACCTGGAAGCCGGGAAACGCTATCAACTGATCCTCAGGACAACCTATGGAGACGACCCACAGCCCTATGATTGTGGGCCTCTTACCGTGACTGTTCCGTTGACCTGAGTCGAGGCTGCCGAGGTGAACGACGGCTGCTGACCGCTCACTTGTACGTGATGGTAAAGTCCAGCGCGCCTTTGGCCTGGCCGGCCTTGACCAACGCGTCCGTCTGGTAGAACCGGGCATTGAACGGCAAAACGGTGTCCCCGCTCGGGCTGATGGCCTGCAACGGCACCTCGACGCCGAGGCCCACCGGCGTGCTGGCGTCCGCGAGCAGCAGTTGTATGCCTACACCTTCGGCGGTTGAATCGGTGCTCAGGCTGAAAACGCCATTCATTGGATCGCCGATGGGGACCGAGCCGTTGACGCCGTCCAGGCGAATATTGGCGGTGGTGACGCTGCCGCCGCTGGCCGGATCGGAGATGCAACTGTTCAAGGTGAGGGTGAAGGGGGTTGCCCGGGTCGTGTAGCCCGGACCTGTGAAGTCCGACTGTTGCCACTCGCCCAGATCCACGGGATCGGCACTGACCGGCGTACTGGACACTGAGCATTCTGCCTGGGTCACCGTGCCGGTCACCGACAGCGACCAACCCTTGCCGACACCGGTGTATAAACCCTGGGCCAGTTCGCGTCCATCCAGCATCTGCGGACCCGGCGCAATATCTCCGATTTTCACCAGCGTGATGTAGGCATCCATTGAACTCTGCTGCCAGTAGAAAAACATGGAGCCGTCGATATAGCCGTTGTAAGGAACGATGGGCGGGCCATCCAGGTTCCACAGGTCTTGAGGCCCGCTGACAGGTTGGCCCAGTTTCACCCGGATGCCGACGCCGGGAATCGACGTCGTGAGAATCTTTCCGTCGCTGTTGTCACCTCCGATCGGTGGCAAGCTGCCGGAGAAGGCCGGTGCGGTGTTCCGGACATTCAGATTGATGACGGGCACGACCTGAGTATGGCACAGGAGTGTTACGGCGCCGGGACCCTGCCTCACCCAGATAAGCTTGTCGAGCGTGCCGATGACGTCACCGATGGCCGCGTCTCTGGGCACGAAAACCGGGCCAATGTCAGCCGTAAACTGCATGGGGCCGTACTGGTCGTTTTGCCAGAAACAACCGTCGTTAATGTCATTGGCCTGGGCGTGAGAGAACGGCAGCAGGCTGCTCAGTGCCGAAATCGCCATCAGCGATGGGAGAAGTCTGTTCATGTGTGTCCGAATCCAGGAAGCAGCAACCGTGCAAGGCCGGCTGCTACTGAAGTAAAAAGATGCCACTCAAGCGTTTTCATTGGCTGCGCAGATCAGGGTTTGCAAGCGATAGCCCTGCTGTTCTGGCAACTCATCGGGATCGATCTCGAATTCGCACCGCTGTGTGGCTTTCTCGCCCCATTTCACGACCAGACCCTGTTTGCCGTGGCCGACATTCAGAACGGCCTGGCCTGCCTGACCGACTATGCCCAGTGCCTGCCCGTCGGTGGTGTGAACCTGGGCGCCGAAGGGCAGCGGAGATCCTGTGCTGTCGTGGAAGGTCGCCACCAGTCGTTTCACCACCTGTGCGGCGAAAGTGGTTTTAACCACAGCACCGCGTCGCGGCACCAAGTGAGTGACACCGTTTTCGATCTCGACATCCGGCCCGAGGTTATCGGTATTGAGCACCACTCTATTGACTCGATAAGGGCGCATGTAGGGAACAAGGGCATAGCCGCGTTCATTGGTTCTGACCTGACCTGCGTTCAATACGCCGACATCCGCAACGCCCGGGACTTCGATCAGAGCCGCGGTCTCGCCGATGTACGGGCCAGTTTCAAGCCCGTCCTCGTGCAGCAGCAAAGCCCCGCTGGCGTTGACAGACGCTTGTGAGTAATGGCTTGCCTGAGTCATGCCGGCGCCCACGTTGCCGAAAGGCGCCTGATAACCGACGCTCAGTGAGGTGGATTTCTCCCTTGTTTCGCTGTTCGCCAGACCGGCGCGGTAGCTCAGACGGTCATCCAGGGTCCGGCCCGACAGGCTGGCGCGCTGGCTGAGCGCTTTGCCGTTGTCCAGCAGGTCGAACGTGGCGGTCGTGCTGCGCCGGGTCGAGCCCAGCGGCATGCTGATGCTCAGGCCAATCTGACGATCATCGTAGCCACGATCAGTCAGTGACTTTGAAGCGTACAGGTTGTAGCTGATGTCGTTGTGTTGCGTGTTGAAGCTGAATTGAAACTGGCGTTGTTCCTGACTGAGGCCCCAGTAGTTTTCCTGAGACAGCGTCAGGCTTAGCGCACTGGCCTTGCCCAGGTTCTGGTAGACCGCAGCTTCCAGCCGGCTGCGGCGGTTGCCTTGGTAACGTTGGTCCTGGCTGCGCTGACGCACCGCTTCGTCGAAATCGCGATAGCCTTCGGTGGAGTAGCGATAGCCGGCGAAACGCAGGTTGGTCCGGGTTTCGAACGATTTGCCGTATTTAAGCGCATAGCTGCTGCCCTGGACCTTGCCGACACCTCGGGTATCGATGTCGGTGCTGGAGCGTGTCACGTCGAAGGAAAGCGCGCCGAACCGGCCCAGGCTTTGACCCACGCCCAGATTGCTCGCGGTGTAGAACGCATTGCCGAGCAGCCCGCCGTACAGCGTCGTGCCGCCAGGCAGTCCGGTTGCCACGGTACCTTGCCAGAACAGCGGATTTTGCTGACCGGCCGGGTCGTTGTAGCGACCCAGGCTGGCGCTGTAGCGCCAGACCCCTTCGCGAAGCAGGTTGCCCAGTGTGGCGTAGGGTTGTGTGAAGCGCTGGACGCGACCGTCGTCCTCGGTCACCACGATCTCGAGCTCGCCACTGCCACCGGCGACATTGAGGTCGTTGATCTCGTAAGGTCCGGGAGGCACGTAGGTGGAGTAGATGGGATAGCCGTTCTGGCGAATCTCGACCTTGGCCCGTGTCTGGGCAACACCGCGGATGACCGGGGCATAACCTTGCATCGAGTCGGGCAGCATGCCCATGTCCGATTGCAGATTGATTCCCTGGATCGGCAGGCTGCGAAAGACGTCGCCGGGGGTGAAGGTCTCGCCCAGCGTGAGCTGGCCGAACGTCCCGGGCAGATCGTGCTGGGCATAGGTATAGGCGCTGTTCCAGTCACGCGAGCCTTGTGAGTCGTGCCGCAGAGAGTGGTTGCTGCGCAGGCGCCAGCCACCCAGGTTGACGCCACTGTTGAGGTACAGATCAGCACCGTGCTTGCGTCCGTTGAGGTCGCTGCGGCTTTGCTGGGCCGAAGCCTGATAATTGACGAAAGCGGTGTTAATGCCTTGATCCCAGCGCGAGGGATCGACATACCCGGCTGCATCTCGTCGCATGGCGATCTGCGGGATCGAGATGTTCAGCTTCAGACGGCTGCCGTCGAACTCGACGGTCGCGCCCGGAATCAGTCGCGGCAGGTCGATACAGTCTGTTTGCAGCCCTTCGTCGGTGGTGAGCGCATCGAGCCTGGCGCCCATCTCTTCCAGCAACGGGCGAGACAGACAAGCGCTCAGCCGCTCATCGCTGCCGGCGGTAAACGCCAGTTCGCGGTGATCGAAATACTGTTGGTTGACGCTGATGCTCACTTGATAGCGACCTGGCGCCAGCGCATCGTCGTTAGACAGGCTGCGCAGAGCCAGCGCTCCATCTTGTTCGTCGCCGAGCTGGCGCATGAAGGAGGACTGAAATTCGAGGGGGGCAGCGGTGGCAGAACCGCTGAACGGCAGGCTCAGCCCGCTGCCGACGATCATTGCGCAGTGCAGACGGGACGGCCTGCCGGGGTGTCGCAGACGTCTGAAGAAGAGAGGCATAGTGGTATTCCGCAAGTAACAGGGCGACCGTCAACGGTTCGCAGTAAGCGATTGCGTGAGGGGTTTGCTGAAACCGCCGTAATCGGAAATCACCGAAAATCTGACCTGCGCCTCGGCGCCTGGCACGAAGCTTCCCAGCGGGTAGGTCTGGCGCGAAAAGGGAGCGGCCATGGGGGTGTCGTCGATTTTGTGGATGCGGCCCTTGTCCAGCAGGTCCAGGGTGATGAACGAGACATGAAACGGCGTGGGGTTATCGACGACCAGATGACGTTCCTTGTCGGTCGTGATGAGCGACCAGGTCAGCCGCTCAAGCGCGTCCAGCGGGTTTTCCTTCAGCTCGACGGGGCGGTAGAAAAACTTGATGCGTGAGCGCAGGGCGATGGTCAGCTTGTTGCCTTCGCGGGTGTCGGTCTGCGGGATTTCCTGGGCGTTGAAAAAGAACAACGACTCCCGGTCCTTGGGCAATTGATGGGGCAGGGCGCTGATCTGCACGTGTTGCTCCTTGCCGGGGCCTAACCGGAACAAGGGAGGGGAGGCCAGGAAGGGAACGGGCGTAAGGTGGTCGTCTGCGGCGGTGTTGATCCATGTCTGCACCGCGTAGGTGGCGTTGCTGGGGTTGGCCACGGTCAGCGAAACGCTGCGTTTGTCACTCTGAAAGATCACGCGTGTGCCGCTGAGGGTCAGGGCGCCGTGGCTGGCGGGAAGGTAAGCCATGAAAAACAGTGCGGCGCACAGGCTGCGCAAGGGCTGGGAGGGCACGAATCGCCCTTTGTACATCGGCATGAGAGGCTGTCTTTGAAGTGGGGCGTTAACGCGCCGCAGAGCGATACCGGCCTTTGGCCTGAATCAATGGGCGCGGGCAACCGCGCCCGGTGCTGACTGCACACCGGACCGGTTGCCTGGCAGGCCGTGATTACTGGAAGTGAACGGTGAAATCGGCGTCGGCGTCAGCCTGACCTGGTGTCAGCGTGCCAATCCGTTTGTACAAGGCCGTGAAGTACAGCAGGCTCTCGTTGGTGTCATCGATGGGGTAGACCGAGGACTGCAGGCCGTTCTTGACCGGCAGTCCCTTGGCGTCCTTGATCACGATGGCCACACCGTCCGCAGCGCCGGCACCGGTTTTGATGGCGTAGTTTTCACCGCTGGGGTCGCTACCTTGCACAGCGTTGAAGGTCACGGTGGCGGTTTTGCCCGGGCCCACCACGCAATTTGCATCCGGGGAAATCTTCAACTGGAACGCGCCGCCGCCGGCCTCGTCACCGACAGACGCCAGTGAGCCGGTGCTCACTTCACCCATGGACACGTTGCTGCTGACATTGCCGCTGCCCGGATCGATGACCTCGATCGGACAGGTGTTGGCAACGATCTTGCCCACGAAGTTGATGGTTCCGTCCTTGGCCATGGCCGAAGAGGTTGCAAAGCCCAGGAGCAGCCCCAGGGGCAGGATCGCGAATGACTTTTTCATGACACCTATAATTCCTTGAAAGTGTGGCTCGATACCTGAACCAGCACGTTGAAGCCGTGTGGCCTCACGCCGGACAGCAGACGAGCAATGCTGCCGGGCACGTTGCTGGTGGGGGCGCACTTTAAGGAGATGGGCGTCACGGCAATATGAGAGAACTCTCAAAGTGAGCGCGGTGGTTGTAGCAAGGTGTTACTGCGATGGATGCAAGGTGTAACTTTTCATCAAGCGAGTGGCCGTTGAGAGGCTGTGCTGTGATGCAGCAAACGGCAATGGTGGACTTGCGTGACCGCCCAAGGCCATGGTTGTTCTCCGTAAAACTACGTCCCTGCCACCCCTTCTTTTGGGTGAGGAGGGGGCAGGGCATTACGTTTTTTGACTCAGGATTGTGGGCCTCTTCGTATGTTGCGCGCCCGGTCAATCGTTTTTGAACCATTCACGATTTTGTCTGACGTCTGATAAGGCCAGAACCTGTCTTTCTCTGGGATGGATTGTTTTACCGGAACTGCAGGCGCGGGCTTGGGAACAGGCGTATCCACGTCAATCGCAGTTTGCGTGCTTGCATGACCAAACTCGACAGTTTCCGTTTGCGTGCCGACCACTGCGGTGTTCGTTTCCGTCTGTGTACTCGAGATTCCCGTTTTCGGTATCGTTTGTGCCACTTTTTCGGGAGTCTTTACGCCTCCGGGAGGCGTCAGAGGTGCGAATTCATCGCTCGATATGCTCGTAGCGGAACGGACGGAGGATCTTCTAGATGAGTGTGGTAAGGTCAGTTCAGGACGGGGGATACGATACGTAGTCGCCTTAGCCTCAAATTTTTCAGGCAAGACGTCCCAGTCCTCTAGGCCGAACGATCCTCTCGAAGCGCCACCCGCAGCATCATCCGCCCCTTCTTTCGCCGAACCCACAAAACCATGAAGCTTCCCGGTCTTGCTGAAGTTCGCCGCCGCTGAAAACGCGCTGAACAGCATCGATACCACGCCGGTAATGATGCTGACGTTATCCAGCGTTCGGGCGTGTTGCCGGTCTTCGTCCATCGACCCCATGATTCCGGTCACGCCGGAAGCAACGCCGGTACCGACACCGGCCCCCCATAGGCCCCATGCGACCAGGCCTCCAGCGACAGGGGTCATGCCGCCCGCGGTGACCACTGTTGCGGCAATGCCGATCAGACCCAGTGTTACGCCAATCCAGCTTTTGAGTGAGTGCCCGCTGGGGTCGACGGCGTTGATCGGATCGCTCAGGCAATACACGTAGGGATTGACGCCGCCCGCACCGAAGGGGCTGAGGGAATCAGGGCTGTGGAACCGCATCAGGGTCGGGTTGTAGGCGCGATAACCCTTGCCCAGCAAGTACCAGCCGCTTACGGCATCGCGCACCTCGCCGTTGAAGGCCAGCAAGCTTTGCAGCGGCTCGTCCCCATGTGGTTCACCGTACGGGTCGTATGTCACATGGCGCGTGGTTTTTTGTTGGCATTCGCCAATAACCGAATATTTTGGATCGGTCATCAGCAGCAGCGTCTGGCTGTCGTCGCCCGGTGTCTGTTGCCCCAAGGGCCGTCCGCTTTCCCTCAGGTAGCTGATCGCTGTGCCGGCCTGCAGCGTGTTGGTCAGTTGGCCCTCTTGATAAAAGCGCAGCGATTCGGGCTGTTGCCCATGCGTAACGGCCATGAGCTGATTGTGCCCGTCATAGCGGTACCGGGCTTTTATCTGACCCACCTTGTCGGCAACACTCAGCAAACGGCCCTGACTGTCGTACGCCAACTGCTGATCATGCTCATCCCTGGTCAGGTGGCCGTTGTCGTCGTATACAAGCTGGACGGCCGGCTTCTTCGGATCGTCATAACGAATCTCGGTCAACTGGCAGGGGTCTGCCGGATTGAAGTGGTAGGTGGTTTTATCAGTGCGACCGTCGGCATAGGTCGTGGACAAGGCGGTGATGTTGTCCAGAGTGTCGAAGGAGAAGTCCTGCCGGGCGATGGTTTCGGCAGGGCTCGACGCTGCGGGCTCGGCGCAGGTGTACACCTTGAGGCGTCCACGCAGGTCGTAACTGAAGGTTTCCGCCTGTAGCGTCACATCACCTTCGCGCAACGTGCGCGCCATCAGTTTGCTGTCCGCTTGATAATGCTGCTCGATGCTGCGCGGTACCTGGCCGTCAATGCTCAGCGTTCTCAGAATTTCGCGACCCAGGTCGTCATGTTCCAGCGCAGTGTGGATCTGTTCTCCGCTGCCGAGATCGGTGCAGGTGGTCGAGCTCAGCCAACCTTGCGCCGCGTAGCTGAACTCAGCCTGCAACTGGCCTTGAAATATGGATTTTACCCGGCCCTGCGCGTCTTGTTCGTACCGGGTTTGCAAGCCGCTCACATCGATACGGCTGATCTGCCGTCCCCTCAACGAGTTGTTGTAGGTCACCGAAAACGGTTCGGCCTTGCCGCTGTCTGTTGCGCGTCCTGCCAGACGGTTGATATCGGTCCAGCTCTCGCTGCTCAGGTTCCCGGCCAGATCATATTTGAAAGCGTGCACACCCTGTTTGCTGCGGGTCGCGGTCAGTTGGGCGGTCTTGAAGTCATAGCTGAAGGTGGCGTCTTCATCGGATGTGGTACAGGTTTGCGGCAGACTGGTAAGACCCAGCTCATAGCTGTACTGCAGCCGCTCGCCAGCCGGGGTCACGTATTCACTCACGTTCATCTGGCTGCCGTTGTAACCGTATGTGCTCGTCCGCGGGCCGACCTTGAGCTGTACCTGCCGGTTGAGCCCGTCAAACAGTCGTTCACCTGCCAGCACGCTGGGCAATGCTTCGTTGTCCGGCACGATCCGCACGCTGATCGGCAGGGCTTCGCGGGTATGCGGGGCATACGTCTTGCTGACCACGGTCATGTCGGGCAGATGAGTGTGCAGCAGCCGTCCCCATGCGTCGTACTCGAAACCGCTGGTGTGGTCCATGGGGTCCGTGCTTTCGACACACCGGCCAAGACCATCGTAGGCGTAAGTCTGCTCCAGGTAGTGTTCACCTGTTTTTTGCCTGACGCTAAGGGGTTTGTCGAAGCCGTTGCTGACGGTTTCACTCCAGAGTGAAAGGGTTGTTTCCGTTTCTTGCCAGTGGGTTCGTTTCAGGGTGATCGGGTCGAATTCGCTGACGTCCACCACCGCATCCGGGCGCGTGATTCGGGTTACTGCCCCCCAGTCGTTGTAGGCATAGGTCGATGTCAGTTCCAGCGTTTGCAGTGTCTGTCCCTGGTCCGGTTGCCAGTGATCCCAGGATGTTTCCTGTTCCAACTGGCCATAAGCGTTGTACTTCCACGCCTGAACCTTCAAGAAGTCGGGGACTGACTGATAAATTTTCTGATGGTATTCAGCAATCGCCCGACGCCGCATGGCCTGGTCCGTAGGCACGGTGCCGTCATTGGCGGTCTTCGTCTGAGCTTTCGGGAGCTCGGGTGCTGGCTGATAAATGTTTTGATGGTATTCGGCAATCGCCCGACCCAGCCCGTCTAGTTCCGTATGCGTGGTGACGTCATTGACGTCCATGGCTGACTGTAAGGCCTTGTCGCCTGGCTGGCTGCACAGCGTGTAAGTGTAAAGACGACGGGCTTCATAGGAGGTGCCGGGGGAAACAATCTCTTCGACGACTCTGCCCAGGGCATCGTAACGGTAGTTGATTTCGACGTCGTTCTCGTCCTGATCAAGCAACGGCAGACCGGTCAGCAATGAGTGTTCGAGCGTGACGGTTTTGGTTGCGTTGAGGTCAGGATTCGAGAACGCGGTCGACAGGGTTTTCGTCGTTTTCTGAACCTGCTCTGCACCGCGTTTTTGAATGGTATTCACATAGCTGTAGTCGGTGTGCGACGTTTCACCGTTGAGGGTTTGTGATTCTCGCCTGATGCGCCCGAACAGAAACGGCTCACTTACATCATCGATGTATTGCGTTTCGGTGCGTTGCAGTTCGACGTCCTTCTGGTCCTTCACGTCCACCTTTTCCGCCACTTGCAGCAGGGTTTCGCTGTCCAGCGCCAGCCACTTGCTCAGCGTGCTGCCCAGGGTGGGTTTTTCACTGTAGCGGTAGACGCTGAGCAGGGTCGGTGCCGGAACGCCGAAGTCGCGTTTCGCCTTTCTGGACTTGGCGAAGGCGGTTTGAAGGCCTGCCACCACGCAATGCGTGCGCGTGTCGCGTAGCCGCAGGTCATGCCGGGTGCTGGCCGGTTCAACCCGTTTTTCCTTCAGTGTGCGCACGAAGCCGTCCGGGTCCTCTGGGCAGCCATCGCCACCTTCCTTAGGGTAATAGCTGCTGATCTCCCGGATGCCGGTGGGCAGGGTCTGCACCAGCAGGTTGCCGTAGGCGTCGAACTCGGTGAGGGTGGTTTCCACCCGTTTGTTGGCCGAGCTGCTGCGCAGGTACCAGGTCTTGCGCACTTCGGTGACCAGTTGGCACTGGGCCGGCTGCTGATCGAAACTCAGGTTGGGACTCTGGTCGGCGTAGTAGCTGTTTTCCAGCAACAGGACGTTGTCGTTCTGCCGGGTTTCTTCACTGACCAGCAGGTGAAAGCGGTTGAAGACCCGGTGAATGCGCCGCACGTCGCGCTTCTGGACGTTGTCGTAAAGGATTTCGGTGGTGGTGTACTGATAGGGGATGCTGACCTTGTACAGGTTGTCCTGACCGTCATCGCTCCAGATCAGGCCCTGGGCGCCAAAGCCGAG
>NZ_FOEO01000093.1 GCF_900110765.1 Pseudomonas sp. NFACC02
CTGGTAAGCCGGGTTGCCGGCGTCCAGTGTCCACTTGCCCGAGGCATCGACAGTGAAGCCTGCCGGTTTGTCGGCATCGTTGACGGTGTAGGTCAACACGTCGTTGTCGTCGATATCGGAGGCCTGGAGTTGGCCAGTCGCTTTGGAGTCCTCGACGGCTGTACCGGTGCTGACGGCTGCAACAGGTGCGTCGTTAGTGCCAGTGACAGTGATGGTCAGCGTCGACGTGCTGGTCAGGCCCGCTTTGTCAGTGACGGTAAACGGCACGTCCAGCGTCGTGGTCTGACCGGCGCCCAGGTGCTGGTAAGCCGGGTTGCCGGCGTCCAGTGTCCACTTGCCGGAAGCATCGACACTGAAGCCAGCTGGCTTGTCGGCATCGTTGACGGTGTACGACAGTACGTCGTTGTCGTCGATATCGGACGCCTGGAGTTGGCCGGTGGCTTTGGCGTCTTCGACGGCTGTACCGGTGCTGACGGCTGCAACAGGTGCGTCGTTGGTGCCGGTGACGGTGATGGTCAGGGTCGATGTGCTGGTGAGACCTGCCTTGTCGGTGACGGTAAACGGCACGTCCAGCGTTGTGGTCTGACCGGCGCCCAGGTGCTGGTAAGCCGGGTTGCCGGCGTCCAGTGTCCATTTGCCCGAGGCATCGACGCTGAAACCTGCTGGCTTGTCGGCGTCATTGACGGTGTACGACAGTACATCGTTGTCGTCAATGTCGGAGGCTTGGAGTTGGCCGGTGGCCTTGGCATCCTCGACGGCCGTACCGGTGCTGACAGCGGCAACAGGTGCGTCGTTGGTGCCGGTGACGGTGATGGTCAGAGTCGAGGTGCTGGTCAACCCTGCCTTGTCAGTGACAGTAAACGGCACGTCCAGCGTTGTGGTCTGGCCGGCCGCCAGGTGCTGATAAGCCGGGTTGCCGGCGTCCAGTGTCCATTTGCCAGAAGCATCGACGCTGAAGCCCGCAGGCTTGTCGGCATCGTTGACGGTGTACGACAGTACATCGTTGTCATCGATGTCGGACGCCTGGAGTTGGCCGGTGGCCTTGGCATCTTCGACAGCCGTACCGGTACTGATGGCTGCAACAGGTGCGTCGTTGGTGCCGGTCACGGTGATGGTCAGCGTCGACGTGCTGGTCAACCCTGCCTTGTCAGTGACGGTAAACGGCACATCCAGCGTCGTGGTCTGACCGGCACCCAGGTGCTGGTAAGCCGGGTTGCC
>NZ_FOEO01000002.1 GCF_900110765.1 Pseudomonas sp. NFACC02
TAGCGATGCGGGGCCAGAGTCTCGGAGAAAGTCGCCAGGGACCGCAGGCTCAAGGCTTGGGTTAAATGGCCGCTGACCAACGTCACCAACAATTGCCAGGAAGTGCAGCGTTTGACGTAGCGATCAGCTTGATGTGCTTCGACGGATCGCTCGAATGAAGAGCGTGGGATGGCACTGAGCAACTGAGTTAAAAAAGTGCTGGAAAACATGAGTCAAAATCGAGTCTGAAAAATCCGATTATGACTGAAGGCGGCCAACAGCAAGGGGGAGCAAGCTCCCCCTTCGGTTTTTACCGGACACTAGTGACGCGGAGCGTGGGAACGATCAAATAACTTGCCCATAAAAAATCCCGATCTCAATAGACCGGGATTCTTCGAAAAAACGCTAGCAAAAAACCGCCACCCGTTACCTGCTGGCAATCAACCGATCCACCGACAGCCGCCCGGCGCCCTCGATCAACACGGCAACTGCAGCACCCAGCAAAGCCAGACCGAACTCATAACCGTTATTGGCCATGAACAAACCGTTGTGAATGTGCACCGAAAGAATCGCCACCACCAGCATCACCATCAACACCGCCGCGGCAGGGCGTACGAGCAGACCGAGGAACAGCGCCAGACCGCCAAAAAACTCCGCGCTGCCCGACAACAGCGCCATCAGGTAACCCGGATTCAGCCCCAGACTGGCCATGTACTGACCGGTTCCCTCAAGACCATAGCCACCGAACAGGCCGAACAGTTTCTGGCTGCCGTGAGCCATGAAAATGAGGCCGACGATCATGCGCAGGACAGTGATGCCGTAACCGGCGCGAGTGGAGAACAGCGATTTCAGGGAAGCGTTCATGGCCTTTAATTCCATTGGGTAAGAAGGATTGGCGCCATGATAATCGGATTAATAAATATGAAAATCGCAAATATCGCATTGCTAACATCAACTTATTCGATCATTCCCTGATTGCGACCTTCCGCGAGGAGGGGCTTTCCAGTGAACTGCGCTCCTTGTCATAGGCCAGATAGTATTTGTTCACGCTGTTCACGTAGCTCACAACGCTCATTCCCACTTGGTCCATTGCCACGCGCTCGACCTGAAAGAACCACTGGTTGGGGTTCAAGCCCTGACGCTTTGCCTCGGTGCGCATCGCCTGAACCCGCTCGGGCCCCAGGTTGTAGGCGGCCAGCGTGAACGCCATGCGCTCGCGCTCGTTGATTTTGGGACTGGAGAAAAACTTGCGGCGGATCATCGCCAGGTATTTGCTCGCAGCCTGCACGTTGCCATCGACATCATGGATGTTGTCGACACCCACCCGCTGCGCCGCTGACGGGGTGATCTGCAACAACCCCGTGGCGCCGCTGCCGCCCTTCGCCACCGGATTGAGCGCTGACTCCTTGAAGGCCAGTGCGGCAAGGTCGAGCCAGTCCATCTTTTGTGCATCGGCGTGACGCTGCAGGGTTGGACGCAGTTTCTCCAGACGCTGGCGGTCTTCGCGGGCCAGCGGGTAATGGACGCGATAAAGGTCTTTATAGGCTTTCTGGAACGCGACGTCCTGATTCGCCGGGGGCTCGTAGGTCTCCAGGAACCGGTCGACCGTGGCATGCAGCATCACGGCGTCCTTGCGCACATACCAGTTCATGTCACCTGGGTCGCTCAAGGCCGCCGAACGGTCGACCCGCAACTTGGGCATGACGCGCGCCCATCGTACTGCGATCGGCTGCTCGACCACGGTCAGATGGTAGATCCCTGCCTGAACCATCTCCAGCACGTCTTCCACTGCGAGGCTGGGGTCCACCCATTCGATTTTCACCGGCGGCAACTTGCGCAGGGCCAGTTTCTGATTGAGTTGCACGATGGCTTCGTCCGCCGCGCTGCCGTTGGCGAGCATCACGGTCCGGCCCGAGAGTTGCTCCGGGTGCCTGAAACTGCGTTCGCCGCGCACGCCGACCACCACCAGCGGCACATGGCTGACCACCGGCTCCGTGGCATCTACATAGTGCGCGGCGCTGGCATCGAGCAGTTCGCCGGGCGCGACCAGATCGCCTTCCCCGCGCTGCAGCGCGGCAAGCAGTTGATCCTTGGCTTTGGGAATCAGTTTGATCGAGACTTTCTGGCCGTCTCTGGCGTGGCCGTTGAGGTATTTTTCGAAGGCTTGCAGACGGCGATACTCAACCCCGATGGGTTCACCCTGCACTTCGCCGGAACTGTTGCGGCTCTGGTTGACCAACACGCGAAGCACTTTGCTGCTGCGAATCGCAGCAAGGTCACGGACCTGGGTTTTCTTGACCACCACGGGTGGTCCGGCAGGACGTGCACTCGCATGGGTGGGAACCAGCAACAGGCACAACAACGAGAACAGCGAGGCTCGGATCATTGACGCTCCGGGAAAATGCCGAAAAAAACGGGCTTGAAGTCTGTGTCGGGCAGTCGCGGCACCGCAGACAGGTTCTGCAGCCCACACCCTCACAGGGATCTAATAATTCTAAGCAGCTGAGACTGCTTGTTTTTTTATCGCTTCAATCGCTCTGGTATTCTTCTCGGCCTCCGGCCTGAGGTGAACCATGCAACTAATCGACATCGGCGTCAACCTGACCAACCCAAGCTTCGCCGCGAAAGAGCGGGAGGTGCTCGAACGCGCCTACACCGCTGGCGTGGCTCAATTGATCCTCACCGGTACCGGCGTCGAAAGCAGCGAACAGGCGTTACAGATGTGCCGCCAACTGGACGAAAGCGGCCAGCGCCTGTTCAGTACCGCAGGGGTACACCCCCATTCGGCGAGCGATTGGACCGTCGACACCGAGAAACAGTTGCGAGCCCTGTTAACAGAAAATCCGGTACGTGCCGTCGGCGAATGCGGGCTGGATTTCAACCGCGATTTCTCGCCGCGCCCACAACAGGAAAAGGTCCTCGAAGCGCACCTGGCCCTTGCGGTCGCCTTGCAGTTGCCTGTGTTCCTGCACGAGCGCGACGCCGATGAACGGCTGCTGGCCATCTTGCGGGACTATCGGGATCATTTGCCGGCTGCCGTGGTGCATTGCTTCACCGGGGAAAAGCGCGCGCTGTTCAGTTATCTGGACATGGACCTGCACATCGGTATCACGGGCTGGATCTGCGACGAGCGACGAGGCACTCACCTGCACCCGCTGGTCCGCGAAATCCCGCGTGGCCGCTTGATGCTGGAAAGCGATGCGCCCTATCTGCTGCCTCGCAGCCTGCGACCGAAACCGAAAAACGGCCGCAATGAGCCTGCGTACCTCCCCGAAGTACTGCGCGAAGTCGCGTTGCACCGCGGGGAAAGCGAAGCCGACGTGGCCGCTCATACCACGGCATGCGCGCGCGCGTTCTTTTCGCTGCCTGTGGTCGAGCGACTGGCGACCGAGCGGGATTCGGACATTGACCCAGATCAACGCGGCTGACCGGTTGACCTGAAACAATACTGGCACCTTGCCTTGCCACGTGTCATCACCGACACGTACCACTCACAGAAGAGCTTTCTCATGGGCCGCTGGTTGAGCAACATCTCGCTGAAATACAAGTTCTGGGCGGTCAACGCCGTTGCGTTCTTCACCACCCTGCTGCTGGTGCTTTACGCCCTACAGATCGAACAACACGCCCGCGCCGACGACGCCCAGGTGTTCCAACAGGCTCAGCACCGACTGCTGGCGGCCTGGCCAGCCGGGCAACCGGTTCCGAGCCTCCCGCCCCTCGCCGCGCCACCCTCCTTCGAGCAGGTACTGACCGAGCATGTCGGCCATTACGCCATCGCCGTGTTCGTGTTGATGCTCATCATGCTCGGCGCCTCACAATTGTTGATCCGGTTCTTGCTGAGCCACCTCAACACCCTCAAGGACGTGATGCTGCACGTCGAGCAAAGCGGCGACCTGTCCGCCCGGGTGCCGCTGGCCGGCGAAGACGAGGTCGGGCAGATGGCCAAGGCCTTCAACGCCATGCAGGCGGGTTATCAACGCATTGTCGGCACCGTGGCTCAGTCGGCGGCGCGGCTGGATCAAGGCGCGGTGCATCTGGCCTCCGGCATGAACGATGTACGCCAGGGAATGTTGGGTCAGCAGAGCGAAACCGATCAGGTCGCCACGGCCATCAACGAGATGACCGCCACGGTCCATCACATTGCCCAGCACGCCAGCGCTACCCGAGACCAGTCGCAAAACGCCGATACGCTCGCGGGCAGCGGAAAAGAGGTGGTGGACCGAGTACAGGCGTCGATCTCCGGGCTGTCCAATGGCGTACAGCAAACCGCCGGCATGATCCAGCGGCTTGCCCAGGACAGTCAGAAGATCAACAGCGTGGTCAGCGTGATTCACAGCATCGCCGAACAAACCAACCTGCTGGCGCTCAACGCCGCCATCGAAGCGGCGCGGGCCGGCGATATGGGCCGTGGATTCGCGGTGGTCGCCGATGAGGTGCGCAACCTGGCCAGACGCGTGCAAACCTCGACCGACGAAATCACGACCATGATTTCGGACCTGCAGGCCGGCACACGTGATGCCGTGGATTTCATGCAGGAGAGCTCGTTCAAGGCCGACGACTGTGTGCTGCAGGCGCGGGAAGCCGGAGAAGCGCTGTCGGCGATTACCGAAGCCGTCGCACAAATGCGGGAGAGCAACACCCAGATTGCCGTGGCCGCGCAGCAGCAAAGTCAGGTGGCGGAGGAAATGAATCGCGCGGTCGTCAGCATCCGTGACGTCACGGAGCGCACGGTGCGCCAGACCGTCGATTCGGCGAGCACCAGCGATGAACTGGCGACGCTGGCAGGCGAATTGAATACGGCGATCCGGCAGCTAAAGGTCACGGGGTAAGGCCTATTACCTTTCCCCATGCTGCCTATCACACCGATAGCAAACCTCGATTCGCCGTCCGACGGCAGCGGGCCTATTCTGAACCCATCGAAAACGGTTCTTATTCAGGCTTTGCGAGGTCACCATCATGCCCAAGTTCATTACCAACCTGCACCTTGACCACGTCTTCACGGCCGCCAACACCTCCGGCATGCCGTCCAGTCTGGTGCTGTCGTCTCTGGCGTTCCCGCTGTCGATCGTCTCAGGGCTGCTCCTGCTCGATGGCGCCCTGAGTGCCAGCGTGACCTCCGCCGCCATTGGCGTCCTGGGTCTGGTCGCGGCACAGGCCATCAAAAGCCGAGGCCAGTAAGGCCTTGGCGGCTGAGTACCTTAGTCCAGGGTCCAGGCGCTGCCGGTACACCCTCGCTGCGTTTATCCAAACACCGTCACGGTCTGACGGCTGATTGCAATCAGTTCCCCTTTCGGGGTCCACACGCCCGCTGCCGCGTGGCCATAACCATCTCGCGCGTGCTCGATCACCGCCTTGTACTGGGTCCAGTCGTGAGTGGTGAGCTGAGGCAAGGGCTGCACGAATTCGATGGTCCACGTCAGCGAACTGCCCGGTGCCGGTTTATTCAAGTGCGGTAATACGGCAGGCGGCCAACTGTCGACGAGCGCGAGCAGATGCGCCTCGGTCAGCTTCTCCTCTTCCACGTCCTTCAAGCGCACATAGCCACCGATGGCTCGCGACTGCGTGTGGGTGAACGGCAGCCCGCCCAGCGCCCAGCGCATGTCGATGAAACGCAGGTACTCAGGCATCGCCCCGGAAACGAACGGCAATGCCGGTGTATCATTCACGGGCTTGAGCGCAGGCGCAGGCTCGGCTTCAACGACAATCATAGATTCGCGAGGTGCGCCGAAACTGCCCTGAACCAATGTGACGGTTTCGCCGTTCTGCACGGCGCGTCCCAGCACCTGACTGACCGCCTTGCCCTCGCGCAGGATTTCCACCTCAAATGAAATCGGCGTGTCGACCGCCGGCGGACCGACGAAACAGATCGCCAGCGAACGAACCGGCCGATCGACCTTCGCGCGCATGGCCTCGAACTGCAGCGCCGCGATCAAGCCACCGAAACACGAGCGGCCCTGAGACCACGATGCAGGAATGGTCACCGACTGCGGGTTATCGCGAACGGCTTCTAGTAATTGGGAGAATGTCATGCGCACTCCATGTGGCAACCAGTGAAACGGTGGGTAACGTGCAGAATCTTATCGAGGGCAATGGCCACAGGACAGCGCTCATATGCGCCAATCCTGCGGCCTGATCGGGATCAGTGCGTGGGTGCGTCACCGAAGCAGGCGTGAAACAGCCGCTCCAGCGCTTTGTCGGACTTCGCTTCGGCGCGCAGAATTCCCAGCTCCCAACCGGCGATGCAGGGCGTAAGGTCGGCATGCTGTTCGGCCTGCGCCAGCCATTGCAGATGGTCGTGCCAGTCACCCAGCGCGCCTTGCGCCGACTTGAGCCGTTTCTGCAGGCCTTGCGGCTGATGGCTCAGCTCGGGATACGCTTCTGCCGCATACCGGACGCGCTTGATCAACAACCGCAGGCGGTGCCGATCATGGGCCGGATCAGCCATGGCTTCGCGCAGGGTCTTCCACTGTTTGTCCATGCGTTTTTCGATGCGTTGGCGCAGCTTCTTCAGCAGGCCATGGCGTTGTTGCGCACGCAGAAACGACGGAAGCTGGTCCAGCACCCCGAACAAGCGATTGAGCTCAGCCGAGCTGGCGACCCGTGGGCAAGCGGACGCAAGGTGCTTCTCCCGTTTGACGGCCGGCTGATCCATCCCCTGCATGCGCAGGTACGCAGCCAGCACTTGCATGTCACGCAGGGGCGTCGTCAGGTCGCCCACCCCTTTGGCGGCTTCCTCGACCTGATCCATGCCTGGCAACCCGCGCAAAGGCCGAAGCACGCTGCGCAGACGCCGGACTGTGGTGCGCAGGTCGTGCAGCGCCTCGCTGTCCGTGGAGGCCACCAGGCGTGCGTGACAAGCCAGCAACTTGACGTTGAAGCTGAGAATCTCGGCGATCAAATGATCGACCATAGTGGACATGAAGTACTCCTAGGATGTCTGTTAGGGCTGCCTGTCCTTCACTGCCGACAGGCGCCAGGGCAAGCGACGACGCAGGTATTTCAACCGTCGCCGCAATGGAGCGACCGAACCGGAAACGCCGGCATAACGTTGCGCTTCAAATTCACGGGCAAAACCTTCGATGGCGTCCGCGTGTGCCGGAAAGCGCTGGGCCGCGCGCGCGGCGAACGCTTGCGCGCCCTCACCTGGTTGACGTCTGAGACCGTGGCGCGCAAGCAGTCGTTCGAAGGCGTTGAACAACCGAAGCTGCGAATCGGTTTCCCGTCGCCACGGTTTGAACAGCCACAGCGCGATCAGCCCGAGGATAACCACGGCGCCACCGGCGAAGACCGGCGCCTGGAAGCCGGAGAACCAGCGCCCCAGCACCTGCAATTGCTGCTGTCCCTGATAACCGAGGACCCAACGCTGCCAGCCGTAATTGAGGTTATCCCAACTCAGACGAATCGAATTGAACCACGCCAGATGCCGATAACGCAGCGCCGACATCGGCGAGTCCGACAGAAAGTCTTCATCGGCCGCCAGCGCCTGCTCAAGCCCCTGCTCGATCCGCGCAGGCGCCACGGCGGCCGTCGGATCGACACTGCGCCAGCCGATGCCCGGCTGCCAGTATTCCACCCAGGCGTGAGCGTCAAACTGGCGCACGCTGATGTAGTTGCCGTCCGGGTTCAACTCGCCGCCCTGATAGCCGGCCACCACGCGTGCGGGAATGCCTGCGGCCCGCAGTACGTAGGTCATCGCCCCGGCGTAATGGGCGCAGAAGCCGGCGCGACTGCCGAACAGAAACTCATCGATGCTGTTGGGACCCAGCGCGGGCGGTTTGAGGGTGTAATGGAACGGCTGCTCGGTAAAGTACGACAACAACGCGTCGACCAGCGCGTCGGGTTTGCCGTAGCGTCGGTGCAGATCGGCGGCGAACTCGCGTGCTTCGGGGTTGCCCTTGGCCGGCAGTTGTAGATTCTGCATCCGCCCGCCTTCGCTGAGCACGGTTTCACGCACGGCATCCGGCCAGGCATTGACGCTGTAGAGCATCGACTGCTCGATGGGGCGTCGGCGCTGCCAGCGAAAGTCACTCATCTGGCGAACGCCGGCCAGTTCGACTTCACCGACATCCAGGGTCATCAGCCACGGCTTTCCGGTCGGCTCCATAACCACGCTGTAGCTGAGTTGTTCACCTTGCCTGTGCCAGTCAGGTGCATCCGGCACTTGCGCACGGGAGGATTGCGACCAGCGTCGCCCGTCGAACTGCTCCAGCGTCAGGCCACGCCAGTACTGCAGATTGCGCGGCGGCGTGGGCCCCTCGAAACTGGCCCTGAACACAAGCGCCGCGGACTTGCTCAGTTCTGCGATGTCACCCGGCGCCATGCTGTCGGACAGCCCCGTCAGCGCCTTGTTGCCGGGTTGTGGCAGCGACCACAACGGATCCAGGCGCGGAAAGAACAGAAACAACAACAGCATCAGCGGCACCGCCTGCAACAGCAGCTTGACCGACAGCATCAAGGTGCTCGCGGGTTTGCTGGACACCGTCGATTGCTGCAGGCCAATCAATGCGGCCAGCAGGGTCGCAATCGGCAGCAGCGTGAACAGCCCCCAGAGCATCGCGTCTTCGAACAGATAGCCCACGGCAACGCAAAAGAACCCCAGGAAAATCAGCACCAGCGCGTCACGCCGGGTCTGCATCTCCAGCATCTTCAGGATGAATGCGGCGATCAGCAACGCGGCTCCAGCGTCCAGCCCGACCAGACTGCCGCGCGCAAGAAAGATGCCGCCCGCCGTCCCCACCAGCAACCCCGCTTTGATCCAGGTGCCGGGCATACGCACCCGCATCTGGAAAATCTGGATGCGCCAGAACGTGCAAGCCAACCACAAGACGATCAGGGAAACGGGAATGTGCAGCGCGAACGGTACGATGACCAAGGCCTGGGCGATCAACAGCCAGTTGAGGCTGACACGCGGAATCGGTTGGGCAAGATGGGCCGAGGTCATGACCGCACCGTCCTCATGCCCGTACGCCGTACAGCGCCAGTTGCCGCAAACAGGCTTCCCGGTGCGCGTCACCGCTGTCCACCGCGGACAGAAAACCCGGCAGGCGCAAGGCAAACGGCTGCTGACGTTGAGACAACTCCAGCACCCAGTAGCACAGCCGCGACAGACGCTCTTCGATATCGCCCCCCAACGCCATGAAATCCAGACACAAGTCATTGCCACTGAGGTCGGTGAACACCTTGACCATCAACCCTTGCCCGCGCGACCAGGCTTTCCAGTGCATGCGGCGCATCGAATCGCCGGGTTGCCACAGGCGCAGCCCCTGATAATCATCGACACCCTGCCCCCGCGTGGCCTGGCCGTCATCTTCGGCATGAGGCTGCACGCCTTGCAGCAACGGCATGCTGCCAGGCACCGGGCGCGGATAGATCAACACCGTCTGCTCCAGGTCCAGCCAGCTCCAGGCGCGGAATATGCCCAAGGGAAACACGCTTTCAACCCGCAGGCGCGGCGCCCGCAACCAACCCCGACTCACGGCGGGCAACGTCAGCGCGATATCGACCTGACGCTCTGGATCGACGTCGGTCTGTTCCAGTTGCTCGCGGTCCCAACCTAATGCGATGGCCTGATGACCGTTCGAGCGGCTTTCCAGGCGCAGGCGCAACTGCACCGGCTCACCGACAAACACTGAACGGGCATTGCCGGCGCTGAGGATCAAGCCACTGAAATTACGATACGTGTGCAGAATCGCGAGGATTCCCACCGACACCATGAGAAAGGTCAGGCCATAGGCCAGGCTGTTCTGGTAATTGATCGCCACCAGTAACAGCAAAAACAGCACCAACGCGTACGTACCGCCGACCCGGGTCGGCAGTATGAAGATTCGACGGTGATCCAGCTCGATCCGCGACGCCGGCGGAATACGACGTCCCACCCAGCGCTGCCAGACCGGTTTGAACTGTGAAATCAAAGCACCGGCACCTCACGCAGCAGCCATTGGACCAATGCCCCGCCGCCGTGCCCGGTCGGATCGGAACGCTCGCGCAGGCGATGACCGATCACGGCCGGCAAAATCGCCTGAACGTCTTCAGGTATCACGTAATCACGCCCGATCAATAGCGCCCAGGCCCGCGCCGCCGACAAAATCGCCAGACTCGCCCTGGGCGACAACCCATACGCGAATTGCGGCTGGCTGCGGGTGGCATCCACCAAGCGCAGCACATAATCCACCAGCGCATCGCTCGCCCGGATCCGACGCACGTCTTCCTGCAGGGCCGCGAGTTCAGTGTGGTCGAGAATCGGCTCGATGCGCGGTAACAAATCGCGGCGCGATTCGCCCAACAGCAAGGCCTTTTCCGCCGAGCGTGCCGGGTAGCCCAGCGATAACCGCATCAGGAACCGGTCCAGCTGGGATTCGGGCAAGGCAAAGGTGCCGCCCTGGCTGAACGGGTTTTGCGTGGCGATGACGAAAAAAGGATCCGGCAACAGACGGGTTGCACCTTCAATCGTCACCTGGCCTTCTTCCATCGCTTCGAGCAGCGCGCTCTGGCTTTTCGGTGTCGCCCGGTTGATCTCATCGGCCAGCACGAGCTCGGCGAAGATCGGTCCGGGATGAAAGGTGAACTGTCCGGTTTCCCGGTCGAAAATCGAGGTGCCGAGAATGTCGCCCGGCAGCAGGTCAGAGGTGAACTGTATGCGCTGGAAACTCAAGCCCAACACCCGCGCCAGCGTGTGACTGAGCGTGGTTTTGCCCATGCCGGGCAGATCTTCTATCAACAGATGGCCACCACCCAACAGGCACGTCATGGCCAGACGAACCTGGGGTTCCTTGCCCAGTACCACCTCGTTGATCGCGTTTAGACAAGCATCCAGTTTTCTGCCCAATTGGAAAGCCTCCCCAGGCGACTGCTCATGGCTAGTAGGACTGCAGAAGATGCCAGACGTGCAGCCACTTTAAAGTCAGCGTAGGCCTTTTCGCCAGAGCGGATGGAGCGATTGGGGAGTATTTGTTACGGGACGTGAAGGCTTGCGGTGAGAACGAAGGTTTCTGTTGCGTCGAGACAACTGTGGGAGTGAGCTTGCTCGCGAAGAGGCTGGTACACCCGCTGCATCTCGAGCGGCCAGTATTCAGCATTCGCGAGCGTTCTCACCCCCACAGGGGAGAACCCCGGACTACCGACCGATCAACGACCGGCGCGGGACTCACGAATATAGAATCGGGCTTTTTCGGCTTTCTCGGAACAGCCCTCGAACGCCTCGAACTGCTGTTGGGTCTTGGCGCCTGTCAGCAACGACAGGGCTTTGGAGTAGCTGACTGTCCCGGCAAAACCTTCCGCCTTGGCCAGGTCCAGCTCATGCCAGGCGGCATCCAGATTCGTGGCACAGCTGTCGCGGTACGCGGTTTTACCGGCACAGCCTGTAAGAACGAGGGCAAGCAAAGGCAGGCAGATCCAGGCTTTCATGCGGTGTTACCTCAACAATGGAAATCGATGGTGCGGCTTTGACGGTGCGGCGATGCAAAAGTGCCACAGTCGGCCGTCCGAGCCTATCGATTTCGATTGTCGAGGTTGATCCTGGTCGCTTGTCAGCAGCCATCAGCGTTTTCGGCTGTGCCCGGCTGTCCCTTCATTGCGATGACCGTTGCCCTTCTGCAGCCGGGGCAACTTTGAAGGCAACGCCGACCTTCGCGCGCTCGTGCGCGACGGCTCGGGCAATTCTTGATAAAGACCAGATGAATCACGGCTGCCTTGGGCGTAGGGTAGAACCCTTGCAACGGGGAGCCTGCACATGAAAAAAAGAATTGCGCTGGTCTTGGGTTCCGGCGGTGCCCGGGGGTATGCGCACATTGGGGTGATCGAGGAGCTGGAGCACCGGGGTTATGACATTGCCTGCATCGCCGGGTGTTCGATGGGCGCGGTGGTGGGCGGGATCTACGCCGCAGGGAAATTGCCCGAATACAAAGCCTGGATCGAGAGTCTGGATTATCTGGATGTCTTGCGCCTGGTGGATGTCAGCTTCCGGCTCGGGGCGATTCGGGGTGAGAAGGTCTTTGGGCAGATTCGCGAGATCGTCGGTGAGATCAATATCGAAGACCTGCGCATCCCCTACACCGCCGTGGCCACCGACCTGACCAATCAGCAGGAAATCTGGTTCCAGGAAGGCAACCTGCACTCGGCCATGCGCGCTTCGGCGGCCATCCCCAGCCTGTTTACGCCGGTGGTTCAGGGCAACCGGACCCTGGTGGACGGTGGTCTGCTCAACCCGTTACCCATCGTGCCGGTGGTGTCCAGCCACTGCGATCTGATCGTCGCGGTCAACCTCAACTCGACCAACCACAAGCATTATCAGTTGCCCGTGATCGAGCGCCCACCCGCCGTAAAAAAGCGCTTCGACAGCCTGATCAGTTCCATCGGTTCGCACTTGCCGTTTCGTCGCAAAATGGACGTCGCGGGGGATGACGTCTTGCGGCTCGAACAGGACAGCCTCAAGGCGACTGCCGCCACCTTGCCGACCAATCCCTGGCTGAGCGGCAACGACAGCGAATCCGCCGACCCGCAAGGCCAGCAACCCGCCGCAGCCCCTCAGGAAGCTGGCGCGCCGAAGTCCGCCAGTGGATCGATCATTGTCGACAACGTGGGGCCGGCGTCTTTGCTGGACCTGATCAACCAGAGTTTCGAGGTGATGCAGACGTCATTGGCGCAGTACAAGATCGCCGGTTACCCGCCGGACATCCTGATCAACGTCCCCAAGCGCGTATGCCGGTTCTTCGAATTCTACAAAGCCCCGGAGCTCATCGCCCTGGGCCGCGAGATCGCCCGAGACACGCTGGACCGCTATGAACGGGAGCACTGAAAGACCGCATTCGCGGCCCTCGTAACCTCGGACTGCTCCTACAGGGTTCGGGTTGAGGCACAAGCCTGTGTTCCAGACCTAGGAACTGTGGGAGCCGGCTTGCTGGCGAATGCGGTGGGTCAGCACCATCAAAAGTAACTGACACACCCCATTCGCGGCCCACGTAACCTCGGACTGCTCCTACAGGGTTCGGGTTGAGGCACAAGCCTGTGTTCCAGACCTGGGAACTGTGCCGGCTTGCTGGCGAATGCGGTGGGTCAGCACCATCAAAAGTAACTGACACACCCCATTCGCGGCCCTCGTAACCTCGGACTGCTCCTACAGGGTTCGGGTTGAGGCACGAGCCTGCCTCAGCTCTCCACCAGCCGATACCCCACCCCCGCCTCGGTCACGATAAATCGGGGGGCGGCGGGGTCATCCGCGAGTTTCTGACGCAGGTGGCCGACCACGATGCGCAAGTAGTGGGTGTCGTCGACATGGGTCGGCCCCCAGATGTCCTTGAGCAATTGCTGCTGGGTGATGACACGCCCCGGATGCCGCGCCAGTTGCGCCAGCACCGCGTATTCCTTGCGTGTCAGGCCGATCTCGACGCCATCGAGCAGTACGCGTCGGTAGGCCAGGTCGATCGTTAGCGGGCCAATCACCAACGCCGAATCGACCTGCCCCGTTTCCGGTGCCTGACGCAGCAAGGCCCGAATCCGCGCGAGAAACTCCTGAATACCGAACGGTTTGGTCACGTAGTCGTTCGCGCCAGAGTCCAGTGCACGCACCTTCTCCCCTTCGCTGGCACGGACCGACAGCACCAGCACGGGAACCGCCGACCACTCGCGAAACTGCGCGAGGACGTCCTGACCGTCCATGTCGGGCAAGCCCAGATCGAGGACCAGCAAATCGGGCTTATTCAGCGCCGCCTGGCTCAGCCCTTCGGTCCCGGTGCCGGCCTCCAGCACCTTGTAGCCCTGTGACGACAGGCTGATGCGCAGAAACTTGCGAATCTGCGGCTCGTCGTCGATCACCAGAATGGTTGCCGCCTGGTTCATGCTTTTCCCGCCACCCATGATTTTCCATTGCCGGACACCCGCATAACCCGGTGCGCGTTCAAATCGCCTGCTCCATTTCAGCCTCGGGCTGTGCCTGCAACGGCAGATGCAGACTGATGCACGTACCCTTTCCGTCGATGCCGTCGCCCACGCTGATCCGGCCGCCGTGCGCCCCGACCATCCCCTGACAGATCGCCAGCCCGAGCCCGGTGCCCTGTCCTCCCCGGTCGCCTCGTGCAGCGGTGTAAAACATGTCGAAGATCTTCGCTCGCTCGGCCTCCGGAATGCCCGGGCCTTCGTCGCTGACCGCAAAGACCAGCTCATCGTTCGTCGCGCTCACCTGCATCTGCAAACGACCGTGAGCCGGTGAAAAGCGCGCGGCGTTTTCCACCACGTTGATCAATGCCTGCTCGATCAGCGCGGCATGAACATACAGCAACGGCAGGTCCGCCGGCAGATCGGTGCTGACCTGCAGCGGCGCCAGCACCGCGCGCAGCCGGTTCAAGGTGCTGCCGACGATGTCGCCCGGCGACACCCAGTCGCGCGCCAGCTTCAGCGCGCCGTGGCCCAGCCGGGTCATGTCCAGCAGATTCTGGATGTACCGGTCCAGGCGCTCGGCCTCGTCGCGCGTACCTTCCAGCAGTTCCCGCCGATCGTCCAGCGGGATGGCCTCGCCCAAGGCCAACAGACTGTCGATGCTGCCGCGCATGGCCGTCAGCGGTGTACGCAGGTCGTGAGACACCGAGGCCAATAATGCACTGCGCAGTTGCTCGGTTTCCCCATGCAGGCGCGCCGCTTCGAGGTCCTCGGCGAGTCGCGCGCGGGCCAGCGCCTGTCCCAACGGTTGACTCAAAGCGGTCAACAACCGCCGACGCTGGGGACTGAACGCCTCGCCCTCTTTCGGTTTGACGCCCAACAGCGCCAGCGGCGCGTCGTCGACCCACAGCGGCAGCCACCACCAATCGCCCGACGGCAATGTCCCGGTGCCCTTCCCCGCCGGTTGCCCATGCTGCCAGGCCCAGTCGGCCGCCGCGCGCTCAGACTCGGAGAACTCGAGCGAGCCGCCCGCTTCAAGCTTCCAGCCGTGCTGACCGTCGTTGTCCAGAACGCACACTTGAAGTTCTCGCCAGCCCGCCAGATGCTGTTCGGCGGCACTGAGCACCGCCTGACGATCCGTCGCGGCCGTCAGACGCCGGGAGAGGTCGAGCAGTTCGCTGGTTTCTTGCTGAGTATCGCGCAACGCCTGCAATTGCCGACGCTGGCGCGCCGCGAGATTACCCGTCAGCGCGGCCATCAGCAGGAAAAACAGCAAGGTCAGCACGTCTTCCTCGCGCTGGATGGTCAGGGAAAAATTCGGCGGAATGAACAGAAAGTCGTACGCCAGGAACGACAGCACCGAACAGACCATCGCCGGCCCGACGCTGCTGCGCACGGCCACCAGCAGGACGGCAGCCAGAAACACCAGCGAGATGTTGGGCAATTCCAGCACGCTGGAAACCGCCCAGGCCAGCGCACTGGCACACACTGTCGCCACCACCGCCAGCCCGTAATCGAACCAGCGCAGCGTGCGGGGCGTGGACGAACGTGGCTGATCGGCACGTGCCTCACTGTCCAGTACGTTGATCTCCAGCCCCTGCGCGTTTCGCAGTAAACGTGCCGCCAGCCCGCCACCGAACAGCCGGCGACGCAGCAGCGGCCGTGACTGGCCGACCAATACCAGGCTGGCGCGACGTTCGGCGGCGTGCTGAATCAGGGTTTTCGCGACCTCCGGGGCGCGCAGCACCACCACTTCCCCGCCCAGCCGTTCCGCCAATTGCTGCGCGTTCTGCAAACGCGTGCGCGCCAGCTCATCGAAAAACCGGCCATTGTCGACGTGCACCAGGCTCCACGGCAGGTGCCTGCGCTGTGCCACGCGACTGGCATGGCGCACCAGCCGTTCAGCCTGCGCGTCGCCGTCCACGCCCACCAGCAGCCGACCGCGTACGGCAGGCGCGGCCTGACCCAATTGCCGGTACCCCAATGCCAGATCGTTATCCACCTGCGCGGCGGCCGTCTGCATGGCCAGTTCACGCAGCGCCGTCAGATTGGTCTGGGTAAAAAACGCATCGATGGCCGCCCTCGCCTGCTCCGGGACGTACACCTTGCCGTCACGCAGCCGCTCCAGCAGCTCGCGGGGCGGCAGGTCGATCAGCACCAGCTCGTAGGCTTCCTGCAACACCCAATCCGGCAAGGTTTCGCGCACCTGCACACCGGTGATGCCGCGCACCTGATCGTTAAGACTCTCCAGGTGCTGAACATTGACCGTGGTGTAAACGTCGATACCCGCCGACAGCAATTCCTGAATGTCCTGCCAGCGCTTGGCGTGACGGCTGCCCGGTGCGTTGCTGTGGGCGAGTTCGTCGACCAATACCAGCTTCGGTTTGGCGCGCAGCAAACCGTCGAGGTCCATTTCTTCGAGCATCACGCCCCGGTACTCGGAACGCAGCATCGGCAATTGCGGCAGTCCACCGAGCAAGGCTTCGGTTTCGGCACGTCCGTGGGTTTCGACCACCCCGACCAGCAACGAAATGCCCTGACGCATTTGCGTATGCGCCGCCTGAAGCATGGCGAAGGTCTTGCCCACGCCGGGCGCGGCACCGAGAAACACCTTCAGCCGCCCGCGGTCATCCCTGGGCAGATTGGCCAGCAAGGCGTCGGCACGGCTGTTTGTGTTCACGATGGTTGTCCTGATGTGTTGATGATTGATTCTTCACTTTGTTGTCTGACGCTGCGCGAACCCCAGGCCTGCGCAGAACCCGTGGGAGTGAGCTTGCTCGCGAAGAAGGCAGCACAGACGCTGCATCTTCATCGCCCGGAAAACCCATCGCGGGCAAGCGCGCTCCTACAGGTTGAGTGCAGGCCAGTGATATCAATTCACACCTTTGCCAGACGGTAACGCTTCCAGACTCTGGTTCAACGCCAACACGTTCACCACCGGCGGGCCGATCAGCGGACTGTAGGTGTTGGCCGCGATCAGCTTTTGCACCGAGTCGCGTGGCAGATTACGCGCCGTCGCAATCCGCGCCACCTGATATTCCGCCGCCGCCGGAGAAAGATGCGGATCAAGACCGCTGCCCGAGGTGGTCAGCAGGTTCAACGGCACCGGTCCTTGATTATCGACTTTCTCCTTGGCGGCATCATCGCTGATTCGCGTCGCCAATGCAGGGTTGCTCGGCGACAGGTTGCTCGCCACGCTGGCGACCGTCGCATAGGCACCGGCCGACGGACGTGGGTGGAACCACCCTTCGCCGGTGAAATTCTGGGCGATCAGCTCCGATCCCCTGACCTTTTCCTGATCGTCATACACCAGGCTACCGTTGGCCTGTTCGGGGAACGCGACCTGCGCCACACCCGTCACCACCAGCGGATAAGCCACGCCGGTGATCAGGGTCATCAGAACGATCAGGCTTACGGCCGGACGCAATACACTGGACATCATTCATTCCTCAATCAAGTTAAGCCTGGCGGGCGACCGTTCGCCCGCCAGGCAAGCAAACCGAGACGCTTAAACCAGGTGCAGCCCGGTGAGCAGCAAGTCGATCAGCTTGATGCCCACGAACGGCACCGCAATGCCGCCCAGACCGTAGATCAGCAAGTTGCGACGCAACAGGTGCGCGGCGCTGGCCGCTTGAACCCGCACGCCGCGCAGCGCCAACGGAATCAGCACGACGATGATCAATGCGTTGAACACGATGGCGGACAGAATCGCGCTCTGCGGGCTGGCCAGGTGCATGATGTTCAGCACGCCCAACTGCGGATAGATGGCCGCGAACAGCGCAGGCAGGATCGCGAAATACTTGGCCACGTCGTTGGCAATCGAGAAGGTGGTCAACGCGCCTCGGGTGACCAGCAACTCCTTGCCGATCTGCACCACGTCCAACAGCTTGGTCGGGTCGCTGTCGAGATCGACCATGTTGGCCGCCTCCCGCGCCGCCTGAGTGCCGTCGTTCATCGCCATGCCGACGTCTGCCTGGGCCAGTGCAGGGGCGTCGTTGGCGCCGTCGCCGCACATCGCCACCAGACGACCGTCGTTCTGTTCCTGACGGATGCGCTCCAGCTTCTTCTCCGGGGTCGCTTCAGCCAGTACGTCATCGACACCGGCCTCGGCGGCGATGGCAGCGGCGGTCAGCGGGTTGTCGCCGGTCACCATCACCGTGCGAATCCCCAACTTGCGCAATTCCTCGAAACGCTCACGGATACCCGGTTTGACCACATCCTTGAGGTGAATGGCGCCCAGCAGTTTTTTGTCGCCGCACACCAGCAGCGGCGTCCCCCCGGTCTTGGCGATCTTGTCGATTTCCCGCGACAGGATCAGCGGCAGATCACTGCGATCACGCCCCAGGAATTTGAGCAGCGAATCCACGGCGCCTTTGCGGTAAACATGGCCGTCGAAGTCGACGCCGGACAAACGCGTTTCAGCGCTGAATGGCACGGCAGTCAACTGGCTCGGCATCGGTTCGTTCATCGGGTGCAGCGCACGCAGGTATTCGACGATGGATTTGCCTTCGGCCGTGTCATCGGCCAGCGATGCCAGCAGTGTGCCTTCGGTCAACTCCTTGGCGCTGACGCCCGGCGCGGCATACACCGCCGAGCAGCGGCGGTTGCCGAAGGTGATGGTGCCGGTCTTGTCGAGCAACAACACATGCACATCGCCCGCGGCTTCCACGGCGCGGCCGGATTTGGCGATCACGTTCAATCGCACCAGGCGGTCCATCCCGGCAATCCCGATGGCCGACAGCAGGCCGCCGATGGTGGTCGGAATCAATGTCACCAACAGCGCTACCAGAAACACCAGCGGCAGGTTGCCGCCTGCGAAATGGGCAAACGGCTGCAGGGTCACCACCACCAGCAGGAAGATCAGGGTCAGTCCGATCAGCAGAATGTCCAGGGCCACTTCGTTCGGGGTCTTCTGCCGCTTGGCGCCTTCCACCAAGGCGATCATGCGGTCCAGGGTCGACTCACCGGGGTTGGCGCTGATGCGCACCAACAACCAGTCGGACACCAGTCGGGTATTGCCGGTGACCGCCGAGCGATCACCACCGGACTCACGAATGACCGGCGCGGATTCGCCGGTGATGGCTGCCTCGTTGACCGCCGCGATGCCTTCGATGACCTCGCCGTCGCCCGGGATCAATTCCCCCGCTTCGACGCGCACCACGTCACCCTTGCGTAACGCACTGGCGTTGACGGTCACGTAGCCGCCGGTTGAGCCTTTCAACCGCGCCTTCAGCCCTTCGGTACCCGCCTTGAGGCTGTCGGCGCGTGCCTTGCCGCGACCTTCGGCCAAGGCTTCGGCGAAGTTGGCGAACAAGACGGTGAACCACAACCAGACCGCGATCTGAACGGCAACGAATGTCGGCACGGCCGGGGTCGGGATCAGGCACAGGATCGTGGTGAGGATGGCCGTCAGTTCGACGACCAGCATCACCGGCGCGCGTTGCAACTGACGTGGGTCAAGCTTGACGAACGCCTGAATCAACGCCGGGCGCCACAGGTCAGCGAAACCGGTTTTGGCCGGGGTGGCGTGGGCGACGTTTTCGGTCGCAGGGTGCTTGGACACAGGTGCTTGCATATTCATGATTCAGTCCTCAGAAGCCCAGGCTCAAGTGTTCGGCAATCGGGCCCAACGCCAGGGTCGGCAGGAACGTCAGGCCGCCCACCAACAAAATGGTCACGGTCAGGAGTGTGACGAACAGCGGGCCGTGGGTCGGGAAGCTGTTCAGGCCAAGCGGCGAGGTTTTCTTGGCCGCCAGACTGCCCGCCAATGCCAGGACCGGCAGGATGTACCCGAAGCGTCCGATGAACATCGACAAGCCGAGCATCAGGTTATGGAACACGGTGTTGGCGCTGAAACCGCCGAACGCCGAGCCGTTGTTCGCAGTGGCCGAGGTGTAGGCGTACAGCAGTTGGCTGAAACCGTGAGGCCCAGGGTTGCTGACTGCGCCAGCCGGGCCAGGCAGGGATGCGGCCAGCGCGCCGAACACCAGCACGCCGACGGGCATCACGATCAGCGTCGCGACCAACAATTTCACTTCTCGCGCCTGCAACTTTTTGCCGAGGTATTCCGGGGTGCGCCCGATCATCAATCCGGCGAGGAACACGGCGATCAGCACGTTCAACAACATGCCGTAGAGACCCGCGCCGACACCGCCGAAGATCACTTCACCGACCATCATGTTGGCCAGTGCGACCATGCCGCTCAGCGGGTTCAGGCTGTCGTGCATGCCATTGACCGATCCGTTGGAAGCGGCCGTCGTGGCCGTCGCCCAGAGCACCGTCGCGGTCGTGCCGAAGCGGGTTTCCTTGCCTTCCATCGGCGCGGTCTGTTCCACCGAGGCCATGTTCAGTGCCGGGTTGGGTTGGTATTCAGCCCACAACGCTGTCGCGCCGCCAATCAGGAACAACACAAACATGCAGGCAACGATCGCCCGACTCTGGCGCATGTCCTTGACGTAATGGCCAAAGGTGAAGACCAGCGCCACCGGAATGAGGATGATCGAGACCAGTTCGAAGAGGTTGCTCCAGGCGGTCGGGTTTTCGAATGGATGCGCCGAGTTGACGCCGAAAAAGCCACCTCCGTTGGTGCCCAGTTGCTTGATCGCGATCTGACTGGCCGCCGGCCCCAGCGGGATCGTCTGGTCGGCGCCTTGCAGCGTGACCGCATCAACGTAGTGAGCGAACGTCTGCGGCACGCCCTGCCAGACCAGAAACAGCGCCAGGACGATGCACAAAGGCAGCAGTCCATACAGGGTCGCGCGGGTCATGTCTGCCCAGAAGTTGCCGAGGTGCTGGGTGGAGCGACGGCCTATCCCCCGACAGAAAGCGACCAGCACCGCGATGCCGGTGGCTGCGCTGACGAAGTTCTGCACCGTCAGACCGGCCATCTGGCTCAGGTAACTGAGCGACGCTTCGCCGCTGTAGCTCTGCCAGTTGGTGTTGGTCACGAAGCTCATCGCGGTGTTGAACGCCAGCGACCACTCCATGCCCGGCAAGCCTTGCGGGTTGAGCGGCAAGGCGCCCTGAAACAGCAGGATCGCAAACAGCACGACAAAACCCGCGAGGTTGAACGCCAGCAGGGCCAGGGTGTAGGTTTTCCAGTTCTGCTCAACCTTGGGGTCAACACCCGACAGGCGATAACACACACGCTCCACCGGGCCCATGACCGGCGTCAGAAACGTACGCTTGCCTTCCATGACGTTGTAATAAAAACGGCCCAGCAGCGGCGCGGGCAGCAGGACCAGCGCGAAGAAGGCCAGAATCAGCAGGTAGTCATAACCGTGCATGGCCGTCACTCCTCGACCCGGCCAGCGCGCAGCAGCGCGACCAGCAAGTACACGAACAACCCTGCCGCCAACAGCAGTGACACCCCATCCAGAACGCTCATGAAAAACTCTCCGTCATACGGCGATTGCCGTGTGCGGGAATTGTGGTCACGCCGGGTGTAAAGGAACGAGATCGAGAGAGGGTTCAGGACATAAAGAAAACGTAAAGACTGCTGAATCTGTTGGGCGGGAGGGTGTAAAGAAAGGGTTTACCTGGTCAGCCGGATTGGGGTGTATGGCCCCGCCTGTAGGCGAGCCCCGCTCGGCGCCGACGCCCAGGAGCGCAGCAGCGTGGTCAGCGCCGTCCTTGCGACGACGCGGCCCCGGTGGCAGTCCACGTCGTCTTCAAGTCCGGCCCGGCTGATCCCGGATCATCTCTACCGGGCGCTAAGCCTCATAGCAAATCTCGTAGCGCGTGCCTTTGCGCTTGATGTGCCCGAATCCGAGCTCGCCCAGGTGCATGCCCGCGATAAGCATCTTGTCTGAGCTGACCACATCCAACAGTTTTATCCGTGTTTCGGCGGAGAGGACCGGATCTTGGTCGAATGCAATGGACACGTCGGGACGAGCAATCTGGATCTGCGGGAAATGAACGATGTCCCCCCAAACCAGCAGACTACGATCATCGGATTCGATGCGATAACCGGAATGCCCTGCGGTATGTCCTGGAAGGGAGATGGCACTGATGCCAGGGAGAACGTCGCGATCAGTAAACGTACGCACCTTCTCCCGATACCGATCGAACACCTTCCGAGCAAACAGAAAGTTGCCACGGGCACGCTCACTCGCTCGACTGAGGTTGCCATCATCCTTCCAGAAAGAAACCTCACGCTGCTGGACGACTAACTCTGCATCGGGAAAGGCTGCGCCCCCTGACGAGTCAAGCAGCCCTCCAACATGGTCGGGATGTGCATGGGTCAGAAGGATGGTGTCAATGTCAGAGGGCTGCAGACCCGCCAGTGCGAGATTCGCTATCAACTTTCCACCCCATTGTTTGAACCCGCCGGCTCCCGCGTCGATGAGGATCGTGCGCCCTCTTCCACGCACCAGGTAACAGTTGATGTGGATCGAGGATGGGTCGCTGATGCCTGCGTCCTGCTGCAACCTGGACGCCTCCACAGGATCGATATTGGAGAGAAGATCCAGAGGTGCGCAAAGGTATCCGTCACTGATGGCCATGATCGAAAACTCGCCGATCTGCTGGCCTGGAAAGTTCATCTTGTTCATTGCAGCGCTCCTGGCGCGTCATCAGTTTCGCGCAGAGATGGCGGGGGCTGGATAGCCGAAGCAGCGGATGCGCGCCGTTAGCCGCGTATGGCGCTTTATGACCTCATCCAGTCGCGCCATGAAGGCGTCGATGAAGATCGTCAGGTCAGGCATGTCGGTTCTGCCCCTGCGTCTGGGGCACTGCGCCATTGCCACTCGTCAACTGCGCGGTCATCGGGGCGTAGAGGTGCACGTCCTTAGGAAGGGTTTGCACACTGAGACGGATGGAGCTATCCAGCTTCGCCAGCCACCTGTATTCAGGACATTTCTCCAATGCGACGGCTCGCATCCGATCAGGTTTGAGCCCCATTTCGATGAGCGGCTCGGGACCGACTGCGCTCACGATCAGATAGTCTTCTTTACCGATGGCCGGCGCGCGCTCAAGGCCGCCATAAAGATTGCGGTGCCAATCAGTGATGTGCTGCTGCCAACGAGCGAAATTGCCGCCACCCTTTTGCCGGTACTCCTCGCCCTCAAGCACCGCCAGACCGTCGATCGAGTGCATGGCCAGGTAGACGGGGCAACCCGCGCTCAACGCCTTGAATCGCTGCGAGGTATGAAATCCGCTCACTGAAATGAGCGCGGGTAGCTTTGCCAGACTATAGAAATCATTCCACTGCGCTTCGCTGGCCGGGTCGGCAAAGCTGCACTCAACGGTATAGATCATGGAATCACTCGCTACCGAACCGCTTGTGCGTTCGGCCCTCTTTATTGATATTTCATCATGGTATTTCCTGAGAACCGACCTTAAAAACGATCTTTCGGTATGCTTCAGTGACAAAAAATCAAGCTAAAACCGATCATCCGCTTTAAACCAGGAACGCTCATGCGAAGGAAGATCCCCAGCAGCACCGCATTGATGGCCTTCGAAGTGGCTGCGCGCCACGGCAGCTTCGCGCGTGCGGCAGAGGAACTGTCTCTGACTGAAGGCGCCATCAGTCGCCAGATCGGCAGACTGGAAGCCTTCCTCGGGGTCACGCTGTTCGAGCGGGTCGGCAATCGTGTGCGCCTCCTGCCCAACGGAGAGCGTTACGCGGTGCAGGTTCGCGAATCGCTTGACCGTCTGGATCGGGACAGTCAGTACTTGATGGGGCAGCCGAACGATGGCGCGAGCCTGGACATTGCCACCATCCCGACGTTCGCGATGAGATGGCTCATTCCGCGCTTGGGACGATTCCAGCGCAAGCATCCAAACATTACTGTGCATCTGGCCGAGCGCATGGAGCCCTTTGTCCTGGCCGGGAGCGGATTCGATGCCGCCATCCATTTCGAGCACCCCGCATGGACGGGCATGCGGACTCACCCCCTTTTGCACGAAGTGCTGGTTCCGGTTTGCCATCCTGGACTTCTGACCGGGCGCAAACGAAAAACCGAACTGGACGAATTGCCACGCCTGCACCGACGACAGAACCCCGAAGCCTGGCTTCAGTACTCCCAGGAGACGGGAACCCCGCTGACCCATCCTGCGATGGGTGCGCGCTATGACCTTCATGGGATGTTGATAGAAGCCGCACTGGCCGGTCTCGGTGTTGCGCTAGTACCGCGCCTCTACGTTGAAACCGAACTTGCGTCAGGAAGGCTGGTAGCCCCGTGGCCACAGGGGAAAGCCATCTCCAAAACCTTCTGCCTCATCCTCCCCCAGCCCATCGGATTGAGCAGAGCGCCCATACAAGCATTTGCTCAATGGCTGCTCGACGAAGCGAAGCAGGAAACAACGGTTGACTCGTAGGAAATATCCGTCGCCCATGTGATTGATAAACATGCCGTGGCGGGCTTAGCGTGGTCCAGTGAGGCGCCGCACTGGAGTCATCGTCAAACGAAAAAACCGCCGTTGGACGCGGCCGGACGGCGGTTTTTGAGGTTTCGTCTATCGCCTATTTCGGCAATTGCCGCGCCCGACTGTCCCCCACCCAATCAAGCAACAAGCTGTACGCCACGGCCAGCAATGTAGGACCGATGAACAGACCGATGAAGCCGAACGCCAGCAAGCCGCCAAACACGCCTAACAGCACGATCACCAACGGCAGGTTGCCGCCGCGGCTGATCAAGTAAGGCTTGAGCACGTTGTCGACACCACTGACGATGAAGGTCCCCCAAAGCCCCAGGAAGATCGCCATGCCGTACTCGCCCTTCCAGGCCAGCCAGGCCGTGGCCGGAATCCAGATCAGCGGCGGGCCCATCGGCACCAGACTCAACATGAACGTCACGATGCCCAGTACCAGCGCACCCGGCACGCCGGCAATCAGGAAACCGATCAGCGCCAGCACCGCCTGAGCGGCCGCCGTGCCGATGACCCCGTTGACCACGCGCTGTACGGTCCCGGCCACCAGATCGACGTAGTACTGCGCGCGATCACCGATCAGCCGTTCCAGCAGGCTGAGCACAAACGCCGCCAGGCGCGGCCCGTCACGATAGAAGAAGAACACAAACACCAGACTCAGGGTCAGCTCGAGAATGCCGCCGCCAATCTGCGCGCTGCGCGCCAGCAGCCAGTTACCGACCTGTCCCAGATACGGTTTGATACTGGCCAGCATCGCGGCGCCCTGCTGATCGATCGTGGTCCAGTAACCCACCAGCCGCTCACCGAAGAAGGGAACGCTACCCAGCCAGAGCGGTGGATCCGGCAGCCCGTCGACCTGCACGTCTTTCACGAACGCGGTGGCGTCGCGCACGTGATCCGCCAGGTTGAAGCCCAGCCACACCAAGGGTGCGGCCACCAACAGCATCCATCCCAGCGTCAGGATGCCTGCCGCCAGCGATTCGCGTCCTTTGAGTGCGCGCGTCAGCAGGCGCATCAGTGGCCAACTGGCAAAGGCCAGTACCGCGCCCCAGAACAGCGCGGACCAGAAAGGCGCCATTACCCACAAACACGCACCGAGCAACGCCAGCAGCAGAATCTGCACCAACAGGCGATCGTTATTGAGCATGGATTATTCCGCAGATGAAGGAGTCGAGGTCATGAGCATAACGGCGAACCTTGCGGCTCGCCCGTTGCGCTGAAAGCTTCCGATAGAGCGCGTCTCAGCGAATCAGTTCAAGGGTCAATCCCGGCGTTTGTGCGCTGCCGGCTTCCAGACGCGCCGCGCGAACGCCCTTGCCGACCAGCGCATTGCGCCAGGCATCGCTTTGCGCCCCGGACAGTGTCACGCGAATCGTGCTGTCCAGGTTCAGTCCACGAGATAACAGGGTGACCCAAGGCTCGGCGGGTGCGCCAGTGAGCATGGGCAGGTTCAGATCGCCTGAGCTTTTCAGCTCTCGTAGCAGGGTCGCCGAGGTGGGCAACAACTCCCCGAGCGGCGCACCGGCCTGAAATTGCTCGACATGCAGATAGGCCCGGCGATTGCCCCGCGTGATGCTGTACAACGCGACCAGCATGTCGTTATCCGGCGCGGCAAGGCGCAGCAGTAAATAGGCCTGTCCGCTGTCGGCACCGTAGAGCCTCGAGTTACCGAACACCTCATTGGCCCACAGGCTGCTTTCGCCACAATCGCGCGCCTGACACCAGAACAACAGCTGTGCATTTTGCTTCTGCAACGCTTCACGGGCAGCGGTAAATGCCTCGCTGGCGGAGCGCTCAGGCGGTAACTCATAGGTCACGGAGGTGGCATTGCCCCGCGACGAGACCTGGCCGTCGAAGCGCAACTGGCCGCTGATCTTGCGAATGGCGCCCATGGGATAGATGCGTTCAAGTTCGGCGGCTGGCCGGTAATCGACGATCTCGGCATCCGTCGGTCGTGGCAGATTGGCAAAGTCCTGGCTGCCCGCGACATCCGCCGCCTGACTGACACTGGCATAACCAGACAGGCACAGCAGCAACCCCAGAGCACGTGGTAGATGCATGGAAGCGCTCATGGGGTGGACATCGGAGGGCAAATGAATGCCACACAACTGTGCGGCGTGCGGAAAGGCGAAATCGGCGGGCGTGAGCAGTGGTCCATCATGCAGTCTCCTGTTTCAACCCGCCCAGCCTCGACAGTTGCGCTTCGCAAGTCAAGGAACGGCGAAGAACCGATTGAAACAGTCTGCGACAGCGGACGCACCCGCTTCGTCATTGAGGTGCAGATGATGCCCGCCCGGCAGTACAGTCACCTCGAACGGCACACTCGCCAGCAGCGCTTTGTTCTGCGCCAGCATGCCGTCCTCCGCCACCACCAACTGCGCGGGACAGCGAATCGCATTGACGAAGGACATTGCCTGAGCACGGGTCAGGCGCAGCGCCGACGCCAGGGTCAGTCGGCTGTCGCTGCGCCAGGTATAACCGCCAGGCACCGGCATCAAGCCGCGCTGAGCCAACAACTCGGCGGCCTCCCGGCTGACAGCAACGACGCCTTTCATCCGCGCCTCGACCGCCCGGTCCATGTCCGCATAGACCGGTTTGCGCTTGCTCGATTGTGTCAGTTGCGCCTCCAGGGCCGCGCCCATGCGCTCGGCAGCGCCTTCGGGCTCGCCCTGCGGCGGAATCAGTCCATCGATCAAGGCCAGACGATGGATTCGATCAGGCAATGCTCCCGCGACGATCACTGAAACGATGGCACCCAATGAGTGCCCGAGCAGCGAAAACGTCTCCCAGCCCATTTGCCGAGCCACCTGCAACACGTCGTGAGCGTAGTCCGGCAGACTGTAGCCGGCGCCTGCGGGGCGATGGTCGGAGTGACCGTGGCCTGCCATGTCAAGCGCCAGAATCCGCAAGCCCGTCAGCTTGGGTGCCAGGCGCGCAAAGCTGTTGGCGTTATCAAGCCAGCCGTGCAAGGCAATGACCGGAAGGCCGTCCTGCGGCCCGAACAAATGCGCTGCCAGCTCGATGTGCGGCAGCGTCAAACGCACTTCTTCGACAGAACAGCTCATGCGCTGGCTCGCGGGCGTGCCAGCAGATCGTTGGCGGCGTATTGGCGAGCGGACCAGCGGGAGAACAGGTCCTTGAGCATCTGCGCGGTGTCCTCCGGGTGTTCGAGCGGGAACATGTGCCCGCCCGGCACCGAAAGATACTCGCCTTCACGCATGCTTTTCACCGACATCGCGTGATGCCGTCGCACCACGTCGCTGTGCTCGCCACGCACCATCGCCAGTGGCACGCGCAAATGACGCGCCATCCCCGGACTGGTGTGCGGCACACTGCGATAGATGCTGATCTCGGTGGCCGGATCGAAACGCAGCCGCAACTGCTCGCCATCGGGTTGCAAACCGTGCAGCAGATAGGCTTCAAAACATTCAGGGTCGAAACGACGGAAGAGATTTTTCCCGGAGAAGTAACGGCGCGCGGCGTCCAGATCACTGAACACTTCACGGCGTCCAAGGGTACGTCCGGCCGGCGTGATGCGGTCAATGAAGCCGAAGCGCTTGGCGGCACGGATCATCCATTGGTCGAAACGGGTCAGAACGGGAGAGTCGAGCATGACCACGCCCCGGTACAACTCGGGATGACGCAAAGCGGCATGGTAATGCAGCACACCGCCAAGCGAATGCCCGACGCCCCACACCGGCTGCGGCTGTTCGCGCAAGTGGTGCACCAGTTCATCGACCAGATTGGGCCAGTTATCCGTTACCGGAAAACGCGGGTCATGGGCGTGCTGCTCCAGGTGCGTTACCTGAAATTCATCACCCAGCGCAGCGAACAGCTTGCCGTAGGTCGCGGAAGGGAAACCATTGGCGTGAGCGAAAAACACAGGTTGGGTCATGCCGGCGCATCCAGAGAACCTTGAGCAGGCTGCCATTGTGCGCACCCGGCGAATGACGCGGCAATGACCGTAACTGCCATCGGTGATGACACTCCGGTCATAAGCTCGCCCGGTCAGCGTGCGGGCGGCTGCTCGCCATGAGGAACGACTGCGACGGTCAGACGTGAAATGCAGCTGGCCTTGCCTTCGTCACTGGTCAGGCGGATGTCCCAGACATGGGTGGTGCGACCGATGTGTACCGGGTGCGCCACCGCCGTCACCCGACCGCTGCGCAGCCCGCGCAGGTGGTTGGCGTTGATTTCCAGCCCGACGCAGAAATATTTGCGGGTGTCGATGACCAGGTAGCTGGCCGACGAGCCGACGGTTTCCGCCAACACCACCGATGCGCCGCCGTGCAGCAATCCGTAAGGCTGATGCGTGCGATGATCGACCACCATGCTGGCGGTCAGGGATTGGTCGTCGAACGACTCGAAACGGATATCCAGCACCTCACCGATGGTGTTTTTCTGCATCGCGTTGAGGGCGTCGAGGTCGGGTGTTTCGCGCCATAGGGCCATGGTTTTTCCTTATTGTTGGAGGCACCTGTGCCGGTGCCATGGATTCAAAAGCTGGCGGGGAAATGAGGCGAGCGCTTCTACCCCGGATGCCGAACCCTTATCAGCTCCATCGCTCCCGCCAGCGGAAAATCTGCGTCAAGCTCGGCCAAGCTGGCGGTGTGCATGGGCTCTGGGGTTTGCAGGCTGCCATGCACGGCCAGCCCGATCAATGACCCCACCAGCGGCTGATGACTGACGAGCAAGACATCGTCCGAGGCATACAGGTCGAGGTTGGACAGCGCCTTGCGCGGGTCGCTGTCCGGGGTCAGCCAGGGCACGGTCACCACCGCATCGGCAAACCCCAGCGCCTGGCGCACCAGTTCAGCGGTCTGCTGCGCGCGCACATAAGGGCTCGCGATGATCCAGCGCAGCGGCTGGCCCAGCAGATGCGCCGCACTGCTCAGGACTTCTTCACGACCATTGTCCGTCAGTTCACGTTCAGCGTCCGTGCGAGCCCGGTTCTGAGCCTCGCCGTGACGCAGAATCCACACCTTCATAGCTTCGGTTCCTCATCGCGAACCGGGTGCGCGGCGGCAGGAACGGTATGCGGTGCTTCACCTTCCGGCGGGCGCGGCGCAGGCCAGTCGGCAAACGGCCAGGGCTTTTGATCGGTGTGGAAGGTGCCGAAACGACCGATCTGCGCCAGAAACTGGCTCAGGCTGTCACCGAAAGACATCAGGCTCAGGCTGGGGGCGCCATAGAACAGCCGGTAGGCCAGTTGCACCAGCACCACGACCGCCAGCACAATCTCGGCCACCTGCCAGACCACCAGAAACACTACCATCCAGAGGATGCGCAGCAGAATCGATTCGTGTTGCTTGAGTTTTGACGCGTTCAAGGGCTTCTCCATGAAAGGGAAAACGAAGGTGCAACCAGATCAGTTGAACCCACTGGTCGAGATAAAATCGACGTCGGTTTTAGGTTCCGCCCGCATCAACAGCTCGATGACCTGCTCCAGCGTGCGGCCTTCGAACAGAATGGCATGCAGCCCCGCGACCAGCGGCATGTAGACCTGCAATTCCTGCGCCTTGGCTTTGAGCACTTTAAGCGTATTGACCCCTTCTGCTACTTCACCCAGGCGCGTCACCGCCTCCTCCAGGCTCAAGCCCTGCCCCAACGCAAACCCCACCTGATAATTCCGGCTTTTCGGCGACGAGCAGGTCACGATCAGATCGCCCACACCGGCAAGGCCCAGGAAAGTCATCGGATTGGCGCCCTGGCTGACCGCGAAACGGGTCATCTCCGCCAGCGCGCGGGTGATCAACATGCTTTTGGTGTTCTCGCCCATTCCGAGCGCCACGGCCATTCCAGAAATAATGGCATAGACGTTCTTCAGCGCTCCGCCCAGCTCCACGCCAAACCGGTCGGCGCTGGCATACACGCGGAAAGTGCGGCCATGCAGCGCCGCCTGTACCTGCCGGCAAAGGTCCTCGTCTTCGCTGGCAACCACCGTGGCGGTCAGCGCGTGCTCGGCGATTTCCCGCGCCAGGTTGGGTCCGGACAGCACACCGATGCGCGCTTGCGGCGCGATGTCTTCGAGAATCTCGCTCATCAGCTTGAAGGTCTGGGCTTCGATGCCTTTGGTCAGGCTGACCAGCATCTTGCCCGTCAGCCGATCGACATGCGGTGTCAACACGCTGCGCAACGCGCTGGAGGGCAATGCAACGAATATCAGTTCGCTGTCGCTCAGCGCACGCTGCAGGTCGGTGACCGGCTCAACCCCTTCCAGCACTTTGATGCCCTTGAGGTAGCGCGGATTCTCGCGGTTGACACGGATCGCTTCCGCCTGATCGGGATCACGCATCCACTGCAGGACCCGGTGGCCATTCTCGGCCAGCAGGTTGGCCACGGCCGTCCCGAAGCTGCCACCACCCAGAACTGTGATCGGTTGCTGTTGGGTCATAAAACAATCCATCTGGAGCCATCAGAACTGGCGATGGCTGCATTATACGGAGCGCCCGGCTCGCCACCAGCGGCAAAACACGACGGCAGCACGCCTTTCGCCGAAGGCCTACTCTTCACAATGAAATTACCTACAGCTCGGTTAAGATGCGCGCCTCGGATGAAAATTCCGCTGCCCATCCGATGAGCTATTGTTAGGTCGCTTCCCGATGAGATTCGATTCCATGGCACAGCCATGCACCTGCATCCCTTCTTTCGCGTGAGCAGTGACACATGAAGCAGCTCATGACAGACGGACTCAAGCCATGACGGCCCAACGTGGCTGGAACATCAGCACGCGCACCCAAATTCTCAGTCTGGGCCCCGCCCTGCTCCTGACATTGTTGTTGATCAGCTTCTTTACCGTAGTCCGTATTCAGGACCTGCGTCAGGAGCTCAATCATACCGGGCAGTTAATCGCGAATCAGTTGGCCCCCGCGTCCGAATATGGCGTGATCATGGCCAACAATGACGTCCTCGAAAGCCTGATGAAGGCCACCATGAGCACGCCCCATGTGCGCTTCCTCGAGGTTCAGGACAACACCGGAAACGTGCTGGTACACGTCGAGCAAGCCCCCGACGGGACGCACACTCGGCAGATGGAAATCTTTCAGGCGCCCATCCGCCTGCAACACGTCAAGCAGAACAGCGATCGCCTGTACGACAGCGACGACATGGCCAGCGTCCCCATCGAAGACTACCTGGGGCGGGTTCTGGTGGGCATGTCCAGCGAGGCGTTCAACCTGCGCGAACAGGAAATCCTGTTGAAGGCCGGAGTTCTTGCGCTGTTCGCCCTCCTCTTCACCTACATCCTGGCAAGACGCTTGTCCCTCAGCCTGTCCCAGCCCATCAGTGCCATGAGCGATGCGGTCAAGGCCATCCAGCACGGCGACTACACCACCCCCCTGCCGGTCGCCGACGACGCAGAACTGGGCGATCTTGCCCGCCACATCAACAATTTGGCACTGGGCCTGGAGAAAGCCAGCCGAGAACAGAAACAAGCGATGGACGAGTTGATCAGAACCCGCGAAGAAGCGGAGCGGGCCAACAGCGCCAAGTCCGAGTTTCTGGCAATGATGAGCCATGAACTGCGCACGCCCATGAATGGAGTGCTGGGCATGCTGCAGTTGATGGAAACGACAAAGATGACGGAGGAGCAGGCCGAATACGCGGCATTGGCCACTGAATCCACCGAGCACCTGCTGCGGGTCATCAACGACATCCTCGACTTCTCCCGCTTCGAGCGCGACGCACTGGAGCTGGAAAACATTTCGTTCAACCTGGCCGACCTGATTGCGACCTCGGTTCAGGCGTTCTCCCACAACGCACAACAGCGTGGTCTGGCGCTTGAGCTGGATTTGCAGCCGGGGCTGGACCTGCTGCGGGTCAAGGGTGACCCGACCCGTATCCGCCAGATTCTGGTCAACCTGATCGGCAACGCGCTGAAATTCACCGAGTTCGGCAGCGTGCGGGTCGAAACCGCCTGGCGTCAGAGTGACGCGCAACACATCCTCTTTACCTGCGCGGTGCGCGACAGCGGCATCGGTATTTCTCCAGAACTGCTGGAATCCATGTTCGACGCGTTCCAGCAGGCCGACAACTCCATTTCAAGGCGCTACGGCGGAACCGGGTTGGGCCTGCCGATCGCGCGCAATCTCGCGGAACGGATGGGCGGATCGCTCTACGCACAAAGCAGCGAGGGACTGGGCTCGGTGTTTTACCTGGAGATTCCGCTGCAACAGGTTCAGCAGGAAGACCCTCTGCCACCACCGGGTGCGGTGGGCGAACTGCCGCAGGAGCGCGATGGTTGCGTGCTGCTGGTCGAAGACAACCCGGTCAACCGCACGGTGGTCGAAGCCATGTTGCGCAGCCTCGGTCTGCAGGTGAGCGTGGCGGGAGATGGCGCACAGGCCGTGAGCATGGCCAGCAAGGAAAAATACGCGTTGATCCTGATGGATTGTCGCCTGCCAGTCATGGACGGCTACGAGGCGACCCGCAGAATTCGCCAGCTTCCAGGGCTTGAAACGTTACCGATCATCGCCCTGACCGCCAACGCCCGGCACGGAGATCGCGACATCTGCCTGCAGGCAGGCATGAACGATTACCTCGCCAAACCGTTCAAACGTACTGATTTACAGCAGGTTTTACAGCGTTGGCTGACCTTTAAGGCATCTGCGACTGGCGATAAATGATAAATTGCGGCAGTCTTGTGTGCCGTGATCGAACTGCGCCGACGCGCGGACGGAAAATTTCAGTGCACAGGTGTACATTCATTTCACCCGTGCTGTGACTTTCATTACAACGCAATAGTCTATGAGTAGGCTGCCAGCTGAGGAATGACCCGCTGGTCAGATTGGGTAAGCATTGCCACACCCTGCCGCACAGGATTATCGAGGAGCTCGCATGACCAAACAAAACGCCTTTACCCGGGAAGACCTGCTGCGCTGCAGTCGCGGTGAGCTGTTCGGCCCAGGTAACGCGCAACTGCCCGCCCCCAATATGCTGATGGTTGATCGCATCACCCACATCAGTCAGGAAGGCGGCAAGTTCGGCAAAGGTGAATTGGTCGCCGAACTGGATATCACGCCGGACCTGTGGTTCTTCGCCTGTCACTTCGAAGGTGATCCGGTCATGCCCGGTTGCCTGGGTCTGGACGCCATGTGGCAGCTGGTCGGTTTCTTCCTGGGCTGGCAAGGCCTGCCGGGCCGCGGCCGTGCGCTGGGATCGGGCGAAGTGAAATTCTTCGGCCAGGTGCTGCCGACCGCTCGCAAAGTGACTTACAACATTCACATCAAGCGCGTCCTCAAAGGCAAGCTGAACATGGCCATCGCCGATGGTTCGGTCAGCGTGGACGGCCGCGAAATCTACACCGCCGAAGGCCTCCGGGTCGGCGTATTCACCTCCACTGACAATTTCTAAGGGTATTCGCATGCGCCGCGTCGTTATCACTGGTCTGGGCATTGTTTCCTGCTTGGGCAATGACAAAGACACCGTTTCCGCCAATCTGCGTGCAAGCCGCCCTGGCATCCGTTTCAACCCGGAATACGCCGAAATGGGTTTGCGCAGCCAGGTGTCGGGCTCCATCGACCTTAATCTCGAAGAGCTGATCGACCGCAAGATCTACCGCTTCGTCGGTCACGCTGCGGCCTATGCCTATCTGGCCATGAAAGATGCGGTCGCCGACTCCGGTCTGACCGAAGAGCAGGTTTCCAACCCCCGTACCGGCCTGATCGCAGGCTCCGGCGGCGCGTCGACCCTGAACCAGATGGAAGCGCTGGACATTCTGCGTGAGAAAGGCGTCAAGCGCGTCGGTCCGTACCGCGTGACCCGCACCATGAGCAGCACTGTTTCGGCCTGCCTTGCGACGCCATTCAAGATCAAGGGCCTGAACTATTCCATCGCCTCTGCCTGCGCCACCAGTGCTCACTGCATCGGTACCGCCATGGAACAGATCCAGATGGGTAAACAGGACATCGTGTTCGCCGGTGGCGGCGAAGAAGAGCACTGGAGCCAGTCTTTCCTGTTCGACGCCATGGGCGCACTGTCGAGCAAGCGTAACGAAACCCCTGAACAGGCTTCGCGTGCTTACGACGCAGACCGTGACGGCTTCGTCATCGCGGGCGGTGGCGGGATGGTCGTGGTCGAAGAGCTGGAACACGCTCTGGCCCGTGGCGCGAAGATCTACGCCGAACTGGTTGGCTACGGCGCGACCTCCGACGGCTACGACATGGTCGCCCCAAGTGGCGAAGGCGCCATCCGCTGCATGCAGCAAGCGCTGTCCACTGTCGACGGCAAGATTGACTACCTGAACACCCACGGCACCTCGACCCCGGTCGGCGATGTCGCGGAAATGAAAGGTGTGCGTGAAGTCTTCGGCGACAACGCCCCGGCCATCAGTTCCACCAAGAGCCTGTCCGGTCACTCACTGGGCGCTGCGGGTGTACACGAAGCGATCTACTGCATGCTGATGATGGAAGGTAACTTCATGGCGGGCTCCGCCAACATCGACGTGCTGGACCCGGAAGTCGCTGACCTGCCGATCCTGACCAAGACTCGCGAAAACGCCGAGATCAACCTGGTCATGAGCAACAGCTTCGGTTTCGGTGGCACCAATGCCACGCTGGTGATGAAGCGCTGGACCGGCAAGTAATACGAAAACGGTCCACTGCAACATGAAAAAAGGCGCCTTGCGAGGCGCCTTTTTTATTGGCCGGATCCTGACGCGTACTTACACCGAAAACGCCGCGACCATCGTGTTCAGGTCCGTCGCCAGTCGCGACAGGTCATGACTCGCGGCACTGGTCTGATTCGCGCCGGCCGAACTTTGCAAGGCCAGATCACGGATGTTGGTGAGGTTCCGGTCGACTTCTCGTGCCACTTGCGCCTGCTCTTCGGACGCACTGGCAATCACGGTATTGCGCTCGGTAATCAGGGTAATGGCCGCAGCGATCTCGTCGAGCGCCACCCCGGCGGACTGGGCCAGTTCAAGTGTCGAGCTGGCACGGCTGTTGCTCCCTTGCATGGCCTCCACGGCCTGATCCGTGCCTTGGCGAATATCACTGACCAGCAGCTCGATTTCCTGAGTCGAGGATTGTGTACGATGCGCAAGCGCCCGAACCTCGTCTGCGACCACGGCAAAGCCACGGCCCGCCTCGCCCGCACGCGCGGCCTCGATGGCGGCATTGAGCGCCAGCAGGTTGGTTTGCTCGGCCACCGACCGGATCACGTCCAGCACCTTGGTAATGCCGTAGACCTTCTGCGCCAACACACCGACCTGGTCGCTGGTCTGCGTGACGTCCTGCGCCAGATGATGGATCGACGCGACCGTTTCCTGAACCTGCTGACGCCCGCGCCTGGCGATACGCTCTGACTCGTCCGAGGCCTGCGACGTGGCAACCGCATTGCGCGCCACCTCTTCAACCGCAGCGGTCATCTGATTCACCGCGGTGGCGGCCTGATCGATCTCCAGGCTTTGCTGATGCAACCCGCGGGTGGAATCTTCAGTCACCGTGCTCAGCTCTTCCGACGCAGAGGCCAACTGACTGGACGAGTCGGAAATACGCAGAATCGTTCGCCGCAGACTCAACTGCATGGCCTTCAGCGCTTCGAGCAGTCGCGCAGGCTCATCACGCCCCTGGACGCTGATGTCGGCGGTCAGGTCGCCGGCAGCGATCACCTGAGCGATACCCAACGCCTGCGCCAGTGGCCGAACGATACTGCGTGTAAGCCCCCATGCGAGCACCAGCGTGATCACCGCCGTGAGCAGAATCATGACCATGACCCAGATCCGGGCGTTGCCAAACACCACCTGCGCGAGGTCGGCCGCTTCAGCAGCGCCTTTCTTGTTGAGGGTGGTCAGTTCGTTAAGCGCCTGGGTCATCTGGTCGGCGTATTGATTCATCTCGCCGTTGACGACTTGCGAAGCATCCTCCAGCTGCCCCTGCCGGGAAAGCTCCATCACGCGGGTCTGGCGCTGAAAGTAGGCCTGCTTCGCGGTGGCGAAGTCTTGATGGAGTTCACGTTCCCGAGGCGACTCAATCAAGGCGATATAGCGTTGCTCCGTTGCTTGTAAGCCAGTCTTGAGATGATCGATCTTGCCGTAATTCTCCCGCAGCGCGTCCTCGCTGCGGTTGAGCATAAGGCGCAGGGTCAAGGTTCTGATCCGCATGAGGTCCTGCCCCATCGTGCCCAACTCCATCACGCTCGGCAGCCACTTGTTTTCCACCCGATCCGACTGCTTGCGCATGCTGGACATCTGCAGCAAGGCGAACGCCCCCAGCCCGAAAACCAGCAGCGCCAGCACACCGAAGCCAAGCGCAGCCCGGGGAGCGATATTCATGTTTCTGACGGTCATAGCGAATCCCTTCCCAAAACCCTGCGCTGAAAAAGAGCAGTCGGTTGTCGTTCCAGCTATCGGCAGGAGTCACCAAAATCTGTAGGACAATTCCTTCACAAGAGCATCAAATTTCCAGGACCCTGGGTATACCCAGCACAGACGATCCAGACACAGGAGGTTATGCTCCCTATCCTGTGACCACGATCCCCGAGAACCCAGTCATGCTAACCATCAAACCCCGCGCGGAAGACGTCGAAGGCCAGCCGATTCTGCGCCCGCTGCCGTCCGCCCAATGCCGCAGCGTCGGACCGTTCGTGTTCTTCGACCACATGCTGGAAGCGACCTACGAACCGCACCACGGCATGGACATCCGACAACATCCCCACATCGGCTTGTCGACCCTGACGTACCTGTTTGAGGGTCAGATCCAGCACAAGGACAGCCTGGGCAGTGATCAACATGTCATGCCCGGCGACGTCAGTTGGATGACCGCCGGGAGCGCGATTGCGCATATCGAACGTACGCCGCAGGCACTGTTTGATAGCGGTTCCCGGCTGCACGGACTTCAAGTCTGGCTGGCCTCGCCGAAAACCCACGAGCAAGGCACTGGGCACTACAGTCATCATCCGGCTGCGACCTTGCCCGTCAGCGACCACATGGGCATCAGCATTCGCATGATCGCAGGCAACGGTTTTTGTCTTGAGTCGCCGGTGCCGGTGTTATCGCCAACGCTGTATGCCGAACTGAAGCTGCAAACTGCGACTACGCTGTTGATCCCGGCTGAACACGAACAACGCGCGCTGTATGTGATCGACGGCGAGGTGCAGCTCAACGGCGAACCGGTGGTGCCGCGCAGCCTGATCGTGCTGGACCCGGACACCGAGCCAACACTGTGTGCGCAAAGCGAATGCCACGCTGTGTTGATCGGGGGCGCTGCCCTGGACGGTCCGCGGAAGATGAACTGGAACTTCGTCGCCAGCGATCCGGCCTTGATCGACCAGGCAAGGGCGAAATGGGCGGCCGGGGACTGGCCGACGGTGCCGGGGGAAGTGGAACGGATTGAGTTGCCGACAGGTAAAAAATAAACCTGATCCATTCAGGATTTAGCTTGCTCGCGATGGCGTCCGTTTACTCATCACATCGGAGAATGACGAACCGCAATCACGAGCAAGCTCGCTCCTACAAAGGTGTATTAGCCCTCAAACACCTCATCCAGCAGGTTATGCATCGCAGTAAACGCACGCTTTGAAACCGTCGGGTTGTACATCTGCACGCCCGGGTTGTTCGCATGGCGGTCGGTAAACGAGTGGAACGCGCCACCATAGCTCAGCAGTTGCCAGTCGACATTGGCCGCGTTCATTTCTGCTTCGAACGCCGGCAACTGCTCTTTCGGCACCAGCGGATCAGAGGCGCCGTGCAGCACCAGAACCTTGCCTGTGATGTTGTTGGCGTCGGCCGGGTTGGTGGTGTCCAGCGTGCCATGGAACGACACGGCAGCTTTCAGCGGCGCGCCGGTGCGGGCCAGCTCCAGCGCACAGCACCCGCCAAAGCAGAAGCCGAACGCCGCAAGTTTCGCCTTGTCCACCGCCGCGAAGGTCTGTGCGGTCAACTGATCGAGCGCCGCCGTCATGCGTTTCTTCAGCAAGGCACGGTCGTTCTTCATGGGCATCATGGCCGCCGCTGCTTCATCACTGTTTGTCGGCCGAACGTTCTGGCCATAAAGGTCCGCCAGCAGCACCACATACCCCTTACCCGCCACCTCTTTGGCGATCTGCTCGGCGTCCTCGCTGATGCCCATCCAGTTAGGTGCCATCACGAGCCCTGGCGCCGCCTTGGCACCTTCACTGAAGACCAGACGACTTTCGTAGCTCTGCCCGTCAATCTGATACACCACGGACTGCACAGTAACGTTGCTCATTGCTGACTCCTGCTGCTGAGAATGAAGGAATACCAAATGACAAAACCCGCCGAAGCGGGTTTTGTCTGCACTCGAATCTTAAACCGACAGTTCTACCAACAACTTGTTCAAACGGCGCACGTAAGCGGCCGGGTCTTTCAAGCTGTCACCGGCGGCCAGCGCTGCCTGATCGAACAGGATGTGCGACAGCTCGCCGAAGCGCTCTTCGCTCTGCTCATTGTCGAGCTTGCCGATCAGCGGATGAGTCGGGTTGAATTCGAAGATCGGCTTGGAATCCGGGACCTTCTGGCCGCTGGCTTCCAGAATCTGACGCATCTGCAGACCCAGGTCCTGTTCGCCGATTGCCAGAATCGCAGGCGAGTCGGTCAGACGGTGCGAAACGCGCACTTCACTGACAGCGTCACCCAACGCGGTTTTCAGACGCTCGATCAAGCCTTCTTTATCCTTGGCCACTTCTTCCTGAGCTTTCTTGTCCTCTTCGGAGTCCAGCTTGCCCAGGTCCAGGTCACCGCGCGCCACGTCAACGAAGCCTTTGCCGTCGAAATCGCTCAAATAGCTCATCAGCCACTCGTCGATGCGATCGGTCAGCAGCAGCACTTCGATGCCCTTCTTGCGGAAGACTTCCAGGTGCGGACTGTTCTTGACCTGCGCGTAGCTTTCGCCCGTGAGGTAATAGATCTTGTCCTGACCTTCCTTGGCACGGGACAGGTACTCGGCCAGCGAAACGCTTTGCTCGCCGCTCTCGTCGGAAGTCGATGCGAAACGCAGCAGACCGGCAATCTTTTCCTTGTTGGCGAAGTCTTCGGCCGGGCCTTCTTTCATGACCTGACCAAAGTTTTTCCAGAAGCCTTTGTATTCTTCCGGTTGGTTCTTCGCCAGTTTTTCCAGCATGTCCAGTACGCGCTTGGTCAGCGCGGACTTCATCGAGTCGATGATCGGGTCTTTCTGCAGGATTTCACGCGAAACGTTCAACGACAGGTCATTGGAGTCAACCACACCCTTGATGAAACGCAGGTACAGCGGCAGGAACGACTCGGCCTGGTCCATGACGAACACGCGCTGCACGTAGAGTTTCAGGCCACGCGGCGCTTCACGCTGATACAGATCGAACGGGGCACGGGCCGGCACATACAGCAACGAGTTGTATTCCAGCTTGCCTTCGACCTTGTTGTGGCTCCAGGCCAGCGGATTCTCGAAATCGTGAGCGATGTGCTTGTAGAACTCCTGGTATTCCTCATCCTTCACTTCCGCGCGAGGACGGGTCCACAGGGCGCTGGCACGGTTGACGGTTTCCCATTCCTGCTCAGGCGCAGGCTCACCTTCGACAGCGACCTGCTCTTTCGGCAGCTCGATTGGCAAGGCAATGTGGTCGGAGTACTTCTTGATGATGTTGCGCAGCCGGTAACCGTCGGCAAATTCGTCTTCACCTTTCTTCAGGTGCAGCACGATACGCGTACCGCGATCAGCCTTTTCCAGGGTCGCGACTTCAAATTCGCCCTCCCCCCTGGAGGACCAGTGGACACCGTCGCTGGCCGGCAGCCCGGCACGACGACTGAACACTTCAACCTGATCGGCGACGATGAAAGCGGAGTAGAAACCCACGCCGAACTGACCGATCAGATGCGAATCCTTCTTCTGATCACCGGTCAGGTTCTTCATGAAATCAGCGGTGCCGGACTTGGCGATGGTCCCCAGGTGGGTGATCACATCTTCGCGGCTCATGCCAATGCCGTTGTCTTCGAGGGTGACAGTCTGAGCGTCCTTGTCGAAGCTCACGCGGATCTTGAGCTCAGCCCCGCCCTCCAGCAATTCGGGCTTGGACAGCGCTTCGAAACGCAGCTTGTCCACGGCGTCCGACGCGTTGGAAATCAGCTCGCGGAGAAAGATCTCCTTGTTCGAATACAGCGAATGGATCATGAGGTGCAGCAGTTGCTTCACCTCGGTCTGGAAGCCCAGGGTTTCCTTTTGAGTTTCCACACTCATGGTCATCAAACTCCAATCAGTCCACACAAATAGGGATAGCCGTCCGATGCTCGGCTGAGGCTGGACGGCGGGTTGTCATCAAGGTGGGGGCTGGGTCGGAGATTTCAAGAGGGTTGGGAGCGTGATCGCTCATTCTTCATTCGCTCTTTAACCGCGCCATCGGGTTGCGCGCGAGAGCGCTTGCAAAATCGTTTAATCCAAAGGATTTGCGTTTCCCGTGCAACGTCAATGAAACAGTTATTTATTTATCACTGTGCAGGACGGAACTAACGGAATAAGCGCACGCTCGAAGGCTCGTAGATATTCAATAAGGAGAAACACCCCATGCGTAAGACTTTAGCCATTGCCCTGATGCTTTCTGCCACCTTGGGCCTCGCTGCGTGCGACAAAAAATCCGAGGATAAACAGCAAGATGCCAATAAGGCCGCCGAACAGTCTCAGGAGTCGATGCAAAAGGCTCAAGACAAAGTGAACGACGCCGCCAAAGAAAGTCAGGAAGCTGCCCAGAAGAACGCCGAAGCCGCTCAAGAGCGCGCTAAAGAAGCCAACGAACAAGCGCCTGCACCAACTAAGCAGTGAGTTCCAAAGTTTTCAGAAGATAAAGCCCGCTTCCTCAGACTGTGTGAAAACGCAGTCTGCCGTGGTTCAAAGCAAATGCCCCGACTTGTCGGGGCATTTGCTTTTCTGAAAACAGAAAAATAAAAAGGCTTCTCAATCCATCCACGCCATCACTTTCCGCAGCCCCAGTATCGGGTTAGCCCTGTCAGGTTCCGCATGCGCCACTTCCGCGCGGCCGCCCTGTCACTGGCCTGGCAGGAACCGGCCATTGCCTCAGATTAAGGTGCGAACAACGAACTACGCCGAACCTGACGCGTGAGAAATTCGGATCGACTGTTTTGCCCACGTCTTTCAACAGATCCTGCGCCCGGGTTGAGGGATGATGATCGTGACCTTTATCGAACAGGAAATGCCCATGGCCCTGCTTTACAAATCTGACCCGGTGCGCGGCCAACATTGGCAGGCGTTGTTCGCCGAGCATGCGCCGGACATCGCCTGGCGCGCCTGGCCTGACATCGGCAATCCCGAGGACGTCGAATACCTCGCCGCCTGGCAGGTGCCAGATAATCTCATGCAACTGCTGCCGAATTTGAAAGTGCTGTTTGCCCTGTCGGCCGGGGTCGATCAACTGGACCTTTCGAGTTTGCCGTCAGGCCTGCCCGTGGTCCGCCTGCTCGACCCTGGCATCACTCAGGGCATGTGCGAATACGCCAGTTGGGCCGTACTCAGCCTGCACCGCGATATGCTGCGCTACCGTCAGCAGCAACTCTCCCGTGACTGGCAGGCCCACATGTTGCAACCGGCGGCGAATCGACGCGTCGGTGTGATGGGTCTGGGTACCCAGGCGCAACGGATTCTGGCCACCCTGGGATCAATGGGGTTTGCGTTGTCCGGTTGGGCGCGCAGTGCGCATCAGATCACTGGCGTGGACTGCTATGCCGGCGATGCGCAGTTGCCGGCGTTTCTCAGCCAGTGCGACATTCTACTGTGTGTGCTGCCGTTGACCGAGCAGACCCAAGGGATACTAAACCGACATGTGTTTGCACAACTGCCTCGTGGCGCGGCGTTGATCAACATGGGACGTGGCAGGCATCTGGTGGAAGACGATTTGCTGGACGCCCTCGGCAGCGGACAACTGAGCGGCGCCATTCTGGATGTGCTGCAAGAGGAGCCGGCGCCAGCGGATCATCCGTTCTGGGATCACCCGCAAATCGTACTGACGCCGCATATCGCCGCGATGACCCAGCCGGCGAGTGCGTTTGGGGTATTGCTGGAAAATATCCGCCGGCATCAGCGCGGCGAGCCTATGGTCGGCGAAGTGGATCGAAACAGAGGGTATTAAGGGCGAACCGCCTTCGACGGTTTCAAAAGCGCGGCGTGTATCGACCCCAGCCATCGCCGGTACTTGATCGAGCAAGTGGCCGGCGGCGGGGTCGCGGATGTCCAGGGAGGCGCCGTAAACGAACATGCCGAAAGCGGGATTAAAGCCGCGTGCCGCGCTGAATTTCACCCCAGGACGGCAGGCTCTGCTATGCCCTGAGCGAACCCAGCAGTCCTTGCAAGAAGCGCTCGCCGGCGCTCATCTGGCTGACCTCGATAAACTCGTCGGGCTTGTGCGCCTGCTCGATGGAGCCTGGGCCGCAGACCACCACCGGTACGTCCAGACGCTGCTTGAAGAGGCCGCCCTCGGTGCCGAACGAGACCTTGGAGGTGCCAGTGCCTGGCGCCGCGAACTGCTTGAGAAAACGCACGGCTTCGACGCTTGGGTGGGTGTCGAGTCCGGGATACACGTTGAGGGTGTCGATCTCGATGGCCGCCACGCTGGACAACTTCTGTGCCTCGCGCACGATCACTTCAGCGCGCTCGCGCATCTGCTCCAGGAACTGGTCCAGATCGTCGGCCGGCAGGTTGCGGACTTCAAAATCCAGGGTGCACAGGTTCGGCACGATATTCAGCGCCTTGCCGCCAACGATCTGCCCCACATGGACGGTGCTGTAGGGCACGTCATAGTCGTTGTCCTGCGCGCCTTGGCGTTGCAGGTGCTGCTGGCTTTCGCGCAGGGCGGCGATAAAGTCGCACGCCACATGGATCGCGTTGACCGAGCGTGGCGCCAGCGACGAATGAGCCTCCTGGCCCCGGCAGTACGTGCGGTAAGAGCCCTTGCCCTTGTGGCCCAGCACGAACTGCATGTTGGTCGGTTCTCCGATCACGCACAGAAACGGCCGCACCGGTGCCAGGTGCAACACGTCAAGCAAGCGTCGCACACCGACGCAACCGATCTCTTCGTCATGGGACAAGGCCAGTTGCAGCGGGCGGCTCAGGCGGTGGTCGGCGGCATCCAGCATGGCGTCGATGGCCAGGGCGATAAAGCCCTTCATGTCGCAACTGCCGCGCCCATAGATACGCCCGTCCTGCACGGTGGCGGCGAAGGCGGGAAAAGTCCAGGCCTGCCCCGCTGCCGGCACGACGTCGGTGTGCCCGGACAACAAGACACCGGGCTGCTCCTTTGGCCCGGTGCTGGCGAACAGGTTGGCCTTCTTGCCGCTCTGGTCTTTGACGATCAGCGACTCGATGCCTTTGGTCAGCAGCAGGTCACGCACGTAGTCGATCAGGGCCAGGTTCGATTCCGATGACACCGTGTCGAAGGCCATCAGTTGTTTGAGAATCTCGAGAACGCGGGGTTTCATAAGACGTGGCTCCGTTGCTCGGCAGAGGGGACGAACCGGGTCATGGACAACGGTTCGCTCGGGGTATTCGTGCTCCGGGACACGCGATGTCATGCATAGGCGTGGTTCACACTGGCCAGGCCACGTTGGGTTTGCAGCAAGTGCTCGCCTTCGTGATGGCACAGAATTTCACTGCCGTTGGCCAGCGTGCGCCGGGGCGGCGCGGTGCGGTTGCACAACCCGTCGACCCGTACCGGGCAACGATTGAGAAAGGTGCACAGTTCCGGCACGTTGGCCCGTTCGCCAACGGGCGGCAGCGCCTCACTCGTGGTGCCGCAGCTCTCCAGCCAGCCTTGGCGCAACTCGGGCACCGAGTGGATCAACAGGTCAGTGTAGGGATGGAACGGCGGCTCGGCGTACGCATCCCGGCTGCCGGCCTGCACCTGGTGGCCGCTGTACATCACCACAATGTCGTCGCACAGCGCGCGCACGGTGGAAATGTCGTGGCTGATGAACAGGTAGGACACCCCCAACTGCTGGCGCAGGTCGCGCAGCAGCTCAAGGATCGCCGCTCCCACCACGGTGTCGAGCGCCGAGGTGACTTCATCACAAAGGATCAGGTCCGGTTTTGCAGCCAGCGCCCGGGCCAGGTTGACCCGCTGTTTTTGCCCGCCGGACAACGCGCCGGGGCGCCGTTCGGCGATATCCCGTGGCAGGTGCACCAGGTCCAGCAGTTCGCCGATCCGTGACTGTAGAGCCGCCCCCTTGAGGCCAAAGTACATTTTCAGGGGGCGGCCGAGGATGGTCGCCACGCTGTGCATCGGATTAAGTGCGGTGTCGGCGTTCTGGAACACCATCTGGATACGGCGAAACTGCTCCGCGGTGCGCTCCGACAGGCTGCCGCCCAAGGGTTGCCCGTCGAATGTCAGGCTGCCCGAGGACGGAGACAGCAAACCGGCGACCACCCGCGCCAAGGTGGATTTGCCCGAACCGGACTCGCCGATAACGCCAATGGCCTGGCCCCGGCGCACGGTCAGTTCGATATCTTCCAGCACACGGATCAACGGCATGCCCTGAGCGTCTTTATTACCGTAACCGGCGGTGAGCCCGCGGAGGGTCAGCAGCGGGACGTCTGCGGCAATGCCGCAGGGTGGCCGGATCGTGCTGTCGGGACGCGCAGCCGCCAACAGACTGCGGGTATAAGCGTGGGCCGGGGCCTTGAGCAGCGGCGTGGTCGCGCTCTGTTCGAGAATCTGCCCCCCGTTAAGCACCACGATCTGGTCGGCCATCTGCGCCACCACCGCCAGGTCGTGGGACACATACACCGCCGTCGCGCCGCGTTCGCGCACCACGCGCTTGAAGGCACGCAACACGTCGATTTGGGTCGTCACGTCCAACGCCGTGGTCGGCTCGTCCAGCACCACCAGCAGCGGGTCGCTAATCAGCGCCATCGCCGCCATCACCCGCTGCAGTTGCCCACCGGAGACCTGGTGCGGATAGCGTTGACCGATACGCTCGGGGTCTGGCAGCGCCAGATCACGGAACAGTTCGACCGCCTTGGCTTGAAGATCGGCGCGACTCCCCAGGCCATGGATCAAGGCGCCCTCGACCACTTGATCGATGAGTTTTTTTGCCGGGTTGAACGCGGCGGCCGCACTCTGTGCGATATACGAAACACGATTGCCGCGCAGGCCCAGCAACTGTTTTTCGCTGAGGGCGAGCATGTCATGTTCGCCAACCTGCACCACGCCGCCGGAAAGACGACAGCCACTGCGGGCGTATCCCAGCAACGCCAGTGCGATGGTGGTCTTGCCCGAGCCGGACTCGCCGATCAGCGCCAGTACCTGGCCTTTTTCCAGGGCAAAACTCACGCCCTTGACGATCTCTACCTCGCCACGCTCACCACAGGCGACCACGCGCAGGTCTTCAACGCGAATCAATTCACTCATATTAATGACCTCCCGTGCTTCGGCTACGTCGCGAAGACAAATAGTCGATCAACAGATTCACGCCGATGGTCAGTGTGCCGATAGCCGCTGCTGGAATGACGATAGCCAGCGCTCCCTGACTAAGGCCACCGATGTTTTCTCGCACCAGAGAGCCCAGGTCGGCGTCGGGAGGCTGTACGCCAAGCCCGAGGAAGCTCATGCCGGCCAACAACAGTACGATATAGCCGAAACGCAAGCCCAGGTCGGTAAGGACCGGGTTGAGCATGTTCGGCAGGATTTCCCTGCATGCCACATATAAGCGGCGCTCCCCCCGGGTGCGCGCGACTTGCACGTACTCCAGGGTTTCGATGTTCACGGCCATGCTGCGCGCGACCCGGAAAGAGCCGGGGACATAGCTGATCACGGCGGTGCAGATGAGCAACGTCACGGATGAACCGAAGGCCGAAACCATGATCAACGCGAACATTTTGCTCGGAATGGAGATGAACGCATCCATGAAGCGACTGATCGTTTCGTCCAGCCATTTGGGCGAAACCACTGACAACAGCGCACAGCCGGTACCGATGATGCTGGCCAGCACTGCGGCCACCAGCGCCAGCCCGACGGTGAAGCGTGCCCCCACCAGCACCCGACTGAGCATGTCACGGCCCAGGTAGTCGGTGCCGAACGGGTGAGCGAGGCTGAAACCCTCGAAGACGTTATCGGACACCACCTCTCCCACCGGGTGTGGCGCAAGCCAGGGGCCAAACAGCGCGATCAGCAACCAGGCTACGCACACGACCGCACCCAGCAGCCCGAGCCAGGACGGCCCGCTGGACACTTTGGCGAGCGCCAGGGCGGAGGAAGCAGGCCTGGATTTCGCAATGAGCGTATTCATTGGTTTCTCAGCCTCGGATTGGAGAGTATTGCGCACAGGTCTGCGAGCAGCACCAGACCCAGGTAAGCCGCACAGAACAGCATGGTGCAGGCCTGCACCAGCGCCATGTCGCGGTTGGTCACAGCGTCAACCATCAAGCTGGCAATGCCGGGATAATTGAAAATGGTTTCGACGATCACCACCCCGCCCAGCAGATAGGACAGGCTCAGGGCGATGGCATTGGCGATCGGCCCGATGGCATTGGGCAAGGCATGGCGCAGCACAATCCGTATCGGGCCGACGCCTTTGAGGCGCGCCATTTCGACGTAAGGGCTGTCCAGCTGATCGATGACTGCGGCGCGGGTCATGCGCGACATTTGCGCAACGATCACGCAGCACAAGGTCATTACCGGCAACGCATAGGTGCGCATGAATTGCCACGGTGAGCTGATATCGCTGGCGTAGGACAGTGACGACAACCAACCCAGGTTAACCGCGAAAATCAACACAGCCAGGGTCGCCACCAGGAACTCAGGCACCGCGACCATGGCCAGGGTGACAAAGCTCAGGAAGCTGTCGACGCGCCCGCCCCTTCCCATCGCCGAGCCGATGCCCAGCACCAGCGCCACGGGCACCGAGACCAAGGCCGTAACGCCCGCCAGCATCAGCGTGTTGGGCACCCGCCCCGCCATCAGCTCACTCACCGGCGTGGCGCTGGAAACCGAAACGCCCATATCGCCGGTCAGCAGGCTCATCAACCAGTGCAGGTAACGCAGCACACCGGGCTGGTCGAGTCCCATCTTCAAGCGCAGGGCCGCCACCTGTTCAGGCGTGGCGAACTGGCCGAGCGCTTGTTGCGCCGCATCCCCCGGCAGTACCGCCGTGATCGCAAACACGACCATGGACACGATCAACAACGTCACCACACCGGCGCCCAGGCGCCGGCCGATCAACCACAGTGCAGTGCTATTCATCGTCTTGCCCTCACGGCGCTCAAGCGTCCAGCCACACTTGCTCGGAGAACATGTAGCCCATGAAACCGCCCAGCGGGTTCGCTACGTACCCTTTGACACGCTGGTCGACGCCATCGATGTTGCTGATAAACACCGGCACGCCGATGCCGCAATGGTCATGCACCAACGTCTGCATGTCGTGGTACATCTGGGTGCGCTTGGCTTCGTCGGTTTCAGCACGCGCCAGCAGCAGCAACTGGTCAAACTGATCGTTTTTCCAGGCAGACTCGTTCCACGGCGCCTTGGACTGAAAGAACTGCGAGAACATCACGTCGGCATTCGGCCGCGGGTTAATGTTGCCGAAGCTCAGCGGGTGCTTCGCCCAGTGGTTGGACCAATAACCGTCGGTGGGCAAACGGCTGACGTCCAGCTTGAGCCCCGCCTGTTTAGCCGATTGCTGCAACAACACGGCAATATCCACCGAGCCCGTCGCGGCGGGCGATGCCACCAGGGGCATGGTGATGCTTTCCATGCCGGCTTTCTTAAGCAGGAACCTGGCTTTCTCAGGGTCATATGGGGTTTGCGGCAGATCACTGTTGTAATAACGCGCACTTGGCGAGATCGGGTGATCGTTACCGACCACCGCATACCCACGGAACACCGCTGACTTGATTTGTTCACGGTCCAGCAGCAGCTTCATGGCCTGGGTGAATTCCGGGCTTTTGCCAGGCATCTGGTCCTGACGGATGATCAAGTCCGTGTAGTTGCCCGACGGCGCATCGACCACGCGATGCTTGCCACTGCCGGCGATGCGTGCGGTGGAACGCGCATTGACCTCGTTGATCATGTGCACGTCGCCCGACAGCAGCGCATTGACCCGCGACGGTTCATCGGCGATGGCAATGAACTCGATCTCGTCGAGGTACGGCAAGCCCGGTTTCCAATAGTTTTTGTTGCGCAGGGCGATCGAACGTACCCCTGGCTTGAACTCGCCGACAGAGAACGGGCCAGTGCCGATACCCTTGTTGAAGTCGGTGGTGCCGTCGGGAACGATCAGCAGGTGCGACACCGCGAGGATCGAAGGCAGCTCGGCGTTCGGTGAACCGAGACGGATCTGCACTTCGTTCGGCCCGCTGGCCTTGATCTCGGCGAACTGCTCGACCAATGCCATGACCTTCGAGCCGGTGAGCGGATCCTTGTGCCGGCTCAGCGAAAACACCACGTCGGCTGGAGTAAGGGGCTTGCCATTGTGGAACGTCACGTCTTTGCGCAGGGTAATGGTCCATAGCGTGGCGTCGGTATTCTCGATGCGCTCGGCCAACTCCAGTTGCGGGGTCATGTGGTTGTCGAAACGGGTCAGGCCGTTATAGAACATGTAATGACGCACATAGTCGGTGGACAGTGCGCCCTTGGCGGGGTCCAGCGTATCGGCGGTCGAGCTGGACACCCCCGCGACGCGGATCTTGCCACCTGGCTTGCCTTTACCCACGACCGGTGTGTCATCGGCCAGCAGCTTGCCAGCAGCGCCGAACAGGCTACCGGCACCCGCCGCCGCAACCCCGGCAACGCCGAGCATCTGCAGGGCATTGCGACGCGACATGCCACGATTGAGATGTTCGAATACCCGCAGGCTGTCTTCGCCGCTGATAAATTCGAGAGTATTTTTACGGTCTGTCATGGAAGGCTACCTGTCGATAATCGAAAAATTCGAGTGCTCGCGGATGTCCGGAGCGTCCTGAAAACACAAACGACGGTGACGCAACGACTGCAAAACTCAGTGCAGATAATCCTGGAAGCGGTACCAGGCGCCCACGACCGGCAGGAACCAGGGCTTGCCGAAATGCCCGGGAATCGCCGGCCATTGGAGCTCGCGCCACGGATTGGCGGCTGCATTGCCGGCCATCACGTCAGCCATCACCTGGCCCATGTGCACCGACATCTGCACGCCATGGCCGCTGTAACCCATGGAGTGAAAGACCCCGCCATGCTGCCCGGCGCGCGGCAGACGATCGGACGTCATGTCCACCAGACCACCCCAGCAGTAGTCGATTTTCACGTCGGCCAACTGCGGGAAGATATTGAGCATCGCCGCCCGCAGCACCTTGCCGCTTTTGGCGTCCGATACGCTGTTGGACATCGCGAATCGCGCCCGCCCGCCGAACAGCAGGCGGTTGTCCGGGGTCAGGCGAAAGTAATTGCCGATCATGCGGCTGGTGACATAAGAGCGCTGCTGCGGCCACAACTGCTCGATCAGTGTCTGCGGCAGCACCTGGGTGACGATCACAAAACTGCCCACCGGTACGATCCGACGGCGGTACCAGCCAAGGCCACCGTGCTGGCTCGCACCGCTGGCCAACAAGACCTGGCCGGCATGCAGCGAGCCCTTGGTGGTGTTGATCAGATAACCGCCTGACCGGGCCTTCCAGTCGTTAACCTGGGTATGCTCGTGAATCACCGCGCCGCGCCGTACTGCCGCCTCGGCCAGCCCGACACCGAAACGGCCGACGTGCATTTGTACGCCATTGCGTTGCAGCAAGCCGCCATGAAACTGCGTCGAGTTGACTTCGACACGCGTCTGCCGGGCATCGAGCAGCTCGACGTCGGCATCGACCTCCCGGCGAATCAGCTCGCAGGTACGCGCCAACCCCTCGTAGTGCATGGGCTTGGCGGCCAGCTTCAACTTGCCGTTGCGCACCAGGTCGCAAGCGATTCGCTCCTGCTCCACCACCGACACCACGGTCTGCACCGCGCTTTCATAGGCCTGGTAATAAGCACGCGCCTTGTCCGGCCCGAGACTGGCGTGCAGTCCGGCGTAATCCTGGGCGACACCGGTGTTGCATTGCCCACCATTACGCCCCGAGGCTTCACCCACCACCCGCCCTGCATCCAGCACAACCACGCTGGCGCCACGCATGGCCAAAGCCCTCGCCGCCGAGAGGCCAGTGAGCCCGCCCCCTACTACCGCCACGTCGACCTGCCTGGGCAGATCACCCAGCTGCGCGCCAGCAAACGCCGGTGCGGTGTCGAGCCAATACGATTCACTGCCCATGTCGAGCCCGCCCCTGTGCCAACAAGAATGCCGATCGCATCGTTTATAGGCCGACCAATGCTGGCAACCCACCAATATCGTTGATCTGCTGGTAACCGAAGGCGGCATTGGCCGGTACGTCATGGCCACGGGCGACGAAGGCCTTGTGCTTGATCTTCATGTCATGGGCCGACATCAGGTCATAACGAAAACTTGAAGACACGTGCAAGACATCTTCCGGGCCGCAACCCAGGTTATCGAGCATGTACTCGAACGCTGCCAGACGCGGTTTGTAGGCCTGAGCCTGTTGGGCAGTGAATACCTTGTAAAACGGCGCGCCCAGCTTGTCGACGTTGGACATGATCTGACTGTCCATCGCATTGGAGAAAATCACCAGGGGGATCTTGTCGGCTATTTTCGACAAGCCTGCCGGGACGTCTGCATGGGGGCCCCACGTTGGCACCGCGTCATAATAAAGCTGGCCTTCTTCGCGATAATCGATCCCCCAACGCTTGCAGGTGCGAGCCAGAGCCGTCTTGAGAATCTCATCGTACGGCCGCCAGTCGCCCATGACCTGGTCGAGGCGATAGGCGCTGAAGTCTTTGACGAACTGGTCCATCTGAGCAGGCTGGATACGATCGGCAAACAGTTCACGAGTCATCGTGCCCATCTGAAAGTTGGTCAGCGTGCCGTAGCAGTCGAACGTAATGAATTTGGGACGAAGAAAGCTCATTGAGTGCGGTCCTGAAGTTCGTTGAGTGTGACAAGCGTTCGCTACTCTTGCAGAGCAAACGCTTCGTTGCTGCACGTCTTCATTACAACACTGTGAAATCAGCAGAAGGCGTCAAAATCGACGCTTGCTCAATACAAACCACCGTTTTTGCCTGCGTGCCCAGCAGAGTTTGCCGCTTGCTCCAGGCTTGAGCAGGCCCTGTATTTATGCGCGCTTATGACGCTTTTTGCCCTGGAAGGCTCAAGCACAAGGCTAAACGACGGCAGAAAGTGTCGTGGATGGCGTCGGTGGCGCAGAGCATTGCTGTGCGCGACTTTTCGCCAAAAAAACCATCAGGTATTTGCTGCTGATCAGGCCCCGAAATTAAGTAGTAACTATGGTCTCGTTACCCCTGCGCTTCACGAATCTGCCGAATGTTGCGCGTCCTCTTGCCAGCCCTTTAATCAGGTGGGATACAGGCACTCCAGTGACACACACAACGTTCAATGGAGGCTTGTCATGTCTGCCCTGCCACACCCTGCTTATGTCTACCGCGCCATGACTGTAGGCGACCTTCCGGCCGCCCACGCCTTGTCGCTGGAATTGAAATGGCCGCATCGCCTCGAGGACTGGGCGATGCTGCAACGAGTGAGCGACGGCGTCGTGGCACTCGATGGCGAGCGCCTGATCGGCACTGCTTTCGCCTGCCCTCAAGGAGATTACGCAACCATCGGCCTGGTCATCGTCAGTGCTGACTACCAGGGCCAGGGCATTGGCCGGCGCTTGATGGAAAAAGCCCTGGCTGCTTGCCAATGGCGCACACCGATCCTCAACGCCACCCTGGCCGGCGCACCTCTTTATGCCAGCCAGGGGTTTGTCGAATTCGGACAGGTGGACCAGCATCAAGGCCTGGCGCAGGTACCGGCCCAAACAGATTTGCCGAGCGGCGAAACCTGCCGAGTGCTATCGGCCGACGATCATGTCGCGCTGGTAGCCCTGGCCAATGCCGCAAGCGGGCTGGACCGCCGCGAGGTGATGCGCAACTTGCAGATGGATTGCGTCGTGGGAATCGAGCGCGACGGCCAGTTACGCGGATTTGCCGTACTACGCCCGTTTGGCCGCGGACGCAGCATCGGTCCGGCGGTGGCAGAGAATGTCGACCAGGCCAAGCACATGCTCACCGAACTGCTCGCACAGGTGCCGGATGCCTTTGTACGCATCGATATTCCCGCCGACTGCGGCATTGCCGACTGGCTCGAACAGGCGGGGTTGAAGCATGTCGACTCCGTCACGCAAATGGCCAAGGGCACGCCGCCTCAGGCCAGCGCCGACACACTTCCCTTTGCCCTTATCACACAAGCATTGGGCTGACTTTCACTCAGGAGCACCACTATGTTATCTCCTCGTATTTTGCTGCTGGCGCGCGCTGACGGCGGCCGCATTACCACACCTTTGCGCAACGCCGCCCTGAGTGCCCTCGACCCGTTCGGTGATACACGCAAAGTCGCCTGGCAAGGTGACGACGGTGTCAGTGCGGGCTTGGTGTCGTTCAGTGGTGAAACCTCTATCGACCATTTCCCCTACAGTGAAACGCTGGTGGTTCACGCCGGCCTGGTCACACTGCAGACGAGCGAGCAGCGCCTGGAACTGGGCGCAGGTGACAGCGCCGTGATCGGCTATGGCACGCCTGTGCGTGTGCAGGCCAGCGCCGGCAGCCAATGGGCGTTCTGCACCGTTGACCTGCCCGACGCGCCCCTGCACCCCGGCCTGACATGGATCGACCCGCGCACGCCACTCAACCCCTCCGCCGCACCTGACGCGCAAATCCTGATCGGCCCTGCTCCGCAATGCCGCGCCAACAACCTGTTCGATGATGCCGACACTGAATTGCGCGTCGGCGTCTGGGACTCGACGCCCTATGCGCGCCACGGTCGCCCACACAAGCTGCATGAACTGATGTACCTGATCGAAGGCAGCATGACCCTGCAGGACGACGATGGCGTGGACGTGACGGTCAACACCGGTGACACCGTATTCGTCGCCAAAGGCGCGCCCTGCGCCTGGAACAGCACGGTCTATGTGCGCAAGGTCTATGCGGTGAAGTAAGTCCGGAGCACGGTTCGCCGTCCCCATCAATGTTCCGAGGAGCCAGTTGGATGCCCACACAATCGTCGCACAGCGACCCTATCGATGCGCACATCGCTCAGCAGTTCTACATTGACGGCCGCTGGTCACCCCCTGCCCGGGCGGCGACTCTGCCGGTGGTCAATCCGGCCACCGAAGAGGTCGTGGCTCAGGTCGCACGCGGCTCCGCTGAAGACGTTGATCGCGCCGTGGCGGCGGCGCGGGCTGCGTTGCCCGGCTGGGCCGCGTGCCCGCCGGTGGCTCGCGCACAAGTGCTGGACAAGATCCATGCGCTGATCCTGGAGCGCAAGGAACAGTTCGCCCAGGCCCTCACCCTGGAAATGGGCGCCGCGATCAACTTTGCACGGAACATGCAAGTGCCCCTGGCGGCCGAACACGTGCGGGTCGCCCGGGACGTGCTGACCAGCTATCGCTTTCAGACGGTTGAGCGTGGCACCGCGATCGAGCGCGAACCTGTCGGCGTGTGCGGGCTGATCACGCCCTGGAACTGGCCGCTTTATCAAATCACCGCAAAAGTCGCCCCGGCCATCGCCGCCGGATGCACCGTGGTGCTCAAACCCAGTGAACTGTCGCCCCTGAGCGCGTTGTTGTTTGCCCAACTGATCCACGACTCCGGCGTGCCCCCAGGGGTGTTTAACCTGGTGAACGGCAGTGGTGCCGATGTCGGCGCGGCCATGGCGGCGCACCCTGATATCGACATGATCTCCATCACGGGCTCCAACCGCGCCGGTGCGCTGGTCGCCCAGGCGGCCGCGCCTACGGTCAAGCGCGTGACCCAGGAGCTGGGGGGCAAATCGCCGAACGTGCTGCTGCCTGACGCCGACTTCGCCAAGGCCGTGCCGCCGGGGGTGATGTCGGCGTTTCGCAATGTCGGGCAGTCCTGCAGCGCGCCGACCCGGATGATCGTGCCAAGAGACCGGCTGTCCGAGGTTGAAGCACTGGCCGCGGCCACCGCCAATTCAATTATCGTGGGTGACCCGCGCGCGGAAGAAACCGTGCTGGGACCGATTGCCAATCTGGCGCAGTTCGAACGTGTCCAGGCAATGATTGAGGCGGGCCTGAACGAGGGTGCAAAACTGGTGTGCGGCGGACCTGGGCGAGTACCGGGCTTTGAAAAAGGCTTCTATACCCGGCCGACGGTCTTCTCCGAGGTGGCGTCGGGCATGCGCATCGCGCAGGAGGAAATCTTTGGTCCGGTGTTATGCATCATTGCCTATGACACGCTGGATGAAGCCATCGCGATTGCCAACGATACCGTGTATGGGCTCGGTGCCCATGTGCAAGCCCAGGACCTTCAGCTTGCCCGTGCCGTCGCTTCGCGTATTCGCGCTGGCCAAGTACATCTGAACTATCCCGCGTGGGACCCGATGGCGCCTTTCGGTGGCTACAAGCGCTCGGGCAACGGTCGCGAATACGGCGTGCAGGGTTTTGAAGAGTATCTGGAAACCAAGGCAATCATTGGCTTTGGCCAACGCTAGAGCACAAAGGCCGTTGCGGGCGGCAAGGGACGCCACGCAACGGCCTGGGGGTCAGCTCAAAAATCCGCCACTTTGCCCCAGGATGACTTTTGAAAACGGCTCGGGTGATAGGGGCGCGGATCGACGATGGGGGTCATCCCGCTGACGATGTCGGCAATCAGATGACCCGCACCCGGGCCAATCCCAAAGCCATGCCCGCTGAACCCCGCCGCGATTACCAGCCCTGGCAGGCTGGCCATCTCGCCGATACCGGGAACGCCATCCGGCGTACTGTCCACGTAACCGGCCCAGGAGGCATTGATCGACGTTCCCTGCAACGCTGGCACCAACTCCACCGCGCGCTGGTAGGTCAGCGCAACGGCCGAAGCGTCAGCGCTTGGATCGAGAATTCGCATTCTCTCCATGGGCGTGGGCTGGTCCAGGCGCCAGCGCTTCAAGCTTTCGTGGCCGGCGTGCCAGCCTTCCAGCCCCCCAGGCGCCAGGTTGCGCCAGCGACGCTGGAACATCGGCAAGAATTGAGTAGAGAATCCCAGCAACTGTGGAGTGATGTCGACTCGCCCCCGGCCGCTGATCGCCAGCGTGTAGCTGCCATCGAAGCGGCGGGTGATGGACGCACCGGCGGTATGCAGCGCACTGGGAATTTCCTGGTTCGGCGCGGTGACCGACAGCACGGTCTGACGAATCGTCGCTTGCGGGAAACGAATACCATATTGGCGGCAGAATGAGGACGCCCAGGCACCGGCGGCAAGCACCGCGAGCCGGGTGCGTATGACGCCTTTTTCGGTGACCACCGCCGACAATTGACCGCCTTCGGTCTCGAGACCCCGCACGGCACAATCCTGATGCACGCTACTGCCCAGGGCCATGATCGCGCGCGCGACAGCGGGGGCTGCGCGGGAAGGGTCGGCAATGCCATCGGTGGGCGCGAACACCCCGCCCTTCCACGACTTACCGGTGGCCCTGCCACGCTCGGCGGCCTGTTCGGCGGTGAGCATCTGGGTCTGCACGTTGACCGTACGCGCAAACTCCCCCCAGCGCGCCCACCCTTCCAGCTCCTGGTCGTTGTTGCTCAGGTAAAGTAAACCACACCGCGTAAAACCGGTTTGTTCACCGGATTGCGCGGCGAACTGCTCCCACAGTTCCAGGCTTTTGGTGGCCATCGGCAACTCACGCGCATCGCGATTCTGCTGACGGCACCATCCCCAGTTGCGGCTTGATTGCTCGGCGCCTATGCGGCCCTTTTCGACCAGCGCGACTTTCATGCCCCGTCTGGCAAGATAGTAGGCGGTAAACGCGCCGATGATGCCGCCGCCGATCACGACCACATCAGCCTCACCCGGCAGATCGGGAGAGGTTTGCACGGGAATTAAAGGTGCTGGCATGTTCTAGTTATCCCAATGAAGTCAGAAGAGTGACCTGTTACTAACGCCCGACCGGTGCGGCCAACCCGCCGATATCCGGAATCCGGTGGTAGCCGAAGGCAGCATTGACCGGCTGTTCATGCCCTCCGGGAAAGCCGCCGTGATGTTCCACGCAGCAGGCCATCATGGATTTATTACACCACCATAAAGCCGTGCATAAGCGGTTAAACGCAGGGTTACGTGGTACAAACCACCGTTTAAAAGGCCGGCCTCGGCAGAATTTGCCGAGGCAGTGGCGGCGGGCTGTACAACGCGGCTTGTTGCTGCAAGCGGTCCAGCCTCAACCACGCGGACCAGATGGTCTTCGGGAATGAGTACATCGAGCGATGACTGGAAAGAGAGTGCCTTGAGTACGATTTTTACCCTGGATATAGCGCATAAAAAAATGCCCGTATCTTGCGATACGGGCATTTCTTACCGTGAGGCAGACTGCCAGGTTCCCCCCAGTCTGATTCTGCGGGTTTTATTTTTTACACCTTCACGTCAGGCAGCATTGCCACGCATTCAGCTAGCCGCCCTCCCCTCAGGCCAGCGCCTCGCTGCGTCGACCGAGCATGCGATCCACCACGAACGCTACGAACAGCGTCATGAGCGAAGGGATCAACCAGGCCAGCCCTTGTTCGCTCAATGGCAAATGGGCCAGCGTGTCAGGCAGGTGATCCGCATAGCCCGTCCCCTTGACCGCGTCTATCGTGCCGAACACGAACGAGACCAGCATGACCGGGGCAACGACCCGTCCTTGTGACTGCCAGAAGTCTTTGCAGAAACTCAACGCGACCAGTGCGATGCACGGCGGATAGATAGCGGTCAGCACCGGAATGGAGAACTGGATCAGCTTGGTCAGCCCCAGGTTGGACACCAGCAGAGAGAACGCTGCAAGCAGGATCACCAGCGTCCTGTACGAAAGCGGCAGCAGTCGACTGAAATACTCGGCGCAAGCGCAGGTCAGACCCACTGCGGTGACCAGGCACGCCAAGGAAATCAACACGGCAAGGAAACCGCTGCCCAGTGTGCCGAACGTGTGTTGTACATAAGCGTGCAGCACCGCCGCGCCGTTGGTAGCGCCCGCAGCGACGGCATGACTTCCAGAACCCAGGCGGAACAGGCTGATGTAGACCAGCGCCAGGCCCACCCCGGCGATCAAGCCGGCAATGATCGCGTATCGGGTGATCAGTGCTGGAGACTCTACGCCGCGAGACCGGATGGCATTGACGATGACGATGCCGAACACCAGGGCCCCCAGTGTGTCCATCGTCAGGTAACCGTTGATGAAGCCCTGAGAGAACGGAGCGGCGACATACGCAGGCTGTGCAACGCCGACATCACCGGCAGGCAGGGCGAACGCCGCGATGCCCAATACGGCCAACGCGATGATCTTCAACGGAGCAAGGAAGCGCCCGACGGTGTCGAGCAAGCGGCCGGGGTAAAGCGAAATCCAGAACACCAGCAGGAAGTACGCGAGGCTGTAAAGGAACAGCGCCAGCGGGCTCTCACCGGTGATCGGCGCCAGGCCGACCTCGAAGGACACGGTTGCCGTGCGCGGGGTGGCGAACAGAGGGCCCACGGACAGGTAACACACTGCTGCAAGCACGGTGCCGGCGACTTTACCGACAGGACGGCTCAGCGTGTCCATGGCCCCACCGACCTTGGCCAGCGCCACGACCGTCACGACCGGCAGACCTACGGCGGTGACCAGAAAGCCCAGAGCGGCCATCCACACGTGCGGACCCGCCTGTAAACCCACGATTGGGGGGAAGATGATATTGCCAGCACCTACGAACAACGCGAACGTCATGAAGCCAAGCGCCAGGATGTCCTGACCTTTCAACACTTTCATCAAAGAAACCACACTGCTGAATCGGAATTAAGAAGAGGATTTCCCTGAGGATGAGGGAAATGCTGCCCGTCCTTTTAGAACAGGCCCGTAGGCATGCAGCGGCTCCTTATGGGGGCCGGCCACGCAAAATGGCGGCTAGCCTACCCTATTTCCCGCACCGTTACAGGGCGGAGCGACCGATGAACGCACTTCTGTGTCGCATATCGGAAAACTCCTACACCTTTCAGCGGAGGACCAGTGCGGTTCCAGGTCTACCGCGTCATCGTTTATTCGCGGGCAAGCTCGCTCCCACAGCGCGCAACCGGAACGACAGGCAGAAATGTCCGAACCCGGAAAACACAAAGGCCACCCGAAGGTGGCCTTTGTCGATCGTTCAATGATTAGCAAGCGATGCTTACTTCTTCATTTCCCAACCGGTCAGCTCAGCCAGGGCTTTGCCGATGTCTGCCAGCGAACGCACGGTTTTGACACCCGCGTCTTGCAGCGCAGCGAATTTCTCGTCTGCAGTGCCTTTACCGCCGGAGATGATTGCGCCCGCATGGCCCATGCGCTTGCCCGGAGGAGCAGTCACACCCGCGATGTAGGAAACGACCGGCTTGGTCACGTTTGCCTTGATGTAGGCAGCGGCTTCTTCTTCAGCCGAACCACCGATCTCACCGATCATCACGATCGCTTCGGTCTGTGGGTCGTTCTGGAACAACTTCAGGATGTCGATGAAGTTGGAACCAGGGATCGGATCGCCACCGATACCGACGCAGGTGGACTGACCGAAACCGGCGTCAGTGGTCTGCTTCACAGCTTCGTAAGTCAGGGTGCCGGAACGCGACACGATACCGACTTTGCCTGGCAAGTGAATGTGACCTGGCATGATGCCGATCTTGCACTCGCCCGGCGTGATCACGCCTGGGCAGTTAGGGCCGATCAGGGTCACACCCAGCTCGTCGCACTTGACCTTGGCATCCAGCATGTCGAGGGTAGGAATACCTTCGGTGATGCAGATGATCAGCTTGATGCCGCCGAAAGCAGCTTCCAGGATCGAATCCTTGCAGAAAGGAGCCGGAACGTAGATCACGCTGGCGGTAGCGCCCGTTTTTTCTACTGCTTCGCGAACGGTGTTGAACACCGGCAGGTTCAGGTGAGTGGTGCCACCCTTGCCTGGCGTCACGCCGCCAACCATTTTGGTGCCGTAGGCAATGGCTTGTTCGGAGTGGAAAGTACCTTGCGAGCCGGTGAAGCCCTGGCAGATAACTTTGGTGTCTTTATTGATCAGGACGCTCATTATTTGCCCTCCGCAGCTTTGACGACTTGTTGAGCAGCGTCGGTCAAGCTGGTAGCAGCGATGATGTTCAAGCCGCTTTCTGCCAGTACTTTAGCGCCCAGGTCAGCGTTGTTACCTTCAAGGCGAACAACGACCGGGATTTTCACGCCGACTTCTTTCACGGCGCCAATGATGCCTTCGGCAATCATGTCGCAACGAACGATACCGCCGAAGATGTTGACCAGTACTGCTGCGACGTTGCTGTCGGACAGGATGATCTTGAAGGCTTCGGTCACGCGCTCTTTGGTAGCACCACCACCTACGTCGAGGAAGTTGGCTGGCTTGCCGCCGTGCAGGTTGACGATGTCCATGGTACCCATGGCCAGGCCGGCACCGTTGACCATGCAGCCGATGTTGCCTTCCAGTGCCACGTAGTTCAGTTCGAACTTGGCAGCGTGGGCTTCACGTGGGTCATCTTGCGATGGATCGTGGAAAGCCTTCAGCTTGGGCTGACGGTACATGGCGTTGGCGTCGATGTTGATTTTGGCGTCCAGGCAGTGCAGATCGCCGTCAGCCTTGATCACCAGCGGGTTCACTTCCAGCAGGGCCAGGTCGTGGTCCTGGAACAGATTGGCCAGACCGACGAAGATCTTGGCGAACTGAGTCACCTGCTTGCCTTCCAGACCCAGCTGGAATGCCAGATCGCGGCCCTGGAATGGCTGAGCGCCAACCAGTGGGTCGATCGTGGCCTTGAGAATCTTCTCAGGAGTTTCGTGAGCGATCTTCTCGATGTCCACGCCACCTTCGGTGGAGGCCATGAACACGATACGACGGCTCGAACGGTCCACTACAGCGCCCAGGTACAGCTCTTTGGCGATGTCAGTGCAGGATTCAACCAGGATCTTGGTGACCGGCTGACCGTTGGCATCAGTCTGGTAAGTGACCAGACGCTTGCCCAACCACTGCTGGGCGAACGCAGCTGCGTCTTCCTTGCTGCGAACGAGCTTGACGCCGCCCGCTTTACCGCGACCACCTGCGTGAACCTGGGCTTTGACGACCCATTCGGTTCCGCCGATCTTGTCGCACGCTTCTGCTGCTGCTTCCGGGGTGTCTACTGCAAAGCCCTTGGATACTGGCAGGCCGTATTCAGCAAACAGCTGCTTACCCTGATACTCGTGAAGATTCATGCTTATTACCGTCTTCGTTAGGTACTGCGCATTCGGTGCTGCTCGTCTAGGCGTGCCGCACCACCTGTGACCGCTTCTCCCGGAAGCGCCCGAACCTGCACGCGGGTGCAGGTCCGGAAACGGCCGGGAGTTCGAGTCCAACGGACCTTCCGCGGTAAGCCTTGTGGGCAAGGCCTACGACGGGCGGTCCGTCGTGGTTTTTTCTTAGCGTTTTTTCTTGTTCTGGATGTGGATGGCGTGGCCATTCACAGCCAAAGCAGCTTCGTGCAGCGCTTCGGACAACGTCGGGTGAGAGAAGACCATCATGCCGATGTCTTCGGCACTGGTGCCGAATTCCATACCGATCGCGCCCTGCTGTACCAGCTCTGCCGCGCCTGGACCGATGACGTGTACACCCAGTACACGGTCGGTTTTGGCGTCAGCGATGACTTTGACGAAACCGCCAGTGTCGTTCGCCGCCATCGCACGGCCGCTCGCCGCGAACGGGAAGCTGCCGACGTTAACCTCAACGCCTTCGGCCTTCAAGGTCTGCTCGGTCTTACCGACCCATGCGATTTCCGGGTGCGTGTAGATAACCGACGGGATCAGGTCGTAGTTCATCTGGGTCTTGTGACCCTTGATGCGTTCGACAACCATGATGCCTTCTTCCGATGCTTTGTGTGCCAGCATCAGACCACGGACCACGTCACCGATCGCATAAACGCCAGGCACGCTGGTTTCGCACTGATCGTTGACGAAGATGAAGCCGCGCTCGTCGATGTCGACGCCGCTGTCGGAGGCCAGCAGATCGGTGGTCACCGGACGACGGCCCACAGCAACGATCAGGCGATCGAACGTGATGTTCTGCTCACCGTCTTTATCGGTGTAGTTGACGACGACTTCGTTGCCGTTGACTTTCGAGCCGGTGACGCGAGCGCCCAGCTTGATGTCCAGACCCTGCTTGGTGAAGGTCTTCTGTGCTTCTTTGGAAACGGCTTCGTCAGCGGCAGGCAGGAATTTCTCCAGCGCTTCCAGAACGGTGACCTTGGAACCCAGGCGCGACCATACCGAGCCCAGTTCCAGGCCGATAACGCCTGCACCGATCACGCCCAGACGCTCAGGCACAGCCTGGAATTCCAGGGCGCCAGTGGAGTCGACGATGACGTTCTGGTCGACCGGGGCCGGTGGAATGTCGATAGGACGCGAACCGGATGCCAGGATGATGTTGTCGGCTTCGATGACTTCGGTGGTGCCGTCAGGCTTGGTCAGCTCGACTTTCTTGCCGGCCAGCAGCTTGCCGTGGCCCTGCAGGGAAGTGACGCCGTTAGCCTTGAACAGGCTGGCAACGCCGCCGGTCAGGCCTTTGACGATCTGCGACTTGCGACCCACCATGGCCGGGACGTCCATCTGCACGTCGCCGGAGATGGAAATGCCGTGCACGTTGAACTGGTTCTTGGCTTCGTAGAATTTCCACGAGCTGTCCAGCAGCGCCTTGGAAGGAATGCAGCCTACGTTCAGGCAGGTACCGCCGAGAGCGAGCTTGCCCTCTTTATCCTGATACTTCTCGATGCAGGCAGTCTTGAGACCAAGTTGCGCGGCCTTGATGGCGGCAACATAACCGCCAGGGCCTGCGCCAATCACTACCACGTCGAATTTCTGGGACATAAAAAAGAGTTCCTCTTTAGCTGCGAGCTTCAAGCCACAAGCTGCAAGCTGATCCGTGATGCTCTACAGACAAGTTGCAGCCTGTTCATTAGGATGTTGCGACGACCCAAGCACGAGCGCCAGGCTGCATATTCTTGCAGCTTGGCGCTTGCGGCTTACAGCTGCCTTGAATCAGATATCCAGCAACAGACGCGCTGGATCTTCCAGCAGGTTCTTGATGGTCACCAGGAACGTCACAGCTTCTTTACCGTCGATCAAGCGGTGATCGTAGGACAGTGCCAGGTACATCATCGGACGGATGACAACCTGACCGTTGATCGCCATAGGACGCTGAACAATGTTGTGCATGCCCAGGATGGCCGCTTGTGGCGGGTTGACGATCGGGGTCGACATCATCGAACCGAAAGTACCACCGTTGGTGATGGTGAAGGTACCACCGGTCATCTCGTCGATGGACAGTTTGCCGTCGCGGGCTTTCTTGCCAAAGGTGGCGATGCCGCCTTCGATTTCAGCCAGGCTCATCTGCTCTGCGTTACGCAGAACCGGAACCACCAGACCACGGTCGCTGGAAACAGCCACACCGACGTCAGCGTAGCCGTGGTAAACGATGTCGGAACCGTCGATCGACGCGTTGACTGCCGGGAAGCGTTTCAGCGCTTCGGTGGCGGCCTTGACGAAGAAGGACATGAAGCCCAGGCGTACGCCGTTGTGGGACTTCTCGAACAGATCCTTGTACTTCGAACGCAGGGCCATGACTTCGGTCATGTCGACTTCGTTGAACGTGGTCAGCATGGCCATGGTCGACTGAGCTTCAACCAGACGCTCGGCAACCTTGGCGCGCAGGCGGGTCATCGGAACGCGCTTCTCGGTGCGGTCGCCCGCCGCCACCACAGGTGCGGCAGCCGGTGCAGCGGCTGGCTTGGCAGCAGGTGCCGCGGCCGGAGCGGATTTCTTCGCTTCGATGGCAGCAACAACGTCTTCCTTGGTGACACGACCGTCTTTACCGGTGCCCTTGATGCTGGCCAGTGCGATGCCGTTTTCTTCGGCCAGCTTGCGGGCAGCCGGAGCGCCGATGGCGTCTTCGTCGCCAGCGGCGGCAGGAGCAGGCGCGGCAGCAGCGGCAGGTGCAGCAGCCGGGGCCGCAGCAGCGGCAGCAGGCGCGGCAGATGCCGTGGCGCCAGCGTCCAGGGTTGCGATCAGTTCGTTGGACAGGACGGTGTCGCCCTCGCCTTTCACGATCGACGCCAATACGCCGTCAGCTTCAGCCAGTACTTCGAGAACCACCTTGTCGGTTTCGATGTCGACCAGCAGTTCGTCGCGTTTTACCGCTTCGCCCGGCTGCTTGTGCCACTTGGAAATGGTGCCGTCGGCAACGGATTCCGGGAAAGAGGGGGCTTTGATCTCAATAGCCATTGTCTGTAATTTCCTTAATTCGGTTTCTAGTGCGCGAAGGCGTTAAACAGTGAACGCGTCTTGCAGCAGTTTTTCCTGCTGTTCGGCGTGCATCGAAGCGTAGCCACAAGCAGGAGCAGCAGAAGCATCACGACCGGCGTACTCGAGAACGAGGTTGCGGTTGTGATTGCCGATGCTACGGCGCAAGTGATGCTGGCTGCTGTACCAGGCGCCCTGGTTCATCGGCTCTTCCTGACACCAGACCACGTCGGTCAGATTGGTGTAAGGCGCGATGGCCTCCATCAGGTCGTCTTCCGGGAACGGATAGAGCTGCTCGATACGCACGATGGCGATATCTTCGCGGCCTTCGGCACGGCGTTTTTCCAGCAGGTCGTAATAAACCTTGCCACTGCAGAGCACCAGGCGGGTCACCTTGGCCGGATCGAGGGTATCGATTTCCGGGATGACTGTCTGGAACGAGCCTTCGGCCAGATCTTCCAGCGTCGAGATCGCAAGTTTGTGACGCAGCAGGGACTTCGGTGTCAGCACCACCAGCGGCTTGCGCAGCGGACGGATCACCTGACGGCGCAACAGATGGTAGATCTGTGCCGGAGTCGTCGGTACGCACACTTGAATGTTGTGCTCGGCGCACAGCTGCAGGTAACGCTCCAGACGTGCCGAAGAGTGCTCAGGGCCCTGACCTTCGTAACCGTGTGGCAGCAGCATGGTCAGACCGCACAGGCGGCCCCACTTGTGCTCGCCGCTGGTGATGAACTGGTCGATCACCACCTGCGCACCGTTGGCGAAGTCGCCGAACTGGGCTTCCCAGATCACCAGCGCGTTTGGCGAGGTGGTCGAGTAACCGTATTCGAATGCCAGCACCGCCTCTTCCGACAGGAACGAGTCATACAGGTCGAAACGAGGTTGACCGGCATACAGGTTCTGCAGAGGAATGTAGGTGGATGCGTCCTTCTGGTTGTGCAGGACAGCGTGACGGTGCGAGAACGTACCGCGACCGACGTCTTGACCGGTGATGCGAACCGGGTGCCCTTCGAACGCCAGTGTGGCGTAGGCCATGGTTTCCGCATAACCCCAGTTGATCGGCAGGCCACCGGCTTGCATCTTCTGGCGATCTTCGTAGATCTTCTGTACCTGACGCTGAACCACGAAGCCTTCCGGCAGTTCCATCAGCTTGGCCGACAGTTCCTGGAGGGTCTTGAGGTCGAAACGCGTGTCGTGACGTGCCGTCCAGGCGTGGCCCAGATAAGGACGCCAGTCGACGAACAATTCCTTGTTCGGCTCCTTGACCAGACTTTTCACCACGTGCATGCCGTTGTCCAGCGCGTTGCGGTACTCGTCGACCTTGGTCTGAGCCGCTTCAGCGCTGAGGACACCGCTGGCAGCCAGCGCATCGGCGTACAGCTCACGGGTGGTGCGCTGTTTGGCGATCTGCTGGTACATCAACGGTTGGGTGCCGCTCGGTTCGTCAGCTTCGTTGTGACCGCGACGACGGTAGCAGACCAGATCGATCACCACGTCACGCTTGAACTGCATGCGATAGTCGATGGCCAGTTGGGTCACGAACATGACGGCTTCAGGATCATCGCCATTCACATGGAGAATCGGCGCCTGAATCATCTTGGCAACGTCGGTCGCGTACTCGGTGGAGCGCGCGTCCTGCGGATTGCTGATGGTGAAACCGACCTGGTTGTTGATCACGATGTGGATCGTGCCGCCGGTCTTGAAGCCGCGGGTCTGCGACATCTGGAAGGTTTCCAGCACGACACCCTGACCTGCGAACGCCGCGTCGCCATGGATGGAAATCGGCAGCACTTTCTCGCCAGTGGCATCGTTGCGACGGTCCTGACGGGCGCGCACGGAACCCTCGACCACCGGAGAAACGATCTCCAGGTGAGACGGGTTGAAGGCCATCGCCAGGTGGACTTCGCCACCGGTGGTCATGACGTTGGACGAGAAGCCCTGGTGGTATTTCACGTCACCGGAACCCAGCTCGACCTTTTTCTTGCCTTCGAACTCGTCGAACAGCTCACGCGGATTCTTGCCGAAGGTGTTGACCAGTACGTTCAGACGGCCACGGTGGGCCATGCCGATCACGATTTCCTTCGTACCGTAGGAACCCGAACGCTGGATCAGTTCGTCCAGCATCGGGATCAGGCTTTCACCGCCTTCCAGACCGAAACGCTTGGTGCCCGGGTATTTGGTGCCCAGGTACTTTTCCAGACCCTCAGCCGCGGTGACGCGCTCGAGCAGGTGGCTCTGAATGTCGGCGGAGTATGCAGGACGGCCACGCACGCTTTCGAGGCGCTGCATGAACCAGTTGCGCTGGTTGGAATCGACGATGTGCGTGAACTCGGCGCCGATGGTGCGGCAATATGTCTTCTGCAAAGCGTCGACGATTTCGCGTAGGCTCGCCTCCTCCTTGCCGATGAACAGGTCGCCGGCACGGAACGTGGTATCGAGGTCAGCGTTGGTCAAACCGTAATGGTTGATCGACAGGTCAGCTGGCGCAGTACGCTTCCACAAACCCAGAGGATCGAGTTGCGCACCCTGATGGCCGCGCATACGGAATGCCTGGATCAGTCGCAGCACTTCGACTTGCTTCTTCTCGTGTTCGCTGCTCACGCTACCGGCGGAGACCGGCTGAGCGCGGCGCTGGTTTTTCCCCAGCAACACGAAATGATCGCGAACCGTAGAGTGCGATACATCGGTGGCAGTGCTGCCGTCAGCCGGCAACGTCTGAAAGTAGGTGCGCCACTCTTCTGGCACAGCGTTAGGGTCGTGCAGGTAGAGCTCGTAGAGCTCTTCCACATAGGCAGCGTTACCACCTGAAAGGTGGGCGCTGTTCCACATGCGCTGCATCACGCTTTCTTGCATGCTTGGTCACCCTCGGTTAGGGGACACCATCGGCGAAGACACCGTTGCAAACTTGAAAAGTCCACGCAGCGAATGTATCAGGTCGCTGACTGCACCAAGCCGCTAAGGATCACGCAGATAGTCCGGGTACCAGCCCGGATGCCCCTGCTGGTCTCATTTCTTCAAAATAAGAGCTGCGGCCAAATGACTGCTGCTCTGGTTAAAACTGCGGCGCCGGTTGAAGCCCGCGCCGCAGCGTTTACGGGTACAACATTTACAAACCTACAAATGCTTCGATGCTGCCTTGAACTCAGATACCGCTCTTCAGAAGCATGCTGCGTACGTGACCGATGGCCTTGGTAGGGTTCAGGCCTTTAGGGCAAACGTTTACGCAGTTCATGATGCCGCGGCAACGGAACACACTGAACGGGTCGTCCAGGGAAGCCAGACGCTCCTGGGTCTTGGTGTCACGGCTGTCTGCCAGGAAACGATAGGCTTGCAGCAATGCAGCTGGACCCAGGAACTTGTCAGGGTTCCACCAGAACGAAGGGCAGGAAGTGGAGCAGCAAGCGCACAGAATGCACTCGTACAGACCGTCCAGCTTCTCACGCTCTTCTGGCGACTGCAGACGCTCGATGGCCGGAGCCGGCGTGTCGTTCTGCAGGAAGGGTTTCACCTTCTCGTATTGCTTGTAGAAGATGCTCATATCGACGACCAGGTCACGGATGACCGGCAAACCAGGCAGTGGGCGCACTACCAGCTTGTTGCCCTTCACCACCGATGACAACGGCGTGATACACGCCAGGCCGTTCTTGCCGTTGATGTTCATACCATCGGAACCGCAAACGCCTTCACGGCAGGAGCGACGATAGGAGAATCCTTCGTCCTGCTCTTTGATCAGCGCCAGCACGTCCAGGACCATCAGGTCTTTGCCACCGGTATCAACGTCGAAGACCTGGGTCTTGGGCGCCGAATCGGTGTCAGGGTTGTAGCGATAAACTTCGACTTTCAACATAGCGGCCACCCTTAGTAAGTCCGAATTTTCGGTTCAAACGCCGGTACGGTTTTCGGCGCAAAGTTGACTGCACGTTTGGCAACCCGCTTCTCACCCGGGTAGTACAGGGTATGGCACAGCCAGTTTTCATCGTCGCGGTCTTCGAAGTCTTCACGGGCGTGAGCGCCGCGGGACTCTTTACGCACTTCCGCAGCCACGGCGGTTGCTTCGGCCACTTCCAGCAGGTTCTGCAACTCCAGCGCCTCGATACGGGCAGTGTTGAAAGCCTGGGACTTGTCGTTGATCTTGACGTTGGCAATACGGGCCCGCAGATCAGCCAGTTGGGCAATACCCTTCTGCATGTATTCGCCGGTGCGGAACACACCGAAGTAATTCTGCATGCAGTTCTGCAGCTCGCGACGCAGCGTGGCGACGTCTTCGCCCTGGGTGCGCTCGTTGAGCGCGTTCAGACGGCTCAATGCGACATCGATGTCGGTGTCGCTGGCATCGGCGTATTCGATACCGTCGGACAGGGCTTTTTCCAGGTGCAGACCGGCAGCGCGACCGAATACGACCAGGTCAAGCAGCGAGTTGCCGCCCAGACGGTTGGCACCGTGAACGGATACGCACGCCACTTCACCGACCGCGAACAGACCAGGAATCACGCGATCCTTGCCTTCAGCGTCCATGGTCATGGCCTGACCGTGAATGTTGGTGGCAACGCCGCCCATCATATAGTGACAAGTCGGTACAACCGGGATCGGCGCGACCGCAGGATCGACGTGAGCAAATGTCTTGGACAGTTCCATGATCCCTGGCAGACGGCTGTGCAGCACTTCTTCGCCGAGGTGATCGAGCTTGAGCATCACGTGGTCGCCATTCGGACCACAACCGTTACCGGCGATGATTTCCTTGACCATGGAACGGGCGACAACGTCACGACCTGCAAGGTCCTTGGCGTTGGGAGCGTAACGCTCCATGAAACGCTCGCCATGCTTGTTGATCAGATAACCACCTTCACCACGGCAACCTTCAGTGACCAGTACACCTGCGCCGGCGATGCCGGTCGGGTGGAACTGCCACATCTCGATGTCCTGGACCGGAACACCTGCACGCAATGCCATACCGATACCGTCGCCGGTATTGATCAGGGCGTTGGTGGTCGACGCGTAGATACGACCCGCACCACCCGTCGCCAGTACCGTGGCCTTTGCCTTGATGTACATGGTTTCGCCGGTTTCGATGCAGATCGCGATCACACCCACGAATGCGCCGTCATGGTTCTTGACCAGGTCAACGGCGTAGTACTCGTTCAGGAACGTGGTGCCCGCTTTCAGGTTGCCCTGATAAAGGGTGTGCAACAGGGCGTGACCGGTACGGTCCGACGCAGCGCAGGTACGTGCCGCCTGACCGCCTTTGCCGAAATCCTTGGACTGACCACCGAACGGACGCTGGTAGATACGACCGGTTTCGGTACGCGAGAACGGCAGACCCATGTGGTCCAGTTCGAAGACCGCAGCCGGGCCTTCCTGACACATGTATTCGATAGCGTCCTGGTCACCGATATAGTCGGAACCCTTGACGGTATCGTACATATGCCAGCGCCAGTCATCGTTCGGGTCGGCCGAAGCGATGGCGCAGGTGATGCCGCCCTGAGCGGAAACGGTGTGCGACCGGGTCGGGAAGACCTTGGTGACCACAGCGGTCTTGTGGCCACCCTCGGCCAACTGCAGCGCCGCGCGCATGCCTGCGCCGCCGCCACCAATGATGATGGCGTCGAACGAGATGGTATTAATTTTAGCCATGAATCAGATACCCCAAAGAATCTGCACACCCCAGACGAAGTAAGCGAACATCGCAATGCCGCATACCGCCTGGAACAGGAAACGCACCGCGGTCGCGGACTGGCCGAAACTCATGGGAGTCAGGTAGTCGGTCGCGATGGTCCACATGCCCACCCAGGCGTGAGCGGCCAGGGCAACGAGGGCGAGCAGACTGAAGATGCGCATTGCGTTGTGGGAGAACAAGGCGTGCCACGTGGCGTAGTCGATGCCAGGGTGCGCGATGAGGTATCCGATCAGAAAAATGAAATAAGCCGCGAGCACTACAGCGGAGACGCGCTGCGCCATCCAGTCATAGAGGCCCGAACGAGACAGGTTCGTAACGCTGGTTACCATATCCAAACTCCCGCCAGAACGATCAGCGCCAGAGAAACGACGATGACGATTTTCGAGCCCAGCTTCCCGCCTTCCAGCGTTTCACCGACTCCCGTATCCATGATCAGGTGACGAATACCGGCCACCAGGTGATACAGCAGGGCAGACAGAAGCCCCCATGCGATGAACTTGGCCAGCGGACTGGTCAAGGTCGCCTTCACGTCGGCGAAGCCTTCTTCAGAACCCAGCGACGCGCTCAATGCGTAGAGCATGAAAGCGAGGCCGATGAAGAGGATGATGCCGGAGATGCGGTGAAGGATCGACGTGATCGCGGTAATGGGGAGTTTGATGGTCCTTAGGTCTAGGTTTACAGGTCGTTGGCTTTTCACGGCTTTTTTTCACACTGAAGAGCCCCTAGGAATCAGGGCAAGTTGTTGGGAAGTGCACTGGTCAGGTACCCACTACCCAGGAAGTGCGACCCCCAGAAAAACAGGTCTCAGAGCCCCTGGCGGTCGGGCATCGAGTATAGACAGTTAGCCCACTAATGACAACGCGCAGACCCTCCCCTAATGGCTGATTGCTTTAGCGGAATAAAAGGCGTAAATGGCAGGGAAATTCGAGGAAAACCTCGCGTTAAAGCCTTCTGGCACAAGACTTTTGGCAAATTGACTTTAGAATTTATCTCACTATAGTGATGCGGGCCCTGCGTGGGGGGCCTGTCTGATGATTTGAAGCATAAATAGGAGGCCACATGGCTGACAAAAAAGCGCAGTTGATCATCGAGGGCGCAGCCCCCGTCGAGCTGCCCATTCTGACCGGCACCGTTGGTCCCGATGTAATCGACGTACGCGGCCTGACCGCCACCGGACGCTTCACATTCGACCCAGGCTTCATGTCGACCGCCTCATGCGAATCCAAGATCACCTACATCGACGGTGACAACGGCATTTTGCTGCACCGCGGCTACCCGATCGAGCAACTGGCCGAACAGTCGGATTATCTGGAAACCTGCTACCTGCTGCTGAACGGCGAACTGCCAACTGCCGAGCAGAAAGCCCAGTTCGTTGTCACCGTGAAGAACCACACCATGGTGCACGAGCAACTGAAGACGTTCTTCAACGGTTTCCGTCGCGATGCTCACCCGATGGCCGTCATGTGCGGTGTAGTGGGCGCGCTTTCCGCGTTCTACCACGATTCGCTGGACATCAATAATCCGCAGCACCGCGAAATCTCGGCGATTCGCCTGGTCGCCAAGATGCCAACCCTCGCAGCGATGGTGTACAAGTACTCCATGGGCCAGCCCATGATGTACCCGCGCAACGACCTGAGTTATGCGGAAAACTTCCTGCACATGATGTTCAACACGCCGTGCGAGATCAAACCGATCAGCCCGACGCTGGCCAAGGCTATGGACCGGATCTTCATCCTCCATGCCGACCACGAACAGAACGCATCGACCTCCACCGTGCGCATGGCCGGCTCTTCGGGTGCCAACCCGTTCGCCTGTATCGCAGCCGGTATCGCCGCACTCTGGGGCCCTGCTCATGGCGGCGCCAACGAAGCCGTGCTGACCATGCTGGACGAAATTGGCGATGTGTCGAACATCGACAAGTTCATCGCCAAGGCCAAGGACAAGAACGATCCGTTCAAGCTCATGGGCTTCGGTCACCGCGTTTACAAAAACCGCGACCCACGCGCCACCGTCATGAAGCAGACGTGCGATGAGGTTCTGCGCGAGTTGGGCATCACCAACGACCCGCAACTGGAACTGGCCATGCGCCTGGAAGAGATCGCGCTGACCGATCCGTACTTCATCGAGCGCTCGCTGTACCCGAACGTGGACTTCTACTCGGGCATCATCCTGAAGGCCATCGGCATTCCGACCAGCATGTTCACCGTGATCTTCGCCCTGGCACGTACCGTCGGCTGGATCTCGCACTGGAAAGAAATGCTGTCCAGCCCGTACAAGATCGGCCGGCCTCGCCAGTTGTACACAGGCGAAGTTTCTCGCGACATCGTTCCACTCGCAGAACGCAAGTAAGCGCTTCGCGACTCGCTCCTTCCGAAAGTAAAAAGGCTGCCAGTGGCAGCCTTTTTACATCCGGACAACTGTACCGGAATTACTTTTCTGCGCGCTCTTTCAATGCCTTAAGCGTATTGAACGGCGCATCTACCACGAACTTGTTAGCCAGCCATGACGGCACACTGCCACCCGGTTCGGTATGCACTTGATACGTCACTTCTGTCTGATTGGGGCCCTTGGGCACAAGCTTCCAGAATCCTTCCACCTGCGCCACGCGCACGAAGCCTTTTTCCTCAGGGATGTACGTCGGCTGACCGAGCAGGTTACGGGTCAAGCTGCCGTCAGCCCCCTCGACCGTCGTAATCTGCAGCACCGAATCACGCGGCGTGACGGGCCAAGGTGTATTGAACTGCGTGTAGGTCCAGGTTTTGTCGCCTTCGTGTTTCAGGATTTTTTGCGACTTGCACTCATGAATCCATGCACACGCGCCCGCAACATCTTCCTGCAGACTGCGCAGCTTCGCGACGCTGGCCTTGATCGTGGTCACACCCTGATAAGCCTTGTATTGCGAGCCCGAGACATCGCTGAGCGATACCTTGATGCCGTCCTCGTTCTTGGCCACTGTCCAACCTTCGGCATGAACAGCGCCGATGACCGATACAGTCATGCCAATTCCAAATGCTATCCGGTACAGCGAACCCATGGTCTTATTCCTTATTGTCTGAAGTTCAGTTGTCGCGAACGAACGAGCTGCCGCCATCATGCGACCGACGTAGCCTCCTCCCACCACCCCAGTATCCGGATCGCCTCTTGCGAACTGCCGCCGCACACCTCGGGATCCGCCGCAAACTGACTGCACACCAGTGGCCGGTCGGACTGGCCGAAGATGCCGCACAGCATGTCGACTGATAGATGCAGGCATCGTTCTCCTGCCGGCTTCCCCTGAGGCATGCCGGGAATCGGCGACGAGATCGAAGGCGCAATGCAGCATGCGCCACAGCCCGGACGGCATTCCATGGAAACATCCTCTTGGGAGGCGATGAGAGATGACAGGATCTTAACCGCTAAAACGCGCGTTTGAAAATGAAGGATTGAAACCCGGTCAGGATGGGTTACTGCTTGAACGTGAAATCCACGGCAGCACCTTCAACTTCTTTGCGCGCTTCATTGCGCAGCTGCAACTGCATTTCGTTACTTAACAGCCGGCCTTGCAGCTGAAAATCCGGGTCACTGTTGCTGTCGGAAAACATCTTGGGCAGCAGCGGCTTCGGGGCGCCACCCGTCGAGGGCTTGGGCTTCGCTCCGGCGGTAATGACGTTGGGAGGCGGTGTCATCTGCTTGACCATTTCAGGGGGCAAACTCAAGTCGAGCGCTGGCTTCGGCAGCTTCGTCTCCTTGACCACCTGCGCAGGCGTTTTGCTCTTGCTAGCCACCGGGGCACGATGGGCAACCTCGGCGTTATCCGCCTTAACCTTGGCGGATTTGGCGTTCACGCTGGGCGTCTTCCGCTCGATCGCTGCAGCCTTGGTGGGCTGTACTGATTTTTTTTGCGCGTCGCCTGCCGGCGGTTCAGCCTTCGTCGCCGCAATAACACGCACAGCAGAAACGTTCGGCGCCAATTCGTGCACAGGGGGCTGCGCCGTGACTGCCTTTTCTACGGGCTCAGGCGCCTGGACTGTCTTGACCCCCGGGGCCGAGACGACGTTTGTAGCGACCACTTTAGGGGGTGGAGCGGGCGGCTTGTCGGCATCACAGGCCGTCAGAAACAGCACCGATAGCACACCCAGACATCGCAATGTTTTCATAACGTAGACGGCAGAAATAGGCAGAAGCCAATATGCTGGCTCTTTGCATGCTCGCTGACAAGTGAACGCCGTGCCAGCTAGCCCATTGAATATGTGAAAAACAATGACAGGCGAGAGTTCACCACGCCTGACCAGCGTCCTGACAAAGCTGTTTGGCCAGCATGCCTAGGGTCATCAGCGCCCGCTCCGCCTCACGGTTCCATGGCAAACCACAGTTCAGCCGAATGCAGTGATTGAACTGCTCTGTGTTGCTGAAGATCAGGCCAGGGGCGATGCTGATGCCCTGCTCCAATGCTCTGACGTGCAACTCCTGCGTATTAACCCGGCCTGGCAAGCTGATCCACAATATGAAACCGCCAGCCGGACGACTGATTTGCGTACCCTCCGGAAACATCTGCTGCACCCCAAGCTGGAACGCACTCAGATTTTTGCGATGTTCCTGGCGGATATAGCGCAAGTGGCGATCGTAACCACCGTTTTCAAGATACGACGCCACGGCCATTTGCGTGACACTGCACGCCGAATGGGTACTGAACGTCTGTAAACGCTGGATTTCCGCCTGATACTTGCCCGCGATCATCCAGCCAATGCGCACGCCCGGCGACAGTGTCTTGGAGAAACTCGAACAGTAGATCACGCGCCCGAGGCGATCGAATGCCTTCAACGCCTTGGTCTTGTTCTGCTCATACATCAGCTCACCGTAGATATCGTCCTCGATGACCTGAATGTCGAAGTCCGATGCCAGACGCAGCAGATGCTTCTGTCGCTCTTCGGGCATCGTGCTCCCCAGCGGATTGCTCAACCGAGAGGTCATCACGAGCGCTTTGATCGACCACTGATTAGCGGCCAGTTGCAAGGCCTCGAGGCTGATACCGGTGTTGGGATCACTGGGGATCTCGATCACCTTCAAGCCCAACAGATCCGCAAGTTGCAGCAGCCCGTAATAGGTCGGTGACTCGGCAGCAATCAGGTCGCCGGGGCTGGTCAGTACACGCAGCGACATCTGCAGGGCATCCACACAGCCATGTGTAATCACCACTTCAGAAGGGTCGACGACGGCACCGGCATCACGCATGCGAATCGCCACCTGACGGCGCAGCGGCTCAAACCCCGGACTGAACATGTAATTAAAGGCTCGCGGCGCCTGAAATCGGGTGACCTTGGCCAGTTGCTGATGCAGCGCGCGCAGCGGCAGGTAATCGATATGCGGCACCGCCGCGCCGAACGCAAAAACGCCCTCCCGACGTGCCTCGACGAGCACCTGTTGAATAATACTGGCCCGAGTGACCAGGCCCGGCCGCTCGACACGTGCGATATCAGGCGTCGGTGCCGTCAGCGCAGGTGTTTGATGAACGTAATAGCCGGATTGAGGACGTGCGCGTATCAACCCCTGATCTTCGAGATTGGCGTACGCCTGCAGCACCGTGGCATGGCTCACGTTGAGCTGGGAACTCATTTTTCGGACGGACGGCACCCGCTCGCCAGGCTGATAAACACCCCGGCGAATGTCCTCGGCCAACTGCTGGGCGATACGTTGATACAGCAGAAGATTGGTCATTTCGCGTCCCTCGACTTCTCTCTTTCAGACTGCCTGCTCAACAGACTGACGGAGCGGCAGCGTAGCGATCTAGGCAAAAGATCACCGGCACAGTTGAGAAGTGTACGGGGACAGTTCACGTCAGAGCCAGTCATACTTGTGTGTAACAATAAATTTTTGCGGCACGCATGCCCGTTTGCGTGCACAAAAAAGCCCGGACTCCTGAAAGGCCGGGCTCCTGAACACATGTTTTTAGCGTGCGGGGCTGAGGTGCCCTTTTTCATCGGAAAACACGATTTCTACGCGGCGATTAAGCGCGCGACCTCGTTCAGACGTGTTGACGTCAACCGGAAACTGGTCGCCGTAACCTTCCACCTGAATGCGCTCATCCTCGATGCCAAGGTCTGAAAGCACATCGGCAACCGCTTGTGCACGATCTCGGGACAACTGAAGGTTTTCCTGCCTGTCGCCGGTGCTGTCGGTGTAACCCTCAATACGCACGACCCGCTTGGGATTGAATTGCAGGAACTGCACAACCTTCAACACCGTACGGTTAGCCGAGCTTTTGAGCTCGGCGCGCCCGGTGTCGAACAGCATGTCGCCCAGGGTCATCACCAAACCGCGCTCGTTCTGCTGGGTCGAGAGACTGATGACCTGGTCTTCGGCCCATTTACCTTGTTGCTGGGCACCAGAAAGCTTGGCCTCGCGCAGAGCCAACTGCAGCCGCTGGCGTTCAAGCTCGAGGCGCGCGAGTTTTTCCTGATTCAACAGCAACTGGCTGTGCTCCGTAGCGATGGCGCTGTAGCGACTGCTCAGGTAGGCGTAATGGCTCACGTCGTCGGAGCTGCCCACATACCCGGAAAGACGCTCGGCCCTGGCTAACAGCTCACCCGCCCGGATCACATCCCTGGGGGCGCTGCGCAGCACGTTGGTATCGCCCTTCACTTTCTGGAAGTCGGCACTGGCGCTCTGCAACGCCTTTTCGCTGTTCTGATGGCCCGCGCAGCCGTACAGACCGGCACTGCCCAACAACAGGCAAACACTCACTACACGAGGAAGGCGGTTCATTGGGCCGCCCCCAATTGTTTGCGCAAGCGATCCAGACGGGCGTTCACTTGTGCCAACTGTTCGTCACTCTTTTCGGTCAGCACCCGCGCTTCGGCCAGTCGTGCATCGAGTTCCGCTTGCTCGGCCTGCATGCGAGCCGTCTTATAGGATTTCTCGGCCATGGCCGCGCGTGCCTGGGTCAGTTTCGACTGTGCCGTGACCATGTCCGGTTCGTCATCGGTGGCACCGACCGCCGTCGCCTGAGCGACGGCTTGCTCCGTGAGTTTGAGCTGTTCAGTTGGCGCAGGATCATTTGCACAGCCAGCCAAAGAGGTGACAGCCATGACAATGAGTAAAGGTCTGGATCTTAAAAGAAAGCTCAAAAAACGTTCCTACTGATTGGGAGTGCTGGCTGGCTGCTGCAACTGAGCCTTCCACAACTCGAGGTTGCGCGCGACCGCTTCACTGGAGCGGCCCGAAGCCGCCAATTCTGTCATTTTTTTTGCCAGCTGTCCGCGCAACCACGGATCGTTGCAGGCCGAATTGAACGACAGCGCCAGATACAATCCCGGCGTGTCGACCGGCAGTGGTTGCGCCTGCAGGTCTTTGGACATCCCGAGGGTCTGGGTCAGCGCCAGGCCTGCGTAACGACCGGCAAGCACGAACTCTGCCTGTCCAAGCATCAGCTGCTGAAACGCCTGAGTCAGGTTCGGCTGTTTCGCCAGGGTCAGATGCTCTTTGATGGTGTTCTCGAAAGTCGGCGTGACGCGGGTTTTCTCGGACATCGCACCCGCATGCCCGCTCAACTCAGCCAGCGAGTTGAAGGGTTGCGCCTGCCCTACACGGGTCCAGACCATAATCTCGTTTTGTGCGATGGGCGGATGAATGAAATCCAGCGAGTCCAGCTCACCGGCATTCAGCGGCGTGTCGGCCAGCAGGTCCATTCGTCCAGAGCGCACTTCTTCAAGCGCCTGACTGCGTTTGCCGGCAAACAGCAGTTCGACCTTGACGCCCATCTGGGTCGCTGCCTCCTTGAGCAGGTCGGCATTGGCGCCCATCAGATGTTTCGGATCTTGCGGGTCACGCCACAAATAAGGAGGCGCGTCAGGACTGCCAGTGACGACCAGTCGCTCGCATTTCCCCGCTGCAACGGCTGCCGTTGACGGCAGAACCAGCCCGGCGATCAGCGACGTCAACGTCTGCCTCGGCGACAACATGCCTGCTTCCTTTTTTCAGCCCAATAAAAAACCCGCTCATTCGTGCCGCGAAACGCATCAATCATCACAAGGATGATCAACAGGTTCGAACAGCCCGAAACGAACGGGTTCTCTTTATAAGTCAGGCGGCGGGTTTAGACCAGCTTCTCCAACTCGGGTACCGCTTCGAACAGATCCGCGACCAGGCCGTAGTCGGCCACCTGGAAGATCGGCGCTTCTTCATCCTTGTTGATCGCAACGATCACCTTGGAATCTTTCATGCCGGCCAGGTGCTGGATCGCGCCAGAGATACCAACGGCGATGTACAGCTGCGGCGCCACGATCTTGCCGGTCTGCCCGACCTGCATGTCGTTGGGGACGAAGCCTGCGTCGACGGCGGCGCGGGAAGCGCCGACCGCAGCGCCCAGCTTGTCGGCCAGTGCGTACAGGTGTTTGAAGTTGTCACCGTTCTGCATGCCGCGACCACCGGAAACGACGATCTTGGCAGCGGTCAGTTCAGGACGATCGGATTTGGCCAGCTCTTCGCTGACGAAGGACGACTTGCCCGCATCGTGTGCAGCCGAAACGGATTCGACCGCTGCGGAACCGCCTTCGGCAGCAACGGCGTCGAAACCGGTGGCGCGAACGGTGATGACCTTGATCGCAGCCGAAGACTGAACGGTGGCGATGGCGTTACCGGCATAGATCGGGCGCTTGAAGGTGTCAGCGCTTTCGACCGAGATGATCTCGGAGATCTGATCGACGTCCAGCTGCGCGGCCACACGGGGCAGGATGTTCTTGCCGTTTGAGGTGGCAGCGGCCAGCACGTGGCTGTAACCGGACGCCAGCTCGGCAACCAGTGGCGCAACGTTTTCTGGCAGTTGATGCGCGTACGCGGCGTTATCCGCGACCAGCACCTTGGCGACGCCAGCGATTTTCGCGGCGGCTTCACCCACGGCGCCCGCGTTCTGGCCAGCGACCAGCACGTGGATGTCACCGCCAATCTTAGCAGCCGCGGCAACGGTATTCAGAGTGGCGGGAGCGATTGCGCCGTTTTCATGCTCAGCGATTACGAGAATAGGCATCAGATCACCTTCGCTTCGTTTTTCAGTTTCTCGACCAGTTCAGCCACCGACTTGACCTTGATGCCGGCGCTGCGGGCAGCAGGGGCTTCGACCTTGAGGGTTTTGTTGGTCGAAGAAGTCGACACGCCCAGTGCGTCAGGCGTCAGGACCTCAAGCGGCTTCTTCTTCGCCTTCATGATGTTCGGCAGCGATGCATAGCGCGGCTCGTTCAGGCGCAGGTCGGTGGTGACGATCGCCGGCAGGCTCAACGAAACGGTTTGCAGACCGCCGTCGATTTCGCGGGTCACGGCAACCTTGTCGCCCGACACTTCAACCTTGGAGGCGAAGGTGCCTTGAGCGTAACCGCTCAGGGCCGCCAGCATCTGGCCGGTCTGGTTGTTGTCGCTGTCGATCGCTTGCTTGCCGAGGATGACCAGTTGCGGCTGTTCTTTATCGACCACAGCCTTCAGCAGTTTGGCCACGGCCAGCGAGGTCAGCTCGTCAGCGGATTCAACGAGGATGGCGCGGTCGGCACCCAGTGCCAACGCGGTGCGCAGTTGCTCCTGAGCGGTGGTAGGGCCAATGGACACGACGACGATCTCGGTCGCGACGCCTTTCTCTTTCAGGCGCACGGCTTCTTCCACAGCGATTTCGCAGAAGGGGTTCATCGACATTTTGACGTTCGCGAGATCGACGCCGGAGTTATCCGCTTTGACGCGAACCTTGACGTTGTAGTCGACCACTCGTTTGACAGCTACAAGAACCTTCATGGATTCCTCGTTACTCTCCGGTGAAAAGAAATCGCCAGGACCTGCCCGGCGATGGGAACACGTCAGTGTAAAGAACACCTCTGAAAACAGCGTATTCGGCGTTGCTTAACGGTGAGTTCGGCAAAAAACAATCACGCCGTCCCGCCAATCCAAGCCATACAGTGACCCGCCGTGTAAACTGCACCTCACCTGCACTGCGCAGGCATCCCACGGGATCGCCCATACCGTCGCGTTGCTTTTAGAGGCATTCTCCGGTCTGACGTTCAGCCTACGGCGAGCGCAAAACCGCCCGTATCTTGACCGGATCGCCTATTCCGGTCAATACGACAAAAACGCCAGTCATGAGCCGGCTCCCTATGATTTATCAGGGTTTCAGCCGATTCAAACAAACGTTTGTATTGGACCTGCAAGGTGGTGTAGATATAATGCGCCCCTTTGAGATGATGCGCGGGCAGCCCGTCACCGTGCGTCGGTTTAGCCCCTATAAAAAAATACCCGTTGAGCCTTGATCAGGAGATAGCCAGTGGAACGCGAATTTATGGAATTCGACGTCGTCATCGTCGGAGCCGGCCCCGCAGGGCTTTCCGCCGCATGCCGTCTGAAGCAGAAGGCCGCCGAAGCTGGCCAGGAGATCAGCGTCTGCGTGGTGGAAAAAGGCTCGGAAGTGGGCGCCCATATCCTCTCGGGTGCGGTGTTCGAACCTCGCGCACTGAATGAACTGTTCCCTGACTGGAAAGAGCTCGGCGCACCGTTGAACACGCCCGTCAAAGGCGACGACATCTATGTGCTGACCAGTGCCGATGCCGGAACCAAAGTGCCCGGTGCGTTCGTGCCCAAGACCATGCACAACGAAGGCAACTACATCATTTCCCTCGGCAACCTGTGCCGCTGGCTGGCGCAGCAGGCTGAAAACCTGGGTGTGGAGATCTACCCGGGCTTTGCGGCTCAGGAAGCGCTGATCGACGAGAATGGCGTGGTTCGCGGGATCATCACCGGTGACCTGGGCGTTGACCGTGAAGGCCATCCGAAAGAAGGCCTGTATACCCCTGGCATGGAACTGCGCGGCAAATACACGCTGTTCGCCGAAGGCTGCCGTGGCCACATCGGCAAGCAACTGATCAAACGCTTCAATCTGGACAGCGAAGCCGACGCCCAGCATTACGGCATCGGCCTCAAGGAAATCTGGGAAATCGACCCTGCCAAACACCAACAAGGCCTGGTGGTGCATACCGCCGGCTGGCCACTGGACGTGATGGGCACCGAGAACACCGGCGGTTCCTTCCTCTATCACCTGGAAAACAATCAGGTGGTGGTGGGCCTGATCGTCGATTTGTCCTACGCCAACCCCTACCTGTCGCCGTTCGACGAGTTCCAGCGCCTCAAGCATCACCCGATCCTCAAGCAGTATCTGGAAGGCGGCAAGCGTGTCAGCTACGGCGCGCGCGCGATCTGCAAAGGCGGCCTGAATTCGCTGCCGAAGATGGTCTTCCCGGGCGGCGCGCTGATCGGTTGCGATCTGGGCACACTGAACTTCGCCAAGATCAAGGGCAGCCACACGGCGATGAAGTCCGGCATGCTGGCCGCTGAATCGGTGGCGGATGCCCTGTTCGCCGGCAACGAAGGCGGCGATGCGCTGAACACGTATGTCGAAGCCTTCAAGGGCAGCTGGCTGCACGAAGAACTGTTCGCCAGCCGCAACTTCGGCGCGGCGATCCACAAGTTTGGTCCGGTATTGGGCGGCGCCTTCAACTTCATCGACCAGAACCTGTTCGGCGGCAAGATTCCGTTCACCCTGCACGACAACAAGCCTGACTACGCGTGCATGAAGCTGGCAGCCGATTCGAAAAAGATCGACTACCCGAAACCGGACGGCAAACTGAGCTTCGACAAGCTGAGCTCGGTATTCATCTCGGGCACCAACCATGAAGAAGAACAGCCTTGCCACTTGAAGCTGAAGGACCCGAGCATCCCGATCAGCGTCAACCTGCCTAAATACGATGAGCCAGCGCAACGCTACTGCCCGGCCGGCGTGTATGAAGTGGTGACTCAGGAAGACGGTGCCAAGCGCTTCCAGATCAACGCGCAGAACTGCGTTCACTGCAAGACCTGCGACATCAAGGACCCGTCCCAGAACATTACCTGGGTCACCCCTGAAGGCGCTGGCGGGCCAACCTACCCGAATATGTAAACGGTAGGCGCGCTTGCCCGCGATTGCGATCTGTCTGCAACGAATGAGTTTGCTGACACGGCACTATCGCGGGCAAGCGCGCTCCCGCATTCGTTTACAGCATCACGCAGAAGCCCTCAACTGGGCGCCCTCTTCTCCCGGACTGCGATCGAAGTAACGTTTGTACTCGCGACTGAACTGCGACGTGCTTTGATACCCCACCTTGTGCGCGACCTGCGCCACGCCCATGCCTTCGCCGATGAGCATTTGTTGCGCTTTCAACAGACGCAGTCGCTTTAGGTACTGCACCGGCGACAGCAACGTGCTGCGTTTGAAATGCTCATGAAAGGTCGAGGTGCTCATGTTGGCGCAACGGGCCAGCTCATCGACGCTCAGCGCTTCCTGATAATGATCACGCAGGTGCTGCAAGGCCGCTGCAATCCGCGCGAAGTGCCCTGTCTGTTCGACCAGCGCCCGCAACACACCCGCCTGCGGGCCGCGCAACGCTGCGTAAAGCACCTCCCGGACGCGCGCCTGCCCCAACACCTCACTGTCTAGGGGATCGTGCAGACTGCGCAACAGTCGCTCGACACTCTCACGCATCGGCGCATCCAGCTCGGCGGACGTCATGGATTCCGGCGTCTGAGGCTTGACCCTGATGTCCGGCGCTTCGCCCATGACGTGCACCAACTCACTCAGCACGGTGCGATCGATCGACACCGCCACGCCATACATGGGCTCTTGCTGGGTGGCGAAGGTCTCGCACATAAAAGGCACCGATAACGCCTGAACCAGGTAATGCCCAGCGCCGTACTCGAGGGTTCGAGGCCCCAGGCGAGCGAGTTTGCTGCCCTGGGCGAGGATAACCAGGCTCGGCTCATAAATCTGCGGACTGCTGGCAACGTAGTAATCCCAGAACATCGCCTGCACGCCGGGTACGCGCGTGTCGACGAATCCCGGACGGGACGCGAGCGGCTTGATCAGGGACACCAGCGTGGCATTGGCATCGGAATGAAGTGTCAGTGACATGGGCGACCAGACAGAGGATTAGACACTGGCATCATCGCAGATCTGCGGCGCGAGGCATCACCCCTCCTCGCAACTTCGGAGGAATGGGCATGACAGGCGGAGAATCGGTCATGGCCGCCATCCGCTTGGGTCGGGAAAATAGGTCGCCTCCACTGTATCGTTTATGCGAGGTATCACATGTACACAGCTATCGGTTATGCAGCCCAATCGGCCACCACTCCCCTCGCCCCCATGACCTTCAACCGGCGCAGCCCTCGCCCTGACGACGTGGCGATCGAGATCCTGTACTGCGGCGTCTGCCACTCGGACATCCACCAGGCGCGCAACGAATGGGGCATCGCCGTCTACCCGCTGATGCCCGGCCACGAAATCGTCGGCAAGGTCACCGAAGTCGGCGCCAACGTTACCCGACACAAGGTCGGCGATCTGGTCGGCGTCGGTTGCATGGTCGACTCCTGCCGTCACTGCGAAGCTTGCGCTGCGGACCTCGAGCAGTACTGCCTCGAAGGCCCTACCCTGACGTATGCCACGCCTGACCGAGTCGACGGCACCAACACCATGGGCGGCTACTCCAGCAGCATCGTGGTCAGCGAGCACTTCGTGGTGCGTATCCCGGAAAAACTGAACCTGGCCGCCGCCGCACCGATCCTGTGTGCCGGCATCACCACCTACTCCCCGCTCAAGCACTACGGCGTCAAGGCGGGCGACAAGGTCGGCGTGCTGGGCATGGGTGGCCTGGGTCACATGGGCATCAAATTCGCCAAAGCCATGGGCGCGGAAGTCACGCTGTTCACCCGCTCGGCGAGCAAGGCCGAAGAAGCCCGTCGTCAGGGTGCCGATCACGTGATTGTGTCCACCGACGCCGAACAGATGAAAGCCGCTGCCGGTCACTTCGACTTCCTGCTCGACACCATTCCGGTGCAGCACGACCTGAACCCGTACCTGGAAACCTTGCGCTTCGATGGCGTGCACATTCTGGTGGGCCTGATCGAGCCGGTCGATCCCGCGCTGCACGCGGCGAATCTGGTCATGAAGCGCCGGGTACTGGCGGGCTCGTTGATCGGCGGCATCGCCGAGACTCAGGAAGTCCTGGATTTCTGCGCGGAACACGACATCAGCTGCGACATCGAGATGCTCGACATCAAGAACATCAACGAGGCGTACAGCCGCATGATCGCCGGTGATGTGAAGTACCGGTTCGTGATCGACATGGCCACCCTGAAAGCCTGAACGCCTGAGCGCTCAGTGTAGGAGCGCGCCTGCCCGCGATTGCGTCGTGTCAATCGACATCTCTGTCACAGACCGATTGCATTCGCGGGCAAGCGCGCGCCTACAAAAGCAAGTCGTTCAACCACCCAGCTCCGCCGACAGCCGCGCCGCCGTCTCTTTGATCACCGGCACCAGCTCGGCCATCTTTTCCAGCGGCATGTACGGCACTGTGCTGGCGATGCTGATCCCCGCAACGATGTGTTTGCTGGCATCGCGGACCGGAGCCGCCACGCAGCGGATGGAAGGCTCGTTGTCCTCAAGGTCGAATGCGTAACCGCCCTTCACGTACTCGCGCATCCGGTCACGCACCTGTTCCCATGTCTGCTCCTGATGCGCAGGCCATAGCGGATTTCTGGCCACCTCCGGCACGCTCAGGTCATACAGCCGACGCCATTCACTTTCCGGGCTGTCTAGCAACAGCGCCTTGCCAATGCCGGTGCGCGCCAGCGGCATCCTGTGGCCCACCCGCGAGCGCATCTCCGGGCCGTTGCGACCAGGATTCTTGTGCAGATACAGCACCTCGTCACCGTCACGAACCGCCAGGTGGAGGGTGTCGCCCGTCAGCGCCGACAATTCATCGAGGTAAGGTCTGGCCAGCATCGCCAACGGCAGCTCTTCGCGGGCCTGAAAACCCAGTTCGATCAGCTTCGGCCCCAGCAGATAGCCCACCTGTGGCAACACACGCAGGTAACGCTCTTCCACCAGACAGCTGGCCAAACGGTGGGTCGTGCTTTTCGTCGTCCCGATCAGCCGTGCGATTTCCTTGAGGTCCCGGGCGCCACTGGCGACGGCCTGCACCACGCTCAACCCTCGCAACAGCGTTTGCGTGCCGGTTGGCGCCGTTTCTTTACCGGTCGGGCTCGGGGTGTCGGAAGCATCTTGCATATCAGGCCTTATCGATTCAGAAAGCTGGCGGCATTATCGTCGCCCGCTTTGGTGCATGCCAATTGTCAGCGTGGATTATCCAGCTCGATTCGCTCGACCTTGCCTACCAGCAGGATGTAGGAAAGCGCGCCGAGCAGCGCCAACACGGCGATGTAAGTGATCGCGGGCGCGAACGACTCACCCGAGGCCAGAAAACCGATGACGATCGGGGTGGCAATGGCCGACAGGTTGCCGATCAGGTTGAAGGTCCCTCCGGTCAGACCCAGCAGACGCGCCGGGGCCAAGGTCGACACCAGCGACCAGGTGATCGACGCCAGGCCGTTGCCAAAAAAGGCCAGGGCCAGGAACGCGATCACCAACGGTGTCGATTCCACGTAATTGGCGCCGATGATCGACGTCGAGATCAGCAACCCGGCAATGATCGGCAGCTTGCGCGCGAACCCCACGGTATAGCCGCGACGAATCAACCAGTCGGAGAAGAACCCGGAGCACAGGACGCCGACGAAGGCCGTCAGAAACGGCAACGACGCCAGCAGACCGGACTTGATGAAATCCATGCCGCGGTACTTCACCAGATAGGTCGGGAACCAGGTCAGGAAAAACCACAGCGTCGAGTTCAGGCAGAACTGGCCGAGGTAGATACCCCAGAGTTTGCGCTGGGTCAGGACGATGCCCAAATCTTTCCAGCGAAAACCGCCCTTGGCTTTTTCGGTGTCAGTCTGTATGTCGACCAGACCGCCGCCGTCCTTGATCAGGTCGATCTCGCCTTGATTGACGCCTTTGAAATCACGCGGCTCGCGGTAAACCGTGTACCAGATCACGGCCCAGATCACGCCCACGCCGCCGGTGGCGACGAAGACCATGTGCCAGCCGAACGTGGCTTGCAACCAGGCGAGGACCGGGGTCAAAAATGCCAGGCCGACAAACTGGCCCGAGGTGTAGAAGCCGACGGCGGTCGCGCGTTCCTTTTCCGGAAACCAGGCGGTGACCACGCGGCTGTTGATCGGATACGCCGGTGCCTCCAGCGCGCCGACCGCCATGCGCAGCACGAACAGGCCGACGAAGCTGCCGACGAAGCCGAGGAAAATCGTCGCGATCGACCACAGGGCCAGCGCGACGGTGTACAGAATGCGCGGCGGAACACGGTCCACCAGCCAGCCGCCAGGCAGTTGCATGGCGGCATAGGTCCAGCCGAACGCCGAAAACACCAGGCCCACGTGCACGGGGTCGATGTTCAGCTCGCTGGTCAGCGCCGGCGCGGCGATGGAAAGGTTGCTGCGGTCCAGGTAGTTGATCACGACGGTGATGAACAGCAGGACCATGATGAAAAAGCGTTTGCGTGTAGGCGTGGCGGTGATCGCCCGCGCCTCCGGCAAGGTCTGTGTGCGCATGGGGGGTGCCTCTTTTTATGTTTATCTGAGGTCTGGATTCGTGTGATACATGGGAATGATCGGTACTTCGTGGGGCTAGGAAATGACCATTGCCCTATGTAGGAACCGGCTTGCTGGCGAACGCAATTCATCGTTCGCCACTTCAGTGGCCTGGCCCACCGCTTTCGCCAGCAAGCCGGCTCCTACAGGTTTTGCGACCAACGCCCGGTTCTGCGGCAGCCAACGCATGCCGGCGATGGCTTCAGCAAACCGATATCACCACTCGGCAAAGCTGCCGTCGGCATGACGCCAGATCGGGTTGCGCCAGCGGTGGCCGATGGCGGCGCGCTCCTTGACGTATTCCTCGTTGATCTCGATGCCCAGGCCCGGGCCGTTGGGGATTTTCACCATGCCCTTGTCGTAGTCGAAGACTTCCGGGTTCTTGATGTAGTCGAGCAGGTCGTTGCTCTCGTTGTAGTGAATGCCCAGGCTTTGCTCCTGGATGAACGCGTTGTAGCAGGCAGCGTCCAGTTGCAGACACGCCGCAAGCGCGATCGGACCCAGCGGGCAATGCAGCGCCAGCGCTACGTCATAGGCCTCGGCCATGTTGGCGATTTTGCGGGTTTCGGTGATGCCGCCCGCGTGAGAGGCGTCCGGCTGGATAATGTCGACGTAACCTTCGCTCAGCACGCGCTTGAAATCCCAGCGCGAGAACAACCGCTCGCCCAACGCAATCGGGGTGCTGGTCAGCGGCGCGAGTTCTTTCAGCGCCTCGTAGTTTTCGCTGAGCACCGGCTCTTCGATGAACATCAGTTTGTACGGGTCCAGTTCCTTCATCAGCACCTTGGCCATCGGCTTGTGCACGCGACCGTGGAAGTCGACGCCGATGCCGACGTTGGGACCGACCGCATCCCGCACGGCGGCGACATTGGCCAGCGCCAGGTCGACCTTCTCGAACGTGTCGAGAAATTGCAGCTCTTCAGTGCCGTTCATCTTCACCGCAGTGAAACCACGGGACACGGCTTCTTGCGCCGCCAGCGCAGTGTCGGCAGGACGGTCGCCCCCGATCCACGAGTAGACACGGATCTTGTCGCGCACCTGACCGCCCAGCAGATCGCTGACGGACACGCCAAGCGCCTTGCCCTTGATGTCCCACAACGCCTGATCGATGCCGGCCAGCGCGCTCATGTGAATCGCACCGCCGCGATAGAAGCCGCCGCGATAGAGCACGGTCCAGATGTCTTCGATGTTGCGTGGGTCCTTGCCGATCAAGTAATCGGACAGTTCCTCGACCGCCGCAGCGACGGTGTGCGCGCGACCTTCGACCACCGGTTCGCCCCATCCCGTGACACCCTGGTCGGTTTCCACTTTCAGGAAGCACCAGCGCGGTGGAACGATAAAGGTCGTGAGTCGGGTGATTTTCATGTCTTGTCTCTCTTGTAGTCGAAGCCGGTAATCGCGGCCTTAGCCAATCCAGGCCGCTTTGTGCGATACGCGTTATTGGCCATGGGGCCGGTACTGTTTCCAGGCGGCGACATAACCCTTCGCGCGCTCGGCGACGTCTTCGGGGCTCATGCCGGGTTTGAACAGCCCGGAACCCAGGCCGAAGCCGGAAACCCCGGCGTCCAGGAAAACCTTCATGTTGTCCGGGGTAATCCCGCCGACCGGCAGCAGCACAGTGCCCGCCGGCAACACCGCCAGCCAGGCCTTCACCACCGCCGGGCCCATTTGCTCGGCTGGAAACATTTTCAAGACATCGGCGCCTTCGGCCAGCGCGGCAAAGGCTTCCGTCGGCGTTGCCACGCCAGGCGACAGAAACAGGCCTTCGGCCTTGGCGGCTCGCAGCACTTCGGGGTCGCTGTGCGGCATGACGATCACCTGCCCACCGGCCTCCTTGACCTGACGCACGTGCTCAGGTGTCAGCACGGTGCCCGCGCCGATCAGGCAATCGGCGGGCAGACTCTGACGCAGCAGGCGGATGCTGTCGTACGGCTGCGGGGAATTGAGCGGGACTTCGATGACGCGGAAACCGGCAGCGTACAGAACCTCACCCACCGCCGGGGCTTCTTCAGGGCGCAGGCCGCGCAGAATCGCGACCAGGCCGTTTTGCGCAAGGGCTTGTTTGAGCATCTCAGTTCTCTACGTGAAGGGGCCGGGCAACGGCCGCAGAAGTGGATGAAACCAGACCGGCCTGGACCGCGACCTGCCACAGACCCCGTTCGGTGGCCTGTTCGGCCAGCGTCACCTGGGGGAATCGGTTGGCGTCAAGTGCGCGCTGATAGCGCTCCAGCAACGGGCCGCTGCCGATCAGGATCACTGACGGCAGATCGGTCTCGTGCTGGCTCAACAACCGGGCCAACGCCACGATTTCGTGGCCGATCAGCAGACCGGACAGATAATCGGGTTGTGCGGCACCGGTCAGGGCGCCGGTAAGGCCGAGGGTTCGACAGCTGAAGATGGTTGACAGCGGACCCGCCGCGCCTTCCGCAGACTGCGCAACGGCAACGCCACGGTCGAACGCGGCGGCATCAAAGGCATCGCTGCGCTGCATCGTGCGCCCGAGGATGGTGTGACTGGAGAGCGCGGCATAGACCTCACCGGTCATGAAGGTGTCGAAATGGACGATGCGCCCATCGACTGCCCTCACCCACTTCGAGTGGCTGCCGGGCAACCCGATCAACAGCGGCCTGGCCGTTTCTTCGGCGGGCAACGCGCTGAGAATGCCCAGCACCTGCGTCTCTTCACCGCGCATGACATTGGGCAGCTCGGAGCGTTGCAGTACGCCAGGGATGATATGGACATCCACGCCGCGCACGCTGCGCACCGTCACCAGCGCAGCACTCAGCGCACCGACACTGGCTGGCGTCTGCTGGTAAACCGCTTCCCGCCAACCTTGAGCGCTGCCGACCATGCCGCAGGCGATCACCGGCAATGTCGGCTGGGCGTCGAGCCAGTCGCCACAGGCTTCATCGAAGGCCAGCTCGAAACCGTCGCTGCACAGCTCACCCGCAATTCGTCGACTGCCGGACGGCAGTTGCATGATGCCCGCGCTGAGCGAACGGTGTTCGAGTACCCGGCCGTTTTCGCCGAGCCGATACGCGCGAAGGGATGTCGTTCCCCAATCGAGCGCGATCAATTGCGCCTGCATGGCTTCACCTGATTGTTATTGATGAGTGAATGCGGGACGAACTATAAACCCGTCATCACGAATATCTCAATATGTAAATTACAATCCCACATTATGGGATTTATCATCAGGTTTACGACGAACAGACGGTTCGCGGCGGCCGCTGATCTGGCAAGCGCGCCGCTTCGTCAGGCATACTCCGGCTTGCCATCCCTGAGGTGTGCCGGACGCCTGTATAGGCCAAGCCGTTCCTGACCCTCCCGAAGATCGCCGCCCATTCAGCCGACAGCGCAGAAGGTGGTAACCATCCCTCGCGTTTTTTTCACACCCTGCTCAGTAAGCTCAGGCGACTTCAGACGCCCATAGCCACCTGCCGTCCACGTCACACTCATCTGCAAAAGGACCCGTAAGATGAAGCGATTTCTCGTGCTTGACAGCCTTCGCGGCCTCTGCGCCATCGCGCTGATCGTTCATCACTCGCACATTGAGCGCAGCATCACCGAGCTGACGTTTTTCAGAAACGCCAGCCAGTTCGTGGGCTTGTTCTTCGCCTTGAGCGGGTTTCTGATTTACCGGCGCTACATCGGTCACCTGGCCACGCCACGCCAACTGGGCGACTTCATGATCACCCGGACCTGCCGGGTCATGCCGCTGCACGTCGCCGTTCTGCTGTTCTTCATCGGGTTCGAGTGCCTGAAACAGGTGATGGAGCGCTACGGCCTGTCGCTGAATTACCCGGCTTTCAGCGGCGACCGCGCGCCAAGCGAGATTTTGCCGAATCTGCTGCTGATCCAGGCATGGTGGCCGGGGTTCAACGCACTGTCGTTCAACTACCCCTCGTGGTTCATCAGTGTCGAGTTCTATCTGTGGATGATCTTCGCGCTGACCCTGTTCTCGCTGCCAGGCCTGGCACGCAAACTGTTCTCGGTGCTGTGCGTCCTGGCGTTCGTCGCGCTCTACATGGACATCAACCTGCTCCCGCGCAACGTGCTATGGGGCGCTTCGTGCTTCTTCGCTGGCGTCATCACCTACCGGCTTTACGTGCGGCTGCACGATTCGACGCCGGGGCCAATCATTGCCACCTTGCTGGAGGTCGGTGTGTTGGCCGCGATGTATTGGGTCATGACAGAGGGCGAACAGCCCCTCACCATCGAGCTGGGGTTGCTGTTCTGCACGGCAGTGCTGATTTTTTCCTACGAGGCCGGGCTGGTGTCGCGACTCTTGCGCTTGCGGGTGTTCCCGGCGCTGGGCAAGTTGTGGCTGTCCATCTATCTGACCCATGCGGCGGTGATATTCGTCCTGGCGACGGGCATTACGGTCGCGGCGAAGTTCAGCGGACTCTCTTTGCTGGTCGACCGGCCGGGCGAAACCAGCGGCACGATGGTGCGTTACTTGAGCACCGGGACCGCGCTGAACGACAACCTGCTGATGCTCCTTGTGGTCGTCGCCGTGGTGGTGGTGTCGATGCTGACCTATCGCTACATTGAAGCACCGGGGATCCGGTTTGGTCAGCACTGGAGGCAGGGAACGTTTTTTCGTCGGCGCAAGGATGATCAGCCGGAGCAGGTTTGAAGCTCCCGATTGGGCCCGCTGAGTCGGGTTCCGTCGTCCATGTAGGAGCGCGCTTGCCCGCGATCTGCCGCGCAGCGGCAGCAAAATCAGGCGACACGGTTATGCCTGACACTCCGCATGCACCGGGTTTGCTGCCGGTTCCCGGCAGATCGCGGGACAAGCCACGCTCCTACACACAGCTGAAGCGCGCTACGCCTTCGGCAGAAGCAAACGATCTTCACTCCGGGCGAAGTCGGGATTAAAAGGAGGGTTCTCGGCTTTGATTCTGGCCGGAGGCCGTAGGAGCGTGGCTTGTCCCGCGATCTGGCGCGCAGCGGCAGCAAAACCAGACGACTCAATTGTGCCTGAAACCCCGCATACACCGATCTTGCTGCCGGTTCCCGGCAGATCGCGGGACAAGCCACGCTCCTACACACAGCTGAAGCGCGCTACGCCTTCGGCAGAGCAAACGATCTTCACTCCGGGCGAAGTCGGGATTAAATGAGGGTTCTCGGTTTTGATTCTGGCCGGAGACCGTAGGAGCGTGGCTTGTCCCGCGATCTGGCGCGAAGCGGCAGCAAAACCAGACGACTCAATTGTACCTGTCACCCCGCATACACCGGCCTTGCTGCCGGTTCCCGGCAGATCGCGGGACAAGCCACGCTCCTACACACAGCTGAAACGCGCTACGCCTTCGGCAGAAACAAACGATCTTCACTCCGGGCGAAGTCGGGATTAAAGGAGGGTTCTCGGCTTTGATTCTGGCCGGAGGCCGTAGCAACTGTCCCGCGATCTGGCGCGCAGCGGCAGTAAAACCAGACGACTCAATTGTGCCTGTCACCCCGCATACACCGACCTTGCCGCCGGTTCCCGGCAGATCGCGGGACAAGCCACGCTCCTACACACAGCTGAAGCGCGCTACGCCTTCGGCAGAAGCAAACGATCTTCACTCCGGGCGAAGTCGGGATTAAAACGAGGGTTCTCGGCTTTGATTCTGGCCGAAGGCCGTAGCGCGCTTGCCCGCGATCTGGCGCGCAGCGGCAGCAAAACCAGACGACTCAATTGTGCCTGTCACCCCGCATACACCGATCTTGCTGCCGGTTCCCGGCAGATCGCGGGCAAGGTGGAACGCCACTCCGGTCGCTCCTACACCTGCGATAGAAAAAAACCGCCTCTAAAAGGCGGTTTTTTTATGGCCGGCGCAAAAGCGAATCAACGCTCCAGCAAAATCCGCAACATACGACGCAACGGCTCGGCGGCGCCCCACAGCAACTGGTCACCTACCGTAAATGCGCCCAAGTACTGCGAACCCATGTTCAGCTTGCGCAGACGCCCTACCGGAATGTTCAGCGTGCCAGTCACCGAGGTCGGGCTCAGTTCCTGGATGCTCGCCTCACGGTTGTTCGGCACCAGCTTCACCCACGGGTTGTGCTGGCTGATCATCCCCTCGATGTCGGCAATCGGCACATCCTTGTTGAGCTTGATGGTCAACGCCTGGCTGTGGCAACGCATCGCGCCGATGCGCACGCAGATGCCGTCGACCGGAATCGGGCTCTTGAAGCGACCCAGAATCTTGTTGGTTTCGGCCTGACCTTTCCATTCTTCACGGCTCTGACCGTTCGGCAGTTCCTTGTCGATCCACGGAATCAGACTGCCCGCCAGCGGCACGCCGAAGTTCTCGGTCGGGAAGCTGTCGCCGCGCATGGCTTCGGCCACTTTGCGGTCGATGTCCAGAATCGCGCTGGCAGGGTTGGCCAGTTCGTCCGCCACCGAGGCGTTGATCGCGCCCATCTGCCTGATCAGCTCACGCATGTTCTGCGCGCCAGCACCGGAGGCCGCCTGATAGGTCATGACGTTCATCCACTCGACCAGACCAGCTTCGAACAGACCACCGAGCCCCATCAGCATCAGGCTGACGGTGCAGTTGCCGCCGATGTAGTTCTTGGTGCCGGCGTCCAGTTGCTGGTCGATGACCTTGCGGTTGACCGGGTCGAGGATGATCACCGCGTCGTCCTGCATGCGCAGGGCCGAAGCCGCATCGATCCAGTACCCCTGCCAGCCGGCTTCACGGAGCTTGGGGAACACCTCGTTGGTGTAGTCGCCGCCCTGGCAGGTCAGCACCACGTCCAGGGTCTTGAGCTCGTCGATGCTGTAGGCATCTTTCAACGGCGCAATGTCCTTGCCCACGGACGGACCTTGTCCGCCAACGTTGGAGGTGGTGAAAAAAACCGGCTCAATGAGATCGAAATCCTGCTCTTCCAGCATGCGCTGCATGAGCACGGAACCCACCATACCGCGCCAACCGACCAGACCTACACGTTTCATCGCAACTACACCTTAATTAAAAGTGGGGCCCCTCCTCGCAGAGAGCCTTTCGACTCGATCTTGCGGCAGTGGGCCCGAGATATTACAGATTGCGCAGCGCGGCGACTACGGCGTCACCCATTTCCTGCGTACCGACTTTGGCATGACCTTCGGACCAGATGTCACCGGTGCGCAGGCCCTGGTCCAATACCAGGCTCACGGCTTTCTCGATGGCATCGGCTGCGGTGTGCTGATTGAAGCTGTAACGCAGCATCATCGACACCGATAGGATCGTCGCCAGCGGGTTGGCCACGCCCTTGCCCGCGATGTCCGGGGCCGAGCCGTGGCAAGGCTCGTACATGCCCTTGTTGTTCGAGTCCAGCGACGCCGACGGCAGCATGCCGATGGAGCCGGTGAGCATCGAGGCTTCGTCCGACAGGATGTCACCGAACATGTTGTCGGTGACCATGACGTCGAATTGTTTCGGGGCGCGGACCAGTTGCATGGCGGCGTTGTCCACGTACATGTGGCTCAACTCGACATCCGGGTAGTCCTTGGCCACTTGCTCGACCACTTCGCGCCACAGCTGGCTGGAGGCCAGAACGTTGGCCTTGTCGACCGAGCAGAGTTTCTTGCCACGCACACGGGCCATGTCGAAACCCACGCGGGCTATGCGGCGGATCTCGCTCTCGCTGTACGGCAAGGTATCGTATGACTGACGCTCACCGTTTTCCAGCTCACGGGTGCCGCGTGGTGCGCCGAAGTAGATACCGCCGGTCAGCTCGCGAACGATGAGGATATCCAGGCCGGCGACGATTTCCGGCTTGAGGCTCGATGCATCGGCCAGTTGCGGATAGAGGATGGCCGGACGCAGGTTGGCGAACAGGCCCAGTTGCGAGCGGATTTTCAGCAGACCGCGTTCAGGACGGATGTCGCGCTCGATGGCGTCCCATTTAGGGCCACCCACCGCGCCCAGCAGGACCGCGTCGGCCGCACGGGCGCGGTCCAGCGTCTCGTCAGCCAAGGGCACGCCATGTTTGTCGATCGCAGCGCCACCGATGACGTCGTGGCTCAATTCAAAGCCCAGCTGATACTTCTCGTTTGCCAGCTCCAGTACCTTGACCGCTTCGGCCATGATCTCCGGACCAATGCCATCACCCGGGAGAATCAGAATCTGCTTGCTCATAACATCCTCGTTTCAATAAATGCATCGGCGCTTCAGGAGCGCCGATTGAAAAAGCTGATACCGCGTGCCTGCAACAATCCCGGAAATCCCGGGTGACTGCCAGGCCGTCTTCGCGAGCAAGCTCGCGAATCGTTCAGACGACACACCCTCAATCAGTCGCGAAACAACCAGGGCTGCGTGGCGCGGTGTCTGGCTTCGAACGACGCGATCGCATCGCCATCCACCAGGGTCAGGCCGATGTCGTCCAGGCCATTGAGCAGACAGTGCTTGCGGAAGGCGTCGATTTCAAAGGTGTACACCATGCCATCTTCGCGGGTCACGGTCTGCGCCTGCAGGTCCACTTTCAACTGGTATCCGGGATTCGCCTCGACCACCTTGAACAGCTCGTCGACCTGCTCTTCGCTCAGGATGATCGGCAGCAGGCCGTTCTTGAAGCTGTTGTTGAAAAAGATGTCGGCGTAGCTCGGCGCGATGATGCTGCGGAACCCGTATTCTTCCAATGCCCACGGCGCGTGCTCGCGGCTTGAACCACAGCCGAAGTTTTCGCGGGCCAATAGCACGCTAGCGCCCTGGTAGCGTTCGTGGTTCAACACGAAGTCAGGGTTCACCGGACGCTTGGAGTTGTCCTGATAGGGCTGCCCCACGTCCAGATAGCGCCATTCATCGAACAGGTTCGGACCGAAACCGGTGCGACGAATCGACTTCAGGAACTGCTTGGGAATGATCTGATCGGTGTCGACGTTGGCGCGATCCAGCGGAGCGACCAAACCGGTGTGTTGAGTAAAAGGCTTCATGCTGGGCTCCTTATTGCTGGCTCATGGTGCGGACATCGACAAAACGGCCATTGACCGCTGCCGCTGCCGCCATCGCCGGGCTGACCAGATGAGTACGACCCCCGGCGCCCTGACGGCCTTCGAAGTTGCGGTTGGAAGTGGACGCGCAATGTTCGCCACTTTCCAGGCGGTCCGGGTTCATCGCCAGACACATCGAACAACCTGGCTCACGCCATTCGAAACCGGCTTCCAGGAAAATCTTGTCCAGCCCCTCTTTCTCCGCCTGCTCCTTCACCAGACCCGAGCCCGGCACCACGATCGCCTGCTTGATGGTCGACGCCACTTTACGGCCCTTGGCGATATCCGCCGCAGCGCGCAGGTCTTCGATCCGCGAGTTGGTGCAGGAACCGATGAACACGCGATCAAGCTGGATATCGGTGATCGCCTGATTGGCCTTCAGCCCCATGTACTTGAGGGCGCGTTCGATGGAGCCACGCTTGACCAGATCAGCCTCCTGCGCGGGATCCGGCACATTCTGATCGACAGCAAGCACCATCTCCGGCGACGTGCCCCAACTGACCTGTGGCTTGATCTGCGTGGCGTCGAGTTCGACCACGGTGTCGAACACCGCGTCCTCATCGGACACCAGATCCTTCCACGCCTCAACGGCCATGTCCCACTGCTCGCCTTTTGGCGAAAACGGACGGCCCTTGACGTAGGCAATGGTCTTTTCATCGGTTGCCACCAGACCGACGCGAGCGCCCGCCTCGATGGACATGTTGCAGATGGTCATGCGGCCCTCGACGGACAGGTCACGAATCGCGCTGCCGGCGAACTCGATGGCATGCCCATTACCGCCGGCCGTGCCAATCTTGCCAATGATGGCCAGGACGATGTCCTTGGCCGTGACGCCGAACGGCAGCTTGCCCTCGACCTTCACCAGCATGTTTTTCATTTTCTTGGCGACCAGGCACTGAGTCGCGAGCACGTGCTCGACCTCGGAGGTGCCGATGCCGTGAGCCAGAGCACCGAAAGCGCCGTGGGTCGAGGTGTGAGAGTCGCCGCAGACCACGGTCATGCCCGGCAAGGTCGCACCCTGCTCCGGGCCGATCACGTGAACGATGCCCTGACGCACGTCGTTCATCTTGAATTCGGTGATGCCGTACTCGTCGCAATTGTCGTCCAGCGTCTTGACCTGCAGACGCGACACCTGGTCGACGATGGCGTCGACGCCGTCCTTGCGGTCCGGGGTGGTCGGCACGTTGTGGTCGACGGTGGCGACGTTGGCGTCGATCCGCCATGGTTTGCGGCCAGCCAGGCGCAAGCCCTCGAACGCCTGTGGCGAGGTCACTTCGTGAATGATGTGACGATCGATATAAAGCAGCGCCGAACCATCGTCGCGCTGTTTGACCAAATGCGAATCCCAAAGCTTGTCATAGAGCGTTTTGCCGGCCATCAGACGGTTTCCTCATCAGCTTGTTTCTATGCCTTGGGTCACCGTCGTCACGGTGACGAACTAAAGACCCCTTGGCTTGTGGGGGAGATGCTATGGAATATGCTTAAATAACTCAAATTCATATTTTTCATGCTTTGGATAACCAACAGGAATTCGATATGGACCTGGCGAACCTCAATGCCTTTATCGCGATCGCCGAAACCGGCAGTTTCTCCGGGGCGGGTGAGCGGCTGCACCTGACTCAGCCCGCGATCAGCAAGCGCATCGCCGGGCTTGAACAACAACTCAATGTACGCCTGTTTGACCGCCTGGGTCGGGAAGTCAGCCTGACGGAGGCCGGACGCGCGCTGCTGCCCCGCGCCTACCAGATCCTCAACGTACTGGACGATACCCGACGCGCGTTGACCAACCTGACCGGCGAGGTCACTGGCCGCTTGAGTCTGGCGACCAGCCACCACATCGGCCTGCATCGCCTGCCGCCGGTGTTAAGGGCGTTCACCCGCGCGTATCCCGACGTCGCGCTGGACATCGAGTTTCTGGATTCCGAGGTCGCCTATGAGGAGATCCTTCACGGACGCGCTGAGCTGGCGGTGATCACCCTCGCGCCGGAGCCGCACTCGCTGGTCAAGGCGGTAAGGGTCTGGGACGACCCGCTGGACTTTGTGGCGGCGCCAGAGCACCCCCTGGCCACCACGCCCCATGTCAGCCTGGCTGACATTGCCAGCTACCCTGCCGTGTTTCCGGGCGGCAACACCTTTACCCATCACATTGTCAGTGGTCTGTGCGAAGCCGAGGGACTGAAACCGAACATCGCCATGAGCACCAATTACATGGAGACGATCAAGATGATGGTGTCCATTGGACTGGCCTGGAGCGTGCTTCCAAGAACCATGCTGGACGAACAGGTCACGAGCATCCCTTTGCCGGGCATACAGCTGCGTCGCCAGTTGGGCTACATCGTTCACACGGAACGCACGCTGTCGAACGCCGCCAAGGCTTTCATGGCGCTGCTCGATGCTCAGGCGACGAAAGCCTGATCGGTGATGCAGCTTATGACTGCTCCGCTGCCATCGGGAGCAAGTCCCCGCCCCATTTATTCCAGGTTCCGGGCGGAGCTGCTCAGCGCCCTCGAGCATTGCAGCAACGCTGGCGCCAGCTGCTTTTCTGCATCCGCCCGGCTCCACCGACTGGTGGGCGCCACCACATGCACCGCTGCCACCGGTCGACCATTGGCACCGAGCACTGGCGCACCGATCGTCATGTCGCCCAGAAACAACTCCTGGCCATTCACCGCGTAACCCTGCTCTCTCACGATCTGCAACGAATCCAGAATCCGCTCGACCTCCGTCAATGTCTGACTGGTGTGCGCAATGCGCTGGCTGTTCTCGATCAACACCAACGCTTCCTCCTGCGGCAACGCACTCAGATACGCCCGCCCTGACGCCGTGCAGTACATCGGTACCCGCGAACCGATCGGCATGTGCACCGGCACGAAGCTTGAGCTGACGAAGCGCGCGATATAGGTCATGTCGTAGCCCGCAGGCTCGGTGAGGCATGAGGTCTCGCCGGTCAAGCGCGTGAGTTCCGACAGGAACGGGTTGGCCACTTCGATCAGCGAATGCGCATCCAGATAACTGAAGCCTAACTCCAGCACACGGGGTGTGAGTTGGTAATGCCGGGTGCGCGAGTGTTTCCGAAGGTAACCCAGGCTTTCGAGAGTAAACACCATGCGCTGGGCAGAGCTTTTGGTCATGCCGGCGGCGTCCGCCACCTCTGCAAGGCTCATGCTGCGGCGCTGGGCGCTGAATGCCTTAAGCACCGAGAGGCCTTTTTCCAGGGATTGGTTGTGCAGACTGTTGCGTTCTTCGGACATGGCGAACTCGCGGGGAATCAGGGCAGGCGTGGCGATATTTCTACCCTAAATCCCAAAAATTGACCATAAAAAATCGCATAGCGATACGACTTGATCATTTTTTGTATTTTCAATAGCGATAAACGATTTTTTTAAATCGAAATGGCACAGAGCTTGCGATTTCATCTGCAGCCGCTTGCGCTACTGACGATCCGTTTTCCTTATGGAGTAACCCGATGAACAGTCTTTCGCTCTTGTTTCGCCGCCTCGCCTTCGGTCTGTGTGCCACCCTTTGCGTCGGCGTTGTGCACGCCGCCGGTGCGTCCTCGTACAAAGTCGGTGCAACGGCCACTGGCTCGCCATTTACCTTCCTCGATATCAAGAGCAACAGCATTCAGGGCATGATGGTCGACGTGGCCGAGGCCGTGGGCAAGGCCGGCGGCTTTACCCCTCAGATCGAACAGACCAACTTCGCCGCGCTGATCCCCTCCCTCACGTCCGGCAAACTCGACTTCATCTCCGCCGGCATGCTCAAGACCCCGGAGCGCACCAAGGTCGTCGACTTCAGCGAGCCGGTGTACGCCTACGGGGAAGGCCTGATCATCAGCGCCGAGGACAACGCTGCTTACCCGGACTTGATGCCGCTCAAAGACCAGGTGATCGGGGTACAGGCCGGTACGGTGTTCTATGATCAACTGAACAAGCTGGGCATCTTCAAGGAAATCCGCACCTACGACTCCATCGGCGAGATGGTGCGCGACCTGTCCCTGGGCCGTATCAAGGCGGCGGTCGCCGACCAACCCATCGTGGCGTACCAGATCCGCCAGGGGCAGTTCAAAGGGGTAAAACTGGCCCCTGATTACACGCCCGCCAACGTCGGCGAAGTGTGCCTGGTGGTGCGCAAGGGCGATGCCGAAACCCTCGCACGCCTCAACACCGCCATCGCCAGCATCAAGGCCGACGGCACGCTGAACGGCATCCTCAAGAAGTGGGGGCTTGATACCCAGGTGCGCCCATGAACCCGGCCGAATTCCTGCAGAATGCCCGGGACTTCCTGCCGATTTTGCTGCAAGGCGCCTGGGTGACGATCCAGATCACCGTGCTGTCGTTCCTGCTCAGCAGCGCGATCGGTCTGGTGCTGGCGTTGCTCAAGTTGTCGCCGATCCGCGCGCTGTCGTGGACTGCGAGCACCATCATCAATGTGATCCGTGGCCTGCCGATCATCGTGCAACTGTTCTACATCTACTTCGTCCTGCCGGACATGGGTGTACACCTCACGGCGTTCTATGCCGGGGTGATCGGCATGGGCATCGCCTACTCGGCGTACCAGGCCGAGAACTTTCGCACCGGCATCATCGCCGTCGAACAGGGCCAGCGCGAAGCCGCCGAAGCGCTGGGCATGCGTTCGGTCATGATGATGCGCCGGGTGATCCTGCCCCAGGCGTTTCGCATCGCGCTGCCGCCCTACGGCAACACCCTGGTGATGATGCTCAAGGACTCGTCTCTGGTGTCGACCATCACCGTGGCCGAGATGACGCGTCAGGGCCAACTGATTGCCTCCTCGACCTTCCAGAACATGACCGTCTACACCCTGGTCGCCCTGCTCTATTTGCTGATGAGCCTGCCGCTGGTGTATGGCCTGCGCCGCATGGAACAGCACTTGAGCCGAAGGAAAAAAGCATGATCGAGATACGCCAACTGCAAAAACATTACGGCAACCACCGCGTGCTGCACGGCGTCGACCTGGACGTGGCCAAGGGCGAAGTGGTGTGCCTGATCGGTCCGTCGGGCTCGGGGAAATCCACCCTGCTGCGCTGCATCAATGCACTGGAAGCCTATGACGGAGGCCACATCAAGGTGTTCGGTGAAACCGTGCAGCGCGCCAGCAAAACCGTGCACGCGCTGCGCAGCCGGATGGGCATGGTGTTCCAGCGCTTCAATCTGTTTCCCCATCGCACCGTGCTGGAAAACGTCATGGAGGGGCCGGTATTCGTCAAGGGCGAACCGCCCCAGCAGGTCCGCGAAGAAGCGCTGGTGCTGCTGGAAAAAGTCGGCCTGAGCGCCAAGGCCGATGCCTACCCGGAACAACTCTCCGGTGGCCAGCAACAGCGCGTGGCCATCGCCCGCGCCCTGGCGATGAAACCCGAAGCCATGCTGTTCGACGAACCCACCTCGGCCCTTGATCCGGAACTGGTCGGCGATGTGCTGGCCGTGATGCGCACGCTGGCCGATGAAGGCATGACCATGATCGTGGTCACCCACGAAATGGGCTTTGCCCGCGAAGTGGCCGATCGTGTGTGCTTCCTGCATGGCGGCTACATCGTGGAAAGCGGGCCCGCCGATCAGGTGCTGGGCAACCCGCAGCATGCGCGCACCCAGGACTTCCTGCGGCGCGTGCTGCACCCCACCGGCAATACGCGGAGCCTGTCATGAAATCATTGTGGTCAGCGACCGCGCCTTCTGCGGCGCCGACGCCTGCATTGGATGAATCGGTGAAGGTGGATGTGGCGATCGTCGGCGCGGGGTACACCGGACTGTCGACCGCGCTGCATCTGGCTGAGCGCGGCGTCAGCGTGTGTGTGCTGGAAACCAGTGAGCCAGGCTGGGGAGCGTCGGGGCGTAACGGTGGACAGGTCAATCCGACGCTCAAGTACGACCCGGAGCAACTGGTGCACATGTATGGGCCGGAACGCGCCGAGCCATTGATCTCCACCGTATCGAACTCGGCGGACCTGGTGTTCGGGTTGATCGAACGCCATGGCATCGATTGCGCGCCGGTGCGCAAGGGATGGATGCAAGTGTCGTACACGCACAAAGGTGTCGCCGGGCTGCATGCGCGTGCGGATCAATGGGCCCGGCGCGGTGTCCCGGTGCAGCGACTGGATGCCGCGGCGGTGAAGTCGCGCCTGGGCAGCGAAGCGTTTGCCGGTGGTTGGCTGGACGGTCGCGCCGGGGCCATTCAGCCGTTGGCGTATGCCCGCGGGTTGGTGAGCGCGGCGTTGGCGGCAGGTGCGCGGATCCATGGTCACAGCGCGGTGACGGGGTTGCAGCGCCAGGGCTCGGGCTGGCGGTTGCAAACCGCTGGCGGTGCCCAAGTGAGCGCCGACCAGGTGGTGCTGGCGACCAATGGCTACAGTGGCAACCTGTGGCCGGGGATGGCGCAGAGCATCCTGGCGGCCAACAGTTTTATCGTCGCCACCAAACCGCTGAGCGGACGCGCGGCCGAGAGCATCTTGCCGGGGCAGGAAACCGTGTCCACGGCGCAACGTCTGTTGTTGTACTTTCGTAAAGACAGTCACGGCCGTTTGCTGATGGGCGGGCGTGGGCTGTTCAATGACCCCACCTCACCTACGGATTTCGCGCACCTGGAGCGATCCCTGGCATTACTGTTCCCGCAGTTGGGACCGCTGGAATTCGAGTATCGCTGGGCCGGGCGAATCGCTATTACCCGGGATTTCATGCCCCATGTGCATGAGCCTGCGCCAGGGCTGACGTTGGCCCTGGGCTGCAACGGGCGAGGGATTGCGTTGTGTACCAGCCTGGGTCAGCAATTGGCGGGGAAATTGTGTGACCGCCAGGCAGCGTTTGCCTACCCGGTAACGCCCTTGCAACGCTTGCCGATGCATGGGCTGCAACGGTTCTATATTGGTGCCGGGGTGGCCTGGTACAGTTTGCTGGATCGGCTCAATATCAGCTGAATCCTGCTCCCATGTGCGCTGAAAACAGCATTTCTCACGGGTTACCCCGCACCGAGAGACGCAAAAAAATCCGATGCCTGTGCAGGCATCGGATTTTGATTTTTCAGCCATAGGTCAGTCGAGAACGCTCGACTGACCGGCATGACCCCATAGGGGCTTGTTTAACGGCTGGCGTGTGAATCAATGCGCCAGCGTTTTCTGATCATTGATCTGGATGCGTTTTGGCTTGGCCTCTTCAGGGACCAGGCGCAGCAGGTCAATGCTCAGCAGGCCGTTGGCCAGTGCGGCGTTTTGCACTTCGATATGGTCGGCCAGACGGAACGACAGCTTGAACGCGCGTTGGGCAATGCCCTGATGCAGGAAGGTCACGCCTTCGGCTGCGTTGTCGCGCTTGCTGCCGCTGACGGTCAGCACACCCTTCTCGACCTGCAGTTCAAGGTCTTCTTCCTGGAAACCTGCAGCCGCGATGACGATGCGGTATTGGTCATCTGCATGTTTCTCAACGTTGTAGGGAGGGTAGCTGCTGGCCGACTCGTTACGGGCCGCCGATTCGAACAGGTCGTTGAAGCGGTCAAAGCCCACGGAAGAACGGAACAGTGGAGCCAGAGAGAAAGCGGTAGTCATGTTAGTCTCCTGATAAATCAGCAAGTGGTTATCTCCGCGACCCGACTTCGGCATCGCGTAATCCCAAAATAGGGACCGTCACTTCTGTTTCAAGAGTCGCCATGAAAATTTTTTCAGGCCGCTTCCTGCTCGACGACACCGAGCATCTGGCTGATGCGCTCGCAGTCCGTTTCACGACGCAGCGCGTCGAACAAGACAACGGCCTCGGGATAACTCTTGGTCAGCAACACCACCCATTGCTTGAGACGGCCCGGCGCCTGTACACGGGTCATCTTCGCCAATGCCTGCTGCCAGAACACCCGCAACAGCGGTTGCAGTTCCTGCCAGGTCATCTCCACGACCTCACGCCCCGCCTCCGCCGCCGCAATTTGCCGCCCCAGATCGGGGCGTGCGACCAGACCGCGGCCGATCATGATGTCACGTGCCCCGCAGATTTCGCGGCAGCGCCGCCAATCGTCGACGGTCCAGATTTCGCCATTGGCGATGATCGGAATCTTCACCACGTCCTGGATCTTGCCGATCCATTCCCAGTGCGCGGGTGGCTTGTAACCATCGACCTTGGTCCGGGCGTGGACGACGATGTGTTCGGCGCCCCCAGCCTCAAGTGCACGCGCGCAATCCAGCGCCGGCTCAGTGCTGTCGTAGCCCAGACGCATCTTGGCGGTCACGGGGATGTGGGCGGGCACTGCACGGCGGACATGGCAGAGGATGGCATGCAGCAATTCGGGCTCTTTCAACAGCACCGCCCCGCCCCGCGACTTGTTGACGGTCTTGGCCGGGCAGCCGAAGTTCAGATCGATGACCGGTGCGCCCAACTCGGCGGCGAAGGCCGCATTCTCGGCGAGGCAGACCGGATCAGACCCCAGCAACTGCACGCGCAAGGGCACGCCCGCGCGGGTCTTGGCGTCCGTCAGCAGCTCGGAGGCGAATTTGTGGAAGTAATGCGCAGGCAACAGGCGCTCGGTGACCCGAATGAATTCGGTCACGCACCAGTCGATGCCGCCGACCTGAGTCAGCACATCGCGCAGAATGTCATCGACCAGGCCTTCCATGGGCGCCAGAGCAATTTGCATGGGGGTCACACTCGAAAAAAGTCCGGCAGTTTACGCAGTGGCGGCCCGCTTGGGAACGGGCCGAGGGCGCCGGACGTCAGCAGGCTACCACCTGTAAAGCCGGCGCATACCCTTCGATGAACTCAGCGGGCATGCGTTTAGGCTTGCCGGTGGACAGTTCGATGCAGACGAAAGTGGTTTGCGCGCGCAGCAAGGTCATGCCGTCACGGGGCCGCTTGAGCTGAAAGCGTCGGGTCATCTTCAGGCGCCGATCCCAATCGACGATCCAGGTCGCCAATTGCAGTTCGTCGTCCTGATACGCGCTGGTCAGGTAGTCGATTTCATGACGTACCACCGCCATGGCGCGATCCAGACGGCGGTACTCGGTCAGATCAAGCCCCAACTGTTGTGAATGGCGCCACGCGCAACGCTCAAGCCAGGTGACGTACACCGCATTATTGGCGTGCCCCAGTCCATCGATGTCGTCCTCGCTCACCTGCAGATCGATGACGAATGGCGTTGCCAGATCCCAGACCATCCCGTTCCCGCCCCTCATGAGTTCATTCGCGGGGCAGTTTAACCAAAAGCGCGCCAGCAGGGTCCGCCTCTGTCACGAACGCCTCACTGCATGGCCGACTTGGCGGCACGCAGCACGCGGTCTGACAGTTCGCTTGGGCCAAGCGCACGCGCCAGCGCCAGACCGCCGAGCATCAGGGCGATGTCGGCCAGGGTCTTGTCGGTTTCTTCAGGGCTGGAGGCCAGCTGCGCGACCATCAATTCGATGTGTTCGGACAATGCGCCGCGAAAATCATCCGACAGACGCGCCATCTCCCCTATCGCCGTGGGCAGCGGACAGGCATGTTCTTCGGCATCACGGTGCTTGCGGGACAGGTAGAACGCCGCGAGCAAGGCGCGCCGCTCTTCGCCGGGAAGCCGGTCGTCTATTTTCGCGACCATGTCCCGTCGCTCGCTCAGCAACTGGTTGAACGCCTCCAGCATCAAGGCTTCCTTGCTGTCGAAGTGCGCGTAGAAACCACCCACGGTCAGCCCCGCCGCACCCATGATCTCGTTGACGCTGGGCTCGACCGGTCCACGTGCGATCAATGCCACGCTCGCCGCATTGAGAATGCGTTCGCGGGTTTGTGCTTTTTTGTCGTTCATGTCCGCCTCCGGGATGATGACAGTAATATTATCTGCATCATGCGGGATGGCAAGTCGCGAGGTGAAACCACTGAGCTGTGGCGGGCAAAACGGACGGGCGAAGAAATAAAACCCCAGAAAAACAAAAGGGCCATTCAATAATCGAATGACCCTTGGTCTCGCAGAGCGAGAAATCGTGGCGTCCCCTAGGGGACTCGAACCCCTGTTACCGCCGTGAAAGGGCGGTGTCCTAGGCCACTAGACGAAGGGGACGCAAAACCTTCAGTCAGGTTCGTCACAAACATCATCGACGAACCCTGGCAAATTTGGTGGAGCTAAGCGGGATCGAACCGCTGACCTCCTGCATGCCATGCAGGCGCTCTCCCAGCTGAGCTATAGCCCCGGATTTACGTCTCTCGACGGAGATCAGCCTGACGGCATCACTCGGTAAAACTGGCGTCCCCTAGGGGACTCGAACCCCTGTTACCGCCGTGAAAGGGCGGTGTCCTAGGCCACTAGACGAAGGGGACGTAACCCTTGTGTACCTGAATCGGTGCTGGTTCCGATTTTGCGGTACAAACCTCAAGGCAGTGTAGCCAACCTTGACGCTTCTAAATTGGTGGAGCTAAGCGGGATCGAACCGCTGACCTCCTGCATGCCATGCAGGCGCTCTCCCAGCTGAGCTATAGCCCCACATTACACGCTCAGATGACCCTGCGTTACCGCAGTGTTTCTGTGTTGCCGTGTGGACGGGGCGCATATTAAGTGCGACCCACATACCTGTCAAACTTTTTTTCAACAAATTCCAAAAGAATTTTCCGGGATAACAATCACTTACCGCCCTCCCCTGAAGAGTCGGAAAGTGGATCGGCCGCCGTGCGTCCAGGTTCGGCGATGCGCGGCGGCCGATCCTCACTCAGCCGATGGCGCCGAGCAGCTTTTCCCACTCCTTGTTTTCTTTCTTGGAAACGCCGCCCAGCAGGTCAAGCGCCTGACGCAGACGGAAGCGAGTCAGGTCCGGACCGAGGATTTCCATGGCGTCGGTCACCGACACCGAGTTGGCCTGACCGGTGATCGCGGCGAACATCAACGGCATGGCATCGCGCAGTTTCAGCTGGAGATGCTCGACCACGGCCTGAATGCAACCGGTAATGGTGTCTTTCTCCCACTGACGCAGCGACTCCAGCTTCCACAGAATCAGCTGTATCACCTGACGCACCTGCTCCGGCGACAGCTTCTTGTGCTCGAACAGTTTCGGATCCGGGTTGACGCCCCCGGCGAAGAAAAAACCGCCCAGCGGTGCGACCTGACTGAAGGTTTCCACACGCCCTTGAACATGGGGTGCGATCTTCATCATGTAGTCACTGTTGAACGCCCACTTCTGAACCCGGGCAGCGAATTCCTCCACCGGCAGCTCGCGCAGCCACTGGCCGTTGAGCCAGGACAGCTTCTCGATGTCGAAGATCGGGCCGCCCAGCGAGACACGGTTCAGGTCGAAATTCTCGACCATTTCCTGCAGCGAGAACTTCTCCCGCTCGTCCGGCATCGACCAGCCCATCCGGCCCAGGTAGTTGAGCATCGCTTCGGGCATGAAGCCCATGCGCTCGTAGAACGTGACGGAGGTCGGGTTCTTGCGTTTGGACAGTTTGCTCTTGTCCGGGTTACGCAGCAGTGGCATGTAGCACAGCGCCGGTTTTTCCCAGCCGAAGTATTCGTACAGCAGTATCAGTTTGGGTGCCGACGGCAGCCACTCTTCGCCGCGCAATACGTGGGTGATGCCCATCAGGTGGTCATCGACGACGTTCGCCAGGAAGTAGGTCGGAAGGCCATCGGTCTTCATCAGGACCTGCATGTCCATGCGATCCCACGGGATTTCGACGTCACCGCGCAGGATGTCCGGCACGATGCATACGCCTTCGCTCGGCACCTTCATGCGGATCACGTGCGGTTCGCCTGCCGCCAGACGGCGCTCGACCTCTTCCTTCGAGAGCAACAGCGCGCGACCGTCGTAACGCGGGGTTTCGCCACGGGCCATCTGCTCGGCGCGCATCTGGTCCAGCTCTTCGGCGGTGCAGAAGCACGGGAAGGCGTGACCGGCGTCGACCAGTTGCTGGGTGTACTGCTTGTAGATGTCGCCCCGCTCGCTCTGGCGGTAGGGGCCGTGTGGACCGCCCACATCCGGACCTTCGCTCCATTCGATGCCGAGCCAGCGCAGCGCGTCGAAAATCTGCTGTTCGGACTCGCGGGTCGAGCGCAGCTGATCGGTGTCTTCAATACGCAGGATGAATTCGCCGCCATGTTGCTTGGCAAAGCAATAGTTGAAGAGCGCGATGTAAGCCGTGCCAACGTGGGGGTCGCCGGTGGGCGATGGCGCGATACGGGTACGAACGGTGGTCATGGAAAATTCCGAATAGGTCGAACAAGCCGCGAATCTTAACAGGCCGGGCCCTCGCGGCTCCAGCGCCGACCGGGATCAATCGCCAGATTCGCCGCGATAACCATGCCGCCTGGTCAGGTCAACCCTGCCCCTCAGAAATGAATACCGCAAGCGTGCGCCGGGATCGCCATGGTGGCGGTAATACTGACCAGAAAGCTGCCGCAGGGGTCAAGGGTGGGGCTGCGCGTTGAAGTTTCTCCTGACACGCCGCAGCTCCTTCAAGGCATCGTGAAAGTCGGTCAAACCGCCAGCAGCCGCTCGCGAAGCTTGGTGATTTCGTCGCGCATCTGTGCCGCGGCTTCGAACTCCAGGTCGCGGGCCAACTGGTACATCTTCTCTTCCAGTTGACGAATGCGCTTGGTGATCTCGTTCGGCGATCGCAGTTCGGCTTCGTACTTGGCGTTTTCTTCGGCGGCTTTGGCCATGCCCTTGCGCTTCTTGCTGCGCGAGCCGGGCACGGTGGCGCCTTCCATGATGTCGGTAACGTCCTTGAACACGCCTTTTGGCGTGATGCCGTTCGCCAGGTTGAACGCAATCTGCTTGTCGCGACGACGCTCGGTTTCGCCGATCGCCCGCTCCATCGAACCGGTGATGTTGTCGGCATACAGAATGGCCCGCCCGTTGAGGTTGCGGGCCGCGCGGCCAATGGTCTGGATCAGCGACCGCTCGGAACGCAGGAAGCCTTCCTTGTCGGCGTCGAGAATCGCGACCAGCGACACCTCGGGCATGTCCAGGCCTTCGCGCAGCAGGTTGATCCCCACCAGCACATCAAACGTGCCCAGGCGCAGGTCGCGGATAATCTCGACGCGCTCGACGGTGTCGATGTCCGAGTGCAGGTAACGCACCCGTACGCCGTGGTCGGCCAGGTAATCGGTCAGGTCCTCGGACATGCGCTTGGTCAGCGTTGTGACCAGCACCCGCTCTTCCAGCGCCACGCGTTTGTGGATTTCCGACAGCAGATCATCCACCTGCGTCAGGGCCGGCCGGATCTCGATCTGCGGGTCGACCAGACCGGTTGGACGCACCACCTGTTCGACCACCCGCCCGGCATGCTCGCCTTCGTACGGGCCAGGTGTCGCGGACACAAAGATCGTCTGCGGGCTGACGCTTTCCCATTCATCGAAACGCATGGGCCGGTTATCCAGCGCCGACGGCAGACGGAAACCGTATTCCACCAGCGTTTCCTTGCGTGAGCGGTCGCCCTTATACATGGCGCCGACCTGCGGCACACTGACGTGGGATTCGTCGATCACCAGCAGCGCGTCAGGCGGCAGGTAGTCGTAGAGGGTGGGCGGCGGCGCACCGGCCGGACGACCCGACAGGTAGCGCGAGTAGTTTTCGATGCCGTTGCAGTAGCCCAGCTCCAGGATCATCTCCAAGTCGAACCGGGTGCGTTGCTCCAGACGTTGCGCTTCCACCAGTTTGTTGGCGCCGCGCAGGTAGTCCAGACGCTCCTGCAACTCGGCCTTGATGCCTTCCACCGCATCGAGCAGCGTCTCGCGCGGGGTCACGTAGTGGCTCTTCGGATAGAAGGTGAAACGCGGCAGCTTGCGGATGACTTCGCCGGTCAACGGGTCGAAGGCCGACAGGCTCTCGACTTCGTCGTCGAACAGTTCGATGCGAATGGCTTCCAGGTCCGATTCCGCCGGGAAAATGTCGATGACGTCACCGCGCACGCGGAACGTCGCCCGGGCAAAGTCCATGTCGTTGCGGGTGTATTGCAGGTCGGCCAGACGGCGCAGCAAGGCACGCTGGTCGAGCTTGTCGCCCCGGTCGACGTGCAGCACCATGCGCAGGTAGGTTTCCGGACTGCCCAGACCGTAGATGCAGGACACCGTCGTGACGATGATGGCGTCCTTGCGCTCCAGCAACGCTTTGGTGGCTGACAACCGCATCTGCTCGATGTGATCGTTGATCGACGCGTCCTTCTCGATGAAGGTATCGGACGACGGCACGTAAGCTTCCGGCTGGTAGTAGTCGTAGTAGGAAACGAAGTACTCAACGGCGTTGTTAGGGAAGAATGCCTTGAATTCGCCGTACAACTGAGCGGCCAGCGTCTTGTTCGGCGCCAGCACCAGGGTCGGGCGTTGCACCTGCTGGATGACGTTGGCAATGCTGAAGGTCTTGCCCGAACCAGTCACACCGAGCAAGGTCTGGTGCGACAGCCCCGCGTCGATGCCTTCGACCAGTTGGCGGATCGCCGTCGGCTGATCACCGGCCGGCTCAAAACGGGTAACGAGCTGAAACTCGGACATAACCTACCTCTGTGTTCGCTCTCGCCTGAAGGGGACTTCCAGGTCAGAGCGTAATGAGCGCGGACGACTGATCCCATCTGAGGAAAAGACGTACGAAGAAAAGAATGATGGGACTACAAATGGTGCCCATAACGCCAGCTTTCAAGCCATCCTCAGGACATTAGTCAGCGTCACAGGACTAACGGTCGAAAATAATCGGAAAAACCCGGAAAAAACCAGACCCGACCTGTCGCCCCCGCTCGCGATGCTCTCTATACTGACTCCCCGTTTGCGCACCGCTCTAGTGCATTCGGCCGGAGCGATGCGACCCATTCACTCCCCATTCAGAGCCGCCGCAAAAATGAGCCTGTTTTCCGCTGTCGAAATGGCACCACGCGATCCTATCCTGGGCCTCAACGAAGCATTCAACGCCGATACCCGCACCACCAAGGTCAACCTGGGTGTCGGCGTTTACAGCAACGAAGAAGGGAAGATTCCGCTGCTGCGTGCCGTTGCCGAAGCAGAGGCCATTCGCGTCGCTCAACATGTCCCGCGTGGCTACTTGCCGATCGATGGCATCGCCGCTTACGACAAAGCCGTGCAAACCCTGCTGTTCGGTGCCGAGTCGCCATTGCTGGCCTCCGGTCGCGTGATGACGGTGCAGGCCGTTGGTGGCACCGGCGCCCTGAAAATCGGCGCCGACTTCCTCAAGCAGTTGTCGCCAGACGCCGTTGTGGCCATCAGCGACCCTAGCTGGGAAAACCACCGCGCCCTGTTCGAAACCGCCGGTTTCCCGGTGCAGAACTACCGTTACTACGATGCCGCCACCCACGACGTGAACCGTGCGGGCATGCTGGAAGACCTGCAGAATCTGCCGTCCGGCTCGATCGTCGTCCTGCACGCCTGCTGCCACAACCCGACCGGCGTTGACCTGACCCTGGAAGACTGGAATAAAGTCCTTGAAGTCCTGAAGACCAAAGGCCATGTGCCGTTCCTCGACATGGCTTATCAAGGCTTTGGCGATGGCATCGACGAAGACGCCGCCGCCGTGCGTCTGTTCGCTGACTCAGGCCTGACCTTCTTCGCCTCCAGCTCCTTCTCCAAGTCGTTCTCGCTGTATGGCGAGCGTGTGGGCGCGCTGTCGATCGTCACCGACTCTAAAGAAGAAACCGCGCGGGTCCTGTCGCAGGTCAAGCGTGTGATCCGCACCAACTATTCGAACCCACCGACCCATGGTGCAACGATCGTCGCCGCCGTGTTGAACAGCCCTGAGCTGCGTCGCAAGTGGGAAGACGAACTGGCTGAAATGCGTTTGCGCATTCGCGGCATGCGCGAAGAGATGACGAACCGTCTCGCGAACAACGCGGCGGGTCAGGACTTCAGCTTCGTGGCGCGTCAGCGTGGGATGTTCTCGTACTCGGGCCTGACCACCGAACAAGTGCACCGCCTGCGCAACGAGTTCGGGATCTACGCGCTGGACACCGGCCGGATCTGTGTGGCGGCCTTGAACAAGGGCAATATCGAGGCGGTGACCCAGGCGATTCTGGCGGTGATCTAAACAGCAGCGAGCTGGAAGCCGCGAGCTGCATGAGGGGAAGCAGATGGGTGTCTGCTTCCCCTTTTTCTACGCGCACTACAATCCGATTCTGGCCGGCGGCTGTAGGAGCGTGGCTTGTCCCGCGATCGGCTGCGCAGCAGTCGTAAAGTCAGCCAAAGAGGTGTAACAGACAGACCGCGTTCACCGTATTTGCTGCCGCTGCGCGACAGATCGCGGGACAAGCCACGCTCCTACAGCCGCCGGCCAGAAACATGTCCGCGTTGTCAGAGCTCATTGCGCCTTCTTGCGATACGCCATCGAATCATCAATCCGCTTGAGGATGTAGTCCCCTGCCGCCACGGGCGGATATAGGCTTTCTTTCGCATCGATGCCCAGATCACACGGATCGACCACCGCGCCATAGGTCGGGTCGTAGAACGTGGCAATCGAATACCGCTCATGCCCCGACTTATTGATCACCCGATGCAACGTTGAACGGAAGCGATCGTTGGACCAGCGCGCGAGCAGGTCGCCGACATTGACCACCAGGCTGCGCTCGACGGGCGTCGCGTCGATCCAGCTGTTGCTGGCCAGTTCACGGACCTGCAGACCACCGCTGTTGTCCTGATACAGCAACGTGATGCAACCGTAGTCAGTGTGTGGTGCAACGCCGAACTGATCGGTTTCGGCCATCGGCGGATGGGGCGGGTAATACACCATCTGCGTACGCTGCAACCGCTTGCCGTATTTCGGCGCGAAGAATCCGGGCTCGATGCCCAGCCCTACCGCGACCGCTTTGAGCAGGTCGGCGCCGGCCAGGCCGATTTCTTCGTAATAGGCATCCAGCGCCACGCGCAACTCCGGCATGAAATCCGGCCATTGATTTGGCCCACGCAAAGCCTCGCCCGCCAGCACACAAGGGTCGTCTTCCGGCAGCTCCAGGCCCATGCTGAAGAACTCCTTGAAGTCCGGCTTGGTCGCTTCATACATCAACGCGCCGCCCAGCGCATGCCAGCCACGATGACGTTTGTTCACCGCCACCTGACGCTTCACGTCTGCCGGATAGGCAAAGAAGGTTTTCGCCGCCGCCATGGCCGTGTCGATCACGCTTTGCGGTACGCCGTGGTTAATGATGTAGAAAAACCCGGTTTCGCCGCAGGCCTTGCGAATTGCCTCACCGGCGCGCAGGACCGCTGCGGGATCGCCTTCGCGTACGCCGGCCATGTCGATCAGTGGGAGATGAGTGTGAGCGGTCATGCAAGCTCCTGTCAGTTGGGGATCGGACAAGCTGTATAGACAGGTGAAGCATTTAGTGTGCCCAACACTGTGCAGCAGCGCACTGCTGGTCCTGTGGGAGCTGCCGGAGGTTCAGTGTGCGAATCAAGACAGTTTCCACACGCCCCAGTACCGGGCAGGCCGGCCTCAATCGGTGCAACTTTTGGTGACAATGCTCAGCCCTTCCTTACGCCACCTTGGCGTAAGGCCGCGGCAGGCGTCCATGCGCCCGAGATGGCCTGCATCTTGCGTCAGCTGTCTATACAGCTTGCCCAAGGATTGTCATGCGTCGCTATCACGCCGGTACCGATTCTCTCCGTGCGCACAGTATTGCCGAACTGGCCCACATGGCCCGTCGGCGTCTGCCGCATTTTGCCTGGGAATACCTGGAAGGTGGCGCCGAAGAAGAACTGACGCTGGCGCGAAATCGCCAGGCGTTCGCCGAGGTCAGCCTGTTGCCCCGGACGCTGATTCCGTGGCAGACCCCGGACACACGTCGCACGCTCTTCGGGCGACAACTGGCACTGCCGATGGCCATTGCACCCACGGGCTATAACGGCATGCTGCACCGCGACGCCGACATTCATCTTGCCCGCGCGGCCACCGAGCGAGGTCTGCCCTTTTCACTCAGCACCGTTTCGACCAGCTCGATGGAAGAGATCGTCGCCGCCGTGCCCGACGTCAACTTGTGGTTTCAGCTGTACAGCATGAGCGACCCCGAGGTGCAGGAGGACTTGTTGCAGCGCGCCGAAGCGGTGGGTTGCCAGACCTTGCTGCTGACCACCGACGCCGTGCTGCTGGGCAACCGCGAATGGGACAAGCGCAATTTCGCTCGCCCGCGCCAACTGAGCCTGCGCAACAAGCTCGACGTCCTGCGTCACCCGCGCTGGATCAGGCAGGCGCTGTGGCCGCACGGCATGCCGAGCATGGCCAACCTCAACCGCTACCTGCCGGCTGACCAGCGCAATGCGGCCGGCGCCGCGCACTTCATTGGTGAAAAGATGGAAAAGCAGTTGAGCTGGGATTTCCTCGCGCGCCTGCGGGATCGCTGGCCCCACCGTTTGGTGCTCAAAGGCGTGATGCACCCGCGGGACGCCGAACAGGCCGTGAGTCTCGGGCTGGACGGCATCGTGGTGACCAATCACGGCGGTCGACAACTGGATGGCGTCCCCGCCACGCTCGATTGCCTGCCCGCCATCGCTGACGTCGCCAAAGGCAAGCTCAGCATCCTTTTCGACAGCGGCATTCGGCGTGGCACCGATATTCTAAAAGCCTGCGCGCTGGGCGCCGACGCGGTGCTGTTGGGTCGAGCAACCTTGTATGGCGTCGCGGCCGGCGGCCAGACCGGCGCGGGTCATGCGCTGGATCTGCTGGGCAACGAACTGCGGCTTGCACTGACCTTGCTCGGTCAACCTGACCTGAATCAATTGAGCGTCAGCCGCCAGCCTAACGCGACCTTTACCGTGAGTGGATGACATGAGCGACCTGCAACAGACCCTCAACCAGTTGCGCGACGCCTTGGGCGATGCGCAGGTGCTGACCGGCGATGCCATCGGCCAGCGTCACTACAGCGACTGGACCCGCCATGCGCCGACCTGCCCGGCCGCTTTGATCCTGCCCAAAGACACCGAACAGGTGTCAATCGCCCTGCGCATCTGCAATGCCGCCGGACAATCCGTCGTGCCGCAAGGTGGCATGACGGGCCTGGCGGGCGGAGCCGTGCCTCGCGCCACCGACATCGCATTGTCGCTGGATCGCCTGCGCGGCATCGAGGACATCGACACGGCGGCGGCAACGGTCACCGTCAGGGCAGGCACCACCCTGCAAGAGATCCAGCAGACCGTTGCCGATGCCGGTTACCTGTTTCCGCTGGACCTGGGGGCGCGCGGCTCCTGTCAGATCGGCGGAAACATCGCGACCAACGCGGGCGGCAATGCGGTGATTCGCTATGGCATGACCCGCGACCTGGTGCTCGGTCTGGAAGTCGTGCTCGCTGACGGCCGCGTGCTGAACCTGATGAACAAGATGATCAAGAACAACTGCGGCTATGACCTAAAACAGTGCTTCATCGGCAGCGAAGGCACCCTTGGAGTGATCACCCGCGCCGTATTGAAGATGGCACCTCAGCCGGGCCCGTCCACTACTCTGCTCTGCGCCCTCCCCGATTACGCCAGCGCCGTCGCCCTGTTGCGCCGCCTCCAGCGCAGTGCCGGAACGCCGCAGGCGTATGAGCTGATGTGGCAGGACTTCTTCCGCATGGGCGTGTCCTGGCTGGAAAACCCGGTGGCGCCGATGCCCGACCATCATCCACTTTACGTGCTGCTGGAGTCCTCGGCGGCCAGCGACGTGCTGGAACAGACGCTGGAAGCGGCCATCGAGGCGGGTGAAGTGGTCGATGCGATCCTCGCCACCTCCCAGACCCAGGCCCGCAGCCTGTGGAAGATCCGTGAAGCCACCGGCGAATTCCCGGTGCGTCTGGCGCCCTTGAATTTCGACATCAGCCTGCCGATTGGTCAGATCGGCGACTTTGCCGACCTGTGCCGTCAACGCCTGAATGAGCGCTGGCCCGGCAACCGCAGCGTGTACTTCGGCCACATCGGTGACAGCAATCTGCACCTGACCGTGGACTGCCATTCGCTGCCGCAACCTGCGCCCGTCTACGACATTGAGGACCTGGTGTACAGCGCGGTGGGCGAGCTGGGCGGCGCAGTCTCCGCCGAGCACGGCATCGGCCTGCTCAAACGCGAATTTCTTCATCACTCGGTCAGCGCCGAAGCCTTGCAGGCGATGGCCGAGCTCAAGCGCAGTTTCGACCCCAGGGGCATTCTCAATCCGGGGAAAATCCTCGGCTGAACGCTCCCGGGGTTGTATATACCGGTATGGCACGCTAACTGCAGCAGGCGCTGGCACCTTTGCCCCACATAACGACGACACTGCATCTGAAGGAGTTACCCCATGCAACTCGATTCCTGCGTTGGTAAGAAAGTGTTTGGCAAGACGTTCAAAAGCCTGAGCATCGCAGCCGCTCTGGCGGCGTTTACCTTGGGGGCAGTGCCTCTGGCGGCTCACGCCGACCAGTTGGCCGACGTGAAGAAAGCCGGTGAACTGGTGGTCGGCACCGAGATGCAATTTGCCCCGTTCGACTTTCTCGACGCGGGCAAACAGAAAGGCCTGAACGCCGAGTTGTTCGAAGCGTTGGGCAAGGAGTTGGGCGTCAAGATCAAGTTCCTCGACCTGCCATGGCCAAGCGTGCTGCCAGGCCTTGAGGCGAAAAAATTCGACGTGGTCGCAGGCCCGATCATCGTCACCAAAGCCCGGAAAGAGCGTTATCACTTCGTCTCGCCGATTGCCGAAGCCACGGTGGCGCTGATGGTCGGTGCCAAGGACGACAGCATAAAGAAACCTGAAGACATCGCAGGTAAAACCGTGGGTGCCGGCAAAGGCTCCGCGCAGCTGGAAGAGCTGAAGACGTTCGCCGCGACCCTGCCGGAGAAGGTCACCATTCGCGAATACGTCGACAACAACCAGGCGTACGCCGACCTCGCCGCCAAGCGCATCGTCGCCGTGGCCAACTCGTTGCCGAACATCTCCTACGTCGCCGCACAGAAGCCCAATCTCTACAAGGTGGTGCAGCCGCCGTTCGGCAAGAAATCCTACTTCGCTTATCTGGGCCGCAAGGATGCCGACGCCGACAGCCTGATCGCCGCGCTGGATGCAGCCGTGGACAAGATGCACGCGGACGGCCGTCTGGCGGCACTGCAGAAGAAATGGCTGGGCGCGGAAATGGACGTGCCGAAGGGTGATTTTGAGCCGACGTGGTAAGGCCACACTCTCAGCAACGCTACGCCCCTTTGTAGGAGCGTGGCTTGTCCCGCGATCGGCGACGAAGTCGTCGTGAATGCTGCGCATGCGGTGTATCTGACACGGCAGGGGCGTATGGATTTACGACTGCTTCGCAGCCGATCGCGGGACAAGCCTCGCTCCTACAGGGGTCGGCGTTAGGCATCTGATTTATACGCTGGAGTCACACCGTGTTCGACTGGCCCTTGCTGCAGCAGAACGCTCCTTTATTGCTCGGCGCCCTGTGGGTGACGTTGCAGGTTTCGGTCGCCGCGCTGGTGATCGGGTTTGTCATCGGCATCATGGTCGGCAGCCTGCGACTGTCGCCGATTCCCGTCTTGCGTCGGCTGGGCGGCGCGTACATTTTCGTGTTCCGTGGCATTCCGCTGCTGGTGCAACTGTTGTTCATCTATTACTTTCTGCCGCGTATCGGCCTGCCCAATGTCTCGCCCACCGTGGCGGCGGTCATTGGCCTGTCATTGGCGGCCGGCGCCTACATCGCTGAAATCATGCGCGGTGGTTTTCTTGCGATTCCTGGCGGTCAGCTGGAAGCGGCCGGCTTGCTGGGCCTGAGCGCGAGCCAGATGCTGATCCGCATCCGTGTGCCTCAGGCCGTGCGTCTGACCCTGCCTGCGCTGGTCAACGAAATGATCCTGCTGATCAAGGCCTCGTCGCTGGTGTCCGTCGTCGGCCTGGCCGACTTGACCCGCACCGCGCAGAACCTCGCCGCCAGCGACTACATGTTCGTGCAGGACTACCTGATGCTCGCGGGCTTCTATTGCCTGATCAACATTCCGCTGGCGTACTGCGGCAGCCTGCTTGAACGTCGGTTGAAGGAGCAGACGGCATGATTTTCGACCCTAAAATCATCACCGATCACCTGGGCGATATCGGTTCGGGTTTTCTGGTCACCCTCGGCACCTGGAGCAGCGGCGTCGTGCTTGGCATCGCGCTGGGCATGCTGATAGCCGTCGCTCAGGTGTTCGGCAACGCCTTCGTGCGGGCGCCGCTGCGGGTGTTCATCGAGCTGATTCGCAGCACGCCGTTTCTGGTGCAGCTGTTTTTGGTGTATTACGGCGGGCCCTCGTTTGGGCTAAGCCTCGATCCAATCCCCGCCGGCATCTTGGGGCTGGGTGTTTACGGCAGCGTGTATTTCGCCGAAATCTTTCGTTCCGGGTTCGAGTCGGTGGCCCGCGGCCAGCTGGAAGCCGCAGACTGCCTGGGCATCACCCGCCTGCAATGCATCTGGCGGATTCAAGTGCCGCAGATGCTGGTGATCATCCTTCCAGCGCTGGTGAACATGATCACCGTGCTGTGCAAGGAAACCGCCGTGCTGTCGATCATCACCATTCCGGAGCTGACCATGGTCCTGACCGGCATAGGGTCGGAGACCTTCGCGTTCGTCGAAACCCTGCTGATGCTATGCATCGGCTACCTGATCCTGGTGGAAGCCTGCTCGCGGCTGGGCATGCTTCTGGAAACCCGTGTCGGCCGCTTCATGAACAAGCAACCACGCTAAGGGAGCCCACCCGATGAACAGCTTCCTGATACCCAGCGGTGCCGTGTCCGCCAACACACGCGAGAATCAAGGTGACCCCATGAAGACTTCAGCTACCGCCCCGGCTGACCAGCCGACCATTGTGTCGCTGAGCAAGGTGGGCAAAAGCTTTGGCACCCTGCGGGTGCTCAAGGGCATTGACCTGCAGGTGCGGCGTTCGGAAGTGGTCTGCCTGATCGGCCCGTCGGGTTCCGGGAAAAGCACCCTGCTGCGCAGCATGGCCTTCCTCGAGGAATACGACGAAGGCGAGATCCGCATCGAAGGCCAGTTGCTCGGCTGGCAGAACACCGACAAAGGCCGCCGCCGCGCGCCGCAATCGCAGATCAATCAAGTCCGTCGCAACGTCGGCATGGTTTTTCAGCAATTCAATCTGTGGCCGCACATGACCGCCCTCGGCAACGTCTGCGAAGCCCTGCGCCGAGTGCGCAAGCTGTCGGCGCAGGAGGCGAACCAACGCGGCCTGGCGATGCTCGAGAAAGTCGGGCTGGCGCACAAGGCCGACGCCTACCCGGCACAATTGTCCGGCGGTCAGCAACAACGTGTGGCGATTGCCCGGGCGCTGGCGATGGAGCCGCACATCATGCTGTTTGACGAACCCACCTCCGCACTCGACCCGGAACTGGTGGGCGAAGTGCTGCAAGTCATGAAGACCCTGGCGAGGGAAGGCATGACCATGGTCGTGGTCACCCACGAGATGGGCTTTGCCGCACAGGTGGCCGATTCAGTGATCTTCCTCGATCAGGGCGAAGTCGTGGCACGGGGCACGCCGCAGCAGATATTCCACAACGCCGAACAGCCGCGTTTGCAGCAGTTTTTGCAGAATTATCTCGACCGCAATGCGTTCTGGCAGGACGGCAGGCAATGATGTTGGTCCGGAGGACATACCTGTAGGCGCGATCAGGAAGGAGGTCAATGATGGACAAACCGGCGCCACAAGCCCTGTACCGGCAGGCGAAGGACTTCGTGCACGGCAAGCTGGTGTCCGGGGAATGGAAGCCCGGCGACCTGATTCCGTCTGAAAACCGTCTGGTACTGGAACTGGGCATGTCGCGCATGACGGTCAACCGGGCGTTGCGAGAGTTGACCGAAGAAGGCCGTCTGCTGCGGGTGTCCGGCGTCGGCACCTTTGTCGCCGAGAGCAAACCACAATCGAACCTGATGCACATTACCAACATCGCCGATGAGATTCTGGCACGAGGGCATCGTTACCGCTGTCAGGTGCTTCAGCTGACGCGGGAGGCGGCGTCGATGCCGATCGCCTCGGCGCTCTCACTGCCCACCGGCGCCTCGGTGTTTCATCTGCTCTGCGTGCATTACGAGGAAGACGTCGCGGTTCAGCTGGAAGATCGCTACGTCAATCCGCACACCGCGCCGGATTTTTTGCAGCAACCCTTCGGCGACGCATTGCAGTCAGCGCGCTACCTGCTGCAGATCATCCAGCCGGACGAGATGGAGCACATCGTCGAGGCCAGTCACCCGACCGCAGACGAACGCAAATACCTGCAGATCGATGCCAGCGAGCCCTGTCTGGTGCTGATGCGCCGTACGTGGAACAGTGGCCGGGTGGTCACCTACGTGCGGCTGGTTCACCCCTCTTCGCGCTATCGCCTCGGCAGCCGCCTTCCGGTCACCGGTGGATATCGCCACAGTTGAGCGCTCGCTTTCACGCGGGTGGACAGCCGGTCGAAAGATTCATCGAACGCCTGCGACGCGCCGCCCTCGATATCTGTAACCCCCGGTGATTCGGGCGTACAGAAGAGGTGTTTATGAACACGCAACAGAACCCGCAGAGCAACGAGCGAAACGACCCCGCCATCGATCCGGACACCCCGGACAACCACATGGGCCAGGACAAAACGGCACCGAACCCGGTGCCTGAGCAAAACCAGAGCGGCTCTCAAAGCCAGAGCGGTGCCCAAAGTCAGAGCAACAACGGTGCGCAAAGCCAGGAAAACAACGGCAATCAGTCGGGCGAGAACAGCTTTACACCGGATTTCGAGCCTGAGGAGCACGAATCCCCGGACAAGACCAAGCAAGAGAACCAGACCGGCGACATCGACCAGGACATTGATACCGCCGGGGGTTAACAACGCCGATCCCTGTAGGAGCGCGCTTGGTCTGGGCCGCATCCGGGCGATTGGGGAGTGTCTGTGAATGGATGGATCGTCTGACACTGCCCAATCGCGAGCAAGCGGAGCCCTCCCGTCGCGATAACCACAGCGTTCCCCGCCGCCGCTCAAACTCAAGCATTTCCCATTGCATAGCCCGCTAACAAACCGGCACCATCACGCTTTCGTCTGTCATGCAGCCCCGTCTGCAGTCCCCGGAGCGTTGTCGATAATGGTCCAGCCCACCCCTCAGGATTCCCCGCGCGTCAGCGACAAGCTCACTCCACGCGAATTTCGCGGCATGGTGGCGATTCTGCTGTCCATTGCCCTGGCCACGCTCGACACGGCCATTGCCAACACCGCCTTGCCGGCCATTGCCGCCGACCTCAACGCCTCCCCCGCCGCGTCGGTGTGGATCATCAACGCCTACCAACTGGCGGCGGTCGCGACTTTGCTGCCGTTCGCGGCGCTGGGCGGTGTGCTGGGTCAGCGCAAGGTCTATCTGGGCGGCTTGATGCTGTTTGTGCTGTCTTCGGCGCTGTGTACGTTCGCGTGGTCGCTGCCCACCCTGACCATCGCCCGCGTGCTACAAGGCCTGGGCGCCAGCGCGATCATGAGCGTGAACGCCGGTCTGATCAGTTCGATCTTTCCGCGCGAACGCCTTGGCCGCGGGCTGGGCATGAACGCGCTGGTGGTCGGTACGTCGTTTTCCGTCGGCCCCACCATCGCGTCGTTGGTCCTGTCGGTGGCCAGTTGGCCCTGGCTGTTCGCGATCAACCTGCCCATCGGCGTGTTCGCCCTGATCTTTGCCTGGAACTCATTGCCGGCAACCAAACCGGGCAGCCTGACCTTTGACCGCGTGACCGCGACCCTCAATGTCATCACCTTCGGTGCGCTGATCTTCGCCTTGAGCGAGGCTGCGCAACTGGGCTCGATGACCACCGTGCTGATCGCCCTGGCGATCTTTCTGGTCAGCGGCGCGGCGATGCTCAAACGCGAAGCCGGGCACCCGGCACCGATGTTCCCGCTGGACCTGCTCAAACGCCCGATGTTTGCCCTGTCGGCCCTGACCGCCTTTTGCTCGTTCGCCACGCAAGGCCTGGCGTTTGTGTCACTGCCGTTCTTCTTCGAAACCACGCTGGGCCGTGACCCGGTGCAGACCGGTTTCCTGATGACGCCCTGGTCGGTGGTGGTGGCGATGATTGCGCCGTTCGCCGGACGCCTGTCCGATCGTTACCCACCAGGGCTGCTCGGCGGCATCGGACTGGCGATGCTCTGCTGCGGGATGATCTCCCTGGCGACCATGCCTGCCGATGCCAGCGTGGTGTCGATCGGCGCGCGGATGATTCTGTGCGGCATCGGCTTCGGCTTTTTCCAGGCACCGAATCAGAAAGCGCTGATGACCAGTGCCCCGAAAGAACGCTCCAGTGGCGCCAGCGGCACCATCGCCACGGCCCGCCTGATCGGTCAGGCAACGGGCGCCGCGCTGGTGGCGCTGAGTTTCGGGATTTCCAGTGAACACGGCCCGGCGCTGGCACTGAGCATCGGCGCAGGGTTTGCGGCAGTGGGCAGCGTAGCCAGTGGATTGCGGTTGGTGACGAAGACCACGAAATAAATCATCCCGAACATCCTGCCTGTAGGCGTGAGCTTGCTCGCGCCTACAGGTCATCGGTGCATGCAGGATCCCGGGCAGGATCAGGCAATCATCCCGGAGAACTGATACATCGCTTTGTCCCCCAATGTTCCTACCATGGGTGATCAAGTAACGGCATCTGCCTCGTGAGGGAAACACCATGAGTACGACAAAAACCCTGTTCATCACCGGCGTCAGCAGTGGCTTTGGCAAGGCGCTCGCCGCCCAGGCGCTGGCGGCCGGGCACACGGTCATCGGCACCTTGCGCACCCAGGAAGCCCTGGTCGAGTTTGAATCCCAGGCCGAGGGCCGCGCCCATGGCGTGCTGCTGGACGTGACTGAGTTCGACGCCATCGACAACGTGATCAATGACGTCGACAAGGCATTGGGCCCGGTGGACGTGCTGGTCAACAACGCCGGCTACGGCCACGAAGGCGTTATGGAAGAGTCCTCGATGGACGAGCTGCGCCGTCAGTTCGACGTCAACGTGTTCGGCGCCGTGGCGGTCACCAAGGCGTTCGTCCCACTGTTCCGTCAACGCCGCAAGGGTCACATCCTCAACATCACCTCCATGGGCGGCTTCATCACCCTGCCGGGCATTACCTACTACAACGGCAGCAAGTTTGCCCTGGAGGGGATTTCGGAAGCACTGGGCAAGGAACTGAAGCCGTTCAACGTACACGTCACTGCGGTCGCGCCCGGCGGCTTTCGCACCGACTGGGCAGGTCGTTCGATGCGACGCTCGCCCCGGCAGATCGCCGACTACGACGAATCCTTCGACCCGGTTCGCAAGGCACGCCAGGATCGCAGCGGCAAGCAAATCGGTGACCCGGTGAAAGCGGCGAATGCGATGTTGAAATTGATCGACAGCGAGAACCCGCCCGCACATCTGCTGCTCGGCAGCGATGCACTGAAAATGGTGCGGGACAAGCTGGCGTTCCTGGAGTCGGAGATCGCCGCGTGGGAAGAGGTGACGCGGTCGACGGATGGTTGATCCGGCGCGATAGCCTGAATTGAACACTGGTCTGCGGTCTGAGCACAGGTTCGCGCATCAACCCAGGACCCTGTGGGAGACGTCCGAGGTTACGAGGGTATGGGCCGCAATTCGGACGAAGGCGGTGGGTCAGTCACCGTTGATGGTGCTGACCCACCGCATTCGCGAGCAAGCTCACTCCTACAGTATCCGTGTGGTCCTCATGGCTTCGGAACCACGCGGATACTGTGGGAGACGTCCGAGGTTACGAGGGCAGCGAAAGCGGTGGGTCATTCACCGTTGAGGGTGCTGACCCACCGCATTCGCCAGCAAGCCGGCTCCTACAGTGTCCGCGGCGTTCTCAAGGCTTCGGAACCACGCGGATACTCTGGGAGACGTCCGAGGTTACGAGGGTATGGGCCGCAATTCGGACGAAAGCGGTGGGTCATTCACCGTTGATGGTGCTGACCCACCGCATTCGCGGGCAAGCGCGCTCCTACAGTGTCCGCGTCGTTCTCAAGGCTTCGGAACCACGCGGATACTGTGGGAGACGTCCGAGGTTACGAGGGCAGCGAAAGCGGTGGGTCAGTCACCGTTTAGGGTGCTGACACACCGCATTCGCCAGCAAGCTGGCTCCCGCAAGGACGACCGCATTACCCATACCGTATCTGGCGCAGATATCAGGGCTTGGCAATGTCCGTACGACTCACCGCCGGTGAGGCTTTGGGCAGCGTCGCCCGCAGCTTCGTCACCTGCTCGGCACTGACCGCCGGCGCCTGATTGCCCCAGCTGCTGCGGATGAACGTCAGCAGTTGCGCCACTTCTTCATCCGAAAGCCGCCAGGCGAACCCAGGCATGCCCAGTTCCGAAGGAGCGGTCTGCGTGGCCGGCAGTTTGCTGCCCGCCAGCACCAGACGGATCATCGACACGGGGTCCTGCGCCAGCACCGAAGAGTTGCCCGCGATTTTCGGGAACACGCGGTCATCGCCCAAGCCGTTGGTGCGGTGGCAGGCGGCGCAGTTGTCGACGTACAGCTCGGCGCCGCGACTGCCTTCCTGCCCCGCTGCCAGCGCCTTGGCCGTTGCCGGATCAGCCTCGAAGCTCGACACCTGCTCCCTGGTCGGCGGCAGGCTCTTCAAGTACGCGGCGACGGCGTGCAGGTCGGCGTCGTTGAGATGCTGCGTGCTGTGCACCACCACATCGCCCATTGCCCCACCCAATACCGCGTGCTGGGTGTTACGTGCGCTGCGCAACGTCGCGACGATGTCGTCGGCGGTCCAGCGACCCAGGCCATCAGCCGGATTCCCACGCAGGTTCACCGCCAGCCAGCCGTCGATCACCGGACCACCCGACAAGTACTCGGCGCCCGACTCGTCCAGTGCCTTCTCCTGCAGGGTCAGGGCACGGGGCGTATGGCAACTGCCGCAGTGTCCCAGCCCTTGCACCAGGTAAGCACCGCGCGCGATCTGCGGATCCTGGTAACGACCGGCATCGAAGGCAACCGCCTGTGGCGCCGGCGCGAAGGTCTTGCGCCAGATCGCCAATGGCCAGCGCATCGATAACGGCCAGGGCACGTCATTGGCACGGTTCTCGGCGTAGACCGGCGCAACGCCCTGCATGAAGTAGGCGTACATCGCCCGCAGGTCGTCATCGCTGATCCGCGCATACGCGGGATACGGCATCGCCGGGTACAGGCTGCTGCCATTGGCCGCGATGCCATGGCGCACGGCCCGGTCAAAGTCTTGCAGTGAGTAATTGCCGATGCCCGACGCCTTGTCCGGCGTGATGTTGCTGCTGTACAGCGTGCCGATCGGCGAGGCAATCGGCAGCCCGCCCGCAAACGGCTTGCCCCCCTTTGCGGTATGGCACGCGGTGCAGTCGCCTGCGTCGGCCAGGTAGCGACCTTTTTCGATCAGCGCCGCTTGATCGGCGCCTTTGGCGGCGGCGAGCGTCGGCGTGGTCGTCGGCCAGAAGGCAACGATCAGCAGTGCAACGAGGACTACCACAGCCAGTGAAATCAGGCTCAAGAGAAGCTTTTTCATGGTCGTCTCTCCTTATGCCTGAACCAGCGGGCCGGGGTTTTTCAGGTACTGCTCGCGAATGGCCTTGGCAGACCAGTACGCCAGCGCGCCCACCATGCCGGTCGGGTTGTAGCCGTTGTTCTGCGGGAACGCGTTGGCACCAATGGCGAACACGTTGTGCACGTCCCACGATTGCAGGTAACGGTTCAGCGCCGAGGTCTTCGGATCGCTGCCCATGATCGCGCCGCCGCAGGTGTGGGTGCTCTGGTACTTGGTGATGTTGTAGTGCTCGCCCGGCTTCTTGGCGTCACCGGCCATCGCCGTCGGGTTGAGGATTTTCGACATCTCCAGCGCCTTGCCGACCAGAAACTGCGAAGCTTTTACTTCGTTGTCGTGCCAGTCGAACGTCATGCGCAGCAATGGCCGACCGAAGCCGTCCTTGTAGGTCGGGTCGAGGCTCAGGTAATGCTGCTTGTACGACATGCACGCACCCTGCACTTCGAAATAGAACGAGTGGCGGAAGGCATCGCTGGCGGCCTGTTTCCAGGCCGTGCCCCAGTTGGGCGTGCCAGGCGGCACGTTGATGCCACGCACCGGACCCGCGCCCGGCTGTCGCGCCCAGATGAGGCCGCCACCGACGAAGCCGGCCTTGGCATTGTCCAGCTGGTTGCCGTTGAGGTTATCCATCGTGGTCCCGGCGCCGCCGATCCCGATGAACTGATTCGCCTGCACGTCCTTGTTGAAGAACAGCACCACGCGGTTGAGGTTCTGGTACGAATAGTTGCGCCCGACCGTGCCCTCACCCGTTTGCGGATCGTAGGGTTTGCCGATGCCGGAGAGCAGCATCAGGTGCACGTTGTACAGCGAGAACGCACACAGCAACACCAGGTCGGCCTGTTGCTCGACTTCACGGCCCTGAGCGTCGAGATAAGTCACGCCCGTGGCCTTCTTGCCATCGCTGTCCAGATTGACCTTGAGCACTTGCGCGTGGGTGCGCAGTTCGAAGTTCTTGCGCTGACGCAGCACCGGCAGAATGCTGATGTTGGGGCTGGCCTTGGAGTAGTTCAGGCAACCGTAGTCACTGCAGAAACCACAGGCATTGCACGGCCCCATCTGGCAACCGTAGGGGTTGACGTACGGCGCGGACGCGTTGGAAGCCGGGATCGGGTACGGGTCCCAGCCCATCTCGCGGGCGCCTTTGTAAAACAGCTCGGCGCCGAGGTAGTTCGGGTTCGGTCCCAACGGGAATTCCCGTGAGCGCGAGCCCTCAAACGGGTTGCCGCCCGCCTGCTTAACGCCCTTGATGACCCCGGCCTTGCCGGACGTACCGCAGACGTATTCGAAGTGATCGAAGTGCGGCTCCAGGTCCTCATAAGTGATGGGGAAATCCTGAATGCTCATGTCGGACGGAATGAATGAGGCGCCGTAACGCTGCTCGACGTTGCTGCGCAATTTGAAGTCTTCCGGCAACGCGCGGAAATGGCAGCCGGACCAGTGACTCCCCGCGCCACCAACGCCCGTGCCGGGCTTGAAAGAACCTATCTGGCGATACGGCACAGCGGTCGAGGTCAGGTTATGCCGGGCGGTGACGGTTTCTTGCGACAGGCTTTGCAGGTAACGGCGGTGCACCGAGCCTTCGAGCTCATCGACCACTTTCGGGTAAGCGAAATCGGGTTGTGTATCACGATCGGCGCCGCGCTCCAGCACCACCACCTGCAGGCCGGCGTCGGTCAGTTCCTTGGCCAGGATCGCGCCGGTCCAGCCCATGCCGACGATCACGGCATCCACTTTCGGTTTTGCGTTCGCCATGTTCAGCCCCTCCGTCCGGCCAGATCAACGGGCGGTAACGGGTACGGCTTGTCGCGCACCGTGACCCAGTCCATGTAATCGGCGCGCATGCCGGGATAACCGATCATCTTCCAGGCGCCCATGTTCTTGTTGCCGCCGTGGGACGGGTCGGCGAAGTAACCGTTACGCACTTCGTTCAGCAAGTTGGTGAAAAACAGCTTCGGCGAAATGTCGTCCAGCGGCAGTTTGCCGGCCTCGGCCGCCTTGAGCAGTTCTTCCTGTTGCGGATGAGACAACTCGGCGAAGGTCTTGCCGGAGAACGTCTTCTTGCAGCTGGCGTCCATGGCCTTGATGCCGATGCGCAAGATCTCGCGCAGGTTCAGACGCCCCTGATAACCGAACTCCGGAGCGGCTTCGAGAAACGGCCCCTGCATGTACCAGATGCCGCCGTTGGCGTAGGGCGTCTGCATGTGGCGGTCGAGGAATTCCGGCACGCCGAGTTCCACCGCGCCCGGGCCAACGGCGTCGGAAGGGATCAACCGGTCGCAGGCGGCGATCACGAACGCCCATTCTTCGGGGGTGAAAAAGGTCGGTTTGTAATCACCGGAAGAGGACGCGGGCGCCGGGGAAGCGCCCTGGCTGGCATCGCTGGCCGGGGTCTGGGCGAAGGTACTGGAAGGAAGGCCGGCACTGGCCAGGGTTACGACGGGAATGAGCGTCAGCGACTTGCGTAGAAAATCGCGACGCGCCGGGGAGGTGTCGTCATTGAACATTGTTCACTTCTCCTGAGACTGAACACGGGTGTGCTTCGTTTTTCTTATGTTTCTTCTTGTGCATCTCCGGGCGCCGCAAGCCTTGCGGCCGGGCGTCCGGTAGATCGAATGCCTGCTAATCATTACCTGGCTAAGCATTCGAACGTCATTTAACCTTCTTTTGCCGCACGGCTGACTGGTCCGCGGGGTTAAACCAGGCTCAGATCTTGAATTGACGAACCAGCGCGCTGAGGTTGCCGCCCAATGCCGACAGGTCGCGCATGGTGTGGGCACTTTGCTCGGTTTCTTCGGCGAGGTTCTCTACGGCACCTGCAATCTGGTGCACGCTGCGGTTGATCTCTTCGGCGACCGAGGTCTGCTCTTCAGCGGCGCTGGCGATCTGCGCGTTCATCGCGTTGATGGTGCCGATCAGGCCAGAGATCGAATCCAGCGACGCACCGACTTCGTTGGTCTGCTGGTTGGCGCCCTCACCGGCTTCGGTGGAACGGCGCATGGCTTCGACCGAGGCATGGGTGCCTGTTTCCAGACGGGTGATCATGCCCTGGATTTCCTGAGTGCTCTGCTGCGTGCGGCTGGCCAGTGCGCGAACTTCATCGGCAACCACGGCAAAACCACGTCCGGCTTCGCCTGCCCGCGCCGCTTCGATGGCGGCGTTGAGCGCCAGCAGGTTGGTCTGCTCGGCAATCGAGCGAATCACGTCGAGCACCGAGACGATGGAACGCACGTCCTGTTGCAGGCTGTCCAGGCTGGTGCCACTGAGGCGGATGTCGTCGACCAGAGAACTCATGCCGGTAATGCTGCTGCCCACGACTTTGCGCGCGGCCTGACCTTGCTGATCCGTTTCAGACGCCGCTTCGGCGGCACGTTGTGCACTGAGGGCGACTTCCTGAGCGGCGGCAGACATTTCGTGGATGGCCGTGGCGACCTGATCGGTTTCTTCACGCTGGCGCTGCATGGCCTGCTCGGAGCGCAGGGTCTGCTGCGTGGCCTGGTCCACCAGACCGGCGAGGTCCGTGGTCATCTGAGCGACCTGGGCAACCATTGCATGGATCTTGTCGACGAACAGGTTGAACGAGACGGCCAGATCACCCAGTTCGTCGCGGCTGGTAACCACCAGACGGTGGGTCAGGTCGCCGTCACCGGCGGCGATGTCATCCAGGTTGGTTTTGAGAATACGCAGCGGACGCACAATGCCGTTGGCGGTCCAGATGCCGGCCGCGGCGGTCACCAGCAACAGGATCAGCGTCACGATGAAGACGCTGCCGAGAATGCTGCGGGTGCGACTGCTCACGGTGTGCTGCTCAAGCGCCATGGCCGCGTCGATGTCGTCCATATTGATCGCACTGCCGAGCACCATGTCCCATTTGGCGAGGTACACGGTGTAGCCCAGCTTGGGCACTTGCACCGCTTCGTCACCCGGTTTGGGCGCGGCGTAGTCGATGTAGTGCGTGCCGTTCTTTGCCACGTCCACGAAGGTCTGATAGTGGTAGGAGCCATCAGGGTCGCGGGTGTCCCAGAAGCTCTTGCCAATGCCCGCCGGGCTGTCGCCGCGGAAGATCCGCACGCCCTTGGTGTCGTAACCGAAGAAGTAGCCGTCGTCGCCGTATTTCATCGGCTTGAGCAACTCCAGCGCCTTGTCCCGCGCGGTCATGTCACCGACGGCCGATGCATCGTGCAGCGGCTGGATCGTGGTCAGCGCCACATCGACGTAATTTTTCAGCACCTGGCGATTGCGCTCCACCAGTTGCTCGCGGGTTTCCTTCATTTCCTGATCGGCGCTGCGCTGCAACATCCACGCGGCCACGCCACTGAGAATCAGGGCGAACAGCAACGCGGGAACGATGGCAAGGCAGAGCAGCTTGCTCTTGACGGTCAGCTTCATGAGACAAATCACCTCCTGGATGTGTGGTCTAACACTATCGGCAGGAGATCGTACAACTTGAAACATTTTGATGGCAATTTGACGCCATTTACCCGGCGGACCGGATTTCTAGGAGCAACGCTGGCACCGGGACGTCACATTTCGCGCGGGTTCATCTACCCGTCACGCCCTGGTCGGACCCTTCGATCGGGCAGCGGACAGTTGTCGCAACGGCTCAGTCCGCCGACCCGATACCGGACACAGCACACCCGACGCTGGCGCTTCAACGTCGCCTGCCCCGCGACCTCGATATAACGCACGGGTTGATACAGCGGGTTGCGTTGCCCGTGTTCACGTTCTGGCGCATTCAGCAGGTCGTGGCCATGCCGCAGGTCGGCCTGAGGGACGGCGCTGGCGAGCACGCCCAGCAGCCACTCAAAGTAGTTGCCCGCGTTGCTCCACAGCACTCTGGGTGACAGGCGCGTCAAGGTGGCTACCGTGTCGATGAGGGAACGCAGGTGGCCTTCGATCAGTTCATCGAAACGCTGGAACGCGTGGATCGGCACGGGCGCCCAGTGCTGGCCGGGATCCGGGAGTTTGAACCCGAGCGGCATCCCCTGAGCGTCCAGCATGACGTGCAGTTGCTCGGCGCGCAGTGGCAGGCGGTGATTGAGAATCAGGGATGCCGCGACCACCGGCGGAATCAGTTTGATGAAGTAGTGCTTTGACCAGACCGAAGCCACACCGCGCCGGTCACTGTCGGGGTACTGCACGGCGAAGCGGGTCAATACCGCATCGAAGGTGTCGGGCGCGAGTAACCTGCGCAACGGCAGGCTCGGCCGGGGGTCGTCTTGCAGCACGAGAACGTCACGATAGTGCGCAAAATCGTCGATGAACAACGGCGCCAGCGCGGGGATCATCGTCTGATTCCCCGGCCTGGCGCCGCGCGTTCCAACGGGCTCTTAATGAGCCTGACGCCGCGCCAGCAGCAGCAACCCCTGCTCCAGCGCCGGGAACAGGCTGTTGTTGAAGTTGTTCCAGCGCAGTTCGAGGATGGTGTCGTCCGGCGCAATCGGCGTGTCCAGCACGTCGAAGATCACCTCGCCGGAATCGATACCGTTGTCGACGTAATGGAACGACGCGCCGGTCATGTTCACCACCGGGATGTCGACGGTGTCGCGGGTGGACCAGTCGATCACCTTTTTGCCCTTCGCGCCGTACAACGCATCGAGGGTGGCGTAGGCGCCGCGACGCTCATACGGCGATTCGAGGCGCGTGATGCCCGGGTGAATGTTGACCACGCGACGGTGGAAGTCCGCACCGGGTCGCACCAGTTCATCAAGGATCACCAGCAAGCCGTCGAGTACCACAAGGTCGGCTTGCAGTGCGTGCAGGCGCTCGCCCAGCCGTCGTTCGAAATCGGACTTGCCCGCTGGCCGCTGACTGTCGCCTAACGGCAAGGCGCGGTAAGTCGAGGGTACGTTTTCTAACAATTCATTCACCAGACGGCCCTGAACCTTCAGGTCCGCCGGGTAGAACCAGTGCGTGCCCTGCCCCGGCGCGAAACCGTACTCCTTGATGCTTTCCCGGTCACGTGCCGACGCCGGGTTATCGTCACAGATGACGGCTTCCAACGTGTAGTGATCGCCCAGAGGGGTGTCGTTGAGCGCCTGGACCAGATACTCCAGCGGCGACTTCATGTAGCGCTTCTCGCCGTGGTAATCGACGTATTGACCGGCTTTGTCAGCCGCACCGTTACGCAGCGACCAGACGTAGACAAGTTTGGTTTTTTGCATGGATTCCGGACTCATAAAGGGGTGAGCAGCGTGTCGCCATTGACGCCTTCGGCCATGGCCACCACCACTTTTCGCTCGCCGCTGAAGGGTTTGCGCGAGTGGGCGACGAGCATGTTGTCGAGCATCAGCACATCGCCCGTGTTCCAGGGGAACACCACTTCGCATTCATCGAGCACTGCGCGGATTTCCGCCAGCGCGTCCTCTTCCAACGGACTGCCATCACCGTAGTAGACGTTACGCGGCAAGCCTTCTTCGCCCACCGTGTCCAGCAGGATTTCCTGCATCTCGGGGTCAAGGTTGGACAGATGGAACAGGTGCGCCTGATTGAACCAGACCCAGTCGCGGGTACGCGGGTGTTGCGCCACCCCCTGCACCCGCTGACGCGTGCGCAGGTCGCCGTCATCGTTCCAGTCGCACTCGATGCCGCGTTTGCGGCAGTAGGCTTCGACGTCACTGTGACGGTCGGTGTTGAACACCTGTTGCCAGGTCAGGTCCAGGCCGTTGCCGTAGTTGCGCACGTACATCAGGCGTTTCTCTTCGAAGCGCTTGCGCAGCAACGGGTTGATGCGGCGGAACACCTCACGGCTGTCGGCAATCGGCGTTTCACCACCGCTGGCAGCGGCTTTGGCGCAATAGAACCAGATGCGCATCGGCCATTCGTTGGTGTAAGCCTGTTCGTTGTGCAGCGGGATCGAACGGTGCGCCGGGTATTCGGTAGAGGTGTAAACCCCCTTTCCGTCGACCTGGCTGCGTGGCGTGGAACCGAATTCGTAGTTGAGCAGCGGGTGTCCGAAAGCTGCCGCGAATCGCTGGAAACCTTCGACGCCCTCACTCGCAAAACCGCTGAACAGGATCGCGCCGTCGCGTTCGAGCCTCTGATCGACCACGCCGCGCAGGTTCTCGAATTCAGCCGCCAGCGACGCACCGGTCTGACCGGGACAGACTCGCAACGGGAAGCCGGTGTCGACACGAGGTGGATGTGGCGCAAGCACGTGCATGTTCATGGGCAAGACGCTCCGCAGGGGATTGGGGTGATTCAGGCCATGGCCTTGCGCAGGCTCAGTGGACGCATGTCGGACCAGTGGGCTTCGATGTAGTTGAGGCAGGTCTGCTTGTCGCCTTCTACGCCGACGCTCTTCCAGCCTTCGGGAATGGCCTTGTAATCCGGCCAGATGGAGTACTGCTCTTCGTGGTTGATGACTACGCGGAACTGAGTATTTTCGCCGTCAAAGCTCATGAGTGGACCTCGTCAATGTTGAATCGCCGCGCACAGGGCGGCCTTGTCTAAAAGACGATTGAGGAGGCAGGATGATTAGTGGTTTTTCTGAAAAAAAGCGGTAAGAAGGACCGGGCTTGGGTGAGAAGTAAGGATCATGTCAGGCATCGCCTTGCTGCTGCCTGGAAGGTGTAGGAGCGACCGGGGTGGCGTTCCACCTTGCCCGCGATCTGCCGGGAACCGGCAGCAAGACCGGTGCATGCGGGGTGTCAGGCATACACGGATCGCCTGATTTTGCTGCCGCTACGCGCCAGATCGCGGGACAAGCCACGCTCCTACAGTTTCAGCGTGAATCAGCAGCACGCGGCATACCGTTAGATCGAGATCCTGGGTTTATCGAAACACTGCTTCTGCCCGCAGGGCGTAGCAACTGTCTTCCTTCCATCGAATGTGCAGCCTCCAAGTAGGCTTCTGCCTGCAAGGCGTAGGAGCTGCCGGGGTGGCGCTCCACCTTGTCCCGCGATCTGCCGGGAACCGGCAGCAAGGCCGGTGCATGCAGAGTGTCAGGCATAACCGGGTCGTCTGATTTTGCTGCCGCTTCGCGCCAGATCGCGGGCAAGCGCGCTCCTACAGGGTGGTGTGCTAAGGATTGATGCACGCATCAAGAAAGCGAGGAGCGTTAGCTCCAGCCCACGCTGTTCATATACGCGACAGTCCAGACGCCGCAAATCGCGACTTGGGTGCAGGCCAAACGCAGACGACGCGCAGTGGGTCGAGCGGCAGGGAAGCCGCGAGAGCGCCGTCAGGGCATGGATGCCCGTTCGGCGCGGGCCCACGGAGCGTCGTCGGAGTGCGGGTACCCGACGAAGTCGGGCCAAACCAGGAGCCGGGCACTTTTGGTTACTTTTGGTGCCTTTTCAAAAGTGACCCGCCGGAGGGGCGGAAAGGTGAATCGGCGCCACCCGAGAGAATGGATCTGCCCACCCTCCCAACGCCAAACCCCACGAACCCCACGACCCCAACAGACCCAACCACCGCGAACCTCAAAAACTAAAAAGCCCTGACGTCGTCTACGTTTGGCCTGCCCCCAAGTCCCGTTCAGTGGGGCTGAATTTTCTCGGTAAGAAGATCAGAAGCAGACCGCTGCGTCGCTTTTGATTCTGCCGGAGGCGTAGGAGCTGCCGGGGTGGCGCTCCACCTTGTCCCGCAATCTACCGGGAACCGGCAGCAAGATCGGTGCATGCGGGGTAACAGGCACAATGAGTCGCCTGGTTTTGCTGCCGCTGCGCGGCAGATCGTCCGAGTGCGGCCCAGAGACAAGCCACGCTCCTACAGGTACCGCGTCAACCTGCTATTCAGAAGCCGAGAAGCCTCTTGAATCCCGATGTGGTCAGGGCCGAGCGCGATCCGATTCCCATAAAAAAGGGCGGACCTGCCAGGCAGGTCCGCCCCTCTCCTGAACCGGAGCCCTTACCAGCGGAACGCAACGGTCCCCATCACCGTACGCTCCTCGCCCCAGTAGCAACGGCCCGCATTGTTGCAACCGCTGACGTACTCTTTGTCGAACAGGTTCTTGGCGTTCACATCCACCGACCAGTGCTTGTCGATGTCATACCCCACCAAGGCGTCCACCAGCGTCACGTCGCCGGTTTTCAACTTGCCGTACAAGGTCGGCGAGGTGTACGCGAAGGTGTTGTCGAAATACCGCACACCGCCCCCCAGACGGAATCCGCTCAGCGGGCCGTCGAGGAACCGGTAGGTTGCCCAGCCGGAGGCCTGGTTGCGCGGAATCCCCGTCAGTTGGTGGTCCTCCACCAACGACCCCGGCGCGTCCTTGGTCACGCGGGCGTCGGTGTAGGTGTAAGACGCCGTCAGGCTGAGGTTCTTGGTGATGTCGCTGTTGGCCTCCAGCTCGATGCCCTTGGACTCGCTCTCTCCCACCTGGCGGCTGAAACCGTTGCTGCCTGCCACCACGTCATGGGTCTTGGTCAGCTGGAAGACAGCGGCGCTGAAGGTGGTGTTCCAGCCCGCCGGCTCAAACTTCAGACCGGCTTCGTACTGATGGCTGAGGATCGGGTCGAGCAACTCGCCGTTGGGCTGTGACGACTGCTGCACCGGCGTGAAGGCGGTCGAGTAACTGACGTAAGGCGAGATACCGTTTTCGAACTGGTACATCAACCCGGTCTGCCAGCTGAAGCGGTGATCCCAGCCATCCAGATCCGCCAGACCGCTGGTGGTGCCCGCGCGGTTGCGGTATTTGCTGTTGACGAAGTCCTGGCGGCCGCCCAGCAGGAAGATCCAGTTGTTGTACTTGCTCTGCAACTGGCTGTACAGGCCATACATCTGTTGATCGAGCTGAGAATTCTGGATCGTCGCGATCATCCGCGGATTCCCGGCAGGGAACACCGGATTGAACGCGTTGAACGTGCCGCCGTTGCCCGCTGCCCAGTCCTGGTTAAAGGACGTGCGATCGTAGCTGGCGCCCAGCAACACGGTATTTTCCAGCGCGCCGGAGGTGAAGTGACCTTCGAACTGGTTGTCCAGCGAGTACGCCAGGGATTTGTTGTCACGGTCATACGCGGTGCTGGTCAGGATGCTGCCGAACCCGCCGTTGTTCAGGTTGTTCGGCCAGGTTTCATGACGGTCGATCCGCGACTCCATGAAGCGCGAGTTCTGGCGGAACTGCCAGGTGTCGTTGATCTGATGGCTGAACTCGTAACCCAGGCTCCACGCTTCACGCTCGAAGTCGTCCCAGTTCGGGTTGCCGTTGTACTGGTCCTTGCCAATCTTGCCATTGACGTTATTCAGCAAGGTCCCCGCCGCCGGATAACCGAGCAGCAGTTGGGTGCGGTCGCGCTGGTAGGTCGACAGCAACGTCAGAGACGTGTCTTCGTCAAAGTTGAAGGTCATGGACGGCGCGATGTACAGACGATCGTCCGGCACCGAGTCCACCTGGGTGTCGGCGTTGCGACCCAGCATCACCACACGACCCAGAATGCGGTTGTCGTCGGTCAGAGGGCCGGAGACGTCGAGGCCCAGCTGGCGGCGGTTGTTGCTGCCGTAAGAGAACCTGGCTTCGCCCTGTGCGGTTTCGGTCGGGCGCTTGCTGACCAGATTGACCAGACCACCCGGCGCGTTTTCGCCGTACAGGATCGAGCTTGGGCCGCGGAACACTTCGGTGCGCTCCAGGCCATACGGCTCGGTGGTGGTGTCGTAACGGTTGCCCTGCAGGCGCAGGCCGTCCTTGAGCAGGCCGTAGCCATAGTCGGTGGCGTTGTAACCGCGAATGGAGAACAAGTCGCCCGCCAGGCCATCACCGACCGCGAACGGCGGCGCGAAGATGCCGGGTACGTAACCGAGGATATCGGTGAGGGTCTGCGAGCCCTGGTCCTGAATGCGTTGACGTGTCACCACCGATACCGAACGCGGCGTTTCAGATAATGGCGTGCTGGTCTTGGTGCCCGCTGTGCTGTTCTTGGCCTGATAGCCGATGTCGGGTTCAACCGCCAGTGACTCCCCGGTAATCACCGAATTCTGCAGCTGGATCGCGGACCCTTTTGCAGGCCCGGCGGGGGCATCCTCTGCCCATGCCATGCCGTGACAGGCGACCGTGGCGACCAGCGCCGCCAAAGCGTTCACCTTGAATTGAATGTTCTTGTTGCTCGCCATCCGAACTCCCCCTCCCTTTTGAAATGACTCGGGACCTGCGCCCCTGCACCACGCTGACAAACGTAAAAAAGCAAGAAAATGTAACAGAGAAACATTCTCGTTACCATTGCTATTCAAAATAAAAGCGAAGTGCCATCTCTGGTCACTTCGCTGCTGTTCGTCGGGCGGATTACTGCTGGCGGGTCGCGGCTGAAACGGCGGCGCTGAAGATGTCGGCGATCTGGTCGATCTGGGTGGCGGTGACGATCAATGGCGGCAGGAAACGGATCACGCTGGAGTGACGACCACCGACTTCGATGATCAGACCGCGTTGCAGGCATTCGCGCTGGACGCTGGACGCCAGCGCGCCGCTTTGCGGGAAGCGCCCCAGCACGTCCAGACGCCCTTCGGGATCGACCATTTCCACACCCAGCATCAGGCCCATGCCACGCACGTCGCCCATCTGCGGCCAGTCTTTCTGCAGGGCGCGCAGGTGTCGGGTCAGGCGCTCGCCCATGGCCGCCGCGTGCTGATCGAGTTGCTGTTCGCGCACGATGCGCAAGGTGGTGGCGCCGGCCACCATGGCCAGTTGGTTGCCTCGGAATGTTCCGGCGTGAGAGCCCGGTTTCCAGACGTCCAGCGCTTTGTTGTACACCACCACGGCCATTGGCTGGCTGCCACCGATCGCCTTGGACAACACCAGCACGTCGGGCTCGATGTCGGCGTGCTGGAACGCGAACGGCTTGCCGGTGCGCGCCACGCCGCACTGGATCTCGTCAAGAATCAGCGGCACGCCGGCGTCGCGAGTGATGCGACGGACTTCGCGCAGCCAGTTGGCGGACGCCGGCACCACGCCGCCCTCCCCTTGCAAGGGTTCGAGGATCATCCCGGCAGGCGGCATGACGCCGCTCTCCGGGTCGGTCAGCTGGTTCTCGATGTAGTGCAGACCGATGCGCTCGCCCGCTTCGCCCCCGATCCCAAACGGGCAGCGGTAGTCATAGGGGAACGGCAGGAATTGCGCACTGGAGGCCAGCCCGCCCAGATACGCCTTCGGTCCCAGATTGCCCATCAAGCTCAAGGCGCCCTGCGTCATGCCGTGATAGGCGCCGTGGAAGGCCATCATGTTGCTGCGCCCGGTGGCCGTGCGCACCAGTTTCATGGCTGCCTCCACCGCATCCGTGCCCGCCGGGCCGCAGAACTGAATGCGTGCGTCCCTGGCAAAAGCCGGCGGGAGCAACGCGAACAGCTCGTTGATGAACTCGTCCTTGGCCTCGGTCATCAGGTCCAGGGTGTGCAACGGACGCTGACCGTCGAGCAGGCTGCGCATCGCCTGCACCACCTCGGGGTGGTTGTGCCCCAACGCCAGCGTACCGGCCCCCGCCAGACAATCGATGAACCAGCGCCCCTCGCTGTCCTGGACATGAATGCCTTGCGCGCGTTTGAGTTCCAGCGGGATGCGCCGCGGGTAGCTGCGAGCGTTGGACTCCACCGCGGCCTGACGATCCAGCCGCGCCGTCGGCGCGAACCGGTAGTCCGCATGGGCCAGTGCCGCATCGGGTGTCAGCTCGGCAATTGGCGTCACGTTGTGTGGGCTATGCATATTCCTGCTCCTGGAAATCGTGTGACTGAGGTCGTTCGTTGACGTGCACGAGGGCCTCGGCCAGTTGGGTGATGAATGACTGATCACGGACAATCGAAAGGTGGTCGGCATCGATCCAGGCTGAAACCTGCAAGCGGCTGCCCATGCCCTGCTCCAGAAGAGCCGGTGCGTTATCGTTATTTTCCGGGGAGCGCTGCGCCCACCAGGCGTACACGGGCACGCCCGAGGGGTGGATGTCCCGGCATTGGTTGGCCAGTTGGCGCATGTGTCGCTCGACGCCAAGCAACTGTTGCCAGTGCTCGTCGCCTTCGCTTTCGTCATCACCGCCAACAGCAGTAGCGGGCGATTCAGGAACCGCCGGGCGCGGCTGACCGGCCCCCGGCACGTAGCCGTCGATCAGGCCGACGAAGACCACGCGCTTGCCCAGACGGGTCAGCAACCGGGCCATTTCAAGGACCATCGTGCCGCCCATCGACCAGCCGATCAGGCGGTAGGTCCCGGACGGCTGCTGCTCCAGTAATGCTTTCACGTAGTCGCGGGCCATCTGTTCGATCGAACGGTCGCGCCACTGGCCGTCGAGCACCTGACGGTTCTGGATGCCCCACACGTCCCACTGCGTGGACAGACGCCGCGCCAGGGCGTAATAACCCACCACCGTGCCGCTGACCGGGTGTACGCAGAACACCGGCGGCTTGTCGCTGGCGCCGCTGCTCAGGCGAATCAGCGGATTGGGCGCGCCATGGCGGCTGACAGGGTGAACTGCAGCGGCAGCCGATTGCGCCAATGGCAGGCCATCCAGCAATTGCGTCAGTGCCGCAAGGTAGGCCGTTTGCAAGCGCTCGATGGTCTGGCGCTGATAACGTTGACCGCTGTAACGGAAGCTCAGGCCCAGCTGCCCGGCGAACACCTGACCGTTGATTTCCAGCTCGCGGTTGAGCGGTGTGGCCGGGTCGATCAACGCCCCGGCGGACACGCCAGACGGCGCAAACCGTCCGTCGCCCAGGTCCTGGTCGAACTGACCGAGGTAGTTGAACACCACCTTGGGCTCCGGCAATGCCGCAAGTTGCCGACGCACCGAGTCGGTGCCCAGATAACGCAGCAGCCCGAAGCCGACGCCCTTGTCCGGCAGCGCACGAACCGTCTCTCGAACGTGCTCGACGGTCTGTCTGATCGTGTCCGCGGCCGTGACCCGAACCGGGAACAGGCTGGTGAACCAGCCCACGGTTCGACCGACGTCCAGCCCGTCGGACAAGGCCTCACGACCGTGGCCTTCCAGCGCAACAAGGGTGTCGCGCTGTCCGGTCCAGCCGCTCAAGGCCTGGGCCAGTGCAGCGAGCAGGATCTCATCCATCCGGGCATTCAACGCCGCCGGTGCTTCGCGCAACAGACGATGTGTCCGCTCGGCGTCCAGCAACAGTTCGCATTGTTCAAGGTCCTGTTGAGTCGCCCGACCGGTCACGTCGTCCACCGGCCACGCGTCATCGCCTGCGTGCCCGATCCGTTCCTGCCATTGTGTGGCCTCGGCTTCACGCCCCGGGACGTGCGCGGCTTGCATCAGGTGCTGTGCCCAGCGTTGATAACTGCTGGACTTCGGCCCCAGATTCACCGCGCCGTCGGACGACAACTGGGCATAGGCCCGCGCCAGGTCTTCGAGCAGAACCCGCCAGGACACGCCGTCCACCACCAGGTGATGGGCGACCAGCAACAGGCGCTGACGCTGGCCCTGGTTCCGATCCTGGTCTTGGGGCATTTGCGCCAGGACCAGTCGCAGCAACGGGCCGTTTTCCAGGTCGAGACTGCGCTGTGCCTGTTCGCACAGCGCAACCAGCGCAGCGTCATCAGCGACCTCACGCACCCACAGGCTGTCGGTGGCGGACGGCTGGCGATACGCCTGCTGCCAGCGCCCGTCCCCCACTGCGCGGAAGCTCAGGTTCAGGCCGTCATGGTGACGCAGTACCGCCTCCAGCGCTCGCGCCAGCAACGGTGCTTCCACCTTGCGCAGAACGTCCAGCAGCAACGCCTGGTTGAAATGCGCACGGTTTGTCATGGGCTGTTCGAAGAAATGCGCCTGAATCGGCGTCAGTGGCACTTCGCCCCGTGGTGCTTCATCGATGACCACCTCGGCACTGGCCTCGACCACGGTCAGACGCAACGCCAGATCCTTCAACCGTGGATGGCTGAAAACGTCCTTGGGCATCAGTTTCAGGCCGGCCTGACGCAAGCGCGTGATGACCGCCAGCGATTGAATCGAGTCGCCGCCCAGTTCGAAGAAACTGTCCGAACGGCCGATGCTTTCCACGCCCAGCAACTGCTGCCAGACCCGCGCCAGTTGCTCTTCGCGTTCGCCTTGCGGTGCTTCGAATGTCTGGCTGTTGAGTTGCGGATCCGGCAACGCATTGCGGTCCAGTTTGCCGTTCGGCAGTTGCGGCAAGCGCGCCATGACGATGATGTGATGCGGCACCATGTATTCGGGCAGCGTGCTTCCCAGTTGTTGTTTCAGGCTGTCCTCGCTCAGCTCGTTGCCTCCGACATAACCCAGCAGGCGTTTTCCACTCGGCGTCTCGCGGACGATCACCAGCGCTTCACGTACACCCTCGCAGCCTTTCAGCGCCGCCTCGATTTCCCCGGCCTCGATGCGGAAACCGCGAATCTTGATCTGGTGGTCGATCCGGCCCAGGTACTCCAGCAGGCCTTCGCTGTTCAACCGCACGCGGTCGCCGCTGCGGTAGATGCGCTCGCCCGGACGGAACGGGTGCGGCAGGAAGCGTTCGGCCGTGGCACCCGGACGGTCCAGATAGCCCCGCGCCACGGCGCCGCCCAGGTACAACTCGCCAGCGATGCCTTGCGGCAGCGGGTTCAGATCCGCGTCCATCACGTAGCCTTGACGGTCACCCACCAGGTCACCAATCGGCGCATAGGCCGTGGTGAAGTCCGCCGTCTCCGACGAGGCTAGCCACAGGGTCGGCGTGACCACCGTCTCCGTCGGGCCGTAGCCGTTGATGATCCACAGCGGCTGAAGATTGCGGATCACGTCGTGCAGCATTTCGCGGCTGAAGGCTTCACCCGCGAAGCAGTAGGTTTTGACGCCCGGCCCTTTGCCTTGCACACCGGCCCAGTCCGACAACTGACGCAGGTAGCTCGGGGGGAACGAGGCCACGGTGATGCCTTCACGAATCAAGGTGTCGTAGGTCTGCTCGACGCTCCACAGCTCCTGGTCGCGCAGCACCACGCGGGCGCCGTAACACATCGGCATCATCCAGCCTTCGTGAGCGCCGTCGAAGCTGATGGACAGGAAGTGGAATTTCCGGTCGTCCGGTGTGAAGCCATAACGCTCGCCGATAGTCTGGATGTGCATCGAGATATCGCGGTGAGCGATGGCCGCGCCTTTCGGCTTGCCGGTCGAACCTGAGGTGTAGATCAGGTACGCCAGTTGCTGCGGATGAATCACTACGTCCGGCGCGGTGATCGGCTCGCTGGAAATGTCCAGTTGATCCAGATTGAGCAACGGCACGTCGCCCACGGGCACCCGATTCAGCGCTGCATCGTGAGAGATCAGTAGCTTCACGCCGCCGTCCTCCAGCATGTAGCGCAGGCGTTCGGTCGGGTAATCCGGGTCCAGCGGAATGTACGCCCCGCCCGCTTTCAGCACCGCAAAGAACGACAGCCACAGGTCGATACCACGCTCCATCGCAATCGCCACGCGCACTTCGGTGCCGATGCCGCGAGCACGCAGGGCGTGGGCCAACTGGTTGGCGCGGCGGTCGAACTCGGCGAAGGTCAGGCGCTGCTCGCCATGCACCAGGGCGATGGCGTCGGGACGCAGGCGTGCATGGTCGGCAATCAGTTCGTGAATCGGGCGCTCAACGTAAGGCGAGAACGGTGGCGTGTTCCATTGATCCAGCGCGGCCAGATCGGCTTCGCTGAGCAGCGGCAAGTCACCAATCGCCGTCTGCGGTTGTGCACAAACGGCATTCAGCACGGTCAGCAACTGACCGTACAGACGCTCCACCGTCGAGGCGTCGAACAGGTCCGTGGCATAGTCCAGATAACCGCTGATGCGGCCATCCCGATGTTCGAAGGTCCCGAGCACCAGGTCGAATTGCGAGCCTTTGACGTCCCATTGCTGCGCTTCGATGCTCAGGCCGTCGAACTGCAACAGCGACAGGTCCGGCTGCTGCTGGTGGTTGTAGCTGACCTGGAACAGCGGGTTGACGCTCAGACTGCGCGCCGGTTGCAGTGCCTCCACCAACTGTTCGAACGGCAGGTCCTGATGGGCATGGGCGCCCAGCAGGTTGTCTTTCACCTGAGCCAGCAATTGAGTGAAAGGCTGATCGCCGCTGACCTGCGCCCGCAGGACCAGCGTGTTGACGAAAAAGCCGATCAAACCTTGTGTCTGCGCTTCGGCCCGCCCCGCCACCGGCACGCCGATGCGCAGATCGCGCTGACCGCTGAGGCGATACAACAGGGTGTCGAACGCCGCCAGGAACAGCATGAACAACGTGGCGTCCTGCGCTTGCGCGACACGACGCAGCGTGTCGGCCAGGTCCTGCGGCAGCACGAACGCATGCCGTCCGCCCTTGCCATCGCGCTCGGCCGGACGCGAACGGTCTGCCGGCAACTCCAGCACCGGCTGTTCGTCGCCCAAGGCTTCGCGCCACCAGCTCAACTGACGCTCGCGTTCACGTCCTGTCAGGTAGTCGCGCTGCCAGGCAGCGTAGTCCGCGTAGTGCACGCTCAGCGGCGGCAACTGCGCGTCTTCCCCTTGAGAGAAAGCGCGATACAACCGGGAGAAGTCTTCGAGCATGACCTGCACCGACCAGCCATCGGAGATGATGTGGTGCATGCACAGCAACAGACGCCATTCGTTCTCCCCCACTCGCGCCAGGCCGACCCGCCACGGCGCGCGCTCGGCATCGAGGTCAAAAGGCTGGTTCATGAACCCATGGGCCAGCGCGGCGAACGCGTCTTCCGGCGCAGCACTGTCGCGTAGGTCATGGCGGGCGATGCTGACGCTGCCGATCGGCAAGACACGTTGCAACGGCACCTCACCGGCCCCCGGAAGGAAGCAGGTGCGCAGGCTTTCATGCCGTGCGGCGAGCGCATCAAAGCTGCGTTGCAAGGCGTCGAGCTGCAATGCGCCACTGAGGTTCAGCACACAGGGCAGGTTGTAGGCGGTGCTGTGCGGCTCCAGTTGGGCGAGGAACCACAGGCGCTGTTGAGCGAACGACTGCGGCGCCAATTCACGCTCGCTGCGTGGCAACAGCGCCGGCATCGCTGACCGCTCGGCGCGGGTGTTCAGGTAATGCGCCAGGTCAGCCAGCACCGGAGCCTCGAACAGCGCGCGCAACGGCAGCTCGAGCGTGAGGTCCCGACGAATCTGCGCCACCAGTTGAATGCCCAGCAGCGAATGCCCGCCGAGTTCAAAGAAGTTGTCCTGACGACCCACCTGCTGGACGCCCAAGAGGTCTTGCAACAACTCGGCCAGTTCGCGTTCCACGCCGTCCAGCGGCGCCTCGAACGCACGCTGTTGCACTTGTGGTTCCGGCAAGGCCTTGCGATCCAGTTTGCCGTTGGCCGACAGCGGGAAGGCCTCCAGCGTCACCAGATGCGCCGGCACCATGTAGTCCGGCAGGCGTTGTTTCAGTTGGGTACGCAGTTGCTCTTCGTCAAAGGTCTCGGCGACCAGATAGCCGACCAGTTGCAGGCCGGTGCTCAGTTGACGCGCGACCACGACCGCTTCACTGACCGCAGGATGATCCAGCAGCGCCGATTCGATCTCGCCGATCTCGACCCGCAAGCCGCGCAGCTTGATCTGGTGATCGAGACGACCGAGGTAGTCCACCGCGCCGTCGGCACGCCAGCGCGCCAGGTCGCCGGTGCGGTACAGGCGTTCGCCGTGGCCAAACGGGCTGGCCACGAAACGCTCGGCGGTCAGGCCCGGACGCTGGTGATAACCACGGGCCAGCCCGGCGCCGCCGATGTACAGCTCGCCCGGCACGCCAATCGGCTGTGGGTTCAGACGACTGTCGAGGATATGGATCTGCAGGTTGGCAATCGGACGACCGATGGGCACGCCAGCGCCCGGCTCATTGCGGCAGGTCCAGTGGGTGACATCGATGGCCGCTTCAGTCGGGCCATACAGGTTGAACAACCCGGCGTTGGGCAGGCGTTGCAGGGTGTCTCGGGCCAGGTCAGCAGGCAACGCTTCACCGCTGCACACGATGCGTTTCAAAGAGCCGCAGCCCGACAGATTGTCCTGCGCCATGAACGCCGCGAGCATCGAGGGTACGAAGTGCAACGTGGTGATCTGATGATCTGCAATCAGATCGGTCAGAAGAGCTGGATCGCGATGATCGCCGGGCTGAGCCATGACCAGACGCGCGCCGACCATCAACGGCCAGAAGAACTCCCAGACCGAAACGTCGAAGCTGAACGGAGTCTTTTGCAGCACGGCATCGGATGCGTCGAGACTGTACGCCTCTTGCATCCACGCCAGACGGTTGAACAGCGCTGCGTGGGTGTTGCCTGCGCCCTTTGGTTTCCCGGTCGAACCCGAGGTGTAGATCATATAGGCCAGTTGTTCGGGATGGATCTCCACAACCGGGGCCGTGACAGGCTGTTGAGTCAGTTCAAGCTGATCCAGATTCAACACCTGCAACCCGTCGATAACGGGCAGATCCTCGATCACGGCGTCATGGCTGAGCAGCAAACCGATCCCGGCGTCTTCGAGCATGTAACGCAGGCGATCCACCGGGTATTCCGGGTCCAGCGGCACATACGCAGCGCCCGCTTTGACGACCGCATACAGCGCCACCACCATTTCCACCGAACGCAACGCCGCGACACCGACCAGCGATTCGCGCCCCACGCCCTGCCCGCGCAGGTAGTGCGCCAACTGGTTGGCCCGCTGATCCAGTTGCTGATACGACAGCACCTGGTCGCCACAGCGCAAGGCTTCACGCTGAGGATGCAACTGCGCCAGACGTTCGAAATGACGGTGGACAACGCATTCATCCGCGCCCTCAAACGAGTCGGCCCAATTCCGCGTCGTGTCGTTCACTTGAATCAGCTGCGAACGGTCCTGTGCATCGAGCAGGTCGATGTCACCCATCGCTGCGTCCGGCTGGTCCAGCAACTGCTCAAACAACTGCACGAAACGCGCATGCAGTCGCTCGATGGAACCGTGATCGAACAGATCGGTGGCGTAGTTCCACGACCCGCCCAGGGCACCGTCGGCCTCTTCGTGGGTGTTCAGCGCCAGGTCGAACTGACTGCTGCCATCGTCCAGCGGCAGGACCTCGGCGTGCAGCCCCGGCAATCCGGAAAGCGATGCAAAGTCACGTTGCTGATGGTCGTAGGCCACCTGGAACAGCGGGTTATGGCTCAGGCTGCGTTGCGGTTGCAGGGCTTCGACCAGTTGCTCGAACGGCAAGTCCTGATGGGCCTGAGCGCCGAGGGTCGTCACCTTCGCCTGCTCCAGCACCTGGCGGTACGACAGCTGCGCGCTGACGTCAGCGCGCAGCACCTGAGTGCTGACGAAGAAACCGATCAGGCCTTCCACCTCCACACGCGAACGCCCGGCAATCGGCACGCCGATGCGCAAATCGTTCTGCCCGCTGAGCCGATGCAACAGCACCTGATAGGCCGACAGGATCGCCATGAACGGCGTGACGCCCTGCTGTCTGGCAAACGCGCGCACACGCTGACTGAACGCGGCATCGAAGCTGAACAGCAACCGATCACCCTGATAGCTCTGCTGAGCCGGACGTGGACGGTCGGTCGGCAGTTCCATGACCGGATGCTCGTCGCCCAATTGCTCGCGCCAGTACTGCAACTGCCGCTCGCCCTCGCCGGCCTCCAGCCACTCGCGCTGCCAGGCCGCGAAGTCGGCGTATTGCACCGGCAGTTCCGCCAGTTGCGGCGCGCGGTTTTCCACGGCGGCGCGGTACAGCTCGCAAAACTCTTGCAGCAACACCCGCACCGACCAGCCATCCGAAATCATGTGGTGCAGGCACAGCAGCAGGCGCTGTTCGTCCGCCGCCACCCGCACCAATGCCAGACGCCAGACCGGGCTTTGCGACAGGTTGAACGGTCGTTTGACGAAATCCTGAGCCAGCGCGTTGAACGTTGCTTCGAGGTCGGCCTTGTCGCTGATGTCCAGACGTTCGATCTGCACGGCACTGGCCGCCTCGACCTGTTGCAGCGGCACGTCGTCACCGGCGACGAAGCGCGTGCGCAGCACTTCATGGCGTGCGGTCAGGGCATCGAACGCCGACTGCAATGCAGCGTCGTCCAGCGTGCCGCGCAGGCGCACCGCGCCCGGCAGGTTGTAGGCGTGACCGCCCGGCTGCAATTGATCGAGGAACCACAAGCGTTGCTGGGCGAAGGACTGCACCGCTGTCGTCGCGTGGCGCGGGGTGAGGTCATGCGGCTTCGCGGGCTGCACCAGCTGTGCGATGCGCTGGGCGAAATCGGCCAGACGCGGTGCTTCGAACAGCAGCCGCAGGGGCACGCTCAGTTCATGCTCATGGCGGAGTCGAGAAATCAGTTGCATCGCCAGCAGCGAATGTCCACCGAGTTCGAAGAAGTGATCGTTGCGCCCTACCGCCTCAATGCCCAGCAACGGCTGCCACAAGTCGGCCAGTTGCTGTTCCAGTGCGTTTTGCGGTGCTTGATAGTCGCTGGAACTGACCTGAGGATCCGGCAATGCGTTGCGGTCCAGTTTGCCGTTCGGCAGTTGCGGCAAACGCGCCATGACGATGATGTGCGCCGGGATCATGTATTCCGGCAGGCTCACCTTGAGTTGCTGTTTGATGCGCTCCTCATCGAGGTCATTGCCGCCGACGTAACCCAGCAACCGCTTGCCACTCGGTCCATCGCGCACGATCACCAGCGCCTCGCGCACGCCCTCGTAGCCTTTGAGTGCCGCCTCGATTTCACCAGCCTCGATACGGAAACCACGAATCTTGATCTGGTGGTCGATCCGGCCCAGGTACTCCAGCAAGCCTTCGCTGTTCAACCGCACACGGTCGCCGCTGCGATAGATACGCTCGCCCGGACGGAACGGGTGCGGCAAAAAGCGCTCGGCCGTGGCACCCGGACGGTCCAGATAACCCCGCGCCACGGCGCCGCCCAAGTACAGCTCACCGGCGATGCCTTGCGGCAGCGGGTTCAGATCCGCGTCCATCACGTAGCCCTGACGGTCACCGACCAGATCACCAATCGGCGCATAGGCCGTGGTGAAGTCCGCCGTCTCCGACGAGGCCAGCCACAGGGTCGGGGTGACCACCGTTTCCGTCGGGCCATAACCGTTGATGATCCACAGCGGCTGCAGATTGCGAATCACGTCATGCAGCATCTCGCGGCTGAAGGCTTCACCCGCGAAGCAGTAGGTTTTGACGCCCGGCCCTTTGCCTTGCACACCGGCCCAGTCCGACAACTGACGCAGGTAGCTCGGCGGGAACGAAGCCACGGTGATGCCTTCACGAATCAGCGTGTCGTAGGTCTGCTCGACGCTCCACAGCTCCTGGTCGCGCAAAACCACACGAGCGCCGTAACACATCGGCATCATCCAGCCTTCGTGGGCGCCGTCGAAGCTGATGGACAGGAAGTGGAATTTCCGGTCTTCCGGCGTAAAGCCATAACGCTCGCCGATGGTCTGGATGTGCATCGAGATATCGCGGTGAGCGATGGCCGCGCCTTTCGGCTTGCCGGTCGAACCTGAGGTGTAGATCAGGTACGCCAGTTGCTGCGGATGAATCACCACGTCCGGCGCGGTTTCCGGCTCGCTGGAAACGTCCAGTTGATCCAGATTGAGCAACGGCACGTCGCCCACGGGCACCCGATTCAGCGCTGCATCGTGAGAGATCAGCAGCTTCACGCCGCCGTCTTCGAGCATGTAGCGCAGGCGTTCGGTGGGGTAATCCGGGTCCAGCGGAATGTACGCCCCGCCCGCTTTCAGCACCGCGAAGAATGACAGCCACAGGTCGATACCGCGCTCCATGGCAATCGCCACGCGCACTTCCGTGCCGATGCCGCGAGCACGCAGGGCGTGGGCCAACTGGTTGGCGCGGCGGTCGAACTCGGCGAAGGTCAGGCGCTGCTCGCCATGCACCAGGGCGATGGCGTCGGGACGCAGGCGTGCATGGTCGGCGATCAACTCGTGGATCGGGCGATCCACGTAAGGCGAAAACGGTGGTGAGTTCCAGCCATGCATCTCCGTGATGTCGCGCTCGGTGAGCATCGACAGATCGCCAATACGCGCTTCAGGGAAACGGCAGATGCCGTCCAGCAAGGTCTGGAAGTGACCGCACAGGCGGTCGATCTGTTCGGCGCTGAACACGTTGCTGTGGTAGTTGACGTGAACATGGGCCTGCTCACCCGCCACCACCGCCAGGCTCAGCGGATAGTGGGTTTTGTCGCTGAGTTCCACTGAGCCCAGGTTCACACCTGCGGCCTGTTTGTCGCGCAGTACGGCGTCCACCGGGTAGTTCTCGAACACCACCAGACTGTCGAACAGGTCACGACCGGCATGCCCGGCATAACGCTGGGCTTCGAACAGCGGCGTGTGTTCGTGCTCGCGCAGTTCAAGGTTGTGCGCTTGCAGTTCGTTGAGCCAGTCGCCGACCTTCTGCTGCGATTCCGGCGCCTGCACCAGCGGCAACGTGTTGATGAACAGCCCCAGCATGCGTTCGATGCCCGGTACCTGCGCCGAACGGCCCGATACGGTCGCGCCGAACGCGACGCGCTGTTGTCCGGTGTAACGCTGCAACAGCAAGACCCAGACCGCTTGAATCAGCGTGTTGACGGTCACCCGCTGACGGCGAGCGGCGCTGTGCAGCAACTGACTGTCCAGGTCCATGGACGTGACCCTCACCTGCATCGACAGCGGTTCACCGCTGGCAGATGTCGGTGGGGTCAAGGCGGTCGCCATCAGGGTGGGTTGTTCAAACCCGGCCAAGTGCTGCTGCCAGAACGTCGCGCTGTCCTGCGCGTCCCGGCTGAGCAACCATTCGACATAATCGCCGTAATGACCGGCAGGTGTCGGCGCGGTGTCGGACAGTGCCGACTGAATCACTTCGCCCAGCACCGCCGCGCTGCTCCAGCCGTCGAGCAGGATGTGATGGAAGGTCCACACCAGTTTCCACAGCGTCTCGCTTTGACGTACCAGCAGCACGCGCATCAGCGGCGCTTCGTGCAGCTGGAACGGGGTTTCCCGCTCCGCGGCCAGCACGTCGCTCATCGCGTGTTGACCGGCGCGCAGGTCCAGTTCACGAACGACCAGCGCCGCGTCGCGACGAATCAATTGCACTGGCGTCTGGCTGCCCGCCAGTCGCAGGAAAGACGCACGCAGGATCGGGTGACGCTGCACCGCCGCCGCCCAGGCCGACTTGAAGCGCACCAGCGGCAGGTGTTCGATGTCCAGCGCCACCTGATTGATGTACAGGTCGCGCGCACCATCCGCGCCTTCACGCTCACCCAGTTCGCTGTGGAACAACAGACCCTGTTGCATCGGCGTCAACGGATACAGCTGTTCGATGTCGCGCGCAGCGACCGGCAGTGCATCGAGTTGCCCCTGGGTCAGGTCCAGCGCCGGGAAGTCCGACGGCGTGACCGCCGAGTGCGCGCGGCAATGCTCGATCACTTCGTCCAGCGCGACCGCGTAGGCATCGAGCAGGCGTTGAATCGAGGTGGCCTCATGACGCTCGCCGCTGTAGCTGCAGGTCAGGCTGAACTGTCCGTCGCGCACCTGCGCATCCATCGAGAGCTCGCACGCCAAGGGCGAATCGGCGCCCCGTTGAGTGCCGCTGCCCTCTTCGGCCAGCGTGAACAGGCCACTGTTGTTCTGCAGGCGGCCCGCGTGATGGTCTATACGGCCCATGTAGTTGAAGAGCACGCAGCCTTCCAGCGACGGCAACGCTTCGCCGCGCAAATGACGCAGCAAGCCGTAACCCAGACCGCCATTGGGCACGGCGCGCAGGGTTTCCTTGGTGTGTTTGAGCGCCGCATCCAGGCTGTCCTGAGCCTGCAAACTGACCGGATAAAGACTGGTAAACCAGCCCACGGTACGAGACGGATCCAGGCCATCAAACAGGTCCTCACGGCCGTGTCCCTCGAGCGCGATCAGCGCGCGGGATTCACCACTCCACTGCGCAAGCGCTCGCGTCAATGCGGTGAGCAGCAGGTCGTTGATCTGCGTGCGATAGGCCGCTGGCGCTTCGCTGAGCAGCGCCTGACTGCGGCCGGCGTCCAGTTGCAGGTGCAATTGCTGCACCGATGATTGCAGTGCCTTGCCTTGAGGGTTGGCGCACGGCAGCGGCGGCGCGGCCGGCAGGCTGCGCCAGTAGTCGGCTTCGGCCAGCACCGCATCGCTGTAGGCAAAGTCCAGCAGGCGATTGGCCCAGCGCTGGAACGGCAAGCCCTTCTCGCCGAGATCGACCGTCAGGCCAGCCTGTGCCTGGGCGTACGCGTTGTGCAGGTCTTCCAGCAGAATCCGCCACGAGACGCCGTCCACTACCAGATGGTGCACGACCAGCAACAGTCGCTCGCCGCCGTCGGCCAGTGTGAAATGCACGGCACGCAGCAGCGGTCCGTCTTTCAGATCAAGGCTGGCCTGTGCTTCATCGCACGCCGCCGTGAGGTCACTCATGCTGACTGTACGCTGCCAGAGCAGAGCCTCCGCAGCCTCTACGCAATGGGCACGATAACGCTGCTGCCAGTGACCGTTGTCCTGCTGCACGAACGTCATGCGCAAGGCGTCGTGTTGGGTGATCAGCGCTTGCAACGCCTGAATCAGAGCGGTGGGTTCCAATGCTTCGTTCGGTGTCAGCAGCAGTGACTGGTTCCAGTGGCTGCGACGACGCATCGGTTGCTCGAAAAACCAGTGCTGGATCGGCGTCAGCGGGATATCGCGATTGAGCTTGATGCGCGCAACGGACGCGGCCTCGTCGCGGCTGATCACTTGAGCGACGTGGGCCAGTTCGGCGATGGTCTGGCGCTCGAACATCTGCCGTGGGGTCAGTTGAATACCGCGCTTCCTGGCGCGGGAGACGATTTGCAGGCTGAGAATCGAATCGCCGCCCAGCTCGAAGAAATTGTCCTGACGCCCTACCTGCTGGACGCCCAAGAGGTCTTGCCACAGCTCGGCCAGTTCGCGTTCCACACCGTCCAGCGGTGCCTCAAACGCACGCTGTTGCACTTGTGGTTCCGGCAGGGCCTTGCGATCCAGTTTGCCGTTGGCCGACAGCGGGAAGGCGTCCAGCGTCACCAGATGCGCCGGGACCATGTAGTCCGGCAGGCGTTGTTTCAGTTGGGTGCGCAGTTGCTCTTCGTCGAATGGCTCGGCAACGAGGTAACCCACCAGTTGCAGGCCGGTGCTCAGTTGACGCGCGACCACGACAGCTTCACTGACGGCAGGATGATCCAGCAGCGCCGATTCGATCTCACCGATCTCCACGCGCAGGCCGCGCAACTTGATCTGGTGATCGAGACGGCCGAGGTAGTCCACCGCGCCGTCGGCACGCCAGCGCGCCAGATCGCCGGTGCGGTACAGGCGTTCGCCATGGCCAAACGGGCTGGCCACGAAACGCTCGGCGGTCAGGCCCGGACGCTGGTGATACCCACGGGCCAGGCCGGCACCGCCGATGTACAGCTCGCCCGGCACGCCAATCGGCTGGGGGTTCAGACGACTGTCGAGGATATGGATCTGCAGATTGGCGATGGGACGGCCAATGGGCACGCCAGCACCGGGTTCATTGCGGCAGGTCCAGTGGGTGACATCGATGGCCGCTTCAGTCGGGCCATACAGGTTGAACAAGCCAGCGTTAGGCAGGCGTTGCAGGGTGTCTCGGGCCAGATCGGCAGGCAGCGCTTCACCGCTGCACACGATGCGTTTCAGCGAGGCACAGCCGGACAGATCGTCCTGCGCCATGAACGCCGCAAGCATCGAGGGCACGAAGTGCAGCGTGGTGATCTGATGCTCTTCGATCAATGCGGTGAGCAAAGCAGGATCGCGATGATCGCCGGGCTGAGCCATGACCAGACGCGCACCGACCATCAGCGGCCAGAAGAACTCCCAAACCGAGACGTCGAAGCTGAACGGGGTCTTTTGCAGCACGGCGTCGGATGCGTCGAGACTGTACGCCTCTTGCATCCAGGCCAGACGGTTGAACAGCGCCGCGTGGGTATTGCCCGCGCCTTTGGGTTTCCCGGTCGAACCCGAGGTGTAGATCATGTAGGCCAGTTGTTCGGGATGGATCTCCACAACCGGGGCCGTGACAGGCTGTTGAGTCAGTTCAAGCTGATCCAGATTCAACACCTGCAAGCCGTCGATAACGGGCAGATCCTCGATCACGGCGTCATGGCTGAGCAGCAACCCAATCCCGGCATCTTCCAGCATGTATCGCAATCGGTCAGCCGGGTATTCCGGGTCCAGCGGCACATACGCAGCGCCCGCTTTAACCACGGCATACAGCGCCACCACCATCTCGACCGAACGCAACGCCGCGACGCCTACCAGCGTTTCACGTCCGACGCCCTGCCCGCGCAGGTAGTGCGCCAACTGGTTGGCCCGCTGATCCAATTGCTGATACGTCAGCACCTGGTCGCCACAGCGCAAGGCTTCACGCTGAGGATGCAATTGCGCCAGACGTTCGAACGTGCGATGCACAACGGGCTCATCGACAGACCAGTCGCGCGCCGTGTCATTGACCAACGCCAGTTGCGCACGATCTTGAAGGTCAAGCAGCTCGAAATCCCCAATCGCCCCGTCAGGCTGCTCCAGCAACTGCGTGAACAGTTGCACAAAACGCGCGTGCAAACGCTCGATGGAGCCGTGATCGAACAGGTCGGTGGCGTAGTTCCAGTTGCCCGCCAGTTCACCCGCTGCGTTTTCCCAGGTGTGCAACGCCAGGTCGAACTGCGCGCTGCCGCTGTCCAGCGGCATGAGCGTGGCGTCCAGACCAGGCATCAGTTGCAGCGCTTCGTCCTGACGCTGCTGATGGTTGTACAGCACCTGAAACAGCGGGTTGTGGCTCAGGCTGCGCTCCGGCGCCAGCGCGTCGACCAACTGTTCGAACGGCAGGTCCTGATGGGCCTGCGCGCCTTGGGAGGCGAGGCGTACCTGGTCGATGATCTGGTTGAAACTGGCGTCGGCCGTGACCTCACCGCGCAGAATCTGGGTGTTGACGAAAAAGCCGATCAGCCCTTCGGTTTCGGCCCGCTGACGCCCGGCAATCGGCACGCCGATACGCAAGTCGTTCTGCCCGCTCAAGCGCTGGAGCAGAACCTGATAGGCCGCCAGCACGACCGTGAACAAGGTCACGCCACGCTGCTTCGTCAGTTCGCGCATGCGGCTGGATAAGGCTGTGTCGATGCTGAACGGCAGGCGCGCACCCTGGAAACTCTGGCGCGCCGGGCGAGGACGGTCGGCGGGTAATTCCAGCACCGGCGGTTCATCACCGAGTTGCTGCTTCCAGTACTCAAGCTGACGATCGCCCTCGCCCGCTTCCAGGCAGGCGCGCTGCCACAGGGCAACGTCGGCGTAGTTCAGCGGCAGTTCCGCAAGGGCCGAATCGGTATTCTCCAGCGCCGCGCGATAGGCCTGCACGAAGTCCAGCAACAGCACCTGGATCGACCAGCCGTCCGCGATGATGTGGTGCAGACAGACCAGCAACACGTGCTCGTCGGTCGAACGTTTCACCAGCGCCACGCGCCACAACGGCCCCTGAGCCAGGTCGAACGGACGACGAGCGAACGCATCGGCCAGGGCCTGCAACTCGCTTTCGTCGGCCGCGCTCAACGAATCGAACGGCAGCGCCTGGGACGCCTGAATCACCTGCTCCGGCGTGCCGTCGTCGGCGGTGTCGAACACCGTGCGCAGGCTCGCATGACGCTGCGCCACACGCTCGAACGCCGCCTGCACGGCTGCGATGTCCAGCGTGCCTTTCAAGCGCAAGGCGCCCGGCAGGTGGTAGGTGCTGTTGCCCGGTTCCAGTTGTTCGAGAAACCACAGGCGCTGCTGGGAAAAGGACGTCGGGCTGCGCTCGCCCGCCACGCCGGACGGAATCGGCAGCGCCGACGCATCCAGCCCCTGTTCGCGCAGCTTGCCCAGGAACACCCGTCGCTGTGCGGCGCCGAGACTGAGGAAGCGGGTGGCCAGGGCCAGCAGCTTGCTGTGCGAAGTCATGCTCGGTTGCGACATCAGTTGCTTTCCTCCAGCTCATTCATTAGCGCGTCCAGGGCATCGAGCCCCTCGAGCGTCAGGGTTTGCCCCTGCAAGGTGTCGATCAGAGCGGCCTGTGCGGCAACGGTGGTGGCTTCGAAGGCCTGCGCCAGCGGAATGCTCACCCCCAGGCGCTCGCGAATGCGCGACAACAGACGCGTCGCCAGCAGCGAGTGCCCACCCAGTTCAAAGAAGTTGTCGTCGCGCCCGACCCGCTCGACCTTCAGCAGGCTCTGCCACAGTTCGGCGAGGATCTCTTCGCGTTCGCCCTGCGGCGCTTCGAAGGCCCGCGCCTGCCAGTCAGGCGCAGGCAAGGCCTTGCGGTCGAGCTTGCCGTTGGCGTTGCGCGGCAGGCGCTCAAGTTGCATGACGTGGGCGGGTACCATGAACGCCGGCAGCGCTTGGGCCAGTGCAGTCTTGAGTACGTCGGCAGACAGAGCCTGCTGCGCCTCGGCGACCACATACGCCACCAGTTGCGGTCCGTGCGGCGTCGGTTGCGCGCTGACGACCGCCTCGTGGACGGACGGTTGAGCCAGCAGCACGTTTTCGATTTCGCCCAGTTCGATGCGCTGGCCACGGATCTTCACCTGAAAGTCCGCGCGGCCAACGTATTCCAGCGCACCCTCGGCGTTCCAGCGCGCCAGGTCGCCGCTGCGATACAGCCGCGCACCGGCCTCACCGAACGGGTCAGGCAGAAAACGTTCGGCGGTCAGCGCAGGCCGTGCGGCATAGCCGCGACCCACGCCGACGCCACCGATGTACAGCTCACCCACCACGCCCGGCGCCGTCAGTTGCAGGCTGGAATCCAGCACATACAAACGGTTGTTGTCGGTCGGGCGACCGATCGGCATGTTGGCCTTGGCGGCGGGCGCTGCGGTCAGTGTGTGCAGCGCCACGTCATCGGCGCATTCGGCCGGGCCGTAGGCGTTGACCAGCGGCACGTCGGGATAGCGAGCGAACCAGCGTGTCGCCAGGTCCACGGTCAGCGCTTCGCCGGTCGGCAACAACCAGCGCAGGGCGTCGAGTTTGTGCGGCGGGACCGCAAGCATGCCGTCGATCACCGCGGGTACGCACTCCAGCACGCTGACCTGATTGGCAACCACTTCTTCCAGCAGACGCTGCGGGTCGTGTACCACCGCGTCCGGCAAAATTTCCACGCGTCCACCGAACAGCGGCGCAGTGAGGAATTGCCACACGGAAATATCGAAGCCGGTGGCGGCGGTCTGGGCGATCACATCGCCCTCCCCCAGACGCAGGTACGGCAGCTTGGACATCTGGTTGTTGAGCATGCCGCGCTGGTTGACCATCACGCCCTTCGGCTCACCGGTGGAACCGGAGGTGTAGATCACGTACGCCAGTTGTTCAGCACTGGCGTAGCGGCCTGGATTATCTTCCGCGCCGCTGGCCAGAAGGTCTTCCAGAACCAGCAGACGCGGCCTGACCTCGGTCAGTGCGAGAATCGCCTCGACCTGTGGCAGGCAATCGCGCGGCGTCAGCAGGACAGGTGCCGCGCTGCTGCCCAGCATGCGCGCACTGCGTCCGGCCGGGTGTCGATCGTCCAGCGCCAGATAGGCACCGCCAGCCTTGAATGCGCCGATGATCATGCTCAGCAGCGGCAGACCACGAGGGGCGAACAGCGCCACCACGTCATCGCCCTGCACGCCCGTGTCGATCAGGCCATGACCGATGCGGTTGGCCGCACGGTTCAATTCGCTGTAACTCAAGCGCTCGCCCTGGCAGCGCGCCACTTCCAGGTGAGGATGCGCCTGTACACGGGACTCGAAACGCTCCAGGTAGCTGATGTCATACCAGTGCGGCTGCACCGGGCCCTGACCTTGCGCCAGCAATTGCTCGCGCTCGGCCCGCTCCAGTACCTGCAACTGACTCAGGGTCTGTTGCGGGTTGTCGATCAGTTGGGTCAGCAGGCGACGGAAATGCCCGACCAGCGAGTGCATGTCGACGTCGTCGAAGTGACGGGTGTCATACGTCAGCTGCAGTTGCAGCGATTCGCCCGGCAGCAGCACCACGGTCAACGGGTAGTTGGTGTGGGTGCGGTTTGCCAGCGGATTGATCCGGTATTCGTTCACGGCCTGCTGAACCTCGGCGCCCAACGGAACGTTTTCAAAGACGAACAGGCTGTCGAACAATGGCTGACCACGCGGTGTGTCGGCCAGCAGTTGAATGTCAGCCAGCGACAAGTGTTCGTGCTGACGCATCTCGGCGTTCTGCGCTTGCAGCGCGTTGAGCAAGGCCAGCGCCGGGGCGCCCGCACCCGGGCGCTTCAGACGCAGCGGCAAGGTATTGATGAACAATCCCAGCGCGCCTTCGATGCCCTCAAGTTCAGTCGGACGACCCGCCACCGTGACACCGAACAGCACCTCGTCGCGGTCGGCGTGGTGCATCAGCAACAGGGCCCAGGCGGCCTGCACGAAGGTGTTGGCGGTCAGGCGATGCTGGCGCGCCTGATCCGCCAGTTTCGCGGTCTGCTCGGCACCGAGTGCCAGCGTGACGTCACGCATCTGCGGCTCGCCCTGAGGACTGCGGCGATACGGCAACGGGGTGACGTCGGTGAAACCGGCCAACGCGTTGCGCCAGTAATCGCGGCTGACGGCTTCGTCCTGCTCCGACAGCCAGGCCAGGAAATCACGGTACGGCCGCGCGGCTGGCAGGCTGATGTGGCGCCTGTCAAGAAACGCGCGGTAATGGGCGAAAAACTCGGTGAGCATCAGGCCACGGCACCAGGCGTCAATCAGCGCGTGATGATGGCTTTGCACGATGCGGAAATCCGCCTCGCCGAACTTGATCAGGCGCAAGCGCAGCAACGGTGCCCGAGAGAAATCAAAGCCCTGTTCACGCTCGGCGCTGAGCAGCGCTTCCAGTTCCGCTTCAGCAGCCTCGCGGGCCAGGTGACTCAGGTCGATCAGTTGCGCAGGCGACGGCACGCGGCGCATCACCACCTGACGCTGCACACCACTTTCCAGACCGTGGAAGGCCGTGCGCAGGGCAGGATGACGCTGCACCACTTGCTGCCAGGCGAACTTGAAAGCCTCGAAATCGACGTCGCTGCCGACGGCGTATTGGTCCTGCATCAGGTAGATGCCGTTGCCCTGCTCCAGCAGGCTGTGCAGCAGAATGCCTTGCTGCATGGGCGCCAGCGGCAGAATGTCTTCGATTTCCCGGGCAGGAATGGCCAAGGCATCCAGGTGTGTCTGATTGAGCCCGGCCAACGGGAAATCGGACGGCGTCAGACCGGCGTTGCAGTCGTCACTGCAATGGTCGATCAACTGCAGCAGGTGCTTGCGATACAGCGCCACCAGTTGCTCGATGCTGTCGCGGGTGAAGCGCTTGCGGCTGAAGGTCCAGTCCAGTTGCAACCGGCCGCCGCGCACCTGACCGTCCACCGCCAGCGCATTGGCCAGCGGCCCTTGCGGGTCACGCAGGTTGCTGAGGGTCTGACTGGAGAGCGAGAACAACGCGTCTCCAGACTCGTCGAAACGGTCGTCGAAACGGCCGAGGTAGTTGAAGGTCAGGCCCTGCCCCACGAGCTCGGGCAACTCAGCACCCGCCAGATGCTTGAGCATGCCATAACCCAGGCCTTTCTCCGGCACGGCACGTACGGCTTCCTTCACGGCTTTCAGCGTGGCAATCGCGTCATCACCGGCTTCCAGCGCCAGCGGATACAGGCTGGTGAACCAGCCCACACTGCGGCTCAGGTCCAGCGCGCCGCTGGCGTCTTCCCGGCCATGGCCTTCGAGGCTGATCACGTGACGGCGTCGCCCGGTCCATTGATGCAGGGCCAGGGAAAGCGCCGCCAGCAGCAGATCGTCGATGCGCGTGCGGTAGGCCGCCGGGGCGTCACTGAGCAGCCGACGGGTGTCGTGCTCGTCAAGGGTCAGACCAATCGTTTCGCCATCGCCGACGTGGCTTTGAATCGAAGTGTCGCCCGGCAGGCAGGCATCGGCCGCTTGCAGCGCTTGCCAGTGTGGCAACTGAGCCGCCAGTTCAGGACGGCGAGCCAGGGTGTGCAGCGACTGCGACCAGCTCTGGAAGCTTGCGGTCTTCTCCGCCAGCGTCACGCGCTGCCCGGCCGCCAGACAGCGGTACGCTTGATGCAGGTCCTCCAGCAGTACACGCCACGACACACCATCGACGACCAGATGATGAATCGCCAGCAGCAGACGCCCTTCACCCGACGGCAGACGTGCATGGACCACTCGCATCAGCGGACCGGTCTCGATGTTCAGGCTGCGCTGGGCTTCGTCGCTGAGGGAGGCCAGGTCTTCTTCGCGGGTCAGTTCGCAGGTCCACAGTACGCGCTCGGCATTTTCGCTGTCGCGGTAGCGCTGTTGCCACTGACCGTCGTCGCCCTGATGGAAGCTCAGACGCAGGCTGTCGTGCCGGGCGAGCAACACCGACAGCGCCTCTTGAAACACCACGACGTCCAGCGCGCGCGGCAGGTTCAGCAACAATGACTGGTTCCAGTGCGAACGCTGAGCCATGGGCAAGGCGAAGAAGCGGGCTTGAATCGGTGTCAGGGCAAAATCACGCGGCACAACGGCAGCCACGACGGGCGCGGCGACAGGCTTGGCCTCGGACAACACAGCGACCTGTGCCAGTTCGGCGATGGTCTGCTTTTCGAAGAGTTGCTTGGGCGTCAGGCGAATGCCCTGACGGCGGGCGCGAGCGATGATCTGCAGGCTGAGGATCGAGTCGCCACCCAACGTGAAGAAGTTGTCGTGACGACCGACCGCTTCGACACTCAGGGCTGTTTCCCACAGCGCCGCCAACGTCGCCTCGACGCCTTCGTGCGGCGTTTCAAACGTCAGTGAAACGACCTGCGGGGCCGGCAAGGCGCTGTGATCGAGCTTGCCGTTGGCGGTCAGCGGGAAGGCGTCCAGGGTCAATACGTGACTGGGCACCATATAGTCCGGCAGGCACTCGGCCAGTTGCCCACGCAACGCTTCGCCGTCGGGCTGGTGACCTTTCTCGGTCAACCCGTAGGCGATCAACTGGCCTCGCTCATCGACCCGGACATGGGCATCGCGCAGGCCGTCGAGCTGACGCAGACGCTGCGCAATCTCGCCCAGCGCCACGCGATAGCCGCGTACCTTGACCTGATCGTCGGCACGGCCGAGGAATTCGATCCGACCGTTGGCCAGCAATCGCGCCCGGTCGCCGCTGCGGTACAGGCGACGGCCCTGGCCGCACGGGTCAGGGATGAACACGGCAGCGGTCATGCCCGGACGGTCATGGTACCCACGGGCCAGGCCCGGCCCGCCGATGTACAAGTCGCCGATGTCTCCCTGCACCACCGGCTCCAGGTATTCGTTGAGGATCAACGCCACGGCGTTGGGCAGCGGACGACCGATGGGGGCCGTTTCTGACGCTGCCTGTGCGTGCGTCGGCTCATGGGTCAGCACGCCGACGGTGGTTTCGGTCGGGCCGTAGTGGTTGATGACACGGCAGCCCGGTTTCAGGCGCTTGACCTGTGCCACCAGATCCCATGGCAATGCATCGCCGCCGAGAATCAGCGCGTGTTCCGGCAGCACGTCGGCGGCATGGGTTGCCTGCAACAGCCCGCTCAGGTGCGTCGGCACGATCTTCAGTGCACCGACCCGGTGTTGCGCCATGTACGCGGCAAAGCGATCAGCATCGTTGGTGCGATCCGGGCTGATCAGGTGCAGCGTGCGCGCCGAGCACAACGCGCCGAACAACACGGTATGGCCCAGGTCGGCACCGACGGTGGACACCATTGCCATGCTTGCATCCGGCGCCAGTTCAAGACGCTTGAGCAGCCCTTGAACGTAATCGGCCAGCGCACCGTGGCTGATCACCACGCCCTTGGGTGTACCGCTGGTGCCTGAGGTGTAGATCAGATAAGCGGCTTGCTCAGGGTGCGGGCGCACGTTGCGCGGCGTTTCGGACCGCGAACGCCACGCCGCGTCGGCGTCCATCGGGACAACCTCACCCCGGTAGTCAGCGGGCGCCACGGCATCGCTGATCAGCCAGCGCGCGCCGCTGTCCGCCAGTACGAACGCCTGTCGCTCGGCAGGCCATTTCGGGTCCAGCGGCACGTAGGCCGCGCCGGCCTTGAGCACCGCCAACAGGCTGACGACAAACTCCACCGAACGCTCCAGCGCCACGCCAACGCGGCTTTCAGCGCCCACGCCAGCCTGGTGCAGGTACGCGGCCAGACGGTTGGCCTGAGCATCGACAGCGGCGAAATCAAGACCGTGCCCCTCGCCTTGCAGAGCCAGACGCTCAGGCTGCGCGTGGACGCTGACGTCCCAAAGGCTCAGCACGTCAGTGGCCGGGAACGCGACCGTTTCGGCATCGAGGCGCGAAGGCACAGCCGCTAGCTGCAGCGCGTTCAAGCGGGTTTCCGGCTGCGCCACGCCTTGCGCGCAGATACGCAACAAGTCAGCGGCAAGGCCTGCGATACGCGCTTCATCAAACAGGTCACACGCGTAAGTGAACACGGCCTGAATGCCGTCGGCGCTGTCGGTGATGTCCAGCCCCAGATCGAAGTGCGCGGCGTAGTCATCGAGTTGGTTGACGTCCAGGCGCATGCCGCCCGTTTCCACGTTCTGCGGCAGCGGGAACTGCTGGGTGAATTTCACCTGGCACAGTGGGTTGTGGCTCAGGTTGCGTGAGACGCCCAACGCCTCGACCAGTTGTTCGAATGGCAGGTCCTGGTGGTTCTGCGCCCCCAGCGCCGTACGCTTCACCGACTCGATCAGTGTGCTGAACGACTGTTGTGGCGACACCTCGGTGCGCAGAACCAGGGTGTTGACGAACAGGCCGATCAAGCCTTCTGCCTCGGTGCAGGTGCGCCCGGCCACGGGGACACCGACGCGCAGGTCGGTCTGGCTGGAGTAGCGCAGCAACAGGGTCTTGTACGCGGCGAGCATGACCATGAACAGCGTGGCGCCATGGCGCGTGGCGAGGTCGCGCAGGCCTTGGCTGAGCGTACGGTCGAAAGCGAGGGCATAACGTGCGCCACGATGGCTTTGCTGCGCCGGGCGCGGGCGGTCCGCTGGCAAGCTCAGCACCGGCTGCGTATCGCCCAGTTGCTGGCGCCAGTAACCGAGTTGACGCTCGCCTTCACCACCGGCCAGTCGCTCGCGTTGCCAGGCGGCAAAATCGGCGTACTGGATCGGCAACGGCGCGAGTGCGGGAGTCCGGTTCTGTGCATGTGCGCTGTAGAAGGCCATAAAGTCCTTGAGCAGCACCTGCACCGACCAGCCATCGGCAATGATGTGGTGCAGCACCAGCACCAGTTGCTGGTGACTGGGCGACAGTCGTACCTTGAGCACACGCCACAGCGGCCCGGTCTGCAAGTCCATCGGTTGCTCGACGGCAGCCTTGGCCAGGGCCGCCAACGCCTCCAGCGGTTGCGCGTGCAGACTGAGGTCGTGCGGTTCGAGGACCACCGGCTGTTCGGCGTGGATGCGTTGCACCAGCGTGTCGTCCGGGTCGATGGCAAAGGTGGTACGCAGACTTTCATGACGCGCGGCCAGATCGTCGAAACTGCGTTGCAGCGCCACGTCATCGATGGCGCCGCTCAGGCTCAACTGGCCGCACAGGTGATAGGCGCTGCTGTCGGGTTCCAGTTGGGCAAGGAACCATAGACGTTGCTGCGCGAAGGATTGCTCGGCTGGCGTCTCACGGGAAATACGGGTGACGGATTTCGGCGCCTGGATGCTGCGGCTCTGGCGAGCGACGTGAGCGTTGAAGGCCTCCAGCGTCGGATGTTCGAAGAGGTGCGCGGGCTCAAGCGTGAGACCCAACTCGTTGTTCAGGCGCGACAACACCTGCACGACGCCGACCGAATCGCCGCCTCGGGCAAAGAAATGGTCGTGAGCCGCGAGATCCTGCTTGCCGAGCACTTCAGCCCAGGCCGCGACGACCTCTGGCAGCAATGGCGAAACGTCGGCGGCGCGCTCCTCGGTCTGGTTGTTCAGCAAGCGACCGTCCTGCCAGGTCGCGAAGCTGTCCAGGCTGCCGTTCTGCCAGCCCGCACGGCACGCTGAACGCTGCAGCTTGCCGCTGGTGGTCCGCGGCAGTGCGCCCGGCTCCAGCAACACAATCACCTTCGGCGCCACCAGAAACAGCTCGGATACCGCATCGCGAACGGCGTCGCAGATGATCTGCGGCTTCATCAGGCGACGCACGTTGCGGCTGATCTCCAGCGCCAGACCAACGCCTTCAGCGCCCTGCTCGTCGGTGACCGGAAAGGCGGCAATACGCCCGCGACGCAGCAGCTCCACGCTTTTCTCCAGCGACTGCTCGATGTCCTGCGGGTAGAGGTTCTGACCATTGAGAATGATCAGGTCCTTGAGGCGACCGGTGATGAACAGTTCGCCGCCGCTGGCGATCCCCAGGTCGCCACTGCGCAGCCAGCGTTTGCCGTCGTGCTCCACGAACGTCTGGGCCGTGGCGTCGGCGTTCTGCCAATAACCCTGTGCGACGCTGGGACCAGCGATCCAGACCTCACCGACTTGCCCCGACGGCAGCACGCGCTGATCCGCCGGGTCGACGATCCGCAGGTCATGATCATCCCGACACCATCCGCAACCGGGCAAACGGCTGGTGGCGTTCTGGTTGGCGAACACGGCCTGATCGGCATCGCCAGCGGCCAACTGGCTGCCGTCGAAGCGCTTGATGCCAAACGGCACCGAGCGGTGGGCGGCGCTGACGAACAGGGTCGCTTCGGCAAGCCCGTAGCTCGGGGTCAAGGCACGGCGGTCAAAACCGGCGGGCGCGAAATGCTCGCTGAACGCATCCAGGGTCGCGATGCGAATCGGCTCGGAACCGGAAAACGCCAGACTCCAGTTGTCCAGCTTGAGGTGTTTCACGGCGCTGGGCTTGATCCGTTCCACACACAGGCGATAGGCGAAGTCCGGGCCGCCGGAGAACGTGCCGTTGTATTCGCTCATCGTCTCCAGCCAGCGCGCCGGACGGCCGAGGAAGTAATTCGGCGACATCAGGTTCAGCGTCCCGCCGTAGTACAGCGGCAGCAGCAAACCGCACATCAGGCCCATGTCGTGGTAAAGCGGCAACCAGCTCACCCAGCTCTCGGTTGACGCGTCGGTGACGAAGTGACGGGCCATGGCCACTTCGTTGGCCATGAGGTTGGCGTGGGAGACCATCACGCCCTTGGGCGCACTGGTCGAGCCTGAGGTGTACTGCAGAAACGCCAGCGACGAGGTGTCGATCAGCGAGGGCTGAAACGAACCCTCCCAGCCGTGAACGTCTTCAATGGCGACGAAGCGTCCACCCGCCGGCATGAAAGGTTGCAGCAGGTGCTGGAATTTATCGAGGTCCTCACGCCGGCCCAGCACCACACCTGGCGCCGCATCCTGAAGAATGCCGGTCAGTCGGTCCAGATGGGTTTGCCGGTTGTACTCCGGGGCGAACGCCGGGACCGCGATGACCCCGGCATGCAGGCAACCCAGGAAAGCCGCGGCATAATCGGCGCCGGTCGGCAGCATGAGCACACACCGTTGGCCGCAGGCCTGCAAGTGCCCCAAGTGATGCTGCAGCACACCGGCGATTGAACGGGCCTGAAGATCGAGCTGTGCATAGGTGGTCAGCAGCGGCGCCTGGTCTTCGTGATGGATGTGTCGAAGGGCAATCCGGTCCGGTTGGCTCTGCGCGTAATGGCCCACCAGTTCGGGAAAATGCGCGGCCTGATCTCGTATGGATTTCATTCTTTCACCTGTTTGTTTCGGCAAGGCTCAACCCACGGATGGCCAAACGGGCCTTATCCGCAACGTTGTGAGAAAGGTTGGGTGACCGCGAACGGTCACCGATGCGACGGTGTGGCGTGCAGGTCCGCCTGGCAGCCCTGAATCAACGCGCCAGTTTCAGCGCTACACGCTCTTGGGCCTGGGCCGGTCGGCTGGAACAAGGGTGTTCGTACTCGGCGAAGATCGACTCCACCACTTCCTGCGACCGCACGGCCAGGACCGACAGCAGCGTGTCGCTCAGGCCATGGCTGTCCTCGCAGCAGCCCTGCAGGAAGATGCCCGCCTCGCTGCCTGCATTCAGCGGCAGGCGATAGTGACGGTCGACGGTTGTCCCCTGAATGTAGGGCTGTACCCCTGCCAGCAACTCGAGGTGATAGTCGCGGCGATAGCCGGTGGCCAACACCACGATGTCGAACGTGTCGCCGCGCATCGGGTCATGAGGCGCATCGCGCAGGAACAGTTCGATGCCACCCGCACTGACTTCGGCATGCACCACTTCGCGGTTGGTCAGTAACCGGTGACGCTGCTCGCCGCGCACTTTCTGCTGGTACAGGCGCTGGAAGATGGTTTCGATCAGGTCGGTATCCACCACCGAGTAGTTGGTGTTGCGGAACTCGGCGAACAATGCGTCGCGACGCTCTTCGCTGTGATTGAAGATCGTGTCCGTGAACGACGGGTTGAAGATCTGATTGACGAACGGGCTGTCATCGGACGGCTTCAACGCGCTGCCGCGAATCACCAGGCTGGCCTCGACGTTGTCGAACCGGCTGGCGAGGTCTTCGAAAATTTCCGCCGCGCTCTGACCACCGCCGACCACCGCGACGCGCACGGGACCCGGGCGATTGGCCAGCAAACGCTCGATGCCGCCACGATACCCTGCCGAGTGCAGTACGCGGGGATCGTCGATGCCGTCAAAAGCCGTTGGCACTTGCGGAACGCCGCCGATGCCGAACACCAGATTGCGCGCACGACGACGGGAAACACCGCCGCCCGGACCCCGGGACAGGACGTCCACCGCGACGAAACGGCCCTCCTGGAAATGCGGTTCGACCGAGATGACTTCCTCACCGTAATGCGCTTGCTCGTTGAAGTGCGAAGCGGCCCAGGTCAGGTAATCGGTGTACTCCTCGCGGGTCGGGAAGAACGTCTTGAGGTTGATGAAGTCCTGCAGACGCCCGCGTTCCTTCAGGTAATTGACAAAGGTGAAACGGCTCGCCGGGTTGCGCAGCGTCACCAGATCCTTGAGGAAGGAAATCTGCATGGTGGACCCATCGATCAGCATGCCTTCGTGCCAGTTGAATGCAGGTTTCTTTTCGAGGAAGCACACCTGGGGCGCCAGACCGTTGCGCAGTGCATGCTCCTGGGTGGCGATGGCAAGAGCCAGATTCGACGGGCCGAAACCAATGCCGATGTAGTCGTAGACGAGTTCCATGCTTCCCTCTCGTTAGGAGCGATGCGCGTGAGCACCAGCGAGTGTGTGACCGTTGTCACAAACGCTTGGCACCGCTCACACGCACCATGAATGATTAAGAGTGATTATCATTACAAAGACGCCTGAGCCTTCCGGCTGTTTAGTCGTCGGCGATGAAAAACTGACTAAACCTTTACGCTTCTCATCGGATACGCACCGCCAATCTCTTCCACCGCATCACGGCTGGCGTTGTCGCGACGATCACCCTGCAATTCGCTGAGTTGACCGGATTCCATCTTCACCAGACGGTCGGCAAGATCGAAGTACTGGTCGTCGTGACTGATGGCGAACACGGTGATGCCGGCTTTCTTGAACATCGGCAGCAGCTCGCGATAGAAAAAACGGCGGAACAGCGGGTCCTGATCGGCGGCCCACTCGTCCAGCAGCAGAATGTCGCGCTGCTCAAGCAGCGCCAGCAGCAACGCCAGACGCTTGCGTTGCCCTTGGGAGAAACGCGTATCGAGCAGATGGCCGTTGCCGATCTGCACCTTGTGCTTCATGTGCAACTGGTCGAGCCAATGGTCGATGTGCGCGGCCTCGGCGTCTTGGCCGTCGCCGCCCAGCAACTGGGAGAACAGGTGAAAATCGGTGAACACGCTGGCGAACAGGTGACGATAAGCGAGCCAGTCACCCGAGCCGATGACCTGGCCGTCGATCAGGATCGAACCCGCTGACGGGCGGTACAGTCCGCTGAGCAGCCGCGCAAGGCTGGATTTGCCGCTGCCGTTACCCCCCATCAGGAACACGGTTTCGCCACGACGCAGGGTCAGATTGACCGGGCCGACGTCGAAACCGGGCTCATCACCCTGTGCCGGGTAGTGATACTCAACGTCGCGCAGCTCCAGGGTCTGCCAGTGGCCGACGATGTGGCTGGGGGCGACCTCGAAACTGTCGTGGTGTTCGGCGAGCGCCAGCGATTCGACCTTGTCCAGCGCCACGCGGCCGGAGATCTGCGCCGGGATGGCGGCCACTGCGAGCACCAGCGGCGTGCGCATGAACAGCACGGTCAGCGCGTAGGTCGCGGCCACTTCGGTGGGGGCCCAGCCCAGACCGTTCGCCAGATAGAACGCCAGGCCGATGGTGCCCAGCACCATGATGTTCGCCCAGTTGCTGGCCAGCCCGTGATACCGGTCGGCGAGCGTGAAGTGTTCGCGATAACGCTGCGCTGCCACGTCGAAGGTTTCTTCGTAGAGACGACGGGCGCGGTCGCGATTCAGGGTCAGTTCCTTGCGCCCGTCGATCACACCCTGATAGCTCTGGTACAGCGTGTCCTCGGACTCGCGCAACGCACGGATGTGCGCATTGAGCTTGCCCACCAGCAACCAGCCAACGCCCAGCGTGAAGGCCATCCAGCACAGCGTGGTGACGAACAGCGACGGCGATAACCACGCCAGATAACTGAAAGAGGCGACGCTGAGCACTGTGCCGTAGATCAGGTCCGGCAACTGCACGAACGCCATGGTCACGGCCCGAATATCGCTCGACAGGCTGGCGAAAATTTTAGCGCCACCGATGGATTCGATACGTTCGATGTTGGTGTCCAGCAGGCGTTTGACCATCACCCGGCGCAGGCCGTAAACGAAGCGATGGCCCAGCGCTGTCAACGACAGCGACGCCCCGGACGCCAGCGCCAGCAACAGCACCAGCATCAAGCCGAACTGCCACAATGCGGTGCCCAGACCGTCGTGGGTGCTGATCATGCGCTGGTTGACGAAGGCAATCACGCCCACGCTCAACAGGCCGCTGCTGATGCTCAGCAGCAGGACCATCGCGAGTGGCCAGCGGTATTGCTGGAAGACCAGACGAACTAATTTCATGGATGACTCCGGGCAGTGGAAGCAGAAAACATAAGGGTGAATCGACGACGCCTAGATCTCGCCCAGCCGCGCGCGACAGTGAGACAGGGTGTCGCGCAGAAGGAAGTTGACCATCGTCGGAGAAGTCCCGATGACCTTGGCAACGTCGCGCTGGGTGTAGCCCTGAATCTGGCTGAGGTTGAACACGATGCGCATGCGCTTGGGCAGCTCGTTGAGGGCACCGACCAGTTGGTTGAGCGACTCGCGTCCGGCCAGAACGCGTTCAGGCGAGACCTCGAAGCGTGGCTGCTCGTCCAGCTCGATTTCAGCGCCATGGTTGCGCTCGAGGCGTTGGCGACGCAGACGGTCGATGGCGAGGTTACGCACCACCCGAAACATGTAGCGGGCCGGTTCGGTGGAAGCCAGGTCGCTTTCGAGCATTTTCACGAATGCGTCCTGCACCACATCTTCGGCGCGGGCACGACAGCCAAGGAATTTTGCAGCCAGACGCAGCAGCCCTTCCCGATGGGTGTTATAGGTCCCCATCAGCGCGTCCAGACGAGGATCAATCGATACGCAAGACCCGCTCAGGCAGGCGGAGCGAAGCCGTGTCGGCTGGCTCATTGCAGGACGAAAATCCATCTTGTTCGACATCCCTGGTTACGAAGGAACGCGAAGCATAACGCAAACAATTCTCATTGCAATGTGAGAAATTTTACCGATTGGTGAAACTTTCGATATAAGGGCGGGGTCGGTTACAGCCCAAAGGGATGGCGGCGCAATGATGGCTGAAGCGCTATAACCCACTGATTTACAAGCCTGCAATCAGCCGGCACGGTATTGCAGCAGCAAGTAAATGGAGGCTGGGGGACGGTTGTTTCTGGTCAGAAAAATGTGTCGGCGCTGACGCGCACCAGCGCCGGACTGCGATCGACTTCGCATTATTGGCGTCCGCGCGGGTACCACGCGGGACGTCGAAGATCGGTCACCGCATCAAACGCAACTCCAGATACTGCAGCAGCATGATGGTTTTGCCATCTGCGATTTCACCGCTTTCGACCATGGCGATGGCGGCTTCGAAACTCAATTCCAGAACCTCGATGTCCTCGCCTTCCTCCTCCAGCCCACCGCCATCGCTGACGCGGTCGGCGGGTTGATATTCGCCCACGAAAAAGTGAATGCGCTCGGTGACCGAACCGGGGCTCATGAACGCATCGAAGATTTTCTTCACCGACCGGACGACGTACCCGGTTTCCTCTTCCGCCTCCAGGCGAATGCGCGCTTCCGGGCTCGCGTTGTCGAGCAAACCGGCGGCGGCCTCGATCAGGTAACCGCTGTGGCCATTGAGGAATGCCGGCATTCGAAACTGGCGGGTGAGCACGACGGTACGGCGCTCCAGGTTGTACAGCAGAATGGTCGCCCCATTGCCACGGTCGTACACCTCACGGGTCTGCGACTGCCAACCGCCGTCGCGGCGTTGCAGCTCGAAGCTGTATTTCTTCAGCACGTACCAGTTGTCCGAAAGGGTTTGTTCGTCGGTGATGCGGATCGGTGTGGAGGGCATGGGAGTCCTTTTTGCGCAGGGGCATCGATGCAGTGCAAAGTCCCGAATACCCTATCAGCCCCGGCCCTGACGGGCGAGTCTGTGATGTGGGATCAGGCATACCACTCCGGAATGTGCTGCCGCTGCGCGCCAGATCGCGAGCAAGCTCACTCCCACAGTATCAGCGTCGTCCACACATCCTCGAAACGACCGGGACCCTGTAGGAGCCGTCCGAGGTTACGAGGGCCGCGAATGCGGTGGGTCAGTCACTGTGGATGTTGCTGACTACCGCGTTCGCCAGCAAGCCAGCTTGTATGGTGCGCATTTCCACTATTTGGGGTGACGCTGATGGTGTGGTTTGTCCTAACGGCCAAACTGTTCCGCCTTCGGCGGGTTACTTGAAAGGACCCCCCTCTTTGTTTCAAGAGGCAGCCAAGTGTCCTAGCTCCTGGCTTGGCCCTCCTGCGTCGGGTACCCGCACTCCGACGACGCTCCGTGGGCCCGCGCCGAACGGGCATCCATGCCCTGACGGCGCTCTCGCGGCATCCATGCCGCTCGGCCCCCCGCGTCGCCTGCGTTTGGCCTGCACCCAAGTCGCGCTTTGTGGTGTCTGGCCTGCTGCGGTATGAAGATCAAAAGCCAGAGCGCGCTTTGCGCTGTTTAGATTCAACACCGAAATCGTTGAATAAACATAAAACCGGTGGGAGTCAGCTTGCTGACGAATGCGGTGGGTCATTCACCATCAATGTCGCCGCCCGATCACCTTCGCCAGCAAACCGGCTCACACGGATTCCTGATCAACCCTTGCCCCCGAATAGCCCCTTATCGCCTCGCTCACGCTGAACCTTCCGGACGGACAGGGCTCATTTGTTCAGAACTTGCCTTTCCTTCCTGCGCAGGATTTGCCATGGGCCGTTACGCCGACACGCTCTCGTCCACTGTCCGTATCGAACGCGAACTCAGCCTGCGCGCGGTGTTGACCGGTGCCGTGCTGGGCATTCTGTTGACGCCGTCGAACGTGTACGCGGGGCTGAAAATCGGCTGGTCGTTCAACATGTCGATCATCGCGCTGCTGGTGGGATTCGGCGTCTGGCAGAGCCTGGCCCGGCGTAATGCGCATCAACCTGCGTGGACGTTGCACGAGAGCAACATCAACCAGACCGTGGCTTCGGCGGCTGCGTCGATCATTTCTGGAGGCCTGGTCGCGCCCATTCCCGCCTATACGCTGCTGACCGGCCAGCAACTGGACCCGATACCGATGATGGCCTGGGTGTTTTCGGTGAGTTTTCTCGGTATCTGGATCGCCTGGTATTTGCGCCCTGCCCTGCTTAACGATCACGGCCTGACATTTCCCGAGGGCATGGCGACGCTGGAAACCCTGCAGCATATCTACCACCACGGAAAAGAAGCGGTAGCAAGGATCAAGGTGCTGTTTAGCGCCGCTCTGCTGTCCGGCGCTGTGAAATGGATCGACGGCTTCGTCTGGGCCATCCCGCGCTGGGCGCCCACCGCGCAACTGGAGCGCCTGACCTTCACGCTGGACCCGTCACTGCTGCTGATCGGTTTTGGCGGCATTATCGGCATTCGGGTTGGACTGACCCTGTTACTGGGTGCGCTGCTGGCATGGGGCGGCCTGGCACCCTGGTTGATCGATCAGGGCTGGGTGATGCTTGCCCGCGATGCCACCGGTCCGCAATTCGCCAAACTGGTGGAATGGTTACTGTGGCCGGGCGTGAGCCTGATGGTCTGTTCGACACTGACGGCCTTGGGCGTCCGCCTGTTTCAAACGCCCAAAAAGACCACGGCCAGTCGAACGCCCCGTGCCCGCGCACCTTTCTCGCCGGGGCCTGCGATAGGCCTGGTCGTGTCCATCGCTCTGGTCGTGGGGTTACAAGCGGTGTTGTTCGGCATCAATCTGTGGATGGCGCTGTTGAGCATTCCTTTGGCGATCTGCCTGGCGGTTGTTGCCGCGCGGGTCGTCGGCGCCACCGGCATTGCCCCGATTGGTGCAATCGGCAAGCTCTCGCAACTGACCTTTGGCCTGATAGCGCCGGGCCAGGTGCCCATCAATCTGATGAGCGCCAACACGGCAGGCGGCGCGGCCGGGCAATCCACCGACCTGATGAACGATTTCAAGGTCGGACTGGCGATCGGTGCAACGCCGAAAAAACAGGTGATCGCCCAATGCATCGGGATTTTCATTGGCAGCATGGTCGGGGTCGCGGTGTACCTGGCGCTGATTCCGGACCCACAGCACATGTTGCTCACCGAACAATGGCCCGCCCCCGCCGTCGCGACCTGGAAAGCAGTTGCCGAGACACTGACCCACGGACTGGAGTCGCTGTCGCCACAGATTCGCTGGGCAATTTTCATCGGCGCATTCTTCGGCGTGCTGTTGGGTGCGCTGGACAGTCTGTTGCCCCAACGCTTGGCGCGCTGGTTGCCAAGCACTGCCGCGCTCGGGCTGGCGTTCGTGCTGCCCGCCTCTACATCGCTGATGATGGGACTGGGCGCCGTACTCACCTGGATTGTCAGCCGCCGCTGGCCCAGTGTGACCGAGCGCTTCGCGATCACCGCAGCCGCAGGGTTGATTGCGGGCGAGAGCATCACCGGCGTCGGGGCATCGTTCTGGGAAATGTTCAGACATCTGTAGGGGGCAGCGCCGCGTAACGGCCCTAACACAAAGATTCCCGGCATTTCAAAGGCTCGGACTATTGTTTGTATCGATAGCCAACATACGAAAGAACGCCGTTCATTTTGTGCCCGCAGACCGGGATCATGGCGACATTGACTACCCGAACAAGGATTTTCCGATGTCCATCAACATGTCCATTCTGCTGATGCTGATCGTCTCGTTTTCCATCGCACTCGCTGGCGTGGGTCATTTTTGATCCGGTGTGAATGAATTCATCCATTCAAACGAACTCGTAACCTCGGACGTCTCCCACAGGAAGGTGTGGTGTTTCTGGAACGGGTCGCAGGCGAGTCCAGGTACAGGCTTCGTGTGGACCTAATAACTGTGGGAGTCAGCTTGCTGACGAATGCGGTCTGTCCTTCACCCTCGATGTATCTGACCCAGCGCATTCGCGAGCAAGCTCGCTCCCACCGTTCGTGCATGGCGTCAGCGTGACGCTTTACTCATGAAACGCCGCCACCGTCTCTTTGCTGCCGACAAAAAAACTGTCCGCCACAATGCGCAACGGCTGCAGATCCAGGTCGCTCTGCCTGTCGGCGATCAGTTGCGCAAAATGCCGGTACATGGCCGGGTATTCCCCTTCCGCTGACACGCTCTGCGGTACGCCATCGATGCTGACCTCGGCGCCGCCCGAATCCAGACGCATCACGCCGTCGTCGCTGTGCAGCTCGATGCGCCACAGTTCGTTGTCGCTGTGGTCGAAATCGAACTCGGCCAGCACTTCCACCTGATCCTGGCTTCGGATGCTCAGGTTCGCGGCGATGGGCGACTGGCAGTTGTCCGGGACGCTCAACGCGGCGGACGTGACGAACAGCGAACCTGGGAGTAGATCCGTGACGATGGACAGCGCGTTGATCCCTGGATCGAATACGCCCAGGCCACCCGCCTGCCAGATCCACGCCTGACCCGGATGCCATTTACGCACCTGCTCTTTCCACTCAACACGCACCTGAGTCAGGGTTTTACCCTTCCGCCATGCTTTCGCGTTCGCTACACCCGGCGCAAAACGAGAGTGCCAGGCGAACAACCCACTGACACCCGCCTGTTTCACCTCATCGATCAGCGACATCGCTTCGCCGAGGGTCGAGCACGGCGGCTTTTCCACCAGCACATGCTTGCCGGCGTCGAGCGCCTGTTGAACCAGCGCGAAACGGCCTTGTGGCGGTGTGCAGAACGCGATCGCGTCCACCTGCGGACCGTGCGCGAGCAGGTCGGCGAGCGAGCTGAAGTTGTCAACGCCAGGGCAATGCTGACCCAAGGTAGCGACGGCCACCAGCCCGAACTGCGGGTTGGCGAGGATGGCCGGCACGTGCTGGTCTTGCGCAATCTTGCCGTAACCCACCAGCCCTAAACGAATCGGATGCATCGATAACTCCCATAATGTTGTCGTTGTCAGGGTCAGGCACGCCCCGTGGGTCATGCCTCAAAAGCCAATCAATGCGCGACGTCCTGTTGATACTCGCGCGGCGTGCAGCCGAACTCGCGGCGGAACACGGTATGAAGGTACTGGGCCGACTTGAAGCCGCAATGCTGGGCAATGTCGGCGATGGCCGAATCGGTTTTTTCCAGCCGCGAAGCCGCGGCGGACAGTTTGAAGCGAAGAATTTCGTCGTGCACGCTGCACCCACGCTCCTTGCGAAAATGCGACTCCAGTGAGGAGCGGGAAATGCCCACATACCCCGCGACCTGCGCGGTCTTGATGCCCTGGCAGGCGTACTGGCGAATGAAGTGCAGCGCCTGCATGACGTAAGGGTTACCCAATGGCTGATGCAGGCTGGAGGCCTGCACGTTGATCGCTTCCGGGGGCACCAGAATCTGGCTCGTCGTCGAGGGCATGCCGTGAAGCATCTGATGCAACAAGGCGGCAGCCGTACGGCCCATGCTCTGCGTGCCCTGAATCACCGAACTCAGCGGTACGCGGGTCAAGGTGCGGGTCAGCGGATCGTTATCGATGCCGATCAGCGCCACCTGCTCCGGCACGGCGATGCCCGCGGTCAGACAGGCCTGCAGCAACTGACGCGCACGCGCGTCGCTGACGGCAATGATGCCGATGGGTTTGGGCAAACTCTGCAACCAGGCGATCTGTTGTTCCACCGCACTGTCCCAAAGCGGCGCGCTGGTGCTCAGGCCCCGATAGACCTCGCCGCGCAACCCGTCTCGTTGCAGCAGGCGTCGAAACGCCTTTTCCCGCTCCTGCGCCCAGCGATTGCTTTGCGCTTCCGGCAGGCTGAAACAGGCAAACCGCGTCAGCCCGGCCTCGATCAAGTGCTCGTAAGCCAGTTTGATCAGTGCGAAGTTGTCGGTGGCCACATAGGGAATGTGCTTCGGGTAGGCGCGTTCGTCCTCGTACGAGCCGCCCACCGCCACTACCGGCAACGTGCTTCCGGCCAGTGCTTCACCGATCAGCGGATCGTCGAAGTCGGCAATGATCCCGTCACCCTGCCAGCGCTCGATGCCTTTCAAACGGCAGAGAAAATCCTCCTCAAGGAACAGATCCCAAGACGCGCGCGTACTGCTCAGGTAATTGCCGATGCCGGTGATGATGCCGCGATCGTAGATCTTGCCGCCGTTGAACAACAGGGCAATACGGTGAACGGGCGGGACGGTTTTCATTGTTTTTTCCCCCGAGCCTGTGAAACAGGTCGGCACAGACTAGGCCTGCATGAGGCGAATCTCAATACTCAAAATCGAACACCGAGTTGGTGATTTTCATAATTTTGAAGGCCGGGGCCGTTGCTAGTATCGGGACAGTCGCCGATCAACCAGAACAACAACCAGAACAATGAGGAAACGACCGATGCCCTGCTTCCCCGAGATCGACAGGATTCGCTACGAAGGTCCCGACAGCGATTCTCCCCTTGCCTTCCGCCATTACAACGCCGACAAAATCATCCTCGGCAAGCCGATGCGCGAGCACCTGCGCATGGCAGCCTGCTATTGGCACACCTTCGTCTGGCCAGGCGCCGACATGTTCGGCGTCGGTACCTTCAAGCGTCCGTGGATCAAACCGGGCGATGCCATGGAACTCGCGCGCTTCAAGGCCGAAGCCGCGTTCGAGTTCTTCTCCAAACTGGGCATCGATTACTACAGTTTCCACGACACTGACGTGGCGCCCGAAGGTGCCAGCCTGAAGGAGTACCGCCACAACTTCGCGCACATGGTCGACGAGCTCGAACGTCATCAGCAAAGCAGTGGCATCCAGTTGCTGTGGGGCACGGCCAACTGCTTCAGCAATCCGCGCTTTGCCGCCGGCGCTGCGAGCAACCCGGACCCGGAGGTCTTCGCCTACGCCGCCACCCAAGTGTTCAGCGCCATGAACGCCACGCAGCGGTTGAAAGGCTCGAACTACGTGCTGTGGGGCGGTCGTGAAGGGTACGAAACGCTGCTCAATACCGACCTCAAGCGCGAACGCGAACAACTGGGGCGCTTCATGCGCATGGTGGTCGAGCACAAGCACAAGATCGGCTTCAAGGGCGATCTGTTGATCGAGCCCAAGCCTCAGGAGCCGACCAAACACCAGTACGATTACGACAGCGCCACCGTGTTCGGCTTTCTGCAGCAGTACGGCCTGGAGAAAGAGATCAAGGTCAACATCGAGGCGAACCACGCGACCCTCGCGGGCCACAGTTTCCATCACGAAATCGCCACGGCGGCCTCGCTGGGCATCTTCGGCAGCATCGACGCCAACCGGGGCGACCCGCAGAACGGCTGGGACACCGACCAGTTCCCCAACAGCGTTGAAGAAATGACCTTGGCCACCTACGAGATCCTCAAGGCAGGCGGGTTCAAAAACGGGGGCTTCAACTTCGACTCCAAGGTGCGCCGCCAGAGCCTGGACGAGGTTGACCTGTTCTACGGCCATGTCGCGGCGATGGACGTACTCGCGCTGGCGCTTGAGCGCGCGGCGGCCATGATCGAAAACGACCTGCTCCAACAGTTCAAGGACACGCGCTATGCCGGCTGGGATCAACCGTTTGGCCGCGCCGTCCTGTCTGGAGACTTCAGTCTGGAATCGCTGGCGCAACATGCGTTCGACCATGAACTCAACCCTCAGGCGGTCAGCGGCCGTCAGGAGATGCTCGAGGGCGTCGTAAACAGGTTCATCTACCGATAAAGAGCGCGCTTCGACCGGAGAACGCGGTGCGTCAGTCACCCCGCAGGCGGCGGTTACATTCTCGCGACAATTCGTTGCTCGCGAGCCCCGACAACTCACTACAGTTTTACCCGGTAATACGTACACGCTCAGGAAGTGCCCCCAAACAAAAATAAAAGGACGCACCACAATGAAAAACCTGAAACGCACCTTGCTCGCCAGTGCCCTGGCGCTGCTCAGCCTTCCGGTCATGGCCGACGCGGCCCATCCGAAAATCGGTTTCTCCATCGACGACCTGCGACTGGAACGTTGGTCGCGGGACCGTGACTACTTCGTCGCGGCGGCCGAGAAGATGGACGCCAAAGTCTTCGTTCAATCGGCCGATGCCAACGAGCAGAAACAGATTTCCCAGATCGAGAACCTGATCTCGCGCGGCGTTGACGTGATCGTCATCGTGCCGTTCAACGCCACCGTGCTGACCAACGCCGTGGCCGAAGCCAAAAAGGCCGGGATCAAGGTGGTGTCTTACGATCGCCTGATCCTGAACGCCGACATCGATGCCTACATCTCCTTCGATAACGAGAAAGTCGGCGAGATGCAGGCCGCCGGCGTGTTGAAGGCGCAACCGAAGGGCAATTACTTCCTGCTGGGGGGCGCCCCGACCGACAACAACGCCAAAGTGCTGCGCGAAGGCCAGATGAAGGTGCTGCAGCCGGCCATCGACAAGGGCGACATCAAGATTGTTGGTCAGCAGTGGGTCAAGGAATGGAACCCCACCGAAGCGCTGAGCATCGTTGAAAACGCCCTGACCAAGAACAACAACAAGATCGACGGCATCGTCGCCTCCAACGACGCCACGGCCGGCGGTGCGATTCAGGCCCTAGCCGCGCAGAAGCTGGCGGGCAAGGTGCCGATTTCCGGCCAGGACGCCGACCTTGCAGCGGTCAAGCGCGTGATCGACGGCACGCAAACCATGACTGTTTATAAACCGCTGAAACTGATCGCCTCGGAAGCGGCAAAGCTGTCGGTACAACTGGCGCGCAACGAGAAGCCGCAGTTCAGTTCCCAGTACGACAACGGGGCGAAAAAGGTCGACACCATCCTCCTGACCCCGACGCCGTTGACCAAGGACAACATCGACCTGCTGGAGAAGGACGGGTTCTACACCAAGGATCAGATCGCCGGGAAGTGATCGCCCCTTGCAGGGTGCCATAGCTGTAGTGTGAGCCCTGCACCGACACCTGTAGGAGCGTGGCTTGTCCCGCGATCGGCGGGGAACCCGTCGTAAAACCTGACACTGTGGTTTGCCTGACACAACGCGTCTGCTGAATTTACGACTGCTTCGCAGCCGATCGCGGGACAAGCCACGCTTCTACACGAGAACTCCGGCCTGTCCTGGAATACCGCGCAATGTCCGACTACCTGCTGCAAATGAACGGCATCGTCAAATCCTTCGGCGGTGTCAAAGCCCTGAACGGCATCGACATCAAGGTCCGGCCCGGCGAATGCGTCGGCCTGTGCGGCGAAAACGGCGCCGGGAAATCGACCCTGATGAAGGTGCTGTCAGCGGTCTACCCCCACGGCACCTGGGACGGCGAAATCCTCTGGGACGGCCAGCCGCTCAAAGCCCACTCCATCAGCGAGACCGAGGCCGCCGGCATCGTCATCATCCATCAGGAATTGACGCTGGTCCCCGACCTGTCGGTGGCGGAAAACATTTTCATGGGCCACGAATTGACCTTGCCGGGCGGCCGCATGAATTACCCGGCGATGATCCACCGTGCCGAAGCCCTGATGCGCGAGCTGAAAGTGCCCGACATGAACGTCTCGTTGCCGGTTTCCCAATACGGCGGCGGTTATCAGCAACTGGTCGAGATCGCCAAGGCACTGAACAAGAAAGCTCGCCTGCTGATCCTCGACGAGCCTTCATCGGCCCTGACCCGCTCGGAAATCGACGTCCTGCTGGACATCATCCGCGACCTCAAGGCCAAGGGCGTGGCCTGCGTCTACATCTCGCACAAGCTCGATGAAGTGGCCGCCGTGTGCGACACGATTTCGGTCATCCGCGACGGCAAACACATCGCAACCACGGCCATGGCCGACATGGATATCCCGAAGATCATCACCCAGATGGTCGGCCGCGAGATGAGCAACCTTTATCCCACCGAACCCCACGAGGTCGGCGAGGTGATTTTCGAAGCGCGGCACTTTACCTGCTACGACGTCGACAACCCCCGACGCAAACGCGTCGACGACGTCTCTTTCACCCTCAAACGTGGCGAGATTCTTGGCATTGCCGGGCTGGTGGGCGCCGGCCGTACGGAATTGGTGTCCGCGCTGTTCGGCTCTTATCCCGGACGCCATGAGGGCGAAGTCTGGCTGGAGGGACAGAAAATCGACACGCGTACACCGCTGAAATCGATTCGCGCAGGGCTCTGCATGGTCCCCGAAGACCGCAAGCGCCAGGGCATCATTCCCGACCTCGGCGTCGGCCAGAACATCACCCTGGCGGTGCTCGACAGCTTTTCGCACCTGACGCGCATCGACGCCGAGCAGGAACTGGGCAGCATCGACAAGGAAATCGCCCGCATGCACCTCAAGACGGCGAGCCCGTTTCTGCCGATCACCAGCCTCTCGGGCGGCAACCAGCAGAAAGCGGTGCTGGCAAAAATGCTCCTGACCCAGCCGCGGGTGCTGATCCTCGACGAGCCCACACGCGGCGTCGATGTCGGGGCCAAGTACGAGATCTACAAACTGATGGGCGCACTGGCCGCCACCGGCGTGTCGATCATCATGGTGTCATCGGAGCTGGCCGAAGTGCTCGGCGTCTCTGATCGCGTACTGGTGATCGGCGAAGGCCAGTTGCGTGGGGACTTCATCAATCAGGACCTGACTCAGGAACAGGTGCTCGCCGCCGCGCTCAGCCAAAGCAACGGACATAACAATAATGATCGACCAGCTGCTGTGGGGAGCTCCGCTTAAATGAACCAAGTCAAACAATTGTTCACCCGCTACAAAATGCTCGCGCTGGTCATCGCCATCGCCCTGATCTGGCTGTTCTTCAGCTGGCAGACTGAAGGCGGCTTCCTGACGCCGCGCAACCTCTCCAACCTGCTGCGGCAAATGTCGATTACCGGCATCCTGGCCTGTGGCATGGTGCTGGTGATCATCAGCGGCGAAATCGACCTGTCGGTGGGTTCGTTGCTCGGTTTGCTGGGCGGCGTGGCCGCGATTCTTGACGTGGTCTATCACGTGCCGCTGCCGGTAAACCTGGTCATCGTGGCGCTGTGCGGGCTGCTGATCGGCTTGGCCAACGGCGCCATGACGGCGTACCTGCGCATCCCCTCCTTTATCGTCGGCCTGGGCGGCATGCTGGCGTTTCGCGGGATTCTGCTGGGCATCACGGGTGGCACCACCATTGCGCCGGTGTCGCCGCAACTGGTGTATGTCGGCCAGGGCTATTTGCCGCCCTTGGTCGGCGTCACGCTGGGCGTCCTGTTGTTCGCCCTGACCATCTTCCTGACCTGGCGCCAGCGCCGCAACCGCGCCCTGCATGGCCTGGCCCCACACGCACTGCTGCGGGACGTCCTGCGGGTCGTGCTAATCGGGGCGGTACTGGCAGGCTTCGTCTACACGCTCAACAGCTATGACGGCATTCCGGTGCCGGTGCTGCTGTTGTTGGTCTTACTTGGGGTCTTCAGCTACATCACCAGCCAGACCGTATTCGGTCGCCGTATCTATTCGGTGGGCAGCAACATGGAAGCCACGCGGCTGTCAGGCATCAACGTGCAGGCGGTCAAGCTGTGGATCTTCGGCATCATGGGCGTCATGTGCGCCCTGGCCGGGCTGGTGAACACGGCGCGTCTGGCGGCGGGTTCGCCGTCGGCGGGCAACATGGGTGAACTGGACGCCATCGCTGCCTGCTTCATCGGCGGCACGTCCATGCGCGGTGGGTCCGGCACGGTGTACGGCGCCCTGCTCGGTGCGCTGGTGATCACCAGCCTGGACAACGGCATGTCCATGCTCGATGTCGACAGCTACTGGCAGATGATCGTCAAGGGCAGCATTCTGGTACTCGCCGTATGGGTGGACGTGAGCACGCGTACCGGACGGCGTTGAGCCGAGCTACAGAAAATCCCGGCGAGCAGCTAGGCTAGGCGCATTCCCGCTTCGGACGTGTTCATGCGCAACGCCCTGCTCGCCCTGGTTCTGACCTGCCTCACCGCAAGCGCCCTCGCCGACCCTGTGGCCTGTCCGGCAGGGGAAAAAGCCATCTGCCTCAACGGTTGCATCTGCCTGCCCGATCTTGGGCAGATCCTCGGAGGCGGCCTGCCCACCGAAGTGACCCAGGTCGCGGGCCCGGCGCTCGCCCTTTGGCTCAGCCAGTCCCGCGCCGACGCGGCCATGAGCGGTACTCACCCCATTCCCGACGCGATCCGCGAACAACTGCTGCGCTGGTACCCGCCCAGCGTGCTGGACGCAGCGCTTTATAAAGTCGGTGATAACGACGAACTCAGCGCCGCCAGCGCGATGATGCAAAACCCAGACATCGGCGCCGTCACCTTGGTCGACATCATCGTCTTCCGCACGGCCGAGTCCGCTGAGCACAACGTCGCCCTGTGGGCGCACGAACTCAAGCACGTGCAGCAGTATCAGGAATGGGGCGTCGACGGGTTCGCCCAGCGCTACACCCAGGATTTCAATGCCGTGGAAGCCCCGGCGTATCGGATTCAGACCGAGGTCGGGCGCGTATTGCGCGGCCTCGATCCCTGAACCGGGTACACAAGGCCACGCTATCTATTGCAGGAGCCGGCTTGCTGGCGAACCCGATGATTCAGCCACTCACCTGCCAACGGGCTCACCGCCCCTCCAGCAACTCCCCCGCCTTGTCCAGCAAGGCCAGCGGGTCGTCGGTCTTGTGAATGTCCACCGACAACAACTGGCGGAATTTACGGGCGCCGGGGAACCCCGTGCCCAGCCCCAGCACGTGACGGGTGATGTGGTGCATGGAGCCGCCATCACGCAGATGGGCTTCGACATAAGGACGTAATTGCGCCAGCGCTTCGGCGCGGGTGATAGGCGGTTCACTGCCGCCGAACAATTCGCGGTCGACCTCCGCCAGCAGGTACGGGTTGTGGTACGCCTCGCGGCCCAGCATCACGCCGTCGAATGTTTTCAGGTGTTCCTGGCACTGCTCCAGGGTCTTGATGCCGCCGTTGAGGATGAATTCCAGGTCAGGGAAATCCTGCTTGAGCTGCGCGGCGATCTCGTAGCGCAACGGCGGGATGTCACGGTTTTCCTTCGGCGAGAGGCCTTCGAGGATCGCGATGCGAGCATGCACGGTGAAACTGGTGCAGCCGGCGTCGCGCACCGTGCCGACGAATTCACAGAGCTGCTCGTAGCTGTCCCGACCGTTGATGCCGATGCGGTGCTTGACGGTCACCGGGATCGACACCGCATCGCGCATCGCCTTGACGCAGTCGGCGACCAACTGCGGGTGCCCCATCAGCACCGCGCCAATCATATTGTTCTGCACGCGGTCGCTTGGGCAACCCACGTTGAGGTTGACCTCGTCATACCCCGCCGCCTGCGCCAGACGCGCGCTGGCGGCGAGGTCCGCCGGGTTGCTTCCGCCCAGTTGCAGCGCCAACGGATGCTCGCGCTGATCGTGGCGCAGGAAACGTTCGCTGTCGCCGTGCAGCAAGGCCCCCGTGGTGACCATTTCGGTGTACAGCAGTGCGTTCTTCGACAGCAGACGCAGGAAGAACCGGCAATGGCGATCCGTCCAGTCCATCATCGGCGCAACGGAGAAGCGGCGTGAAGGTTCGCGGGGAGCGTCAGCGGAACGGGGAGCGGTCATTGGCAGCATGGGGTGGTCAGAAGGGCCAGGCATAATGGGCGCGCAGTTTAACAGTTAGAAGGTTCAAGCTGTAGGCGCCTGACCATGTTCCGGATAGCGTGCCGTGTATGAGGTCCCGTGCCCGAACCTCGAACTAAGTGGCAATGAGACATCACTCTGGGCAACTTCGCCGCTTTGGCAGAATTGATAAACGGCATGCTCGCGCTTGAATCCGTACTAACGGCCGTCAGGAAGGTGCAATGTTTCGGACACCACGACCGGAAGCACGATGTCGGGATCCAAGCGGCGTGCCAGACGCCTCCCGTCCAGTCACATGATTAAACAAGCGCGTATTTACTGATTATCCCACGCAATAAAACGCTCGCTTACTTGCATAAGGCCTTTACAGTTTGGAACAAGTCGACAAGTACAAAAACACCAACAAGACTGAACAATGATAATAAAGAAAGCATGATGACAATGACGCATTCAATCTCGTGCACGCACTCACTTCAGAAGTCACCCTTTAATAGGCAGTGGAAAAACCAGACCCAGGCAAAAGTAGCTCGGACAGTTCCACCTCGACATCTAATTGAACAAGCCTCATCCAAGGGCGATCTCAATCATTCGTAAACCCCAGTATTTACAAGCGTTAGCGCCCATCCCACCGCATCTTTTTTTGACGCCATTAATTCTCCACCCCTCTCATTAAGTTTCTATCGATGCAACTAAAAAACCGCACGCAATTTGACGCCAATAAAAATAATTAAATTATTTTTAAGTTCGTAGTGGCAAAGTGAATTTATTCCTATATAACAATTACCAACTCTGCATCACCGGCCCTACAAACATGAAGTGCTCACGCGTTATTTGCGTTTTGATCGTACAACTGTGCGCGGCATCCACACTCTTTGCACAAACGAGCGTGAACAGTTCTGCGACCGTCGATCAACACCGCACACTCAATCGCCGGGATGTAGGCGGCCTGGTGATCGGCCAGACCATGACCATGGCCGGTCGTGCTTTCTACGACAGTTTTGCCAGTGCGTGGCGCGACAAGGACGAGGACGGGACCTTCACCGTCGCCATCAGTGAGCGCCCGACCGCGCGCCTGGGCAGTCAGGTGTTCGTCGACTACGGCAACCGCCGCCTGTTCTCGATGTTTCTGCCACCTAACCGTACGTTGATTCCCGCCATCGGGGCTGACGCTGCAACGCAGGTTTACCAGGCGATTCTCGATTACCAACTCGCACAATTTTTTGGCGACCCGGACCTGGGCCGCGACGAACTATGAAAGGTATGGATATGCAGCGCATTTCACTGGCCGTAGTCAGCCTGGCACTTGTGTCCAGCGCCTTTGTCAACGCCCACGCCAGCGAGCTGGCTTATGTTCCCAACAACCCGTCATTCGGTGGCAACCCGCTGAACGGCCCCGTGCTGTTGAACCAGGCGCAGGCGCAAAACCACTTCACAGAGAAGTCGTCGTCATCCGGTGCATCGGGACAGACCGCCCTGACGCAATTCAACAGCATGTTGCAGAGCGCCATTCTCAGTCGGGTCTCGTCAGCCGTGACCTCCAGTATCGTCGGCGCTAACGGCCAACTGGTGCCCGGGATCGTTGAGACCACCGACTTCCGGATCTCGATCACCAACCTTCAAGGTGGGCTGCTGCAGATTGTCACCACCGACAAGAACACCGGCCAGACCACCCAGTTTCAAGTGAATCAACCGTAAGACCTGCCGCAAGAAAATTTGCAACACCCCAAAACCAAGTACAAAACTGAAAAAGGAAGATCATGATGCACGCACGTAAATCCCTTCTGTCTCTCGCTGTCCTGGTGGCTCTCTCTGGCGCGGCCATGGCTGACAACAGTACCGTCAACACCACCCAGGACGGTTCCAGCAACGCCCTGAACGTCGACCAGCAAGGCGCGACCCAGTCGACCGTCAACATTAACCAGAAAGGCAGCCAGAACACCGCCGGCATTCCTGCTGCCGGTCGTTACTCCGGTGCAGCGATCAGCCAGACCGCGACCTACAGCACCCTGAATATCAATCAGAACGGTGCTTACAACAGCGCGGCTGCCAAACAGTCCGGCAACAACAACTCCGGCGTAATCACTCAGAGCGGCGGTTCCTACACATTGGGTCAGTCGGCGACACTGGATCAGTCCTCGGCGTACAACACGGCAACCATCGGTCAGCAGTCCAATACCCGCACCAGCGCCAGCATCACCCAGGGCAACGGCAACAACAACACGGCCTCGACCTCGCAGACCGGTAACAACACCATTGTCAGTGCGGCGCTTACTCAGTCGGGCAACTACAACCTTGGCGCCATCTCGCAACAGGGCAATCAAAGCAACGTGGCCGCCAGCCTGAGCCAGACCGGCAACGCCAACACCGGTACTGTTTCTCAGCAAAACAGCCGCATCTACACCTCGGCCAGCCTGCAACAGAACGGCAACAACAACCTGGGTAACGTTCAACAGAGCGGTGCCACCAATAGCACTGCCACCGCCACCCAGCGCGGCGACTACAACACCGCCAGCCTGTACCAGAGCGGCGACTCACATGACGCTTACGTGCAACAACGCGGCGACAACAACTACGCGTACAGCACTCAGACCGGCAGCTACAACGAAGAATCCCTGCTGCAAACCGGCAACAACAACCGCGCGACCGTCAGCCAGACCGGCTCCAGTTCGGGCTACTTCAGCGCTGCCAACGTGGTGGGCGTGACTCAATCGGGCAACAACATGGTCGCCAACGTCAGCCAGTCTGGCGGTGGCGGCAACGTCGCAGCTGTCTACCAACACTAAGATGCCTTACCCCGCCGGTGAGCCGGCGGGGTTTTCTTTGTAGGAAGAATAAGAATGCGCGTCCGTTCGTTTACATTGATTGTCTCTGCCGTAATGCTAATCGCCGGCTGCGCCACTTCGCGTCCTGCAGCGACCATCTCGCCCGCTACACTGTCGCCACCGACACAGAGCCTTCGCGATCTGACACACCTACCCGCCCCTGCGGGCCCTATCAGCGTTGCCGTGTACGGCTTGCGTGACCAGACCGGTCAATACAAACCGTCACCCGACAGCTCGTTTTCCACCTCAGTGACTCAGGGCGCCGCGTCGCTGCTGATCACTGCGTTGCGCGATTCGCGCTGGTTCAGACCGGTCGAACGCGAAAACCTGCAAGACCTGCTGACCGAGCGCAAAATCATCCGCGCACTGGAGCAGCCGCAAGACCAGTCCCAAGTTCAACTGCCCGCCCTACGACCTGCCAACATGATCATCGAAGGCGCGATCGTCGCGTACGAAAGTAACGTCAGGACTGGCGGCATCGGCGTTCGCTACCTCGGTGTCGGGCCGTCCGAACTCTATCGCCAGGACCAGGTGACGGTGAACCTGCGGGCAATCGACATCCGGACCGGCGACATCATTCAGAGCATCACCACCACCAAGACCGTGTTCTCGATCCAGGTCGACTTTGGCATCTTCCGCTTCGTTTCGCTCAAGCACTTGCTGGAAGTGGAAACAGGCCTGTCGCGCAACGAACCGGTGCAGCAATGCGTGCGTGAAGCGATCGAAACCGCGCTGATCCACATGATTGCCCAAGGTGCCCGCGACGGCAGCTGGAACCTCAAGAACCCTGACGATCTGAACAAGCCGTTGTTGCAAAGCTATCTGCAGAGCTATGACGAACAAATGTCCACGGCGCCGATGGCTGAAGCCGACAAGGCGCTGCTGCCAACTGGAGACAAGAATGTCATTCAAAAATAACAAGGGTCGAAACGGCGTGCTGCTGGCGGCTTTGCTGCTTGGCAGCACCCTCTGCCAGGCTGCCGATCTGGTGCGCGAAGATCGCTACGCCGACATTACAGTGGGCAACAGCGTCGCGACGATTTCGCAAATCGGGTCCTACAACAAGACGCGGGTCGATCAGAGCGGTGCCTCGCAACGGATGGTGCAGAGTCAGGTGGGCAGTCGCAACCAGGCGGTCATCAACCAGAGCGGCGCGAACAATTCGATCACTGCGCAGCAGAACGGCTCGGGTAACACCACCCTGGTCAACCAGTCGGGCAATCAAAACCAGACCGGCGTCGCGCAGCACGGCACCGACAACACGGCGGACGTGGTGCAGACCGGCGCCTATAATCAGGCATTCGTCGGGCAATACGGACAGTCCAACCAGGCCACTGTGAACCAGGCCGGATTCGGCGGTACGGTGTCGGTGACCCAATACGGCGATAACATGAAAGCCAGCGCGACACAGAGGTAGACCTGATGATGGACGTGTCCCAACTGGCAGTATCCATCGATGCCCAGCGCCATGGCGCGATGGTGGTCATTCGCCCGCACATCGAAAATCCGGTGCCGCTGACGCTGCAATACCGCATGACGGTCAACCAGAAAAGCATGAATGGAACGTCGAGCATCAACCAGCAAGGCGACGTGCAGAGCGGTGTTCCGGCCAACAGCGTGAGTTTGAACCTGCCTGCGGGGGGGACTTGTCAGGTGCATCTGCAGGTGTTTCAAGAGAACACGCTGGTGAAAGAGGTTGATAGTGCGTGCGGGGCTGCTGGTAGTCAGTGACTACAAAATGCGCGTTGTGCCGCCCATGTGGAAAAAGTTAAATGTGGCCTATCCGACAAGGCCGGATTCACGGCCAACCGCCTACGCCTGCAAGAAGCCACAACAGGCGTGATCCCAAATTGCGGCATAAAAAAACCCGCCGAAGCGGGTCGTTTTTCAGTTCAAGACCATTCCAACGTCCTGTCGGCAGCGCTCCGCGCCATGGCTGATCATCCGTGATCTCCGAAGCGGTTCCTTCGCTTCAGTTGATGGATCCAATGTAACCCTCAAATGTTTCAGTTGATAGGGCGAGTTCGCCTCAGACTGTGTAAGCCTTTGGCTATAGCCTCAGTCACCGATGCTCCGCTTCAATTGCCCAAGGCCGACGCCACCGCCTGCATCCACAGCGCCACCGCGTACGCCCCTGGATCGACATGCCCCAGCGCGCGCTCACCAATATAGGAAGAACGCCCCTTGCCTGGCAGCATCGTGCGCGTCGCCTCAGCACCGATCTCTGCCGCAATCGCCATCTGCAACGCCGCATCGGCCGCAGCCACCCCGTTGACGTGCGACGAAAGCGCCGCCGCCGCGGGAATCAGCGCGTCCAGCATCGTTCTGTCTCCCGCACTGGCACCGCCAAGCCTGACCATTGCGTCACACCCCGCTTGCAATGCCTCGGCCCACGCGCCCACAGAACCCGGCTCGGCGTGTTCCGAAAGCACCACACCCGCACGCAGAACGAAAACGGCATACAGCGGGCCCGACGTCCCTCCCAAGGCCCGTCGCAGAATCGCTGAAAGCTGTTGCAAGGCCGCCGCTGGCCGCTCCAGCGCGAGCGATTCAAGTGCGGCATCGATGGCTCGGGCGCCTCTTGCCAGACTGATGCCGATATCACCGTCACCCACCACTGAGTCAAGCTCCGTCAGCACCGGTTCGTTCTGCTGAAACGCCTGGCTGACAGCCTTCAGCACCGTCTTCATGACTTCAGCGTGGTCTGACGACCAGGACGGGCCCATGAACGCATGCTGCTCCGTGGTGCTCACCACCGGCACTCGGGACACGGCAGCAATGGGCGTCGTCATGCCCCGCCATGCCGTCGCGTCCGTCGGCGCCTTGAGTCGCATCAGCAGTGAGTCATCGACACGCAGAATTGACAGCGAACACCCTGCCATCTCAAGAGCCGTCAGAAACGTGCCCACCATGACCGCCTCGACCCGCAGTCCCTGTGCCACGCACACCAACAATGCCCGACGTGCCACGATGTCCAGCTCTTGAGCCGCCGTACCGCCGAGGTTGTTGACCATCAGTGCGATACGCTCACCGGCCTTCAGTTCACCTTGCTCGACAATGCGCGCCAACAGCACATCGACCATCTCGTCTGCCGTCTGAATGCGGCCACGGCGCACGCCGCTTTCTCCGTGAATGCCCAGGCCATACTCGACCTCATCGTCGCCCAGGTGAAACCCCGGTTTCCCGGCCGCCGGCACCGTACAGGCACTGAGTGCCAGGCCCATGCTGAACAACCCCGCTGCCGCCCGCTCCGCTTCGGCCCTGACCTGCGCCAGCGTGAGCCCGGCCTCTGCCGCCGCGCCCGCGACCTTGTGAATGAATACGGTTCCGGCAATGCCCCGCCGCCCGACCTGCCCCCCCTGATTATCCAGCGCGACATCATCACCGACGACCAGCATATCGACCTCGACGCCCGCCGACCTGGCGATTTCCGCCGCCAACCCGAAGTTGAGCCGATCACCGGTGTAGTTCTTGACGATCAGCAACACGCCCGCCGGTCCGGCGAGCGTCATGATTGCCTTCAGGACAGCGTCGACGCTCGGCGACGTGAATACGGGTCCTGTGACGGCGGCCGTGAGCATGCCGCTGCAGACATAGCCGCCATGCGCGGGCTCATGACCTGCGCCGCCGCCCGAGATGATGCTGACTTTCCCGCGCTCGCCGAGCGCCTGATAATCCCGGCGAACCACAATGTTTTCCCCTTCCAGCAGCGCCAGCCGCTGATCGGCCAGCACAGCGCCCTCCAACATCTCATCGACGACACCCAGCGGGTCATTGATCAGTTTCTTCATGGTGATGATCCCTTTCGCCTGAATCGGTCAGACCACAATAGACGACCGTGCAGGGAACAACCTGTCGCTTGCGGGCTCCAACGAGTCTGGATCGAGTATCCGCCCTCCTCGGGAACCGATAACCACGCCCTCTGACTGACGGCCCAAACGTCAGGTATTGTCTGGATCGTGGCTGAAGCACAGGTCTGCTGTTTGCGCAAACGCGGGCCTCTAGATCAGCGTGTTTGTTGCGGTTTGCGCCCTTGAGTGACCGGCGGCGCTCGGGTAATGTCATCACACCCACAGGACAGAGCACGCTCATGACTTCCAAGCTGGAACAACTCAAAAAATTCACCACTGTCGTTGCCGATACCGGCGATTTCGGCGCCATTGAAAAGCTCAAGCCGGTGGATGCCACCACCAACCCGTCCCTGCTGCTCAAGGCGGGTTCGAGCGATAGCAACGCTGATCGTCTGAAAGAAGCCTTCAGCGGCTCCAAGGGCGACATCAATCTGGCGAGCGACCGTTTTGCTGTCGCCATTGGTCGCGAGATCCTCAAAGTCGTGCCGGGCCGCGTTTCCACCGAAGTGGACGCCCGCATCTCTTTCGACACCCAGGCCTGTATCGCGCGCGCCGAGCGTATCGTCGGCCTGTATGAAGATTTCGGTGTCGGTCGCGACCGCATCCTGATCAAGCTCGCGTCGACCTGGGAAGGCATCAAGGCAGCCGAGCAACTGGAGAAAAAAGGCATCCAGTGCAACCTGACCCTGCTGTTCTCCTTCGCCCAGGCCCAGGCGTGTGCTGACGCTGGCGTGTTCCTGATTTCCCCGTTCGTCGGTCGCATCTACGACTGGTACAAGAAAGCCGAAGGCAAGGATTACGTCGGTGCCGAAGACCCGGGCGTCAAGTCCGTCACCCGCATCTACAACTACTACAAGGCCAATGACTACAAGACCGTGGTCATGGGTGCCAGCTTCCGTAACCTGAGCCAGATCGAAGAACTGGCGGGCTGCGACCGTCTGACCATCAGCCCGGACCTGCTGCAGAAGCTGTCTGAAGACACCGGGACCCTGGTGCAGAAACTCAAACCGGGTAACGGCGGCGAGCCACGTCAGACCCTGAACGAGAGCCAGTTCCGCTGGGCCTCGAACGAAGATGCAATGGCGACCGAAAAACTGGCCGAAGGCATTCGTCAGTTTGCCCGCGATCAGGAGAAGCTCGAGGCATTGCTCAGCGCCAAGGCGTAATACGTCGGGCTTGCGAAAAAGGGCAGCATCCGTGGGGTGCTGCCCTTTTTTGTGTCTGTGGGACGATCAAGGACGTCAGGACGACGCTCATCCTGTAGGAGTGAGCTTGGTATGGACGGCATTCCGACGAGCACGGTGGGTCAGTGCCATCAACAGTGACTAACACACCGCTTCGCGGCCCTCGTAACCTCGGACGGCTCCTACAGGGATCGCGTCGTTCCGAATGCTTGAGGATGACGTGGATACTGTAGGAGCCGGCTTGCTGGCGAATGCGGTGGGTCAGCGACATCAAAAGTGACTGCCCCACCGCATTCGCGGCCCTCGTAACCTCGGACGGCTCCTACAGGGATCGCGTCGTTCCGAATGCTTGAGGATAACGTGGATACTGTAGGAGCCGGCTTGCTGGCGAATGCGGTGGGTCAGCGACATCAACAGTGACTGCCTCACCGCATTCGCGGCCCTCGTAACCTCGGACGGCTCCTACAGGATTCGGGTTGACGCACGAACCGGTGTCCAGACCCAGGACCTATGGGGCCAAGGTGGCGCTCCACCTTGCGGTCTGTCTGACACTATCAGCGGGAAAGGATCAAAACGGGCCAGACGAGAAGGAAAAGTCTACTGATGCTCGAGCGCGTTCACCAGATCGCGAAAGGCCTCGCGATTGGAATCGTTGAGCCCCATGAGAATCTTGTGCGCTTCGAGGACCTTGGCTTTGACCACGTCTTCGCACTGATCCTGCGACGGCAGATCGCTCAGTGCCTCGGGGCGCGGGATCGGGCGACCCACGATGTTGAACACCTGATCGAAGCCCATCGATTGCAACAGGCGCGTGATGTCTTCGTGAGTGGTCACGACAGTGGGCAGCAGGCCCGCTTTTTGCCGCGACAGAATGGACAACTTGGCCAACAGGCCGAGCGTTGTACTGTCAATGCTGCGGGTTTCGGTCAGATCGATCACCACGGTCGAAAAATTCATCGAGGTGAAGATCCGCTCAATTGTCGCATCCAACGCCGAGCAGAGAGTCAAACGCACTTCACCCACGAACTTCAGGACAAAGGTGCCATCTTGCTCGGCAAACTGGATTCTACCGGTACTCATTAAAGGTTCCTGCTCAACACTAACAAGGCGATATCATCCGGCATCTCCCCGAGTGTGGCCAATCCAAACTTACGACGCAGGCCATCCAGGCTGCCGCCCGCCGACTTCACCAGTTCAGGTAAGTTGGCTTCTTTCTCTTTGAGTGTATCACCTGGCAAAAGGTCCAGAATGCCATCAGACAGCAGGGTCAGACTAAAGGATTCAGGCAGATCCAGCACGTGGTCTGCATACGTCGCCTCATTGAACAACCCCACCGGCAGCCCCCGCCCTTCGAGGTAACGCGTCTCGGTCGGCGTGTACAGCACCGGCAACGGCAAATGGCCGCCAACGCTGTAGGTCAATTGCCCGGTTTCTTCGTCGATCACGCCGCCGACCATGGTCACGTGTTTGCCCAGCTTACAGCTGATCAGCCCGCGGTTGATATGGCCGAGGACTTCGGAAGGCTTGAATTTCGGTAACGTGCCACCGCGCTTGGACTCGAACAGCAGACGCGTGGTCATGAACTTCAGCAGCACGGTGATGAATGCCGATGAAGCACCGTGACCCGAGACGTCGGCCAGATAGAACGCAACACGACGCTCATCGACCCGAAAGTAATCCACGAAATCGCCGGAGAGGTACAACGACGGAATGATCTCGTGTTCGAATTCGAAGGAGTCGATGGCCCAGGGGCTGGTCGGCAGCATGTTCATCTGAACCTGACGGCCTGCGTCCTGATCCTCCTGCAGCAAGTGCAGGCTGGCTTCGAGCTCGCGGTTGGCGGTCTCGAGCTTCTGACGGTACAGCTTGTTCTCCTGCAGCAACCGCGCCCGATCCAGCGCCCGGCGTACCGAGTGCTCAAGCACTGCAAGGTCTTCGAGGGGCTTGATCAGGTAATCGGCCGCGCCCAGGCGCAACGCTTCGACGGCATCGCTCATGACACCCGCACCCGACACCACGATGACCGGGGTGTCCGGCGCGAGACTGGTCACCTGACGAATCAGCTCAAGGCCGCCCACTTGAGGCATGCGCAGATCGCAGATCACAAGATCAGGCTGGTTTTGCTCGAAGGTCTGTAGACCCTGCATGCCGTTGCTGGCTTGCAGGACGCTGAACCCACTGTCTTCCAAATAGGCCGCGAGGCTCGCGCGCACTACTTCGTCGTCATCGATAATCAGCAGCGTGGCACTGGTTTTTTGCATGTGGGCAAACGGCGCCAGATTAGGTTGGCGTACGCGGTCGGATTCTGTCAGGCCGTGTACTGGATTCGCTTCTAGCCTCTCTGGAGTCAGGGAGCGGACTTTTGGTCAAACGCTTCACGTGTCAGAGGTGCCCTTCAAGGCGCAGACGGTACTCCCATCCGCCGGGCGTTTCAAGCTCGCTCCAGCGGTCGGCCAGCGTCTTTACATCGCAAATCACCGGGAGTTATAAGAACCTTTAAATCAGCAACGAAATCGAAGGATGCGCCATGGGCCAGCTTGATCGCGACTATGCAGAGAAACGAGATTACATCCGCATGCGTGTCGACGCGGACATCAGCCTGATCTATGCGGGTCAGATCATCCCGGCGGTGTGCGTGGATTTATCCAGCTCAGGCATGCAGATACAGGCCCCGCGCTCGTTCAAGGTCGGCGACAGGATCAGCGTTCGCATCGAATCCGAGCACGCGGCGCTCAAGGGCCTGGAAGCGGATACCGAAGTGGTCTGGATTGCTGATATCGACGGCGGCGAGCAGAAACTTGGATTGACCATCCTCACCATGACCTGAGTGCGCGCCGGAACCACTTCACATTTTCGAAAGATTTCGAAAAAGAAAAGGCGACCCGAAAGTCGCCTTTTTTACATCTTCACACGAATCGCACGGGCGATTAAAAATCGTCGACGACGTTGCCGTCTTTCACCTTGAACTCACGGTTCTGCAGGTAAGCGTTACGAATGAAGATGTATTTGTCGCCGTTGATCAGTTTTTCGGCTGACAGCAGGCTGGCACGGGTATCGACGACGCTTACGCCTAACGCGGTGTTGCGGGTCGGTACGTGGTCGATGTAGCGATACGGCTGGGTGTAGGTGTCCGGGTATTTGGCGAACGCGTCACGCACGGTGCTCGGGCCGAAAAACGGCAGCATGACGAACGGGCCGCTTTCAACGCCCCAATGGCCGAGAGTCTGACCGAAGTCTTCGTCGTTACGTTGCAGGCCCATCTTGGTGCCGACATCGAAGAAGCCCAGCAAACCGAAGGTGGTGTTGAGGATCAGGCGCGCAGTGTCGACACCGGCGGCCTCAGGCTTGGCCTGCAGAACATCGTTGGCGAAGTTGGTCACCTCACCGATGTTCTTGAACATGTTGTGGATGCCGTCTTCGAGAAACTGCGGGGTGATGAACTCATAGCCTTGGGCGATGGGTTTCAATGCATAGGTGTCGACGGTGTCGTTGAAGCGGAATATCGCGCGGTTAACGCCTTCCCATGGATCGTCTTCAGCGGCCTGAGCCGCCATTGGCACCACGGCCAGACCAACCAAGAAACATGTTCGAGCCAGACGATTGATAAAGCCTGCACCGGTCACGGGCATAGCTGAGACTCCCAGTCAAAGTAATGAAGCGGGCGCTACGCCCCCAGCCAAAGAACGGGAGTATAAAGCGTTCCGCGAGGTTTTACGTCGTCGAAAACCGAAGGAATGCTGAACGCCTCTAAACATGCGCTCACGATGTCACGTACCGGTCATCTCATTGTCATGAATTTCCCTTAGCGTCATTGCCATTTGAGAGGGAAATCCATGCTCGCCCCGGTCGCAGTGCCCGCCCCGTCTTTCACCGCCGTGCTGTTTGGTCTGAGCGGCTGCCTGGTTGATTTCGGCGCACAGGCACGGAAGCTACGCAGCAGCGACGGGCATTCCTTTCAGGCTCAGGATGCCCGCCCGCTCGCCGTTCCCACCCCCGGGGCACTGGCGGCGCTGAAGAACCTCAAGCAACAACAGATTCCCTGTGCGTGGATCGACGAGTACCCGCCCACCATCACCGAGCAGTTGGCCGCCCCTCTGGAGGGTCTGATTCACTCCAGCCCCCTGCCGAATAATCACTGGCCTGCACCGGATGCCTGCTGGCTGGCCTTGATGCGTCTGAATGCCAGTCAGATTGACGGCTGCGTAATGGTCAGCGGTGACCCACGGCTGCTGATGGCCGGCCTCAACGCCGGACTGTGGACAGTGGGTCTGGCTTCGTGCGGACCGCTGTGCGGATTGTCCCCGGCACAGTGGGAGGCGTTAAGTGACCTGGACCGAGAGCGTCGACGCGGCCGTGCGACACTGGAGCTGTACGCGGCCGGGGCACATTCGGTGATCGATCACCTGGGTGAGCTTGAATCCTGCCTCGCCGACATCACGTTAAGACGCCTCAAGGCCGAAAAGCCCTGATGCCCGCTTGACCGGCGTCATGCAAGATGGCGCAGACTGGATTAGTCTTAACGGCAAGGACCTTTGCCGACGCATTGCGGTCCATGCTGAGACTATCCATGAAGGGAGCACCCTATGCCCGCCCGCGAACTGCAAGAACAACTCAATACCCTGCGCGAGCAACTGGAGCAGAATCCGCCGCTGACCGAGGAGGAACGCACTGACCTGCATGCGCTGATGGCGGAAATTCAAGCAGAGATCGCCCTTGAAACCGCGACCCCGGACAATAACCTGGCCGATGGCGTGAACCTGGCCGTCGAGCGTTTCGAGCTCGAACATCCCGGGATTGCAGGCACCCTGCGCAACATCGTGCAGACGCTGGGCAATATCGGCATCTGAAATGCCCGAGGCCTCAAACGAAAAGCCCGTCGTGATGACAGGCTTTTTAGTGTCCAGTGAAGTCAGGCCCCTTGCAGCATCGCCTGTTATTGGCGCGCCAGCCGCCCGTTTTCCAGTGTGAGCGTTTCGGTGCTGCGGTACGGATTGATGTCCAGCCCGCCGCGGCGCACATAACGCGCGGACACGGTGAGTTTTTCGGGCTTGAGCAACCGCTGCAGGTCCATGAAGATGCGCTCAACGCATTGCTCATGGAAGTCCGAGTGCTGGCGGAAACTGACGATGTACGCCAGAAAGCTCGCATGATCCAGCGCTGCCCCCCGATACTCCACTGCAACGCTGCCCCAGTCCGGCTGACGGGTGACCGGGCAATTGGATTTGAGCAGATGGCTGTGCAGCGACTCCTCGATGACTCGCGACTCGTCGCACCGCAGCAACTCAGGCTGCGGCCGGTCATAACTGCGGATGGTCACGTCCAGGTCGTCGACGCAAACCCCTGGCACCGGCACGATGCCCTCGGCTTCGATGTCCTTGAGCGAACGAATGCGTACGCCCACCGGCTTGCCCGCTGCGCCCGACAGGTCCTTCTCCAGAGTGGCCACCAATTCCGCATGCGAGGCGAACGGCGTCTGGTTCAATGAATTCAGGTAGAGCTTGAAGGATTTGGACTCGATGATATTGGGCGAATCGGCCGGAATGCAGAACTCGCCAATGGCAACCACTGGCTTGCCGGAAGGCAACAACCAGGAGAGCTCGTAGCAATTCCAGAAATCGACGCCTTGATACGGCAACGTCTCGGCTGTCAGCCCAAGCTCCGCCCATTTGGCGGTGCGGGGAATCGGAAACAGCAGCGACGGCGTATAAGTGGCGATGTATTCGCTGGACTTGCCCAGCGGCGAGTGTTCGGCTGCGGGATGCATGGCGGGACCTGAACCTGAAAGCGGATGTGAGGGACTGAGTTGAAAATCCTGACCGCGAAGTTTATAGGTTTTGTCCCGCCCTTTCAGCGATTAGTGGTCAATCGCGATTTTTCCGACCATGCCGGCCTGATAATGGCCGGGAATATTGCAGGCAAACTCAAGGTCGGTGGCTTTGGTGAAGGTCCAGGTCAGCTCGGCGGTTTTGCCAGGCTCGACCAGCACACTGTTCGGATCGTCATGCTTCATAGCCATGTCGCCATGATCCATGCCCGCCATACCGTCGTGTTTCATGCCGGTCGACGTCAGCATGCCACTGGCGACCATCTTGAGCATCTCCTGCTGATGCGCCGCGTGCATGGCCGCGTCACCCAGGTTGAACTCGTGGAGCAACTGCCCCTTGTTAACCAGCACGAAGCGCACGGTTTCCCCTTCCTTGACGGTCAGGGACTTGGGTTCGAAATACATGTCGCCCAGGGTCAGCTCGAGGGTGCGGGTTGCCTGGTCGGCCTTGGCCGGATGGCCGAAAGCGAAATGCTCCCCGGGGGACGCCAGGGACGACAGGCTCACGCCCAGTAACACGGCTGCGGCGGTCAAACGAGCAAACATGTGAATCTCCGGTCAACGACAATCGATGAAACCAAGGTAGACCGCTGCCACTGGCAATCAGCTGACCGCAAGATTACAACTTTGTAAGCTTGACCACCGCCCGCGCCGGTCGCGCTATAAAGCGTCACCGCGAAACCCACTGTCCAGGGACATGACGAGCCATGAGTGCCCCATGAAATTACTGATCGTCGAAGATCAAGCGAAAACGGGCCAATACCTGCGCCAGGGCCTGACCGAAGCCGGTTTCACGACCGAATGGGTGGCCGACGGCGCCAACGGCCAACTGCTGGCGCTGACGGGAGACTACGCGTTGCTGATTCTGGACGTGATGCTGCCCGGTCGTGACGGTTGGCAGATTCTGCATGCGGTACGCAGCGCGGGACTGGACACGCCGGTGCTGTTTCTGACCGCCCGCGACGCGGTGGAGGACCGTGTACGCGGCCTGGAACTGGGCGCCGACGACTACCTGATCAAACCCTTCGCATTCTCCGAATTGCTGGCCCGCGTGCGCAGCCTGTTACGCCGTGGCAGCAGCGCCAGCCAGGAAACTCATCTGCAACTGGCAGACCTGCGACTGGACCTGCTGCGTCGTCGCGTCGAACGCAATGGTCAACGCATCGACCTGACCGCCAAGGAGTTCGCGCTTCTGGAGTTGATGCTCCGTCGCCAAGGGGAAGTCCTGCCCAAATCGCTGATCGCCTCGCAGGTCTGGGACATGAACTTCGACAGCGACACCAATGTGATCGAGGTGGCCATCCGACGGTTGCGCCTCAAGGTTGACGACGACTACCCCAACAAGCTGATTCATACGGTGCGTGGCATGGGCTACGTCCTTGAAGAGCGCAACCTCTGATGTTCAAACGCATCTCCCTGGGGACCCGCCTCGCCCTGCTGTTTGCTGCCTGCACCGCCACGGTTTCGTTGACCGCCGGCGTGTTGTTCAACCGCGCCAGCGAAACGCATTTCATGGAGCTGGACCAGCAACTGCTGGACAGCAAGTTACCGGCACTGCGCGAACTCCTGAACGGCGTGTCCAGCGCCGATCAGCTCGACCCGAAAAAACCGGCGCTGCTCAGTGAGCTTGCGCGCTCACCTGACCTGGCGATGCAGGTTCGTAAACAGGACGGGGCGCTCTGGTTCGACAGCCTGTCCCCGTCGACGACGCTGGCCGGCGTGCAGCCGGGTTTACACACCTTGTCCGACAACGGCACGGCCTACCGCGCCTACACGGTTGCGCTGAATCCCGCCCGGCAGGAGTCGCCACAGTTGACCCTGCTGCTGGACATCACCCACCACCAGCATTTTCTGCAGCGCATGCAGCACCTGATCTGGCTGACCGTGGGCTTGTCGGCGCTGGCCACTGCGTTACTGGGCGCGTGGGCCGCCCGCAGTGGCTTGCGTCCCTTGCGCAAGATGAGCGAAATCGCCGCCAGCGTATCGGCCAGTTCGCTGACCACGCGCTTGCCGCTCAACGACATGCCGGTTGAGCTGGCGGAGCTCACTCAGGCGTTCAACGCCATGTTGGCGCGTCTGGACGACGCGTTTCAGCGCCTGTCTGCGTTTTCAGCCGACATTGCCCATGAACTTCGTACGCCGCTGTCGAACCTTCTTACCCATACCCAAGTCACGCTCACCCGCCCACGGGACCTTGAAGCGTACCGCGATGCGCTGCTGGGCAATCTGGAGGAGCTGCAGGGAATGGCACAGATGGTCAACGACATGTTGTACCTGGCCAAGGCCGAGCACGGGCTGCTGAACCCTCATCGTGAGCCACTGAACCTGGCGGAAGAAACCGACGCGCTGCTGGAGTTCTTCCTGCCGTTGGCGGAAGAGCTTCACGTGCAACTGATCCGACAAGGCGACGCACGGTTGGCCGGCGATCGCCCGATGCTGCGCCGCGCGCTGTCAAACCTGTTGGACAACGCCTTGCGCTTCACATCGCCACACGGTCGAGTGGTGGTCAGGCTGGACGCCGCGCCCCGCCAAGCGCTCATCACGATAGAGAACACCGGTGAGACGATCCCGCCGGAGGCTCTGCCCCGACTGTTCGACCGGTTTTACCGCGCGGACCCGGCCCGCCACGAAGGCAACCGTGAACATGCGGGACTGGGTCTGGCGATTACCCGATCGATCATCAACGCCCATCGCGGGACGATCAGGTGTGAGTCACAGGACGGAGTGACGCGGTTTTTGATCGAGTTGCCGACATGAGTTGAACCTGTAGGACTCGAAGCAACCGCTTACTCGTACCGCAATGCATGCGCCGGCTGAATCTGTGCCGCACGGTAGGCCGGATAGATCGTCGCCAGAAAGCTGAGAATGAAGCCGGCACTGCAAATCAGCGCCACGTCACTGCCTTCCAGATGCGACGGCAGGTTGCTGATGAAGTACACATCGGAGGTAAAGATGTGCTGGCCGGTCACCCGCTCTACCCAACCCACCAACTGGCTGACGTTGATCGCCGCAATCACGCCCAGCACACCCCCGATGACGGTGCCTACAACGCCGATCACCGTACCCTGCACCATGAAGATGGTCATGATCTGCCGGGGTGTGGCACCAATGGTCCGCAAGATGGCGATGTCCGCGCCTTTGTCGTTCACCACCATGATCAATGTGGCGATGATGTTGAACGCAGCGACGGCCACGATCATCAACAGCAGCAGGCCGATCATGGTTTTTTCCATCTTCATCGCGCTGAACAGACTGCCCTGCGTGTGCGTCCAGTCATCGGCCTTGTAGTCAGCGCCCAACCCGGCCGCGATGGCCGCCGAGACTTGAGGCGCTGCGTACAGGTCGGTCAACGCAAGGCGCACGCCCTGCACCTGATTGGGCTGCCAGCGTTGAATGGCCGCGGCATCCGCCACGTTGACCAGCGCCATGGAGCCGTCCAGCTCCGCGCCCACCTTGAACACACCGACCACGGTCAGCCTTTGCAGACGCGGCGTGATGCCGCCCGGATCGCTGCTGATTTCCGGCACGATCAGGGTAATCTTGTCACCGACGTTCAGGCGAAAGCGCCGCGCGGTGATCTCACCGATCACCACACCGAACTCACCGGCTTTCAGGTCCTGAAGCCGGCCCTGGACGATGTGTTGAGTGACGATGGAAACCTTCGACTCCAGCGCGGGATCGACACCGTTGATCTCGATCGGCTGCATGGTGCCTTTATAAGAAAGCATGCCGTCCATTTGCGTAAACGGTACGGCTGCCGTGACCTGCGGGTTCTTCATCGCCGCGTCCGCGGCCGGTTTCCAGTCATCCAGCGGCTTGACCCCGTCGATCACCGCGTGCGGAACCATCCCCAGGATGCGCGAGCTCATTTCCTGCTGGAAGCCGTTCATCACGGACAGCACCACGATCATCGCCAGTACGCCCAGCGCCAGCCCGATCATCGACGTCATCGAAATGAACGAGATGAAGTGGTTGCGTCGCTTGGCGCGGGTGTAGCGCGTGCCAATAAAGATGGATAACGGTCTGAACATTCGTGGAGCACCGTAGCTAAAAGCAGCTAAAAGTAAAAAACCGCCGCTGCCGAAAAACCCGGCAGCGGGTTGCTGGCATCACGCCTCGACCAGACGACCTTCTTCCAGTCGCCATACGCGGTCCATCTGACGGGCCAAGGCCATGTCGTGAGTCACCACCAGAAACGCGGTCCGCGATGAGGTGCTCAGTTCCAGCATCAGGTCCTGAATGCCTTGCGCAGTATGGGAATCAAGGTTGCCGGTCGGTTCGTCGAGCATCACCAACCCCGGCTGGTTGACCAGTGCGCGGGCAATCGCTACACGCTGGCGCTCACCGCCTGACAGCTCAGAAGGCTTGTGCGCCAGACGATGCTTGAGCCCTACCCGTTCCAGCAATGCCGTGGCACGTTGACGGGCTTCCGGAATCGGGGTCTTGCCGATCAGCAGCGGCATGCAGACGTTTTCCAGTGCGGTGAACTCAGGCAGCAGATGGTGAAACTGGTACACGAAACCCAGTGCGCGGTTGCGCAGCAGTCCACGGGCCTTTTCATTCAGTGCGGACAACTCTTCACCGGCCAGCCAGACACTGCCTTCGGTGGGTGTGTCCAGACCGCCCAGCAGGTTGAGCAAGGTACTTTTGCCCGACCCCGAACTGCCGACGATCGCCACGCGCTCTCCAGGGTGCAGTTCCAGTTGCAGGCCCGACAACACAACCACGGACTCGGGGCCTTCCTCGTAGGACTTGCCCAGGTTGCGGCAACTCAGTACAGCTTTATCACTCATGCCCGACTCACTCATAACGTAGCGCCTCCGCCGGCTGGGTGCGCGCGGCACGCCAGGCCGGATACAGGGTGGCGAGGAAACTCAGGACCAAAGCCGCACCGCAGACCAGCAGCACGTCTTCAGCCATCAATTGTGAAGGCAGATAGTCGATGAAGTAGACATCCGCGTTGAGAAACTTGTGACCGATCAGGCCTTCCAGCGCCGAAATCGCCGAGCTGACGTTGAGCGCGGCCAGAATGCCGATACCGGCACCTGCCAGCGTGCCGACGACGCCGATCACCGTGCCTTGAACCATGAAGATGCGCATGATCTGACCCGGCGTGGCGCCGAGCGTACGCAGGATCGCGATGTCACCGCGCTTGTCGTTGACCACCATCACCAACGTGGAAATGATGTTGAACGCCGCCACCGCCACGATCAGCAACAGCAGCAGGCCAATGATGGATTTTTCCATGCCGATGGCCTGATACAGGTTGCCGTGGGTGCGGGTCCAGTCACGGGAGTAATACTGGTGCTCGCCCAGGCTCTGGGCAATCTCGTAGGCTGTGCGCGGGGCCTTGAACAGATCGGTGAACTTCAGGCGCAGCCCCTGGACCTGATCAGGCTTCCAGCGATGCAGACGTGCCAGGTCCTGCAGGTTGGTCACACCGAGGTACCCGTCCAGCTCGCCGGCGCCGACGTGAAAGATGCCGACCACAGTGAAGCGCTTCATGCGCGGAAACATGCCGGCCGGGGTGACCATCACTTCAGGCGACACGAACGTCACCTTATCGCCAACACCCACGCCCAGCTTGGTCGCTGCCTTGTCGCCAATGACCACGCCAAAGCCGCCTGACACCAGATCGTCAAGACTGCCCTGTTTCATGAACCCGTCGATAATCGAAACTTTGCGTTCCTGAACCGGGTCGATGGCATTAAGCAGGATTTTCTGCACGTTGCCATTGTTGGTCAGCAAACCCTGCATCTGGGTGAAAGGCGCGACGGCCTCCACTTGCGGATTTTGTTTGACGCGGGCGGCCAGGGCTTGCCAGTCACTGATCGGCTCGCCGGATTCGATGGTCGCGTGGGGAACCATGCCCAGGACGCGGGTGCGCATCTCATGATCGAAACCGTTCATGACCGATAAGACGACTATCATCACCACAACGCCGAGGGCGAGACCGATCATCGACGTCAGGGAAATGAAGGAGACAAAATGATTACGGCGTTTTGCACGGGTGTAACGCGTGCCGATGAATACAAAAAGAGGTCTGAACATGTAGGGGCTTGTTCGGAGGAATGGGAACGTCCTTGTGGCGAGCCTTGGCCGGCAGCTTTACACTCAAATCGCTGAGTAACGATTGCGAGCAACCACTCTGACAACCGCCGCTACCATGGGTTCGCCATGTCGACATTAGATCAAGAAGAACGCCGCGAATACTACCGTATCGAGGACAGCGTCGCACTGGAAATTCAACACATTCCAGGTCCCGGCATGGCCGATGAACATCCCCATGACACCAGCTCGACACTCTTCGACCTGCTGAGCGAGTTGCACGTCGCCGAATTCGAATCCCAGCATCTGCTGCGTCAGCTGGACGATCGCGACCGCACGACCAACAGCTTCCTGCGGGCCATGAGCAAGCGCATCGACCTGCTCGGCCAAGTGGTCGCGCAAACCGTGCTGGGCAGGCTGGGCGCCCCGCAAAAGGTGATCATGTCCGAAGGCGGCTTGCAATTCGAGTCCCCGCAGCCTTTCCCTGTCGGCAGTCTGCTGTCGGTCAAAATGGTGCTGATGCCGCAAGCCTCCGGGATGATGCTGCGCGCCAGAGTGACCCAGTGTCACGCGTTGACCATCGGCGATTTCGAGATCGGCACGGAATGGATCGACCTCAGTGACGCCCAGCGCCAGTTGCTCGCCCGACACATCCTGCAACGACAAGCTGCACAACGGCGGCTGGCGCGTGAGCAGAACGCTCCTGATATGAAATGAACCGACCATTGCCTTAGCGCGCTTTCGAGGAACAATTGTGACCTTAATTTACGGCCACCGCGGCGCCAAGGGCGAAGCACCGGAAAACACCCTGACCAGCTTTCAGGAATGCCTCAACCACGGGGTCAAACGTTGCGAACTGGACCTGCACCTGTCTCGCGACGGTGAGCTTATGGTGATTCATGACCCCACCCTGAAACGCACCACTGACCGACGCGGCAAGGTGGTCGAACATGACGCCGCCGACCTGGTGACTTACGACGCTCGAAAAGGCGGCCCCGGCTGGGTGCAGCCGTGCCCGATCCCGCGACTCGAAGAACTGTTCGAGAAGTGCGCGTTCGATCACTGGCAACTGGAGGTCAAAAGCGCTTCACGTACGCGCGCAGCGACCACGGTGCTGGCGATTCGCGAAATGGCCCAGCGTCACGGCCTGCTGGACAAGGTCACCATTACGTCGAGTTCCCGGGAAGTCCTGCGCGCGGCCCTGGAGCTCACGCCTGACCTGTCGCGTGGACTGGTTGCCGAATACGCATGGCTGGATCCGCTGAAAGTTGCGGTGGGTTACGGGTGCGAGATCCTGGCGCTGAACTGGACGCTGTGCACGCCGGAACGCCTGAAAAAAGCTCAGGCACTGGGCCTGCATGTGTCGGTGTGGACCGTCAACGAGCCTGCACTGATGCGCAGACTCGCCGACTTCGGCGTTGACAGCCTGATTACAGACTTTCCCGGTTTGGCCACTGCCACGCTCGAGAATTACTGAAATCGGTCTCCCCGGCCGGCTCAGGCCACCGGCCGGAGCCGCTCAAAAAAGCCGGTTGAGGCCATCGTACGCCGCTACCCGATAGGCTTCGGCCATGGTCGGGTAGTTAAACGTCGTGTTAACGAAATATTTGAGGCTGTTCGCTTCACCCTGCTGGTTCATGATTGCCTGGCCGATGTGTACGATCTCGGACGCCTGGTCGCCGAAGCAGTGAACGCCGAGGATCTGCAGGGTTTCGCGATGGAAAAGGATTTTCAGCATGCCCACCGGCTCGCCTGAAATCTGTGCCCTTGCCATGCCCTTAAAGAAGGCTTTGCCCACTTCGTATGGGACCTTGGCAATGGTCAGATCGTGTTCGTTCTGGCCGATCGAGCTGATTTCCGGAATGGTGTAAATGCCGGTCGGCACGTCATTGACGAACCGCCACGCACCATTGTCGACGGCGCTGCCCGAGGCCGAACGACCCTGGTCGTACGCGGCACTGGCCAGGCTCGGCCAGCCAATCACGTCGCCCGCGCCGTAGATGTTCGGTTGACTGGTGCGGTAGGCCTCGTCGACTTCAATCTGACCACGACCGTTGGCTTTGATACCAACGTTTTCCAGGCCCAGCTTGTCGGTGTTGCCCGTACGGCCGTTGCACCACAGCAACGCATCGGCCTTGACCTTCTTGCCCGACTTCAGGTGCAGCACAACGCCGTTGTCCAGACCTTCGACCCGCTCGTACTCTTCGTTGTGGCGAACCATCACGTTGTTGTTGCTGAAGTGATAACTCAAACCCTGGGAAATTTCCGAGTCGAGGAAGCTCAGCAGTTGATCGCGGTTGTCGATCAGCTCGATATCCACCCCCAGCCCACTGAAGATCGACGCGTATTCGCAGCCGATCACGCCGGCACCATAGATGATCAATTTACGCGGGGTATGGTTGAGGCTGAGGATGGTGTCGCTGTCGTAGATACGCTTGTGGGAAAAGTCGATATCGGCCGGGCGATACGGACGCGAGCCCGTGGCGATAATGATCTGGTTGGCCACCAGCTTTTCCATGACACCGGTGTTGCACACCACGTCGACGGTACGTTCGTCCGCGAAACTGCCGGTGCCGAAGAACACGTCGACGCGGTTGCGCGCGTAATAACCGGTACGAGAAGCCACTTGTTTGTTGATGACTTTTTCGGCGTTTTTCAACACATCCGGGAACGAGAACCAGCGCGGCTCGCCAATGGCCCGGAACATCGGATTGGTATTGAACTGGATGATCTGCTTGACCGAGTGACGCAACGCCTTGGACGGGATTGTGCCCAAGTGAGTGCAGTTGCCGCCGACCTGCCGACGGCTGTCGACCATGGCTACCTTGCGCCCAGCCTTGGCGGCGTTCATTGCCGCGCCTTCTCCAGCTGGGCCGGAACCCAGTACCACTACGTCGTAGTTGTAGACAGCCATGCGTACTCCTTAGAACAGGCCGAGGCGCCACTCTGGCGTCTCTGGCTAAATCACGCCGCGGCCGGCGGCATGAGAATCGAAACTCGCGGCGCAGTCTAATCGTGCAGCGTCGCGGGGAACATTAACCCTTGGTCGCGTCACAGGCCAATTTTGTCTGCGGCAAGGGTCACTCGACCGCGCAAAACGCCGGCCTAACGCCGAATTGCTGCGGATGATAAATCCCTTGCCCTTATGAATCCTAAAAAAACCTGCAATTTTTGTGGGCTGCCGCTGAATTCCGACGTTCATTCACAGGCAGTCACCCACTCGCTGTCGCCGCAGCGCGCGGAAAGTGTCATACCCTTACGGGAGATCTTTCGAAAAAGGGCGCGATCATGCGACACCGCTTCATTCACTGGGTGCTGTTACTGGGACTAGTGTGCAGCGCACAGGCCATGGCCTCTCAGGCGGACCTGCTCAAGCAGGCCAACTTTCCGGCGCGCCTTGACGGGCAAAGCCCGGCGCTGGAGCGCAAGAATCAGGCGATTCTCACTTACCTGTGGACCGATGTTTACGCCGCGGCGTTTTACGCGGAACCGTCGATGACCGCCCGGCAGGCGGTTTTCACCCAGACACCTCAGAAGCTGGAGCTGTTTTATTTTCGCGACATCGATCGTGAGGACGTGCTCAAGGCCGCCAACGCCACACTTGAGCGCCAACAAACCAAAGAAACGCTCGCACGACTAAGGCCCGAACTGGACCGACTCCACCGCAGCTTTCAGGACATCAAGCGAGGCGACCGTTACGGCCTGAGCTGGGACCGCACTGATGGCCTTGACCTCACCCGCAACGGCAAGGTGATCTTCGCCAGCCCTGACCCGGAACTGGCGAAGGCCTACTTCGCGATCTGGCTCGCGCCGGACGGTTTATCGTCCGATCTGCGCGAAGCCTTATTGAAATAAACGAACCCCCGGCGCCCGTCGGGGCTTCAATCGAGCCCCCAGCTTGAACGCGACATAAAACCGCATTGCATTTCATCGCGACAGTCTGCCGCCGAGGCCCGCGACTGCCCGAATTAATTGCCATTCGCCACTTTTACACATATCGTTACAAATCTGCATTGATCGAGACCCCGCTCGAACGGCGCAGGAGAGGACGCATAACTACAAACGGATCCCCCAGCTAGACAGCCTAAGTGAGTAATTCCAGATGGCCTCGAACACAGGCAAAGGCAAGGCGATATTTCGCGTTGTCAGCGGCAACTTCCTTGAAATGTTTGACTTCATGGTCTATGGCTTTTACGCCACGGCCATCGCCAAGACCTTCTTCCCGGCCGACAGTGAATTCGCCTCGCTGATGCTTTCGCTGGCGACGTTCGGCGCCGGCTTCCTGATGCGCCCACTGGGTGCGATTTTCCTCGGCGCCTACATTGACCACCACGGCCGTAAAAAGGGCCTGATCATTACCCTCGCCATGATGGCCATGGGCACCATCCTGATTGCCGCCGTGCCGGGTTACGCGACCTTGGGTGTGGCGGCGCCGCTGCTGGTGTTGGTCGGCCGTCTGCTGCAAGGCTTCTCCGCCGGCGTGGAACTGGGCGGTGTTTCGGTCTATCTGGCTGAAATCTCCACTCCGGGCCGCAAAGGCTTCTTCGTCAGTTGGCAGTCCGCCAGCCAGCAAGCCGCCGTGGTGTTCGCCGGTCTGTTGGGTGTGGGCCTGAACCATTGGCTGAGCCCGGAAGAAATGGGTCAATGGGGATGGCGCGTGCCGTTTCTGATCGGGTGCATGATCGTTCCGGCGATTTTCGTTATCCGCCGTTCGCTGGAAGAAACCCCTGAGTTTGAAGCCCGCGCACGCAAACACCGCCCGACCATGGGCGAAGTCATGAAGTCGATTGGTTCGAACTTCGGCCTGGTCATCGCGGGCATGGCGCTGGTGGTCATGACCACCGTGTCGTTTTACCTGATCACCGCGTACACGCCGACGTTCGGCAAGAACGAACTGCACCTGTCTGACCTGGACAGCCTGCTGGTCACCGTGTGCGTGGGCATTTCGAACTTCATCTGGCTGCCGGTGATGGGTTCGCTGTCGGACAAGATCGGCCGCAAGCCGCTGCTGCTGGCAGCGACGATTCTGGCCATTGTCACCGCCTACCCTGCGCTGTCCTGGCTGACCTCGAACCCGAGCTTCGTCAATCTGTTGATGGTCGAGCTGTGGTTGTCGTTCCTCTACGGCTCGTACAACGGCGCGATGGTGGTTTCGCTGACCGAGATCATGCCGGTGGAAGTCCGCACCACCGGGTTTTCTCTGGCGTATAGCCTGGCGACGGCGACCTTCGGTGGTTTCACGCCAGCGGCCTGTACGTATCTGATTCACGTGCTGGACAACAAGGCTGCACCGGGCATCTGGTTGAGTGGCGCTGCGGTGTTGGGCCTGATTGCTACGCTGGTGCTGTTCCGTAAGGGTCAGACGCGTATTCAGGGTGTGCCAGCGGCCGGTTGAATATCGAGTCGTTGTGACGCTTGAGCGAAAGACGCCCCGACTGGTTCGGGGCTTTTTTTGGTGCTGATTTTGGGTGCACATTTTGTGTTTGTAGTGACGCTTATTTTTTGGTGCTGCCTAACGGCAGACCTGTGGCATTGGTATTGTGGGCAGATCCATTTTCTCGGGTGGCGCCGATTCACCTTTCCGTCCCTCCGGCGGGTCACTTTTGAAAAGGCCCCAAAAGTAACCAAAAGTGCCCAGCTCCTGGTTTGGCCCGACTTCGTCGGGTACCCGCACTCCGACGACGCTCCGTGGGCCCGCGCCGAACGGGCATCCATGCCCTGACGGCGCTCTCGCGGCATCCTTGCCGCTCGACCCACTGCGCGTCGCCTGCGTTTGGCCTGCACCCAAGTCGCGTTTTGCGGCGTTTGGGCCATTGATGTCCAAAAGCAAAATCAGAAGCAGAAGCAGAAGCAGAAGCAGAACTGTCAGATTGATGCGGTCTCTGTAGGAGCGCGGCTTGTCCCGCGATCTGCCGGGAACCGGCAGCAAGTCCGGTGCATGCGGTGTACCAGGTACAACGGAGTTGCCTGATTTTGCTACCGCTGCGCGGCAGATCGCGGGACAAGCCACGCTCCTACAGGATTCGCGCTATCCGATGCTTTTGCTTTTGCTTTTGCTCTTCCTGCCTCGCCAGGCCAGACGCCACAAAACGCGACTTGGGTGCAGGCCAAGCGCAGACGACGCGCAGTGGGCCGAGCGGCATGGATGCCGCGAGAGCGCCGTCAGGACATGGATGTCCGTTCGGCGCGGGCCCACGGAGCGTCGTCGGAGTGCGGGTACCCGACGAAGTCGGGCCTAACCAGGAGCCAGGACACTTGGTTACTTGGTGTCTTTTCAAGTAACCCGCCGAAGGCGGAACGCTTCTGCCGTTAGGCAGAACCAAAAATAAGCGTCACTACAAACGCCAAATGTGCACCCAAAATCAGCACCAAAAAAAACGCCCCGAACCAGTCGGGGCGTTTTCATGTGGCGTCATCTTGCAGCGTGAAACTCGCCGCTCAAAGCCGCTTTTACTTCGGGAACGCCGGCGGATTAACGCCCGCCATGTCTTCCATTACGCGAACCACCTGGCAGCTGTAACCGAATTCGTTGTCGTACCAAACGTACAGAACAACGCGGTTGTCGTTGCAAATGGTCGCTTCAGCGTCCACTACGCCCGCATGACGCGAGCCCACGAAGTCAGTGGAAACCACTTCCTGCGAATGTACGAAGTCGATCTGCTTGTGCAGGTCCGAATACAAGGCGGTGTGGCGCAGGTACTCGTTCATTTCCTCGCGGGTGGTCGCGGTGCCCAGGTTCAGGTTCAGGATGGCCATCGACACGTTCGGCGTCGGAACACGGATCGCATTACCGGTCAGCTTGCCCGCCAGTTCAGGCAGCGCCTTGGCAGCCGCTGTCGCAGCACCGGTCTCGGTGATGACCATGTTCAGCGCGGCGCTACGGCCACGGCGGTCGCCTTTGTGGAAGTTGTCGATCAGGTTCTGGTCGTTGGTGTACGAGTGAACCGTTTCAACGTGACCGTTGACGATACCGAACTTGTCGTTGACGGCCTTGAGGACCGGAACGATGGCGTTGGTGGTGCAGGACGCCGCGGAGATGATCTTGTCATCGGCGGTGATCTGCTGGTGGTTGATGCCGTGAACGATGTTCTTCAGCTTGCCTTTGCCCGGTGCGGTCAACACCACGCGGTCGATACCCGGGCACTGCAGGTGCTGGCCCAGACCGTCGGCATCACGCCAGACGCCGGTGTTGTCGACCAGCAGCGCGTCCTTGATGCCGTACTGGGTGTAATCCACCTCGGTCGGGTTCTTGGCGTAGATCACCTGAATCAGGTTGCCGTTGGCGGTGATGGTGTTGTTCGCTTCGTCGATGGTGATGGTGCCATCGAACGGACCGTGCACCGAATCACGACGCAGCAGGCTTGCACGCTTGACCAGATCGTTCTCGGCGCCTTTGCGCACGACGATGGCGCGCAGACGCAGGCCGTCGCCACCACCGGTTTTTTCGATCAGGATCCGTGCCAGCAGACGACCGATACGGCCGAAGCCGTACAGCACGACGTCAGTGCCTTTGCGACTGCCGGAGTTCTGTTGACCGACGATTTCAGCCATTTCCTCACGGACGAACTGCTCGGCCGTGCGGCCGTTGGCTTCGGCCTTGTATTTCACGGCCAGCTTGCCCAGGTCCACCGACGCGGCACCCAGTTTGAGCTCGCTCATCGCCTTGATGAGCGGGAAAGTCTCGTGTACGGACAACTCGGTTGCGTCTGCCTGACGGTGACGCGCAAAGCGGTGAGCTTTGAGAATCGCGATGACTGAACGGTTGATCAGGGTGCGGCCATAGATCGAACTCACCACATTGTTATTGCGGTAGAGCTGACCGATAAGCGGGATCATCGCCTCGGCGAGCGCTTCACGATCAATCCATTCACCAAGACACTGGTCGGGCTTCTGAGTCACGGGAACCTTCCACATGTAGGGGCTGAAAAAAGGGACTACATTATGCCCAAGCCTTTGTTTATGAGCAATCCAGTGTTTTGACATCTCGGAGCACTACATAAATCGGCGAGCACAAAACTGACAGCGGATTCCCGATTTAGTTACAATCCCCGGCTTTGCCGCAACGCCTGGAGCTTTATCTTCCGTGCCCGTTCTGCGCCTACCGATTCTCCCTGCTGCCGCAGGCAAACAACATTGGGGCAACCTGCCCGGTGCCGCTCAAAGCCTGGCCATCGCCGAGGCCGCCAGCGCGGCGAAACGCTTCACCCTGCTTTTGACCGCCGACAGCCAAAGCGCCGAGCGACTCGAGCAGGAACTGAAGTTTTTCGCCCCCCAGCTTCCGGTGCTGCATTTCCCTGACTGGGAAACCCTGCCCTACGACCTGTTCTCGCCGCATCAGGACATCATCTCCCAGCGCATCGCCAGCCTGTATCGGCTGCCCGAACTGGAACATGGTGTGCTGGTCGTGCCGATCACCACGGCCCTGCACCGCCTGGCGCCGACCAGTTTCCTGCTCGGCAGCAGCCTGGTGCTCGACGTCGGCCAGAAGCTCGATGTCGAAGCCATGCGCACGCGGCTCGAAGCCAGCGGTTATCGCTACGTCGACACGGTGTACGAGCACGGCGAGTTCACGGTGCGTGGCGCGCTGATCGACCTGTTCCCGATGGGCAGCAAACTGCCCTACCGGATCGACCTGTTCGACGATGAAATCGAAACCCTGCGCACCTTCGAGCCGGAAACCCAGCGTTCCATCGACAAGGTCGATTCGGTGCGCCTCTTGCCGGCCAAGGAATTCCCGCTGCAGAAGGAAGCCGTCACCCGTTTCAAGGCGCGTTTCCGCGAGCGGTTCGACGTTGATTTCCGCCGCAGCCCGATCTTTCAGGATTTGAACAGCGGCATCACGCCGGCCGGTATCGAGTACTACATCCCGCTGTTCTTCGAGGAAACCTCCACGCTGTTCGACTACCTGCCACAGGACACCCAGGTGTTCTCGCTGCCGGGCATCGAGCAGGCGGCGGAAACGTTCTGGAAGGATGTGCGCAACCGCTACGAAGAGCGCCGCGTCGACCCTGACCGACCGCTGCTGCCGCCTGCCGAGTTGTTCTTGCCGGTGGAAGACTGTTTCGCGCGCCTCAAAAGCTGGCCACGGGTGGTCACCAGTCAGGACGACGTCGAAACGGGCGTCGGCCGCGAACGTTTCCCGGCGCAGGCGTTGCCAAACCTGGCGATTGAAGCCAAGGCCAGCGAACCGTTGGCCGCATTGGCGAACTTTCTCGACGAATTCCCCGGACGTGTACTGTTCACGGCCGAATCCGCCGGGCGTCGCGAAGTGCTGCTGGAGTTGCTGGAGCGCCTGAAACTGCGCCCGAAAACCCTCGACAGCTGGCAGGAATTCGTCGACAGCAAAGACCGGCTGGCGATCACCATCGCGCCGCTGGACGAAGGCCTGGTCCTGGACCAGCCGGCCCTGGCGCTGGTCGCCGAAAGTCCGCTGTTCGGGCAGCGGGTGATGCAGCGTCGTCGCCGCGAGAAACGCGCGGACGGCCACTCCAGCGACGCGGTCATCAAGAACCTTGCCGAGTTGCGCGAAGGCGCGCCGGTGGTGCACATCGACCACGGCGTCGGGCGCTATCTGGGCCTTGCCACGCTGGAAGTGGAAAACCAGGTCGCTGAATTCCTGATGCTGGCCTACGCCGAGGACGCTAAGCTGTATGTCCCGGTCGCCAACCTGCATTTGATCGCACGCTACACCGGCAGCGACGACGAGCTGGCGCCGCTGCACCGTCTGGGCTCCGAAGCCTGGCAGAAAGCCAAGCGCAAGGCGGCCGAACAGGTGCGCGACGTGGCGGCCGAGCTGCTGGATATTTATGCCCGCCGCGCCGCGCGAGAGGGTTACGCGTTCGCCGATCCGAAGCTCGATTACGAAACCTTCAGCGCCGGTTTCCCGTTCGAGGAAACCCCGGACCAGCAGACCACCATCGAAGCGGTGCGCGCCGACATGCTGGCGCCCAAACCGATGGACCGTCTGGTCTGCGGCGACGTCGGTTTCGGCAAGACCGAAGTGGCGATGCGCGCGGCGTTCATCGCCGTACACGGCGGCAAGCAGGTCGCGATCCTGGTGCCGACCACCCTGCTCGCCCAACAGCACTACAACAGCTTTCGCGACCGTTTCGCTGACTGGCCGGTGACCGTTGAAGTCATGAGCCGCTTCAAGTCGGCCAAGGAAATCAACGCGGCTGTTGCCGATCTGGCGGAGGGCAAGATCGACATCGTCATCGGCACCCACAAGCTGCTGCAAGACGACGTCAAGATCAAGAATCTGGGGCTGGTGATCATCGACGAAGAGCACCGTTTCGGTGTCCGTCAGAAAGAACAGCTCAAGGCGCTGCGCAGCGAAGTCGACATCCTGACCCTGACCGCCACGCCGATCCCGCGGACCCTGAACATGGCCGTGGCCGGCATGCGCGATCTGTCGATCATCGCCACACCGCCTGCGCGTCGCCTGTCGGTGCGCACCTTTGTCATGGAGCAGAACAAGCCGACCGTCAAAGAAGCGCTGCTGCGTGAGCTGCTGCGCGGCGGTCAGGTCTATTACCTGCACAACGACGTGAAGACCATCGAGAAGTGCGCCGCCGACCTCGCCGAGCTGGTGCCCGAGGCGCGCATCGGCATCGGTCATGGCCAGATGCATGAACGCGACCTCGAACAGGTAATGAGCGACTTCTACCACAAGCGTTTCAACGTGCTGATTGCCTCGACCATCATCGAAACCGGGATCGACGTGCCAAGCGCCAACACCATCATCATCGAGCGCGCCGACAAGTTTGGCCTGGCCCAACTGCACCAGTTGCGCGGTCGGGTCGGACGCAGTCACCACCAGGCGTATGCCTACCTGCTGACGCCGCCGCGCAAACAGATCACGCCCGACGCCGAGAAGCGCCTGGAGGCGATTGCCAACACGCAGGATCTGGGCGCGGGCTTCGTGCTGGCGACCAACGACCTGGAAATCCGTGGCGCCGGCGAACTGCTGGGCGAAGGCCAGAGCGGGCAGATCCAGGCGGTGGGCTTCACCCTTTATATGGAAATGCTCGAGCGCGCGGTGAAGTCGATCCGCAAGGGCGAACAACCGAACCTGGATCAGCCGCTCGGCGGTGGACCGGAAGTCAACCTGCGGGTGCCAGGCCTGATCCCCGAGGATTACCTGCCCGATGTGCATGCCCGCCTGATTCTGTACAAGCGCATTGCCAACGCCGCCGACGAGGAAGGCCTGAAAGACCTGCAGGTGGAGATGATCGACCGCTTCGGCCTGCTGCCGGAACCGACCAAAAACCTGGTGCGCATGACCTCGCTCAAGCTCAAGGCCGAGCAACTGGGCATTAAAAAGGTCGACGCCGGGCCGCAGGGTGGACGAATCGAATTCGGCGCCGATACTCCAGTAGATCCGCTGGCGCTGATCAAGTTGATTCAGGGGCAACCCAATCGCTACAAATTCGAAGGCGCCACGCTGTTCAAATTCACGGTGCCGATGGAGCGTCCCGAGGAGCGCTTCAATACGCTGGAAGCGCTCTTCGAACGTCTGACCCCGCCGCCTTCAAAACAATCGGCTTAAGGATTCACCATGCGCCTGCTTCACTCGCTCACCCTGCTGCTGGTGCTGTTCGCCCCTGCGGCATTCGCCGATGGTACGTATCAGGTGGAACTGATCCTGTTCCGCCAGAACGGCGAACCGGCGGCGACCAACCAGCCCGCACCGGAGGACTGGGCGGCTGGCGCACGGAAACTGGAACCCAACGATCAGGCGGCCACGGCGCTCGACACACTGGTGGGCAAGCTGCAATCCAGCGAGGGCTATAAAGTGCTGCTGCATCGCGCCTGGCAACAGGACCTCAGCGCGACACCGAGCAAGGTGGCGATCAGCAATGGCCAGGAACAGTTTGGCCACTACCCCATCGAGGGCACGGTCAGCCTGAGTCTGGCGCGCTTTACCGATATCGACGCCAACTTCTGGGTCAATCAACTCGACGACCATGGTGTGCTGGTGACCAGCGAACGCATGCGTCAGGCGACCCGCGTCAGAAACGGTGAATTGACCTACCTGGACAACGGGAGCCTGGCGATGTTGATCAAGGTTTCTCCTCTTCAAGCACCGCGTTGACGTAGGGCAAGACGTGTCATCCTCATTGGAAAAAGCCCTGGCGCTGCCATGGGAACCATTGTTCAAGGCGCAAAGCGTGGAACGCGGGCTCGACTATGCCCGGCAGAAACGCGTGACCCTCGATCACATCAGCGCTGATGTGGTGCGCACCGTTTGCCGTGGTTCCAGCCTGGAAACCTACACCCAGACCCTGCTGTTCAAAGACCCCGACCGTACCCGTAATTTCATCGTCGGCAAATGCACCTGCCCGGTCAGAAACAACTGCAAGCATTGTGCGGCCGCGTTGTTTTTCCTGCAGGATCCGGAAAACAGGCCGGCGATCGCGGCGGCGGCGGGCAATCTGAATGGCGCGCGCAAGCCGGTGGTCGAGAAAAAACCCGCTCTGCCGGTCAAGCTGTTGAAAGGCGTTGAGCCACAGCCGCGCCTGATCCTGGCCAGTTTTGAGTTCAGTGCCTACGAGCCCCGCAACGGCAAGATGCAGCGGCACATTCAGCACCGCGCCGCCCTGGCGTTTCGCTACCGCGAGATGTTTGTCTCGGGGGTGCCCAGCCCCGGCCGCTCCAGTGACGTTCTCTGGCACCTGAAAGAAGAAACCATCCGCATGCGCCGTGTGCTGGACCGCGAGGCGCAGTACCGAAAACAGCTACAAGACATGGGCTTTCGCATCGCCACCCGGCAGAGCAAAGCCTTGCCCGACAGCGCTGGTGAAATGTTCGAGCTGCCATCCGACAAAGCCTGGCTGAGCTTCATGCTTGACGAGCTGCCCGTGCTGCGCGAGCAAGGCTGGCAGATCGAGATGAATCCAGACTTCGTTTTTGACGTGACGCCGGTGGACGACTGGTACGCCACGGTCGACGAAGAACCGGAGCGGGACTGGTTCGACCTGGAACTGGGGATCATCGTCAATGGCGAACGCCTGAGCCTGTTGCCGATCCTGATCAATCTGCTGCGCACGCACCCCGAATTGATGACGCTCAATGGCATCGCCAAACGGCGTGATGACGAACAGTTATTGGTCCAGCTCAATCACTTCACCCAGCGTGGCGGCGTGCCGATTCAGGTCGCTCTGCCCTACGGCCGTCTGAAAACCGTGCTGGCAACGCTCGGCGATTTCTACTGGCGTGAAGACGGCAATACCGCGATTCGCCTCAGCACCGCCGACGCGGCGCGGCTCAAGCCGCTCGATGCCATGCCGTTGCTGTGGCAAGGCGGCGACCGGATCCGGCAGTTTTCCGAGCGGCTCGTCAACATCAAAGACACACAGGTCACGGTTCCCGAAGGCCTCAACGCCACGTTGCGGCCGTATCAGCTGGAAGGGTTGAGCTGGATGCAGGCCCTGCGCGAACTGGAGGTCGGCGGTGTGCTGGCCGATGACATGGGCCTGGGCAAAACCCTGCAGACGCTGGCGCATCTGCTGCTGGAAAAGCAGGACGGGCGTCTGGATTGTCCGGCGCTGGCGGTCATGCCAACCAGCCTGATCCCCAACTGGGTGGACGAAGCGAAACACTTCACGCCGCAGCTCAACGTACTGGCGTTGTATGGCGCGAACCGCCATCAGGACTACGAAAGCCTTCAGGACTACGACCTGATCCTCACCACCTACGCGCTTCTGCCCCGGGACGTTGAGCTGCTGAGCAAACAACTGCTGCACGTACTGGTGCTCGACGAAGCGCAGTACATCAAGAATCCCAACAGCAAGGCGGCGCAGGCCGCTCGCCAGCTCAACGCCCGTCAGCGCCTGTGCCTGAGTGGAACGCCGCTGGAAAACCACCTGGGCGAGCTGTGGTCGCTGTTCCACTTCCTGATGCCCGGCTGGCTGGGCGACGTCAAGCAATTCACCGTCAATTACCGCACACCCATTGAGCGGCTGGGCGACAACGAGCGTCTTCAACACCTGAACGCACGGATCAAACCCTTTCTGTTGCGACGCACCAAAGAACAGGTCGCCACCGAACTGCCGCCCAAGACCGAAATCGTGCACTGGGTCGAGCTCAACGATGCACAGCGCGATGTCTACGAGACCATGCGCCTGGCCATGGACAAAAAAGTCCGCGACGAGATCACCCGTAAGGGCGCTGCGCGCAGCCAGATCATCATTCTGGAGGCGTTGCTCAAGCTGCGACAGGTCTGTTGCGACTTGCGACTGGTCAACAGCGTGCCCCCCAACCCTCGCCACTCCACCTCGGCGAAGCTGCAAAGCCTGATCGAGATGGTGGAAGAACTGTTGGCGGAAGACCGTAAGATCCTGCTGTTTTCTCAGTTCACGTCGATGCTCGAGTTGATCGAAGTCGAACTGAAGCAACGCGGGATCGAATACGCGTTGTTGACCGGCAGGACCAAGGACCGTCGAACGCCTGTAGAGGACTTCCAGAGCGGCAAACGCTCGATTTTCCTGATCAGCCTCAAGGCCGGCGGTACGGGTCTGAACCTGACGACGGCCGACACGGTGATCCACTACGACCCCTGGTGGAACCCGGCCGCCGAAAATCAGGCCACCGACCGGGCCTATCGCATCGGCCAGGAAAAACCGGTCTTCGTCTACAAGATGATCGCGCGGGGCACCGTGGAGGAGAAAATCCAGCACCTGCAGCAAGAAAAGCGAGCGTTGGCATCCGGTGTGCTGGACGGGCGTGCGGCGGGAGACTGGAAACTGCAGGACGAGGACATCGAAGCGTTGTTCGCACCCCTGCCCTTGCCGCCCAAAAAAGTGAAGCGCTAACCCGTCAGCACGGATTGCTCAGCCCACTGGACATAACACACCACCACCGGCATCTCATGCTCGGCACAGAAATCCAGCCACCGCAGCTGGTTGTCCTGCAACCGGTCGCCCGGGCCTTTGACTTCGATCATTCGGTAACTGCGCTGCTCGGGGTAAAACTGGATCAGGTCGGGCATGCCGGTGCGATTGGCCTTGATGTCTTGCAGCAGACGGCGGAACCAGCGTTTGAGGTGGTGCGCGGGCAGGCAACGTAGCGCTTGCTCGAGCAGCTCCGGCGTGAGCGTGCCCCAGAACACAAAGGGTGATTGCAGGCCGAACTTTTCGACGTAATGCTGCCGGATCGCCGCGTGATAGCGTCCGTCATCCAGTTGCGCCAGACAGGCGTCGAACAGCGCCGCACGACGCTGATAGAAGTCGGGGCTGTACAGGTCGCTGGGAGCACTGTGAAACGGGTGGAAGAACGCGCCCGGCAGCGGCGCGAAAATCGCGGGCCAGCACAACAGACCGAACAGCGAGTTGATCAGCGCATTCTCGACGTAATGCACCTCACTGCCCGCTTCGGCCAGGTGCTCCTGAATCAGTCGTTCGACGCTGCATTCCGGCAACGGGACCACGCTCAGGTCCAGTCGAGTGACCGCACGTGTGGTCCGTCGTCGAACTCCGCCCTGCCCCAACTTGCGTTGCAGGCGCGGCTGAATGCGCAGCAGGTGCTGGGTTTCCTCATCGTTTTCAGGCGCCGACTGGGCGTGCTGCAAAAGGGCCATGGCTTCGGCATGGCGCTCGGTTCGCTCCAGCACGCGAATCCTGCGGACCCGAGCGCCGGGATAACTGGAGTGCGCGTACACGCTCAACGCCAGCGGCCAGTCCTGCTCACGCTCGGCCTGGTAACCGATCTGGAACAGCAGCTTGGCACGGCGCATGGCCAGCCAAGGGTTCGCCGTGTCGACGCTCATCGCCTGGTCCGCCAGTTCGTGCAGCACCGCGCCTTCGTCCAGCGCCTGGCGGCAAGCATGCAGGTGCAGGCAGATGTCGATGTCTTCACGTCGGCTTATTCCACGCGACTCGACGGAAAATTCGACTTTTTCGTAGCGATAGATGCCCAGATCCGCCAGCACGAACTCGGACCATTCTTGATACAGATTGCCGAAATACAACAAACGCAGGCGGTCGCACAGCGGCATGATCTGCAACCCGAAGACCACGTCATCAAGGTCTGCGAACCACTGAACCAACGGTTGGGCGTGCTCGTACAGCGGCAGCAATCGCTCCAGCAGATGTGCTTTTTTCTCCGTGCTCCTGACCCCGTGATCCTTGAAACAGCGCCCGAGTTCGTCCTTGCGCAGCAGCGCGAATAACGCGTGAAGGTCCAGATGAGGCTGCCCATCCACCCATCCACACTCCAGCAGTGAGGCGGCGGCGAGCCGCACGTCACCGATCTCGGCATAATTCAGCTTGCTGGCGCGAAACAGCGTGCCTTTGCGCATGACCATCCGCACCAGCAACGCTTGTGAAGGCTGCGAGAGACGAGCAAAGTGCCCGATGAACCGACGCTCGTCATCATCGAGCAAATCGTCGTAGCGTTGACCAATCCAGCTCAGGACCTGGCGAAAGTTCTCCAGATAATAGAACGGGTTGTCGAGGGGGAAAGTGCTCACGGCGCGATCACGTTACGGCAAAAAGAAAGGCGTCAGGATACTGTTTATCCGTACAGATTCCAGCCCCTTGTTGCCATCAGTCGGCGCTGGCCTGATCAACGGCAGTCCCTGACCTGAACCGTTAGAATGGTTGCCTTCGTCTTTTCAGGGAAATGACCATGCTTTCCTCTCGCAAACCTCGGGTTTACCTGGCGGGCTTCGACGTCTTCCGCAGCGACGCCATCGAGCACGGACGTTATTTGAAAGCCCTGTGCGACGCCCATGGCCTTGAAGGGTTGTATCCATTCGACAACGAGGTCACTCAGGGACTGCCACCGCAGGAAACGGCGGCGTTGATTTGTAATGCCAATATCGAGATGATCCAAAGCTGCGACGCCGTGCTGGCCAATTTGAACGTGTTTCGCGGTGCCGAGCCGGATTCGGGAACGGCGTTCGAAGTCGGCATGGCCGTGGCGCTCGCCAAGCCGGTGTGGGCGTATTTCGACGACCTCGGATCGCTGCGCGAGCAGATCGGGCACGATGCTGCCGGATTCGATGCCCAGGGATTTCAGGTCGAGGACTTTCAGCTGCCGAAAAACCTGATGCTCGCATGCACCTGGGCAGGCAGCAGCGAAACGGCCGAGGCCGGAATAGAGGCGCTGGCGCGGTATCTGACATCAGCGCTGGCGACGTAAATCACGCCCTCGAAGCTTTGCGTGCCGGAGAACCTGTGGGAAATTCTTGGGTTCTCACACCAGTGGCGTCAGTCCGTTTCTTGAGGATCACAACGCCTGACAGCGTGCGCCACATCCCGGATGACGCGGAGCGTGGGAACCATCAGAAACCTGTGGGAGCAAGCTCACTCCCACAGATAACTGATCGGTGCCTATATTGCGCTCAACCCAGCGTCGACGACCCGATGTCCAGCTTGTCCGAATCTTCAAACTCGTCCAGCCGCAGATCGCCCAGGTCCAGATCGCCTTCCGGGTCACTGTCTTCGTCGGCATCGGCGTCGTTGAGTGGCGACTGGTCGCCGCCGAAGTGCTGGTCTTCGTCGCTCAGGTAATACGGTGTCAGATGATGTTGGCCAAGCGTGTGTGGCTGTACGTGCATCGCGGGTTCTCCTGACGGCTTTTCATGTTCAGTTTCAAGGCTACTCCACCTGCCGGCACGATCACACCCAGCTGAAAAACGATCCGCCGTCCTCGCGCAGCATTTTCGCCATGGCGTGAGCGGCCGGAGACAGGTAGCCCTCGCGGCGCAGGATCACGCAGATGGTTCGCGCCATGGTGGTGGTTGCCAGAGGCACCTCCCGCAGATATTGCATGTTCTTGCCATATTCAAGGGTTTCCCTGGCAATGAAACTCAACAGGTGGGTCTGGGCAATCAACCTGGGCAACAGGGAAATGGAATTGGCTTCGATCTGCACCACGGGCAGCGGCAGGTTGTGCCGGGCGAACGCGTCATCGACCCAGATCCGCGAGGACACGCCTTGCGGCGGCAACACCCAGCGGTAATTGCACAGGTCACTCATCTGAAACGGCGCGTTGAAGATCGGATGATTGCGACTGGCGATCACCACCGCTTCGTCCGTGAGAATCGGATGGGCCGTGAACTCGCCTTCAACGCCTCGTTGAGCGCAGATGATCATGTCCAGATGCCCCGACCGAAGCTGTTCGCGCAGCATGTCATCCTGACCGATCACCAGTTTCAGGGTGATGTCCGGGGCGCGTTTCAGCAATGCATTGGTCAACTCCGGCAGCAGGTATTCCGCCATCGTGGAGGCACACCCCAGACGAATCTCGCCCACCGCCCCACTGGCAAAGTCACGCACCTCGCGCTGGGTCTGGGCAATGCTTTGCTGAAGCATCCGGCCACGCGCTTGAAGCAACTCGCCGACCGGGGTCAGCTTGATTCGCCGACCGTCACGCTGAAACAGTTTGGTGCCGAACGATTCTTCCAGCCGCTGGATGCTTTTGGTCAGTGCAGGCTGGCTGCGATTGAGTTTTTCAGCCGCACGCCCCAGATGACCGAGCTCGGCGATGGTGTCGAAATAGGTCAGGTCGCGCAGGTCCATATATCAACCAAAGTTATCAATTCATGATTATTAGAAAATAGACTTGATCAATTCAACTGTCGATACTTCCCGGCATTGGACACACTTCCATCAGGAACATGCCAATGCTCTGGAGATCCTCGTTGTCACGCTCTGCACCGTTTTCCCTCGATTCCCTGCATCCACTCATGCAGTGGTCACTGCTCATCGTCCTGGCGGGCAGTGCCGGTCAGGCGTTCAAGTACTTTCACGTACCCGCTGCATTGTTTCTCGGCCCGATGCTGGTCGCCATCGGCTTTGGCGTTAGCGGCGCGAGTATCCGGCTGCACAAGCACGTATTCCGGCTAGGCCAAGGCTCCGTGGGGGTGCTCGTCGCGCACTCGATGACCATGAGTGTTCTGCTGACCGCCATGCAGTCGTGGCATGTGATGGTCTTTGCCACCTTGCTGACGATCGCGCTGAGCGCCGTGGTCGGTGTCGGTCTGGCACGCTGGGGTGGCATTCAAGCCAGCACGGCCGCGTGGGGCACTTCGCCGGGAGCTGCGTCGGCGATGGTGGCGATGTCCGAGGACTACGGCGCCGATTCCCGTGTGGTTGCGACGATGCAGTACGTGCGGGTGGTCTGCGTGGTGATGGTGGGCGCGCTGGTGAGCCGCCTGATTGGCGCCGACGTCGGCGGTACCGATGCGCACAGCAGCGCTGCCCTGCTGCAAGATGGCAACCTGCTGAATCTTGGCCTGAGCCTGCTGGTGATCGTGGTGGGCGTCATGCTCGGTTCGAAGGTCCCGGCCGGCGCGTTGCTGGTGCCCCTGTTACTCGGCGGCGCGCTGCAATTGAGCGGCGTCCTGCAAATCGTCATGCCGACCTGGCTGCTGGCAATCGCCTACGGCGCCATCGGCAGCTACATCGGGCTGCGATTTGACCGGGCGACCATCCACTACGTCTGGCGGCGACTGCCCGCGATGATTTTCGGCGCATTGCTGCTGATCCTGCTCTGCGCGCTCTCCGCCTGGGTGATCGCCGACATGATGGACAAGGACTTTCTGTCGGTGTACCTGGCGACCAACCCCGGGGGCCTGGACGCCATGGCGATCATCGCCATCGACACCCACTCGGATGTCGGTTTTGTGCTGGCGATGCAGACGCTGCGCCTGTTCGGCGTGATCCTGACCGGCGCCTATATCGCGCGACAGGTGATCAGGGTCACCCAGCGGCTTGCGTGATCAAGCCCGCAGAGACAGGGCCAATCGCTCATCGAGCCCATGACGTCACCTGAGCGTGTCACGGCAGGTACAGCAGCGCGGTCGCCAGGCTTTGCGCCAGCGGCAGAACCGGCAACAGCGTCGCCTGGTACGCATGATAGAGGTCCGGCTTGCCTGGCCAGATATCGGCACTGGGTTGATTCTGCGGGTTCAGCTCATGACGCCAACTGCCATGCTCACGGTCAATGAACAGCGTCTCGTTGAACTCCCAGAACGTGCGATACCAGGTTTCATATTGCTGCTCACCCGTGCGTTGCAGCAGCGCCGCCGAGGCGGCCGCCGCTTCAGCGTGAGTCCAGTGCAAACGATGGCGAACCACCGGGCGATTCTGCCAATCGAGGGTGTAGACAATGCCCGGTGCGCCATCGACATCCCACCCGAACCGACAGGCGTTTTCGAAAAGCAACCGCGCGTCTTCCACGAGCCAGGACGGTGTCTCCAGCTTGACCCTCTGTCGCGCGGCCTCGAGATGCAGCACCAGTCGCGCCCACTCGAAGGCATGTCCCGGCGTCGTACCGTAAGGACGAAAACCGTCATCCGGCTTGTCAACGTTGTACTCGGGTACAGGCTGCCATTGCGGCGTGAAGTGTTCGATGACTTGATGATGGTTGCCAGCGGCGTGCTGATGAATCACGCGTTCGACGATGCGCAACGCACGATCCAGCCAGCGCGCATCCCCTGTCACGTCCGCCAGCGCCAGGAACGCCTCGGTGCTGTGCATGTTGCTGTTCGCGCCACGGTAGGCTTCTTCGTTGCTCCAGTCACGATCGAAGGACTCGCGCATGGCACCTTCTTCTTCGCTCCAGAAACGCTGAGTGATCACCTGAATCGCCTGCTCCAGCAGCGCCTTGGCCCCCGGACGTTGCGCGGCGACGGCAGAACTCGCCGCAAGCGCGACGAAGGCGTGCAGGTAAGCCGCTTTGCCCGTGTCGGCACAGTGTTCGAGCGGTCTGGCGAACCAGCCACCGTGCTCGGCGTCGCGCAGAGGACCGGCCAGTGCGGCAACGCCGTGATCGACCAGACCGGCATAACCCGGAATGCCATTGATGTGGGCCATGGCAAAACTGTGGGTCATGCGCGCGGTGTTCATGGTTTCGGCGATGGCGTCGGCAGGAAGACGCCCCTGCTCATCCAGGTTGCCAAACCCCTGGGGCATCTTCGACGCCCTGGCGAACGCCAGCAGCCGGTTACCTTCTTGCGCCAGCCACGTTTTGTGTCCGGGGGAGCGCAGCCAACTGCTGAAACCGCGATTCACATCATCCATTGCCTTCACCTATCTGCTCGGCAGGTTCAGCCCGCCAGGAATTATTAGTCGGCGAATCATGCAAGCCAACCGCCGGTGCAGGCAAGCGAATGAGGTGAAACGTTTATGCTGATGAAGGTTTTCCCTGTAGGAGCGCGCTTGCCCGCGAACCCGCCCCTTCAGCCAACATCCCTGTCACAGACCACCAGCCATCGCGGGCAAGCGCGTTCCTACACACATTTTGTTAAACCCGGAAACGCGTCACCACCTGATTCAGCTCTCCCGCCAGACGCGACAACTCAGTGCTCGACGCGCTGATCTGGTTGGCACCCGATGAAGACTGCAGCGAGAGGTCACGAATGTTGACGATGTTGCGGTCCACTTCCCGCGCCACCTGCGCCTGCTCTTCGGCCGCGCTGGCGATCACCAGGTTGCGTTCGGAAATCTGGTTGATCGACGACGTGATACGGGTCAGCGACTCGCCTGCACCCTGGGCCAGTTCCAGCGTTTCGGACGCCCGCGAACGGCTGATCAGCATCGACTCCAGCGCTTCGCTGGAACCGCTGCGCATCGTCGAGACCATCTTGTCGATTTCCAGCGTCGACTGTTGGGTACGATGCGCCAAGGCCCGCACCTCATCGGCTACCACTGCAAAACCACGGCCCGACTCCCCCGCACGCGCTGCCTCGATGGCGGCGTTGAGCGCCAGCAGGTTGGTTTGCTCGGCAATCGAACGGATCACATCCAGCACCTTGCCGATGTCCTGAGACTGATCGGCGAGGTTCTGTACCAGCACCGAGGTGTGTTGCACGTTGCTCGACAGGTTCTGAATCGACGTCACGGTTTCGATGACGCGCGCCTGGCCATCTTGTGCCGCGGCGTTGGATTCGTTCGACGCCTGAGACGTTGACACCGCATTGCGCGCCACTTCCTCGACGGCCGAGGTCATTTCGTTCACGGCCGTCGCCGCCTGTTCGATCTCCGTGTTCTGCTGATGCAAGCCACGGTGACTGTCTTCTGTCACCGAGTTCAGCTCGGTCGCGGCGGATGCCAGCTGGCTGGCAGAACTGCCGATCAGGCTCAACGTGCTGCGCAGGTTGTTCTGCATTTGCTGCAAGGCGCGCAGCAAACGCGTCACCTCGTCCTTGCCTTCGACGCGGATGTCGCGGGTCAGATCGCCCTTGGCGACGAATTCGGCTGCGGTGACCGCTTCTTCCAATGGCCCGATGATGCTGCGTGTCAGCCACAGTGCGAGAACCACCGTCGCCAGCGCCGCAATCAGCACAAATACCAGGACCACCGTGCGCGACTCACCGTACTGCGATTGCGCGGCCATACCCTCGAGTTCGACCTGATGGGAATAGAAGTCGGCCAGATCGCCCAGTTGCGTACCGGAATTGTCGACGACGGTTTTCATGTCGACCAGCAGCAGCGTGTTCAGCGCTTTCAGATCACCGCTTTCGGCCAGGACGAAAGACCGGGCCAGCCCGCGCTGATAATCAGCCAGGGTGCCGCGAAACTTGTCATACAACGTCTTTTCTTCGGGGGTATCAATGAACGAGTCGAGGCTGTTCAGCTTGTCCGCGAGTACTTTGGCGCGGACATCCATCTGCCCCTTGTAGACGCTGACGTTCTTGGGGTCGGTGTCCAACGCCATGCGCAGAGAGATGGTCCGGATGCGCAGCATGGCTTCGCGGATATCGTTGACCAGCCGCATGCTCGGCATCCAGTTGCTCTCGACCGCCACTTCGCTTTGGCGGATGTTGGACATCTGGGTCAGGGCAAACCAGCCCAACAGGGCCACCAACAGGGAAATCAGGGTGAATCCAAGGCCCGCACGGCGGGCGATGGTCAAATTGCGTAGGTTCATGACCGTAGGCTCTTTTTTATTAAGTGGCGGTGGTCGTAGAGTCATCGTACGACTACCGCTTATCGACGCCCACCACCGCTTCTTGAGGGCCACAACATGAAGAAAACAAACGGCTGTTCGAGAAAAACGGAGAACCTGGAGCCTCGAAGCGGTCTAGACGTAACAGTCCCCGATCACCTACACGGAGAAAAAAGCCATGCACCTGGAAGGTTCCTGCCATTGCGGCGCGGTGGAGTTCAGCCTGACCAGCGCCCACCCCTACCCCTATCAACGTTGCTATTGTTCGATCTGCCGTAAAACCCAAGGCGGTGGCGGCTACTCGATCAACCTGGGTGGCGATGCGAAAAGCCTGAAGGTCAAAGGCAAAAGCAGTATTGCCATCTATCACGCCAAGATGCGCGACGATGCACACCATCAGGTCCACACCAGCAGCGCGGAGCGACATTTCTGCAAGCAATGCGGCAGCGGGTTGTGGTTGTTCAGCCCGCAATGGCCTGAGCTCATTCACCCGTTCGCCTCGGCTATCGACACGCCATTGCCGACGCCACCGGAGCACACGCACCTGTTGCTGGACTCAAAAGCGTCGTGGGTCGAGGTACAGGCCGGGCCAAAGGATAAACAGTTCGAGCAGTACCCCGAGGAATCGATTGCCGACTGGCATGAGCGGTTAGGGCTGGTGCGCTGAGACCGGTATTGGCTGCGGTTTGCAAATACGCTGAACCTCTTCCCATGCGGTCCACTCCCAAAGGAAAGCCTGGGAGGGAAAGTCACATGCCTATGCATCGGGTCGCTAGCCTGGCCGATCTTCGTCGAGATCGCGGCCTTCAGGTGGACGTTGGCGAGAAGAAAATCGTATTGGTTCGTGATGGTGAGGAGGTGCGCGCGTATCAAGGCGAGTGCCCTCATGCGGGGGCGCCGCTGGCCGATGGCGCGGTGTGCAACGGCCGTCTGATTTGCCCTTGGCACAAGGCGGAATTCGCTGTCCATGACGGACATCTATGCGAACCGCCTGCGTTGAATGCCCTTACGCGGTATGCGACGCAAGTGATCGAAGACCAGATTCATGTCGATGACCAGCCCGTTCAGACCGACCCGCAACCCCGTGCAGACGATGACCGCTGCTTCATCATCATTGGCGCAGGCGCGGCAGGAACCGCCGCAGCCTGCGCCTTGAGGGAAAAAGGCTTCAACGGTCGGTTGCTACTGGTGGACCGTGAAGCCAGGTCGGGATACGACCGCACGGCGTTAAGCAAATTTGTGCTGGCCGCCGACATGGAACCGGATGAAACACCGCCGCTTCGCGAAGAGCGTTTCTATGACGACAATCGCATCGAACGCATCCTGGGCGAAGTCATGAAACTCGACGTCATCAACCAGCGCGTCACGCTGGTCGACGGAAGACGGTTGGCGTATGACGCCGCATTGATTGCCACGGGAGGCGAGCCGTGCGCGTTACCCGTGATCGGCGCCGATCTCGCGCAGGTGCTGACACTGCGCTGCCGTGACGACGCGAAAAAGATTCTGGCCGCTGCTGGGCCGGGGGATCATGCGTTGATCGTCGGAGACAGCTTTATCGCGCTAGAGGCAGCGTCCGCACTCCGGAAACAGGGGGTAAACGTCACGGTCATCGCCCGTCACGAAGTGCCTTTCATCAAGCAGTTGGGCGAGCGGATCGGCAAGGCGATCCGCGCGCTGCATGAAGCAAACGGGGTGTTGTTTCGCACCCACGTCGAGGTCAGCCGTTTCGAAGGCGATGGGCCCGCAGACGCAAGACGTCTGAACGTGGCGGTGTTGAGTAACGGCGAGCGGATGCCGGTCGACCTTGCGTTGATCGGCATCGGTGTCGCGCCAGCCACGCAGTTCATCGACGGCATTGCACTGGAAGAGGACGGATCGTTGCAGGCGGATGCCGGCATGCAGGCCGGCAAGGCGCTGTGGGCGGCGGGCGACATTGCGAGCTTCCCGATCAACGGCGTATCGCAGCGGATCGAGCACTGGCGGCTGGCGCAACAACACGCCCGTATCGCGGCCAGTAACATGCTGGGCAGCGACCTGCACTACAACGATGTGCCCTACTTCTGGACCTTTCACTTCGGAAAACGTCTGGATTGTCTGGGGCATGCCGATGAGTGGGACGAGATTGTCTACCTGGGGGAGCCTGAGACGTTCAGCTTCCTGGCGCTGCTCTGCAAACAGGGTGCGGTGGTCAGCGTGGTGGGCTGCGAGCGCGAACGCGAGGTGGCGTTTCTGGCTGAGCGCCTGAAACAACCTTTGTTCAAGGATGAAGCCCTGATGCTGATCCAACAGCTAAGCCAGTGAACCTCGCAGGCGCCGAGCGCCTTATTAAATTGAACGGTTAACGGAGAACACGTGATGCCCAAAGAATCCAGCCGTGAAGATCTGGACCACAAGCCGGAAAATGCCGAAAAAGTGGGCGAGCAACACAAGCAGGCCAACCAGCAAGGTGAGCAGCCCCGGCACCCGGCCCCGCCGGAAAACACTGAACAGAACCGTGAACGGGATCAGAATCACAACAAACCCTGATCCCGCCGTTTAGCCTCGACTGGCGGCCTGCTGGCGATCACAGCAACGGTTGCGGCGATGTGTCGTCCTGGATTCAACAGCCTTTTCGACCTTCATCCACCACGCTTCGCCACGGCTTGGGTACTCGATATAGAACGGCTGGCCCATTTCCGGTGTAGTGATCGAGATACTGCGATCCCAGGCCAGCGCCAGGATACGGTCGAACGGTTCGTGCCAGGCATGCATGGCCAGGTCGAAGGTGCCGTTATGGATGGGCAGCAGCCACTTGCCGCGCAGGTCGATGTGCGCCTGCAGGGTTTCCTCCGGTTGCATGTGTACATCCGGCCAGTCGACGTTGTAGGCACCGGTTTCCATGAGCGTCAGGTCGAACGGGCCGTAGTGCTCGCCGATCAGTTTGAAGCCGCTGTGGTACCCCGTGTCGCCGCTGAAAAAAATCCGTTGCTCACCGTCGATCATCACCCACGAGGCCCACAGCGTCTGGTTGCTGTCGCTGAAGCTGCGTCCTGAAAAGTGTTGCGCGGGCGTGGCGACAAAGCGAATGCCATGGATCTCGGTGGACTCCCACCAGTTCAACTGTTGAACCTTTCTGGCGTCCACGCCCCACCTGATCAGCGTGTCGCCCACGCCCAGCGGTGCGACGAAATGTTCCACCTTGTCTTTGAGCATCTGAATCGTCATGTGATCAAGGTGGTCATAGTGGTTGTGCGACAGGATCACGGCTTTGAGGGGCGGCAGGTCTTCCAGACGGATCGGTGGCTGATGAAAACGTTGCGGCCCGGCCCATTGAATCGGCGATGCCCGCTCGGCGAAAACCGGATCGGTCAGGAAATACTGGTTGCGCAGCTTCAGCAGTACCGTCGAGTGGCCCAGGCGATACACCGTATTGTTCGGCGCGGCGAGCAATTGCTGACGGGACAGTGGCTGAACCGGGATCTCGCCGACGGGACGGGTGTGGCGAGGCTTATTAACCATTGCGTTCCAGAAGATGCGCAATGTCTTGAGAAACCCGGAGCGCTTCATCGGCTTGTGATTGAGATAGCGGCCCTCTTGCCGGGACAGAACGGGCAACGAGGATGCGTTATCGAGGTTTTTTTCGATCGAGGCCATGAGGTGCTGACTCCATGAAACGGGTGGAGGTTTCTGCAACGGCGAACGCATTGCAGGATGTTGCATACGACGCGAAGATGTAAACGGGAAGTTGTAACAGCTTTTTACACTACACCGTGTAGTTTCTAGCTTGCACGATCGTCAAAGAGAAGTAAACTGCCCGGTGTAATTTTCTTGTCGGGCTGTCACCCGATCTGCATAAACCTTTAGAAGCGATGCCATGACTGCACCTCTGCGACTGACCGACCGTAAACGTGAAGCCATTGTGATGGCTGCGATTGCCGAATTCCGCGACAACGGTTTTGAGGTCACCAGCATGGATCGCATCGCGGCTCGGGCTGAAGTTTCCAAGCGCACGGTGTACAACCATTTTCCGAGCAAGGAAGAGCTGTTTGCCGAAATGCTTCAGCGCCTGTGGGCCAGGGCCACCGCGCAGCCGGACGCCATCTACCGTCCTGCCTTGCCGTTGCGCGATCAATTGCGCGAGTTGCTCAACGCCAAGATGAAAACCCTCGGCGACAGCAATTTCATCGATCTGGCGCGCGTCGCCATCGGCGCCACCATCCACTCCCCCGAGCGGGCGCAGGCATGGGTCAACCGTCTGAACGAGCGGGAGGAAACGTTTACGGTCTGGGTACGCGGCGCCCAGCAGGACGGCCGCCTCAAGGCCGTCGAACCCGAGTTCGCCGCGTCACAGATTCACGCGCTGCTCAAGGCCTTCGCGTTCTGGCCGCAAGTGACCCTCAATAAACCGCTGCTGGCACCCGAGGAGCAGGTGTCGGTGGTCGAATCGGCACTGGACCTGTTCCTGTGCTGGTATGAAATCCCGGCCACCTGCTCGCCAGCTTAACGACGGCCAGCGGTCACCCGCTCGACGATCTGTTGACGTGCCGTCAGACCCGGCGTTGCCCGCTCCTTGGCAATCGCCAGCACTTGGGCGGGCGCGGTGTCCGGACGGCCGGCATTGAAGGGTGGCGCCGGGGCATATTCCAGCTGCAGTTGGATGGTTTGCGATGTGTCCGCGTCGAAGATTTCGCTGATCAACGTCAAGGCGAAATCAATGCCCGCGGTCACACCGCCGCCGGTCATCAGGTTGCCGTCGCGAACGACGCGCTCCTTCACCGGGATTGCCCCGAACTTCTCCAGCAAACCATGGGATGCCCAGTGAGTCGTCGCGCGCTTGCCCTCCAGCAAACCCGCCGCACCAAGGACCAGCGCCCCGGTGCAGACCGACGTGATGTACCGGGCACTCGCGGCCTGCCGCCGAATGAACGCCAGCGTTTCGGCGTCCTCCATTAGCGCGTCCACGCCAACACCGCCAGGCACGCAGATCACGTCAAGGTCAGGGCAATCGTCGAAGGTGCAGGTCGGCGTCAACGTCAGGTGGGTGCTGGACTGCAGCGGATCGAGGGTTTTCCAGATCAGGTGCACCGTGACACCCGGCATCGTGGCGAAAACGTCGTACGGACCGGTCAGGTCCAGTTGTTGAACCTTGGGAAATACCAGCAAGCCGATATGCAGCGTCATGGGGGGTTCCTGTGTCAGGTGATTGGACGAATCCACTGTAGCCCGATAAGCTCTGGCGGATACGCCACAAGACCCACAATTTCCGCCAACCCGTCTGTTGAGGCGCTCATGTCCGACCAGCCCAGAGCCATCCACATCCTGGCGTTCCCCAACGTGCAACTGCTGGACGTCAGCGGTCCGTTGCAAGTCTTCGCGTCGGCCAATGTCCAGATGCTGGAGAAGCATCTGCCGGCGCCCTACGCGCCCACGGTCATCGCCAGACAGAATGGCTGCGTGGTGTCGTCGGCGGGTCTGGGTCTGCACACCCATCCGCTGCCGGATACACCCTCGGATACGCTGATCATCGCAGGCGGCCGCGGCGTACACACCGCGCTGCTCGACCACGACTTGCTGGATTGGGTGCGTTCACAGGCCTCGAGCGCGAGACGGGTGGCATCGGTCTGCACGGGCGCGTTCATGCTCGCCGAAGCGGGTGTGCTCGACGGACACCGAGTGGTCACCCACTGGGACAGCTGCGATGAACTGGCCCGGCGTTACCCGGCGTTACAGGTCGATCCGGAACCGATCTTCATCAATGAGGAAGCGCTGTGGACCTCGGCGGGTGTCACGGCAGGTATCGACCTGGCTCTGGCGATGGTCGAAGCCGACCTCGGCCGAAACATCGCCCTCGCCGTGGCGCGGGATCTGGTGGTGTTTCTCAAGCGGCCCGGCGGGCAATCGCAGTTCAGCACTGCGCTGTCGATGCAACAGGCCACACGCGGCCAGGACAGCCGCTTTGGCGACCTTCACGCCTGGATTCTCGACAACCTTGCAAGCGATCTTTCCGTCGCCACCCTCGCCGCGCAGGTGGGCATGAGTGAACGCAGCTTCGTCCGGCATTACCGTGCCCATACGGGGAATACGCCGGCACGTGCCATCGAACAGCTACGCGTGGAAGCCGCCCGGCGCTTGTTGGGCGACAGTGCGTTACCGATCAAGCGGATTGCTGACCGGTGCGGCTTTGGCACCGAAGAGACGCTGCGCCGAAGTTTCCTCCGGGCGGTGTCGGTGACGCCACAAGCGTATCGGGAACGGTTCAGCGCACGCTGAGCTTTCCTGACCCTTTAAAGAAATTAATTTTCATAAATTGATATTTTTATCCGTTTTCGTGTAATTTAATTTTCATCACGAAATCAGAGATAACAATAATGCCTGCCTGTGATCGTCGTTTTCCGACCTCTGTTTCAACCTGTGAGCCTTCTGCAACACCCACTGCCGAGACTGTTTTCACCGCTTGTCCGCGCCGGGACTGACGTCCCTTCGCCAAGCCTGACCGCCCTCTTTCTCTGCAAGGAACCGTTGCATGCCACCGTCTACCGGCCTTTCTCTGTTGGTTTACGCCGCCATCGCGATCATTGCCCTGATCGTGCTGATTGCGCGCTTTCGCCTCAACCCCTTCATCGTCATCACCCTCGTTTCAGTCGGCCTGGCCCTGGTTGCCGGGATGCCCGCCACCTCGGTGGTCAGCGCCTATGAAGGGGGTGTCGGCAAGACCCTGGGTCATATCGCCCTGGTCGTGGCGCTGGGTACCATGCTCGGCAAGATGATGGCTGAGTCGGGTGGCGCCGAGCAGGTGGCGCGCACGTTGATCGACCGCTTTGGCGAGCGCAACGCACACTGGGCGATGGTCTGCATCGCGTTCCTGGTGGGACTGCCGCTGTTCTTTGAAGTCGGGTTCGTGCTACTCGTGCCCATCGCCTTTACGGTCGCACGCCGGGTGGGCGTCTCGATTCTGATGGTCGGTCTGCCGATGGTCGCCGGTCTGTCGGTGGTGCATGCGCTGGTTCCACCGCACCCTGCGGCGATGCTGGCGGTTCAGGCCTATCAGGCTTCAGTCGGTCAGACGCTGTTCTACGCCATTCTCGTCGGCATTCCGACCGCAATCATTGCCGGCCCCGTTTACGCAAAGTTCATCGTGCCGCACATTCAACTGCCCGAGGAAAATCCGCTGGCCAGGCAGTTTCTGGACCGAGAACCGCGCACGCAACTGCCGGGCTTCGGCATCACCATGGCCACCCTTCTGCTGCCGGTGGTGCTGATGCTGCTCGGCGGCTGGGCTAACCTGATTTCGACGCCAGGGAGCGCGCTCAACAGCTTCCTGTTGTTTGTCGGTAACTCGGTGATCGCCCTGTTACTGGCGACTTTGCTGAGCTTCTGGACCCTGGGCATCGCGCAGGGCTTCAACCGTGACGCGATTCTCAAATTCACTCAGGAATGCCTCGCCCCAACGGCCAGCATCACCTTGCTGGTCGGTGCGGGGGGTGGCCTGAACCGGATTCTGGTCGACAGTGGCGTGACCAACGAGATCGTCAGCCTGGCCCAGGACTTTCACTTGTCGCCGCTGCTGATGGGCTGGCTGTTCGCAGCATTGATGCGCGTGGCAACCGGTTCGGCGACCGTGGCCATGACCACCGCCTCAGGCATCGTTGCCCCGGTCGCGATGGGCCTGGGCTATCCACATCCGGAACTGCTGGTACTGGCGACCGGCGCGGGCTCGGTGATCTTCTCTCACGTCAACGACGGCGGCTTCTGGCTGATCAAGGAGTACTTCAACATGACCGTGGCGCAGACCTTCAAGACCTGGACCGTGCTGGAGACGCTGATTTCCGTCATCGCCTTCATCCTCACCCTTGGCCTGGCCCAGGTGATCTGAGTGGACATCCTTTACCAGATCCGCGCCCGCCAGGATTCCTTCAGCGCGGGTGAAGGCCGCATCGCCCGACTGATTCTCAGCGACGTTGCGTTCTGCGCCAGCGCCAGCCTCGACGAACTGGCCGCGCGCGCCGAGGTCAGCAGCGCCACGCTGTCGCGGTTTGCCCGTTCGATCGGCTGCAAGGACCTGCGCGATTTGCGCCTGCAATTGGCGCAAGCCAGCGGCGTCGGCACTCGCTTTCTCCATCCCGAGCAGGCCCCCGAGCAATCGGCGTTTTTCAGCCAGATCGTCGGCGATATCGAATCGACGCTGCGTCAGCATCTGGCCGGATTCGACGAGGCGCGCTTCAAGGCTGCCGTCGCCCTGCTCACCCCGGCCCGCATGATTCACAGCTTCGGCATGGGCGGCTGCTCCAGTCTGTGCAGCGAAGAGTTGCAGACCCGTCTGGTACGCCTCGGCTACCCCATCGCTGCCAGCCGCGATCCGGTGATGATGCGTCTGATCGCTGCCACTCTCGGCCCGGATCACAGCCTGATTGTCTGTTCATTGAGCGGTCGCACGCCCGAGCTGCTGGATGCCGTGAGCCTGGCACGCAGTTACGGGGCGAAGACCGTGGCGATCACCCTGCCTGACTCGCCCCTGGCCGGTCTCGCCGACGTGGTGCTGCCGTTGCAGATAGCCGAAACCAATTTCATCTACAAACCCACGGCCGCGCGCTACGGCATGCTGCTGACCATCGACGTGCTCGCGACAGAACTTGCGCTGACCGCTCCGGATGACAATCAGGAACGGCTGCGGCGCATCAAGCTCGCTCTTGATGATTACCGCGGCGGCGACGACGGCCTGCCGCTTGGAGACTGAACCATGCTTTACGACCTGATCATTCGCGATGCGCTGGTGATCGATGGCAGCGACACGCCGGGCTACCGCGCCGATGTCGCGCTGGGTAACGGCCGCATTCTGCGCATCGGCGACCTGAACGGTGTCTCGGCCAGGGACGAGCTCGACGCCGCTGGCCGGGTGCTGGCGCCGGGGTTCATCGACGTGCACACCCACGACGACACCGTGGTCATTCGCCACCCGGACATGCTCCCGAAGATCACCCAAGGTGTGACGACGGTGATCGTCGGCAACTGCGGAATCAGCGCCTCACCGGTCACCCTGGCCGGTGACCCGCCCGACCCGATGAACCTGCTGGGGCCGGCCAGCGCCTTTGCCTATCCGCGCTTCATGGATTACCGCAACGCCGTGGACGAGGCGCGTCCGGCGGTCAACGTCGCAGCATTGGTCGGCCACACCGCCTTGCGCAGTAATCACCTGAACGACCTGCTGCGCACGGCGACACCCGATGAGATCGGCGCCATGCGCGAACAACTGCGCGAGAGTCTGCAGGACGGCGCACTGGGGCTGTCCACCGGTCTCGCGTACGCCTCGGCCTATTCGGCCGACACCGACGAGGTCAAGCAACTGGCCGAGGAACTGACCGCTTTTGGCGCGGTGTACACCACGCACCTGCGCAGTGAGTTCGAACCGGTGCTGGAGGCGATGGACGAGGCGTTCGACATCGGTCGCCATGCCCGGTCGCCGGTGGTGATTTCGCACCTCAAATGCGCGGGCGCTGGCAATTGGGGACGTAGTCCGCAGCTGCTGGCATCGCTGGAGAAAGCCGCGCTGACCCATCCCGTTGGCTGTGACTGCTATCCGTATGCCGCCAGTTCATCGACGCTGGATTTGAAGCAGGTGACCGATGCGTTTCGTATCACGATCACCTGGTCTACGCCCCATCCAGACGAGGGCGGACGCGATCTGAAGGACATCGCCGCCGACTGGGGCCTGTCGCTGCTGGAAGCCGCACGCAAGCTACAACCTGCCGGGGCGGTGTACTACGGCATGGATGAAAACGACGTACAACGCATCATGAAACATCCGCTGTCGATGATTGGCTCCGATGGCCTGCCGGAAGACCCGTTCCCCCATCCACGCCTGTGGGGGGCTTTCCCACGGGTGCTGGGGCATTTCAGTCGGGACGTGGGCCTGTTTCCGTTGCACACCGCGGTGCACAAGATGACAGGCCTGACCGCCACGCGCTTTGGTCTGCACGAGCGCGGCTTCGTACGTGAAGGTTATTGGGCGGATCTGGTGCTGTTCAATGCCGAGACGGTCCGCGATGTCGCAGACTTCAAGCAACCCAAGCGTGCGGCCAAAGGGATTGACGGGGTTTGGGTCAACGGGCATTTGAGTTATGCCGAAGGCAAACCACAGGGCGAACGGCAGGGACGGTTTTTGCCCCGCGAAGGTTCGCTGGTCCCCGGCTTCTCTTGATACACAACCTTTGCACAATCACGCGAAACCTAAGGGCCGCCTTCGCTGCCCTCGTAACCTCGGACGTCTCCCACAGGATCCGCGTCGTTCCGAAGACCTGAGCACGACGCGGATACTGTAGGAGCGCGCTTGGTCTGGGCGGCATTCCGACGAATGCGGTGGTTCAGCAACATCCACAGTGACTGACCCACCTCATTCGTCCGAATTGCGGCCCATACCCTCGTAACCTCGGACGTCTCCTACAGGATCCGCGTCGTTCCGAAGCCATGAGTACAACGCTCATACTGTAGGAGCCGGCTTGCTGGCGAATGCGGTGGATCAGCTAAGCGCCTATGCAACGGCGCTGAGCTCAGCGCCTGCGAGACTTAACCCACTACCACCCCACGGCACTCGCCGAAGCCGATACTCACCTCGCCATCCTTGCGGCAGCGCGCTGTGAGGATCACTTCGTCGCCTGCTTGCAGAAACGTGCGTGTCTCGCCGCTGGATAATTCAACCGGGTGTTTTCCGCCCTCGGTCATCTCCAGCAAACTGCCGAACTGCCCGGTTTGCGGACCGGACAGGGTGCCGGTGCCGAAGAGATCGCCCGGCTGCAATTTGCAGCCATTCACGCTGTGATGAGTGACCATCTGCGCCACGGTCCAGTACATGTTCAGCATATTGCTCAATGCGAGACGCTGTGGTGCCAGGCCCTGCTCTTTCATCTGTGCAGTAAGCAGGAGCACCTCCAGCTCGACGTCCAGTGCGCCACGCTGTTGATCCTGCTCGTCGAACAGGTAATCCAGGGGCTTCGGGTCGCCGTCCGGCCGCGCGGGTTGGGCACGGCGAAACGGCGCCAAGGCTTCCGCAGTCACCACCCACGGCGACAGACTGGTGGCGAAGCTCTTCGACAGAAACGGCCCCAGAGGCTGGTATTCCCAGGCTTGCAGATCGCGAGCCGACCAGTCGTTGAGCAGGCAGAAACCGGCAATGTGTTCACTGGCCTCGGCGATCGGAATCGGCTCACCCGTTTCGTTGCCCTGCCCCATCCAGACACCCACTTCCAGCTCGTAATCAAGCCGCTTGCTCGGTCCGAAGGCAGGCACCTCCACCCCTGGCGTGATCGTCTGACCGCAGGGGCGTTTGACTGGCGTACCGGATACACACAGCGTGGACGCCCGACCGTGATAGGCAATGGGCACGTACTTATAGTTGGGCAACAGCGGCTGGTCGGGGCGGAAGAGTTTGCCGACATTCGTGGCATGGTGGATGCCAACGTAAAAATCGGTGTAATCGCCCACCTGCGCGGGCAAATGCATCTGGCATTCGCTCATCGGGCACAGCAGGGTCGTCCCCAAGGCCTGCAAACGCTCGCGCTGCGGACTATTTTCATCCAGCAAGTGCAGCAGTTCATACCTCAAGGCCTGGCGCGCCGAAGCGCCCAGTGCGAAGAAATCATTGAGCTGGCTGCGGCTGGCGGCCTCGGCAGCCAGCCGGGCGACGCCATTGAACAGGCTGGCCTCGAGCGCCGCTTGCAGATCGAGGATGAAATCACCGATGGCGACCCCACCCCGCTTACCGAAACCCGGACGACTGAACACGCCAAATGGCAGGTTTTGCAGCGGGAAATCAGGGTGGTCGTTGGCGCAGGTCACCCAACTGCGCGGGTGTCGGGAAATGCTCATCGTTGGCTGTCCGTATCGAAAGGGTTGAAGGTTCTGGCGATGCCCTCCCAGCAGGCATCGTAGTCGCTTTGAAGTTCCGCGCATTCCAGGGCATGGCGGCTGGGGCGCAGGACCTTGCCAGTTTCGAACATGAACGCCATGGTCCGTTCGATCTTGTGCGGTTTTAGGTCAGCCGCCATGGCCTTCTCGGCCGTGGCGTTGTCCGGGCCATGGGCACTCATGCAGTTGTGCAACGAAACACCGCCGGGCATGAAACCTTCAGCCTTGGCGTCGTAGGCACCGTCGATCAAGCCCATGAACTCGTTCATCAGGTTGCGGTGGAACCACGGCGGACGGAAGGTGTTTTCCGCCACCATCCAGCGCGGCGGAAAAATCACGAAGTCGACGTTGGCTTGACCGTGAACCGCACCCGGCGAGGTCAGTACGGTGAATATCGACGGATCAGGATGGTCGTAACTGACCGTGCCAAGGGTGTTGAACAGGCGCAGGTCGTATTTGTACGGCACATTGTTGCCGTGCCAGGCCACCACGTCGAAAGGCGTGTGGTCGAGTTGCGTGCTCCACAGCTCTCCAAGGAATTTCTGCACCAGCTCGGTGGGTTGCTCGCTGCTCTCGAAGCACGCAACAGGCGCCTGGAAGTCGCGGGGATTGGCCAGCCCGTTGCTGCCAATCGGCCCAAGGTCTGGCAAACGCAAGGCACAGCCATGGTTCTCGCAGAGGTAACCGCGCGCCACTTCGTCGAGCAACTGCACGCTGAATTTCAAGCCACGAGGCACCACCGCGATTTCCTGCGGCTCGATGTCCAGCAGGCCGAGCTCGGTGACGATGCGCAAGCGTCCCTGCTGCGGAACGATCAACCATTCGCCGTCGGCACTGAAAAACGCACGCTGCATGGAGCGATTCGCAGCGTAAACATACACGCTGACGCCTTCGGCCTGATCCGCCGCCGAGGTGCTCGCCAGGGCGATCAGGCCCTCAACGAAATCAGTGGGCTCAGTGGGCACGTCAAACGCATTCCAGCGCAAGCGATTGGGGGTAACCGGACCTTGCTGCTGACCGGTGATCTGCCGTTCCAGGCGCTGATACCGAGGGTGTGCGGCCGAGGGCTGGATGCGGTACAGCCAGGTACGTCGGGCCTCCGCGCGCGGGACGGTGAATGCAGTGCCCGAGAATTGTTCGGCGTACAGACCGAGGGGATGACGTTGCGGCGAGTTCTGCCCCACCGGCAAACCGCCCGGCACGGCCTCGCTGCTGAATTGGTTGCCGAAGCCGGATTGATACCTCAAAGCCTCGGATGCAGGTGCTGTGAACATCTCGACCTCTTGTTTTTATTTTACGTAAACAGATTACGCATAACGTAATTTGAGTTTGCAGGTCGGTCAAGCTATAAAGCAGCCTTTCCAGACCGGCGCACGCCCCGCTCATGACCGAAGATTCCGCAATCCCCGCAGGCTCGCGCCAACAGAAAGTGCAGTCCGCCGAAGTTGGCGTCGGCATTCTCAAAGCGCTGGCCGAACTGGCACCCGCGACCTCATTGTCGAAGCTCGCCGAGTACGTGGGCATGCCCGCCAGCAAAGTGCATCGCTACTTGCAGGCGTTGGTGGACAGCGGCTTCGCCGAGCAGGATTCGGTGACCAATCACTACCGTTTGGGACGCTCCGCGTTGCAGGTCGGCCTTGCGGCGCTGAGTCAGCTGGACGTGCTGAAAACGTCCGCCCCCGCACTGATTGCACTGCGCGACGAGCTCAATGAAACCTGCTTCCTTGCGGTATGGGGCAACAAGGGGCCCACCGTGGTGTATGTCGAGCAATCGCTGGGCGCGGTGACGCTGGTCACGCAGATCGGCTCGGTCTTGCCGCTGCTCGGTTCGTCGACGGGAATGGTGTTCGATGCCTTCCTCTCACCCGCCGAGACGGCAGCGCTGAGACAATCGGAAGCGGACTCTCTGAACGCGAAACAGCTGAAAGAAATCGACCGTCACATCGAAGAAATACGCAGCACTGGCGTGCACCAGATTCATGGGCTGTTGATGGCGGGCGTCAATGCCGTGTCGTCACCGGTGTTCGCCATGGGTAGCAAGCTGGTGGGCGTAGTGACCGTGGTGGGTTCGGCATCGGTGTTCACCGACGAGCGCCAGGCGCTGGCGGCGCAGAAACTGCTGAAGACAGCCCAAGCGATCAGCGCACGGATGGGCGGGGACATGCCGGCCGTGTGACCCAAAGCCTGTCGCGAACCCTGTGGAAGCGAGCAAGCTCGCTCCCACAGAAAGATCCAGAGTCTGACCTGATTTCGGTGTGATGCGCCCACCGGTTTCAGGCAGGAGAGCGCCCCGTCAGGCGAAATCAATCTGCCGTCAACACCCCGCGCCGCAACTGGTCGCGTTCGATCGATTCGAACAGCGCCTTGAAGTTGCCCTCGCCGAAGCCGTCATCGCCCTTTCGCTGGATGAACTCGAAGAACACCGGCCCCATCAGGGTTTCCGAGAAGATCTGCAGCAGCAGACGCTTGTTGCCGCCTTCCGACGTGCCGTCCAGCAAAATGCCGCGCGCCTTGAGTTCGTTTTCGGGTTCGCCGTGGTTCGGCAACCGACCTTCGAGCATTTCGTAATAGGTGTCCGGCGGCGCTGTCATGAAACGCATGCCCAGCGCCTTGAGCCGGTCCCAGGTGTCGATCAGGTCCTCGGTGAAGAACGCGACGTGCTGAATGCCTTCGCCGTTGAACTGCATCAGGAATTCTTCGATCTGGCCAGCGCCTTTGGACGACTCTTCGTTGAGCGGGATGCGGATCATGCCGTCCGGGGCGGTCATCGCTTTGGAGGTCAGCCCGGTGTACTCGCCCTTGATGTCGAAGTAGCGAATTTCGCGGAAGTTGAACAGCTTCTCGTAGAAGTTCGCCCAATACGCCATGCGCCCCCGGTAGACGTTGTGGGTCAAATGGTCGATGAATTTAAGGCCCGCGCCTTCAGGATGACGGTCGACGCCTTCGATGAACACGAAGTCGATGTCATAGATCGACGTGCCTTCACCAAAACGGTCGATCAGGTAAAGCGGCGCGCCGCCAATGCCCTTGATCGCGGGCAAACGCAACTCCATCGGGCCCGTTGCGATCTCGATCGGCTGAGCACCGAGTTCCAGCGCGCGTTTGTAGGCCTGCTGCGAATCCTTGACCCGGAACGCCATGCCACACACTGAAGGGCCGTGCTCGGCGGCGAAGTAGGACGCTTCGCTATGAGGTTCGTTGTTGAGGATGATGTTGATCGCGCCCTGCCGGTACAGCGCCACGTTCTTTGAACGGTGGTTGGCGACTTTGGTGAAGCCCATCATCTGGAACACCGGCTCCAGCGTGTTGGGGGTCGGCGAGGCGAATTCGATGAACTCGAAGCCCATCAGGCCCATCGGATTTTCGTAGAGATCAGTCACGGTCTTGCTCCTGCTAAAAGTGATTTGCACAGCGGCGAAGTCACTGTTCAGCAGGTGGCGCACAGGGAATGCCCCGTACGCTGCGGGCGAGGAAGTCGCCGAAGATCAATTGCAGACCGAAGATTTTCATGGAGGACAGGTTACTCCGGCTTGTCGGATTGCGCATCGGGGTGCGCAGCCTGAAAGGCCGGATGCTGCAACGCCAGCGCCTCGACCCGGCAGATACGCGGGAACGCAGTCAGGTCGACATTGAAACGGCGGGCGGCGTACAGCTGCGGCAAGAGATACACATCGGCCAGACCAACGTCGCCGAAACAGAAGCCCTGGTCACCGATCAGCGCTTCAACGGCGGCAAAACCCTCACTGATCCAGTGCCCGATCCAGGCGGTCACATCGCCTTCGTCGTGCCCCAGACCGCGCAAACGGTTGAGCACCGCGACGTTGTGCAGCGGATGGATATCACAGCCGATCAGCGCCGCCACTGCCCGGTGTCGGGCTCGTTGAATCAAATCTCCGGGCAATAACGCCGGAACGGGCGCGCGTTCTTCCAGGTATTCGATGATCGCCATGGACTGGGTGATCACTTCGCCCGTGTCGAGCCGAAGTGCAGGAACGCGCCCCTGCGGATTGATCGCCAGATAGCCAGGCTTTCGATGCTCGCCACCGTCTCGAATCAGATTGACGGGGATAGCGTTGACCTGCAGCTCCTTCAACGCCAGGGCGATCCGCACCCGGTAGCTGGAGGTTGATCGGTAGTAGGTATAAAGATCCACGGCAGGCCTTCGCGTTGTTTTCTTGTTTTATTCGTAAACGACTTACGCAATGCGTAAATTGCGGCAATACCTGACGACTGTCAAGGTCAGGTCCACCCCTCCAGGCGCAAGGTGGCCCGTACCAGTCGCTGCTCTTCGTTCTCGATCTCGCGCAGGCTTTCGCAGATGCTTTGAATGTGCGCCACGGCGGCCTTGCGCGCCTGTTCCGGCAGACGCCCGGTGACGGCGTTGTAAAGCCGCGCATGATGGCGGTCGATCTGGCGTTTCTGCGCTTCGCGGTGGTACAGGTTGTTGACGGATGCAAACACCGTGTTGAGCAACAGGTCGGTCAGCGAGCGCAAGGTCTGCACCAATACCGGGTTGTGAGACGCCTCGCAGATCGCCAGATGGAAGGCATGGTCGAGGCGTGCGTGCTCGGAGGCCGACAGTTCATGGTCGTGAGCCGCGACCAGCGCATTGTAGGCCCGGGTGATCAGTACGAAATCAGCGTCGGTTCCGCGCAAGGCCGCCAGCCGAGCGGACTCGCCCTCCAGCAGGCTACGCACTTCGAACAGGTCGTACAGCGTGCGAGGCTGCGAGGCAAACAGGTGCATCAAAGGCGAGGCAGCGGTCACTCCCAACCCGCCCATCTGCGCGACGAACGAGCCCTTGCCCTGTCGGGTTTCGATGATGCCTCGGGCACGTAACAGCTTGAGCCCTTCACGCAGCGCCGTACGCGACACGCCCAGCTTCTCGGTCAGGCGCCGTTCCGAAGGCAATAGCTGTCCGACCTTCAGCACGCCATCGACGATCAGCCGTTCGATACGCTCGCTGACCACGTCGGCGACTTGAGGCGTGAGCTTGTTTGTTTCCATGATCCAGCGTCCACAATAGAGGTGAATTCTGCACAGCCCTGAAGGCGCTCCTTGCTGCAAGCATCGTAAGCACGTTGCCTAACCGACGGATCAACTGGTATGACCAGTTATAAAAATAAAGAAATCCGTTGAGTCAGCAAATACCAGCCCTTTGATAAACATGGATTTTTTTAACAGTCATTGGGCAAATGACAAAAAAAACTGGTTCGACCAGTGCGTTAAGACATGGACAGTAAGGCCCCCGCAGCCAATGATGCAAGCCAGCGGTAGAACGTTCAGTCAAAGAACGGGCCCTACATAAATCGCCTCTTATAAAAACAACAGGGTTGCGAACCCATCATGAATATTCTGTACGACGAACGCGTCGATGGCGCGTTGCCTGCCATCGACAAGGCCCAGCTGCTGCAGGCCCTGCAAGCGCGACTGCCTGATCTGGACATCCTCCATCGCGAGGAAGAACTGCGGCCTTATGAATGCGACGGCCTCTCCGCCTATCGCACCACCCCGATGCTGGTGGTGCTGCCGGAGCGGGTCGAACAGGTCCAGACCGTGCTCAAGGTCTGCCACGAACGCGGCGTGCCCGTCGTGGCGCGCGGCGCGGGTACGGGCTTGTCGGGCGGCGCACTGCCGCTGGAAAAAGGCGTGCTGCTGGTGATGGCGCGCTTCAACAAGATCCTGCACATCGATCCCGCCGGCCGTTTCGCCCGTGTCCAGCCTGGCGTGCGCAATCTGGCGATTTCTCAGGCTGCCGCGCCTTACGACCTCTATTACGCGCCGGATCCGTCATCGCAGATCGCCTGCTCCATCGGCGGCAACGTCGCGGAAAACGCGGGCGGCGTGCACTGCCTCAAATATGGCCTGACCGTGCACAACCTGCTCAAGGTCGACATTCTGACCGTTGAAGGCGAACGCATGGTGCTGGGCTCGGACGCCCTGGACACCCCAGGCTTCGACCTGCTGGCGCTGTTCACAGGCTCCGAAGGGATGCTCGGCATCATCACGGAAGTCACCGTCAAGCTGTTGCCCAAACCGCAAGTCGCGCGGGTGCTGCTGGCGGCGTTCGACTCGGTGGAAAAAGCCGGACGGGCGGTGGGCGACATCATTGCCGAGGGCATCATTCCTGGCGGGCTGGAGATGATGGACAACCTGGCGATCCGTGCGGCCGAAGACTTTATCCACGCCGGTTACCCGGTGGACGCCGAAGCCATTCTGCTGTGCGAGCTCGATGGCGTCGAAGCCGACGTTCACGACGGCTGCGACCGGGTTCGCGCCGTGCTTGAAAAAGCTGGCGCCACTGAGGTGCGTCAGGCCAAGGACGAAGCCGAGCGCGTGCGTTTCTGGGCCGGTCGTAAAAACGCGTTTCCTGCCGTGGGTCGGTTGTCGCCCGATTACTACTGCATGGACGGCACCATTCCGCGCCGTGAACTCCCGGGCGTGCTCAAAGGCATCTCGGCGTTGTCCGACGAATACGGGCTGCGGGTGGCCAACGTCTTCCATGCCGGCGACGGCAACATGCACCCGTTGATTCTGTTCGACGCCAACCAGCCGGGCGAGCTGGACAGAGCGGAAGCGCTGGGCGGCAAGATTCTCGAACTGTGCGTGAAAGTCGGCGGCAGCATCACCGGCGAACACGGGGTGGGCCGCGAGAAGATCAATCAGATGTGCGCGCAGTTCAACAGTGACGAACTGACGTTGTTCCATGCCGTGAAAGCGGCGTTCGACCCCAGCGGCATGCTCAATCCCGGCAAGAACATCCCGACCCTGCACCGCTGTGCCGAATTCGGTGCGATGCACGTGCACATGGGCAAGCTGCCCTTCCCTGAACTGGAGCGTTTCTGATGGGTGCCGAACGTCAACCCCACTTCACCGCGCAGGATCGCGATGCCAGTGACGTGCTGCAAGAACAAGTCAGTCAGGCCATTCAAAGCGGCCTGCCACTGCGCATTCAGGGTGCCAACAGCAAGGCGTTTCTCGGGCGCGAGGTGGCCGGCGAAGTGCTCGATACGCGCGTGCACAGAGGCATCGTCACCTATGACCCCACGGAACTGGTCATCACCGCGCGCGCCGGAACCCCGCTCAGCGAACTGAATGCCGCGCTGGAGGCGGCCGGGCAAATGCTGCCGTGCGAGCCCCCCACCTTCAGCGATGGCGGTGTGGGCGATGCGACGGTTGGCGGCATGATCGCGGCGGGCTTGTCCGGTCCGCGCCGGCCGTGGTCAGGCTCGGTGCGCGATTTTGTCCTCGGTACACGCGTCATCACCGGCCTGGGCAAACACCTGAAGTTCGGCGGCGAGGTGATGAAAAACGTCGCCGGTTATGACCTGTCGCGCTTGATGGCCGGCAGTTTTGGTTGTCTGGGGCTGATCACCGAAGTCTCACTCAAAGTCCTGCCCAAGCCCCGGCTGTGCACCAGCATCGCGCTGGAGATGGACAGCGACCGCGCCCTTGCCCGTCTGGCCGAGTGGGGTCAGCAGCCGTTGCCGATCAGCGCGGCCAGTCACGATGGGCGCGTGCTGAGGCTGCGCCTGGAAGGCGGCGAAGGTTCAGTGGCAGCAGCTCATGATCGCCTCGGCGGGGAATCCATCGACCCGGCGTACTGGCAAGCGCTGAATGAGCATCGGCTCGACTTTTTCACCGATGGCCGGCCACTGTGGCGACTCTCGCTGCCGACCAACACCGCTGTGCTCGACCTGCCAGGCGATCAGTTGATCGACTGGGGCGGCGCGCAACGCTGGCTCAAATCCGAGGCCAGCGGCAGCGAGATTCGCGCCATCGTTGGCGCGGTGGGCGGGCATGCAACTTCTTACAGCCATGGCCTGGATGACAGCCCGTTCCAGCCACTGCCCGCGCCGCTCCTGCGCTATCACCGCCAGCTCAAGGCACAACTCGATCCGCACGGAGTCTTCAATCCGGGCCGAATGTACGCAGAGATCTGAACCATGCAGACCACCCTGAGCGAACAGGCGAAACGCCTGCCACGCGGCGAAGAAGCCGAAAGCATTTTGCGCAGCTGCGTGCATTGCGGGTTCTGTAACGCCACCTGCCCGACCTACCAACTGCTCGGCGATGAACTCGACGGCCCGCGCGGGCGGATTTACCTGATCAAGCAGGTCCTGGAAGGCAAGGAAGTCACCGAGAAGACCCAGCTTCACCTGGACCGGTGCCTGTCGTGCCGCAACTGCGAAACCACCTGCCCTTCCGGCGTGAACTATCACAACCTGCTGGACATCGGCAGGGCTGTGGTCGACGCCGCCGTGCCGCGCCCCCTGAGCCAGCGCGTGTTGCGCGAGAGCCTGCGCGCCGTGGTGCCGAATGCCGGGCTGTTCAAGACACTCACCCAGATGGGCAATGCGTTTCGTCCGCTGCTGCCCGGCTCACTCAAAGACAAGCTGCCGGGCAATATCCGTCCGCCTAAAGCGCGTCCCACGCAGCAGCATGCCCGTCAGGTGCTGATACTCGAGGGCTGCGTGCAACCGGGCCTTTCACCCAACACCAACGCGGCGACCGCCCGGGTGCTGGATCGCCTGGGGATTAGCGTCAAATCGATCGCGCAGGCCGGTTGCTGCGGCGCCGTGGACTACCATTTGAACGCACAGGAACAAGGCCTGGACCGCGCACGGCGCAACATCGATGCCTGGTGGCCGAGCCTACAGGCCGGTGCCGAGGCCATTGTGCAAACGGCCAGCGGATGCGGTGCCTTCGTCAAGGATTACGGCCATATGCTGCGCGACGATCCGGCATACGCCGACAAGGCAGCACAGGTCAGTGCCCTGACCAAGGACCTGGTGGAAGTGCTGCGCGCTGAGCCCCTGGAGAAACTCGGGGCCTGCACCAGCACAAAGCTGGCATTTCATTGCCCTTGCACCCTGCAGCACGCGCAAAAACTCGGCGGCGCGGTGGAGGCGGTCCTGACCCGCCTGGGGTTCAACCTGACCCCGGTGCCCGACGGTCACCTGTGCTGTGGCTCGGCCGGCACCTACTCGATCACCCAGCCGACGCTGTCGAAGCAGTTGCGCGACAACAAGATGAATGCACTGGAAAGCGGTCGACCGGAAGTCATTGCGACCGCCAACATCGGCTGTCAGACCCACCTGGCCAGCGCGGGCCGTACACCGGTCAAGCACTGGATCGAACTCATCGAGGACGCGCTGCATCCAAGTTGATCGCAGACCGTCTTCTCCCTTACGTCACCCTATTCATCAGGAGAACTTCATGAAAACCAAATCCGTGCTCACCCAGACCGAAGTCACCCGGATCCTCGCTGCCGCGCGCACCGAAGCTCAGGCCAACGGGTGGGCCGTGTCCATCGCCGTGACGGATGACGGCGGTCACCTGCTGGGCTTCGAGCGTCTGGACGGCTGCGCGCCGATCGGCGGTTATATCGCGATCGAAAAAGCCCGTACCTCGGCGCTGGGTCGTCGCGAGTCCAAAGGCTACGAAGAGATGGTCAATGGTGGTCGCACCGCGTTCGTGACCGCGCCTTTGCTGACGTCGCTGGAAGGCGGTGTGCCGGTCATCGTGGACGGCGAAACCGTCGGTGCGGTGGGTGTCTCCGGCGTCAAAGCCGACCAGGACGCACAAGTTGCCAAGGCCGGTGTGGCTGGCGTGAATGCGGGGTAACGTGCGCACTGCTTTTGATTCTGCCCGGCGGGCGTAGGAGCAAGCTTGCTCGCGATCTGCCGGGAACCGGCAGCAAATGCCCTACACGCGGTGTGTCAGAGGTCTCGCGCAATCAGGTTTTACTGCCGCTTCGCGCCAGATCGCTGGCAAGCCGGCTCCCACGCCCTCCGGGCAGAAGCGAGTCTGGCGTCCTATCACATGTTTTTAACGGAGAACCCGAGATGACCGAATTCGTCAACAGCCACAACCTCAAGGTGGCGGCCAATCTGAAACGCTTTGTCGACGAGGACGTGCTTCCCGGAACGGGCCTGGACCCGGATGTGTTCTGGGCCGATTTCGACTCGCTGGTCCACGACCTGGCGCCCATCAACCGCGAGCTGCTGGCCGAGCGCGACCGGATTCAGGTGCAGTTGGACAAATGGCACAGGTCCAATCCGGGCCCGGTCACCGACATGCCCGCCTACATCGCCTTCCTCGACTCCATCGGTTACCTGCAACCGGTTCCGGCCGAGGTTCAGGCGACCACCAGCAAAGTCGACATCGAAGTAAGCGAACAGGCCGGTCCGCAGCTCGTGGTCCCTGCGGCCAACGCGCGCTATGCGCTCAACGCCGCCAACGCCCGCTGGGGTTCGCTGTATGACGCGCTGTATGGCACCGACGCCATTTCCAGCGATAACGGCGCCGAGATCAAGGCCGGATATAACCCACTGCGTGGCGCAAAGGTCATCGCGTTCGCCCGTGCCCTGCTCGACGAAGCCGTGCCCTTGGCGTCCGGCTCTCATGTCGATGCCAAAGCCTACGCGGTGGACAGCGGCGAACTGCGGGTGACCCTGGGCGACGGTAGCCAGTCGCGCCTCGCCCAACCGGAAAAATACGTTGGCTATCAGGGGGACACAGAACAACCCACCGCCATCCTGCTGAAGAATCACGGCCTGCACATTGAGATCCAGATTGACCCGTCCAGCCCGATCGGCAGCAGCGACCCGGCGGGTATCAAAGACCTGCTGATGGAAGCGGCCCTGTCGACGATCATCGACTGCGAAGACTCCGTGGCGGCCGTTGACGCCGACGACAAGCTGGTGATCTACCGCAACTGGCTAGGCCTGATGAAGGGCGACCTGACCGAAGCACTGGTCAAGGGCGGCAAGACCATCACCCGCCGACTCAATCCTGATCGCGAATACACCGCCGCCGACGGCAGCCGCATCACCCTGCACGGGCGCTCACTGCTGTTCATCCGCAACGTCGGGCATCTGATGACCAACCCGGCGATTCTTTATGACGGCAACAAAGAAATTCCCGAAGGGATTCTCGACGGCGTGATCACCAGCCTGATCGCGCTGCACGACCTGCACAATCGCGGCAACTCACGCGCCGGCAGCGTCTACATCGTCAAACCGAAAATGCACGGCCCGGCCGAAGTGGCCTTCGCCGACCAACTGTTCAGTCGCATCGAAGACGCCCTGAAGATCCCGCGCAACACGCTGAAGATGGGGATCATGGACGAAGAGCGGCGCACCAGCGTCAACCTCAAGGCGTGCATCAACGCCGCGTCCGCACGGGTGGCGTTCATCAACACCGGCTTCCTCGACCGCACCGGCGACGAGATGCACACCTCAATGGAAGCGGGCGCCATGCTGCGCAAGGGCGACATGAAAGCCACGCCGTGGATCAAGGCTTATGAGCGCAGTAACGTGCTGGTCGGTCTGGCGTGTGGCTTGCGCGGTCGCGCACAGATCGGCAAAGGCATGTGGGCGATGCCGGACCGGATGGCCGACATGCTGGAGCAAAAGATCGGTCATCCGAAATCCGGGGCGACCACCGCGTGGGTGCCTTCCCCAACGGCGGCCACACTGCATGCGCTGCACTACCACAAGGTCGATGTGAAAGCGGTACAACTGGAGCTGGAACAGGTCGACCTGGACAGCGTCAGCGAAGACATCCTGCTCGATCTGTTGAACATCCCTGTCGTCGAGGAAGCGAAGTGGACCGATGACCAGATCCGCGAAGAGGTCGAGAACAATGCGCAAGGGCTGCTGGGCTATGTCGTGCGTTGGGTCGAGCAAGGAGTGGGTTGCTCCAAGGTGCCGGACATTCACAACGTCGGCCTGATGGAAGACCGCGCCACGCTGCGTATTTCCAGCCAGCACATCGCCAACTGGCTGCGTCACAAGGTGATTGACGACCACTACGCGATGGAAACGCTCAAGCGTATGGCCAAGGTCGTGGATAAACAGAACGCGGGCGACTCTGCCTACACGCCAATGGCGGAAAACTTCGACAAATCGGTCGCCTTCCAGGCCGCGTGCGCGCTGGTATTCAAAGGCCGCGAACAACCAAGCGGGTACACCGAACCGCTGCTGCACGAGTTCCGCTTGGCGTACAAGAAAGAAGAGAAATAAAGCTTCCCCAGGAAGACTGCAGCGCCTGTGGGAGCTGCCGGAGGTTACGACGGTGGCGAAAGCGGTTTACCTGACACACCGCATTCGTCACCGTCGTTATCTCCTGAAGCTTCCACAAGGTGATGTGTCAGCCAGAAATTCCGCTCGGCACGCCCATGGAATCAGGTGCTTTCCCGCACCACCAGCTCAAACCCCAGATCGACCTGCGCCTGCTGGACATTGCCGTCCAGCAAGCCGAGCAGCAATTGCGCGGCACGCTGGCCGACTTCTTCACGCGGCGTGCGAATGGAGGTCAGCCGCGGCACCATGTGTGCCGAGCCTGGCAGGTCGTTGAAGCCGATCAGTGACACTTGCTCAGGAATCTTGATCCCGCGACGCAATGCCTCCAACGCGGCGCCTTGTGCCAGGTCGTCGTTACAAAAAAACACCCCGTCGACATCCGGATGCTCTGCCAGCAGCCGCGCAAACAGCTCTCCGCCCAAGCCAATCGACGATGGCAATGGCGAAGCCATCTGCAGGGTTTCGTCGTAAAGCCCCTGCGCTTCCAGGGCGCCGCGAAACCCCGTTCCGCGCTGGATCACCCGCGGATCCAGTTGCGCCGACACATAGGCCAGACGCCGACGCCCGCGGCTCAACAGATGCCGCGCGGCTTCCGCGCCCGCCTGCTGCTGAGAAAACCCCACGCAAGGCTCCGCGCGCGCAGGATCGAGCTCCATCATGTGCACGCACGGCACACCGCTCGCCGCCAACAGCTGTTGCGCCGCCTGGCTGCGATCGAAGCCGGTCAGCAGAATGCCGCGCGGCCGGTTCGCCAGATGGCTGCGCAACAGGTTTTCTTCTTCTATAGGCGAGTAGTGATAGTTACCGATCACCACTTCCAGTCCGCGCGGGCGCAAGACGGTCTGGATGGCTTCCAGCGTCTCGATGAACAACTGGTTGGACAGGGATGGCACCAGCACCACCACCGACTGGCTTTGCGACGACGCCAGTGCACGGGCAGCAGGGTTGGCGACATAGCCTAGACTCTGCGCAGCGGCGCGGACTTTTGCTACCAGTTCCGGCGCCACCGTGGCCACGCCGCGCAGCGCTCTTGAGGCAGTAATCGGGGAAACGGCGGCGAGTTTCGCGACTTCATTGAGCGTGGGACGACCGGTGGAGCGGGAACCAATGCGTGTCATGCGTTGCCAACTGAATGGAAGTAAAAACCGAAGGGGTTGCGATTGTCTCGGATGGGCTCTAAGGTAGCGCTATCTCACGGAGGCCCGCAACTTTCTTCGATCGTATTCACGGCCGGACAGATGCATCTCATGGATCAGCGAGATAACCATAACAATGACTACACCCGGAAACAGTCTTGCCGGACTTGCACACTATCCGGCGAAGACAGCGCTGTCTTCGGGACGAGGTTTTTATGACTACTGCTCCACATGCAATATCCGCCGTCGTGGTAATGGGTGTTTCCGGCTGCGGCAAAAGTGCCGTCGGGGCTGAAATTGCCAAGAACTGTGGCGGTCGCCTCATTGAAGGCGACGCGTTCCATCCTCAGGCGAACATCGACAAGATGAGCGCTGGCCATCCTCTCAATGACGAAGACCGCGCAGGCTGGTTGACCCGCCTGGGCGAAGAAGTCGCCGCCGCCCTGAAGAACGGCGAAAAGCCGGTCCTGACCTGTTCCTCTCTCAAGCTCATTTACCGTGACCGTCTGCGCGCAGCCGTGCCGGGCTTGGGGTTCGTGTTTCTGGAGCTGACCAAGGAACTGGCGACCGAGCGTTGCTCGCACCGTCCGGGGCATTTCATGCCGGCCAGCCTTGTGGACAGCCAGTTCGCCACCCTCGAACCGCCCTACGGTGAAGACCGGACGCTGGTCGTGGATGCGACAAAAACCATCGAGACCATCGGTGCCGAAGCGGCAACCTGGTGGACCGCCTCGCAAACCCAATCTGCCAACGCTCTCACCGGCTCCTGATCCTCGATCCGGCGTGAGCGACAAAGATAGCGCTGTCTTTTTGTGTGCACACGGCAGTGAACAACAGCGCTGAGCAGTAGCTCCAAAAAAACAAAATACAACGGAGAGACACCCCATGTTCGGTATGACTCAAGACACGTATCTACTCGTCGATGCGTTGGTGACCATCATTGGCCTCGTGCTATTGATCACCAAGTTCAAAGTCCACCCTTTTATCGCACTGACCATCGCAGCAGGTTTTCTCGGGCTGACCTCCGGGATGCCGGTAGACAAAGTCATGAAATCGTTCCAGGACGGTTTTGGCGGCGTGCTGGGTTTCGTCGGTATCATTCTTGGCCTCGGCACCATGCTGGGCAAACTGATGGCCGACTCCGGCGGTGCCGACCAGATCGCCCAGACGTTGATTCGCCGCTTCGGCAAGGATCGTGTCCACTGGGCCATGATGTTCTCGGCCTTTCTGGTCGGTATCCCACTGTTCTTCGAAATCGGCTTCGTGTTGCTGATCCCGCTGGTGTTCATCGTTGCCCGTCGCAGCGGCGTTTCCATCGTCAAGATCGGTATCCCTCTGCTGGCCGGCCTGTCCGCGGTACACGGTCTGGTGCCACCGCACCCGGGCCCGCTGCTGGCCATCGGCATTTTCAACGCTGACATCGGCAAGACCATTTTCTACGGTCTGATCGTTGCCTTCCCGACCGCAATCATCGCAGGTCCGATCTTCGGCAAGTGGATCGCCAAACGCATTCCTGGCAACCCGTCCCAAGAACTCATGGACCAGATTGCCAAGGAGTCGACCAGCGAGAACCTGCCGAGCTTCGGCATCACGCTGGTCACGATTCTGCTGCCGGTGTTCCTGATGCTGCTGAAGACCTTTGCTGACGTCGCACTGCCCAACGGCCATGTCTTCCGCATCTGGATGGACTTCATCGGCCACCCGATCGCCGCCCTGCTGTTCGCCTTGCTGCTGGCGTTCTACACCTTTGGCTCGGCGCGCGGCTTCAGCCGTGATCAGATCATCAAGCTGCTGGACCAGAGTCTGGCGCCGGTTGCAGCGATTGTGCTGATCGTGGGTGCTGGCGGAGGCTTCAAACAAATGCTGGTGGACAGCGGCGTCGGCAACCTGATCGGTCATATGGCCGTGCAGGCGCAGATTTCGCCCATTCTCCTGGCGTGGCTGGTCGCTGCGGTGATCCGCGTCGCGACCGGTTCTGCGACCGTCGCCACCATCACCGGCGCAGGTATCGTCGCGCCTGTCGTGGCATTGGTACCGGGCGTCAACCGTGAACTGCTGGTGCTGGCAACGGGCGCAGGCTCCTTGATCCTGTCCCACGTCAACGATGCCGGCTTCTGGCTGGTGAAGCAGTACTTCAACATGACCGTGGTCGAAACCCTGAAGACGTGGACCGTGATGGAAACCATCCTCTCCGTCGTCGGTATCATCCTGATCATGCTGCTGTCGCTGGTGGTCTGACTCGCTGACTGCTGCCCCATGCCCACCCTCGCGGTGGGCATGTCGTTTCTGCTTCCCCTGCCTCTGCTCGCCCCGATGCCACGCATCTTCAGGCAGCATCTCGCTCATTTCCCTATACTCATCTCACTTTGCCGCCACACGATTCGGAACTCTCCTACACTGCTCTAGGAGTCCGCGTATAGGCAGGCTAATGAAAATTTCATCGCCAGCTGGCACGAGTTCTTTGCAATAAATGCGAAAGGAGTGTGCAATAGGCGCCGCCCCGGATCTGGCTATCAGGGTTATAGCCAATTCTTAAGGGGATTTACCGCCAAAAACAGGCAAAATTCGCATGCCGTCTGGCCTCAGGAGCACCCATACCGATGACAATAAAAGGGTCCTGGGGAATTAAAACCGTGCCCATGGCGTCATACTGACGGACGCATGTGGATGCACTCGGCATTACCACCACCCAAAAGGCTAACGCCAGCCTCCTGGTAGAGGCGCTTCAAGAGGCCATCAAGGAAAAGATTATGTTGATACTCACCCGTAAAGTCGGCGAAAGCATAAACATCGGTGACGAAATCACTGTCACCATTCTGGGCGTACAAGGCCTTCAAGTAAGGCTCGGTATCAACGCACCGAAGAATGTTTCAGTACACCGTGAAGAAATTTACAAACGTATTCAGGCTGAAATCGCACCGAACCAAGAGCCCCAATGAAGCACCCGGTATCGCTAACATGCCCACCCGCGCGCAGCGTTAGCCATCCGGGTTCACTGCTTTAGTCACCGGTCTGCTGCTGCCCGGTAGCAGACACTTTAAACGGCGTACGCCTGACGCCGTTTAACGTCGACAATCATTTGGATCCATAACACCCTCTTTCTTTTAGCGCCGACCAACTAACCACTCAGCGCCTAGTTCATTGATGGACTCATCGAAACCGCTCTAATTCGCACTTTCTTGACGACTGTGCGGGCGCATCGCCGTGCGCCTGGATGTGGGTAACCAAACAAAAGGCCGGTCATCCTATGGAAAACCGGCCGCTTGTTATTCAGGAATCGGGACGACTCAGTCCGGATACGTCATGTGCTTAACGATTTGGTCCTTGGCCAGCAAGCGTTTTTCCTTGAGCTTCTTGAGTTGATCGTCCGAGACATCGCCCGCCTCTCCAGCCTCTGCCCTGAGGATGTCGGTATCAATCATGCCGTAGTCTTCGACCAGTTGATTGAGCTTGGCATCCTTGCTGCGAAGTTTGCTGAGCTCTTCCTTGCTGACACTTAAATCCGCATACAAATCGTGCTTGACCGGCATGGTGCGCCTCTCCTCTGACAACAAATGTTGAATAGTTGAGGGTAGCTCACGCTAAAGGTTCGGCGCTTGTGCAATGCAATCGACCAACTGTCCGCTCGCATGTCGACCTGCGCAAACCTGACCGGCGCTCCAGTGGCAACCGCCAGGGAAGCTGTCGCTGACCGCCCCTCCCGCCAACGCACCGCCCGTGGTCACTCAGCCTGCATCCCTCAATCGCCGCGCCTCATAGGACTTGAGATTCACGTAGACGGCGCCCAGTACCGACAACTGCTCTTTCGCAGTGTTATCGGCGCTGGACCGGCGGGACACCATATCGCCAATCACCTGCTCGACCTCGATGGGCGCCCCCCGCTCGATATCCCGCAGCATGGACGCGGTCATCTTTGAGTCTCTGCTGGTCAGCATCGTCTGGAAGCGCTGCCTGACGTCGCGTCGAATCGCATACCCGGCCTGTTCGGCGACGCGGGCGCATTCAGCCAGTAATGTGAGAATCATCGTCTCGCCACCGCTGGCGATCACGTCGCCGATGCTTGCCCGCATTGACCCGGTGATCCCCGCCGCCGTGGCGATGAAGCACCATTTCTCCCACATTTCCTGAACGATCTGCTGACTCAGATTGGCATCGAACCCCGCGTCTGCCAGAGCCTCGGCAACCTTGAGAATGCGCGCAGTCAACGCACCGCTGAGTTCGCCAAAGGACAGCTGGTTGGTGTCGTTCAAATGCAGGATCGCGCCGGATGCGTCTCGATCAAGCGAGATCAGACACTGCCCGCCCAGGACGTTCTCAGGTTCGAAGCGCTCAGCCAGTCGGTCCAGGTGCGCCATCCCGTTGAGCAGCGGCAGAATCACCGTCTGTGGGCCGACCGCTGCGCTGAAGGACTCCATGGCCGCGTCGAGGTCGTAAGCCTTGCAACTGAGCAGGATCAGATCGAAGGTCTGGTCCAGCATCGGCGTCATCACATGCGGCGGCGACGGATACAGAATATTGCCCAACGGACTGCGCACGATCAGTCCGCTGCGGTCCAGCTCCTCGGCGCGCCCAGGGCGGACCAGAAACGTGACATCGCGCCCGGCTTCCAGCAGTCGGCCGCCGAAGTACCCCCCTATCGCGCCTGCACCTACGACCAAGATACGCATAGTCTTTCGATTCCTTGTGGAGTCAACCTGAGAGGGTCCGGACAACCCAGAATAGATGAACGCGACAACTCTATCCAACAGTGGAATGATGGCCAACATATTGTTGATCAGTGCATCGATACATGGGTCGTAGACGTTCGCACAAAAAAAATCCCGGAGCGCGCCAGACGGTCCGGGACAGGTGTTGCAAGGAGAGTCAGGATTGCGCGTTGGCCATTGCAGGCCAGAGGAACGGTTGGCGCTGCTCTTCGCGGTTGACGACCAGCCGACGACTGAGGCTGACAGGCTGGATCACTGGTTGTTGCAGGCGCGCGAGCACCGCATCGATGACAGCACCACTGGCGTCATTGTGGAACTGCCACACGCCATAGATACGGCCGTCAAACGACGCCTCGCTGCCCAGTCGTGGGTCAACGCCGAGTCCCGCGCCGAGACCAAAGAGGTGCATTCCGTACAGGCGCTGACCGTTGCTGTCGAGCGGACAGCCAGAAGGATCGGAATCCAGACCGCCCTTGACCTCCATCAGGCTGATGGCGGCGCCACCCGCATAGGTCAGCGTCGGCAGCAGGGGCTGATAGCCGGTGCATTGCACCACGACCTCGGATTCGGCCAAGGCTTGCCGCGCACGCTCTAATTGACCTTCAGGTCCGTTCTGGGTCTGCAGCAGATGCACGCGCACCCCGGTTTTGCCAATACGGCCGCACGCCAGTGCCTCACGCCCAACATCCAGCGCACGGTAACGTAATCCGCCCGAGCGGTTGACGCGCCCAGAGACCGGGCACACGTCCTTCACCGGATCGAAGGCATAACCCGCCTCAATGGCTGCCTCGGCGGTTTCATAGAACAAGCGGATCGGTGAACGGTGCACCAGGGTCACTTCACTCAGGCCGGCAAACTCCAGCGCATCGGCCAGATTTTCCAATACCGAAAACGCGCTGTGTGACCCGCCGACCACGCTCACCCGGCCGTTATGCGCCAGGGTCGGAGCGAAGAGGTTGCGCAATTGCACGCCGTTCATGCGCAGCAGTTCATCGGCACTCTGTACCGTGGCAGATGGCGGCACCGCCAGGCCTTGATCGGCCAGGCTGTTGAGCAAATGACGTGGATCCTGACGGCCACCCAGATTGAGCACGACGGCCCGGCAGCGGATTCGGCGACTGCGGCCTTCCGATTCAACCCACACCTGATATTCGTCGTCTTCATGCACCACTTCGGTAATCGTCGTGCTCGTCCACAGCTTCACACCGTAATGCTCGACGATGAAATTCAATACCAGCGTCGATGCCTCGGCCAGCAATTCGGCGACGTCGGAAAGCTGAGGCGCATGTTGGGCCTGACGGCGGATACGCCAGTAGGCCGCCGAGTGCTCGAGGGGCTCGAACACGTCCCGCAATGCAGGGTCGCGCAAACAATCGAGGAACACGTCGCCCACCGAGTTGGCTGTAATCCGGTAATCACCCAAGCGGCCGGTGCCGGGATTGGGGCTCGCATCGACAATGATCAAGCCTTCCTTGGCCAATTCGGGCATGGCGCCGCTTTTCAACGCATTGAAAAGCAACCCCATGCCCGCAGGTCCGGCTCCCCCTACTACACAACCACAAACGGTTTCCAGATGATCTCCATACATAATCGTAACTCCAAACTTAGTCGATGCATTGAGCGCGCCCAAACTGTTCTTGGGCCCTGAATAACAGGCACAACTAACCGCCCGTTCTGACGCGACTTCCTTTTATGTCGAACCGGGTACATACAACCTGAGACGGGTGGAATGTGGGCATGACTACCGTCACGGCTGACAGTGAAGGCAGTCGAAATTCAAAACGAAGGAGTCACACTCACTTCAGGGTTCGCAGGCGCATTGAACAAGCGACATGACCACCTGCTTTCGCCTGACCATGAAACACTGCAACTATGGGAGGTTGATCGGCGGCGGGCCGGTTTACCGAACGCTGACGGACGCTACCGCCCTTTCAGCAAGCGCTCTGGATCGGCTGTTTCATCCATGCGGTGAAAGCGCCGAGCATCCATTACAAACGGTTGCGAAAGAAAAAACGGTACGGTGATAGTTTCAAAAAACACTCAAAGTGTCAAATTTTCGAGAATTTGCCTTATATCGGATTTTGTAACTGCAAACCATTGATTAATATGAGTTTTATTTTTTGACGCCGTAATTTTACGTTGAAGACGCTGCATCATTCATTTTTAACATCAAACAATTACTTTTTTTGGGAGTCATCCAACTAAGCGACGATGTATCTTTCTTCTCATCCCTAGCGGAGTTGCCAGTTTTTTGTCGCGCCATAAATCGGCTAAATGCTTTTAAAAGGCACGTCGACCTCGTGTTATGCAGTTCACTGCTGCTCATTTTTTTATGGCGCCGTATTTCCTACACGCGGCGGTTATCCAGCGTTCACGCGTAGATCGCGCACCGATGAACGGTCACACCTGCGGGAGAAAAATACAGAACTATTTCAGACGGATCGGCCTCCATTATCAGGCTTATGGCCGCTTTCAACTGATAGAGCTTTCAAACTGACATAGAGGTCGCTGACATGAATGCTGAGAAAAACCTTCGGTCAAGCATTGCCGAGATCGATTATTCCCGCGACACCCTTTTCGGGCCTATACCGATGCAGGCCACTTGCCGGGTGAGGCTGGCGACGGTCGAGCAGGACGGGCATACCTTGCGGGAGCTGACCATTATCGGTGATGTGCCAGATTACCTGCCCAAGTCGGCGATCATCCGTATTGCACTGGATGGCAGGATAGAAGCCGGTCCGATTCGCGAACATTATGCGGCCGACGAAGAGGGAGAAGAACGCTTCAAATTGCTGTTCGAAAATGAGCACCGTCGCCGGGTGCATTGATTGCGCGAGAAGAAGGTCGATCAGTTTTGCACGGCAGGTCGCACGTCTTTCTGAGCATTGGCGTGCAGATTGGTTTCCTGGAGATTCAGTCCCTGACCGAGTGATGCATCGCCCTCCTTTTCCTCAACCTCTCTGATCGAGTAGTGAGCGGGGTCCGACCCTGCTTCGTCTCGATAGCGCAGCCCATCGAGCCTGGGTGCCGCATCAAGGACCGGATCCTTGGGAAGCAGGCGCTGGCGTTCCAGCGCAGTCATCGGTGGCTGGAAGCTGGCGGTTCTGGCCTCGAGCCGTTGCAGCATGACCGTGATGATGGCCACGCACACCACCACAACCCCCATCAGCGAACTCACACCCCACAACACTCTGCGTCGGCGAATCATTCGTCTTGAATCGTCATCGTCCGGCAGTCCCAGGTCATTGGGCTGATGATGCGCCATGCATACCCCTCGAGAGTGAACAGGCTGGCGTTCAACCGCCAGCACCGGCCTTAAGATAAAAGGTAAATGCGCGCTTTGCCAGAGTCATTTCATACGTCCCCAGAGGCATGTCCGGAGTTGACAGGATTAGCAAGCCTATAAAGTGCGGGACTGCTCCGCCGATCCATTGATATATCGAAATGGAAAAGTCACAGAATTTCCTGCAGTACTCACGCGTTTGGCTGCACTCAGTTATAACTGTTCATGCTTTTGAAGGTATGGCACGACAACAATAAGCAGTCGAAACCGGATACAACAACGCCCATGATAAGCAATGCATCATGGGCGTACGGGAGTGAAGCGAGAAATAACGATCAACTGGCCAGCGCATGCCGTTGCAAGTGGCGGCCGTTGCTGAGGTTGGCGCGAAGCTCGGAAATCAGCTCGCACAGCGCCCGACTGGTGTCCAGCCGATCCAGCGCAATGCCGCTGGCCAGCATTTCTACGTGCTCGGTCACCGGATCGATGACCTCAACGGTCATGGCGCCGTCCAGGATGGTGCAATTGCACCGCATGGGCAAAAACGCACTTTCAATTATGCTGCGCAGTTCAAGGTTAGAGAGTGTGCATGCAATCATCAGCGATATCCTCCAGAGGCGGACCCTGTCACCACATGTATGTGGTTCGCCTCGCGCGTGTTATTAATGGCTTCCCTGTGTCGACTATCAAGTTCTCTTCGTCACGACGTTTAGATGAAGGGCGAATAATTAACTTATACGCCCCGCCCAACACTGACGCAAATGAGCCAATCAACAGACCCGGATCCGGAAATGACTCGACTGCTTCTGAGAAAAAACGTTTCATTAGGCATAACGTGCAGATAAAAAGCGGTGTTTTTATCCAGATAGAAATTCAGGTGTGATCGCTGGGAAGCGCGTGAACAACGTTTTTGGGGCAACCATTCGTCGGCCGATCTAAACATGACCGACGAATGACAGTTGGCGCCTATTCTCGGGGAAGGCGCAGGTGGATGAGTGCAACACGGGCACCCCTCTTATCCTGGCGTTCTTCAATCGCAAAAGGCTTGAAGCCCAGTTTGGGATAGAACAGCAGGCCGGGGACGTTGTGATTGAAACAGGAGGCCGTCAACTCTTTCGCCTCATGCTTACCGAACGCGAGCTCCATCATGCAACCGATCATGTAGCGTCCGACGCCCTTGGACCGGGCGTGTGGCGCAATGATCACATTGCCCATCGAGCAGCGTCCACGAAAGTCGTACCGCGAGAAGTTAGCGAAACCGACCACCTCCCCGTCCAGCTCAATCACCGTGTTATCCGAACGCTGTTCGATCGCGTCACGGAGCTGCGCGGGCGTCAGTGGAAAAACCGCCTTGGGGAACATGTAAAACAGCTCGTCAACACTCTGTGGCATGTCGCACACTGCCGGGATGTCTTTTTCTTCCAGGGGACGATGTAGAAACATGACGGTTAACCTCTCGAAGAAACGGGCGCTGAGCGAAACTATAGGTCATAGAGTGGCACGAAGACATTATCAGACGATCTGAATCGTGCATTTATCTGTTAAAGCGGTGATCGCCCTATGGCGATGCTGACCGTATAGGACAACATTTCCAGAAGAATAGCTGCAAAGTGTTTCCTCCTCATCCAAACCGGTGCGAGAAAGCCGGTGCAACCCCTTGAGCCGATTGAACTTACTTGAACCGGGCATAACGCCTGTGCCAGTTGAGCCGTTCATGCAATTTGCATGAACCAGATGTTTCATTTTGAAAGCAACCCTTTGATATATATAGCTATTTCATAAATGAACGATATGGCACAAGCACTGCAACCTTCCCATCCGAAGTCTTACTACTATTCGCATGGAGCTGCATAACAATGAATGTCTCGCCTGATTCTTATCCTGCCGCCGTAGAAGAACCCTCCTCAGTCTCGGGCGTGTCCTGGGGCGCTATCCTGGCCGGTGCCGCAGGCGCCGCTGCATTATCCCTGATACTCGTTTTGCTGGGCTCCGGTCTTGGTTTCTCGGCCATGTCGCCTTGGGCCAATGAAGGGGCCAGCGCGAAAACCCTCGGTATTTCCACCGTTGTCTGGCTCGCATTGACGCAAATAGTTGCGTCCGGACTGGGCGGATATCTTGCCGGTCGTCTGCGTGTGAAGTGGTCCAACATGCATGGCGATGAAGTGTATTTCCGCGATACGGCACACGGCTTTCTGTCGTGGGCCATCGCGACCCTGGTGGCCGCCGTGCTGATCGTCGGTTCCGTGAGCGGGCTGGTGGGCAGTGGCGTCAAGGCCGGTGCAAGCGCGGTGGCCGGTGTAGCGGGCACCGCCGCCGTCGCCGCAGGTAGCGCTGCCGGCAATACCAGTGGCGATCAATATGGCTACTTCGTCGACACCCTGTTTCGTGACGATCGTCCTGCTGCTGTGAGTGACGACGCTGCACGCGGCGTGGTGGTGCGCATCTTCACCAAGACCCTGGCCAATGACGGTCAATTGGCCCCTGAAGACCGCAACTACCTGGCTCAACTGGTCGCCCAACGCACCAACCTCAGTCAGGCGGACGCACAAGCGCGCGTCGATCAGGTCTACGCCCAGGCAAAACAGGCTGTTGCCGATGCCAAGCTGAAAGCACAACAGGCCGCTGATACTGCCGCCAAAGTGGCGGCGATGAGTGCGCTATGGACCTTCGTTGCGCTGCTTTGCGGTGCGTTCGTAGCCAGCCTTGCCGCTATCTGGGGTGGCCGTCGTCGCGATGCCGTGACGTATGTCGAAACCCGTGCCTACGCCCCGACTTCCAACATCCGCTGAGTACAAGGAGAAACGCTATGCGCTCATTACTGCTGTGGTTCCTGGGTGTGCCTATTCCCGTGATCATCCTGATTGCACTGTTCATGCATTGACCGCGTCGTAGACATCCGCGTGGCGTCCTGAGTATCTGGCAGGCCCACGCGGATTTTTTGTCTGGAATCTGGCACCTGACCGGTCAATTTACAGTCATCGCCTTCTTCATATATTCCACCAGCGTGCGCTGCACGTCCGTCAGAAGACGGTTCCCCGCGATCAATGCCAATTCACTCGCAGGCACCGGCGCGAACCCTTCCTCCTCGCTCAACGGGCGATGGTCCGCCAACATCGCCGATGCAGGCAGCAGACTGATCCCCAGCCCTGCCGACACTGCCGCTTGAATGCCCACCAGGCTCTGACTGGCAAACGCCACGCGCCATCGTCGGCCGGATGATTCCAGAGCATGCACGATGCGGTTGCGATAGATACACCCCTGCGGATACACGACCAACGGCACGGGGTCTTCAATGATCCGCACCGCTCGACCGGCGACCCAGTTCACCTGCTCCGGCCAGCTCGCCAACGCGGGTTCGTCTCTCTGAGACTGACGCGAAGGAAGGTCCCGCTTCACAAGCGCCAGATCGATCTCTCTGGCCTCGAGCCGCGCATGCAGGTCGATGCTCAGGCCATTGACAGTGTCCAGACGGATACGCGGGTATTGCCGCGCGAATCCGGAGAGCAGAGTCATCAGGCGCTGCACGTCGAAATCTTCGGGCACGCCGAGTTTGACCACGCCCATGTCATCCCCGCTACACAGCACGCTGTGCGCTTCCAGGGACAACGCCACCAGGCGACGGGCATAGCCCATCAGGCGCTCGCCGTCCTCGGTGAGCTCAATGTGCTTGCTCGCGCGCTGACGCAATAACAGCGGCCGTCCCAGTTGCTCCTCAAGCTTGCGAATCTGCTGGCTGACCGTGGATTGCGTACGATTGACCCGCTCCCCTGCCTTGGTGAAGCCGCCGGCGTCGACCACCGAGACAAAGGTGTGAAGCAGTTCTAAATCAAACATGGAACGCCCATACATTCAGATATCAAATTATTTTTTCAATTTAATTTAATTTTACCATGCAAGCCATCGCTACCTAGAGTGGGCCATACACCCACTGAGCACGCGGAGTTGACCATGACCACTTCCCCTACCCGGCCGCGCTGGCTGACCTTTGATTGCTACGGCACCTTGATTCAATGGGACGAAGGCCTGCTCGACTGCGTTCGTGGCCTGCTGCAGCACAAAAGCCGGACGGACCTGGATGCCGATCGTCTCATCGCCGTCTATGACCGCCACGAACATCGACTGGAACAAACGCCTCCCTACCGCTCGTTCGCTGACATCTCGAGATTGTCGATGTCCCTGGCACTGGAAGCGCTGGGCATGCCGTTCGAGCCGGAAGATGGGGAACGTCTGATCCGGCGCATCGGCAAGATGCCGCCTTTTCCCGAGGTGGTTGCCACGCTCAAATGGCTGAAACAGCAGGGCTTCATGCTGTGCATCGTCTCCAACACCGACGACGACATCATCGCCGGGAACGTCGCGCAACTGGGCGGGTGCATCGATCGGGTCATCACCGCCCAACAGGCGCAGGCTTACAAGCCGAATCATCAGCTGTTCCTGCATGCTCACCAGCAACTGGGCGTTGGCATCGATGACGTACTGCACATCTGCGCCAGCCCGCATCTGGACCTCGAAGCCGCCAAGGGCATGGGATTCCGTTGCGTCTGGATAGATCGCGGGACCCGTCGCAAGCCGCTCCCGGACTACACGCCCGATGCGACACTGCCGGATCTGGCACACGTTCCGGACTACCTTCGCAGCCTGGGCTGGGCAAACGAATAAGGAGAGGTTCATGGCGCACGATCTGCGTGTTTCCGGTGGTCAGCTACAGGCTGGCGATGACAGGCGTTATCCCCATCTGACCACCCCTGAGGTGCGGACAGCCCGCATCGATCTCGCGGCCAGTTTTCGCATGGCGGCGCGACTGGGTTTGAGCGAGGGCATCTGCAATCATTTTTCAGCGCTGGTGCCCGGTTACCCAGAACTTTTTCTGGTGAATCCCTATGGGCTGACCTTCGCAGAGATTACCGCGTCGAGCCTGCTGGTCTGTGACTTCGACGGCAACGTGATCATGGGGGATGGCAAGCCGGAGGCGACCGCCTTCTACATCCACGCGAGGTTGCACCTGCATAAGCCACGCGCAGTAGCGGCGTTTCATACCCACATGCCCTATGCAACAGCGCTGGCGATGCTGGAAGGCGAGCCGTTGGCCTGGGCGGGCCAGACCGCGCTGAAGTTTTATGGGCGTGTGGCGGTGGATGAGGATTACAACGGCCTGGCACTGGACAATGCGGAAGGTGATCGCATTGCAGCCTCGATGGGGCAGGCTGACATTGTGTTTTTGAAAAACCACGGGGTGATGGTCACGGCGCCCAGCATCGCTCAGGCCTGGGATGACGTGTATTACCTGGAACGGGCGGCCGAGGTGCAGCTCAAGGCAATGAGTTCCGGGCGTGCGTTGAAAGTGATCGATCAGGAGGTGCTGCTGCGTACAGCGCGGCAGATGAATGAGGAGGATGCCGAGAGTGCGCGGTTGCATCTGGAGAGCGTAAAGCGCGTGTTGGCCAGAACTGAACCGAATTTTGTTGATTGATGGGTTGGAGCGGTTGCGTGCGGATCGGTAATTTTGTGATGCCGCTGGCTGTTTTTTGGTTCTGACTGCCGACAGCAGCGTTCCCTGCTCTGCGTGGGAAGGCCTGTCCAGACGCCCGGCGTCCAGGTTGACGCAGAGCGTCAGTCACCGCGTTACCACGCGGAGCGTGGAAACGATCATGGCCTGTCAGGAGCGCTGCGCACTTTGCGCTGTCTGGGGCATGAACACGTGCGGATGGCCAAACACAAAACCTGTGGGAGTCAGCTTGCTGACGAATGCGGTGCGTCATTCATCCTGGATGTGTCTGAACAACCGCATTCGTCAAACGCCGCTCGCCAACCGGAACACAGCAGTTGCGGGCAACCCATGTTCGATCTATGGAATCAAAAAGCCGTAACGCCGCCATCTACCGCCAGTGAATGACCAGTGGTGAAGGCTGCGCCGTCGCTGCACAGGTACAACACGGCGGCAGCGATTTCTTCGACTTTGCCGATCCGGCCGACCGGGTGCATGGTCGCGGCAAATTCGGCTTTGCGCGGGTCGGCTTCGTGGGCGCGGCGGAACATGTCAGTGTCGATCACCGCCGGGCAAACGGCGTTGACCCGGATCTGCTTCTTGGCGTATTCGATGGCCGCCGATTTGGTCAGCCCGATCACGGCGTGTTTGGACGCAGCGTAGATGCTCATCTTCGGCGCGGCACCCAGTCCGGCGACGGAAGCCGTATTGACGATGGCGCCACCGCCCTGCGCCAGCATGACCGGCAACTGGTACTTCATGCACAGCCACACACCTTTGACGTTCACGCCCATGATCGCGTCGAATTCGGCTTCGCTGCCCTCCGCCAGACGGCCTTTTTCAATCTCGATGCCGGCGTTGTTGAACGCGTAGTCCACGCGACCGAACGCTTCCACGGCCTTGGTCATCATCTGCTGCACGTCCGCCTCTCGGGTGACGTCGCACCGCAGGAAAAGGGCTTCGCCGCCAGCCTGGCGAATCTGGTCAGCCGTCCTCTCCCCGCCGTCGGCATCCAGATCGACAGCCACCACCTTCAGGCCCTGTTCGGCAAAGGCCAACGCTGTCGCCCGACCAATGCCTGCGGCCGCGCCGGTGATCAGCGCCACCTGTCCAGAAAACGTCATGCTCATGGAATCGTCCTGTGTTGTCGTTTTTATGAGGAAGGCGTGCAGCCTGTCGCGAGGGAGTTTAGTCATGGGATCAGGCAACCGGTCAGCACTATCAAAGCCCCGGTTACGGGATCATGAGCGGTGGTGATGGAGTCCATGTATCAGCATCATCGGCATGGATCGTCGCGCATTCGCCTGGCGGTCTTTGCTTGCCCATCCCCGATTCCACGTCTAACACTGACCTTTCCCTTCCTTTCAGGAACCTGCCATGACTGCGCTGAACAACCGCCAATTCCTTCTCGCCCGCCGTCCGGTGGGGCCAGCAAGCCGTGATGACTTTACCTTTCAGACCGTGCCCGTTGCCGAGCCTGCATCCGGGCAGATCGTGGTGAAAAACGAATACCTGTCTCTGGACCCGGCGATGCGCGGCTGGATGAACGAGGGCAAGTCGTACATTGCGCCGGTCGAACTGGGCGCGGTGATGCGAGCGCTGGGTGTGGGCAAGGTCATTGAATCGCAGAACCCGGCATTCGCGGTGGGCGATTACGTGCAAGGCGTTGTGGGCGTGCAGGACTATTTCGTCGGCGAGCCAAAAGGCTTCCATAAAGTCGACCCTAAAGTCTTGCCGCTGCCGGTGTACCTCGCGGCACTGGGCATGACTGGCATGTCCGCGTATTTCGCCCTGCTGGAAGTGGGTCAGCCGAAAGCAGGCGAGACGGTCGTCATCTCGGGTGCCGCAGGTGCGGTTGGCAGCGTGGCCGGGCAGATCGCCAAGATCAAAGGTTGCCGGGTGATCGGCATTGCGGGTGGCAAGGACAAATGCAAAACGCTGATTGACGAGTTCGGTTTCGATGGCGCAATCGATTACAAGGCCGAAGACATTCACGCCGCACTGAAACGCGAATGCCCGAAAGGGATCGACGTGTATTTCGACAACGTCGGCGGCGACATCCTCGATGCCGTGCTGACCCGACTCGCCTTGAAAGCGCGCGTGGTGATCTGTGGCGCAATCAGTCAGTACAACACTCAGGAAGCCGTCAAAGGCCCGGCCAATTACCTGTCCCTGCTGGTGAACCGCGCCCGGATGGAAGGTTTCGTGGTCATGGACCATGCCGAGCATTTTCAGCAGGCAGGCATGGAGATGGCAGGATGGCTGGCACAGGGCAAGCTCAAGAGCAAGGAACACGTCGTCGAAGGGCTCGAAACCTTCCCGGAAACCTTGCAGATGCTCTTCAAAGGAGAGAACAACGGGAAGCTCGTGTTGAAGGTTTAAGCACCCAGAAAAAAGGTGAAACGGATGTAAAAAAATATTTTCAAGTGATAACAGTTCGCAATCACTTCCTGCTAGCATCTGCGCCGAAGAAACATTCGCATCGCCAGGGAGGCTTTTCGCAGACTAGACATCTACAGGAAGCTTCCCAATGGCCCTACGCCTCCCTTCCCGCCCGACCTTACTCGCGCTGTGCTGCTCGGTCAGTGTCAGCGCCCATGCCGCCGATCAAACCATCGAATTGGGCGCGACGGCCATCGATGCTCAAGCCCTTCAGCAGACCCCGAGCGCATTGCCCGAAGCGTTTGCCGGGGGCCAGGTCGCGCGTGGCGGGCAGATGGGCGTGCTGGGCAATCAGGACAACATGAGCGTGCCGTTCACGATGACCAGCTACACCTCGAAGATCATCGAGGACCAGCAGGCTGAAAACGTGGGCGATGTCCTGCTTAATGATCCGTCGGTGCGAATGTCCGGCGGGTTCGGCAACCAGTCCCAAGCCTTCGTGATTCGTGGCCTGCCGCTCAACGGCGACGACATTTCCTTCAACGGGCTGTACGGCGTGTTGCCACGGCAGATCATCTCCGTTGACTCGGTGGAGCGGGTCGAAGTGTTCAAAGGGCCTAACGCGTTCCTCAATGGCGCCAGCCCGACGGGCACCGGCCTAGGCGGCAGCGTCAACCTGCAACCCAAACGGGCTGAAGACATCCCGACTCGCCGTTACACCCAGGACATCTCCACCGACGGCCGGGTCGGCGAGCACCTGGATGTCGGCCAGCGCTTCGGTGAGGAAAACCGATTTGGCGCGCGGTTGAACCTGAGTCAGCGCGAAGGCGAAACCGCCATCGACGACATGGATCAGCGCTCGAAGCTGTTCATTGCCGGGTTGGACTATCAGGGAGATCGGTTCCGGATTTCGACCGATTTCGGCTACCAGAAGGAGCGGATCAATCACCTGCGCAATAACGTGCGACTGGGCACAGGGCTGACCAGCATCCCCCATGCCCCGGATTCGGATCATAACTACGGTCAGGACTGGAGCCACCAGGAAACTGAAGACACGTTCGGGATGTTCCGCGCCGAATACGACCTCAGCGACAGTTGGACGGCCTATCTGGCAGGCGGCGGCAAGCACACCCGCGAGACTGGCGTTTATGGCACGCCCGTCCTGACCAATGCGGCAAATGGCAATGGCACGATCAGCGCGTCCGACACAAACCATAACGAGGACAATGGCACGGTCATGGCCGGTGTGAACGGCAAGTTCCAGACCGGGCCGATCAGCCACCAGATCGCACTGGGCGCGGCGAGCATATGGACCCGCCAGGAAAACGGGTACATCTTCTATAACAGCGCACCCACCAATATCTACACCACACCCTCGATCGCAAAGCCAGGCACGCCCACCCTTGTCGGAGGCGATATGGGCGATCCGGACCTGGCCGGCAAAACACGCAATCGCAGTCTCGCGCTGTCCGACACGCTGGGACTGTTCGATGATTCGCTGTTGCTGACCTACGGCGTTCGTCGCCAACAGTTGCGAGTCGAGAACTACAGTGTGAACACGGGCGCTCGCACGTCACTCTACGACGACGGCATCACCACGCCGGTTTACGGCATCGTGTACAAACCTACGGACACGGTGTCGCTCTATGCGAACCGCATCGAAGGCCTTGCCCAAGGCCCGACGGCCAGTGGCAATGTGGTGAACATCGGACAGGCATTCCCGCCCGGCCGCACCAAGCAATATGAGGCCGGCGTCAAGCTGGACACCGGTACCTTCGGCGCGAATCTGGCGGCGTTCCGTATCGAAAAGCCCTCAGACGGCTTCATCGAGGGCAACCTGTTCGTGCGCGAAGGCATGCAAGTCAACCGGGGCATCGAGTTCAGCGTGTTCGGCGAACCCCTGGACGGCCTGCGCCTGCTGGCCGGTGCCACCCGAATGGAATCGAAGCTCGAAGACACCGCGGGCGGCGCCAACGATGGCAACCATGCGGTGGGCGTCCCGACTTTCCAGATGAACGCCAACGTCGATTGGGACGTGCCAGGCTTGCAAGGCGTAGCGCTCAACGCTCGCTTCCTGCGCACCGGAGGGCAGTATGCCAATCCAAGCAACACGCTCAGCCTGCCAACCTGGAACCGCTTCGACGCGGGCGCGAGGTATGCGTTCAAGGTCGCACAGAAGGACGTGACCTTGCGCGTCAACGTCGAGAACATCGCCAACAAGGACTACTGGGCCTCGGCCAACGGCGGTTACCTGACCCAGGGCGATCCGCGTCTGGTGAAGTTTTCGGGCACCGTCGATTTCTGATTTCGTCCGTTTTGCCGGAGCGGTAACGGTAGGAGCCGGGTATAGGCGAAGGCGTTGAGTCAGCCCGAAAAATGTTGACTGGCAGCACGCATTCGCCAGCAAGCCGGCTCCCACAGATCAGGTGGTGCCTGCGCTCTGAGCAGCCACGCCGCCCCTGTAGGAGCCGTCCGAGGTTACGAGGGCCGCGAATGCGGTGTGTCAGTCACTGTGGATGGTGCCGACCCATTGCATTCGTCGAAATGCCGCCCAGACCCAGCTCACTCCCACAGATCTGGTGCCGAACAGGAGTTGCCTGCGCGCTGAGCATCCACCCCGCCCCTGCCGTGCTGAAATTTCGCTGAACAAGTCAACGATGCTGCTGCCAAAACCACCAGAGGGCGCACTCTGGTGTAAGCTCGTGCGCTGTTGATTTCGACTCATCGAGAGGCTTATGCGGGCTCCCTTCAGACGTTCTACCCTTGCAGCGCTGCGCGGCTTTGAAGCGTCCAGCGCAGCCATCACCATCCTGCCCAGCGCCGCCGACTATCGTCGGACCCTGCTCGAGAAGATTGCATCGGCCACTCAGCGGATCTACATCGTGGCGTTGTACCTGCAGCAGGACGAAGCCGGTCAGGAAATCCTCGACGCCCTCTATGCTGCCAAAGCCGCACGACCAACCCTCGACATCGTGGTGCTGGTCGACTGGTTCCGGGCCCAGCGCGGGCTGATCGGCGCTGGCAAACAGGCCGGGAACTCGGCGTGGTATCAGGCGCAGAATCTGGAGCACGATCATGAAGTGCCGATTTATGGCGTGCCGGTGCAGACCCGCGAGCTGTTCGGCGTGCTGCACCTTAAGGGCAGCATCATCGACGATTGCGTGATCTACACCGGCGCCAGCATCAACAACGTTTACCTGCACAAGCTGAACAAGTACCGCCTCGACCGCTATCAACTGCTGGAAAACAAGGCCCTGGCCGACTCCTTCCAGCGCCTGGTGACGCAGGAGATCCTGCCGTCCGAGGCCGTGCATCGTCTCGACCTGCCCTCGCCGCCTGCTTCTCGCAGCATTCGCGGGGAGATCCGTCAGTTCCGTCAGCGCCTCAAACGCGCCAGCTACGACATCAATGAAGGCGTCCGGGAGAACGGCAAGTTTCGCCTCATTCCCCTGCTCGGCATCGGTAACAAGAACCCGCTGAGCAAAGTGGTGTGCGACCTGATCGCCGCGACCAGGCATCAGCTGACACTGTGCACGCCGTATTTCAACATGCCGCTCTCGGTGAAACGCGAGATCAACCGTGCGCTCAAGCGGGGCGTGAAGATCGACATCATCATTGGCGACAAGACCGCCAACGACTTCTTCATCCCGCCGGAAGAACCGTTCAAGGTCATCTCGGCGTTGCCGTACCTTTATGAAATCAGCCTGCGCCGCTTCATGCAGAAGCATCAAACGGCCGTTGCCAGGCACCGTCTGAACATTCACCTGTGGAAGGACGGCGACAACACCTACCACCTGAAGGGTTTGTGGGCCGACGAGCGCTACACGCTGCTGACCGGCAACAACCTCAACCCCCGCGCCTTCCAGCTTGACCTGGAAAATGCGGTGCTGATCGATGACCCCGCCGGCGAATGGCTCACACCCCGCGCCGAGGAGATCGAGATGTTGATGCGCAACACTCACCGCGTCGGCAAGTTCGATGAACTGGACACCTTGAGCGAATACCCGATGGGCGTGCGCACGTTTTTGCGCAGGGTCAGCCGCGTGCGCGTCGAGCGTCTGCTGTACCGGATTCTCTGACGGCCATGAGCAAGAACACCGGCGTCCGCGCGCAACAAGCCGACCAGACACGCGCCCGTATCCTCAAAGCCGCCGTCACGGTCTTCACCCGTGACGGCTATTCCGGCGGGCGTATCGAAAAGATTTCCGCCGAGGCCGAGTCCAACGACCGGATGATCTACTACTACTTCGGCAGCAAGGAAAAACTGTTCGTCAAAGTGCTCGAACATACTTACGAGCAGTTCAATCAAGCCGAAAGCACACTGAAGCTGGACCCGTCGACGCCTGTCGAAACGCTGCGCCAACTGGTGGCGTTCGTTTGGGACTATTACGTCAGCCACCCGGAATTCGTGGCGATCCTCAGCATCGAAAACCTGCACAAGGGCAAGCACGCCAGGCAGTCTGGCGAGCTGCGGCGCTTGTCGGGCGAGGCGGTGGGCGTGCTCAAACCGATCATAGAAGCCGGTCAGCAACAGGGCCTGTTCCGGCACGACGTGGACCTCAAGCACGTCTATCTGATGATCGCGTCGCTCTGCTACTTCTATAACTCCAATCTGCACACCCTGACCTCGTTTCTGGGACAGGACATGGGCGCACAGGGTCAGCGGCAGGACTGGCTGGCGTTCATCCAGGATCTGGTGGTGCGTGGGGTGAGGGTGATGCCGAACGAGACACTTAACACCCACCCTGTGCACGCGTGATCAACGAAATGAACTGCCCCCCTGAGGGAGCTGGGATTCCTGATGGTTCCCACGCTCCGCGTGGTAACTACGCCCCGGACGCTCTGCGTCCATGCGGCATGTCAGACAAATCGCTTTCGCCACCGTCGTAACCTCCGGCAGCTCCCACAGGGTTATGTGGGTTGTCATTCAGGGCCAGGCGGTGTCAATGAGTGCCGGGATTGGCTTTCAGGTCAGCCACTTTCTCCTGCAACCCCGTCCATTGCGGTTCCTTCGGCGCGAAGCGGCTGCGCAGGTAGGCCGCGAGGTCGCTGATCTGCGTGTCCGACAGGCTGTCCTTGAACCCCGGCATGTAGCCCAGGTCCGGCGTGGCCGGATTGGAAATCCCCTGCTGGATCACCTTGATCAGATTGTCCGGCACAGCGCTGTGAACATTGGTGTTGCTCGCCAGCGACGGACTGACTCCGAACAGCGTCGGCCCGAGACCATCTGCATGACACCCCTGACAAGACCCTTCGAACACCCGCTGACCATTACTCAGCGATTGCACTGAAACCGCCGCCGCAGGTTTCGTGGCTGCGGCGACTTCAGTGGCGACCGTTGCCGCGTCCGCCGAGCCATTCAACGACGCGAGATACACCGCCATCGCCCGCACGTCAGATTTCGGCAATTTCGCCAGTTCCGACACCACTGGCCCCATCGGTCCTGCCGCCACACCATGGGCACCGGAATAGCCCGTGCTCAGGTAATTGAACAACTGGTCCTCGGTCCACGGCGTCGGCGCTTTAGACAGACTGTTCAGGGCAGGCGCCTCCCAGCCATCGACCATGCCGCCCGCCAGGAACGACGCACCGCCCTTCTCCGCCCCCATCAGGTTGCGCGGTGAATGGCACGCGGTGCAGTGCCCCAGGCCATTGACCAGATACTGTCCCCGATTCCACTGCGCGCTTTGTTGTGGCTGCGCTTGTACCTCGCCCTTACGCAGAAACAATGCGTTCCACCCCGCCATCAACGGGCGCACGTTGAATGGAAACTGCAGGCTGTTGGCTGGCTGAACCTGTTCGACCGGCGCCTGCGACATCAAGTACGCGTACAGCGCCTGCATGTCCGCATCGTCGATATTTCTGAAGGCGGTGTAGGGAAACGCCGGATAAAGGTGCTTGCCATCACGACTGATACCGTCACGCATCGCGCGCTCGAAGGCCGGATACGACCAGTTGCCGATGCCGGTTTCAGGATCGGGCGTGATGTTGCTGCTGTACAAGGTGCCGAACGGTGTCTGCATCGCCAGACCACCCGCGTTGACGGTGCCACCCGGTGCGGTGTGACAGACTGCGCAATCCCCTGCCGAGGCCAGCAAACGCCCACGCTCCAGCGTGGCGGCGGACCAGGTGCCCGCGCTGGGTGGCGCAATCGGGGCAATTTCAGCGCGCCACGGGAACGCCGTCGCCGCCATCCCCAACACCGCGCCGAACGCCGCGAACAACGACCCGAACAACCATTTCGAGCGCTTGGCCTTCGGCGACTGCGGTGGGTTGCCGTTCGCCTCATCGCCTGCATTTTTCAGCGCCGCCAGAATGCGCTCGGGGGTGATGGGCAGCTCACGAAAGCGGATGCCGGTGGCGTCGTAAACCGCATTGGCGATCGCCGCCGCGCTGGGCACCGACGCCGACTCGCCCGCGCCCATCGGTGGCTCGGCCTGGCGCGGCATCATCATGACGTCGACCTCGGGTACTTCGGGGAAGGTCAGGATCGGATAGCCGCCCCACTCCTTGCTCGCGACCGTGGACTCCTCGAACGTCACACGCTCTTTCAGCACACGGCTGGTGGACTGAATGACGTTGCCATGAATCTGATGCTGCACGCCCGCCGGATTGACCATCATCCCGGCATCGTGACCGATCACCACCCGTGTGACCGACACATCGCCGGTGTGCTTGTCCACCGCGACATCCGCGACCCACGCCGCCCACGCCGCGCCGAAGCCGGGGAACTTGCTGTGGATGTAGCGCGCGTAGGCGAAGCCACGACCGCGAAGCACGCCATCCTCTTCTGGAGTCTGCATCGGCTGCGTGCGCGGCGACCAGTTCGCACGCTCGGCGGTGGCGCGCACCAGTTCCGAGGCGCGGTCGTCATGCAGGTAGCGCAACCGGTATTCAACCGGATCAACGCCCGCCGCGAATGCCAACTCATCGATGTAGGATTCGTGAGCGAAGGTATTGGGAAGCGCCGACACACCGCGCATCCATGACGCGCGGACAATGGGCGCCATGTCGTGGATGGTGACCCGCATGTGCTCAATGTCGTACGGCGGAATCGAGGTGCGGTCGCCCATTTCGAACATTACCGCGACCGGCTCGACGCGCCCGGTCAACAGCAATGCCAGGGTCGGCGAGTTATTGGACGGATAACGGGTGGCGAAGTCATAACCGGCGATGCTGCCTTCTGCAGTGAGGCCACCATCGACTTCCATCAGTTGCGCCGTGCCCTTGGGTTCCCACGCGTGTTCCTGCTCGCGGGTCAGTTGCACGCGAACCGGAAGGCCGACGGCGCGCGACAGCAATACCGCGTCCGCGCACACGTCATCGGCACAGTTGCGGCCATAGCAACCGGCCGCCTCCATGCGGATGATCTCGATCTTTTCTTCGGGGTACTCCAGCAGCCAGGCCAGATCGGCGCGCAACATGTGCGGATTCTGCGTGCCGGACCAGACCCGGATGCCGTCTTCGCGGTAATCCGCCAACCCGCAGGACGGTCCGATGGAGCCGTGAATCTGATAGGGCCAGAGGTAAGTGCGCGTCATCCGTTCGCTGGCGTTGGCCAGGGCCTGATCGACATTGCCCTTGTCCAGCACCACCCGCTGAATGCTCGGGTTATCACGGATCGCCTGCTCGACATCGCTCATGTCAGGCAACTGGTCCCGCCAGGGTTTCCAGGTGACCTTCAGCTCCCGCGCGGCTTTGGCAGCCTGCTCTTCGCGCATCGCGACCACGCCGATGAAATCGCGGATTACCACGATGCGGACAATGCCGGGAATGTGCGCAATGGACGACTCATCGACCTCCAGCAGACTGGTGCCGACAAACTCGCCCGTGTCATAGCCGGCGTACGGCGGACGAATCACCCGACCGTGAAGCATGTCGGGCAGGCGCATGTCATGGACGTAGGTCAATTCGCCGGTGGCCTTGGCCGGAATGTCGACCCTTGCCGCGACCGTTCCGACCAGCTTGTACTCTTCCAGAGGCTTGAGCGGCGCATTGCCGGAAATACGCAGCTCGACGTGCTGATCGACCAACAACTCGCCAAAACGCAGCGTGCGACCATCCTGAGCGCGGATCACCCCGTTTTCGATGACCAGCGAGTCTGCGCCGACACCCCAACGCTGCGCCGCCTGTTGAAGCAGGTATCGGCGCGCTTCGGCCGCGGCATTGCGCAACGGGATCGCAGAGATTTGCAACGTCGCGCTGGCGATGGTCGCGCCCTGATTCGGCGCGCGCTCGGTATCGCCCAACACCATCGTGACCTGATCCATTTGAAGATCGAGCTCTTCGGCAACGATCTGCGCCAGTGAGGTACGAATACCGGTGCCGAGGTCCACGTGGCCGTTGAAGGCGTACACCGCGTTGTCCTGATCGATGGCGATAAACAGCCCCAGCTCCTTGGGCTTGACCGTGGGAGTACCGCCTTTGGCGACTGGCCCTGAAGGCGGCAGGATGTCATCGACGATCAGCAAAACGCCGTTTTTGGCCAGCAGAGCGTCACGTGTCGGCAGAGTCTCGGGGGGCGTCATGGACGGGTTCAAGGGATTCGCTCCGTTCAAAGCGGGTGGCGAGCGGCACGCATGACCGCACGGAGGATTTCGATATGGGTGCCGCAACGGCAGAGGTTGGCTGAAAGCTCGTTGCGGATTTCCGATTCGCTGGGGTGCGGGTTACGGTCGAGCAGCGCTTTGGCCGTCATGATCATGCCGTTCATGCAGTAGCCACATTGCGCGGCTTGCTCATCGATAAAGGCCTGTTGCACCGGGTGCGGGCACGCTCGCGAACCGATGCCTTCCAGCGTGGTGATTTCACGTCCCTCGGCTCCCGCCAGGGGAAACACGCAAGCGCGTGCTGCCACCCCGTCAATGATCACCGTGCATGCGCCGCACTCGCCCAGCCCGCAACCGTATTTCGGGCCGTTGAGGGCCAGGTCGTTGCGCAGGATCAGCAGCAGCGGCGTATCAGGCATGGCTGTGACGGACGCGGCCTGACCGTTGACGTTCAGCGTCACGGTCTTTTGCGCCGCCACCGGCTGCTCACTCATATCGCACTCCCCTGTGTTACTCAGCGCCTCGCGCTTTTGATGAAGTATTCACTTCACAAAAGGAGAGCAGGAAGCGTGCCAGTGGAGAAAAGGCTGTAGGACGGAGGGGTTTGGCTGTATGGAACTGGAGACGAACCTGTGGGAGCGACCTTGCTCGCGAAGGCAGTCTGATTGAGGGCTCCCACTTGATGGTTCCCACGCTCCGCGTGGTAACCGGGCTGCGGACGCTTCGGGTCCTCAAACAATGACGCGGAGCGTAAGCGCTGGTGTTCCCACGCGGAGCGTGGGAACGATCCTATCGTAGGGAAATGGAGACGGACCTTTAGGAGCGAGTCTGGACTGGCTTACTCGTCCGGCTCCTCGATCAGCTTGCGCAGCAGAAACAACACGGCCACGCGCTCGGCCGGGTTAAGCCTGGCCAGCGTGAGCTCAGAGATCTGCGCCGCCCGGGGCACCGTTTCCTGCACTAACTGGAGGCCGCTGTCGGTCAGGCTGCAGATCACCTTGCGACGGTCCTGCGGGTCAGGATCGAGGCTGATCAGGTCACGCGCCTTGAGGCGGTCGACGATGCCCCGGATAGTCGCCTGATCCACTGCCGTGGCCTTGACCAGCTCGGTCTGCGAACTGGGCCCGTGATCGCGCAGCGCGCACAGCGTCACGAACTGCACGGCCGTAAGCTGCGAATCCCCCACGTTCTGCTGGAAGATCGCCAGATGACGCTGATACGCCTTGCGCAGCAAATGGCCGACCTGCTCGGAGAAGGTGTAGGACTGATGGTTGTTGGATGAAGGATCAGTGGACACGGAGGGCTCGTTTGGCGGACCTGAGATGGCGGCTACATTAACGGTTGCGGGCCGGGAGTGGAATCGTCAGGCCACCGGAGATAGAACGGTGGGAGCGAGCTTGCTCGCGAAGGGGCCGGTCAGCCACCAGAACAACGCCTGACCGGACACTGTCGTCGGAATGCCGCCCAGACCAGGCGCGCTCTAAAAAGTCATGTGGCGGTCAGCCCGCAAGGTCAGGCTTTTGAAGCCTCGGGCGCGACCACATCCCCGCCCAGCACCACGGCCTGGTCATCCAGATAGATGTCGCAATGGCGCAGCGGAATGTCCAGGTGGCACGGGGTTTTGCGCGTTCCGCCCACTTCCGTGTTCGGGCCGGTCGAAAACAGGAAGTTGCCGTAGAACGCCCGCGCGTCCATGCACATGCCGTCATTCTTGTCGTGCAGGCCCATGGCGGTCCACTGCGCACGTGGTTGCAAGCCCCACCCAATATGGGAAATGCCGTACACCTCGGGATCGTTGAAGTACTTCATGTAATCGCGCAGGTACTCGGCTTCGAAACCACCTTTGATCCCGGTGATGAAGCCCTTGTCGATCTCCAGGATGATCTGCTCGCGCGAGTACGTCTTGAACGGCAGAACGATGTCGCCGATGTCGATGACCAGCGTGCCTTCTGCCGTTTCTTCGTTCGGCCAGGAGAACAGAAATCCGCTGGGCCAGTGGTCCCAACGGCCTGGCTCGTCGGCAAAACCGTACTCCGTCACCGAAGGGTATTGACCCAGTTGCGCGCGAAAATCACTGCCGGCGCGGGATTTGACATGAATCGACCGCGCAGCCTTTAGCACCTGTTCGGCGGCCAGAACCCGCTCTTTGTCGGCCACCGTCGGCAGCATGCGCGCCAACACTTCCGGCGGCTCCACCGCCAGCAGAATGCGCGTGCCGGTCTTGAGGATCTGCTCCTGTTCTGGCGAATGCAGCAGCATCATGGTGTCGACGATCAGGTCCGCCGCCTCCAGCGCGCGCTGGGCGGCGATGTTGCCGGTCAGCGCGGTGTCGCCACAGTAGGCGGTCATGTCATTGCCCATCGCCTTGGGGTGATTGAACGAAGGCAATTCCACCGCATAGACCTTGGCGCCCAGGCGCTGGGCGGCGTCCATGGCCGCGCGAACGGTGCGCGCATCGGAATAGTGGCTCTTGAGCACGGCAACGCTCTGGGTCGTGTCCACCTTCGACAGCTTCAGGACGTGCTCGAACATCTGGGTCAATTCGCAATCGCTAACCGGCATTTCTGGTCTCCTCGTCACTCGGCTCAGGTCAATCACATGGCGCCGAATGCACCATTGAAAGGCGTCCCGCATCAGACTAGTGCATTTTTTGAAGCGTACACACTAATTAAACGCGATAAGACATCAATTGAACGCCGTCTGCAATAGCCAAGCCACTTCGTTACTTATGCACACAATCGTCGTAATTACTGGGTTACAAAGGGTGACATGCCTGTTTGCGACGTCGCAGAGTATTTTTCAATTTATCTATTCACATTTCAAAAATTCAGCGTATACACTTTAAAAACGCAATGTGGCGACGACAATTATTCGCCACATCATTCACCGAGACTTAAGAAACACGAAGGAAGCGCGCCATGCCAACTCACTCCGCTACGCCCAGTTCGCAAACCATCGCCATCGTCGGAGCCGGTCTGGGAGGGGCAGCCGCTGCCACGCTGTTGCAGCAGGCCGGTTTCAAGGTCGATGTCTATGAGCAGGCGCCTGAGTTCTCGCGCATCGGCGCAGGGATCCACATGGGTCCGAACATCATGAAAATCTTCCGCCGCATGGGCATCGAGCAACGGCTCAGTGACATGGGCTCGCATCCGGATTTCTGGTTCAGCCGTGACGGCGCGACTGGCGACTACATGTCCCGCATCGCGCTGGGCGAGTTCTCACGCAAGGAATATGGCGCTGCCTACATCACCGTGCACCGCGGCGACCTGCACGCCTTGCAAATGTCCACCCTCGCCCCGGGCAGCGTTCACTTCAGCAAATGCCTGACCACCCTTGAAGAGCGCGACAATGGCGTCCGGCTGAACTTCGCCGACGGTACCCATGCCGATGCTGACATCGTCATCGGTGCCGACGGCATCAATTCGAAGATCCGCGAAGAACTGCTCGGCTACGAAAAGCCGCTGTACAGCGGCTGGGTCGCACACCGCGCGCTGATTCGCAGCGACGTTCTCACCAAGTACAACCTGAATTTCGAGAACTGCGTGAAGTGGTGGAGCGAGGACCGTCACATGATGGTCTACCACACCACCGGCAAACGCGATGAGTACTACTACGTCACCGGCGTTCCGCACCCGGCGTGGGATTTCAACGGCAACTTCGTCGACAGCAGCCAGGCGGAGATGTACGAAGCCTTCGCCGACTACCACCCCACCGTACAAGCGCTGATCGAATCCACCGAAACCGTGACCAAGTGGCCACTGCTCAACCGCAACCCGCTGCCGCTCTGGAGCCGTGGTCGTCTGGTGTTGCTGGGCGACGCTTGCCATCCGATGAAGCCCCATATGGCGCAGGGTGCCGGCATGGCCATTGAAGACGCGGCGATGCTGACCCGCTGCCTGCAGGAAACCGGGCTTTCCGATTACCGCACCGCCTTCGAGTTGTATGAAGCCAATCGCAAGGAGCGCGCCTCCCGCGTTCAAGCGGTTTCCAACGCCAACACCTGGCTTCGCACCCAGGAAGACCCCGCGTGGGTCTATGGGTACGACCTGTATGGTCAGGAACTGAAATCGGGGGCCATCGCATGAGCACGTTCATTCACGGCGGCAACGTACAGGCCAACGGCATCCGACAGCACTACCTGCGCTACGGCGGTACACGGCATGCAGACAAACCGGCACTGATCCTGATCCCCGGCATCACCAGTCCGGCGATCACCTGGGGGTTTGTAGCCGAGCGACTGGGCCAGTATTTCGACACGTACGTGATCGACGCCCGCGGGCGCGGTCTGTCTTCCACCGGGCCGGAGCTGGATTACAGCGTCGACACCTGTGCCGATGACATCAGCGCGTTCGCCGACGCCATGGGGCTCGCCAGTTACCACCTGGTCGGCCACTCCATGGGCGCACGTTTCGCGGCGCGGACTTCGGTGCGCAACCCGCGCGGTCTGAAAAGCCTGGTGTTGATCGATCCGCCCGTGTCAGGGCCAGGGCGTCGTGAGTACCCTTCGAAACTGCCGTGGTACGTGGATTCGATTCGCCAGTCTCAACACGGCATGAGCGCCGAAGACATGCGCGCCTTCTGCCCGACCTGGACCGAGGAGCAGTTGCAATTGCGCGCCGAATGGCTGCACACCTGCTACGAGCCGGCCATCGTGCGCGCCTTCAACGATTTCCATGAGGTGGACTTCCACCAGGACCTGCCGAAGCTGCCTGTTCCTGCCCTGCTCATCGTGGCCGGTCGTGGCGGCGTGATTCAGGCAGAGGACGAAGCGGAAATCCGCCAGTTGCAACCCGCGATCCTGATCGCCCGCGTGGAGAACGCCGGGCATATGATCCCGTGGGACAACCTGCCGGGGTTCTTTGCGGCGTTTGGTGATTTTCTGGGGACGCCGCTGCACTAACGACGCTGCTCATCTGGCGCTGAACGTTTTGTAGGGGAATGTGTTTGCCGCAAACCACTCGGTTTGCAAAAGGAGACAGGAATGAGTGAACAGCAAAGCGCCGACGCCAACTACCAGGGCGTCTGGGGCAATCGCATCGGTTTCGGCCAGAAACCGGCCTTGCTGATGATCGATTTCATGCAGGGTTACACCCAACCCGGTGCGCCGCTGTTCGCACCGGGCGTGGTCAGCGCTGTGGCCGAGAGCGTCGAACTGCTCGCCAGCGCACGGCAACACGGCATCCCGGTGGTGCACACCAATATCCGCTATCACCCTGGGCATTTTGCCGACGGTGGCATGTGGGTCAAGAAAGCCCCGGTGATGAAAGACATGGTCGAGGGCAACCCACTGGCGGCGTTCTGCGAAGACGTGCTGCCTCGGCCGGAAGAAGTGGTGATCAGCAAGCAATACGCCAGTTCGTTCTTCGGCACGTCACTCGCTTCGATGCTGCATGCCATGGGCATCGATACCGTGGTGCTGGCCGGCTGCTCGACCAGCGGCTGCATCCGGGCCACGGCGGTAGACGCCGTGCAACACGGGTTCCGGACCATCGTCGTGCGTGAATGCGTCGGCGACCGCCACCCGGATCCGCACGAGGCCAACCTGTTCGACATCGACAGCAAATACGGGGATGTGGTGAGCAAGCAGGAGGCGATTAACCAGTTCAAAAGATAACGCAACACCTGTAGGAGCGCGCTTGCCCGCGATTGCGGTGTGTCATGCGCCATCGATGTCACAGACAGGTCCCCATCGCGGGCAAGCGCGCTCCTACACAATCAACGCAATACGAAACACCCGGCAGAAACGGAACATTCCGCCGTCAGAACCAGGCCAGAGAGCATGGTCGCGCAGGCTGCACGCGCACTTACTGGACACTGTTTTGCCATGGACCGGCAAAGCGACGTCCAGTCTTCTGACACTGCCTTTGGAAGCCGCCACCCGGTGCTTGCCAAAGTACTGGATGTGCGGCAAACAAAAACCACAACAGGCCGTATGAGACCGCAGCAAACGCAGGCAAGATCAGCCGCGACTGCGCTCATCGGTCGAAGAACCGCCAGGAGACACCCATGCCCTATGCGAATGTAGAAACCGCCGCGACCGTGGTCGCGGACCCGATCAAAGCGCTGTACCACAAGATCACCTGGAAGCTCATTCCGTTCCTGTGTTTCTGCTACCTGGCCGCGTACCTTGACCGCATCAATATCGGCTTTGCCAAACTCCAGATGCTCGATCAGCTGCACTTCAGCGAAACCGCCTTCGGCCTGGGTGCCGGGTTGTTTTTCGTGGGCTATATCCTGTTCGAGGTACCGAGCAACCTGGTGCTGGAAAAAGTCGGTGCGAAGATCTGGATCGCCCGGATCATGATCACCTGGGGCGCGCTCTCGGCCTGCACGCTGTTCGTCAGCACGCCGATGCAGTTCTACGTTTTGCGTTTCTTCCTGGGCGCTGCCGAAGCGGGCTTTCTGCCCGGCGTGCTGTTCTACCTGACCACCTGGTTTCCGACCTACCGTCGTGGCCGCATCATTGCGCTGTTCATGATCGGCCTGCCGCTGTCGAGCGTCATCGGCGGTCCGCTGTCCGGCTGGATCATGGGGCATTTCGACCAGACGGCGGGCTTGCGCGGCTGGCAGTGGTTGTTCCTGATAGAAGGTGTACCCAGCGTGCTGCTCGGCATCCTGACCTTCTGGGCCCTGCCGAACGCGCCGAAAGACGCGAAATGGCTAAACGCTTCCGAGCAGACGCTGCTGGAAGGCGAGCTGCGTCTGGACGAGGCCGAAGGCAAAGACAGCAAGCACAGCTTCCGTGACGGTTTCTTCAACCTGAAAGTGTGGATGCTCGGCGGTATCGACTTCTCGATCCTGCTCAGCGCCTACGCCATGGGTTTCTGGATGCCGACCTTCATCAAAAATGCGGGGGTGACCGACCCCTTCCACATCGGGATCCTGACCGCCTTGCCTAGCGTTGCCGCGCTGATCGGCATGTTGATGATCGGTGCCAGCTCGGACCGCCGCCGCGAGCGACGCTGGCACATCATCGTGCCGTTCTGGATCGGCGCGGTGGCCATGGGTGCCAGCCCGTTCTTCACCCATAACGTGGTCGCGACCGTTGCGCTGTTCGCCATCGCATCGGCAGCCATCATCGGCGCGGTGCCGGTGTTCTTCAGCCTGCCCGCGACGTTCCTCAAGGGCCGCGCCGCTGCCACCGGCTTTGCGCTCGCCTGCTCATTGGCGAACATCGCCGGGCTGGTCAGCAACTCGATGATGGGCATCGCGATTGACGTCACCGGCAGCAGCGCGGGTGCGCTGTGGTTCTTCGCCGGCTGCCTGATCCTCAGCAGCCTGCTGGTCGTGGCGTTGCCGGCGAAGCTGGTGAACCGCTAAGTCGTCCTGCCGGACACATATCCTGTGGGAGCCAGCTTACTGGCGAAGCTGGCGAGCCGGTAAGTCCTGCTGGACGCATGTCCTGTGGGAGCCGGCTTGCTGGCGAATGCTGTGGGTCATCAACCTCGAGAGTGCCTGACCCACCGCATTCGTCCGAGTGCGGCCCAGACCCTCGTAACCTCGGACGGCTCCTACAGGGCCCGGGTTGGCTCACAAACTGGCGTCCAGACCGCAGACCTGTGGGAGCCGGCTTGCTGGCGAATGCGGTGTGTCAGTCAACGGTTTCTTCACTGACCCACCGCACTCGCGGGCCAAACCACGGTGCTACAGGTCAGGGTCGCCAAACCCGACCACGCCCTCACCCCACCAACGCAATCAACTGCTGACGCTGCGCATCGGTCAACAACCGCCCCGTCGCCGCGCCGGCATTTTCCTTCATGTATTTCGGATTGCCCGTCCCTGGAATCGCGCAGGTCACCGCGGGATGAGAGATCAAAAACTTCAGCGCCAATTGCGGCCAGCTTCTGGCTTGCACCTCTCCGGCCCAGCCCGGCAAAGGCGTGTCACGCAGACGCCCGAGCAAACCGCCGCCGCCGAACGGCCGATTACAGATCACCGCAACGCCACGCTCGCGGCACAACGGCAGCAGCCTCGATTCGACGCCCCGGTCATCCAGCGCATAGTTGATCTGCAGAAAATCCAAGGACTCCGCCTTGAGTGCGGCTTCGACGTCGTCATACGCCGACGAGGTGTAATGCGTGATACCGATGTACCGAATGCGCCCCTGCTCCTTCCACGCCCGCAAGGTGGGCAGATGGGTTTTCCAGTCCAGCAGGTTGTGGATCTGCATCAAGTCGATGCGGTCCGTCTGTAGCATACGAAACGACGCCTCCATCTGCGCAATGCCCTCCTCACGTCCTCGGGTCCAGACCTTGGTCGCGAGAAACGCCGGCGAACGGGGACGATGAATCGACAGCAACTCGCCCGACGTTTGCTCCGCGCGGCCATACATGGGCGAACTGTCAATCACCGTACCCCCTGCACGGAACAGCTCGTTGAGCACCTCTGGCAAACGCTTATAGGCGTCGCTGCCAGGCTCGACATCGAACCCACGGTAGGTACCGACACCGATCATCGGCAGCGCCTCGCCACTGGAGGGGATGTTTCGGGTCAGCATGTCAGCTTCTCCTTGATTATCGGGCGGCGCATTCGAAGATGTGCCAAGTGACGGCGAACCCTCGCCTGCCGCCGCGAAATCGCACGCCAGTGCCGCTGACATACCAGCGGCCAGCGTCAGTAATCGTCTACGCGTGAACAGCGTCGATTCAGTCACGGCAATCTCCTGTGGCCCTGTCGTTACATTCCTGACGCCCGGCCAGCCACGCCGACATCCAGTGTCAGAGCCCGTCAGTCGACCGCCAGGGATGGGTGTGGGTTCAATGGCCATTTCGTCCGTCTGCCAGAATTCTCGGGAACACTCTTCGCTCGCCATGCGTCACACGTTAAGCATTGACAGGAGGAGCGCATGACATGAAAACAGTGATTACGCTGGAAGAACTCGCTGAAGCAGATCTGCGACCCTACAAGGAAGTGTGGCTCACTTCGGCAGAAGCGCTGGCTGAAAGGGGGCACAACGAAGACGAGCTGTGCCTGTGGCGCTCGAACGAGACGTTCACTCACGACATGCTCAGCGAAGGAACCCATGACCAGAACGTCGCGGGTGTATGGCTGGTGGTCGACGACATCGATGATCCTGATCAGGTCCTTGACGTCGAAGAAAATGTGCGTCAGCGCTTGCTGGCGCTAGGACTGGAGGGGGAGTTCTATCCGGCTCAGACGGATGACCGTGATGTGTCAGCGGGTTGATACCGCTCAACGGTCATATGGACATTCATAGGGTGGACGGGGGTGCGCGTTCCGGTCATCGCGGTGCGCGCACCTGAACGTCATTTCTTCAACGCGTCATACGCTTCCAGCGCGTGCATCGAATAGATGTACGCGGCCCCCGCATTCAACGAAATCGCTGTCGCCAGGGCGGCTGCCACTTCTTCACGGGTGGCGCCCGCTGCGATGGCGGCTTCGGAGTGAGCGCCGATACAGCCGTCACAGCGAGTGGTGATGGCCACGGCGAGGGAAATCAGCTCACGGGTTTTCGCGTCGAGCACGTTGTTTTCCGCCGCGGCATCGCCAAGGGCCATGTAGGCCTTGACCATCTTCGGGTTGGACTTGGACAGGGAACCGAAGGATTGTTTGATGGTGGAAACAAGGTCGGACCAATTGCTGAACATGGTGGTATCTCCTGAGAGCGGCGACTAGACTGCGCCGGGAACACAAACAGTGTCCGCCAAGGGCGTTCGTGTAACTTGCTCGTTTGGCTCATTTCTTTGTCTGAAAGTCGCATATGAACGCCATCGACACGCTCATCACTTTAGCTGACGTCCGCGGAAGCCTTGACCTGCGCTGCCAGTTTCAAGGGGACTGGGCGCTGGATCACGATCAGGAAGTCCGCGGTATCGCGCCTTATCACATTGTTCTGGCGGGCGAGTGCCGAGTCGAGCTGCCGGACGGTCGCCGTTTGAAACTCGTCGCCGGCGATATTCTCGTGCTGCCCACCGGTATCAGTCATTTGCTTCTCAGTCCCGGCGAACGGGTGTCGCCTTCCCGTCCGCAGAGGGAGGACGGCGGCTTGTTGACCGTGCAACGTTTCGGAAACGGCCAGGAGCTGGACCTGCTGTGCGGGCGCTTTCTCTACCAGCCAGACGCCCTGCTGCTGTCGGCGCTGCCTGATCATCTATTGATTTCCACCCAGGCGCTCAACATCGGCGATCCATTGCCCTCTCTGGTTGCGTTGCTGCGGGGCGAGGCCGATGGCAATCAGGCAGGAGGCCAGTTCATGGTCAATGCCCTGACCTCGGCGTTGTTCACCCTGGTCGTGCGTGCATACCTGCAACAGTCGCCGCGAAGCGAGGGCAGCCTCGCGCTGCTCAGTGACAAACGCCTGGGTCGCGCGTGGCAGGCGATGCTTGACGACCCGGCCCATGAATGGACCGTCGAAGCGTTGGCGGAACGTGCGAGCATGTCCCGCGCCACCTTCATGCGTGCATTCAGCAAACTCAGCGGCACCTCGCCCTGGACCTTGCTCACCCAGGTGCGCATGCAACGTGCCTACGGTTTGTTAAGCCGCTCGAAAAGCGGCCTGAGCGACATCGCCGCACAGGTCGGTTACCAGTCCCAGGCGGCGTTCAGTAAAGTCTTCAAGGACACCTACGGGATGGCGCCGGGACAGTTTCGCCGAAGCCTCGAAACACCGGTCACCTGACGCGTTATGACAGTCAGATCAATGTGGAATGAACAGCCGCATTCGCCAGCAAGCCGGCTCCCACAGGTTCTGAGTCTGGACACCGGTTTGTGAGCCAACCCCGGAACCCTGTAGGAGCCGTCCGAGGTTACGAGGGCAGCGAATGCGGTGGTCAATCAACGGTGATGCCGGATGACGTGACGCCTTCGCCAGCAAACCGGCTCCCGCAGGATGATCGCATCCATACCTGATCACGGCGCCTTCACGCCCAGTCGCTTCCACATCGGTTTGGTAATCCGCTGGGTATTTTTATAACCCGCCCACGGATCGGCCTTGAGCTTGCGCAGGCGTTTTTGCAGGTTGGCGACGTTCCATTGCGTGGAGGACTTGAGGCTGCTCAATTCGTCTCGGGTGACGGGTACCGAGACGGGCAAGCCCGGTCTCGCCCGCACCGAATAGGCCGCCACGGTGCTGGCGCCACGGGTGTTGCGCAAGTAGTCGACGAAGATCTTGCCCACCCGGTTTTTCGGCCCGGAGGTCGCGGTAAAGCGCTCCGGCAACTGTTGCGACAGAAACTGCGCCAACGCCTTGGCAAACGCCTTGACCGTGTCCCAGTCAGCCTTGCGCGCCAACGGCACGATGATATGCATGCCTTTGCCGCCGCTGGTCTTGATGTAGGCATCCAGACCCAGCTCGTCCAGCACTGACAACGTCATTTGCGTGGCCTCGATCATGCTGCGCCACGGCAACGCCTCGTCCGGATCAAGGTCAAGAACGAAGTGGTCGGGCAATTCAATCTTGTCGTACGTCGAGCCCCAGGTGTGCAATTCGATCGTGCCCATCTGGGCGGCACCCACCAGCGCCTGGACGCTGTCGATCTCCATCAGCCGCGCATGGCCGGGGTCAAGTTTCGGGTCGAGCTGCTTGATATTCGGGATCGCCAGCCGTTCGGAATGCTTCTGGAAAAACTGCTCGCCCTCCACCCCTTCCGGGCAGCGTAGCAACGCCACTGGACGGTGGTCCAGATGGGGCAGGATCCAGTCGGAAATTGATTCGTAGAAATGCGCCAGATCGATTTTTTGCAGGCCGCTCAACGTGTCGATCACCCGCTCGGGATGACTGATCATCACGCCAGCCACTTCAATCTTGTCTTTACCAGCACGCTTGCTGGCAGGTTTAGCCTTCCCGGTCGTCGCATCGGCGGTCCTGGAGGCCTTGGACACACTGGCCTTGGTCGCACCGGTTTTGGACGCCTTCGGCTTGAAGGGCGCCTTGATGTCCACCGGCGTCCTGGGATACTCGTGGACCACCTCGCTGGCAGGCTTGTCACTGCGCAGCGCAATGAAGGAAGCATGACGAATGATGCCTTCGCGGGTCCACTCCCCGAACTCCACTTCGCCGACCAGCGTCGGCCTGATCCAGTGCACGCCGCGGGCCTGGGTAGGCGAAAGCTTTTTCGCCAGCGGCGAGGCGTCCTGCTCCAGCGCTTTCATCTGTTCGAACAACTCGCCGAGCATTTTCTGATTGAAACCGGTCCCGACCCGTCCCGCGTACACCAACCCCGCCCCCTCCTCGTTCACCGCCAGCAGCAGCGCGCCAAACCCGCTGCGCGTCCCTTGTGGCTGGGTGAAGCCGACGATGACGAACTCCTGACGAAGCTTGCACTTAAGCTTGATCCAGTCAGGGCTGCGCCGTGACTGATAAACGCTGCCTGCACGCTTGCCGATCACCCCTTCGAGGGACAACAGACAGGCGCTTTCCACAATGTCGCGGTGGCTGGCGGAAAACGCATCGGAGAAACGCAGCAACCGGCTTTTCTTGCCCAACAGCTTTTTAAGGCGCGCACGACGTTCTTCCACCGGTGTGTCGCGCAGGTCTTCGCCATTCAGGAACGGGACGTCAAACAGGTAATAGACGATGTCCTTGCTGCGACCGATCTCGAAGGCATTCTGCAGCGCCTGGAAATCCGGCAGTCCGTTTTCGTTGAGCACCACCATCTCACCGTCGAGCCAACCATCGCCCAACGCCAGCTCAGCGATGGCTTTGGCCTGCAGGGGCAGACGTTCGGTCCAGTCGTGACCATTGCGAGTGATCAGCCGGACGTCGCCGTCGAGAATCCGGGTCATGATCCGATAGCCATCGAATTTGATTTCGTATAGCCAGTCACCTTCCGGTGGAGCGTCCATCAACGTCGCAAGCTGCGGCGACAGTTTTTCCGGGACCTTGGTTTTCTTCGTGGGAGAGGGTTTGCCCGCCGCTTTCTTCGCTGCCGGACCGGCCGTCTTTTTTTCCGCGACGCTCGAAGAAGCGGCTGTCTTGCGCTTGCCGGGGGTTACCTTTGCCCGGCCCTCCCCCACGGTCGCGCCGCTGATCACGCTCTCGGGCTTGTCAGCGACGATGTCGTATTCGTCCGCCGAGCGCACGGCCTCATCTTTCTCCTTGATCAACAACCATTGCTCCTTGTCGCCACTGCCCGGCAGATGGGTGCGAACCAGGGCCCAGTCTCCTGTGAGCTTCTCGCCGATCAGGGTGAACTTGAGCTTGCCGGCCTTATAGGTTTCCCGCGGATCACCGTGAGGCTGCCAGATCCCCCGGTCCCAGACGATCACATCACCCGCCCCGTACTGCCCCTCCGGGATGCTTCCCTCGAAACTGCCATACCCTAACGGATGATCTTCGACATGCACGGCCAGGCGCTTGTTCTTGGGGTCCAGGCTCGGGCCTTTGGGGACCGCCCAGCTTTTCAGCGTGCCATCCAGTTCCAGTCGAAAGTCGTAATGCAGATTGCGCGCATCATGCTTGTGAATGACAAAACTCAGTGCCTTACCTTTGCTGCTGCGCCCCTGGCGTTGTGTCTCGGGTGGCTCGGAAGTGATATCGAAGTTGCGCTTGCGGGTGTATTCACTCACAGGTTTTGCCATGATCGATTAGACCTCTGCATCTTTCCTTCAGGCGGGGCATCACTCAGGATGCCTTGGTCGCTTTCTTCCTTGCAGGGGCGCGCCGTTTGGCCGGAACGTCTTCATCGGCGGCAGCGGTTTTGCTCTTGCTGGCAGCTTTCGTTTTTACCGGAGCCTTGGCGGGACCGCCCCGACTGCCCAAGCTACGTTTGAGCAACTCAGTCAAATCAATGACATCGGCGGATTTGCGCTCGGTTTCACCCGCGTCGGTTTCCACATCCTCGATCTTGCCTTCCCGGGCCTTGGTCTCGACCAGTGCCATGATCTGTTCCTGGAAGGTGTCATGGTATTCGTCGGCGTCCGGCGTCCACTCGGTGCTCATGTCCTTGACCAGGCGTTTGGCCATCTCCAGTTCACTCTTGCTCAATTTAACGTCGGTCGCTTCCTTGGGCAGATCCAGGGTGTCAAGCCCGCGCACTTCAGCGGGCCAGCGCAACAGCACCAGGACGATGGCCGACTCCAGCGGCATGACGGCCGCAAGGTGCTGGCTGGTGCGGATCACCACATGGGCCAGAGCCACCTTGCCGGTGTCTACCAGCGTCTGCCGTAACAGAGCGTAGACCTTCTCGCCGCGCTTGTCGGGCGCCAGGAAATAAGGTGTGTCGATGTTTTGCAGCGGAATGTCCTTGCTGTCGACAAAACCGAAGATGTCGATCGTCTGCGTGGACTTGGGGTGCGCCGCACGGATCTCGTCTTCGCTGATCACCACGTAGCGGCCTTTCTCGTACTGCACGCCCTTTACGATGTTTTCTTTGGTGATTTCCTTGCCGGTGACTTTGTTGATCCGCTTATAGCCCACCGGGTCCATGCTGCGCTTGTCCAGCCAGTCGAAGTCAACGCCCTGCTGCGACGTCGCCGACACCAGCGCGACCGGAATATGCACCAGCCCGAAACTGATCGCGCCCTTCCAGATTGCCCGAGCCATTGCGTGATTCCTTGTGGAGTGAGTCTATGGGTCCGTGTACGAGTGACTCGGGTGAGTGAGGAAAAGTTTCGGAAGGGCGACGGGTGCAAAACCGGCGAATCAGCACCATTTTTTTCAGGCATGAAACATATCGGCCCGACAGCGCTTCTTAACGCAACGAAAAGGCGTTAGCCTTTCACACCTCCATTTTTTATCCGCCACGGCAGCGCGCCTTGCCCGCCTGTCGCAATGCCAATCGAGACTCGCATGACGTCCATGCCTCACCCCACCCCCGCTTCGACGATGACCAAAAGCCTGGCCATGCTGTTCGCGTTCTGCTGCGGCGCAATCGTGGCCAATATCTACTACGCCCAGCCCATCATTGGGTTGATCGCGCCTGACATCGGGCTGTCCAGCACGCTGGCGAGTTTCATCGTCTCGTTGACGCAGATCGGCTATGCGATAGGGCTGTTCTTCCTGGTGCCACTGGGCGACCTGCTGGAAAACCGCCGGTTGATGATCACCACCACGGGCGTCGCCATCCTGAGCCTTTTGAGCGCGGCGTTTGCGCAGACGCCCAACCTGTTTCTGCTCGCGTCGCTGTTGGTGGGCTTCAGCTCGGTCGCCGTGCAGATTCTGATTCCGTTGGCCGCGCATCTGGCGCCTGAAGAAACACGCGGGCGTGTCGTCGGCAGCATCATGGGCGGCCTGCTGTTGGGCATTTTGCTCGCCCGCCCCGCTTCCAGCCTCATTGCCGACCACTTCGGCTGGCGTGCCGTGTTCGGAACGGCCGCCGCGGTCATGCTGGTGATCAGCGTGGTCCTGGCGACGACCATTCCCAAGCATCAACCCACGCATAACGCCACCTACCGGCAACTGATAACGTCGCTGTGGACCTTGTTGCGCAAGCAGCCGGTCTTACGTCAACGGGCGTTCTATCAGGCCTGCATGTTCGCCACATTCAGCTTGTTCTGGACCGCTGTGCCGCTGGAACTGGCGCGCAACCATGGGCTGTCGCAAAGCCAGATCGCCCTCTTTGCCCTGATCGGTGCGATTGGCGCCGTCGCCGCGCCGATTGCCGGGCGCCTGGCGGATGCCGGACACACCCGAGTTGCCAGTCTGTGCGCCATGCTTTTCGCCGCCCTGAGCTTTTTGCCCAGCTTGATCAGCCCGCTCTATGCGGTGATCGGCATGGCGGTGACCGGTATCGTTCTGGACTTCTGCGTGCAGATGAACATGGTCCTCGGCCAGCGCTCGGTCTACGCCCTGGACGCGAAAAGCCGCAGCCGCCTCAACGCGCTGTACATGACCAGCATATTCATCGGCGGCGCCATCGGTTCTGTGGTCGCCAGCGCCCTGTATGACCACGGCGGCTGGACCTGGATCGTGATCGCCGGCAGTGCATTCCCGCTCATTGCGCTGCTCGCGTTTCTCAAAAACCCGCCGCGCAGGCAGTGAATCATGCCTATCGCTTGTAGGAGCGCGCTTGCCCGCGATTGCGGTGTATCAACCCAGGCATGGGTGACTGACACACCCCCAATCGCGGGCAAGCGCGCTCCTACAGCAACATCCCGTTCTTTCAGAGACTTTCCTCATGACCAACCGCACTTTCCTCATCACCGGCGCCAGTAAAGGCATTGGCCGTGCGCTGTCCGAACACCTGGCCGCAGCCGGTCATCAAGTGGTAGGCATCGCCCGCCACGCCGATGACCCGACCTTTCCGGGTGTTCTCAAAGAGCTTGATCTGAGCAACAAAGACCAGACCCGCTGCGGCCTGGCCGAACTGGCCCAACACTATCGCTTCGATGGGCTGGTCAATAACGTCGGCCTGGTACGGCCGCAGCCGCTCGGTCAGATAGAACTGGACGATTTCGACGCCGTGATGGGCGTCAATCTGCACTCCGCCCTGCTCGCCACCCAGGCCTTGCTGCCCAACATGCGCGAACAAGGCTGGGGCCGGATCGTCAATATTTCCAGCCTGACCGTGCTCGGCATCACCCAACGCACGGCCTACGCTGCCGCCAAGGCCGCGCTGATCAGCTTCACCCGCTCCTGGGCGCTGGAACTGGCGCAGACCGGTATCACCGTCAACGCCATCGCCCCCGGACCGACCGAAACCGAGCTGTTCCGGCAGAACAACCCAGTGGGCAGCGAAGGCGAAAAACGCTACCTGTCCGGCGTGCCCATGGACCGCTTCGGCCAGCCCGAAGAAATCGCCTCGGCGATCGCTTTCCTGCTCTCCGAGCAGAGCGGGTTCATTACCGGACAAACGTTGTTCGTCGACGGTGGGGCTTCGGTGGGTAAGGCGGGGTTTTGACACTCGAGCCCTGCGATTGAACAACATGTTCGCTGTGGGAATTCAGTCGCCTCCGGACGTCGTGCACGCGGCCGTTCCGCAGGGCAGCGTGCACCAGACGTGTACGCACGTGGCTTTCGTGCTAAGCCGAAGCCAATGGTTTAAAGCTGGCGATCTCTTGCGCGGTCATCTGCCCCAGCAACCCGATCTCCCACGCCAGGTACTGACGGGCCGCCTCCTTGTTGCCGGCGTGACGGTCGTGGGTGAAAAACAGAAAATCGATGCACCGCTCGTTCGGCGGGTTGCCTGCGTCTTCACGCACCGGCAGACCGGCTGCTTGCCAGGCCCGGAAATTCAGCCATCGCACGTCCGCCCGCTGCTGATCTGGCAATTCAAGCGCCGCGATCGCAGCCATATCGGCATGATCGGCCACGAACACCACCGGCTTCGTTTCAGTCGCCAGGTCGGCGGCCAAGTGCGAACGGATCGACCAGCGAGAACCTGCGATCTGCGCCTTGCGAAACGCCATGCTGCCGCGCAGGTCCACCAGCGCAACCGTGTTGTCACGCAGCGAATCCGCCACCTCGGCAGCGCTGATCACTGGCAAGCCTGAGGCAACAGAGGTCAATTGGGGTATTAACGTCAAACCGCTGTGCAAGCCGCCCTCCAGCACGTAAGCCTGATGCCCAAGCTGGCGTAGCCAACTGGCCACGATGGGCGCGCGCACGCCATCGTTGTCGATCAGCACCAGTCTCGCGCCGCGCACGCCGATGTAGAGGTCGGTGGATTGAATCAACTGTCCGCCCGGCGTGTGTTGCGCGCCAGGCAGACTGCCGAGGGCAAACTCTTCCGGGGTCCGCACATCACACAGGAACAGGCTGCGCGTGGGGTCGCGAGACCAGGCCACGACCTGGTCGGCGTCGACGGTCGTCACACCCGCCCGCTCAGCCAGACGTGTGGCGGCCTCACGCTGCTGCGCCAACGAAGCGCCAGCGGACACTTCCGCGTAGCGACGCGTGCTGCCGTGCTCCAGCGGCAGGTCGGCGAGGCACCACCCTTGGGTGCCGTTCTCCAGCGCATACACCGGGTTCTTCAGCCCCAGGTCGATCAGGGTCTGAGCCCCGATGATGCTGCGCGTGCGCCCCGCGCAATTGACCACGATCGGTGTCGTGTCGTCCGGAACCAGGTCGGCCAGCCGATACCCCAGCTCGCCATTGGGACAGCAGATGGAACCGGGAATGGTCATCTTGCGGTATTCGTCGAACGGCCGGCCGTCGAGCAGCACCAGCGATTCGCCTTTGGCCTGCAAGGCCGCCAGTTCGGTGGCGCTGATGTGCGGGGTGTGGCTGACTTCTTCCACCCGTTCGCCGAACGCCTTGGACGGCACATGCACCCCGGCAAACAGTTGCAGGCCTGCCGCTTGCCAGCCGTCGGCGCCGCCTTCCAGCACATGCACATCGGTGTAGCCGAGCGTTTGCAGACGTTGCGCTGCCTGCACGGACACGTCTCGGCCGGTCTGGTCATAGATTACCAGGCGCACCGATGGATTGGGCGCCAGCCGACGCACCTCCAGCTCAAGGCGGCTGTAGGGCAGATTCACCCCGTGAAACAGATGCGCTTCGCCGTACTGACCGTGCTCGCGCACATCGAACAGGGCGATTTCCTGCCCGTCGAACAGCCAGGCTTGCAGCTGATGCGGGGTAACTTTGTGGCTCATGGGATTCTCGTGCCTAAAAAATGACGCGATTCGCCTATGTGGGAGCGCGCCCACGGTTCAGATGTCGACGTTCAGCCCGTTACCCGTCGGCCAGTAGTGCAGATCGATCATGCGTAGGCCTTGATCGACGGAGCCATTTGCGAGGCGTTGTAGTTGAGCACCTTGCCTTCGGTGCTGACGCCATAGCGCCCGTTCAACGACTCCAGCGGCCGACCGTACAGGTGGAAATGCAGGGTCGGGGTGTTGCCATCGACCTTGATGCCATGCAGGTCTTCTCCCAGGAAACTGATCGAAGTGCCCGGCTGCACCACCACTTCTTTCTCCAGCTCCAGCCTGGCAAACGCCGGGTCGCTGCCATCATCGGTGCGCGCCCACACGTAGTTGATCTCCTGCCCCTCGACCGCCACGATCACCGCCCAGGTTTCGTGGTTGTGCGGCAGCGTGCTTTTCCCCGGCAGCAGCGAGTTCATGTACAGCGTCGGGGTCTCCCCGTCATCGTTCAAGCGATAGCGAAACGCCGTATCACCCTCACCCGGCACGGGCGACGGGAACGCATCGAAATTAAAAAGATCGCGACGCCTGGCCAGGTCTTCCAACAGGCTGACGATCTCTTTCAGCGCTTCACGGTCGACGCCGCGCTGATGGATAACGCGGATTTTTTGCAGAAAGCTTTCGATGACAGCGCTGCGATCGTCGGTGCTCATCAGGTGCTCCTTTGATAGGGGTTCAGGACTTGGCCCGGCGCTTGTGTCGAGATGACGCCAGCGCCTTGCCATGCATCGCATCGTAGGGAAAAACAGCGATCAGCGGAAATCCAACCATCAACTTTGGTTATGACTTCCTGGTTATAGCCGTTTCAGAAAAAGCGACATGAGTGCTGTCTGACTGGGCGAAGGAGGGATTTTGAAAGAATCGGCGCTTTCAACTCATAATAAATCATAATGTATTAATCCATTTGTCTGATGTAATCCGTTCCTTGTGAGCATGACGGCACAGGCTCAAGCCATGCACCTAAAAAACCGACGTTTACCGGATAGAAAACATGTCCTCTACCCTTGATCTCGAATTGCTGCGCACCTTCGTCGCCGTCGTCGATCACACTAGCTTCGCGCGTGCAGGCGCGCAGTTGTCACGCACGCAATCGTCGGTGACTCAGCACATGCAGCGGCTTGAGCAGCAGATCGGCGTCAGCCTGTTTCAAAAACAGGGTCGACAAAAACAGCTCACCGAACCGGGACGGCAGCTGCTGCGCCACGCCCGCCAGATGCTGTCGCTCAACGATGACGCGCTCAATTCACTGCGGGAAAGCAGCCTCAGCGGCGTGTTGCGTATCGGCTCGCCCCACGACATCGCCGACACCATCCTGCCACCGATTCTCAGCCACATTGCCCGGTCCGCGCCGAGACTGCGGCTGGAGATCGACGTCGGCCGCAGCCCGTTTCTGATGGAGGACTTGCATCGCGGCAAGGTCGACATGGTGATTTCGACCCGCGAGGATCCGGCCCTGGAAGGCTTCGCCTTACGCACCTCGCCGGTGTGGTGGATCTGCTCGGCGCAATACCTGCACGTGCCGGGCGAGCCGATTCCGCTGATTCTGGTGGATGAGCCGAGCATCTATCGGCGGTACGCGATCGAAGCACTGGAACGCGCCGACATTCCGTGGCGCCAGGCCTATCTCGCCTCGAACCTGATCGGCATCAAGGCCGCTACACGTGCAGGGCTCGGGGTGACGGCCCGCAGCATGGAAATGCTCGGTCCGGACATGCGTGTTCTGGGCGAAGCCGACGGTTTACCCCGACTGCCCGACGTGACCTACCACCTGTGGATCCGGCCCAATACCGTAAACCCACTGGCGCGTCGGGCGTATGAACTGATACGCGGCAGTCAGGGATTGTGAACCCTCACGACACCTTTGATCCTGCCGCAGGCGCAGAAGCGACCGGGGTGGCGTTCCACCTTGCCCGCGATCTGGCGCGCAGCGGCATCCATAGAACGCGTCAGCCTTTCAACACCCCTTCAATCCAACGCTTCAGATCGGCAATCTCGGCGGACGTAATGGTATGCCCTGCCCCCGCGTAAGAATGAAACTCCGGATTGATCAGCAGGTTCTCCAGCACCGTCCGCGCTTCCGTCGCACCGGAAAACGGCACGCGGTTGTCAGCCGAGCCATGACCGATGAACACCTTGAGCGGCTTGAGTGCCTCGTCGGGCTTCAGGCGAGCGTTGAGGGAAGCGAGGATCTTGCCGCTCAACGGCGCAATCCCGCGCACCATTTCAGGGTGCTGCAAGCCGATCTGATAACTCATCATGGCGCCCTGACTGAAGCCCACCAGCACAACCTTGTCCGGTTGCGTGTCGTACTTCTCGGTGGCCTGCTCGATGAAGGTCCTCAGCAGATCGGTGCTCTTGTCCACATCGCTGGTCACGCCTTCGTACTCGGCCTGATCGGTGTCCTGGGTGAACCACTTGTAACCGCCACCGTCGACTTCCAGCGGCGCGCGCACCGACAGGTAGGTGTAATCCGGCGATAACTCGTCCTTTATACCGAACAGGTCACGCTCGTCGCTGCCGTAACCATGCAGGAAGATGATCAACGGTTTGTCTTTGGTTTCGGCGGGGGCGGCGGCGAGATACGGCAGAGCCAGATCAGTGAGCAACGCAGGCTCGGCATGAGCAAACCCGGTAAACGCACAGAGCAGCGCAGCGAAAAACTTCATCATTGAGAACGGCCCCTTTGAGAAAAACGTCCGGCCCATCATACGCAGCATGTTTCGGATGTCAGCCCGTAATTGATCGGGAGATGCTGTCAGAAGGCTGTACAGGTCGCAGATTTTCTGGACACTCTGAAGCTGAGAAGGACGTCATCCACTGTGAGAGCGAGCAGGGTCTGGGCGGCCTCCTGACAAATGCTGCCGGTCAGCCCTACTGAGCTTTGGGAACCCAGACGACAATGTCGGATACCTTCAGCGGCTTGGGGATCAGCTTCGCTTCGTAGTAGCCATCGGCGATGCGCTGCTGCTCGGCCAACTGATCGACCTTGACCGGGACGATGTCGTAGCTGCGACGGCTGTTGGCCAGCTCCACAGTTTCCAGCGGGATATTCCCCCACAGCGGTGCGAGGTTTTTCGCGGCTTCCTGCGAATGGCCTTTGACCCATTGACCGGCGTCATGAAGCGTGTCGAACACCACCTGCAGGACCTCGGGGTGCGCCTTCACAAAACGTGTGTTGGCGACATAGAAACGGTTGTAGTTGGCGACGCCTTTGCTGCCATCCGCCAACACACGAACATGATGCTCACGTTCCTGGGTGGCGAGGAACGGGTCCCAGATCGCCCACGCATCGACATTGCCACTTGAAAACGCTGCCACGCCGTCTGGCGCTTCCAGGTACACCGGCTGAATGTCCTGCAGCGTCAAGCCGGCTTTTTTCAGTGCTGAGATCAACAGGAAATGGCTGCCCGAGCCCTTCGATACTGCGACACGCTGCCTTTGAGCTCGGCGATGCTTTGAATCGGAGAACCGTCCTGCACGATGATCGCCTGCGCGGTGGGCGACGGTTGCTCGCGTGCATAGTAGGTCAACGGCGCATTGGCCGCCTGGGTGAGCACGGCGAACGCGTCGGCCACATCCGCGTGCAGATCGACACTGCCCGCATTCATCGCGCTCAACAGCCCGCTGCTGAACTCATGCCACTGGACCGTAAAACCCAGTGGTTTCAGGCGTTGCTCGATCTGACCGTCATTCTTGAGCAGCAGCCAGAGCGTGGACGAACGCTGATAACCGATGCGCACGACCTGCTCGGCCTGGGTCGTGGCAGTCGCCAGCAGCAAACCGACGGCGACAAAAAGGGTGCGAAGGCTCATGACCATCCTTGTTGGGCGAGTAGTTGAACGTTGCCTGGCGTCACGCTTTTCGGATGAGAAGCGATGAGCACAAAGCCCTGTCCTTTCGATTAGAAAAACTGCGAACAATATGAAAGAAACGTATAGCACCTCGCTCATGTCCTTGACCGGATGGAACGTCTGCGCGCCGCAAGAGGTCTAGCCATAAGCACGTCACTAAAGACCCATAGCCGACCAAGGACACGACATGAACATCTTCGAAGCCCTGAGAGAAAGCCACGACCGGCAACGCGGGTACGCCGATGCCTTGATCCAGACTCACGGCGACAGTCAGGAACGTGCCCAGGCCTATGGACAGCTCAAGGCTGAGCTGCAGGCCCACGAGACGGCTGAAGAGCGTTTTTTCTATATACCGCTGATGCAGTTCGACAACGGCGTTGACCTCAGCCGGCACGCCATCTCCGAGCACCATGAGATGGACGAAATGATGGAAGAACTCGACGAGACCGAGATGTCCAGCCCGGCCTGGCTGGCGACCGCGAAGAAGCTGTCCGAGAAGGTCCATCACCACCTCAAGGAAGAGGAACAGAAGTTCTTCCAGATGGCCGGCAAGCTGCTGGACGACAAACAAAAAGAATCGTTGGCAGGCGAATACGTGAAGGAATACAAGGAACAGTTGGCGGAGTCATGATCCCTTCCGGCGACTGATCCCGCGTCGCCTGCGCCTGGCACTCTTTTCAAAAACCACGACACCGGCCTGCATCGCGCGCTTGCCGGGCTGAGTGCGGCGTGGTGGTGAACAGGGACGAAGCAACAACGGGGCTGAGACTGAACGCCGAGGTGGCTCTATGAGATCCCCGATGCCACCTCGCCCCGGGTTGCCAGCCACGCTTTCAGAGCCTAACGGCCTGTGGTGATGGCCGGTAGAGACACCCCAGCAGTGAACTTTGCCGTATCGTATGATGTCATTTTGATGCTACCGGAACACCAAGGAGGCGTTCCCGTGATTAACGTCATCATGAGATCGGACCCTGCTATGAAAATCGCAACCAAACTTCTCCTCTCTTTCATGCTCTGCGCTTTTATAACGCTCGCTGTCGGTCTGCTTGGCGTCACCTTTGTCAACCGGCTGGCCAGCGCACTGGAACTGACGTTTTCCAACAATCTGGTATCTGTGGGAAACACCGCCGCGACGCTCAATGGTCTTGTGGCGCATAACCGAGGGCTGTATCGACTGCTCGATGCCAGCCATGGTGACGTGTCGCCGGAGGACCGGGAGCGCGTGCGCGCGGACATCGCGGAGGAATTGAAACGGAGCCGGGATGCCTACGCCACTTACCGTGCCACTCCTCTTGCCGAGGATGAACGCCTGGCGGGCGACAAGCTGGATGCGCTATGGCCGGACTACCTCAGCAGTTCCGAACAGATTATTTCCTTGTTGGACGCTGGCCAGACAGAGCAAGCGCGAACGCTGCTCAATACCCGCAATAATCAGATGTTCAGAGATGCACGCGAGCTGGTCAACGTGATGATCGCGTCCAACAACCGGCAGATCAAAGAAGGGGCTCAGGCCGCAGGAGCCCTGCGTGGTGCTGCCTTTAAGTGGATGATCGCGGGTATCGTTCTGGCGTTTGTCATCGCCATCGCTACAGGTGTTCTGATTACCCGCCTCATTACACGCCCCATCGCCCAGGCCGTCGAAAGCGCCCAGCGTGTGGCCCGAGGGGACCTGACGCAAGTCATCACCACAGACCGCAAAGATGAAGCCGGGCAATTGCTCGCGGCATTGTCCGATATGCAGGCCGGCTTGAAACACACGCTGCTGGATATCGCCAATGCCGCTGATCAGCTGGCGTCCTCCGCGGAAGAACTGAGCGCGGTCACCGAGGAAAGTACCCGCGGTTTGACGCGTCAGAATGACGAAATCCAGCAGGCGGCGACGGCAGTCAACCAGATGACCGCCGCAGTGGAAGAAGTCGCCCGTAATGCGGTTTCGACCTCGGAAGCGTCTCGTCAGACCACTGACGAAGCCGATGATGGCCGCCAACAGGTGGATCAGGCCATGTCGGGCATGAACTCGATGGTGGCGGAAATCAACGACTCGACCCACGCGGTGTCAGAGCTCGCGGGCCAGGTGAGAGAGATCGGCAAGGTCGTTGACGTCATTCGCAGCATTGCCGACCAGACCAACCTGCTGGCACTCAACGCGGCCATTGAGGCGGCCAGGGCTGGTGAGCAAGGCAGAGGATTTGCGGTCGTGGCCGATGAAGTGCGGGCGCTGGCGCACCGCACTCAGACGTCTACCCTGGACATCGAGCAAATGATCGGCAATGTTCAACTGGGCGCCGACGGCGCCGTTGCGGCGATGAACAAGAGCCTTACGCTGGCCAACCAGACTCAGGTGCTGGCGGAAAATGCGGGCGGAGCGTTGCAGAAGATCACTGCCAGCGTGGCACGCATAAATGAGCGCAATCTGGTGATCGCCTCGGCGTCAGAGGAGCAGGCGCAAGTCGCTCGGGAAGTGGATCGCAACCTTCTCAACATTCAGGACCTGTCGACCCAGACCGCTGCCGGCGCTAACCAGACCAGCGCCTCAAGCCAGGAGCTGTCTCGCCTGGCAACCTCTTTCAATCTGATGGTCGCCAAGTTTCAGCTCTGACCGTAAACCCTGAGAGGCCCTGAAAATCAAAAAGCCCCGAATCATCGGGGCTTTTCGTATCTCGCCTGAGTCCACACCGATCAAGGATCGACTTGCGCCATCATCTCCTGTACCGACTCGCTGCGCCTGGCGTAACGCTGCGCCAGCACCGCGCAGACCATCAACTGGATCTGATGGAACAGCATCAACGGCAGAATCAGCACGCCGATGGTGCTCCCCGCGAACAGTACCTGCGCCATTGGCACGCCCGTGGCCAGACTTTTCTTCGAACCACAGAACAGAATGGTGATGCGGTCTTCGACATTGAAACCGAACAGCTTGCCCAGCAACGTCGAGGCCAGCAGCACCAGACCCAGCAAGACGCAGCAAACGACCACCAGCCCACCGAGGTCCCACAGCGGAATCTTGTGCCAGATGCCCTCGTTGACGGCCTCGCTGAACGCGCCATACACCACCAACAGAATCGAGCCTTGATCCACGAACTTGAGCCAGCTTTTGTTACGGCCGACCCAGGCGCCGATCCAGCGCCTCATGATCTGACCGGCCACGAACGGCAATAAGAGTTGCACGCCGATCTTCACAATGGCGTCGACCGTCGATCCGCCTTCGCCGTGTACGCTCAACAGCAAGGTCACCAATAACGGTGTCAGGAAGATCCCGAACAGGCTGGACGCCGCTGCGCTGCAGATCGCCGCCGGGATATTGCCGCGCGCCAAGGACGTGAAGGCGATGGCCGACTGCACCGTGGCGGGCAACGCGCACAGGTAAAGCACGCCCATATAGAGGTCTTTGCCGATCAGCGGAGACAGGAGCGGCTTGAGCGCCAGCCCGATCAATGGAAACGCCACAAAGGTCAGACCGAACACCAGCAGGTGCAAACGCCAATGACCGGCACCCGCGATGATCGACTCACGCGACAGCTTGGCGCCGTGCATGAAAAACAACAGCGCAATCGCGATATTGGTCAACCAACCAAACCCTATGGCGACCTGACCGCTGGCGGGAAGAAGGCTGGCAATGATCACCACCGTGACCAGCGCCAGGGTGAAGTTGTCGGGGAGAAAGCGAGGACGCGTCATCTGAAATATCCGGATAGATCTGGAACAGTGTGGCGACTCTACGCCTGTAAACCGGTACCGGCTAACGCCAATAAGTCGATGAATAGCGCTGAAAGGACACCTTCAGAAAATGTCACTTGTCCGTGTCCTGCAGAACGGAGGCAGCGCCGAGGGGGCACTGCCGGGAATGCCTGCTCAGGCCGTTGAACGGTCGAGATCAGGAAAGTCCACCTTCAATGACCCGCAGAACCGTGACGTGTCGCTGCCCTTGGCGGTCCGCAAGGTGCTGACTCAACGATGCTTGCCATTGATGGATATCGCTATGTCTGGCATCCGTCATCAATTCATCCCAACCCGCCGAATCCTGCGCAGCGACTTCCTCAGGCGACACTCGGGTGACACGTTCACGCTTCAACAGGTTTGCGGCAATTTCCGAGAGAGTACTCAAGGCGGGCTCCATGGCACGCTCATCTGGGAGCATGCCGATACATAGCGGGGAGGATGGGTGCGGAGTGCCAGAACGCCAATTTTCAGTTGTTGCGGCAACCTGCAGTGAGGTCTTAGCAAGGTTCAGACCAAGGGCGGCGTTCCAGCGCAACCCTTGATCCGAATAGTCGACTGATGGAGGGAGCCAAGCGTTGTCAGGAGATGCGCGTGGCATCACTGCCCGCCAGCCTGCGATCAACCAGACGAATGCGGTCGCGCCCCGCTCGTTTGGACTCGTAGAGCGCGGCGTCGCCCTGTTCGATCAGGGCGGCAAGGCTCACCTGTGGCTGGTCGAACAGGCTGGCGCCAATGCTCAAGGTGACCGCTTCGGGGGTCTCGAAGGTCTGCGCTGCCGTTTTGTGAAACTGCTCACGCAGAGCGCTGGCCAACGCCTCGATTCGCTCACTCGATGCATCGCGCAGCAGGATCACAAATTCGTCGCCGCCCAACCGCGCGGCAAGCGCACCTTCCGGCAAACTGGTACGGATCAATTCACTGAGCGCCACCAGCAAGCGGTCGCCCGCGGTATGGCCATACAGGTCATTGACCGACTTGAAATTGTCGATATCGATCAACAGCACCGCGCCCAACCGCCGGGCAGAGACTTCATCCAGCAAACGCGGTGCCCGGACTTCCAGTGCCCGCCGGTTGTACAGCGCCGTTAAAGGATCGCGTGCGGCCAACCGTTCGATGCGCTTTTCTCGCCGGTAGCGCTCGGAGCCGGTCATGGCCAACGCGATGAACAAGATCGCCATCGCGCCCTCGACCAGGGAAATCTGAATGATCTCGCCGCGAAACGCCGCCAGATCGATCAGCGTCCCCGGCATCAGGGCCGTCACCGCCTTGGAGAAATAGAACCCGCCATGAAACAGCAGCACGTAGCGCAACTGCCCCGCGCCGAAACTGAGCGACGTGCCATGCGGTCGCAGCAGCAAACTGGCTTTCAACATTAACACGCCCACCAGCACCGAGTTGCTGGCCAACATCACCTTCGACCACCACGGTTCGTTTGGCAGCAACAGCATGGCCGCCCAGATCACGAATATCAGGTACCAGCCACGGGAGAGCCGTGATGCCGTAAAACGCGCGACGCCCAGCAAAAACAACCAGTGCGCCGTCACCAACAGGCCGTTGGCAAACCAGATGCCGATCAACAAAATGCCGCTGCTGCGTAACAACGCCAAGGTCGAACCGATCGTAATCGTGGCAAACCCCGCGCTCCAGAACAGCAACGAAGCCTCCCGCACATGCCGCCACTCAATCGCCAGATACAGCGCGGCGGCGGCGGCGAGGGCGATCGAAAGGGTCAACATCGTGGTGGGATCGAGCGCCATATACTGCCTACTGCATGGTCGGGTCTGAGGGGCGAATCAAGTGTAAGCGCCTGAGAGGCTTTATCGGCGGGAAATGGGGTGACTTGATGCCGCAATGATAGCAATAATCCAGCCGACACCCTATTTACGCCTGGGCCTGCGGACACTATATGTGACGAAGTGACATCGACACTGGGAAGCGCCCTGGCCGATGACAGGGGACATTTTCGCCACAGCATCACCGCATTTCGGGAGGTCGCGTGAGTCTGGACACAACATTATCTGAGGAAGCAGGCTCGCCGCCTCAAGACGGCTGGTTCTCCCGCGAACACCGCGACCGGATCGATGAACTGATCACCCGCCTGCAAACCAGCGACACCCGAGAAAGCGTCTCGCGCTATCACGCAATGGCAGAAGGGTATCTGTTGGGGCTGCTGGACTGTTATCACACCAGCGCCGAACACCATGATGCCGTCAGGCAATACCTGCACAACCTGGCGATCGCGAGGTTGAAGGTGGTGAAGGCGAAGGTTCGGCGATAGCTGAATGGCGGGATCGGAGGTTCTCCGACGGGGCGATGGACGACGCTCAGTGAACCAAAACCCTAAAGACAGAAACGACAAAGCCCTGAATAATCAGGGCTTTGCGGTACAGAATATGGCGGAGGCGCAGAGATTCGAACTCAGGGACCTGTTACAGTCGGCAGTTTTCAAGACTGCTGCCTTAAACCACTCGGCCACACCTCCAATTGCGTTGCGGGCGCCATAATACCGTAATGAAACAAGCTGTCAAACTCTCTGACTCGCGTGTCTCCGTAGCTCTGTTATGATCTTTGCAACTTGAGATTTCAAACGCTTCATTTCACCATCAGGAGTAGCGCCATGCGCGAACAGGATTACGCAGTCAACAACCGCGTGCAGGTCGAGCAGCTAGAGGTTAGCCGCGTCCTGCGCAACACTTACGGCCTTCTGGCCCTCACCCTGGCTTTCAGCGGCATCATGGCGTTCGTCGCGCAACAGATGCATGTGCGCTACCCGAACGTCTTCGTGGTGCTGATCGGTTTCTACGGCCTCTTCTTCCTGACCAACAAGCTGCGCGATTCGGCGTGGGGTCTGGTGTCGGCGTTCGCGCTGACCGGCTTCATGGGGTTCATCCTCGGCCCGATCCTCAACCGCTATCTGGGCATGCAGGGCGGCGCTGAAGTGGTTTCGTCGGCGTTTGCAATGACGGCCCTGGTGTTCGGTGGCCTGTCGGCCTACGTGTTGATCACCCGCAAGGACATGAGCTTCCTGGGTGGCTTCATCACCGCAGGCTTCTTTGTATTGCTGGGCGCGGTACTGGCGAGCATGTTCTTCCAGATCAGCGGCCTGCAACTGGCGATCAGCGCAGGTTTCGTCCTGTTCTCGTCGGTGTGCATCCTGTTCCAGACCAGCGCAATCATCCATGGCGGTGAGCGCAACTACATCATGGCGACCATCAGCCTGTATGTATCGATCTACAACCTGTTCATCAGCCTGCTGCAGATCTTCGGCATCATGGGCAGCAGCAAAGACTGATTCGTCACCCGTTTCAACAAAAGGCCCGCTTCGGCGGGCTTTTTGCTGTCTGGTGTTCTTGAATTCTTTATCATTGCCTCCATTCACCCTTGCCACTCCGTTGACCGAGCCGCCGATGAAGTTCGCCATTGCCCTGTATTCTCCCGCCCACGCGCCCTCCTCGCGCCGAGCGTTGCTGTTTGCGCAGGCCGTACTGGCAGGCGGGCATGAGATCGTGCGGTTGTTCTTCTATCAGGACGGCGTACACAGTGCCTCCTCCAACGTCGTGACACCGCAGGATGAGCTGGACGTGCCGGCGCAGTGGCGTGAATTCGTCACCCACCACCAACTCGACGGTGTGGTGTGCATCGCAGCCGGCCTGCGCCGAGGCGTGCTCAATAAACAAGAAGCCGAGCGGTATTCACGCCCCGCGGCCAACCTGACGGAACCGTGGGACTTGTCCGGTCTGGGACAGTTACATGACGCCGTCCAGGCCGCCGACCGCCTGATCTGCTTCGGAGGGCCTTGATATGCCGAAGTCATTGTTGATCATCAGCCGCCAGTCGCCGTGGTCAGGTCCGAGCGCGCGTGAAGCGCTCGACATCGCCCTGGCAGGCGGCGCGTTTGATTTGCCGTTGGGCATGCTGTTCATGGACGACGGCGTGCTGCAGTTGATGCCTTCGCAGCAAGCCAGCGCCTTGCAGCAGAAGGACATCACTGCCAACCTTCAGGCGCTGTCGATGTTCGGTGTCGAGGACCTGTTCGCCTGCCACACCAGCCTCGCCGAGCGCGGCCTTTCGCCGACCGAACTGAGCGTCGAACCCATGCAGGTTCTGCGCGATCAGGACATCGCCGCGCTCATTGACCGTTATGACCAGGTAATCACGATCTGATGTCGACCTTGCATGTGTTATCTCATTCTCCGTTCGCCGACTCGCGCTTGAGCAGTTGCCTGCGCATACTCGGCGGCGATGACGCGATCCTGCTGTGCGGCGACGCCACGTACGCGCTGACTCCGTCCACGACGGCACGTCAGACACTGGATGCGAAAGTCGGAAGCCTGGCGCTGTTCGTGCTGGACGAAGACGCCAAAGCACGCAACCTGGCCCTCCCCGACTGGGTAAAAAGCGTCGATTATCCTGAGCTCGTCGCGCTGTCCGTTCAGTACGACAAGGTGAACACTTGGCTATGAAGCAACTCATCGTCGAGGGGCGCACCTTGGCGCTGGACAAGGAAGGCTACCTGGAGGACCTTCACGACTGGTCGAGCGCGGTGGCTGAAGCCCTGGCTGCGGAAGAAGACCTCGTGCTGACGCCCGATCACTGGGAAATCCTTGAGCTGCTGCGCGCCTTTTATGCCGAGTTCCAACTGTCACCGGCGACCCGTCCGCTGGTGAAGTACACCGCGTTGAAGCTGGGCGCCGAAAAAGGCAACAGTCTGCACCTCAACCGCCTATTCAATGGCACTCCCGCCAAACTTGCCGCCAAGCTGGCGGGCCTGCCAAAGCCGACCAATTGCTTATGACCGATTTCGCCCCCCTCGTCATTGAAACGCCTGCCGAACACCCGTTCGCCCCCTTCGTGCGCATCCTGGGCAAGGGGAAACGCGGTGCGCGCAACATGACCCGTGAAGAAGCCCGCGAAGCCATGGGCATGGTGCTCGACGAAAAGGTTGAAGACACCCAGCTGGGCGCCTTCCTGATGCTGTTGCGGCACAAGGAAGAGAGTGCCGAAGAACTGGCGGGATTTACCGAGGCCGTTCGAGAACGCCTGAACGCCCCGCCCATGGCGGTCGACGTTGACTGGCCAACCTACGCGGGCAAGAAGCGTCACCTGCCGTGGTATCTGTTGGCTGCCAAGTGCCTGGCGCAAAATGGCGTCCGTGTTTTGCTTCACGGCGGGGGCGCGCACACGGCGGGCCGTCTTTACAGCGAACAGTTGCTGGAGCCGCTGGGCATACCGCTCTGCCGCACCTGGCAGGCGGTCGGCGAAACGCTGGAAAGGCAGAACATCGCCTTTATTCCGCTGGGTGACTGGGCGCCGCAGTTGCAGCGCATGATCGATCTGCGCAACACCCTGGGCTTGCGGTCACCCATCCACTCGCTGGCGCGGATCCTCAATCCGCTAGGCGCGCGCTGCGGCTTGCAGAGCATCTTTCATCCGGGTTATCAGTCCGTACACCGCGACGCCAGCAGCTTGCTCGGCGACCACGCGATCGTGATCAAGGGCGATGGTGGCGAAGTCGAGATTAATCCAGACACCATCAGCCACCTGTATGGCACCACCGACGGTCAACCCTGGGACGAAGAGTGGCCTGCCTTGTCGGAGCGTCGCCATGTCAAACCGGCCACCCTGGATCCACAGCAACTCGTCGCCCTCTGGAAGGGCGAGGTCGAGGACAGTTACCCGCAGCTTGCTTTGATTTCGACCATGGCCCTGGCCCTTCGGGGGCTTGGAATGCCGCGACCTGAAGCCTTCGAACGCGCCGAACAGTATTGGGCGAACCGGGACCGATCGATTTAACCGATTATTACACCCCAGTCTTTGCGCTATTTCTTCGAACGATTGCCTTTAGACTGATCTCCAACGACCATCAGTACACACGTTTTGGAGTCAGACATGGGCCTTCTCGTCGAAGGACGCTGGCAAGACCAGTGGTATGAAAGCAGCAAAGACGGGGCGTTTCAGCGCGAACAAGCCAAACGCCGTCATTGGGTCACCGCCGATGGGCGCCCGGGCCCGTCCGGCGAAGGCGGTTTTAAAGCCGAAGCCGGTCGTTACCATCTTTATGTATCGCTGGCCTGCCCGTGGGCGCATCGGACGCTGATCGTGCGCAAGCTCAAAGGGCTGGAAAACCTGATCGATGTTTCCGTCGTCAGTTGGCTGATGCGCGAAAACGGCTGGACCTTTGACAAACAGACTGGCTCCAGCGGCGATCCGCTCGATGGCCACACTTTCTTGTACCAACGCTATCTGGCCGACACCCCGGACTATACCGGTCGAGTGACCGTGCCCGTGCTGTGGGACAAGACGCTGCAACGCATCGTGAGCAACGAGTCGTCGGAAATCATCCGCATGTTCAACTCTGCGTTTGACCATCTGACCGGCAATCATCTGGATCTCTACCCGGAAGCGTTGCGCTCCACGATCAACGAACTCAACGACCGCATTTACCCGGCCGTGAACAACGGCGTTTACCGCGCAGGCTTCGCCACGTCGCAAGGCGCTTACGAAGAGGCGTTCGACGAGGTGTTTGCCGAACTCGATGCCTTGGAGAAATTGCTGGGTGAGAAGCGTTACCTGGCGGGCGAATACCTGACCGAAGCGGACGTGCGTCTGTTCACCACGCTGATCCGGTTCGACGCGGTGTACCACGGTCACTTCAAGTGCAACCTGCGCCGCATTGCCGACTACCCGAACCTGAGCAATTGGCTACGCGAGATGTACCAATGGCCGGGCGTAGCCGACACGGTGGACTTCGTGCACATCAAGCATCACTACTACGCCAGCCACGCCACCATTAACCCGACGGGCGTGGTGCCAAAAGGGCCGAAGCAGGACTTCAGCGGGGCGCATGATCGTGGGCGGTTGAGCGGGAAAGGCATTCTGCAGAACGGATGATATAAGCGCTGGAGTCGCGTAGAGCCGGCTCGCTGCGGGCCGGCTCATTTCGAGTTAGCGTTTGATCAAACGCTCGCCTGCGCCCCTTCGAACCACGCCAGCTTCTCCCGCAACATCACCACTTCACCCACGATCACCAGCGTCGGCGCATGCACTTCATGCTCCGCGACCAGCTGCGGCAGATTGGCGAGGGTGCCGGTGAATACGCGCTGGTTGGTTGTCGTGCCCTGCTGAATCAGCGCGGCAGGCGTATCGGCGGACCGACCGTGCTTGATCAGTTCACTGCAGATAATCGGCAGGCCGATCAAGCCCATGTAGAACACCAGCGTTTGCGCAGGCGACACCAGATCCTTCCACGGCAAGTCGGTGGTGCCGTCTTTCAGATGGCCCGTCACGAAACGCACGGATTGTGCGTAGTCGCGGTGGGTCAACGGAATCCCGGCGTAGGCCGCGCAGCCGCTGGCCGCCGTAATCCCTGGCACGACCTGGAAAGGAATGCCGTGTGCCGCCAACTCTTCGATTTCTTCGCCGCCACGGCCGAAAATGAATGGATCGCCGCCCTTGAGCCGCACCACCCGTTTGCCTTGTTTGGCCAGAACCACCAATTGCTGGTTGATCTGATCCTGCGGCACGGCGTGATCGGCGCGTTGCTTGCCGACATAAATCCGGTCTGCATCACGACGACACAGTTCGAGAATGGCGGGCGCCACCAGACGGTCGTAAAGCACCACGTCGGCTTGCTGCATCAGACGCAAGGCCTTGAAGGTCAGCAGATCCGGATCGCCCGGCCCTGCCCCCACCAGATACACCTCCCCGGTAGCCGCAGGCAGATCGCCCTCAATCTTCGCCTGAAGCAAACGCTCGGCTTCAGCCCCTTGCCCCGCCAGTTGCCGATCGGCGATCGGCCCCTGAAACACCTCTTCCCAGAACGCGCGGCGTTGCTGCACGTTCGGGAGCAGATTTTTCACCTGGTGGCGGAAGCGCGCTGCGAGCCCGGCGAGGTGGCCGTAGGTGGGCGGAATCCAGCTCTCCATCTTGGCGCGGATCAACCGGGCCAGCACTGGCGCATCGCCGCCGCTGGACACCGCAATCACCAGCGGTGAGCGGTCGACGATGGCCGGGAAGATCACGCTGCACAGGGCAGGCGCATCCACGACGTTCACCGGCACACCCCGCTGACGGGCGTCTGCCGATACCTGAGCGTTGAGCGGCTCGTCGTCGGTGGCGGCAATGATCAGCACGCAACCGTTCAGATCTGCTTCGCTGTAACCCCGCAGAATCTGCTCGCCACCGCTGCTGTCGATCAACTCGCGCAGCTCTGTTCCGATCTCGGGTGCAACCACCCGTAACACCGCACCGGCATCGGCCAGCAGGCGAGACTTGCGCAATGCAATCTCGCCGCCGCCCACCACCAATACCCGGGCGCCCCGCAGGTTGTGGAACAGTGGCAGAAATTCCATTTAGCCGATGACCTCGATGCCACCCATCCACGGTTTCAGGACTTCCGGTACGCGGATCGAACCGTCGGCCTGCTGGTAGTTTTCCAGCACGGCAACGAGGGTACGACCGACCGCCAGGCCCGAACCGTTCAGGGTGTGAACCAGCTCGGGTTTGCCGGTTTCCGGGTTACGCCAGCGAGCCTGCATGCGACGCGCCTGGAAATCACCGCAGTTGGAGCACGAGGAAATTTCGCGGTACTTGTCCTGGCTTGGAATCCACACTTCAAGGTCGTAGGTCTTCACCGCGCTGAAGCCCATATCACCCGTGCACAGCGCCAGCACGCGATAAGGCAGTTCGAGCAATTGCAGAACGCGCTCGGCGTTGGCGGTCAGGCCTTCGAGGGCTTCCATGGACTTTTCTGGCTCGACGATCTGCACCATCTCGACCTTGTCGAACTGATGCTGACGGATCATGCCACGGGTATCGCGACCCGATGCACCCGCTTCGCTGCGGAAACACGGCGTGTGTGCCACGAACTTCAGCGGCAGCTGTTTGGCGTCGAGGATTTCGCCGGACACGATGTTGGTCAACGACACTTCGGCGGTCGGAATCAGGTACAGGTCGGCCTCGCCTTCGCGAGCGATCTTGAACAGGTCTTCCTCGAACTTGGGCAACTGCCCCGTGCCCTGCAGTGCGGGCGCCTGAACCAGATAAGGCGTGTAGGCCTCTTCGTAGCCATGCTCGTTGATGTGCAGGGTGATCATGAACTGCGCCAATGCGCGGTGCAGACGGGCGATCGGGCCACGCAACAGCGCGAAACGGGCGCCGGACAGCTTGGCGGCGGTTTCGAAATCCAGCCAGCCGAATTTCTCACCCAGCGCGACGTGATCCTTGACCTCGAAATCGAAGCACGCCGGAGTGCCCCACTTGCGCACTTCGACGTTTTCTTCTTCGTCAGCACCGACCGGCACCGACTCGTGCGGCAGGTTAGGCATGCTCAGCAGCATGGCGTCGAGTTCGGACTGAATACCGTCCAGCTCTTTCTTGCCAGTGCTCAGCTCTTCGGCCATGCGGTCGATATCAGCCATCAGCGGTGCAATGTCTTCGCCGCGCTGTTTGGCCTGGCCAATGGATTTGGAACGGGCATTACGCTCGGCCTGAAGCTGCTCTGTGCGGGTCTGCACAGTCTTGCGCTGGTTTTCCAGCGCTTCGATACGGGCCACGTCCAGTGTGAAACCACGGGAAGCCAGGCGATCCGCTACGTCCTGAAGTTGGGTACGTAACAGTTTGGAGTCGAGCATATCGTTGCCTCGTTATTGAATCGGGTTTATTAAATTCGGGTCAAAGACAGGCCAGCCCAGGTCGCAAGCAGGCCGCCCAGTACACTGATCAATGCGTAGCCAATGGCCAAGGGAGCCTGACCGCTTTCCAGCAGACGAATCGTGTCCAGCGAAAAGGACGAAAACGTCGTCAGACCGCCCAAAAAACCCACCATCAAACCGGCGCGCAGCTCGATCGGCACCTCCGGGCGAATCAAAAACAGCCCGTACAGGAAACCGATCAACAGGCAGCCAACCAGGTTGACGGCCAGCGTCGCGGTATAGAAATGACGCGGCCAGTTCGCGGAAACAAAGTTGCCTGCGGCGAAACGCAATAATGTACCAGCCACGCCCCCGGCGGACACGGCAAGAATCAATTGAATCACTATTTTCTCCGTTGACGGGGACTGGCGCGGTCGAGTGCGGCCAGATGCTTGAGTTTTTCGCCGATTTTCAGCTCCAGGCCTCTTGGCACCGGCTGGTAATACTGACGCGGCTCCAGGTCTTCAGGGAAGTAGTCTTCGCCGGCGGCGTACGCATCCGGCTCGTCATGGGCATACCGGTATTCTTCACCGTACCCGAGCTGTTTCATCAGTTTGGTCGGCGCGTTACGCAGGTGCAGCGGGACTTCAAGCGACCCATGCTCGGTCGCTTCGCGCATGGCCATTTTGAAGCCCATATAGACGGCGTTACTTTTCGGCGCACAGGCCAGATACACGATGGCCTGCGCCACGGCCAGCTCACCTTCCGGACTGCCGAGGCGTTCCTGGACATCCCATGCCGACATGCACAGGGGCAGGGCGCGCGGATCGGCATTACCGATGTCTTCACTGGCCATGCGCACCACGCGCCGAGCCAGATACAAGGGATCGCAACCGCCGTCGATCATCCGCGCGAACCAGTACAGCGCCGCATCGGGGTTGGAACCACGAATGGATTTGTGCAGGGCCGAGATCTGGTCGTAGAAGGCCTCCCCGCCCTTATCGAAACGCCGACGGCTGTCGCCGAGCAGACTCGCCAGCAGCTCCGGTTCGATTTCACTGCCGTCTTCAGCCAGATCCGAAGCGTTCTCCAACAGATTGAGCATCCGTCGGCCATCACCGTCGGCCGCCGCCAGCAGCGTCTTGAAGGCCTCATCGCCCAGCGTCAAGTGACGATTACCCAGCCCGCGCTCCTCGGTCAGCGCCCGGTCAACGAGCTGACGCAACGCCGCTTCGTCGAGGCTTTTCAACACATAGACGCGCGCCCGGGACAACAGGGCGTTGTTGAGTTCGAAAGAAGGGTTTTCCGTGGTGGCGCCAATGAAAATCAACGTGCCGTCTTCAACGTAGGGCAGGAAAGCATCTTGCTGCGACTTGTTGAAGCGATGCACCTCATCGACGAACAAAATCGTGCGGCGACCGTATTGGCCGGCCTGTTGCTTCGCTACCTCGACCGCCTGACGAATTTCCTTCACCCCCGCCAATACGGCGGACACTGTTTCAAAGTGCGCATCCGACACTTTCGCCAGCAACCGCGCCAGCGTGGTTTTACCCACGCCGGGCGGTCCCCAGAAAATCATCGAATGCAGCGCACCCTGCTCCAGCGCTTCACGCAGGGGCTTGCCATGGGCGAGCAGGTGTTGCTGACCGACGTACTCATCCAGATTGGTCGCCCGCAAGCGGGCGGCCAAGGGCTGGGCAATCGGTTCACTGCTGAACAGGTCCATTGAAGACGTAAGCGCCTCTTATTCCTGAATGACGTCAGCGCCCTTCGGGATGTCGAACTTGAATTTGCTCGCCGCGACAGGCTCGTTGGCCTTGACGCCAGTGAACAGGATATTGGTGCGCTGGCCGACGCTGTCGATCAACTGCATGTCGTTGATCATGCCGTTGCGAAAGGACAGACGCAGGCTATCGAACAACGTGTCCTTGGACTTCGGCTTGAGCATGAAGTCGATGACGCCGCCCGCTTCCTTGGCCGTGATGTCGAAGCTTTCGCTGATTTTCGACACATCACCGGACAGCAGCAGGGCCGGGGTCTGGGTCAGGCGCTGATCCAGCGTCTTGATGGTGACCTGCTCCAGGTCCGGGTCCCACAGCGTGACTTTCTTGCCGTCGGAGACCATGGTCTGCTCCTGAGGCGGATTGGTGTGCCAGTAGAACAAGCCCGGGCGCTGAAGAGTCATCTCACCGGAGGTTTCCTGCAGCTGCGTGCCGCCGCCATCCAGCGTCAGCTGCGAAAAGTTGCCGCTCAGGGTTTTCGAGTTTTCCAGCAACTGGGTCAGGCGCGTGACGTCTTTGCTGTCGGCGTGGGCAGGCATGGCAGAAATGGTCAGTGCAGTTACCAACAACATGCGGATAAGACGCATGGGAGTCCTCTTTGAGTTGGGTTAAGGCCGGACGGCGCCGTAATGGCGCCGTCCAGTCACTCGTGACGTAAAGTGTCAGTCACGCATAGGGGCTGGCGCAATCACTTCCCGCGAGCCATTGGTGTTCATGGAGGTCACGACGCCGGCCATTTCCATGGCTTCGATCATGCGCGCTGCCCGGTTATAACCAATCTTGAGCTTGCGCTGCACGGCAGAAATCGACGCACGACGGCTTTCCAGCACGAAGTTGACTGCCTCGTCGTACAGTGCGTCGGTTTCGCTGTCTTCACCATCACCACCGCCGCCACCGCCCTCGAACCCGCTGCCGGCCTCTTCGACGCCGTTGAGGATATCGTCGTTGTATTGCGGCGTGCCGCGCAGTTTCCACGCCTCGACGACGCGGTGAACCTCGTCGTCGGACACGAACGCGCCGTGAACACGAATGGGCAGGCTGGTGCCGGGTGGCATGTAGAGCATGTCACCGTGGCCAAGCAGTTGCTCGGCGCCACCCTGGTCGATGATCGTCCGGGAGTCGATCTTGCTCGACACCTGAAACGCCATGCGAGTCGGGATGTTGGCCTTGATCAGACCGGTGATCACGTCAACCGACGGACGCTGGGTCGCAAGGATCAAGTGAATACCCGCCGCCCGCGCCTTCTGTGCGATACGTGCAATCAGTTCTTCGACCTTCTTGCCGACGATCATCATCATGTCGGCGAACTCGTCGACCACCACGACGATGGTCGGCAGCTTGGTCAGCAGTGGCGCTTCGTCGTGAATGCTTTCGCGGTGATACAGCGGGTCGGACAACGGGGTGCCGGCGTCTTCGGCTTCCTTGACCTTATGGTTGAAGCCCGACAGGTTCCGCACGCCCATCTTCGCCATGAGCTTGTAGCGACGTTCCATTTCCGCCACCGACCAGCGCAGGGCGTTGGCGGCGTCTTTCATGTCGGTGACGACCGGACACAGCAAGTGCGGGATACCTTCGTAGATCGACAGCTCGAGCATCTTCGGGTCGATCATGATCAGCTTGGCGTCTTCCGGCCCCGACTTGAACAGGATCGACAGGATCATCGCGTTCACACCGACCGACTTACCGGAACCGGTGGTGCCGGCGACCAGCAAGTGAGGCATCTTCGCAAGGTCGGTGATGATCGGCTTGCCGCCGATGTCGTGACCGAGCGCCAGGGTGACCGGCGATTTGAAGTTGTCGTATTCCGGGGTCGACAGCACCTCGGAGAAGCGCACGATCTGGCGGTCTTCGTTGGGAATTTCGATACCGACGGTGGTCTTGCCGGGAATGACCTCGACCACACGAACGCTGGTCACGGCCAGGGATCGTGCAAGGTCCTTCGCCAAGTTGGCGATGCGGCTGACTTTCACACCCGCTGCTGGCTGGATCTCGTAACGGGTAATCACCGGACCCGGGTGAATCGAGTCAACGGAGACTTCGACACCGAACTCCTTGAGCTTGATTTCCAGCAAGTGACCGACCGCAGCCAGAGACTCGGGCGAATAGTTGAGCTGTTTCTTTTCTGCCGGGTCGAGAATCGAAATCGGTGGCAAGGTGCCTTCCACGGCGCTGTCGACGAACAACGGCGCCTGTTTTTCTTTCTGCACGCGCTTGCTGGGCTCGGGCGGGCGGGTCGGCGCGGGGGCAATGACGGCGGGAATGTGCTTCTCGCGCGCGGTCATGTGCTCGGTCAGGACCTGCTCACGCTCGATCAGCCGCTCTTTCACCTTGGCCTGCTCACGACGATCAGGCACCACCGGCGCGACGACCTCGTCAATACGCATGTCGACTTCGCGCAGCTGCGCCACCATTTGCTTGCGTTCGTTCCGGGCCGTCCACCAGCGATTGATCGCGCTCTGGAACAGTTCGAAGAGGTCCAGCGTGATCTTGCCCGTGGTGTCCATGACCTTGAACCAGGACAGGTCGGTGAACACGGTCAGGCCGAACAGGAACAAGGCGATGAACAACAAGGTGCTGCCCTGCACGTTCAGCGCACGCTTGGCCAGATCGCCGAGCACTTCACCCAGAACGCCACCGGCCGATCCGGGCAGCCCGGAGGCGGAATGGAAATGAATGTGCGCCAGCGCCGCGCCGGCGAGTACCAGAAACACCAGGCCGATCAGGCGCCAGGAGAACAGCCAGCCGCTCCACTGCCACGGTTCATGGCGGTGACGGAACACCTGGTACGCCTTGACGCCGAGCAGCAGCGGGAAGATGTAGGCGAAATAGCCCAAGACCATGAACAGGATGTCGGCGGAAAATGCACCCGCGCGACCGGCCGCGTTCTGCACCTGCACGGAGCTGCTGGTGTGACTCCAGCCCGGATCGCCCTGGTCGTAGGTCAGCAAGGCCATCATCAGGTACAGGCACAAGAAGCCGAAGGCGATCAGCGCACCTTCCTTGAGTCGGTAGTGCAAATGCTGCCGCCAGAGCGGAACGGGGCTGGGTGCTGCGGTGGATTTCTTCAAAACGCTTCAATTCCTGCGCGCTAGCGCGAACATCTTAGTGGTTGACTATGAGCGACTGCATCGACGAAATAGTACTGACCAATCCCTGAGCGCCTTGAGACGACAACATCGTTGAAGGCATGCTCGACAGGTGACTTGAAATGAGGTTAAACAACATCGGGCATTGTACGGATTTGCACGCTGCACGCCACGTTAGTCTGGCGTGGACGTTGCAGATCTTCAAGCGTCAATGACAACAGGCGATTTGAGCATGCATTGTCTTTGCTGACAAAGACTTATGACGTGTCTTTCTCATTCTTCACAACTGTCCAAAGGCCATGCTCCGTTTGAAGACCGTAAATACACGTCACGTTCAACGATGTCGCTGCAGTCAACGCCGTGTGACCGCGTTCACCGCCCGTAGTTGCACAACGGCTCACCACTCCCCTCCCCTCTCGCAAAAGTCTTGACGCCATGCTGACCTGGTTACAACGCGACACCCTTGATTTTCCGCCCCTGGAAAAGGCCATGCGCGAGCCTAACGGGCTCCTGGCCGGAGGGGGCGACCTGTCAGCCGACCGGCTGATCCGGGCCTATCGCCACGGCTGTTTCCCTTGGTATCAGCAGGGGCAGCCAATCCTCTGGTGGTCGCCGGACCCGCGTACGGTGTTGTTTCCTGACGAATTGCACGTGTCCCGCAGCCTGGCCAAAGTGCTGCGCCAGCAAAAGTATCAGGTGACCTTCGACCAGGATTTTGCAGCGGTCATACGCGCCTGCGCCGAGCCGCGAGACTACACGGACGGCACCTGGATCACAGGCTCCATGCAGGCCGCCTACATAGAGCTGCACGCACGCGGGTTCGCCCACAGCGTTGAAGTCTGGGACCAGGGCGAACTGGTCGGCGGGCTTTACGGCCTGGCGATGGGCCAGCTTTTTTTTGGAGAGTCGATGTTCAGTCGCGCCGACAATGCGTCCAAGGTCGGATTCGCGACGCTTGTCGAACATCTGAAGGCGTGGGGGTTCGTATTGATAGACTGCCAGATGCCGACGCAGCACCTGCAAAGCCTGGGCGCCCGCTCGATTCCGCGCCAGACCTTCGCCCAATACCTGAACAGGCACCTCGATCTGAGCAATTCCGCCGACTGGTCACCTAGGCGAGTTTGAGTCGGCTGGCATACACTCTTATCTAAAGTTTTTCTCGAGGGTTGATCATGACCGAGCTGGCGCGGCTTAAGTTTTATGCCACTCAACCCCACTCCTGCAGCTACCTGCCCGAGGAACAAGCCACTACGCTGTTCCTCGACCCCAGCCAGCCGATGGACGTGCAGGTCTACGCCGACCTTTCCGACATGGGGTTTCGCCGCAGTGGCGACCATCTTTATCGTCCGCACTGCCAAAACTGCAGCGCGTGCGTGCCTGCGCGGATTCCCGTCGGCCTGTTCGAACCCGATCGTCAGCAAAAACGCATTTTCAAGAAAAATGCCGACATCGAAGTCACCAGCACCAAGGCACACTTCAGCGAAGAATATTTCGATCTTTACCAGCGCTATATCGAACAACGCCACGCCGACGGCGACATGTTCCCTCCCAGTCGCGATCAGTTTTCGACCTTCCTGGTCCGCGACCTGCCGTTCTCGCGGTTCTATGAATTTCGTGTCGACGGGCGATTGCTTGCCGTCGCTGTGACCGATCTGCTGCCCAACGGCTTGTCGGCGGTTTATACCTTCTACGAGCCCGGCGAAGAAAAGCGCAGCCTCGGTCGCTACGCGATTCTCTGGCAAATCGCCGAAGCCGCTCGCCTGCAACTGCATGCGGTGTACCTGGGGTACTGGATCAAGAACTGCAAAAAGATGAATTACAAGACGCAATATCGCCCTATCGAGCTGCTGACCAATCAAAGATGGGTCACTCTTTACTGAAGCCCTTGGCTTAACCCCCATTTTTCGGGCACAATGCAGCCCGCTTTTGCCTGGCTGCCGTTTGCACCGGGCCATTCATTGGATACCGAGGGCTTTACTGCATGTCGAAAGAAGACAGCTTCGAAATGGAAGGCACTGTCGTCGACACCCTGCCCAACACCATGTTCCGTGTGGAGTTGGAAAATGGGCACGTCGTAACCGCGCACATCTCCGGCAAGATGCGCAAGAACTACATTCGTATTCTTACCGGCGATAAGGTCCGCGTTGAACTGACGCCCTACGACTTGAGCAAAGGGCGCATCACGTATCGCGCCCGCTAACAGGTCTTAACAAAAACGCCCGGCACATGCCGGGCGTTTTTGTTGGCGCAACTCAAGCACAGCACCCCTTGCAAGCGCGCTCCTACAGTTTTTTGCAGGCAACAAAAAGGCGCCTGAATCGGCGCCCTTTTGCTGTATCGCGATAAAACGTCAGGCCATTTCCGCCGTGGTTTCGTAGTCGAACGTGATCTCGCCGTCCTTCAGGTCGATGTGAACCACACCGCCATGCTCGGACAACTCGCCGAAGAGGATTTCCTCGGCCAGAGGACGCTTGATCTTGTCCTGGATCAGACGCGCCATCGGGCGAGCGCCCATCTGCGCGTCGTACCCGCCTTCCGCCAGCCAGCTGCGCGCTGCATCGGAGACTTCGAGCAGCACACGCTTGTCTTCCAGTTGCGCCTGAAGTTCGGTGAGGAACTTGTCCACCACACTTTTGATGACCTCATGGCTGAGGCGACCAAACTGAATGATGGTGTCCAGGCGGTTGCGGAACTCCGGCGTGAAGCTCTTCTTGATGACTTCCATCGCATCAGACGAGTGGTCCTGATGGGTGAAGCCGATCGAAGCACGCGCCGCCGTTTCAGCACCGGCGTTGGTGGTCATGATCACGATCACATTACGGAAGTCCGCTTTGCGGCCGTTGTTATCGGTCAAGGTGCCGTGGTCCATCACCTGCAGAAGCAGGTTGAAGACTTCCGGGTGCGCTTTCTCGATCTCATCGAGCAGCAGAACACAGTGTGGCTGCTTGGTGATGGCCTCGGTCAACAGCCCACCCTGATCAAACCCGACGTACCCCGGAGGCGCACCGATCAGGCGCGAAACGGTGTGACGCTCCATGTATTCCGACATGTCGAAACGCACCAGCTCTATACCCAGTGCCTTGGCCAACTGGCGAGCCGCCTCGGTCTTACCGACACCGGTAGGCCCCGCGAACAGGAAGGAGCCCACCGGTTTGTCCGGCGACTTCAGGCCTGCACGAGACAGCTTGATCGCGGTCGACAGCGAATCGATCGCCGCGTCCTGACCAAAAACCGTGAGTTTGAGGTCACGCTCAAGGTTACGCAGCAGCTCCTTGTCGGAACTATTGACGTGTTTTGGCGGAATCCGCGCGATTTTTGCGACGATGTCTTCAACCTGAGCCACATCGATACGCTTGACACGCAACTCCGCAGGCTGCAGGCGCTGATAGGCGCCCGCCTCGTCGATCACGTCGATGGCCTTGTCCGGCATGTGACGGTCGTTGATATAGCGCGAGGCCAGTTCAGCGGCGGCACGCAGGGCTTCGTCACTGTATTCGATGCTGTGGTGCTGTTCGAAGCGGCCTTTCAAGCCACGCAGAATACCGATGGTGTCTTCTACAGAAGGCTCGGACACATCGACTTTCTGGAAACGACGAGCCAACGCACGGTCTTTTTCGAAAATGCCGCGGAATTCCTGGAACGTGGTCGAGCCGATGCAACGGATATCACCCGAGGACAGCAAAGGCTTGAGCAGGTTGGAGGCGTCCATGACACCGCCCGACGCTGCACCGGCACCGATGATGGTGTGGATTTCATCGATGAACAGGATCGCGTGTGGGCGTTTTTTCAGCTCACCGAGCAACGCCTTGAAACGCTTCTCGAAATCGCCCCGGTATTTGGTGCCAGCCAGCAAGGCACCGAGGTCCAGTGAATAGACGACGCTGCTGGCCAGCAGGTCAGGCACCTGATTGTCGACGATACGCTTGGCCAGGCCTTCAGCAATGGCGGTCTTGCCGACCCCGGCCTCACCGACGAGCAAGGGGTTGTTCTTACGACGGCGCGCGAGAATCTGAGCGACACGCTCGACTTCCAGCTCACGGCCCACAAGCGGATCGATGCGGCCCTGGCGGGCCAGTTCATTCAGGTTGCTGGCATAGGCATCCAGAGGATTGCCCGAAGAAGAAGACTCGCCGCCCTCATCATCCTGCATATCTTGCTCACCTTCAGAGTGATCGCCATGCCCCGGCACCTTGGAGATTCCGTGGGCGATATAGTTGACGACATCAATTCGGGCAACGCTCTGCTGTTTCAGCAGGAAGACGGCCTGACTTTCCTGTTCGCTGAAAATGGCCACCAGAACGTTCGCGCCAGTGACTTCACGCTTACCGGAGCTCTGTACATGGAACACGGCACGCTGGAGCACGCGCTGGAAGCCCAGGGTGGGCTGGGTCTCGCGATCCTCATCATGAACAGGGATCAGCGGCGTGGTGGAGTCGATGAACTCCTGAAGGTCGTGTTTGAGTTTGTCGAGGTTTGCGCCGCAGGCACGCAGAACAGTGGCGGCAGCCTCATTGTCCAATAGAGCCAACAGAAGGTGCTCGACCGTCATGAACTCATGACGCTTCGAACGGGCCTCCTTGAAAGCCAAATTGAGGGTGACTTCGAGCTCACGGTTTAACATAGCTTCACCTCATACCCAAGTGTCCGGCGTTAACCGTCCTTCTCGATCTCACAGAGTAGCGGATGCTGACTTTCTCTGGCGTATTGGTTCACCTGCATGGCCTTGGTCTCGGCGATGTCGCGGGTGAACAATCCACATACCGCCCGTCCCTCTGTATGGACGGCCAGCATGACTTTCGTCGCCAGCTCACGATTCAGGTTGAAAAACACCTCGAGTACTTCGACAACGAAATCCATCGGGGTGTAGTCGTCGTTGAACAAAACCACCTTGTACATCGGTGGCACCTGCAATGTCGGCTTGGCTTCCTCTACGGCTATGCCGGCCGCGTCGTCCTCATGGGATTGCGGATCATCCTGATTGAATGTTAGTCGAATCTTGCTGATTGCATGCATGGTAAAGAAGGTTCGTAGGGGACGAAATTGAAATAAGTAGTCACGGGCATGCCGGTTTTCAACTGGACCGCTGCGTGGCCTTGACTAACGGCTAAACGGTGTTACAAACAATAGAACCCACATTGGGTAAAAAGGGTCCGCGCAGTCAACCAAAATTTTTTAGGTCCGGCGGATGAGAGGTGATGATACTCCCATCGGAGTCCTTTGCAGAGGGATGTGACTATGCTAAGCGGTAAGGTCAAGTGGTTTAACAACGCCAAGGGGTATGGCTTCATCGTTGAAGACGGCAAGTCCGAGGACCTGTTTGCGCACTATTCGGCGATTGAAATGGATGGCTACAAGACCCTCAAAGCCGGCCAGCCGGTCCAGTTTGAGATCATCCAGGGCCCCAAAGGCCTGCACGCCGTGAAAATCAGTGGGCATCCGTCGACCACCAATGCCAGTAAAGAAGCAGCTCATCAGCAGGAAAAGCAGCACGAACACAGCTGAGATCACGCCTGAGCCGGACCGTTCAAGCGCGAAACCTGAGAGCCGGTCAGCTCCACATTGGGGCTGACCGGTTTTTTTTCGTCCACGGGATGGCGCGAACGTTACATATGACTGATCAGCGCATCGCCGAAGGCCGATGAAGACAGTAATTTGGCTCCATCCATCAACCGTTCGAAATCGTATGTCACCGTCTTGGCCGAAATCGCACCGTTAGTGCCCTTGATAATCAGGTCGGCAGCCTCCGTCCAGCCCATGTGCCGCAACATCATTTCTGCCGACAGAATCAACGACCCCGGGTTGACTTGATCCTTGCCTGCATATTTAGGCGCCGTACCATGGGTGGCTTCGAACATCGCCACGGTGTCGGACAGGTTGGCGCCCGGGGCGATGCCAATGCCCCCCACTTCTGCCGCCAGCGCATCGGACAGGTAGTCACCGTTAAGGTTGAGCGTGGCAATCACGTCGTATTCGGCCGGACGAAGCAGGATCTGTTGAAGCATGGCGTCGGCGATTGCGTCCTTGACGACCACGTCCTTTCCTGTTTTCGGGTTTTTGAACTGCATCCACGGGCCACCGTCGAGCAGCGTGGCGCCAAACTCGCTCCCGGCCACCTCATAGGCCCACTCCTTGAAGGCGCCTTCGGTGAACTTCATGATGTTGCCCTTGTGGACGATGGTCAGCGAATCGCGATCATTGTCCACGACATACTGAAGGGCTTTACGCACCAGGCGCTGAGTGCCTTCTCGCGAGACGGGCTTGATGCCAATTCCGCAGTCCTGATCGAAGCGGATCTTGGTCACGCCCATTTCCTCCTTGAGGAACTTGATCACCTTGATCGCCTCGGGCGAACCGGCCTTCCACTCGATGCCCGCATAGATGTCTTCGGAGTTTTCGCGGAAGATCGTCATGTCGACATCACCCGGCTTTTTAACAGGGCTCGGCACGCCTTCGAACCAGCGCACCGGACGCAGGCAGACATACAGGTCAAGCTGCTGGCGCAGAGCCACGTTGAGTGAGCGGATCCCGCCGCCGACCGGCGTGGTCAGGGGCCCCTTGATCGACACCACATAGTCTTTGACGGCATCCAGTGTCTCCTGCGGCAACCAGGTGTCCTGGTCATAGACCTGCGTCGCCTTTTCTCCGGCGTAGACCTCCATCCAGGAAATCTTGCGTTCGCCACCGTAGGCCTTGTCGACGGCCGCATCGACCACCTTGATCATGACCGGGCTGATGTCGACGCCGATACCGTCGCCTTCGATGTACGGGATGATCGGATGGTTCGGCACATTGAGCGAATGATCGGCGTTGACCGTGATTTTCTCGCCGACCGCTGGCACCTTGATCTTGTCGTATCCCATGCTTGACTCCGCCTGTTCTTGTTATCGCGTTATGGAACGTTCGAGTTGTGGAGCATTGCGCCTGAACGTGCACGCTCCACGAGCGTAGACCACTTGAAGCGCCTCCGAAGCGAATGCTCCTTTAGTCGAAAACTGACCCATTATTCATCAGCCTTGCAGACCCCACCTCAAACTGCGGCAGGTTGCCGCAGCCCGCGTGAGCGGCGGGCTGGGCGGATTCACGCAGATTTCGACGCTGCGACCAACGGCGCTGAATCGTTCCACGCACGGGTAAAGCGTTCACACTACTATCGTAGTAATGGCCGGGACCGGTGATATACTTGCGCCGATGACCATTGGGTCATTGGGGGCCGAGCCATCTTAAAGCCCTCGACAGGCTGGACCGTTACCATGGCCCAGCTGCTTGATGCTCGACTGATCTACCCCATATCACGCGACGAAATTCTCGACTTTCGGCTCATCGATACTTTGGGCGAAAGTGCCTACCCTGCGCATCTCGAAATTTTGTGTACGCTCAGCAAAGAAGAGAGTTATCCCGAAAATGTCCAACCGCTCGAAGATCATCTATACCTTCACCGACGAAGCGCCAGCCCTCGCCACCTACTCACTCCTTCCTATCATCGAAGCGTTCACCGCCTCCGCTGATATCGCCGTCGAAACCCGCGACATCTCTCTTGCAGCCCGCATCCTCGCCAGCTTCCCTGAGCAACTGGGCGACAAGAAGGTTTCCGACGATCTGGCAGAGCTGGGCGAACTGGCGACCAAGCCGGAAGCCAACATCATCAAGCTGCCGAACATCAGCGCCTCGGTTCCGCAACTGAAGGCCGCGATCAAGGAGCTGCAAGCCAAGGGCTACAACGTCCCGAACTATCCGGACGAAGTCGTGACCGAGGCCGACAAGGCTGCCCGTGCCGGCTACGACAAAGTCAAAGGCAGTGCCGTGAACCCGGTGCTGCGTGAAGGTAACTCTGATCGCCGCGCACCGCTTTCGGTGAAGAACTTCGCGCGCAAGCACCCGCATAAAATGGGCGCCTGGGCGGCTGACTCCAAGTCCCACGTTTCCCACATGGACAACGGCGACTTCTATGGCAGCGAGAAATCTTCGCTGATCGAAACCGCCGGCGCCGTGAAGATCGAACTGATCGGCAACGACGGCAGCACCACCGTACTGAAAGAGAAGACCTCGGTTCTGGCCGGCGAAATCATCGACTGTGCGGTCATGAGCAAAAAAGCGCTGCGCGCCTTCGTGGCCAAGGAAATCGAAGACGCCAAGAAACTGGGCGTCCTGTTCTCGGTTCACCTGAAGGCCACCATGATGAAGGTCTCCGACCCGATCATGTTCGGCGAGTTCGTCGCCGAGTACTACCAAGAGGCGTTGGACAAGCACGCTGAAGTCCTGAAAGAAATCGGCTTCAACCTGCACAACGGTATCGGCGACCTGTACGCCCGTATCAAGGACCTGCCAGCCGACCAGCAAGCGCAGATCGAAGCGGACGTCAAAGCCGTTTACGCGACCCGCCCTGCCCTCGCGATGGTCAACTCGGACAAAGGCATCACCAACCTGCACGTACCGAGCGACGTCATCGTCGACGCCTCGATGCCTGCGATGATTCGTGATTCCGGCAAGATGTGGAACAACGAAGGCGTTCTGCAGGACACCAAGGCGGTGATCCCGGATCGCTGCTACGCCACCATCTACCAGGCGGTCATCGAAGACTGCAAGAAACACGGCGCCTTCGATCCGACCACCATGGGCAGCGTGCCAAACGTTGGCCTGATGGCTCAGAAAGCCGAAGAGTACGGCTCGCACAACAAGACGTTCCAGATCGAAACCGACGGCGTGGTCCGCGTGACCGACGACAAAGGTCAGGTTCTGATGGAACAGAACGTTGAAGCCGGCGACATCTGGCGCATGTGCCAGACCAAAGACGCGCCGATTCAGGACTGGGTCAAACTGGCCGTGAACCGTTCGCGCCTGAGCAACACCCCGGCCATCTTCTGGCTGGACCCGCAACGTGCTCACGACGCCATGATGATTCAGAAGGTCGAGAAGTACCTGAAAGATCACGACACCACCGGCCTGGACATCACCATCAAGTCGCCCGTCGACGCGATGAAGGTATCCCTGGAGCGTATCCGCGCGGGCAAGGACACCATTTCGGTGACTGGTAACGTGCTGCGTGACTACCTGACCGACCTGTTCCCGATCATGGAACTGGGCACCAGCGCCAAGATGCTGTCGATCGTTCCGCTAATGAGCGGTGGCGGTCTGTTCGAAACCGGCGCAGGCGGTTCGGCGCCCAAGCACGTTCAACAACTGAACGAAGAGAACTTCCTGCGTTGGGACTCGCTCGGCGAATTCCTGGCACTGGCGGCTTCGCTGGAACACCTGGGCAACGTCTACAACAACCCCAAAGCGCTGGTACTTGCCACTGCCCTGGACAAGGCCACCGGCCAGTTCCTGGACAACAACAAGTCGCCGTCACGCAAGGTGGGCGGTATCGACAACCGCGGCAGCCACTTCTACCTGGCCATGTACTGGGCTCAGGCGCTGGCAGCCCAGACCGAAGATACCGCGCTGCAAGCCAAGTTCACCGAACTGGCCAAAACCCTGGCCGATAACGAAACCACCATCGTTAACGAGCTGAACGCTGTGCAGGGCAAACCTCTGGACATCGGCGGTTACTACTTCGCCACCCCAGAACTGGCCAGCAAAGCCATGCGCCCTAGCAAGACCCTGAACGACGCGATCGCCGCGTTGAAGTAAGGCAGTAACACTCGATCACAAACCCCGGCCCCGCGCCGGGGTTTGTGTTTCTGAGCACCACGGCAATCTGAACGCATGACCTGTGGGAGCGAGCGTGCTCGCAAAAGGGTCCTAAGCATCGACATCACCACCGGCCGGTAAACCGCTTTCGCGAGCAAGCTCGCTCCCACAGTGGTTGGCACCGGCCACATGAGCGGAATTTCCAATGACCTGGCAACCCCACATCACCGTCGCAACCGTCATCGAAGACAACGGCCGCTTCCTGTTCGTCGAAGAAGTCAAAAACGACAAGCGGGTCCTCAATCAGCCCGCCGGCCATCTGGAAGCCAACGAAACGCTGCGTGACGCCGCGATTCGCGAAACCCTGGAAGAAACCGGCTGGGACGTCGAATTGACCGGCGTGGTCGGCATCTATCTGTACACCGCGCCCAGCAACGGAGTGACCTATCAACGCGTGTGCTTCACGGCCAAGGCCATCAAACACCATCCCGACCGCGCACTCGACACAGGCATCGTCGGCGCGCCGTGGTTCACGCGCGACGAACTGGCCGCTCAACCCGAGCGCTGGCGCAGTGAACTGGTGCTGCAATGCATCGACGATTACCTGGCTGGCCCGGTCCATAGCCTGGATGTCGTGCGCGACTGAATAGCTTTTAGCCTTGACGCCGAGTCCCTGATAGAATCGCGTCCTTTTCCAGGCTACCCATCGAAGTCCTATGTCTGATTCAGCCTTTTCCGATACAGAAAAGAAGCGCGTCATTGTCGGCATGTCCGGCGGCGTGGATTCTTCGGTCTCCGCCCTTCTGCTCATGGAGCAGGGGTATCAGGTGGAAGGCCTGTTCATGAAGAACTGGGAAGAAGACGACGGAACGGAATACTGCACCGCCATGGACGACCTTGCGGACGCCCAGGCCGTGTGCGACCGGATCGGTATCAAGCTGCACACGGTGAACTTCGCCGCCGAGTACTGGGATAACGTCTTCGAGCACTTTCTCGAAGAGTACAAGGCTGGCCGCACGCCAAACCCGGACATCCTGTGCAACCGCGAAATCAAGTTCAAGGCATTCCTGGATTACGCGTTCATGCTCGGTGCCGACCTGATCGCCACCGGCCACTATGTGCGTCGCCGCGACATCGACGGCCGCACCGAGCTACTCAAGGGGCTTGACCCGAACAAGGACCAGAGTTATTTCCTGCACGCGGTGGCGGGCGAACAGATCGCCAAGACGCTGTTCCCTGTCGGTGAACTGGAGAAGCCCGAAGTTCGCGCGATTGCCGAGAAGTATCAGTTGGCAACCGCGAAGAAGAAGGACTCCACCGGCATCTGTTTCATTGGCGAACGTCGCTTCACCGACTTCCTCAAGCAGTACCTGCCCGCACAACCGGGCGAGATCAAAACCACCGAAGGCGAGGTCATCGGCCGTCATGCCGGCCTGATGTACCACACCATCGGCCAGCGTCAGGGCCTGGGCATTGGCGGACTTAAAGACGCCAGCGACGAACCGTGGTACGTGCTGGAAAAAGACTTGGTGAATAACGTGCTGATCGTCGGCCAGGGCAATGAACACCCCTGGTTGTTCTCCCGCGCCCTGCTCGCCTCGGAAATCTACTGGGTCAACCCGGTCGACCTGAGCAGCCCGCGCAAGCTGACCGCCAAGGTCCGCTACCGTCAGGGCGATCAGGGCTGCACGCTGGAACGCACTGAAACCGGCTACCGCGCCACCTTCGACGAACCGCAACGGGCCGTGACGCCGGGGCAGTCCGTGGTGTTCTACGACGGCGAAATCTGCCTCGGCGGTGGTGTCATCGAAATCGCCGAACCCTGGCACAGCAAGGACCCTCGTTGATGAGTCCGACTCAAGAGCAACTCATCGCACTCGCCGGCGTGTTTCAGGCGGCCGTGCTGGTGGACCGGATCGCCAAGACCGGTCAGGCGAGCGAAGCAGCCGTCGGCTGCCTGCTGGGCGGGCTGCTGGTCATGGACCCAAAGGACACGCTCGACGTGTTCGGCGGCGACGATCTGAACCTGCGCGAAGGCTATCGCGCCCTCGCCAGCGCCCTTGAACGCGACCCCGGGACGCTGCAGCGCGAGCCATTGCGCTACGCGCTGGCCATGCTCGGTCTCGAACGCCAGCTGTCCAAGCGTGACGACATGCTTGAAACCATCGGCAAGCGCCTGCCGCAGATCAAGTCGCAGGTCGAACACTTTGGCATCGTTCACGAGAACGTGATCGCGGCCAGCGGCGCCCTGTATCAGGACACGCTGAGCACCCTGCGTCAGCGTATTCAGGTCCATGGCGATATGCGCAACCTGCAGCAACCGAACAATGCCTCGAAAATTCGCGCCCTGTTGCTGGCCGGTATTCGGTGCGCGCGACTTTGGCGACAAGTGGGCGGTCATCGCTGGCAACTGGTCATCAGCCGTCGCAAGTTATTGAAAGAACTGTACCCGTTGCTGCACGGCTGATCCGCCGAACGCATCAAAACGGCGCTTCTCCACGACACAGCGCGTCTCCTGTCGGTCAACCGGCCTCGGCTGGACCGAATTTTCATGTATGATACGCGCCCCTTTTCGTTGCCCGACTGTCCGAGAACACCCCATGCAGCTTTCTTCGCTCACTGCGGTTTCCCCTGTAGACGGCCGCTACGCCGGCAAAACCCAGGCCCTGCGCCCTATTTTCAGCGAATACGGCCTGATCCGTTTTCGTGCGCTCGTTGAAGTTCGCTGGCTCCAGCGCCTGGCGGCTCACCCGCAAATCCCTGAAGTCCCGGCGTTTTCCGCCGAGGCGAACGCCATCCTCGACGCCCTGGCCAATGACTTCGCGCTGGAGCATGCCGAGCGTGTGAAAGAGATCGAGCGCACCACGAACCACGACGTCAAGGCGATCGAATACCTGCTGAAAGAGCAGGCCGCGAAGCTGCCGGAACTGGCCAAGGTGAGTGAATTCATCCACTTCGCCTGCACCAGTGAAGACATCAACAACCTGTCCCACGCGCTCATGCTGCGCGAAGGCCGCGACACGGTCCTGCTGCCGCTGATGCGCCAGATCGCCGAATCCATCCGCGAGCTGGCGATACGTTTCGCCGCCGTGCCGATGCTCTCGCGCACCCACGGTCAGCCTGCATCGCCAACCACATTGGGCAAAGAGCTGGCGAACGTCGTCTACCGCCTGGAGCGTCAGATCGCTCAGGTCGCCGCCGTTCCGCTGCTGGGCAAGATCAACGGCGCCGTGGGCAACTACAACGCTCACCTGTCGGCCTACCCGGACATCGATTGGGAAGCCAACGCCCGTGCTTTCATCGAAGACGAGCTGGGTCTGGGCTTCAACCCGTACACCACGCAGATCGAACCGCACGACTACATTGCCGAGCTGTTCGACGCCATCGCGCGCTACAACACCATCCTGATCGACTTCGACCGCGACATCTGGGGCTATATCTCCCTGGGCTACTTCAAGCAGAAGACCGTCGCGGGCGAAATCGGCTCTTCGACCATGCCGCACAAGGTCAACCCGATCGACTTCGAAAACTCCGAAGGCAACCTCGGTATCGCCAACGCCCTGTTCCAGCACCTGGCAAGCAAACTGCCGATTTCCCGCTGGCAGCGCGACCTGACCGACTCCACCGTGCTGCGCAACCTCGGCGTGGGCTTCGCTCACAGCGTGATTGCCTACGAAGCGAGCCTGAAAGGTATCGGCAAGCTGGAGCTGAACGAGCAGAAGATCGCTGCCGACCTGGACGCCTGCTGGGAAGTCCTGGCCGAACCGATCCAGACCGTCATGCGCCGCTACGACATCGAAAACCCGTACGAGAAGCTCAAGGAACTGACGCGCGGCAAGGGCATCAGCCCTGAAGCCCTGCAGACGTTCATCGACAGCCTGGACATGCCTGCCGAAGCCAAGGCCGAGCTCAAGAAGCTGACCCCGGCCAACTACATCGGTAACGCCGCGGCACAGGCCCAGCGCATCTGATCGCACCGCACACGCTCTGAACGCCCGGCTGAGCCGGGCGTTTTTATTCCAGTCAGAAAGTACGCTTTTTCAATAGGTTACACATGAATCCTGATATTCCTGTTCAGCTGCTCGGCGGCATCACGGCGCGCGAATTCCTGCGTGATTACTGGCAGAAAAAACCTTTGCTGATTCGTCAGGCGATCCCGGATTTCGAAAGCCCGCTCGACGCTGACGAGCTGGCGGGTCTGGCGCTGGAAGAAGAAGTCGAGTCGCGCCTGATCATCGAAAACGGTGTGCGTCCGTGGGAAATGCGTCGCGGCCCGTTTCCCGAGGATGAGTTCAGCAAACTGCCGGAAACCGAATGGACGCTGCTGGTTCAAGCGGTCGACCAATTCGTGCCTGAAGTCGCCGAGTTGCTGGAAAACTTCCGCTTCCTGCCCAGCTGGCGCATCGATGATGTGATGATCAGCTACGCCGCGCCAGGTGGCAGCGTCGGCCCGCACTTCGACAACTACGACGTGTTCCTGCTGCAAGGCCACGGCAAGCGTCACTGGAAGATCGGCCAGATGTGCGACACCGACAGCCCGCTGCTGGAACATACCGACCTGCGCATCCTCGCTGACTTCCAGGGCACCGATGAGTGGACCCTGGAGCCGGGCGACATGCTCTACCTGCCGCCGCGCCTGGCCCACTGGGGCGTCGCCGTGGACGACTGCCTGACTTACTCGGTCGGTTTCCGCGCGCCGAGCGCCGCTGAAGTTCTGACCCACTTCACCGACTTCCTCAGCCAGTTCATGTCCGACGAAGAGCGCTACACCGATGCCGATGCACAGCCGGTCAGCGATCCGCACCAGATCCAGCGTGACGCACTGGACCGCCTCAAGGCGCTGCTGGCCGAGCACATGGGTGACGAGCGCCTGTTGCTGACCTGGTTCGGCCAGTTCATGACCGAGCCGCGTTACCCGGAACTGGTGGTCGGCCCGGAACTGGACGACGCCGAGTTGCTCGACAGCCTGGAACAGGGTGCGATTCTGATCCGCAACCCAAGCGCGCGCCTGGCGTGGTCCGAAGTCGATGACGATCTGTTGCTGTTCGCCAGCGGCCAGAGCCGGCTGTTGCCCGGTCGTCTGCGCGAACTGCTGAAACTGGTCTGCGCGGCCGATGCACTGCATATCGATAATCTGGGCCAGTGGCTGGCGGATGAAGACGGTCGCAGTCTGCTCTGCGAACTGGTCAAACAAGGAAGTCTGGGGTTTGCTGATGAATAAGATCCGTGTACGGGTAGCTGACTGGCAGAAGGACAACGCCGACATCCGGCGTATTCGCGAAGCCGTGTTCATTGCCGAGCAATCGGTACCGCCCGAACTGGAGTGGGACGCTGAAGACGCAGGCGCGCAGCACTTCCTTGCGATGGAAGGCGATTATCCGATTGGCACTGCCCGCCTGCTGCCGGATGGCGAGATCGGCCGACTGTCGGTGCTCAAGGACTGGCGCGGCCTTAACGTAGGCGATGCATTGCTGACAGCCGTGATTGCCGAAGCCGAGCATCGCGACCTCAAGGAACAGAAGCTCAGCGCTCAGGTGTACGCCACCGCGTTCTACGAGCGCTTTGGCTTCACGGTGGTCAGCGAGGAGTTCCTCGAAGCGGGCTTGCCTCATGTTGATATGGTGCGCAACTCGCGGTGAATCGCGAGCCGCTGCGCAGGCGAACGCCCCGCCGCTCCTCGCTCAGCTGACTATGCTGAAACCAGGACGCCGGGGCGTTCTGCTGCCTGCGATTCAATTTGGCCGTGTCCCGGCCGATAAACTGGCGAGTTGCAGCCTTTTAAAACCTTAACGCCTTGATGCCCCCCTCGCGGAGATCACACTGATGTCGTTACGCACCCTGCTCGCTTCCATGCTGTTGGCTTGCAGCTTTACGGCCGCTGCCGCCACCGAAGTCATCCCGTTGAACTACCGCACGAGCGATGACCTGATGCCCACCGTGAAGTCGTTTCTGGGCAACGAAGGCAGCGTCAACGCGTACGGTAACAAGCTGATCGTCAACGCCGAACCCGGCAAAATCAATGAACTGCGTGACCTGCTGTCTCAGCTGGACACCGCGCCGAAACGGCTTCTGATCAGCGTCGACACCAGCGATAACACTGTTCAGAACGACCAAGGCTACTCGGTGAATGGCACCGTGCGTTCGGATAATGGCCGCATCAGTGCGAACAGCCAGAGCCGCATCATCAACTACGGCACCGCCAGCCGTGACGGTGGCGTGCAACAGGTCCAGGCGAACGAAGGCACACCTGCGCTGATTCAGGTCGGCCAGAGCGTACCGATCACCGATGTGCAAACCGACTCCTACGGCTACGCCCAGACCAATACGCAGTACCGCAATGTCACTCGCGGCTTTTACGTAACGGCCAGCGTCACCGGGGACATCGTCCACCTGAACATCAGCACCAACAATGACCGCATGAGTCAGCAACGCAGCGATGCGATCAAGGTGCAGAGCACTGACACGCAGGTCAGCGGCAGACTCGGTGAATGGATCACCCTGGCCGGGGTCAGCGATCAGTCTCGGGCCGATGAGCATGGCGTTGCGCGACGCTATTCCACTCAGGGCCGCGATGACATGACCTTGCGCGTCAAAGTCGACAGCCTGGATTGATCTTGGTGAATCAATCCCTCTGCAGGAGTGAGCTTGCCCGCGATAGTGTCCGTTTCTGACTCACCGCGATCGAGAGCAAGCTCACTCCTACAGCGCTTCCGCTTTCAAGCACCCCACCACCGACGCGCCGTGCCGCTACGGCTGCTTTAGATAACCTCCCCGCAAAATATATGTAGTGCTTCATTTCGCACTACATAACGCCTCGTGTCCCGTGACCACCCAGTCCCAGAGCGGCCTTGCGGTATCAGCACCTATAGGCCCGAAACTGACTGATGGGTCGTATTAGACGAAAGATGTAGTGCAATCAAAAAACCACTACAAAGTGTTTGACGAAGGGAAAATGCCGAGGCATGATGGCCTCGCTCCCACTGATCGGAGGTTTTCGCAGAAAGCCTCAGGATCGTGCTCAAACTCAACAAGATTGAGCAGATTCACGTCTTTTAGGCCCAAAAGGCAGTTTCATCGCATCACCACCGTGACCGCGAAAAAACCAGGCTTGATTGCAATGCTTTCCTTTTCAGTGAGCAGCCATCAGTGCGCCCTCAAGAAACTCGGAGCACTGGCAAAGCAAGGAGCCTTCACCTCAAGACCCACAAGACTATGCGACGAGGTTTACCCCATGGCACTGACACGCGAACAACAAATTGCAGCCATCGAGAAAGACTGGGCCGAGAATCCACGCTGGAAAGGCGTGAACCGCACCTACTCCGCTGCTGACGTCGTCCGCCTGCGTGGCTCGATCCAGCCAGAACATACGTTTGCCAAACTGGGCGCCGAGAAGCTCTGGAATCTGGTGACGCAGGGCGCCAAGCCGTCCTTCCGCCCTGACAAGGATTTCGTCAACTGCATGGGCGCACTGACCGGCGGCCAGGCGGTTCAACAGGTCAAAGCGGGTATCCAGGCGATCTACCTGTCCGGCTGGCAAGTCGCTGCGGACAATAACTCCGCCGAGTCGATGTACCCTGACCAGTCGCTGTACCCGGTGGATTCGGTGCCGACCGTGGTCAAGCGCATCAACAACTCGTTCCGTCGTGCCGACCAGATCCAGTGGAAGGCCGGCAAAAATCCAGGGGACGAAGGCTACATCGACTACTTCGCACCCATCGTGGCCGACGCCGAAGCCGGTTTCGGCGGCGTACTGAACGCCTACGAACTGATGAAAAGCATGATCGAAGCAGGCGCTGCCGGCGTGCATTTCGAAGACCAATTGGCGTCAGTGAAGAAGTGCGGCCATATGGGCGGCAAGGTACTGGTTCCTACGCAGGAAGCGGTGCAGAAGCTGGTCGCGGCGCGTCTGGCGGCTGACGTCGCGGGCGTACCGACCATCATTCTGGCCCGTACCGATGCGAACGCAGCGGACCTGCTGACCTCCGACTGCGACCCGTATGACCAGCCGTTCGTGACCGGCACTCGCACCGCTGAAGGTTTCTACAAAGTGCGCGCAGGCCTTGATCAAGCCATTGCTCGCGGCCTGGCGTACGCGCCGTATGCCGATCTGATCTGGTGCGAGACCGCCAAGCCGGACCTGGACGAGGCTCGCCGCTTCGCCGAAGCGATCAAGAAGGAGTACCCGGACCAGTTGCTGTCCTATAACTGCTCACCGTCCTTCAACTGGAAGAAGAACCTGGACGACGCGACCATCGCCAAATTCCAGCGCGAGCTGTCGGCGATGGGTTACAAACACCAGTTCATCACGCTGGCAGGTATCCACAACATGTGGCACAGCATGTTCAACCTGGCGCACGATTACGCCCGCAACGACATGACCGCCTACGTGAAGCTGCAAGAGCAAGAGTTCGCTGACGCAGCCAAGGGTTACACCTTCGTAGCGCACCAGCAGGAAGTCGGCACCGGCTACTTCGATGACATGACCACCGTGATCCAGGGTGGCCAGTCTTCGGTTACCGCACTGACGGGCTCCACCGAAGAAGAACAATTTCATTGATTGCCTGACGTTCGGGCTTCGACTGAAACACAAGGTCGCCTCCGGGCGACCTTTGTGTTTTGAGGACACCGTAATGACCTACTTAAAACGTCAACCATTACCTCATAGACCTCTCATATCGGCCACGGCCAACTAATTAATTCCATCGCTTATTGCTCTTTCATTTGACGTCCGATTAATCGCGAACTTGGTCACGTCTTCGTGACATAGCCAAAAACATGCCACAAATGATATTAATTATCATTTAAGCCGTGAGATTTTCTTTACCGTTTGCGGGAAACATAATTAACAAAATGTGCCGTAATGCCCGTCTCATAGGGGCCTGCGCGCCAAAACCGTGACTTGTCTCATTAATCCTGTGAATAAATTTGATGTAGAAAATTTACTTGCCCTCCTTTTGCACATAAAATCCCGGGATTGATCGCACTGCGACATATCGTCACTGCTTCTACTTCTTTTCAAGCTCAGAGACCCTTGCTCTCTGTTAAGGACTGCCAGCATGCCCGAATCGACAGGTCTGATTGCCCACAACTGGGGCTTCGCCATTTTCCTTTTGGGCGTCATCGGCCTCTGCGCCTTCATGCTGGGCCTCTCCAGCCTGCTGGGTTCCAAAGCCTGGGGCCGCAGCAAGAACGAACCTTTCGAATCCGGCATGCTGCCTACGGGCGGCGCCCGCCTGCGGCTCTCCGCAAAATTCTATCTGGTCGCGATGCTGTTCGTGATTTTCGATATCGAAGCCCTCTTTCTTTACGCCTGGTCTGTGTCCGTCCGCGAAAGCGGCTGGACCGGCTTCGCCGAAGCGCTCGTTTTCATAGCAATTCTGTTGGCAGGTCTTGTCTACCTATGGCGGGTAGGGGCGCTCGATTGGGCTCCCGTAGGTCGTCGTAATCGGCAGGCGAAGCTAAAACAATGAGGCTTTGGCAATGCAATACAATCTCACCAGGATCGACCCGGATGCTCCTAACGAGCAGTACCCCATCGGCGAGCGGGAAACCGTTGCCGATCCGTTAGAAGATCAAGTCCACAAAAACATCTTCATGGGCAAGCTCGAAGACGTACTGAGCGGTGCCGTCAACTGGGGTCGCAAGAACTCCCTTTGGCCGTACAACTTCGGTCTGTCCTGCTGCTACGTGGAAATGACCACCGCCTTCACGGCGCCCCACGACATCGCACGCTTCGGCGCCGAGGTCATCCGGGCATCACCGCGTCAGGCGGATTTCATGGTTATTGCCGGTACCTGCTTCATCAAGATGGCGCCTATCATCCAGCGTCTGTATGAGCAAATGCTCGAGCCTAAATGGGTCATTTCCATGGGTTCGTGTGCCAACTCCGGTGGTATGTACGACATCTACTCTGTAGTCCAGGGCGTGGACAAGTTCCTGCCTGTGGATGTCTATGTGCCCGGCTGCCCGCCCCGCCCAGAGGCGTTCTTGCAAGGCCTGATGCTGTTGCAGGAATCCATTGGCCAGGAGCGTCGCCCGCTTTCCTGGGTCGTCGGTGACCAAGGCGTTTATCGCGCCGAGATGCCGTCCCAGAAAGAGCAGCGTCGCGAACAGCGTATTCAGGTCACAAACCTGCGCAGCCCCGACGAAGTCTGATCCAGTTTTCTTTTACAAAAAGAAGCCTGAACCTGGGTTCATTCTGTACGTTGACCGATAGCGATCGAGACCTATGACTGCAGACACCGCTCTGTACATCCCGCCTTACAAGGCTGACGACCAAGATGTCGTCGTTGAGTTACACAACCGTTTTGGCGCCGAGGCGTTCACTGCCCAATCCACTGTCACCGGCATGCCCGTGCTGTGGGTTGCCCGCGCCAGGCTGTTCGAAATCCTGACGTTCCTGCGCAACGTGCCCAAGCCGTACTCGATGCTGTACGACCTGCACGGTGTGGACGAGCGTCTGCGCACCAAGCGCCGTGGTTTGCCGGACGCCGATTTCACGGTGTTCTACCACCTGCTGTCGGTGGAGCGTAATAGTGACGTCATGATCAAGGTCGCCTTGTCCGAGGGCGACCTCAGCGTGCCGACCGTCACCAGCATCTGGCCGAACGCCAACTGGTACGAACGTGAAGTGTGGGACATGTTCGGGATCGACTTCCCGGGCCACCCGCATCTGAGCCGTATCATGATGCCGCCGACCTGGGAAGGTCACCCGCTGCGCAAGGACTACCCTGCCCGCGCCACCGAATTCGACCCGTACAGCCTGACGCTGGCCAAACAGCAGCTGGAAGAAGAAGCCGCGCGCTTCCGTCCGGAAGACTGGGGCATGAAGCGTTCGGGCACCAACGAGGACTACATGTTCCTCAACCTGGGTCCGAACCACCCTTCTGCGCACGGCGCGTTCCGTATCGTGCTGCAACTGGACGGTGAAGAAATCGTCGACTGCGTCCCGGACATCGGCTACCACCACCGTGGCGCCGAGAAAATGGCCGAGCGTCAGTCCTGGCACAGCTTCATCCCGTACACCGACCGTATCGACTACCTCGGCGGCGTGATGAACAACCTGCCGTACGTGCTCTCGGTCGAGAAGCTGGCCGGCATCAAGGTGCCCGAGAAGGTCGACGTCATCCGCATCATGATGGCCGAGTTCTTCCGCATCACCAGTCACCTGCTGTTCCTGGGTACCTATATTCAGGACGTGGGCGCCATGACCCCGGTGTTCTTCACGTTCACCGACCGGCAAAAAGCCTACACGGTGATCGAGGCCATTACCGGTTTCCGTCTGCACCCGGCCTGGTACCGCATCGGTGGCGTCGCGCACGACCTGCCGCGCGGCTGGGACAAACTGGTCAAGGACTTCGTCGAGTGGCTGCCCAAGCGCCTGGACGAATACACCAAGGCCGCCCTGCAGAACAGCATCCTCAAGGGACGTACCGTCGGCGTTGCCGCGTACACCACCAAAGAAGCGCTGTCGTGGGGTGTCACCGGCGCCGGTCTGCGTTCCACCGGTTGCGACTTCGACCTGCGCAAGGCGCGTCCTTACTCGGGTTACGAGAACTTCGAATTCGAAGTGCCGCTGGCACACAACGGCGATGCCTATGATCGCTGCATGGTCCGCGTCGAAGAGATGCGCCAGAGCATCAAGATCATCGACCAGTGCCTGCGCAACATGCCGGAAGGCCCGTACAAGGCGGATCATCCGCTGACCACGCCGCCGCCGAAAGAGCGCACCCTGCAGCACATCGAAACCTTGATCACGCACTTCCTGCAGGTTTCGTGGGGCCCGGTCATGCCGGCCAACGAATCCTTCCAGATGATTGAAGCGACCAAGGGCATCAACAGTTATTACCTGACGAGCGACGGCGGCACCATGAGCTACCGTACCCGGATTCGCACCCCAAGCTACCCGCACCTGCAGCAGATCCCTTCGGTGATCAAAGGCAGCATGGTCGCGGACTTGATCGCGTACCTGGGTAGTATCGACTTCGTTATGGCCGACGTGGACCGCTAAGCATGAACAGCACGCTTATCCAGACAGACCGTTTCGCCCTGAGCGAATCCGAGCGCTCGGCCATCGAGCACGAAATGCATCACTACGAGGACCCGCGCGCGGCGTCCATCGAAGCCCTGAAAATTGTCCAGAAAGAACGCGGCTGGGTACCAGACGGCGCGATCTATGCGATCGGTGAAGTGCTGGGCATCCCGGCCAGTGACGTTGAAGGCGTGGCCACGTTCTACAGCCAGATCTTCCGTCAGCCGGTCGGCCGTCACATCATCCGTGTCTGCAACAGCATGGTCTGCTTCATCGCCGGTCACGAAGACATCGTCGGCGAAATTCAGAGCACACTGGGCATCGGCCTAGGTCAGACCACGGCCGATGGCCGTTTCACGCTGCTGCCGGCCTGCTGCCTGGGCAACTGCGACAAGGCACCGGCGGTCATGATCGACGACGATACTTTCGGCAATCTGCAGCCGGCGGGCGTTGCCCAGCTGCTGGAGGGTTACGTATGACCATCACTTCCTTCGGTCCGGCCAACCTCATTGCACGTACGCCTGAAACCCATCCGCTGACCTGGCGTCTGCGCGACGACGGCGAGCCGGTGTGGTTCGACGAATACGTGGCCAAAGACGGCTATGCCGCTGCCCGCAAAGCCTTCGCTCAGCAATCGCCGGACGAAATCGTTCAGGCGGTCAAGGACTCCGGCCTCAAGGGTCGTGGCGGCGCAGGCTTTCCCACTGGCGTGAAGTGGGGCCTGATGCCCAAAGACGAATCGCTCGATATCCGCTACCTGCTGTGCAACGCGGACGAGATGGAACCGAACACCTGGAAAGACCGCATGCTGATGGAGCAACTGCCCCATCTGCTGGTGGAAGGCATGCTGATCAGTGCTCGCGCGCTGAAGGCCTATCGCGGCTACATCTTCCTGCGGGGCGAATACGTCACCGCGGCCAAACACCTGAACCGCGCCGTGGCTGAAGCCAAGGCCGCAGGCTTGTTGGGCAAGAATATTCTGGGCACCGGCTTCGACTTCGAGCTGTTCGTGCACACCGGCGCCGGGCGTTACATCTGCGGCGAAGAAACCGCATTGATCAACTCCCTGGAAGGCCGTCGCGCCAACCCGCGCTCCAAGCCGCCCTTCCCCGCCGCTGTCGGCGTGTGGGGCAAGCCGACGTGCGTGAACAACGTCGAAACCCTGTGCAACGTCCCGGCAATCGTCAACAACGGCAACGACTGGTACAAGTCGCTCGCCCGCGCAGGCAGCGAAGACCACGGCACCAAGCTGATGGGCTTCTCCGGCAAGGTGAAGAACCCGGGTATCTGGGAACTGCCGTTCGGCCTGCCGGCCCGTGAACTGTTCGAAGACTACGCGGGCGGCATGCGCGACGGCTTCAAGCTCAAGTGCTGGCAGCCAGGCGGCGCCGGTACCGGTTTCTTGCTGCCCGAGCACCTCGACTGCCAGTTCTACGCAGGCGGCGTCGCCAAGGTTGGCACCCGGATGGGCACCGGTCTGGCGATGGCGGTGGATGACAAGGTCAACATGGTATCGCTGCTGCGCAACATGGAAGAGTTCTTCGCCCAGGAGTCGTGCGGTTTCTGCACGCCTTGCCGCGACGGCTTGCCATGGAGCGTGAAGATGCTGCGAGCGCTCGAAAAAGGCCAGGGTCAACCGGGCGATATCGAGACGCTGCTGGGGTTGGTCAACTTCCTCGGCCCAGGCAAAACCTTCTGCGCCCACGCACCGGGCGCCGTGGAACCTCTGGGCAGCGCGATCAAATACTTCCGTCCTGAATTCGAGGCAGGCATCGCACCGGCAGCACGTGCGGCGGGCCTTGCTCCCGAATTGGTAGCAGGCAAAGCGCCCACGATAGTCGGCGCATGACAAGACTGACCGGGCAGTGATTCAAAAGACCACTGCCCTTGGCTCCGATTGCGCCTTAGGGCTGTTTGAACCGGAGCAGCACCGAGATTCCATTAGCCACGCCCGCTGACACCGGGCCAACGAAGAACTTTGAACCATGGCTACTATTCACGTAGACGGCAAAGCGCTCGAAGTCGATGGCGCAGACAACCTGTTACAGGCCTGTCTGTCGCTGGGGCTCGACATCCCTTATTTCTGCTGGCATCCAGCCCTTGGCAGTGTTGGCGCCTGTCGCCAGTGCGCCGTCAAGCAGTACACCGACGAGAACGACACCCGTGGTCGCATTGTCATGTCCTGCATGACGCCCGCCACTGACAACACCTGGATTTCCATCGACGACGAAGAATCCAAGGCGTTCCGCGCCAGCGTCGTCGAATGGCTGATGACCAACCACCCCCACGACTGCCCGGTCTGTGAGGAAGGCGGTCACTGCCATTTGCAGGACATGACGGTGATGACCGGCCACAACGAGCGCCGGTATCGCTTCACCAAACGCACCCACCAGAATCAGGAACTGGGGCCGTTCATCGCTCACGAGATGAACCGCTGCATCGCCTGCTATCGCTGTGTGCGCTTCTATAAAGACTATGCCGGCGGCACCGACCTCGGTGTGTTCGGCGCCCACGACAACGTGTACTTCGGGCGCGTTGAAGACGGCACGCTGGAAAGCGAGTTTTCCGGCAACCTCACCGAGGTCTGCCCGACCGGTGTGTTCACCGACAAGACGCACTCCGAACGCTACAACCGTAAGTGGGACATGCAGTTCTCGCCGAGCATCTGTCACGGCTGCTCCAGCGGTTGCAACATCAGCCCGGGTGAGCGTTATGGCGAAATCCGCCGTATCGAGAACCGCTACAACGGGTCGGTGAACCAGTATTTCCTGTGCGACCGTGGCCGTTTCGGTTATGGCTACGTCAACCGCAAGGACCGTCCACGTCAGCCCCTGCTGGCCGAAGGCAACGTCAAGCTGAGCCTGGACGCTGCGCTGGATAAAGCCGCCGATCTGCTGCGCGGTCGCAACATCGTCGGTATCGGTTCGCCGCGTGCCAGCCTTGAAAGCAACTTCGCGCTGCGCGAACTGGTCGGTGCCGAGCATTTCTACTCGGGTATCGAAGCCGGTGAGCTTGCGCGTTTGCGCCTGATTGCACAGGTTCTGAAGGACAGCCCGCTGCCGATTCCAACCCTGCGTGAAGTCGAAGAGCACGACGCGGTGTTCATCCTCGGTGAAGACGTCACTCAGACCGCTGCACGCATGGCGCTGGGCCTGCGTCAGTCGGTGAAGAACAAAGCCGAAGACATGGCGGCTGCGATGAAAGTCCAGCCCTGGCTCGACGCGGCTGTCAAAAACATCGGCCAGCACGAGATGAACCCGCTGTTCATCGCCAGCCTGGCCGAAACCCGACTGGACGATATCGCTGAAGAGTGCGTACACGCCGCGCCCGACGATCTGGCCCGCATCGGTTTCGCCGTTGCACACGCCATCGACCCAAGCGCGCCGGCCGTCACCGGTCTGGACAGCGAAGCACTGGAACTGGCCCAACGCATCGCCGATGCACTGCTGGCCGCCAAGCGTCCACTGATCGTCTCCGGCGCCTCGCTGGGCTCCAGCGCGCTGATCGAAGCCGCCGCGAACATCGCCAAAGCCCTGAAACTGCGCGAGAAGAATGGCTCGCTGAGCCTGATCGTGCCGGAAGCCAACAGCATGGGCCTGACCCTGTTCGGTGGCGACTCGGTCGATGACGCGCTGCACGCCGTGATCTCGGGCAAGGCCGACGCCATCGTCGTGCTGGAGAACGACCTGTTCACCCGCGTCGATGCCGCGACGGTCGAGGCTGCATTGAAGGCCGCGAAAGTGGTGATCGTTGCCGACCACCAGAAGACCCCGACCACCGACCGTGCGCACCTCGTGCTGCCCGCCGCCAGCTTTGCGGAAGGCGACGGTACGCTGGTCAGCCAGGAGGGCCGCGCTCAGCGTTTCTTCCAGGTCTACGATCCGACCTACCTGGATGCCAGCATCCAGATCCACGAAGGCTGGCGCTGGCTGCATGCCTTGCGCTCGACCCTGCTGAACAAGCCCGTGGACTGGACCCAACTGGATCACGTGACCGAAGCCTGTGCCGCAAGCAACCCGCAACTCGCTGGCATCGTCGGTGCAGCGCCTTCCGCTGCGTTCCGTATCAAGGGTCTGAAACTGGCTCGCGAACCGCTGCGTTACAGCGGCCGGACCGCCATGCGCGCCAACATCAGCGTGCATGAGCCACGGACATCGCAGGACCAGGACACCGCGTTCTCGTTCTCGATGGAAGGTTACTCAGGCTCCGCCGAACCTCGCTCCCAGGTGCCATTCGCCTGGTCGCCGGGCTGGAACTCGCCACAGGCGTGGAACAAGTTCCAGGACGAAGTCGGCGGTCACCTGCGTGCGGGTGATCCGGGCGTGCGCCTGATCGAAAGCAGCGGCGACAAGCTGAGCTGGTTCTCCAACGTGCCGCGCGCTTTCTCCCCTGCTCAAGGGACCTGGCAGGTCGTGCCGTTCTACCACCTGTTCGGCAGCGACGAAACCTCGTCCAAAGCCGCGCCGGTTCAAGAGCGTATTCCGGCGGCCTACGTCGCACTGGCCAAGTCCGAAGCGGACCGCCTGGGCGTCAACGACGGTGCCATGCTCAGCCTCAACGTTGCCGGTCAGACCCTGCGTCTGCCACTGCGCATCAACGAAGAGCTGGGCGCCGGTCTGGTGGCGTTGCCATCGGGTCTGGCGGGCATTCCTCCGGCGCTGGCCGGGAAAACCGTTGAAGGTCTGCAGGAGGCAGCACAATGACCACGTGGTTTACCCCTGAAGTGATCGACTCGATCATCGCCGTCGTGAAGGCCATCGTGGTGCTGCTCGCCGTCGTGGTCTGCGGCGCGCTGCTCAGCTTCATCGAACGTCGTCTGCTGGGCTGGTGGCAGGACCGTTACGGTCCGAACCGCGTCGGCCCGTTCGGTATGTTCCAGATCGCCGCCGACATGCTGAAGATGTTCTTCAAGGAAGACTGGAACCCTCCCTTCGTCGACAAGATGATCTTCACCCTGGCGCCGGTCGTGGCCATGAGTGCGTTGCTGATCTCGTTCTCGATCATCCCGGTCACCCAGACCTGGGTCGTCGCGGACCTGAACATCGGCCTGCTGTTCTTCTTCGCCATGGCCGGTCTGTCGGTCTACGCGGTGCTGTTCGCCGGCTGGTCGTCGAACAACAAGTACGCCCTGCTCGGCAGCTTGCGGGCCTCGGCCCAGACCGTGTCGTACGAAGTGTTCCTGGGCCTGTCCCTGATGGGCATCATCGTTCAGGTTGGCTCGTTCAACATGGGCGACATCGTTCAGTACCAGGCCGATCACCTGTGGTTCATCATTCCGCAGTTTTTCGGCTTCTGTACCTTCTTCATCGCTGGCGTCGCCGTGACTCACCGTCACCCGTTCGACCAGCCGGAAGCGGAACAGGAACTGGCCGACGGTTACCACATCGAATACGCCGGCATGAAGTGGGGCATGTTCTTCGTCGGCGAGTACATCGGCATCATCCTGATCTCGGCCCTGCTGGTGACCCTGTTCTTCGGTGGCTGGCACGGTCCGTTCAACATCCTGCCGCAACTGTCGTTCATGTGGTTCGTCCTGAAAACCGCGTTCTTCATCATGCTGTTCATCCTGCTGCGCGCTTCCATCCCGCGTCCGCGTTATGACCAGGTGATGGATTTCAGCTGGAAGTTCTGCCTGCCACTGACCCTGATCAATTTGCTAGTGACCGCTGCGGTCGTCCTGGCGGCTCAGTGAGGATTTGACCCATGTTCAAATATATTGGCGACATCGTTAAGGGTACGGGTACCCAGCTACGCAGCCTGATCATGGTCTTCGGCCATGGCTTCCGTAAGCGCGACACCCTGCAATATCCGGAAGAAGCGGTCTACCTGCCGCCTCGCTACCGCGGTCGTATCGTGCTGACGCGCGACCCCGACGGCGAAGAGCGCTGCGTGGCCTGCAACCTGTGCGCCGTGGCCTGCCCGGTCGGCTGCATTTCGCTGCAGAAGGCCGAGACTGAAGACGGTCGCTGGTACCCGGACTTCTTCCGCATCAACTTCTCGCGTTGCATCTTCTGCGGTCTCTGTGAAGAAGCCTGCCCGACCACCGCGATCCAGCTCACGCCGGATTTCGAAATGGCCGAGTTCAAACGTCAGGATCTGGTGTACGAGAAGGAAGATCTGCTGATCTCCGGTCCCGGCAAGAACCCTGACTACAACTTCTACCGCGTTGCAGGTATGGCGATCGCCGGCAAGCCGAAAGGCGCTGCCCAGAACGAAGCCGAGCCCATCAACGTCAAGAGCTTGCTGCCTTAAGGAAGAAAGATGGAATTCGCTTTCTATTTCGCATCCGGCATCGCTGTTGTGGCCACCCTTCGGGTGATTACCAACACGAACCCGGTGCACGCCCTGCTCTACCTGATCATTTCGCTGATCGCCGTGGCCATGACCTTCTTCAGTCTCGGCGCACCGTTTGCCGGTGCGCTGGAAGTGATCGCCTATGCCGGCGCCATCATGGTGCTGTTCGTGTTCGTGGTGATGATGCTGAACCTGGGCCCGGCCTCGGTTCAGCAAGAACGCGCCTGGCTCAAGCCCGGCATCTGGCTGGGCCCGATCCTGTTGGGCGGCCTGCTGCTGGCCGAGCTGCTGTATGTGCTGTTCGCCAATTCCACCGGCGCCGGTATCGGTCACACCACCGTGGATGCCAAGGCCGTGGGCATCAGCCTGTTCGGTCCGTACCTGCTGGTGGTCGAACTCGCCTCGATGCTGCTGCTCGCCGCAGCGGTGACGGCGTTCCATGTCGGCCGCAACGAGGCGAAGGAGTAATCCCATGCATGCACAAATTCCTCTGGAACACGGGCTGGCGGTTGCCGGCATCCTGTTCTGCCTCGGCCTGGCGGGCCTGTTGGTACGCCGCAACATTCTGTTCGTGTTGATGAGCCTGGAAGTGATGATGAACGCAGCCGCGCTGGCTTTCGTCGTGGCGGGTAGCCGCTGGGCGCAGCCTGACGGCCAGATCATGTTCATCCTGGTGATCAGCCTGGCCGCCGCCGAGGCCAGCATTGGCCTGGCGATCCTGCTGCAACTGTATCGCCGCTTCCACACTCTCGATATCGACGCTGCCAGCGAGATGCGCGGATGAACCTACTCTTTCTGACTTTCGTATTCCCCCTGATCGGCTTCCTGCTGCTGTCGTTTTCACGCGGCAAATGGTCGGAAAACCTGTCGGCCCTGATCGGCGTTGGCTCCATTGGCCTGTCGGCCATTGTCGCCGCCTACGTGATCTTCCAGTTCAACGTCTCGCCGCCCGAAGGCGGTCACCTGACCATGGTGCTGTGGCGCTGGATGTCGGTTGACGGCTTCGACCCCAACTTCGCGCTGTATGTCGATGGTCTGTCCATCACCATGCTGGGCGTCGTGGTCGGCGTGGGCTTCCTGATCCACCTGTTCGCGTCCTGGTACATGCGCGGTGAAGACGGCTACTCGCGTTTCTTTGCCTACACCAACCTGTTCATCGCCAGCATGTTGTTCCTGATCCTGGGCGACAACCTGCTGTTCATCTACTTCGGTTGGGAAGGCGTGGGCCTGTGCTCGTACCTGTTGATCGGTTTCTATTACAGCAACCGCAACAACGGCAATGCGGCCCTGAAAGCCTTCATCGTGACCCGCATCGGCGACGTGTTCATGGCCATCGGCCTGTTCATCCTCTTCCAGCAACTGGGCACGCTGAACATTCAGGAACTGCTGGTGCGTGCTCCACAGCACTTCAAGGTCGGCGATTTCTGGATCGTTCTGGCGACCCTGATGCTGCTGGGCGGCGCTGTCGGTAAATCGGCGCAGCTGCCGCTGCAGACCTGGCTGGCGGATGCGATGGCCGGCCCTACCCCGGTTTCCGCACTGATCCACGCGGCGACCATGGTGACCGCCGGTGTCTACCTGATCGCCCGTACACACGGCCTGTTCGCCCTGGCGCCGGATATCCTGCACCTGGTCGGCATCGTCGGCGGTGTGACCCTGGTGCTGGCCGGTTTCGCGGCACTGGTTCAGACCGACATCAAACGTATCCTCGCCTACTCGACCATGAGCCAGATCGGCTACATGTTCCTGGCGCTGGGTGTGGGTGCATGGGAAGGCGCGATCTTCCACCTGATGACCCACGCGTTCTTCAAGGCCCTGCTGTTCCTTGCCTCCGGTGCGGTGATCGTTGCCTGCCACCACGAGCAGAACATCTTCAAGATGGGCGGTCTGTGGAAGAAACTGCCACTGGCCTACACCAGCTTCATCGTCGGTGGCGCAGCCCTGGCGGCACTGCCTCTGGTCACCGCAGGTTTCTACTCCAAGGACGAAATCCTGTGGGAAGCCTTCGCCAGCGGCCATCAATACCTGCTGTACGCCGGTCTGGTGGGTGCCTTCATGACGTCGCTGTACACCTTCCGCCTGATCTTCATCGCCTTCCACGGCGAAGCGAAGACCGAAGCTCACGCTGGCCACGGAATCTCCCACTGGCTGCCGCTGAGCGTGCTGATCGTGCTGTCGACCTTTATCGGTGCCTGGATTCATCCGCCACTGGCCGGCGTGCTGCCGGAAAGTGCAGGGCATGCCGGTGGTGAAGCCAAGCACAGTCTGGAAATCGCCTCGGGCGCCATCGCCCTGGCCGGTATCCTGCTGGCCGCGCTGCTGTTCCTCGGCAAGCGTCGTCTGGTCACTGCCATCGCCAACAGCGGTCCGGGTCGTTTCCTGTCCGCCTGGTGGTTTGCGGCCTGGGGCTTCGACTGGGTGTATGACGTGTTGTTCGTCAAACCTTACCTGGCAATCAGCCGCCTGCTGCGTGGCGACCCGCTCGACCACACCATCGGTCTCATCCCGCGTCTGGTCAAAGCCGGTAACGGCCTGATGAGCCGCACTGAAACCGGTCAGCTCCGCTGGTACGCCGCTTCGATCGCCGCGGGTGCCGTGCTGGTACTCGGCGCGATTGTGCTGGTCTGATGAGTCGATCTGACATGAACCTTGCGACTTTGCGAAAGGAATTGAGCCCGTCATGATTCTGCCTTGGCTAATCCTGATCCCCTTTATCGGCGGCCTGCTGTGCTGGCAAGGTGAGCGCTTCGGCCCTACCCTGCCGCGCTGGATTGCGCTGGTTACGATGTCCCTCCTGACTGTCCTGGGCCTGTGGCTGTGGAGCACCGGTACGTACACCTACGCACCGGCGCCTGGCGTCGACCCGACCTGGGCGGTTGAATTCAAGGCCCAGTGGATCCAGCGCTTCGGCATCAGCGTTCATCTGGCGCTCGATGGCCTGTCGCTGCTGATGATCCTGCTGACCGGTCTGCTGGGTATCCTCTCGGTACTCTGCTCGTGGAAAGAGATCCAGCGTAACGTCGGCTTCTTTCACCTGAACCTGATGTGGATCCTGGGCGGTGTCGTGGGCGTGTTCCTCGCCATCGACCTGTTCATGTTCTTCTTCTTCTGGGAAATGATGCTGGTGCCGATGTTCTTCCTCATCGCGCTCTGGGGTCACAGCTCGGCAGACGGCAAGAAAACCCGTATCTACGCCGCGACCAAGTTCTTCATCTTCACGCAGGCCAGTGGCCTGATCATGCTGGTGGCGATCCTGGGTCTGGTGCTGGTGAACTTCAATCAGACCGGTGTCATCACGTTCAGCTATGCCGACCTGCTGAAGACCAAACTGTCCCACGGCACCGAGTACGTCCTGATGCTGGGCTTCTTCATCGCCTTCGCGGTGAAGCTGCCGATCGTGCCGTTGCACTCCTGGCTGCCTGACGCTCACGCCCAGGCGCCGACCGCAGGTTCCGTGGACCTGGCGGGTATCCTGCTCAAGACCGCTGCTTATGGTCTGTTGCGTTTTGCCCTGCCGCTGTTCCCGAACGCGTCGGCGGAGTTCGCACCCATCGCGATGATTCTCGGCCTGATCGGTATCTTCTACGGCGCCTTCCTGGCTTTCGCCCAGACCGACATCAAGCGCCTGATCGCGTTTTCCAGCGTGTCGCACATGGGCTTCGTGCTGATCGGTATCTACTCCGGCAGCCAGCAGGCGCTGCAAGGCGTCGTGGTTCAGATGCTGGCGCACGGTCTGTCGGCCGCTGCACTGTTTATTCTCAGCGGCCAGCTGTACGAGCGTCTGCACACCCGTGACATGCGCCAGATGGGCGGCCTGTGGAACAAGATCGCTTACCTGCCGGCCATCAGCCTCTTCTTCGCCGCCGCCTCTCTGGGTCTGCCGGGCACCGGCAACTTCGTCGGTGAGTTCCTGATCCTGATCGGGACCTTCGTCAGCGCACCGTGGATCACCGCCATCGCCACCTCCGGTCTGGTGTTCGGCTCGGTCTACTCGCTGATCATGATCCACCGCGCCTACTTCGGCCCTGCAAAGACCGAAGAGATTCTCAAGGGCATGGATGGACGGGAATTGATCATGGTGCTGGGCCTGGCCGTGTTGCTGGTCCTGCTGGGTATCTACCCGCAGCCGGTCCTCGACACTTCCTCGGCGACCATGCATGGCGTGCAGCAATGGCTCGGCACTGCCTTCACTCAACTCGCTTCGGCCCGGTAAGAGCGCTATGGACCTGACGATTCAACACTTTATTGCGCTGGCGCCGCTGCTGATTACCAGCATCACCGTTGTGGTGGTGATGCTGGGCATCGCATGGCGTCGCAACCACTCGCAATCGTTCCTGCTGACCGTGGCAGGACTCAACCTGGCCCTGCTGTCGATTTACCCGGCCCTCAAGGTCGCGCCGCTGGTGGTCACGCCGCTGCTGCAGATCGACAGCTTTGCCCTGCTGTACATCGGCATCATCCTGGTCTCGACCCTGGCCTGCGTGACCCTGGCTCACGCCTACATGGGTGAAGGCAAGGCAGGTTATCCGGGCAACCGCGAAGAGCTTTATCTGCTGATCCTGATGGCCGCTGCCGGCGGCATGGTGCTGGTCGCCGCGCAACACCTGGCGAGCCTGTTCATCGGTCTGGAACTGCTGTCGGTGCCCGTCTACGGCCTGGTCGCTTATGCCTTCTTCAACAAGCGTTCACTGGAAGCCGGTATCAAGTACATGGTGCTGTCGGCGGCAGGGTCTGCGTTCCTGCTGTTCGGCATGGCGCTGCTGTACGCCGAAGCAGGCAGCCTGGGCTTCAGCGAGATCGGCAAGGCCATCGCCGCCACCGGCATGCCAAGCCCGATCGCCAGCCTGGGTCTGGGCATGATGTTGATCGGTCTGGGCTTCAAACTGTCGCTGGTCCCGTTCCACCTGTGGACCCCGGACGTTTACGAAGGCGCCCCTGCCCCGGTGGCAGCTTTCCTGGCGACCGCCAGCAAGGTTGCGGTGTTCGGTGTGCTGGTGCGCCTGTTTCAGATCTCCCCGGCGGCCACCAGCGGTGTGCTGACGGACGTGATGTCTGTCATCGCCGTCGCATCGATCCTGATCGGTAACCTGTTGGCACTGACTCAGAACAACCTCAAGCGTCTGTTGGGTTATTCGTCCATCGCCCACTTCGGTTACCTGATGATCGCGATGGTCGCCAGCAAAGGTCTGGCAGTTGAAGCGATCAGCGTGTACCTGGTGACCTACGTGCTGACCAGCCTGGGTGCTTTCGGTGTAATCACCCTGATGTCGTCGCCGTACAGCGGTCGCGACGCCGATGCGATGTTCGAATACCGTGGCTTGTTCTGGCGTCGTCCGTACCTGACGGCGGTGCTGACCGTGATGATGCTGTCGCTGGCGGGTATTCCTCTGACGACGGGCTTTATCGGTAAGTTCTACATCATTGCAACCGGTGTCGAGGCGCACTTGTGGTGGCTGACCGGTTCGCTGGTGATCGGCAGTGCGATCGGTGTGTTCTATTACCTGCGGGTGATGGTGACGCTGTATCTGCAGGACTCGAAGATTCAGCGCCACGATGCGCCGTTCAATTGGGCGCAGCGTGCCGGTGGTGTGATGCTGTTGGGGATTACGCTGTTGGCGTTCTTCCTGGGTGTGTACCCGCAGCCGTTGCTGTCGCTGGTGCAACACGCCGGGCTTTGAGGGTTCGGTGAGGTAGAAGAAACCCTGCTTTTGAGCAGGGTTTTTTTATGGCTGGTATCCGGGTGATCTGGATTTAGGATGACACTGGGTTTGTAGGCGCATCCGTTGTCGATGGTGGTGCTGATGGGTTCTGGCTAACGCCAGACCTGTTTCGCCTTCGGCGAGTTACTTTTTCAAGAGCCAAAAAGTAACCAAAAGGCCCTGCTCCAGGTTGGGCCCGACTTCGTCGGGTTCCTTCACTTCGGCGACGCTCCGTGGGCCCGCTGCCATCGGCCATCCATGGCCGGGGGCAGCTCTCGCGGCATCCATGCCGCTCGGCCCACTGCGCGACGCCTGCGTTCAGCCTGCACCCAAGTCGCGTTTTGTGGTGTCTGGACTTTCGCGGTGAAAGATCAAGATCAAGATCAAGATCAAGATCAAGATTGGAGGCGCCGCCGCGCTTCGCTATCTCATGACCGATAAAAAGCCCCTGTGGGAGACGTCGGAGGTTACGACGGCAGCGAATGCGATGTGTCATTCACCCTTAATATTTCTCTCCTCCACCGATTGTCTGCAACCTTCTGAATCCCCCTCACCTTCCAGCGTCTGCGGTCGATATGTTGTAGGTAGCCGTGGACGTCTGTTCTAAAAATCCAGCCACGCACTTTTTTGTTTCTGCCTTCCAACACTGATAGAACCAGCGGAATATTTCATGAATATCAAACAGAAGCTGACGTGGGCGTTTGCGGCCATCGCGTGTCTCCCGGTTATCGTGGTGGCGGTGCTTGTCGTGCTGAACGTACGGGCAGCGGCCGAGGCCGACTTCGTGGACAGCAGTGGTCGCGAGATTCGTCAGATCGATAACGGCATGAAGCAGTTTTTCGACGGGATCAGCCAGAACGTCGAGTACATCGCGAAGGACCCGCGCGTCGTCGCTGGCAAGGATTTGAAGAACTACTCAGGGGCTGACGCGGCTCAGATTCCGCTGACTGAAAACAACCGTGCATTTCTTGAGATGTTCGAGGGCTTCGCCAAGACCCACCCGAGCACGGCGTATCTTTCGCTTGGCTTGACGGACGGCGGTTACGCGAGCTGGCCGGACGACGCCAAGCTCACCCAGTACGACCCGCGGCAGCGTCCCTGGTATCAGGCAGCGATCGCCGCACCGGGCACTACCGTGCGTACCGGGGCTTATTACTGGGCCCCCGATGACGTCTCGCTGATTGGGACCGTTCGTACCGTGACCGACGCGACCGGGAAGCTGGTGGGCGTGGTCGGTCTGGACGTCTCGCTCAAACAACTGACGGAGCTGGTCAAGGACATCAAGCTGGGCAACAGCGGCTACCTCATGCTGGTCGAGGCCAACGGCAACGTGCTCGTGGACCCGAGCAACGCTCAGCATAACTTCAAACCAATGGCCGATCTTGGCGCCAACTACGCCGAACTGGCGCAGCGCGGCGACGGCCCTGCTCAGGTCGAGATCGATGGCAAGGTCTACATGGCCAACGTCATCAGTTCCAAAGGTCTGGGCTGGCGTTTCATCGGTCTGATCGAGCGCGATGAGGTCATGGCCAAAGCCTCGAACCTGACCTGGTTGATTGCCGCCATTGCCGCCGCCCTCGCGGTAATCTTCGCCGTGGTCGGCGCCAGCTTCGCGGGCGTGATCGTGCGACCGATTCGTGGGGTTGCCGATGGTTTGCAGGAGATTGCCGAGGGCGAAGGCGATCTCACCCGGCAACTCAAGGTGCAGGGCAAGGACGAAACCGCCACGTTAGCCGGGTGGTTCAACCAGTTCCTCGGGATGATTGCGCAACTGGTGCAACGGATCAGCAGCGCGTCCACCGATTTGCAGGAAGCGGCGGCCGACACCCATCAGGTTGCGAGAAACATGGACGAAGTCGCCGGCCGCCAGCGTGAGGCGGTAGAGCTGGTCAGCACTGCGTTCAACGAGATGGTCGCCACCGCGAACGAAGTCGCGCGCTCCTGCAGCGAGGCGGCGTCCAGCGCGGATTCGGGTTACCGCGACGTGTCCGACGGTCAGCAGCACATCAGCGAAGCCACGGGCAGCGTGCTGAAACTGAGCCAGGAACTGCAGCAGTCAACGGAAACCATGCAGTTGCTGGAACAGGACAGCAAGAACATCAACAGCATCCTCGACACCATCCGCTCCATCGCCGAGCAGACCAACCTCCTGGCGCTCAACGCCGCCATCGAAGCGGCGCGGGCCGGTGATCAAGGTCGTGGCTTTGCCGTGGTTGCCGATGAAGTGCGAGCCCTGGCTCGACGCACCGCCGACTCGACAGGCGAAATTGGCAATCTGCTGGGCAACCTCGGACGGCGTACCCTGGAGGTGACGCAGCAGATGCAGGGCAGCCTGCAGGTGTCGCAAAACAGCGTCGAGTGCATACAGCAGGCGCGGGACAGCTTCGACAAAATTCGCACGTCGGTCGATTCCATCCGCGATCAGAACACCCAGATCGCCACGGCAGCAGAAGAGCAGCATCAGGTGGCAGAAGAGATCAACCGCCACATCGCACAGATTCATGCCGATGCGCAGTTGGTGGAAGAATTCGCACACTCGGCACAGTCCGGCTCGGGGCGCCTGACGGACATCTCAAGTCAACTCAAAGGCCTGGTGGGACGCTTCAAGTTTTGACGGCGTCTGCCTGATGCCACGGAGGGCTGCAGCGGCTTATTACCAGGAGAAGGGCTCACGCAGAGCCCTTCATATGAGCGTGATCAGCTTTTTTTCTGAGGGGGCGAGGCTTGCGAAATGGACCTGTGCCATAGCACGTTACTCACGCCCGAACGCTCCGCCGCTTCCACGATGGACGGATAACTTCCCTGCCACGTGCCCACGACATTCCCCAATGCTGCGCCCGAATGAAGCAGCGCGTAATAGACGGCATCGTGCCCGCAGAGCTGATCTTCCTGGCATTCCAGCACGCGTTGAATGCCTAAAAAACGATAACAAATCGTGAAGCCCATGAAGCACCCCCATCGACACTAATCCATTGTGCAGGGCGATCATAATCCTTGCCCTCGACCACCGCTGTGGCGGGCCGCTCATATTTAGTGACTTTCCGGGCCACCGAGTTGAGGTCAGAGACACACGGTTTGAATCCACGCACTGCCTAGTAATCCTGCGGCTGGCGCCCTGCGTCAAAGAAGGGGCGACGCAGAGCGTTCACAGCGGTGTTACCACGCGGAGCGTGGGAACCATCAAGCAATCAACTGCGGAAGCAGAACTGTCAGATGGACGCGGTCTCTGTAGGAGCGTGGCTTGTCCCGCGATCTGGCGCGCAGCGGCAGCAAACGAGGCGACTCGGCTGTACCAGACACTCCGCATGCGCCGGTTTTGCTGCCGGTCCCCGGCAGATCGCGGGACAAGCCGCGCTCCTACGCCTTCGGCAGAATCAAAAGCCATTGCCATTGCCATTGCTACTGCTACTGCTCTTGCTTCTCTCACCGCGACAGTTCAGACACCACAAAACGCGACGTGGGTGCAGGCTGAACGCAGGCGTCGCCGGAGTGAGCAACCCGACGAAGGAGGGCCGAGCCAAGAGCCAACTTTTGGTCACTTGGGGTTATCAAGTAACTCGCCGAAGGCGAAACAGAAAGGCCTTAACGCCGAACCAACATCAGCGCCAACCGGGTAAAGGGAAATCCCCCCAACCAGCGCCAACCCACCAGAACAAAAAACCTACCCCGGCAACCGCACCGTCTTCTTCGCACTGGTAAACAACCCCCACGTCGACATGAACAACGCCGCAATCATCGGCCCGATCACGAAGCCGTTCAGCCCGAACACCGCCATCCCGCCCAGCGTGGAAATCAGAATCAGATAATCCGGCATCCGCGTGTCCTTACCCACCAGAATCGGCCGCAACACGTTATCCACCAGCCCGATCACAAACACGCCGAACAACCCCAACACCACGCCTTGCCAGATCATCCCGCTGAGCAGGAAATACACCGCCACCGGCGCCCAGATAATGCCTGCCCCTACCGCCGGCAAGAGCGACAGAAACGCCATCGCCACCGCCCACAGCAATGCACTGGGAATGTCCAGCACCCAGAAAATCAAACCGCCCAGTGCGCCCTGGGTGAGCGCCACCACCACGTTACCCTTCACCGTCGCGCGGACCACACGGGTGAACTTCAACTGCAGCCGGCGCTTTTGCGGTTCAGCCAATGGAATCGCGATGCGGATCCGGCGGGTCAGGTCCTGGCCATCCCGCAGAAAGAAGAACAGCAGGTACAGCATGATGAAAAAACTCACGACAAAATCGAATGTGCCCTGCCCGAAACTGAACGCCTGGGTCGCGAGGTACTGGCTGCCCTGCATCGCAGCCTTGGAGATCTTGTCCTGCAGCCCTTTGAAGTCCCCCATGCCCAGTCGATCCAGCCAATGCTGCATCGACCCCGGCAACAACGCTTTGAATTCCGCGAGGTACTTGGGAATGTCGATCTGGCCGCTTTCGACATTCTTGTAGAGCGCCGCGCCCTCTTGAACCATCAGCATGCTGATGATAATGACCGGAAGAATCGCGATCACCAGGCACACCATCAAGGTACACACGGAGGTGAGGTTGCGTTGCCAGCCGAAACGCGCGAGCAGACGGCGCTGGAGCGGCGCAAAGATAATGCCCAGAATCACCGCCCAGAACACCGCGCCATAAAACGGCAGCAGAATCCAGATGAACGCGATGGTCACCAACACCAGAAGCAGCATCAGGGTTTTGTTTTGCAGCGAAGTTTCGTTCATGTTCCTTCCATGTCATTGAGCCCCACTGAACGTACGGCCTAATGGTTAGTCCGCCAATCGTCACAGGAGTGCCGCCTGTAACGTAGACGAAACAAGGGTTGGAATCATGAGGGAGAAGTTTCGTGGCGGGCCGTTGCGACCTGCCACGATGCGTTTGAGACCGTGTCAGGTGCGGAACTGGCCGACCAGTTGCCCGAGACGCTGGTTGAGCTCGGTCAGGTTGCGCGTTGTGTTGGCGCTGTGACGGGTTTCGTCTGCCACGCTTTCGACCGCCGACGCAATCTGGTGCACGCTGCGATTGATCTCTTCCGCAACCGCTGTCTGCTCCTCTGCAGCACTCGCGATCTGCGCGTTCATCGAGTTGATGGTGCCGATCAACTGACCAATGGTGTCCAGCGATGCACCGGCTTCGTTGGCCCGCGCCGAGGTGCCATCACCCGCCTCACTGGAACGGCGCATCGCCGCAACCGCGCCTTGCGTGCCCTGCTGCAGACGATCGATCATGCCCTGGATTTCCTGTGTGCTTTGCTGGGTACGACTGGCCAGCGCACGGACTTCATCGGCCACCACCGCAAACCCGCGTCCCGCCTCGCCGGCCCGCGCGGCTTCGATCGCCGCGTTCAGCGCCAGCAGGTTGGTTTGCTCGGCGATGGAGCGGATCACGCCCAGCACGCCGACAATCGAGGTCACGTCGTTCTGCAGGCTGTCCAGCGAGGTCCCGCTGTGACGGATGTCATTCACCAGGGCGTGAATCTGCTCAATGCTGCCGTCGACCACACGCTTGGCCGCCTGACCTTCTTCGTCAGTTTGCTGTGCGGCCACCGACGCGCCCTGAGCGCTCTTGGCCACTTCCTGCGCGGCTGCCGACATCTGGTTGATGGCCGTCGCGACCTGATCTGTCTCGTGACGTTGACGTTCCATGGCCTGCTCGGAGCGCTGTGCCTGGTCAGTGACCTCACCGACGAGGTCCGTGAGCTGGCCCGTCATTTCAGCGATCTGCCGCACCAGGCCGTGGATCTTGTCGACGAAGCGGTTGAACGAGCCGGCCAGTTCGCCGAGCTCGTCCTGAGAGGTCACCGTCAGGCGCCGGGTCAGGTCGCCCTCCCCTGCGGCAATGTCATCCAGGTTGGCTTTCATCTGGCGCAGTGGCCGCAAGAGGCCACCCGCCATCCAGACGCCGACCACGGTAATGATCACCAGCACCAGAAGTGCGATGCCAACGATGGTGATCAGCATGTTCTGCACCCGCTCACTCACGTTCTTCTCGACCTCGGCGACCTTCGCGTCGATGTTGTCCAGATTGACGGAAGAGCCTACCGCCATGTCCCACTTAGGCAGGTATTCGGAGTAACCGAGCTTGGGCACCAGTTCGCTGGAGCCTGGAAGCGGCGAAGAGTATTCGAGGTAATGGGTCCCGGCCTTCGCGACGTCGACAAGACCGGCGTTGACGTACACGCCGTTGGGATCGCGAGCATCCTTGAAACTCTTGCCGACGCCGTCAGGACTGCTGCCCTTGAACAGGCGTACTGCCTGAGAGTCATACCCGAAGAAATAGCCGTCTTTGGCGTACTGGACCTGCGAAAGCATCTTGATGACTTGCGCACGGGCCTCCATGTCGCCCGGTGCCGACGCGTCATACAAGGGCTTGATGGTACCGATGGCCACCGCGACGTAGCTTTGCAGCGTTGCCTTGGCCTCGGCGAGCAGGTGTTGACGGGTGTCTTCCACCTCACGTTTCGCTTGATCGCGCAACATGACCACCGTGCTGACGCTGACAATCAATGCAAACAGCAAGACCGGAAGCACCGCAAGCGTGAGAACTCTGGCTTTCAGATTCAGGCGCATATATCCGTGACCTTTTATTTTTGTGTGCGTTACGCCGTTGGGCTCCTTAACGGTTAACGGCCCCGCCCGGCAAAAGTTGAGGTCAACGGGCAATCAGTCGATGATCGGATGCCCCGTTCGCTCAGGCAGATCGATCCGCACCTGAAGGCCGCCCAGCGGGCTGTCCAGCAACTGAATACGTCCGCCCCAGGATTCGACGATGTCCTTGACGATACCCAGGCCGAGACCGTGCCCCGTAACCTGCTCATCCAGACGATTGCCACGACCCAGCACCTCTTCGCGCTGATCCGGCGCAATGCCCGGCCCATCGTCGTCGATCAACAGGCAATAGCCACCCGACACCTCAGTGATGCACAGGCAAATACGGCTGTCCGCCCATTTGCACGCGTTGTCCATCACATTACCCAGCAATTCGAGGATATCCTCCCGGTCCCATGGCAGAACCAGCCCTGGAGCAACCTGGTTGTTCAACTCCAGGTGTTCGCCGTGAATCATCCGCAAGGTGGAAAAAAGGCCCGGCAGTTCAACGTCGCAATCGAAACGCACACCGGGCAAGGCGTCCCCCGAAAGCCGGGCGCGATTGAGCTCACGCTCCAGACGTTGCTGAATCTGCTGCAACTGATCGCGCAACGTGGCCCGAACCTGGGGGTGCTGCTCCAGCTTCTGGCTTTCGGTGAGACTCATCAGGACGGCCATCGGGGTTTTCAGCGCATGCCCCAGGTTGCCCAGTGCGTTGCGCGAGCGCTTGAGGCTGTCCTCGGTGTGCGCCAACAAGTGATTGATCTGTGCCACCAGTGGCTTCAACTCAACCGGTACGGCTTCGTCGAGTTGGGAGCGCTGACCTTGTTGCAATTGAGATATCTGCTCGCGCGCGGTGTCCAGCGGACGCAATGCCCGGCGCACAGTGACGCGCTGCAAGGCCAGTATCAGAATCAGCGCCGCCAGCCCAAGCCCCAGACCAATGCGCTGAACCAACGCAAAACTGGCCTGAACCGGTGTGTAGTCCTGGGCGACGGTGATCGAGATTTTCTGACCGAATTTGCGGTATTCGGAGTGCAGCAGCAGCAACGACTGCTTCGTTTTTTCCAGCTCAAGGTCAGCATGCAGCCCAGGCTGCTCGGGCTGCGGCAATTCAACGTCCCACAGGGATCGCGAGCGCCAGTGACCGCCATCGAAGTCGATGCGGAAGTAATGACCGGAATACGGTCGCTGATAACCGGGTGAGAGACGGTGTTCATCCAGTTGAAGACCGGTGGGTCCACGGACGATCGCCACCAGCAGCAACTCACTGTCGTTGCGCAGCCCGGATTCCAGATAGCGCTGCAGCCCGACCTCGAACAGCCAGAGACTGATCTGCGCCAACACCAGCCCAACGATCAGCAGTACGCTGATCAGACCAAGACTCAAGCGGCGCTGGATCGACCTCACCCGCCACTCCCGCCGAACCGGTAACCCTGGCCGCGCCGGGTTTCCACGACCGCTCGCCCCAGCTTGCGACGCAGGTGATTGACATGAACTTCGATCACATTCGAATCCCGCTCGTTCTCACCATCGTACAAATGTTCGGCCAGATGGCTTTTGGAGAGGATCTGCTCGGGGTGCAGCATGAAATAACGCAGTAACCGAAACTCGGCGGCGGTCAGTTGAATGTCTTCGCCGTCGCGGCTGACGCACTGGCGGCCTTCGTCCAGATGCAGCCCGGCGGCTTCCAGCTTCGGTTGATTGGCCAGGCCACGGGCACGGCGCAACAGCGCCTGAATGCGCAACTGCAACTCTTCGGGGTGAAAAGGCTTGGTGAGGTAGTCATCGGCACCGGCCTTGAGGCCTTCGATCCGCTCGGCCCACGAGCCACGCGCAGTCAGAATGAGCACCGGGGTCGACAACCCGTCCGCACGCCATCTCTGCAGGACCTCAAGGCCAGGAACCCCGGGCAATCCAAGGTCGAGCACGATCAGGTCGTAAGGCTCGCTCGCGCCTTGATGGATGGCGTCCCGGCCATCGGCCAGCCAGTCGACCGCGTACCCCTGACGGCTGAGTCCGCTGATCAGTTCATCCGCCAGGGGAACGCTGTCTTCAACCAATAGCAACCGCATCAATCGTCTTCCTTGTCTTGCAACAAACGACAGTCCCGGGCATCGAACTTCAACTCGCGGACCACATGGTCGGCCGTCAGCAGTTCGATTTCATAGACCAGCACGTCGTGTTTCTCTTCAAGCTCCGCTTCCAGAAGCTTTGAGCCCGGATATCGCCCCAGTGCCTCTTCGATGAATTGCTCAAGCGGCAGGATGACACCTTCCTGACGCAACTTGAGCACTTCATCCTGATCCAGGTCGCGTGCCGAGCTGACCGTAGCAATCATGACGGCACCGACCGCCAGTAAACAGTAAACGAAACCCTGACCCGGCCGTTTACCGGCAAAGCGACGTTTACGCGCGTTCATCAGGTGTCCTGATGGTCTTTGAGTACCTGGCCGCTGACCGCATCAAGTTCGACGTCCCACTCGACGCCCTTGGCATCGCGCAGTTCGACTTGATAGATATATTTGCCATATTCCTCTTCCAGCTCGGTGTCGGTCACGGTCGCGTTCGGGTGTTTGGCCAGCGCCGCGGCGTTGAGTTTTTCGAAAGACTGAATAGTACCTGCATCGCGCAGTTTCAGCGCCTCATCCGGGCCCAGATCCTTGGCCTGAACGTAACCGGCAGTGACAGCGAGGGCAGTGGCAGCAAAAAAAGCAGTCAAGGTGTTCATGAGTGAATCTCCGTTGTAGTCGTGATGTTTACGGAATCCACGATAACCAACCGAACTTAATTGAAGCTTAATGTTCTGGCTACATGCCATCACCCTGCTCAGACTCCCCGATCGCCTGACAGCGGATATAATCCGCGCCTGACTGCCCCTGGAGTGCTCATGAGCGCCATTCACATCACATCCCCCGCGCTGACGATCAAGGCCGGTCGACGCGCCATGACGCGCATTCGCGAGCAGGGCCTGAAGCCTGCGGACGTCGGGATCCTTCCCGGCGCGGCTGGCGGCCCGAAGGCGCTGGGCATTCAAGGGCTGGATCTGGCGCTGTTTGGCGAATGGCTGCCGCGTTTTGAGCGTGAACGCTCGCTGATCGGCGCCTCGATTGGCGCCTGGCGGTTTGCGAGTGCGTGCCTGCCCGACCCGGTGGAAGGCCTGGAACGGCTTGGACGGTTGTACAACGAGCAGCGCTTCGCCAAGGGCGTGACCATGGCCGAGGTCACACAGAGTTGCGTGAAGATGCTCGACGACCTGTTGCAGGGGCGCGATGCCAGCGTACTGAGCAATCCGCACTACCGCCTGAACATCATGATCGTCAAAAGCCACGGCCTGCTGGCGATGGACCATCGCGGTCGCCTCGGGCTTGGGCTCGGCTCGGTGATCGCCAACAACCTGATCGGGCGGGCACGGCTGTCACGGCATTTCGAACGCCTGATCATGCATGACGCGCGCCTGCCTCCGCCTCTTTCCGGGCTGACGGATTTCCCCTCCCGAAACCTGCACCTTGATGAATTCAACTTGCGTCAGGCATTGCTGGCTTCAGGCTCTATTCCCATGGTCATGCAAGGGGTGACGGACATCCCGGGGGTCGGCCCCGGCACGTTCCGCGATGGTGGATTGCTGGATTACCATCTGGACCTGCCCTACAGCGGCAGCGATATCGTGCTGTACCCGCACTTCACCGACAAAATCATTCCGGGCTGGTTCGACAAGACCCTGCCCTGGCGTCGAGGGGACCTGGGCCGGCTGCAGGATGTCGTGCTGCTGGCGCCGTCTCGTGAATACCTCTCGAGCCTGCCGCTGGGCAAACTGCCGGACCGCAGCGATTTCAAGCGCTTCGTCGGCAAGGACAAGGAACGTCAGGCCTATTGGCGTACGGCAATGGAAAACAGTCGACGCCTGGGCGATGAGTTCATTGAGCTCGTGGACACTGGCCGGCTGGCGGAGCGGCTGCAAGCGCTGGTTTGATACCAGGTTTAACGGAGCGGCGTTAACCGAGCGGTCAGGTTCTGCCTGTTCCTGGCTAAAGCATTGCTGGTAAACTCGCCACCTGCATTTTTTCGCTCAGGCGATCGCCACCTTTCAAGGCTCTCTATACCGTGGAAATCTTCAAGGAATTTACGTTCGAATCGGCTCACCGTCTTCCTCACGTCCCGGAAGGCCATAAATGCGGCCGTCTGCACGGTCACTCCTTCCGTGTCGCCATTTATCTGCAGGGCGAACCTGATCCGCATACGGGCTGGATTCGTGACTTCTCCGAGATCAAGACGATTTTCAAACCGCTGTATGAGCGTCTGGACCATAACTACCTGAACGATATTCCCGGCCTGGAAAACCCGACCAGTGAAGTGCTGGCCAAGTGGATCTGGAATGAGTTGAAACCGTTGTTGCCTGAGTTGTCGGCAATCCGGATTCATGAAACATGCACCAGCGGTTGTGTTTATCGCGGTGACTGATGGGTCAGTGATATCTACAAAAAGCCACCTCTGCGGTGGTTTTTTTGTGGGCGGTGTTGGCGTTAATAGCGGTGAGGTATTCGCCTGCTGCGGTATGAAGATCAAGCGCGAGTCGCGCTTTGCGCTCTTTGAGTCCAGGACACGTGTCACTGGTCTTACACAAAACCTGTGGGAGTCAGCTTGCTGACTCCCACAGGAGAGCGGCGTTCGTTCAGACCGACCGCTCAAGATGGTCAGGCCATAACCACACAGGCCGGTTACCGATCATGCCGTGAACGATCGATCATCAAGCATCTACCGGACGCAACCGTCAGAACCGATAAGCCACGGCCAGGTTAGACACCACCGTTCTGCTGGATTGAGAGCCGGAATCGCCGCCATAGTAGTCACGCTCACCGCTCTGTAGATCCTTGGCGACAACACTGCCCTTCGCTTCCGCGTAAACCTGGTAATCAATGCCGGCCTTCACCGACAGTTTCGGGTTGACGTCATAGGACACCGCCAACGCCAGGCTTTGCATCCGACCGCTATTGCCCTGGTTGCCGGCAAATGTCAGGTCACGCATGTGATGCTGATCGTAGTCCCGCGCCTTCACCCACTGGCTGTATTTGAAGCGGCTTTCAACCGTCCAGTCCCGGTAGTGGTAGACACCGACCAGACCCACATAGGGCGTCGCGTAAGATTGCCGGTAGGTGATGCCCTTCTCGCCGGCCGGAAACTCCCCTGCGTTATCACGGAATCTCTCGTCCGACGAATAGACATAGCGACCGCCACGGGCTTGCCAGCCCAATTCATTGCGCTGATAGCCCAGCATGGCGCCAAGGGCCAGACCGCCACGTTTCAGCGCCCACGCGGTCGCCGCGACCTCCGCCTGCCAGGCCTTCTGCACGCGGGTGTCAGGGTGATCGGAAAAGTCCGTCCAGCCCTCGCCCCCATCGTCCATCCAGTCATAATCCTGCAAGTGACCATCGCCCTTGGCCACTTTGGTCCAGCCTTTCGCTTCAAGGGAAAGCCAGTCCAGCGGGTGGTAGATCAGGCCCAGATGCAAGGTGGGCACCTGCTTGAGGTCCCAGTTCAACTGACTGATTTTCTGGCCATCGTAAGCGTCATACACCTTCTCCTGCGCCTGTCCGTTCAACAGGCCCAGACCCAGACTGACGTCCACACCGCCCAGCTGAAATCGCTGTTCATCCAGGGTGTGTGCATGCGCAACCGCGTGTTGCCCAACCGTCACGAGGCCCAGCAGCGCCAGCGTTTTACGTACCTTCATCGACCATCCGTTCCTTTCGTTTCGAGGGTGTACCGGGCGGCAACGTGCTGCCACGGCAAGCGGCGAAAGGATGAACACTCAAGAAGGAAATTTCTGCCAGCCCGATCCCAAGTCGGCGTGTGAAAGCTAAACGTTTTGAACGGGATGTTTCCTACAAGAAGTCACGGGGTCGGGCTGCGATCCAAGCGCTACCGGGCGCGGTGTGCAACACACAAAAAAAAGGCCGCCCGTTCGCACGGGCAGCCCTTCCATCAACAGCAACTATCAGCAGCAACGACCGACGCGAATTACGCCAGGCTTTTGCTCACCACCTCGTAGACGTCCGGCGACAGCTGGCCGGAAGCACGGATGCGCTCCAGCTCGCCTTTCATCAAGGCCTGACGGGCGCTGTCGTATTTGCGCCAGCGGGTCAGGGGCGCCAGTTGGCGCGAGGCGATTTGCGGGTTGAAGCCGTTCAGCTCGATGACCAGATCGGCCAGGAAGCGATACCCCGAACCGTCCGCCGCGTGGAAGTTGATCAGGTTTTGCCCGGCAAAGGCGCCGATCAGGGCACGCACCTTGTTCGGGTTCTTCATCGTGAACGCCGGGTGTTGCATCAGCGCCTTCACACGGGCCAGGCCACCCGGCAAGGTGCTGCCGGCCTGCACGCTGAACCACTGATCCATGACCAGCGCGTTGTCCTTGAAGTTTTCGGCGAACACCGCCAGCGCCTTGGCCTTCTCGTCTTCGAACGGCGAGTTGACCAGCACGGCCAGCGCGGTCAGGCGCTCGGTCATGTTGTCGGCGTTGTCGAACTGCTCAATCGCTGCCGCCAGCACGTCAGGCTTGCCGGTCAGCATCAGGTAAGACAGCGCAATGTTCTGCAGCGCGCGGCGAGCGAAGTGCTCGGACGCAGCCACGTACGGAGTCTTCTTCGACAGTTCACGGTTGGTCTGGTAACGCTTCCAGAGTGCATCGCTCAGACTGTTCGCCAGTTGCCGGCGTGCGAATTCACGGGCCGCGTGAATCGCATCGACGTCGGCCACTTCGCTGATTTCCGTCAGATAGGCTTCGCCCGGCAGGGACAGCATTTCCGCGACCATCGCCTGGTCCAGACTGTCGTCCGCCAGCACCGTCCCGAGTGCGGTGACCAGACGCTGATCCATGATCAGGTTCTCGCCTTTCTGATGCTGGGCGATGAGTTCCTGAAGGACCTGAACCGACAACTGCTGGCCGGCATCCCAACGGTTGAAGCCGTCGGTGTCATGCTGCATCAGGAACATCAGTTGATCGCGGTTGTACGGGAAGCTCAGTTTGACCGGTGCCGAGAACCCGCGCAGCAGCGACGGCAATGGCTGTTCGGCCATGTCCACGAATGTGAAGGTCTGTTCGGCTTCGGTGACCGAGATCACCCGGGAAGTCCCCGATGCCGACGGCTCGCCCTGCAGACGTAGCGGCATCTCCTTGCCTGCCTTGTCGAGCAGGCCCAGCGACACAGGAATCACGAATGGCTTTTTCTCTTCGCCTGGCTGGCCTGGCGTCGTCGGCGTGCTCTGGCGGAAGGTCAGGCTGTAGGTCCTGGCCGATGGGTCATAGGACTCGGTGACCGCCAGACGTGGCGTACCGGCCTGCGAGTACCAGCGCTTGAACTGGGTCAGGTCGACACCGTTAGCGTCTTCCATGGCTTTGACGAAGTCGTCGCAGGTCACGGCCTGGCCGTCATGGCGTTCGAAATACAGGTCGCTGCCTTTGCGGAAACCGTCGGCGCCCAGCAAGGTGTGGATCATGCCGACCACTTCCGAACCCTTTTCGTACACGGTCAGGGTGTAGAAGTTGGAAATTTCGATGAAGCTGTCCGGACGCACGGCGTGGGCCATGGGACCTGCGTCTTCGGCGAACTGGTGGGTGCGCAGGTAGGCCACATCCTGAATGCGCTTGACCGTGGCCGAGTTCATGTCCGAAGAGAAGCCGGCGTCGCGGAACACCGTGAAGCCTTCCTTGAGCGACAGCTGGAACCAGTCGCGGCAGGTGACGCGGTTGCCGGACCAGTTGTGGAAGTATTCGTGGGCGACGATGGCTTCAACGCGCTGGTGCGCGGCGTCGGTCGCGGTTTCCGCGCGGGCCAGCACGGCGCTGGAGTTGAAGATGTTGAGGCCCTTGTTCTCCATCGCGCCCATGTTGAAGTCGTTGACGGCAACGATCATGAAAATGTCCAGGTCGTATTCGCGACCGTAGACTTCTTCGTCCCAGCGCATGGACTTCTTCAGGCTGTCCATGGCGTGCTGGCACTTGTCGATGTTTTCCTGCTCGACATAAATACGTAGCGTGACCTTGCGGTTCGTCATCGTGGTAAAGGTGTCTTCAATGCACCACAAATCACCGGCCACCAGCGCAAACAGATAGGCCGGTTTTTTGAACGGGTCTTCCCACGTGATCCAGTGGCGTCCGTTTTCAGAAGGACCCGCCTCAATCGGGTTTCCGTTGGACAGCAGGATCGGGAAATCCTGCTGGTTGGCAATGACCGTCGTGGTGAAGCTGCTCATCACGTCCGGGCGGTCCAGGTAATAGGTGATCTTGCGAAAGCCCTCGGCCTCGCACTGGGTGCAGAACATGCCGCCGGATTTGTACAGGCCTTCCAGTGCGGTGTTGGTTTCCGGGTGGATCTTCACGCTGGTGTCCAGGGTGAAGGTTTCGGATTTGGGCTGGACGGTCAGGCTGTCCGGGGTCAGTTCATAGTCGCCCGGTGCCAGATCGACATCGGCCAGTTTCACCGACAGCAACTCCAGCAATTGACCATCGAGAACCAACGGCGGCAAACCGGCGCCTCGCTCAGGGTTGCGACGCATCACCAGTTGGGCATGGACCAGCGAGTGATCGTCGAACAATTCGAAGGTCAGGTGCGTCTCGTCGATGAGGTACTCAGGCGCCTGATAATCCTTCAGGTAAATCATTTTCGGCTGTTCGGTGCGCATGATGCTGTCCTTGATTCGTAGGCTGAATACATAGCTGCCAATGAACGGCTACTGGTGCACGGCGAGCTGATACGCCGTGTATTTGCGGATATTGATCACGCCGGTGTCGAAGATCAGGTATTGACCCTTGATGCCCAGCAACGTGCCCTCGGCGATCGGGTCCTTGTCCAGATTGAAACTCACGATCTTGGTCGGGTACGCCTGGACCGGGTATTGAATCTCGATCGGCGCGACATCGTTCAGCAACTGGATGGCTTGCAGGCCGAACCGCGCTTGCAATGCGGTCAATCCTTCAGCGCAGGACTCGAACAATTGCTGACGGATGGCCGTCAGGTCCACCGAGGGCGCGTCGCCTTTAAGCAACGCGCGCCAGTTGGTGCGGTCGGCCACCTGACTGCGGAACAGGTCTTCGACGAAGCCCGACTGCTGGCGGGTCGCCACGCGCACGATCGGCAGCGCCTGACTGGCGCCTTGATCCAGCCAGCGCGTCGGCAATTGCGTGGCGCGGGTAATACCGACCTTGATGCCCGACGAGTTGGCCAGATATACCACGTGATCGGTCATGCAGAACTGCTCGCCCCACGACGGATCCCGGCAGGTGCCGTGCTCGTGGTGGCACTTTTCCGGGCTCATGATGCACAGGTCGCATTGCGCCAGCTTCTGCATGCACGGGTAGCAGTAGCCCTGGCTGAAGCTGGTCTTGGTGCGACGGCCACAGTGGCTGCAATGGATCGCGCCCAGATACTCCAAGCGCACGGTCTTGCCGATCAGCGGGTTGACCGGGATTTCCGAATCACCGAGACGAAATGCGTATTCAACCCGCGTGACATCCAGCCGCGCGGCCATCTTGTTGACGGAGCCTCGACCTAGTTCGATCAATGGATGGCATCCGACTTGAACAGGATGTTCGGCACGGGCGCCGACTTGGAGGCACACTCTTGCGGGCCCATATAACCGATACGCTGCTCTTCGGGCACATTGCGCACTTCCCAGGCGATCAGGGCCTGCAGGGACAGTTCACGTTGTTCCTGGGTCAGCTTGCGGCCATCGGACCATTTGCCGATTTCAACGGCCAGTTTCAGGCTCTCGTAGATGTCCGGGGTGATGTTTTCGATCATTTCAACGAATGAGGACATGGGGCTCTCCCAGAGTGAGGCGGGCAATTTTAATGTTTACGGCGAGCTAATGCACCGCCCACAAGACCTGTTGCACAACCGATGATCAGTCCGCCGACATGCGCCCCGTTGGCGATCTCGCCAAAGCCGAGCAGGCTGATCAGCCCGGACATGCACAGCACCAGCCAGATCAGCATCATGGCCAGCACGCCACGCGGCAGACGATAGATGGGGTTGGGCGCCAGTAATTGAAAGATCCAGCAGTGGCCGAGCAGGCCATACAGTACGCCAGACAGGCCGCCAAACAGGCTGGGGCCGCTCCAGAAATACTGCCCGTAGTTGGAAAACGCGCTGAAGGCGAGGGTCAGGCCCAGCAGTTGCCAGCTTCCTTGACGCAGTTCGATACGTCGCCCCAACTCCCAGAACCAGAGGGCGTTCATGACCAGGTGCAACACACCGAAGTGAATCAGCATCGGCGACACGACACGCCACCACTGCCCTGCCGCCAGCGACACCTCGACCGGCGTGAACGTCACGTAATCACCGCTGACGCGGAAATCATTGAAGGTCAGCCAACTCAGCGCTTCGTAGTTGTCGCCGAGCAACGTCACGCCCGCGACGATCAGGCACACCAGCAACACGATGCTGGTCACGGGACTGCTGCGCACCTGCACCATCGGGCCCGGCCGGGTCACGGCCACCACTTCGCGACCGGGCGGCAGCTGCGCGGTGGGATCACCTTGTGGGTACTGCGCGTACAACTGACGAATGTCATCGGCCAATTGCGGCGCGTCGGGCACCCACAGCACTTGCTCACCGGCCTCTTCGCTGACGCGATGAGGGACGTTGAGGCGTCGCAATAACTCGACGAAACCACTGAGGTCTGTGTTCAACGGCAAGCGTAATACCGCAACCGGATTCATACGGTGTTCTCCGGTCGAGTGACGTCAACCCAGACGAATTTGCCGGGGTCGATCCGGGTTTCCTGATCGAGCCTGTAAGCCACGAGTTTGCCATACAGCACGGCGCTGTAATCGAGGCACGCCAGGTTCGGGCGGATCGGCGCAGGGATACCGCTGCGCCAGTAGTGGCCGACAAACAGCAGCGGCTCATCGGCGCCATAACGTAGCAAGGCGTTTTTCTCGCTCTCGGACAATGGTCGCTTGGCCACGGGTTCCGGCAAGGCATCGGGCTGGAACACCACATCGCCGTAGGTCTGCGGGTCGTCCTCCCAGAACTTGGTGCGAAACGAGGCCCGCGTCAGGCCGTCGCCACCGGTCAGCGTCATGCCGTGCGGCAGGCGCATGTCGGTGCCGCGCAACAGCCGGTCGAACACGGCGCTGGCAAAACTGCCCGGCACCGCTGACGCCTGAACGAAATGCTGATCGATACGGCCATCGCCATGGGCGCTGCGCAACGGTTCGATCAGGCTCGCGTCCCAGCAGGCATGCACCAGCCGAAACCGCTCGGCGTCGATGAACAACGGCAGCTCGTAGAACCAACCGAGGAAGTCTTTCCAGTCGCCGGGATGCTGCTCGAACTGCGCCAGCGTTTCACCGAGCAAACGGGCGTGACGCGGGGTGTGTTCGCGCACGAACTGCTTGCCACTTTCCGGCGGCGCCGGCGTGCTCCAGCCCAGCGCGTTGAACTCATGGTTGCCCATGATGCAGAACGCCTGACCGGCCACGACCATGTCATGCACAATGTGCAGCGCCTCGCGAATGCGCGGGCCGCGATCAATGATATCGCCGAGGAACAGGGCGATGCGTTCAGGGTGACGCCAGACGCCAGCCTGAAAGCGGTAACCGAGGGTGTCGAGCAAGTGCTCAAGGGTCTGGGCACATCCATGCACGTCACCGATCAGATCGTAGCTACGCGCGGGATCGAGCATCAGTCGCCCCCGCCGCCAAGCCGACTGCCCCAACCGAGTTTGGTCCGGCAGACTTCGTAGTAATTGTGATCGAGCGGGTGAATGAGTCGCAGCTTCTGGGGTTTCTTTTTCACGGTCACGGTGTCACCCGGCGCGCAGGTGAAGTGGTTTTGTCCATCGCAAGAGACCTGTGGATAAATCGTCATGTCCTTTGAGACAACGATTTTCAGCTCACTGTTGCCGTCGACGACAATTGGCCGCCCCGAAAGCGTATGCGGGTACATCGGCACGATGACAATGGCGTCCAGTTTCGGGTGCATGATCGGCCCGCCCGCCGACAGCGCATAGGCGGTGGAGCCGGTCGGCGTGGCGACAATCAAACCATCGGCCTTCTGGCTGCAGACGAACTGGCCGTCGATGTAGATCTCGAATTCGATCATGCGCGTGGACTTGCCAGGGTGCAGGACCACATCGTTGAGCGCGTCGCCCTGGCCGATGGCTTCGCCGTGACGGCGGACTTCAGCCTGCAGCAGGAAGCGGTTCTCGACCAGATAATGGCCGTCCAGCACCTCGGCGACCTTCACTTCCAGCTCGTCAGGGCGGATGTCGGTGAGAAACCCCAGGCTGCCACGGTTGATGCCGAGCACCGGCACATTGTGCTTGGCCAGCGCACGGGCGGCGCCGAGCAGGCTGCCATCGCCACCGACGACGATGACCATGTCACAGACCTCCCCCAGCATCTTGCGCGAAGAGGTCTGCATGCCGTGCCCCGGCAGCACTTCGGCGATGGCGTCTTCGAGGATGACGTGCAGGTGCCGCGACATCAGAAATTTCTTGAGTCGGCGAACGGTCTCGAGCACCTGGGAACTGCCCAGGCGACCAATGATGCCGATATTACGAAATTGCTCCATGGGGCTCCCGCAGGGTCGATGCATACAAAGAAGGCGATTATGGGGGAAGGGGTCGGGGGCGGCAAACCGGCAAGCGTAATCGCCGCGATTACATGGCGCTGAAAGCTGGTTCTGCCTAACGGCAGAAGCGTTTCAACTTCGTGACCTGCCCGGCGGTTTGGCGACTTCTTCGTCGTCTTACTCTTCGGGGAGGATCAAAAGCGCCGCAGACAGCGATCGTTCCCGCGCTCCGCGTGGGAATGCTTTGCATGACGCTCTGCGTCCAAGTCGACGCGAAGCGTCAATCGATGCATCACCACGCGGAGCGTGGGAACGATCAGAGCCACAAATCACGAAACAAATCACGATACGAGCCAATCCCGACCTGCACCGTGCCACGACCCACAACACCCGCTATTCTCCCCCCATGACCCCATTCCCCACCCTCGCCGCCCTGCCCCGTCAACTGCGCACGCCTCAGGTGCGTGACCTCGCGTGGGCGATTGTTTCGCCGCCGATGCTCGCGGTGACCGATTGGCCGCAGCGTCATCCCTTGAGCGGGAGCGACTGGGTGCAGCATCCCGACGCGCTGGCGGACTTCCTGCGCGCGCTGGATCAGGACAGCAGCGCATTGCTCGACTGGTTATCCAAAAGCTCGATACGCCGTCTGGGCCTGTACTACGAACGCCTGTGGCATTTCGCAATCCGGCACGCGCCGGGCGTGGAGATGATCGCCGCCAACCTGCCGATCCGTGTTGAAGGCCGCACGCTGGGCGAACTGGACATGCTGCTGCGGGACCGGGATGGCGTTCACCACGTCGAACTGGCAGTCAAGTTTTACCTCGGGCCTCAAGACGGAAACGGCGAGGATCCCGCGAGCTGGCTGGGACCGGGCGCGCATGACCGGCTCGACCTGAAGCTGGCGCACCTTAACCAGCACCAATTGCCGATTTCCACGCGAGACGAAAGTCGTCGGGCGCTCGCGGCACTCGGCATTGAGTCGCTGGAAAACCCTGCGCTGAAGGCGGAGCTGTGGCTCGGCGGATACCTGCTCTACCCATGGCCCCACAGTGCCGCCTCCCCCGTCGGTGTGAACCCGAATCATCTGCGCGGTCTATGGTTGCACCAGAAGGACTGGCTGGCCTTTGCCGCTCGACATCCTGACGGGCGCTGGCAACTGCTACCCCGTCACGCCTGGCTGGGGCCGGCGCGTTATGACGAGGCTTGGAACGCAGAGGAGCTTCAGGCCTGGCTCGAACAACTCACGCCCATGGCGCCCGCGCAGTTACTTGTTCGCCTGGTGGAAACGCCCAAGGGGCATTGGGAAGAAGCCGAGCGGCTGTTTCTGGTGTCCGACCTGTGGCCGGACGTCACTGAAATGAACGGGGCTACAGACTCAATCTCAGCACCAGCGCCGCCAGCGTGATCAACAACACTGGCAATGTCAGCACGATGCCGACCCGGAAGTAATACCCCCAGCCGATGCTCACACCCTTGCGCGCCAGCACGTGCAACCACAGCAATGTCGCGAGACTGCCAATCGGCGTAATCTTCGGACCCAGATCGCTGCCGATGACGTTGGCGTAGATCATCGCTTCTTGCAGCGGACCATGGGCCTGACTGGCGTCGATCGACAGCAGGCCGATCAGCACGGTCGGCAGGTTGTTCATCACCGAAGACAACAACGCCGTCAGCACGCCCGTGCCCATCGCCGCGCCCCACAGGCCGTGCTCGGCAAAACGGTCGAGCCAGCCCGCCAGGTAAGTGGTCAGGCCTTCGTTGCGCAATCCATAGACCACCAGGTACATGCCCAGCGAAAAGATCACGATCTGCCACGGCGCGTCTTTCATCACCTTGCGGGTCGAAATCCTGTGTCCCTTGGCGGCGATGCCCAGCAGGATCGCCGCACACACCGCCGAGATCGCGCTGATGGGAATCCCCAGCGGCTCCAGCGCAAAACAGCCCACCAGCAAGATCACCAGCACCCACCAACCCGCCAGAAACGTCGCGCGATCATGAATGGCGGACGCGGGCTCGGCCAGTTGCGAAGCGTCGAATGTCTCGGGAATGTCGCGACGGAAGAACAGCATCAGCACCGCCAGCGTCGCGGCGACGCTGACCAGGTTCACCGGCACCATCACCGAGGCGTAGCGATTGAAGCCAATGCCGAAGTAGTCGGCGGAAACGATGTTCACCAGATTGGAGACCACCAGCGGCAGGCTTGCGGTGTCGGCAATGAAACCGGCGGCCATGACGAACGCCAGCGTGGTCGCCGGTGAGAAGCGCAGCGCCAGCAGCATCGACATGACGATCGGCGTGAGGATCAACGCCGCTCCGTCGTTGGCAAACAAGGCGGACACCAGAGCCCCCAGCAGCACGATGAACGCAAACAGCCTGCGGCCCTTGCCATTCCCCCAACGCGCAACGTGCAATGCCGCCCAGTTGAAGAATCCGGCCTCATCGAGCAGCAGACTGATGATGATCAGCGCAATGAACGTGCCCGTGGCGTTCCAGATGATGTGCCAGACCTGCGGGATGTCCGTCAGATGGACCACGCCAAAGAGTAGCGCCAGCACGGCACCGAACGTGGCACTCCAGCCGACCCCCAGACCTTTCGGCTGCCAGATGACTAAGGTGATGGTAACCAGAAATATCAGCGCGGCGATGAGCATTTAACGTCGGGTTCTCGGAAGCAGGATGGCGAGGATGCCAAGCAACGGCAGGAATGAGCAGAGGGTGTAGACATAGACAATGCCGTGAAGATCCGCGAGGTGGCCTAATAATGCCGCACCAATGCCACCGAAGCCGAACATCAGTCCGAAAAAGATCCCGGCGATCATGCCGACGTTGCCCGGAACCAGTTCCTGCGCGTAGACCACGATGGCCGAGAACGCCGACGCGAGGATGAAGCCGATGATCACACTCAGCACGCTGGTCCAGAACAGGTCGGCGTACGGCAGCGCGATGGTGAACGGGGCGACGCCGAGAATGGAGAACCAGATCACTGCCTTGCGTCCGATCTTGTCGCCGATCGGGCCGCCGAAAAACGTCCCCGCCGCCACCGCCGCCAGGAACATGAACAGGTGCAATTGCGAACTGGCCACGGTCAGCTGAAATTTGTCGATCAGGAAGAAGGTGAAGTAGCTGGTGAAGCTGGCCATGTAGAAATACTTGGAGAACACCAGCAGCGCCAACACCACCAGAGCGCCGGTCACTCGGCCCCTGGACAACCCGTGTGTCGCCGCTTGGCCGGCCTTCAGCTTGAAGAGCGCAAGGTGTTTTTTGTACCAGCGGCTGATAGCGTAAAGCAGCCCCACCGAGAACAGCGCGATCAGACCGAAATAGGCGATATGCCCCTGCCCGAACGGAATGATGATCGCGGCGGCCAGCAGCGGGCCGATGGCCGAGCCACTGTTACCCCCGACCTGGAAGCTGGATTGCGCCAGACCAAAACGACCACCGGACGCCAGTCGGGCGATGCGCGACGCTTCGGGGTGGAAGGTCGAGGAGCCAACACCGATCAAACCGGCCGCCAGCAGGATCAGCGGGAAACTGCCCACGGTCGCGAGCATCAGAACACCCGCCAGAATGCACAACGACCCTACCGGCAGCACCAGCGGATTCGGATGACGGTCGGTGTAATAGCCCACCCAGGGCTGCAGCAACGAGGCCGTGACCTGAAACGTCAGGGTAATCAGGCCCACCTGGGTAAAACTCAAGCCGTATGACGCTTTGAGCATGGGATAGATCGAGGGCAGGATCGACTGGATCAGGTCATTGAGCAGGTGCGCCAAGGCCACCGCACCAATGATGCGCATGACCAGCGGACTGGATTGAGAGGTCGCGGAGGTCGCGGTCGAGGGGCTGGTGACGGCCATCGGGTTCATCCATCGAACGATTGAGCACCGCGCGCGAGATCATTTCAAAAGATGTCGGCGGCACAAGGGGCCGCCAATGTGCCATTTTTTGGGGCAGTGATGCCATGTTTTGTTGCGAGTGGCCGGGCTCGCCTCATCAGCATCTTCTGCAGGAGTGAGTTTGCTCACGAAGAGGCAAGCGCATCCGCCACCTTTCCATCGCCTGATACTCACCCTTCGCGAGCAAGCTCACTCCCACAGGGACGGTCCAGGCCCTAGGCGACGGGCTGCATCGCAGGACGCCGGGCCAGGCTGCCATCCACGTCGTGCAACGACACCTTCGACGTTTCCGGCAACGCCAGACCGCCGACCAGCCCCAACAGCGCGATCACGATCAGGTAGAACGCAGGCGAGAGGTTGCTGCCGGTCAGGCCGATCAGCCAGGTCGCCATCAACGGCGCGGTACCGCCAAAGATCGTGTAAGCCATGTTGTAGGTGATGGCCGACGCGGTGTAACGGGTGCGTGTCGGGAAGGTTTCCGACAGCAGTGCAGCGGTCACCACGTTGCACAGTACGGCGCCGGTCGCCAACAGCATCACGCCGACGATCGAGCCGGTGAACGATCCGGAACTCGCCATCAGGAACGACGGATACACCATCACCGCCAGCAGGACGCAGGCGGTAATCACCGTCGCCCGACGCCCGACCTTGTCGGAAAACGCCCCGGCCACCGGACACATCGCTGCGGCGAACAGCAAGGCAATCAATGACACCAGCAATGCGGTCGCGCGGCTCAAACCTCCCGCGACTTGCAGGTAGGTCGCAAAGTAGGTGGTGAACATGTAGAACGACAGCGCCGTCAGCGAAATGAACGCGCCCAGAGCACAGATCGCCGCACCGTGATTGCGCAGGGTTTCCTTGAGCGGGGAATGCGCGACCGCGTGTTCTTCAGTGACCGCCTGGAACGCAGGGGTTTCGTCCAGCTTCCAGCGCAGGTACAGGCCGACCAGCCCCAGCGGCGCGGCGACCAGGAATGGCAGGCGCCAGCCCCAACTGCTCATGGCGTCGGCAGACAGCGAGGCTTCCAGCGCATAGGCAAAGATCGCCGCCGCAGCGAACGCCGAAAAGGTCGAAACGGGCACGAAACTGCCGTACCACGCACGCTTCCCGCGAGGGGCATGCTCCATCAGGTAGGCACAGGCACCGGCGTATTCGCCGCCGGCCGAGAACCCTTGCGCGCAGCGAATGATCGTGAGCAAAACCGGTGCCGTGACACCGATGGCGGCGTAGGTGGGTAGCAGTCCAATGATGGTGGTCGCCCCGGCCATCAACAGAATGGTGAACGCCAGCGTGCGTTTGCGGCCGATCTTGTCGCCGAGCATGCCAAAAAACAGCCCGCCCAACGGACGGAACGCGAAGGCTACGGCGAACACTGCGAAGGTCTTGAGCAACGCCACGCTGGCATCGCCACTGGGGAAGAATTGCTGGGCGATCGTGGTCGCGAGAAATCCATACACGGCGAAGTCGAACCATTCGACGAAATTGCCGATCCCGGCCGCAACGATGACTTTTCTCAAGGTGGCAGGTTCAACCTGCTCAATGGCTGGAGTGGTCATGCAAACCTCGGCAAACGTGGGAAAGATCCAATTATCGGTACAGCGCCTGAGCCATCTTGCTCCAGAAGTGTCGCCGACATGCTCAGGACCGACCTGTCGGGGTGTCTGTTTCGCAGGATTCGTGCCAGACAGCGCGCAGCGGCGGAAATCTTCCGCCATTCTGTCGCCGAGCGACGGTACGCTGAGGGAGCGCATTCATTCGCTCCACAGGCGGCGTGTGGTCGTTTATTGAATCAGCGTGCCCCCACGGTGAACGTTGTTTTTCCTTGAAGCCCGCCGGTGTGTACGAAGACCAACCGAGTGCCTGACGCGAAACGCCCGGCCTCCACCGCCTGCCGCAATGCCAACAGCGCCTTGCCGGTGTACAGCGGTTCAAGCGGGATCCCACCCTGCTGCTCACACTCCGTCATGAACGTCATAAGCGCGGAATCGACTTTGGCAAAGCCGCCTCGACTGGCATCAAGCAACTCGTAACGCTGATCGTGAGAACCGCCGAGAATGGCTTGTACGTTCTGCGCCACGCCATGCCCCTCAGGCACCGCCATCGCGCCGTAGACCTGGTGTCCCGCCGACTCTGCGAGCACGAGGCCCGCCAGTGTGGTTCCCGTCCCGCAGGCCAGCCACCAACCGTCGTAATCCTGCCAGCCCAGAGCGCCAAGCTGGCTGCGCGCCTGACTCACGATCTCGGCGCAACCCAACGCGCCGTCCATACCGCCACCGCCTTCAGGAACCGGGTGCAGCTTTGGATAACGGTCACGCCACGGCGTCCAGAAACCCGCTTCATGCCGAGCGCGATACCCGGCATAGCCCAGCCAGTGCAGCGTCATGCCGAACCGCTGCACGTCGAGCACCGTAGGCGTTTCCACCGGGTGCCCGCGCACCAGCCCGACCGTTGAAAAGCCAAACCGCTTCCCCGCGGCGGCCAGTGCATGAAGGTGATTGGAATGCGCGCCACCGAGACTGATCACGCCTTCAGCGCGGGCCTGCCTGGCGGCGGTCAGATGATGTTTCAGCTTGAACCACTTGTTGCCGCTGATCAGCGGGTCGATCAGGTCCAGACGCAGGATGGCGACCTCGATGCGGGCGGCACGCAGCCAGTCGAGATCGAGGATGTGCAATGGCGCGGGAGGGAGCATGGCGATCGTTGATCCATCAAAGAGGGCGGAGTTTACCACCACGCCCGGGCCACGCTGGGCCCGGTCCGCCTTGACCTCATGACCGCCGATACCCGCAGGATCGTCCCTTATAGCTCCGCCGCCAGTCGCGAGCCCTGGTTGATTGCACGCTTGGCATCGAGCTCAGCGGCGACATCCGCCCCCCCGATCAGGTGCACGCTCTGACCTGCGGCCTGCAAGCCATCGTACAGCTCACGGAGCGGGTCCTGGCCTGCGCAGATCACCACGTTATCCACCGGCAGCAACCTCTCCTCGCCTTCCGCGCCGATGCGAATGTGCAGACCGGCATCGTCGATCTTCAGGTACTCGACGCTGTTCAGCATCTGGACCTGCTTGTTCTTCAGCCCCGTACGGTGAATCCAGCCAGTGGTTTTCCCCAGGCCATCGCCCACCTTCGAGGTCTTGCGCTGCAGCAGGAACACCTGCCGCGCAGGGGCGTGTGGATGCGCCTTGATCCCGGCGACACCCCCACGGGCCGACAACGCGCCGTCGATACCCCACTCTTCCCAGAACGCGTCGCGGTCCAGACTGGTGGCAACCCCCTGATGCACCAGGAACTCGGAGACGTCGAACCCGATCCCGCCCGCCCCGATCACCGCAACCGAGTTGCCCACCGGCTTGCGCCCGAGGATCACGTCCAGATAGCTGAGCACCTTGGCATTATCGACACCTGGAATCGCAGGCGTGCGAGGGGCGATCCCGGTGGCAAGAATGACTTCGTCGTACCCCTTGCCCACCAGATCATCCACCGCGACACGGGTGTTCAGGCGCACATCGACTCCGGTGGTCTGCAGCTTGCGACCGAAATACCGCAGGGTTTCGTAGAACTCTTCCTTGCCCGGAATCCGCTTGGCGATGTTGAACTGACCACCAATCTCGCTGGCTGAATCGAACAGTGTGACGTCATGTCCGCGCTCGGCGGCGACAGTCGCCGCCGCAAGGCCGGCGGGGCCTGCGCCAATCACCGCGATCTTCTTGATCTGCCTGACCGGCAGGTAATTGAGCTCGGTTTCGTGACACGCACGCGGGTTGACCAGGCAGGTGGTGAGCTTGCCGCCGAAGGTGTGATCCAGGCACGCCTGGTTGCAACCGATGCAGGTGTTGATTTCATCGCCTCGGCCTTCTGCCGCCTTGTTCACGAAATCGGCGTCAGCGAGAAATGGACGCGCCATGGACACCATGTCGGCATCACCTTCAGCCAGTACCTGCTCAGCGACCTCCGGTGTATTGATCCGGTTGGTGGTGATCAGCGGGATCGACACTGACCCGCGCATTTTTGCGGTGACCTTGACGAATGCCGCGCGCGGGACCTTGGTGGCGATGGTCGGAATGCGCGCTTCGTGCCAGCCAATGCCGGTGTTGATCAAGGTCGCCCCGGCCTGTTCGATGGCTTTGGCCAGTTGCACCACTTCTTCCCAGGTGCTGCCACCTTCAATCAGGTCCAGCATCGACAGGCGATAGATGATGATGAAGTTCACCCCCACAGCCTCTCGAACCCGACGGACGATTTCCACCGGAAGGCGCATGCGGTTTTCGTAACTGCCGCCCCAACGATCGGTGCGGTGGTTGGTGTGGGCGACCAGGAACTGGTTGATGAAATAGCCTTCCGAGCCCATGATTTCCACGCCGTCGTACCCGGCAGTCTGGGCGAGGGTTGCGCAGGTGACGAAATCCTGGATCTGCTTCTCGATGCCTTCCTCATCCAGTTCCTTGGGCTTGAACGGGTTGATCGGCGCCTGAATCGCGCTGGGCGCAACTTGCTTGGGACTGTAGGCATAACGGCCCGCGTGCAGAATCTGCATGCAGATCTTGCCGCCAGCCTCGTGGACCGCCTTGGTGACGATACGATGGTGATCGGCTTCTTCGGGCGTGGTCAGCTTGGCTGCGCCGGAATACACCCCGCCCTCGGCATTAGGGGCGATACCGCCTGTGACCATCAGCCCGACCCCGCCACGCGCCCGCTCGGCAAAGTAGGCCGCCATCCGTTCGAAGCCACCCGGCTTCTCTTCAAGACCGGTGTGCATGGAACCCATCAGCGTGCGGTTGCGCAGCGTCGTGAAGCCCAGGTCCAGCGGAGCGAGCAAATGCGGGTAGTGTGCGGCGGCCATAAAAACTCCATCGAGCATCATCACGGGACGCGAGCACTCTGTGGCGCTCGTCGAATTCATCAGGACCTTTAAGGTTAGCCCTGTTCATGACGCAGACAGTAAACAGCCGCACGGTCACGCTCAATGCCCGAAAGTGACAAGTTAATGATCTGAATGCGCAGCGGATCGCCGATTGGGGGCGTTTTTGCCCCAAACCTTGGCGGAGGTCTAGACACAGGATCTTGAAAACGGATGCAGGTCGTGGAGAGAATCGACCTATCCCCTGCCAGGAGGATCCATGTTCCTATGTGGAGGGATGGCCGGATGTCATTACACTAGTGGCTCGTGATATTTTCCAGCTAGGCCAAGGCCTCCTTTTCATCCAGGTCTCCACACCTCATGTCGAGCATTGCCGTTACCGATCTGCCCTCCACCATGGACGTCGACAGCGTCTCGCGGCCGATTGTGGCTCTGAGTGCCACATTGGCTGCCAAGGACTGGGAAAATGCCACGCATCAGCACCGCAAGTCGCAATTGATCTATTCGGTTCGCGGCATCCTCAACTGCGAAATCGAAAGAGGCGTCTGGATCGTGCCGCCGCAGTGTGCCTTGTGGATCCCCGGCGACCTGCCCCACTCAGCCTGGGGTTCTGGTGTATTGGAGTGCTGCTGCTTATTCGTCGAGCAGGGCGTCGCGCCGGGTCTGCCGACCACCTGCTGCACCATTTCGGTATCGCCGCTGCTGCGCGAGTTGTTGCTCAGAGCAACCGCCATTTCCGAGCTGTATGCCCCAGGCGGACGGGAGGAACGGCTGCTGGCGGTATTGCTCGACGAGCTGGTGGCGGCCCCGGTGGAGGACCTGCACCTGCCCATGCCGCGCGACCCACGATTGCGTCGCCTCGCGGAAATGATCCTGGCGACGCCGGCTGATAAGACGCCGAAGACCGCCTGGGCGACGCGCATTGGTATGAGCGAGCGCAGCATGAGCCGTTTGCTACTGCAGGAAACGGGTATGAGCTTCGGGCGCTGGCGTCGACAACTGCACGTGATCCTGGCGCTGCAACGGCTGAACAAGGGTGAAAGCGTGCAAACGGTGGCGTTTGAACTGGGCTACGAAAACGCCAGTGGCTTCGTGACGATGTTTCGCAAAGCGGTGGGCAAGCCGCCAGGTCGCTACCTTTCGGATCGCACCGATAGCGCGGTGACGAGAGTTGCGCCCGGAACCACGCCCCCCGATCCGACCGCCCCCTGATCCAATCCCCGCTCCTGACGCCATCCTGCGCTGCGTCATCGAAAAGCTTCGGACTTCGGCAAGCCCCCAGCGAGGGCACTCGCCCATGAAGACGGCTGCGCACAACGGCAACACGGCCGCATGTCAAACGGGCCGATTCCCCTCCTCGATCCGACTCACAAGTCGGCCATATCCCGAGCCATCACTATTACCAAACGGCCAAGGCGAAGGGCTCGATCATGATTGGCCGAATCGAGCAACAATCTGGCCTGATTTCACCATCGTGATGCGTCGCCCTTGTTGTTAAATCCGCCAACATAAATACGAATGAGTATCGCTTAATGAATGCTTCATCTTTTGAAGGGAAGTCTCGCACGCCTCTCGCCCTGTGCACCGGTTCGGTCGTCTGTCCGCCGCCCGCCGGGCACATCAAAAACGCCCCCCGCAGCGCGTTGGGCTCGGCGATTGCGGCAGCACTTCTGCTTAATGCGCCAGGCGCATTGGCCGCCGAGACGGCGCAGCCGCAGAACCAGACAGCAGACCCTTCTCAACAGGAGGTGGCCCTGCCGGCTATCAGCGTGACAGGCCAGATGAACAACGCGACTAGCGAGGGCACCGGCTCCTACACCACCGGCGAGACAGCAGCGGCGACGCGCCTGCCGATAACGCTTAAGGAAACGCCCCAAGCGGTGACGGTGATCACGCGTCAGCGCATGGACGACCAGCAACTCAACACGGTACAGAGCGTGCTGGAGAACACCAATGGTGTCACCGCGGACCAGGCCGATAGCGAGCGCACCAGTTTCTATTCTCGGGGCTTTCTGATTAGCAACGTGCAGTACGATGGCATCCCCACCGTGATCGGCAACGCCGTCAACGGCAGCGGCATCAGCGCTCTAGACACCGCCTTCTATGACCGTGTTGAGGTGGTGCGCGGCGGCTCGGCCCTGCTGACTGGGACCGGTAACCCTTCGGCCGCCATCAATCTGGTGCGCAAAAGGCCCACGCCTGAATTCGCGGCATCCGCGTCCCTAGACGCTGGGAGCTGGGATACCCACCGCGGCATGGGCGACGTCTCCACACCGCTGACCGAGGACGGACGCATTCGCGCGCGCCTGGTGGGTACCTATCAGGACGGCAACTCGTACCTGGACGGCTACAAGCCCGAGCGCAAGGCATTCTACGGCATCGTTGAGGCCGATCTGAGCGTCGATACCACGGTGAGCCTGGGCTACGACTATCAAGACATCACGCCAAAGGGCGCCACTTGGGGCGGCTTGCCACTGTGGTACAGCAACGGTTCACAGATCGATTATTCCCGCTCCAAGAGCTACGGACAGGACTGGAGCCATTTTGACAATACTTTGAAGACCGCCTTTGCCGAAATTGAACACCGCTTCGATAACGGCTGGACCCTCAAGGGCGTGTTCAACCAGTACCACACCGATAGCGAATCCGAACTGGTCTCCCTGGGTGGCCGACCTGACCCCGTCACGGGGCTGGGCGCATTCCCATTTGCAGTGGCGTCCCAAGGACGCAGCCGTCAGAACACTTTTGACGTGATGGCCAGCGGTCCCTTCGAAATGCTCGGACGCCAGCACGACCTGGTGGTGGGCGCGACCAACTCACGCCGCAAGGCCGGCCAGGACGACGTAGCGCCGTTCTTCGCAGGCTTTACGCCGATCAACATCCATACCCTGAGCCCAGGCACGCCGCGGCCCAACTTTGATGCCATGCCGCATATCCCGACCCGCACCGAGGTCAAGCAGAGCGGCATCTATAGTGCGGCCCGCTTCTCCCTGGCCGATCCGCTGAAGCTCATCGTCGGCGGGCGCCTGAACTATTACGAGGTCGATGACGACGCCAACGGCAGCACGCTGCACTACAAGAAAAACAACGAATTCACCCCGTACGTCGGACTGGTCTACGACATCGACAGTACCTACTCGGCTTACGTCAGCTACACGGGCATCTTCAACCCGCAAACCGACTTCCGCGACACGACCGGCAACGTGCTCACGCCGTCCAAGGGCAAGACCAAGGAAGTCGGCCTCAAGGCCGCCTACCTGGACGGGCGCCTGAATGCTGCCGTGGCGGTGTTCGAGACCAAGCTGGACAACGCCGCGCAACTGGTCCCCGGCGCGTTCACCCCAGGCGGAGCCAACGCCTATACCGGCGCCGACGGCACCAAGTCTCACGGCATCGAGTTCGACCTGCAGGGCGAGCTGGCCACTGGCTGGAACATCTACGCCGGTATCGCCCACTTCACCGCCGAGGATGGCGACGGCGAGCGCCTGAACTCCCAGCTACCGCGCACCACGGCCCAGTTCTTCACCACCTACCGGCTGCCCGGCGCGTGGAACAAGCTGACCCTGGGCACAGGCGTGAAGTGGCAGAGCCGCTTTTACCAGGCGCCAGGCGTTGGCACCAGCACGCTGGGCGGCGAACAGAGCGCCTATGCCCTGACCTCGGTGATGGGGCGTTACGCCCTGAGCGAGAACATCGACCTGGGCCTCAACGTCAACAACCTGTTCGACAGGAAGTACGCCTTGCAGAAGGGTGACTTCGACACCGTGACCTATGGCGCCCCGCGCAACCTGATGGCCACGCTGGACTACCGCTACTGATTGCCCGCAGTACGCGGATCGCTGCCGGCAACTCGTGCCCCTACCGCCTGAACATCGAGAACGTGCTCATGCCTACCCAAAACCCGGTTCACGTATTGGCGATACACAATGCGAACAAGGTCACCTTGCTCTGGTTGACGACTACTGCTGGCGCAGTGCTCTTCGTGACCTTCCAGTTGTTCTTCTACGTAAATGACTTTGTGAGAGCACAGGGCACCGCCCCGGCGATTACCTTCGAGCCCGGCATGCTGTGGGTGTTTCCTACCTTCTATGGCTCCTGGATCGTCACGGTGCTCCTCGCCCTGATCGAAACCCGCAAGGCCCAGTGGGCTGTCCTGATCCTCGGCAGCCTGCTTGTCGTGCTCAATACCCTGGGCGGAGTCACCGACGGGCTGCGCGACGGCTGGTACGTCGTCTTCTCGGCGGTATTCTTCATCACCCTGCCCGGCGTGTTCGCCATCGCCGCCAACTGGCGTCACCTCAACCGCAAAGGAACCCGCCATGTCGATGAATAGCGCTGAATTCCCGCTGGTGTGGATGAGTTTCGCCCACGAGCCCGGGCACGATACCCAGAAGGACTTCGACGAGTTCGCAGCCAACCTGCAGCGCGGCGACCCCTTCGTGCTGCTCAGCGAAACGCCACCGGGCGATGACCATGAGCACTCACCACAAGAAAAGAAACGCATCACGCTGTGGATGAAGAAGCACAAGGCACAACTGCGCAGCCTGGTTCTGGCCCTGATCATGGTCGAACCCAGCGCGGCAAAGCGCTTGGGATTCAAGGCATTCGCCGGCCTGTTCGCCAAGGTCTGGGGCTACCCGCTGCTGTTCGCCGCCTCACGCAAGCAGGCCATCGAGATGGCCCACGAACTGCTGCGCAAGACTAACAGGTAGGCGCGCTGAGGGTTGGCTCGCTGAAACGACTCAGGTCGCTACAACTTTATCCTCGGAAACTTCGTCCAGTGATTTGCCGCGAGCTCGCTCTTGCGAAACGGCTTGGTAAGCCGCGGTACTTCTGGGTGATTATCAGGCATCAGTGCGGTGAGGGCATGCGATGGGCAGCAAACGGCCCAGAGTGTGTAAAAACGCTTCGCCAAAATTGAAATGTGCGCGTCCACGTTAAATCTGAAATTTATCGGCACGTCAGCAGATGTGGATTTCGCGTAGAAGCGCGATTTTCAGTCCGTTCTGCGGGATGTTCGAACGTAAAGACACCAGTAGCAATGTGCAGAAGGGAAGCTTTGGCCAAGCGCTTGCTGAACAGATTGCCTTGAAGCCCGAATTCAAGGTCCCAGAATACCTCGCGCAAGCGATCCAGCACGTTTGCCGGGGAGCGGACAAGCCATGAAGCTATCCGATGAGCAGAAAGCTGTAATCGAAGCGCCCTTAGAACCGATGGCAGTCACTGCTTGCGCCGGCAGTGGTAAAACAGCCACCGCTATTCGGCGGCTGATCGCCATTCGGCAAAAGCTGGCTGATCACCGCGGCCGCGTCGTGCTGTTGTCTTTTTCCAATGTGGCCGTGAATACCTTCAACAACGGCTACGCAGAGCTCGCTTCGGATCTGCCGGACGATGCTAATCGCAAGCGCGTAGAAGTGGACACGCTAGACGGATTTTTCACCCAACATGTTCTGCGCCCCCATGGCTACCGCACCATGGGAGCCACGCGACCCCCCTATCTTGTATCGGGTTCGGAGCCGTTCTTAAGTAGCTTCCAGTACTGGAAGAGCAAAACCGAACGCCCAATCCCGATCAAGGATGTGCAGGTGGGCGTAGAGAATCGAAAGTCGGTCTTCTTCGTCGACACCAAAGGAGGGGTAGAACAACTTGATCACGGAAAGGCCAAGGAGGTCATCGAAAAGCTGGGACGCACTGGCGCATATACCCATGACCTCGGGCGCTATTGGGTAATTCGAACGCTGCTCCATCAACCTGCGATTCTTAAGGCATTGGCCACCCGCTATCCGCATATTCTGGTCGACGAATCGCAGGATCTGGGCACGATGCACAAAGTGACCTTGGAAATACTCATGAAGGCGGGCGTGCAGATTTCGCTGATCGGTGACGTTAACCAGGGCATCTTCGCCTTCGCTGGCGCTGATGGCATGTGCGGCTCAAGTCGGGCCAAAAAACCAAATCATCCGCAAAAAAAATCCACCTAATGTGGACGAACCGTCATAAGTGATTGATTTGTCGTGTTCCGCATTTCAGACTGAGTGATTACCCACGACACGCTGGCCCTGCGGCAGGGCCAGCGTAAATCTTCTACAGTGATCAGTGATCAGTGATCAGTGATCAGTGATCAGTGCCCCAGCATCATCGATTGCATCCGCGCCTGGGCTTTTTGAACGGTCTGGGCCTGTGCATTCAGGTCTTGCAACAGCGCGTTCAGTTCCGCCTGCACTTTGGCGTCCTTGACCTTGACCACCGGGCCATTGATTTCAATCTGCGCCTTATGGGCGTCAAGGTAATCGGCCACCTTCAAACTGCTGTCCAGGGCGCCGTTGATCTGAGGCACCACGCTCAGAAACGTATTCGCGGGGACGCTCACGGTCCGGTCATAGGCGCTGTCGTAGACCGCTTTGAGATCTTCAGGCTGTTTGAGCTGGACATGGGCACTGTCGGCCTTGGCCTGTTGTGCCTTGAGTTGCGCGGCCATGTCGTTCAGGCCGCTTTGCACCGCCCTGAGGTCGTCACGGCGCGAGACCACATCGCCCAACGAACGCACGGTGCTTTTCTGGACAAGGCTGCCCAAGGGTTTGACGCTGGCGTCCATGCCGTTGTTGAAATCAGTGATCACCGCGTAGTGAGTCGCGTACTCACCAAACGACTTCGACTCATCGGGCGTCAGTTTCGGTACGTGAACCCCCGGTTTGTCGACGATGCGAGTCTGCAGAAATTGCTTGAACGCGGCGCGCTGGTCGGGCTCGCTGCTGCCGCAGGCGGCAAGTACGAGGGGAAGCGCGATGGCCAGTAACCAGTGAGGGCGAAATGAGACGTTCATGTCGGTGAATCTCCAGGCAGTGAATAAGCCCGTGGCAGCCAGCTACTGCACACGAGCGGATGATGAGTGAAGCAGCGCCCCGCGGGGAAAGTTGGCCGATGCAAGGCGACCTGCGAACGACTGAACCGATCGCTGTCAGCGCCCTATGACATACCGTTGCACTTGGTCGTGCAGCAAAACAGCGAGTAAAAAGCCGCCCAGCATCGCGAGTAGATCCAGCAATCGGGCGCGACGGACTCGAGCTCATCGCTCTCGCCTTCAACGCTGTAGATGATGTGTTCAGTCATGGATCAACGGTTCCGTCGTTCAACTCAATACAGGACTCAGACCGACACCGGCGCAGTCTGCGCGAGGTCCAAAGCCGTATCCTCCATCAACAGGCTCAAGGTGTTGAGAAACAGGTCATGGCTCAGGATGCCGGTGGCCACTGTCGACAGCACGACCTTTCCGGCCTCGTCCTTGATCACAACCTTTTCGCTCCAGGCGCTCAGGTCAACGGTGCGCAGCGTAGCGACTGGTACCTGGCTGTCCTGGATGTACAGGACGTCGCGGGAGACCCGGATCGGCAATGTCTTCACGTTCAGGAAATCACCGCTCATGCGCTTGCCCCAAACCTGCGCGGAGTCGATGTAATTGAACGTCACACTGCCGCCGGCCTGGAGCGTTTGCAGCACCGCTGGCTGCCGGGCATTGAGATAAAGTTCGCGGAACATCTGCTGAAAACGCTGGAAGCCTTTGAGCGCTTCGATCACGCGATGGAAGGGTTCGCTTGCGTTGCGACGAAACGCCAGATTGGTGATCAGCCCCGTGAATCCCGCCTGGCCCGAACCGAACAGATACACGTCGTCGATCTCGGTGAATGCCAGATAGGTTTTCTTGCCGTGAGTGATGTGGGCGATGCCGCGCTCATACAGCTCGTAGCTTGTCTGACGCAGTTTCTTTTGCCACGCATAGACACCGAATGCGCCCAGGCCGAGGATGGCCAGAAAAGCGCTGGTGCAGTAGATCAGGACGATGGGGTTGGAAAAGTCGAGCGTGTTGCCGCGCTGGGTCGTGAGCGTGACTGATCCCGAAGAGTTCGCGGGGAGCACGGTGCTCAGGTACAGCACGAACCCGGCCATGCCGAGCAGGATCACGCCGAACACCAGAAGAAAAATCAGAAAGCCCTTGCCGTACTGAAAACGGGCGACCAGCTCGCCGGTGGTCGGCGCAGTTGCTGAGGCTGTTGAGGTCGTTGGGGTCGTTGGGGTCGTTGGGGTCGTTGGGGTCGTTGGCATGAGGTTTTATGCATCCCTGTCGTGGTGAATGAAGCAGCGCCGTCCGGATTGGCTTCGCCGTCTGGCCGGCGCTGAACGCGTGTCGCTCGCGGGTGCGAACTGCCCCTGAGCGTGATGCTAGATAGCTTACGGAACAATAAATTCATTTTGGATCCGATTTTTTTGTCGTTTTGAGGACTGCTGCTCATTCCGCGGCTCGAACATCGCGTCCCTGCTTCCACTCCCCCGCTCCCACTGCCGAATTATCGTTCACCCCTTGTTTTGTCGTATCCTGCCCGCCTCTCGATTCCGCACCCGCTATCTGATCAGGGCAATCATCCGTCCCCCATGCGCAAAGTTCTTGGCACGTTCATCACAGTGGTATTGGCGATTCTTCTCGTCAGTTATGCGCTGTGGACGAGCAAGCGACATGTCGGCCACTACCTCACGGACCTGCGCATTCAACTGGTGATCAACGATGGTCAGCCCGGCGGACGTGGCAACCTGTTGGGCATTCAGCCTGAGCTGTTCCCTTCGGATTACTCAAGCGTCAAGCGCCTGCACCGCAAGCTTGCGGCTTATCTGGAGCAGGCGCGGGACCAAGGTTTGCTCAACGACAAAACCATCGTCGTACTGCCCGAACACATCGGAACCTGGCTCCTGGCCGTGGACGAGAAATCGCAGTTCTATGAGGCCACGACCATTGAAGAGGCCATGAACTGGCTGTCGTTCAGCAACCCGTTGCTGTTCCTCGATGCGCTGTTTCATACCCGTGGTGAACGCTGGCTGGATGACGTGCACTTGCGCATGAAGTCACGCAGCATGGCGCGCGATTATCAGACGGTTTTTGGGGGACTGGCGAAGGAGTTCGGCGTGACGCTGGTGGCCGGCTCCATCGTGTTGCCCAACCCGAAGGTACGAGACGGGCAGTTATTGGTCGGCACAGGCGCGCTTTACAACAGCAGCCTGGTGTTCGGACGTGACGGCTTGCCGATGGGTCAGCCGCAACGGCAACTGTTTCCCAACTGGTATCAGCGGGGCTATATCCGCGCCGGTAAAAAGGCGCCGCTGAACGTCGTCGAAACGCCAGCCGGCCGTCTTGCCACACTGATCGGCAGCGACAGCTGGTACCCGGATAACTACACCCGCCTTAACGAAAGCGGGGCCGAATTGATCGCCGTCCCGGCCTTCGTCGCAGGCACCGGCAGTTGGTCGCAGCCGTGGCGAGACGATAAGCACGAGGCGCTCGCAGCGCATCTGCAGCTCGGCGCACAGCCCCTGAACGAAGGCGACGCCTGGCAACGCCTGACGCTTGCCCCGCTGACCGGCGCCAAAGCCGGCATCAGCGTGTTCATGCGCGGCCAGTTCTGGGACCAAGGCAGTGCCGGCCATAGCTTTGCCAGCCGGGGCGGGAAGAGCATCGCCGAGCAATCCGTCAGCGCCGCGCCCAAGGGTGCCAAACCCGGTCACGGGGCGCGTTTGATCAATCTGTGGTTGTGACAGATGACCGCGCCCAGGGTCCGCCTCGGTGATCTGTCGGTCGGCTTCGTCCACAACCTGGCCGACGCTGTCCGCGATCTGGGTCAGGACCCGCAGTCGCTGCTCGACCAATACGGGCTCGACCCCGCCCGGCTGGCGGAAGCCGGTGCACGGTTATCGATTCCCCGGTACATGCGCCTGGGCCATGCGGCGATTCAACTGACCGGCACGCCGGCCCTGGGTCTGCGCATGGGCCGGTTGAGCCGGTTGAGTCAGTCAGGCCTTGCCGGGGTGACGGCGGCCCAGGCGCCGACCGTAAGAGAGGCGGCACGGACATTGATCCGCTTTGAGCCGCTGTACGGCTCCAACTACCGCGGGCAGTCGAGCTTTCACGAGGACAGCGAAGGCGCCTGGCTGCGCTTCTACTCCATCAGCCCTTACAACGATTACAACCGCTTCGTGGTGGATTCGATTCTCGCAGGGTGGCTGCATCAGCTATCCACACTGGCGCGCACAGACATCATCGCGGAGAAGGTCGAGATCGAATTCGACGCCCCTGCCTATGCCAGTCAATACGGCAGCTTGAGCGAAGATCCCGTCAGTTTCGCGGCGGGCGTCAATCAGGTGCGCCTGAGCCAACGCGTGCTCGGGCTGCGCAACCCGGATCATGTGCCCGGCACATGGCGGCATCTGCTTCAGCTGTGTGAGCGGGAGCTGGAGCAACTCACGCGCACCCGCAGCCTGCGTGAGCGTATCACTCAGTTGCTGGGACCGTTATTGAACGGAGGAAGAGAGCCGGATCTGGAGGAAGTGGCTGCACGGCTGAAGCTGCCCACCTGGACCCTGCGCCGCAAACTGGCGGAGGAAGGCACACGCTTTCGCACGATTCTCAATGACACGCGGCGTGACCTTGCGATGACCTATATCCGTGACACGGAACTGGCTTTTGGCGAGATCGCCTACTTGCTGGGTTTTGCGTCGGCCGAAGCCTTTCAACGCGCCTTCAAACGCTGGAACGGTCAGACGCCAGGCGCGTTCCGCCGCAGCCAACGTCATTCAGCCTGAGCAATGCTTAAAGCTCGGTAGCGTCGTCAGCAGGCTCAAGCGGGTCAAGTTCGTAAGCCTGATATTCCAGCAGTTCTTCTTGGTAATCGTCCATCACTCATGCCCTCGTGGCTGTTCTCGTTCGTCTCGATAGTCTTTTCTGTCGTCTCAACGACTGGTTTCACTGACCACGACCTTCACCCTAAAGTGCCGTCATGAAGGATAAATGAAGGCTTCTTGAACAGTTGACGCGCTCATTTTGAGGAAACGGCCCTGATGCACCCCTGCCAAGGCTCTAGAACGGGATCCGTAGCCAGCCAATGGAATGTTTAGCTCATAACAAAAAATCACGCAAGTGGTCAGGAAATCCCTACGCCCATGGGTCACGCATCTGTAGGAGCGTGGCTTGTCCCGCGATCGGCTGCGCAGCAGTCGTAAAACCGGGAAATGCGGTGTATCGCCAGAAGACACTTGATCATCTTACTGTCGGTTCCCGGCAGACCGCGGGACAAGCCGCGCGTCTATACGAGCCTGCCCTTGACGGATGCGCCGCGTTCGCCATAGTCTTCAGGCCATGAACCTTACCCAGCACTTCTTCGGCCAGATCATTATTACCGCCATTCCAGTCATGGCGGGTTAGCCGACGTTTGCACCGAACCCGCCCTGGAGGCGGGTTTTTTCTCCCTGTCTCCCGGGCTTCGAATCTCGAACCAGGAGTCAGACATGATCACCATCCGCCCTTCCCTCGCCGTTTTTTCGCCACGCCTGATCATCGCTTCCGTTTCGACGAGGCCGACACGATGAACTCGATGTTCGACAGAACGCAGGCGCATGGCGACCTGCTCAATCAATACGTCAAGAAAATCCTCACCTCCCGTGTCTACGACGTGGCCGTGGAAACCCCGCTGCAAGGCGCTCGTCAGCTGTCCGAGCGGCTGGGCAACCAGGTGCTGCTCAAGCGCGAAGACCTGCAGCCGGTGTTCTCCTTCAAGATTCGCGGCGCCTACAACAAGCTGGCGCAGCTGAGCGCGGAAGAACGGGCGCGGGGCGTGGTGACCGCCTCGGCGGGCAATCATGCACAAGGCCTGGCACTGGCGGCGAAGACGCTGGGTGTGTCAGCGACCATCGTGATGCCCAAGACCACCCCGGAGATCAAGGTCGAAGGCGTGCGTTCGCGCGGTGGCAAGGTCGTGCTGCACGGCGACTCGTT
>NZ_FOEO01000017.1:0-27921 GCF_900110765.1 Pseudomonas sp. NFACC02
AGCCGGCTCCTACAGTATCCGCGTCGTCCTCATGGCTCCGGAACGGCGCCGTCCCTGTAGGAGCCGTCCGAGGTTACGAGGGCCGCGAATGCGGTATGTCAGTCACTGTTGATGTCGCTGACCCACCGCATTCGCCAGCAAGCCGGCCCACAGGTCTGCGGTCTGGACACAGATTCGTGGCTCAACCCGGAACTCTGTAGGAGCCGTCCGAGGTTACGAGGGCAGCGAAGCGGTATGTCAGTCACTGTTGATGTTTCTGACCCACCGCATTCGCCAGCAAGCCGGCTCCACAGGTTTTGTTGCGGATGGTTTATCTGTGCGTCGCAATCCAGATCAATAATCCGGCCTGAAAGACCGCAAAGGTCACCAGGCACGCGATGGTAAAGCGCAGTCCGCTGTCGTCGCGGCGGTATTTGCTGACCTTGTCCTCGGCCTTCTTGATCGTGACTTCCTGTTCCTGAATCTTCTGCTCGGCCTGCTGCAGCATGTGCGCGGCATCGAGCATGTCGACGATCTGCACCTTGTCAGTGTTCCAGGTGTTGTTCAGGTTGGCGACTTTGACATCCTTGACGCTGCCTTTGAGGTGCTGCGGGTCGGCATATACCACCTCGAAGCCCTGGGTTTTAAGGAAGTGATCGCGACGCAGGCGCGTGTCCTCGTTGAGCGCATCCTTATTGGCCAGCGCTGTGCCAGCGATTTTGTATTCGGACCAGCGTTTCTGTGCCCAGTGAATGCCCTGGGCCACCATGAACCGGCCCAGGCCACGGTTCCAAGGCTCGATCTGCAGACCCGATTCAGGCCCCACGCGCACCGCGCGATTGGCGTGATCGACCCAGACGTCCAGATGATTCTGCTCCTTGCGGGTTTTTTGCCCCGGCAGGTGATAGCTCATGCGCAGCAGGCTGAACTCCTTGCTGTTGCGCTCGGCGCGTCCGAACTCGACAAAACGCAGAGGGCGGGCGCCCGTGGCGCGATCGGTGGGCAACGGGGCCAGACGCAGCAGCGAAAAATGCTCTGCCTGCACCTCTTCCCACAATACCGGGGCAGCGACTTCACCTTCTTTGGCGTCTGTCTGGGCGGCCGCTTCGGCCTCAATAGGTGCTTGTGTCATGACGGCGATCCTGTTTTCGACATTGCTCGGCAACACAATGCCTGCATCCCCCTATCGGCTGTTTTCAACGAAGCTGAAGGGAGAACCGTGCATGAAGACGTTAATACGCGCCGTAGCTGTCTGGCCTGGCGAAGCTGGCGCCGCATCCACTGTCGGCTGAACACAAAACCTGTGGGAGTCAGCAAACTGACTTCCCCCAGTGACGCGTCGGATGTGCCTCAGGCAGAGGGAATCGAGCCGATGAATGTGATGATGCGATCGGACAGTTCGCTGGCCAGCGGCAATTGCGGATCCTTATAGGAGGCAAGCTGGCGCTTCATGTCCATCGGCACGATGCGCAGGACATGGTTCATGCCATCGATGATCGCCAGTTGCGAGTCCGGTTTGGCCTTGTGCAGCAGCTCTGCATCGCCAACGCCGACTTGCATGTCGTTGCGGCCTTGAATGATCAGCGTCGGGATCTTCAGTTGGCCGAACGCTGCCGCTGGGTTTTGTCGAAACAGGGAAATCAGGTACGGCTGCACGCTCGGACGGAAGACCACCTGTAACGGCTCCGGGACGTTGTCATCGGTCTTGCCCGCCTTGATTTCCTCGATCAACTCCTCGCTGCGCGCCAGCAGCGGCGGGGGCAGGCGGTGTTGCAACTGTTCGCGAACCACCTGATCGACCGGCCGGCCGGTGCCTGCCACCGAGATCAGCGCCGCCGCACCTGCCCGTTGGGCGGCCAGCGTGGCCACCAGCGCGCCCTCGCTGTGCCCCATCAGGATCAGATGGCCGAGGCGCGGGTCGGTCTTGAGCTTCTCGGCCCAGGCCACGGCATCTTCCACGTATTTTTCGATGCTCAGGTTACGTTCGTCCGGCGTGGCCGGTCGGCTGGCCGCCACGCCGCGCTTGTCGTAGCGCACGCTGGCAATGTTGTGCCTGGCCAGAATCAGCGCCAAGCGCTTCATGCTGTCGTTTCGACCGCCGTCGGGGTTGTTGCCGTCACGGTCGGTCGGGCCGGACCCGGCGATGATCAGTACCACGGGCACCGGTGTGGTGGATTTAGGCAGCAGCAATGTGCCGAACAGCTCGCCGGTGCCCGTGTCCAGAGAGATCGGACGTTGCAGCACCACGGGTGTCCCGGCGTGCGCCATGGAGGTGATCAGGGTGAGGGTCAAGGCGATTACTCGCAGCGGCAGCAAGCCGCGGATAAGGGACATGGCAGGTAGCATCGCAGGATCATCGTCAATAAAGTGTCAATTGGATGCGGCCAGACGAATAAGGTTCGAGGGTGATTCACGCGTTCAGCCTGCGTATACTGCCGCGCTTGAGTTTTTGATCGATCTTTCGGAGCCTCCCGCATGTCCGGCAATACCTACGGCAAGCTGTTCTCTGTCACCACCGCCGGCGAAAGCCATGGTCCGGCGCTGGTTGCTATCGTCGACGGCTGCCCGCCAGGTGTCGAATTGTCGCTGGAAGACTTGCAGCGTGACCTTGATCGCCGCAAGCCCGGCACCAGCCGACATACGACTCAGCGCCAGGAAGCGGATGAGGTCGAAATTCTCTCCGGCGTGTTCGAAGGCAAGACCACCGGGGCTTCCATTGGCCTGCTGATTCGCAACACCGACCAGAAGTCCAAGGACTATTCGGCAATCAAGGACCTGTTCCGCCCGGCGCACGCCGATTACACCTATCACCACAAGTACGGCATCCGCGATTACCGTGGCGGCGGTCGCAGCTCTGCCCGTGAAACCGCCATGCGGGTGGCCGCAGGCGCCATTGCCAAGAAATACCTGGCGACACAGGGCATCACCGTGCGTGGCTACATGAGTCAGTTGGGCCCTATCGACATCCCGTTCAAAACGTGGGAATCGGTCGAGCAGAATGCCTTCTTCAGCCCGGACCCGGACAAAGTGCCCGAGCTGGAAGCCTACATGGACCAGTTACGTCGCGATCAGGATTCGGTCGGGGCAAAAATCACGGTGGTCGCCGAGGGCGTAATGCCTGGTCTGGGCGAGCCGATCTTTGACCGTCTGGACGCTGAACTGGCTCACGCGTTGATGAGCATCAACGCCGTCAAAGGCATCGAAATCGGCGCCGGCTTCGACAGCGTTGCCCAGCGTGGCACCGAACACCGCGATGAACTGACGCCGGAAGGCTTTCTGTCCAACAACGCCGGCGGCATTCTGGGCGGTATCTCTTCCGGGCAGCCAATCGTTGCGCATCTGGCCTTGAAGCCAACCTCGAGCATCACCACGCCGGGCCGTTCGATTGATGTCGACGGCAACCCGGTCGACGTGATCACCAAGGGCCGTCACGACCCGTGCGTCGGTATTCGTGCCACCCCCATCGCCGAAGCGATGATGGCCATCGTGCTGCTCGACCATCTGCTCCGTCATCGCGGACAGAACATGGATGTGCGCGTGAATACGCCGGTTCTGGGTCAGCTGTAATGCCGCCATACGGTGTCGCTGCCACGGGTATTTGAACGTGGCGGCGCTTCCTTACTGGCGACTGTCCAGCTTTTACCTCTTCTATTTCGCTTTGCTCGGTTCCACGGCGCCGTTTCTGGCGCTGTATTTCGATCATCTGGGCTTTTCCAGCGCGCGCATCGGTGAGCTGGTCGCGATTCCCATGCTGATGCGTTGCGTGGCGCCGAATCTCTGGGGCTGGTTGGGGGACTATACGGGCCGTCGACTGGCGATCGTGCGCTTCGGAGCGGTCTGCACACTGGTCTGTTTTTCGCTGATCCTGTTCGACAAATCCTACGCCTGGCTGGCCATGGTCATGGGCCTGCACGCCTTTTTCTGGCATGCGGTGTTGCCGCAATTCGAAGTCATCACACTGGCGCACCTCCAGGGCCAGACCGCGCGTTACAGCCAGATCCGCCTGTGGGGGTCCGTTGGTTTCATCCTGACGGTGGTCGGACTGGGGCGACTGTTCGAGTGGTTCAGCCTGGACCTGTATCCCCAAGCCTTGCTGGTCATCATGGCCGGAATCGTTGCCAGCAGCTGGTGGGTGCCCAATGCTCAACCGCCCGCATCGAGCCAGCGTCCGGCGGGTGAAAGCTTTTTAAAGCAACTGTTCACCCCGGGCGTGCTGGTTTTTTATGTCAGCGTCGCACTGATGCAGTTGAGTCACGGCCCGTATTACACCTTCCTCACGCTGCACCTGGAGCGCCTGGGCTACAGTCGCGGAATCATCGGCATGCTCTGGGCCGTGGGGGTTGTCGCTGAAGTCCTGATGTTCATGGCAATGAGCCGTATTCTTCAGCGCTTCAGCGCGCGTCATGTCTTGATCACAAGCTTTTCGCTGGCTGCTCTGCGCTGGCTTTTGTTAGGCAACTTCGCTGATCATTTGCCGGTCCTGATCGTCGCGCAACTGTTGCATGCGGCCACGTTCGGCAGCTATCACGCCGCTGCCATACAGTTCCTGCAACGTAGTTTCGGCCCACGCCAGCAAGGCCAGGGACAAGCGCTGTACGCCGCATTGTCCGGCACCGGCGGCGCCTTGGGTGCGTTGTATTCGGGTTACAGCTGGAATGCGCTAGGCGCTGGCTGGACCTTCGCCATCGCCAGCCTGGCGGCCTTGATTGCCGCGATTCTGGCTGCCACATGTATGAAAGAGGAGCGCGTATGAGTCGCGAATCATTGGCTCAAGAAATCATCGAAGCCGGGCGCTTCCTGTATGGCCGGGGCTGGTCGCCTGCCACCAGCAGCAACTATTCGGCAAGGTTGTCGGCCAGCGAGGCGCTGTTGACCGTCTCCGGCAAGCACAAGGGGCAGCTCGGCGTCGACGATGTCCTGGCGACCGACCTGGCCGGTAACAGCCTGGAACCGGGCAAGAAACCCTCCGCGGAAACCTTGCTGCACACCCAGCTTTACCGCTGCAAACCCGAAGTGGGCGCGGTGTTGCACACCCATTCGGTGAATGCGACGGTGCTGTCGCGGCTGACGAAGGGCGACCGTCTGGTGTTCGAAGACTATGAGTTGCAGAAGGCGTTCAGCGGGGTGGTCACGCATGAGTCGTGCGTGGTCGTGCCGATCTTCGACAACGATCAGGACATCGCCCGACTGGCTCAGAAGGTTCAGCCGTGGCTCGACCAGCATCCCGATTGCGCCGGTTATCTGATTCGCGGCCACGGGTTGTACACCTGGGGGGCGAAGATGAGCGATGCTTTGCGTCAGATCGAGGCGTTTGAGTTCCTCTTCGAGTGCGAACTCAAAACCATGGCGGTCATGAATCGCTGATCACAGATTCACTGAGCCGTATCCGTACTGTGTTGTCGATTGCCTGAATGATCCCGCGCCCGACCGGCCCCAGAGCCGGCGCGCGTTGACCGAACCGAGGAACACCCTAATGAGCAGTCTGTCCGTCTATCACGTGTCATCTCCTGAATTGCCGAACAAAGTCCTGACCCATCTTGAGGACATCGCCTCGACCCTGGCCGAGCACGGTGTCGCATTCGATCGCTGGCAGGCGGCAACCCCGATTGCCCCGGGCGCCAGTCAGGAGGAGGTGATCAATGCCTATCGCGTGCAGATCGACCAACTGATGACCGAACGAGGCTATGTCACCGTCGACGTGATCAGCCTCAATAGCGACCATCCACAGAAGGCCGAACTGCGGGCCAAGTTCCTCGATGAACATCAACATGCCGAGGACGAGGTGCGCTTCTTCGTCGCCGGCCGTGGTCTGTTCACCCTGCACATCGGCGATTTCGTCTACGCCGTGTTGTGCGAGAAAAACGATCTGATTTCCGTCCCGGCGGGCACACGGCACTGGTTCGACATGGGCGAGAACCCGCATTTCGTCGCCATTCGCCTGTTCAATAATCCGGAAGGCTGGGTGGCGAACTTCACCGGTGAGTCCATCGCCAGCCAGTTTCCGCGTCTGGAAGACTGAGAGACCATGGCAATCAAAGCAATTCTGACCGACATCGAAGGCACCACCAGCGCGGTGAGTTTCGTCTTCGACGTGCTGTTTCCTTACGCGGCCGCCCACCTGCCGGATTACGTGCGCCAGCACGCGACCGAGGCTGATGTGGCCGCGCAACTTCAGGCCGTGCGTCATGACAGTGCCGAGCCTCAGGCCGATATCGAACGCGTGATCGAGATTCTGCTGGGCTGGATTGCCGAGGATCGCAAGGCCACGCCACTCAAGGCATTGCAGGGCATGGTCTGGCAACAGGGGTATCTGGCCGGACAGCTCAAGGGCCATGTGTACCCGGATGCCGTTGAGGCGCTGCAGCGCTGGCATCGGCAAGGCTATGAGCTGTATGTGTATTCGTCGGGCTCGATCCAGGCGCAGAAGCTGATCTTCGGACGCTCCGAGGCGGGGGATCTGTCCGGCGTGTTCAGCGGTTACTTCGATACGACCTCCGGTCCTAAGCGCGAGGTGCAGTCCTATCGCACGATAGCCTCGGCCATTGGCCATCCGGCGCAGGACATCCTGTTTCTCTCCGACATCGTCGAAGAACTGGATGCGGCGCAGCAGGCGACCATGGCGACCTGCGGCCTGGTGCGCAACGGCGGTGCGCTGGCCGGACACCGGAACGTCGCCAGTTTTGCGGAGATTGATCCCGCGACGTATTAAGCCGGTCCTGTGACGAGCCCACGGCCGATATCCCTGATATCGGCCGTTTTTGTTTGTAAAACGTCAGAAATGTAAGCACGGTTTGGTTGTTTTGTGGGAAGCGGCCTGTTTACGAGTCAGGCATGCCTGTTTGTTTTCGCCTTTATGTTTAACCCTCCCGGACTGTGTAACCCTTCACCTGTCGGAACCTGACAGCCGTTTTGGCGCGCCTCTGTTCGCGGGTTCCAGCCGGAATCGGGGTCGCTGCGGCTGCAATCACTTAAAACTCTAAAGAGCTTCAGGGACGACACATGACGTTTTTTAAACGGAGGGGAAGATGAAAAACGTGCAAACAGGGACACTGAGTCCGTTGATACAGCAGATGGTCAGCAGCATTACCGAGCAGGATGGTGACGCCGCGATTGCCAACGCGCTTGACTGGCTACGGGAGGAGTGTGGCTGTGAGCGAGCGATGCTTTATCAGTACCGCAACGGTTCCCTGCTCAGCTGTATCACATCCAACGTCGACAATTACTGGAAGGATCTCTACTGCCAGGGACGACTCATGATCGAGGACCCTGTCATCCGTTGTTTCCGCCGCACCATGGGATTTCTGGATTGGGAGGAGGCATTCCAGACGTACCCACCGTCGCCCGCTTACATGGCCGCCGTAGAAGATTGCCAGCTATTGCCGGCTTTTTCCTACGGCTACAGCAGCCAGAACCGCGCCAATCAGGGCGTAGTGACCATCTGCTCGCTCAACGCCATGAGCCGGCCCCTGACGCATAACGACCGTTATCTGCTGACCAGTCTGGTCCCCATGCTGCATGTAGCGGGCAAAGGTCGGCAACTGCAGACCCGGGCGCTGACGCCCAAGGAGCTGGAAATTCTCAAATGGGCGCGAGAAGGCAAGACCGCCTGGGAGATTGGTCTTATCAAGGAAGTCTCGGAGGCCACCGTCAAGCATCACTTCAAAAGCATTTACGCCAAACTGGGCGTTACCAATCGGGCTCAGGCAGTCGGTGAAGCCCTGTGCCGCGGCATCATCCAGTAGGGACGACAACCGTCGCTCCGTGGGTATGCCCGCACCAAAAAAAACCGCGATTGCCGTAGGCGATCGCGGTATCAAGGGATGCTTCAAAGGATGCAGCGGTGCAATCGGTTGACTTGGCCGGTGATGACCAAGCCTTGCTTAGCGGGTGTGGTACGTCGGCAGGTCGAAGCGGTGCTGACTTTGCAGCATCGAGATCGCCGGCAGTTCGCTGGCCTGAGCCGCCAAGTCACGGCGAATGGCACTGATGACCCATTCGAGCTGTACCGGCGTGTGCAGTTGAGCGTACGAAACCGAGCGACGAATCTGTTTACCTTCACTGTTGCGCAGAGAAAGCAGCACACCGCCATCAGGGCGCGGCTGGGTGTTGACTTCGAAATCGGAAAATACGGACGCGAATTTTTCTTGGATAAAAGTCATGTCTAGCGGCTCCATTGCTCAGTGATAACAAGCTTGGTAGGACTAGTGCAGTGACTGTGCCAGTATTTGTACTTAAATAAATTCGTTATAAATCAATAAGTTAAAAAATTATTGGGTTTTTGTTTTCGTGCATTTTGCATGAATGGCCATCGGGCATCCTGCATTTTGCGGGAGGAAGAATCTGAGGGAAGGGGCTGAATGAGGCGCTGTTGAAATCTCAGACAGCGATACCCGGCAATTATTTCGTGCTGTGTCAGAGATTTTTTCCGACGGTCGATAGACGGCATTTTCTATGGGCATGATCGAAAAGGTTGTTTGGCCGTGCAGGCATTGAAATGGCAACGTGAGCCGCATCAGTGGGAACTTGACCCCATCCGCGTGCCTCTGAGATTTTCTGATACAGAAAGCCGCGACCGAACGATTGATCATGCGAGCCACGCAGTGGCGCTACAGGAGTGAATGGAATGTCCGATGCCCCGAATAACCCAGGGTCTGCCACCCGCATGTCGGATGAAGAGGCGCTGGAGTTCGCCGAGCAGGTGTTCGACCGCGCGCGTGCCGGTGATGCCACGATGCTGGACCGGCTGCTTGAGAACGGGCTGACACCCAACTTGCGCAATCATAAAGGCGACACCTTGTTGATGCTGGCCAGCTATCACGGTCATCAGGATGCCGTCCGCGTGTTGCTCAAGCATGGCGCCGATCCTGAAATTCGTAACGATAACGGCCAGAGCCCGATTGCCGGCGCCGCCTTCAAAGGCGATCTGGAGGTGGTGCGTCTCCTGGTAGAGGGCGGAGCGGAGGTGGAGGGCGCTTCGGCCGACGGGCGTACCGCGCTGATGATGGCAGCGATGTTCAACCGGACGGCCATCGTCGATTACCTGATCGGCAAGGGCGCGAACCCGCATATCCAGGATGCCAAGGGTGTCACGCCGCTGATGGCCGCTCAAACCATGGGCGCTACCGACACAGCGGAACAGTTGACACGTCTGGGCGTTTGACGCCCGATCAGGCGAAGCACCCGATCAAGCGAAGCAATAGAGGCGCGAGGGATTTCCGGCTATCCTTCGCGCCTGTTTTTTTGCCTCCGGATTACATCGCCATGAAAGCCGCACTCATCGAATTCATCAGCAAGATCAGCTCCGGCTGCATGAGCGACGAGGAAATCGTGAAGATTGCCGACGAAGCCGCCCAGGCTTACGCCGACCCGGATGCGTTTCTGATCGCCAATCCCGACGTCAATTACGACGACACCTTTCCCATACCGCTGGGCGAGTGGGTGGTCGTGGGCAGCTTGCCGGAAACCGTGATGTTCCAGGCGGACACGTTTATGGACCTGTTCGCAGAAATCACGGCGTCCTTCGGCCCGAATGTGTCGTTCAACATCAAGCCAAAACAACTGGCGAAGGCTGAGCCGCTGACGGCGTTGAACAGAATCCAGATTCAACTGGGCAGCATGAACAAGGACATGGGCGGGTATGTGCTGATGAATTTCAGCGAGCCTCTGGATGATGAACTGCAGACCGTGCTGGTGTATGGCTGCGATCAGGCGCGGGTCATGGCGCTGGGCGTGGAACTGGGGATTCTGATCGAGCCCGCACTGGAAGCCCTCAAGGCGTGAAGCTGAAACACTCCACTGCTGCTGAAATACCTGCCGACCCACGGAACCCTCATCGAGCGCCGCCACTCCTAACAGGGCAAGCCTTCAATAAGGAGCAACACCATGGGTTCCACCTTTAATGGTCTGGTTGGACTGATCATTCTGGCCCTCGATATCTGGGCCATCATTAATGTCTTGAAGAGCGGTGCGGAAACCGGGATGAAGATCCTCTGGGTGCTGCTGATCGTGCTGCTTCCGGTCCTCGGCCTGATCATCTGGGCTATCGCGGGTCCGCGGGGCAACGTCCGCATCTAGACTGTCGACCAAGGCTCCAGAACACCGACGCCTGATTGCATGCCTGCAATCAGGCGTTTTTCATGGTGCTGGCGCAAGATTAGACCTGTCATGCCGGGCGACGTAGAATGCGCGCCTTCTTGTGGGCGGCCCGCCGTCCTGCCACCAGTATTTATCGGGGACTCCATCCATGAGCGACTATCAGGAAACGTTGTATGAAGGCTACGGCCAACGCTTTCGTATGGAAAAAATGCTTCACGAAGTGCGTACCGAGCATCAGCACCTGGTGATCTTCCAGAACCCGCGCATGGGCCGGGTGATGGCGCTGGACGGTGTGATCCAGACCACTGAAGCCGACGAGTTCATTTACCACGAGATGCTGACCCATGTGCCGATCCTTGCGCACGGCCTCGCCAAACGTGTGCTGATCATCGGCGGCGGCGACGGTGGCATGCTGCGTGAAGTGGCCAAGCACGCCACCGTCGAGCACATCACCATGGTCGAGATTGACGGCACCGTAGTTGAAATGTGCAAGGAGTTCCTGCCGAACCACTCCAGAGGCGCGTTCGAGGATCCACGTCTGAACCTGGTGATCGACGACGGCATGCGTTTCGTTGCCAACACCCAGGAAAAATTCGACGTCATCATCTCCGACTCCACCGACCCGATCGGTCCGGGCGAAGTGCTGTTCTCGGAAAACTTCTATCAGGCTTGCCATCGTTGCCTGAACGAGGGCGGCATTCTGGTCACTCAGAACGGCACGCCCTTCATGCAGATGAGCGAAGTGCAGACTACCGCTGGCCGCATGAACGGCCTGTTTGCCGACTGGCACTTCTATCAGGCTGCCGTACCGACTTACATCGGTGGCGCGATGACCTTCGCCTGGGGCTCCACCAACACGCAGTACCGCAAACTCCCGGTGGAGACATTGCGTCAGCGTTTTGCAGGCAGCGGCATTGTCACGCGCTATTACAACCCTGAAATTCACATCGGCGCCTTCGCGCTGCCGCAGTACGTACTGCAAGCCTTGAACAAGCCGAGCAACGACTGAATCAGGGCTGAGTCACGTATAGATAACATTACATGGCATTTGTTATTTATACGTGACAAATGATTGTGTGGTTTTCGTGTTACATATACATTCCAATCTTCTTTGAATGTTATGCAGGCATGACACGTGGACGCGATCTTGTTGATTGAACGCTTGGGTACCCAAATTGCGCAGATGCGAAAGACCCGAGGGCTGACGCTGGTTGAGTTGGCCGCGCAATCCGGCATGACCCGACAGAAGCTGGCCGAGGTCGAGAAGGGCAGTCCGACGGTGTCCATGAATTTCTATGCCAAGGCACTTGCTGCCCTGGATGCCGAACTCAAGGTTGTGCCGGCCCGAAGGCCTTCGTTCGAAGAGTTGCGTGAGGTTTTCCGATGAATCCCCTTGATCGGGTCCGAATCCTCACGCCACAAGGTCAGAGTGGTGAGCTGTCCCTGGCTGAATCCGGCGACTATCTGTTCCGTTACGGGCTCGACGCGGTTCCGGCGTCGCAGATCAGCCTGACCATGGCCGTACGCGACACAGCCTATACCTCGCGAAGCCTGCATCCCGTGTTTCAGATGAATCTGCCTGAGGGCTACGTTCTGGAGCAACTGCGTAATCGTCTGGCCAAAACCACCCCCATCAATCCCATGTTGCTGATAGCACTGACAGGGAGCGGTTCGCCCATAGGGCGCGTGGCTGTTCAGGCACCAGCCATTGAGCAACTGCTGGGCGGCCGCCGTGATGCTCCGGGCAGGAGTCTGAAGCAGATTCTGAGTTGGGACGGCGCTCATGATCTGTTCGCCGAACTGGTCGACCGCTACATCCTGCGCACAGGGATTTCTGGCGTTCAGCCCAAGGTGCTTGTGCCGGAAGGCGATGGCACTGCAGATCCCAAGGCGACCTTGTTGATGCCTGAGCTCATCGTGAAGTCCGGCAGGGCAGACTTTCCCGGGCTCGCTATCAACGAATACGTGTGCATGGATGCCGCCCGCAGAGCGGGCATGCCCGTGCCGGAGTTTTATTTGTCCGACAACCGTCAGTTGTTCGTCATGCGGCGTTTTGATCGGGAGCCGGATCAACGTCCTGTCGGTTTCGAAGACATGGCGGTGCTGATGGGCCTGAGTACAGAGCAAAAATACGATTCCAGCTACGAAAACATTTCCCGAGCCATCGGGCTGTTCTGCGCGCCACAGCATGTGGCGTCTTCGCGGGAACAGTTCTTCGACATCGTTGCGCTGAGTTGCATGGTCGGCAACGGTGATGCACATCTGAAGAATTTCGGGATTCTATACCGCGACCCGTTGGGGGCTGACGCGCAACTCGCGCCGGCTTACGACATTGTAAATACCACCGCGTACATCGAAGAAGACAGCTTGGCATTGCGGTTGGCGGGCTCGAAAAGTCTGTTTGCTTCGCGGTTGGGCATTCTCGATCTGGCGTCAGCCTGCAACATCCAGAAACCTAAACCCAGAATCAAACGGCTGATATCAGCGGTGCAGGCGTCGCTTGAGCACAATGCGGAACTGGCGGCGGATGCCCCCAAGGTGTTTCAAGCGATTGAGTATGCGCTAGGGCAATATGCCTTGTCCTTTGGCTAGCGATACCGACCGGTTTTGTAAGTAAATATTTGAACCTCGGCAAAACAACGGAATTTTCACTGCTTGCTCGTGAAAATCCGTGCCGTTTCACAATGTTGCGTGAGTCTACCCACAGGTTTTCACCCCGTCGCGCATGAAGAATGTGGCGCATTGGTGGTAAACGTCGGGCGTTCACGTAATATTTGCCCCCCGCGACTCGCACACCGGCGTTTTTGATGTCACCGGTCGCACAGGCTTTTCGAACTTAAACCTGAATCCAACGGATCCTACGACACATGGCCAAAACGGACGCCCCGGCGCGCGCGCCGCAACCTACCGTCAAATCGCATCTGGCTTACACGCTGTTGAGCGGCTTGGCGTTGATGGTCCTGTACACCCTGCTGCGCGTTGCGCTGCTGGTCTACAACCGTGAAGGCATCGGCGCGACGCCGGCCTCGACGTTCATCGAAGCATTCGGCAATGGCCTGCGTTTCGACTTGCGTCTGGTGGTATACATCCTGATTCCGCTGATACTTGCCCTGTTCAGCGCGCGAATGATGGCAGCACGCGGCGTGTTTCGTTTCTGGCTGACCCTGGTCGCCAGCCTGACGACGTTCTTCGGCCTGATGGAAATGGACTTCTACCGTGAGTTCCACCAGCGCCTGAACGGTCTGGTGTTCCAGTACGTGAAAGAAGACCCGAAAACCGTCCTGAGCATGATCTGGTACGGCTACCCGGTGGTCCGGTACCTGCTGGCCTGGGCGTTGCTGACCTGGCTGTTGAGTCTGGTGTTCAAAGGCATCGATCGAGTGACCCGGCCGCGTGGCGGCTTCAACATTGGCAGCTCCAGTAATCGCGCCGTGGCACCGTGGTACACCCGCGTCGCGGTCTTCGTCCTGTGTCTGGCCGTTGCCGTGATCGCCGCCCGTGGCACGTTGCGCCAGGGTCCGCCGCTGCGTTGGGGCGATGCCTATACCACCGAATCGAACTTCGCCAACACGCTCGGCCTGAACGGTACGCTGACCCTGATCGCGGCGGCCAAGAGCCGGATGTCCGAGGATCGCGACAACATCTGGAAAGCCACGCTGCCACAGCCGCAGGCGCAGCAGACCGTGCGTGACATGCTCATGACGGCCAACGACAAACTGGTCGACCCCGACAGCGCTGCCGTGCGTCGCGAATTCACGCCGCCGGCCAGCAACACGCTGCCGATCAAGAACGTCGTGGTCATCCTGATGGAAAGCTTCGCCGGCCACTCGGTTGGCGCGTTGGGTGACGAGTCCAACATTACGCCGTACTTCGACAAACTGTCGGAAGAAGGGCTGCTGTTCGATCACTTCTTCTCCAACGGCACGCACACCCACCAGGGCATGTTCGCCACCATGGCTTGCTTCCCGAACCTGCCGGGCTTCGAGTACCTGATGCAAACGCCGGAAGGCAGCCACAAGTTGTCGGGCCTGCCGCAGTTGCTCAGCGCGCGCAAGTACGACGACGTGTACGTTTACAACGGCGACTTTGCCTGGGACAACCAGTCCGGTTTCTTCAGCAACCAGGGCATGACCAACTTCATCGGCCGTAACGATTTCGTTAACCCGGTGTTCTCCGATCCGACGTGGGGCGTGTCCGACCAGGACATGTTCGACCGTGGCGCTCAAGAGCTGAAAGCCCGCGAAGCCAAGGGCCGTCCGTTCTATGCCTTGCTGCAAACCCTGTCCAACCACACGCCTTATGCCTTGCCTGCGAACCTGCCGGTAGAGCGCGTGACCGGTCATGGCACGCTGGATGAACACCTGACGGCGATGCGCTACTCCGACTGGGCGCTGGGTCAGTTCTTCGAGAAAGCCAAGAAAGAGCCTTATTACAAGGACACCCTGTTCGTGATCGTGGGTGACCATGGTTTCGGCAACAACCAGCAGATCACCGAGATGGACCTGGGCCGCTTCAACGTGCCCATGCTGATGATTGCGCCAGGGCTGCAAGACAAGTTCGGCAAGCGCAGCAGCATCGTCGGCACACAGATCGACATCGTGCCGACCATCATGGGCCGTCTGGGCGGCGACACCGTGCATCAGTGCTGGGGCCGCGACCTGTTGAACCTGCCTGCGGGTGATCTGGGCTTTGGCGTGATCAAGCCTTCGGGCAGCGAGCAAACCGTTGCACTGGTCACGGGCAATCGCATTCTGATCGAGCCAAAAGATATGGAACCGAAGGTTTACAGCTACGAGCTGGGCGCCAAGCCTCACGCCGAGGTGATGCCGGATGCGCCGGACGTGGCCGAGTTGCGCAAGAAGCTGGACAGCTTCCTGCAGACCGCGACCAAGAGCTTGCTGGATAACACGGCAGGTGTGAAAGACGCCAAGCCGTAGACATTCAGGTTCATGAAAACGCCCCGACTGGTTCGGGGCGTTTTTGTTTTTGCTTTGGGGCTTCGGCCCCGGCGTCGCTGCACCCCTAACCTGCAAATGCCCGTCCAGCGTTTCGCGCGATCTCCAGGTTGAACAACATCAAATTCCTTGAACGAATGGCGAAAAAACGCAGTCCGATTTGCGTAGGCCCACGTGTGGCCTGAGAGAGGAGGCATTGATGAAAGTCTGGACCATTTCGTTTCAGGATAAAGATGGCGTGCAGCAGACCCTCGATCTTGAATGCGAGCACCGTCCCAGTGAGGAGGAGGCTGCTCAGCGTTTGCGTCCGCACCTGTTCCCGGTTACCGAGGATCTCGACCTCAATGACCTTGATGGCAGGACACAAGAACCTACGGTCAAGACACTCAAGGAACAGAATGCCGTACAGATCATTTCCATTGTCGAGGCTTCATGAAAAAACCTTGGCAAACAACCCCCTCTGCCAATTGGCAACACCCTGTTAATGGGCGTAGTCTGCAACGGAGGCCGGTGATGCATCTTCCCGAGCCAACTCGTGTACAGATGCCTGATTTGTAATAGCAGCATCGGCCTTGTCAGCGACATGCTTGAGTCCCGGGCGACAGATGAACTGTCGTTTTCCCTCTTCGAGCGAGAGGGTTTTCGGGATTGTTGAAACTCTATCTATCGTTGCATAGGAGGACGTTTCATGAGCACGACCTACCAAGAAGACATCAGCAGTCACGTACTGCGCCGCATGAAAGAAGGCGGTTTCGACTTCGCGCGTATTCATCCCATCGAGTTCTATGCCATTTTCCCGGACGAGGAGCGGGCGCGTCAGGCAGCAGACAAGTTTCGCGGTGAATCCCTCAATACACAGATCAACGCGCGAGAGGACGGCGCGTGGCACTTGCAGTTGAGCAAACTGATGTACGCCACCTATGACGGCATCGGCGATTTCGAGCAGGACTTCCAGACCGCCATTATCGGGCTCGACGGGGAAGTCGAGGGCTGGGGCGTGAAACAGGAGATCAAGCGGCTTCATTAAGTGTCAAAGCGTTTGCGTCTGACGATGCCACCTGTGGGAGCGAATTCATTCGCGATGCGGCCAATCAAGCGATGCTTATCCATCGAATGATACGGCCAGTCGCGAAGGGGTCCGCTCCCACAGCTGTGTCGCCACCCTGGATGACGACAGGCCTCAACGTGTGCTTACCAAAAACAGGGCAAAAAAAAGCCGCTCGGGTGTGAGCGGCGTAAAGGGAATCTCGTTGACCTGACCTGGCTGGCGCAGGAGTCGCCTCGGGCAGTGGAGCGCAGCCAGTGTGGGTTGATGGCGTCATTATCAGGAAACAAAACCCTGTCGGGAAATCATCTCTGGCTATGCTGGTAATAGATTTTTCGTTGACGGGACGCTTCTCTATGAAGCGTAGGAGAATGGGTTAGGGCGCTTCTTGCACAGGAATGGTGCGGAGGTCGCCGGTGGTTTATTCAACTCATTGAATTTTAAGCGTTTATGCCGCTGGCACGGGCCTTGCGAAGGCCCTTGTGTCCATGGTGACAAGGAGTACGGCATGATCCGCACCTTTTATGATGAGATGTACGATGTGGACGGCGTTGTCCGACCGCATTATCGGGAATTCGCCCGCTGGCTGGGCGAAGCGCCACCTGAGCTGCTGGCTCAGCGTCGGCGTGAGGCCGATCTTTTGTTTCATCGCGCCGGGATTACCTTCACGTTGTACGGTGACGAGCAGGGGACGGAGCGTCTGATCCCCTTCGATACGATTCCTCGCAGCATTCCCGCCAGTGAGTGGCGAGTGGTCGAACGCGGTTGCATCCAGCGCGTCAAGGCGCTGAACATGTTTCTTGCCGACCTGTATCACGACCAGCGCATTATCAAGGCCGGGATCATTCCCGCCGAGCAGGTGCTGGCCAACGAGCAGTATCAACTGGCGATGCAGGGCTTGAACCTGCACCGCGATCTGTACTCCCACATCTCCGGGGTCGATCTGGTTCGCGATGGCGACGGGACGTATTACGTGCTCGAAGACAATTTGCGGACCCCGAGCGGCGTGAGCTACATGCTCGAAGACCGCAAGATGATGATGCGCCTGTTCCCGGAACTGTTCGCCGCACAACGCATTGCGCCCATCGACCACTACCCGAACCTGTTGCTCGATACGCTGAAGAGTTCAAGTCCCCTGGATAATCCGAGCGTGGTCGTACTGACGCCGGGGCGCTTCAACAGCGCGTTTTTCGAGCATGCGTTTCTGGCGCGGGAAATGGGCGTGGAACTGGTGGAAGGCGCTGACCTGTTCGTTCGTGACGATCGCGTGTTCATGCGCACCACCGACGGTCCTAAAGCGGTAGACGTGATCTACCGTCGTCTGGACGACGCCTTCCTTGATCCGCTGGCGTTCAACCCCGATTCAATGCTCGGCGTTCCTGGTCTGCTGTCGGCTTACCGATCCGGCAATGTAGTGCTGGCTAACGCCATCGGTACCGGGGTGGCTGACGACAAGTCGATCTACCCGTTCGTGACCGACATGATTCGCTTCTACCTCGACGAAGAACCGATCCTGAAGAACGTGCCGACCTGGCAATGCCGCAAACCCGAAGAACTGTCCCACGTGCTGGCGAACCTTGGTGATCTGGTGGTCAAGGAGACTCAAGGCTCGGGCGGCTACGGCATGCTCGTCGGTCCGGCGGCCACAGCTGCTGAAATCGAGGCCTTCCGTGCCCGTCTCAAAGCCAAGCCACATGCGTACATCGCGCAACCGACCTTGTCCCTCTCGACATGCCCGACGTTCGTCGAGAACGGTATCGCCCCGCGACACATCGATCTGCGCCCGTTTGTTCTGGCTGGCCGCGAAACCCGCGTCGTTCCCGGTGGACTCACCCGCGTTGCGCTGCGCGAGGGGTCACTGGTGGTGAACTCATCGCAGGGTGGCGGAACCAAGGACACCTGGGTGGTCGAGGATTAAGGATGCCTGCCAATGCTAAGTAGAACTGCCTCGGATTTATATTGGATGTCGCGGTACCTGGAGCGGGCGGAAAATCTCGCGCGGATGCTGGACGTCAGCTACTCGCTGTCACTGATGCCTCAGGACGGACGCGGGGATGGCCTCAACGAGATCGCCATGCCGCTGCTGATCACCGGCACCCTGGACGATTACCTGGAACGCCACGGCGAATTGCACGCTGAACGCTTGCTGCATTTCTTCGCCCTGGACGCTGCCAATCCGGCCAGCATCTTCAGTTGCCTGGCGGCGGCGCGCGCCAGTGCCCATGCAGTACGTGGGCGCATTACGGCGGACATGTGGGAAAACATCAACGCGACGTACCTGGAAATACGCGGCATTGCCGAACAGGGCCTGAGCCGTTACGGCATGAGTCGGTTCTGTGAGTGGGTCAAAGAGCGTTCACATCTGTTCCGTGGAGCGACCTACGGAACCATCATGCGTAACGACGCCTTCCGTTTCATTCGTCTCGGCACCTTCATCGAGCGCGCCGACAACACGCTGCGCATGGTCGATGCGCGCTATGAAATGCTGGAGTTGCGCGGCCCCGCCGCCAACGCGGCCGCCGACAGTTCGGCCGCTGGCTATTATCAATGGAGCGCCTTGCTGCGTGCGCTGTCATCGTTCGAGGCGTACACCGAGGTCTACCGCGATGCGCCGGGTGCGCGTCAGGTCGCCGAACTGCTGCTGTTGCGCGCCGACATTCCACGTTCGTTGCGCGCCTGCCTTGAAGAGCTGGACATGATCCTTGCCAGTCTGCCAGGCGCCAACGGCCGTCCGGCACAACGTCTGGCGGCTGAGCTGGATGCCCGTCTGCGCTACACCGGCATCGACGAAATCCTCAGTGAAGGCCTGCATGAATGGTTGAACGAATTCATTCCGTTACTGGCCCAACTGGGTAACGTTATTCACACTTCTTACCTGGAGGCTGCATGAGACTCTCAATTAGCCACGAGACCACTTATCACTACGACGATCAGGTCCGCGCCAGCATCCAGTATTTGCGTCTGACCCCACACGACAGCGAACGCCAACAGGTACTGAGCTGGCAACTGTCACTGCCACGCCCGGTGCGTGCGCAGGTTGATCCGTTCGGTAATATCCTTCACGTATTGACCATGGACGAACCGCATGAGGCCATCGTCATAGGCGCGCGCGGGCAGGTCGAGATCGATGAGAAGCGCGAAGCCGAGCACGAGAGCCAGTCTTCGTTGCCGTTCCTGCGCTTTACCCGGCTGACAGAAGCGGACGAGGCCATTCGCGCCTTTGCTGCCAAGCAAACCAGGAAGCGCACCGACCGCACCGCGCTGATCGACCTGATGCACGCGCTGAACCAGCACATCACCTACACGCCGGGCTCTACGGCGGTGGACACCAGCGCGGCGCAGGCATTTGCCAACGGTGCAGGTGTCTGCCAGGACCATACCCATGCGTTCCTGGCGTGCGCGCGCAGCCTGGGTGTGCCGGCGCGATACGTGTCGGGTTATCTGTACAGCGACAGCAGTGAGCACCTGGCCAGCCATGCATGGGCGGAGGCGTGGATTGACGACGCGTGGTACAGCTTCGATGTCACCAATCAACTGGCGATTCCAGAGCGTCATCTGAAGCTGGCGGTCGGCCTGGATTATCTGGATGCCTGCCCGGTGCGAGGCATGCGTCGGGGTGGTGGTTGTGAGCAGATGCACGCCAAGGTGGTGGTCTCGCCTTCGGCACCCATCGCGATACCCGTGCCCGCAGTGACCAAAGCGGCCCCGGTGGTGCAGATGCAGGTGCAGCGCCAGTCTTAGGATTCAGCCCTGCGGCTTCCCGCAGGAGCGCGCTTGCCCGCGAGTTGCGGCGTGTCAGTCAGCATCGATGGCACGGTCCAATAGCCATCGCGGACAAGCGCTCCTACCATGATCTATGGCGCAACCTTCCTGCCCGCCATGTGTTTCAAATACCTCACCACCTGATCCAGTTCTGCGTCCGACAAGACTTCCGGCGTAATCGCCGGCATCTTCGCTTGCGGCCACTGGCGCAGGGCTTGCGGGTTGCGGATGTACAGCTTCAGGTAATCACCGGCGAAATACTCCGTCGGGTTGTGCGGGATGTTCAGGTCCGGGCCCAGTTGCGAATCCCCGGCGCCGTTCAAGCGATGACAGGCAAAGCAGTTCTTCTGAAACAACGCAAAACCCAGGTTGACCGGATCGTTCGCGGCGAGACTGGCGTCAGGAAGCAGTGCGGGGAATCGTTCAGCGACTGAAGCCAACAGGCGAATTTTGCCCACTGCATACGGCCATTGTTCGGGGCTGATCCTGCCGGCGGCAGGGTCAGTCCAGACCAGATAAAACGGGCCGGCACCGGGCTTGTCCTTGCCCAGGGCCGGCCACGGATGCGCAGGGTCTTCGATGGCAAGCCAGGCTCGTGAGCCGGTTTTCTGGAGCAGGGGGCCCGCAGGCATCTCAGCGGCAAAGCCATCGGTGGCGACGGCCTGCAGATGGGCATCGCTCGCGACGCCTTCGATGAGTGCCGCCACAGGCACTGCCCGGTAATGCATGGCACGCTTGTACGAGACATCGTCGGGTATGTCGATGTCGCGGGCTTGCGGGTGTTTGAGCAGTTGCTCGGTGCTCCAGGTGCGGGAGCCCTTGGCAAGGTCGATCGTCAGTTCAGCAGCGTGAAGAGGCAGGGCCAGCAGGAAGCCAGCCAGCAACATGAACGTGCGCAAAACGGTATTACTCCCCAGGGTGGTCGATGAGCCCGTACACGACTGACGCACTCGCCTATCGCCTTGCGTGAACACAGATGGCGCCGCGCCCATAAACCATGTCACAAGGGCGAATGCACGGATCAGCCGAACAAACGAGTCAGGTTCGGCAAAATCAACAACAGTGTGGTTGCAAAAACGATCAATCCTGCTTGACGTATTTTCGAATGCTTGAACATGGCGTATGCCTTTTTTGTTATTCCTGAGCGACAAAAGCTCACCTGCTTCATGTTGAACAGAAGCGGCAGCTGGCAAAGGTGAAATCAAGAGAGCAGGTGTCTCGACAATGTCTGTCGAAGACATGGCGCTAAAGAATCGATTTTTATGGCGCCACTGCTACTGACTTAACCTTAGAGCCCGAGTGCGAGACGCTTTAGATCGGTTTGATATGAGTTTATGAATTTTTTAGCTAAAAAGGCGATAAGGCCCATGGCTAGCACTCATGCACTCCCTTGCTAGACACGTTTAGGCGAAACGATTCACGTCCGTTAGCTAGCTACCGTTCGTCTGAGTCCGAAACTTCCTACAACCGGCTACCCTGTATCACACTCACTTGACCTCGGCACTTTGATCGTTGAGAGCATTTGTGTGACCGTTCAAGTGTCCAAAGAACATTAAATTCCAGCAGGGCAGCGAGGGGACAATGACAGAGGCCTTTATTTTTGATGCGTTGCGCACACCCAGAGGCAGAGGCAAACCCGATGGCGCGCTGTACAGCATCAAACCGGTGAACCTGATCGCGGGGCTGTTGCGTGAGATGCAGTCCCGTCACCGGCTGGACACCGGTCAGGTCGATGACATCGTGCTGGGCTGCGTGACACCGGTTGGCGACCAGGGGGCCGACATTGCCAAGACCGCCGCACTGGTTGCTGACTGGGCGGTGAATGTGGCGGGTGTTCAGGTGAATCGCTTCTGTGCGTCAGGGCTTGAGGCGGTGAATCTGGGGGCGATGAAAATACGTTCCGACTTCGAGGATCTGGTGGTGGTCGGCGGCGTCGAATCGATGTCCCGGGTCCCCATGGGCAGCGACGGCGGCGCCTGGGTGCTCGACCCGCAGACCAACCTGCACACGCATTTCACGCCCCAAGGCATCGGCGCCGACTTGATTGCGACGCTGGAAGGGTTCAGTCGTGAAGACGTCGACAGTTTTGCCCTGCAATCGCAGCACAAGGCGGCGCATGCACGACAGACCGGCGCCTTCGGTCGCTCGCTGGTGCCCGTGCGGGACCAGAACGGCCTGATGGTACTGGACCATGACGAGTTTATTCGGGCCGACACAACGCTCGAAGGCCTGAACAAGCTCAAGCCCAGCTTCGAAGCCATCGGCCAGATGGGGTATGACGCCACGGCGTTGCGCGTTTACAGCCATGTCGAGCGTATCGAACACGTACATACGCCAGGCAACAGTTCGGGCATCGTGGACGGCGCTGCCTTGATGCTGCTGGGATCCGCGCAAAAAGGCCGAGAGCTGGGCCTGAAACCTCGTGCCCGAATCGTTGCGACGGCAGTGACCAGCACCGATCCTACGATCATGCTGACCGGGCCTGCGCCGGCGACTCGAAAAGCCTTGGCGCGGGCCGGGCTCAAGGTCGAAGACATTGACCTGTTCGAAGTCAACGAAGCCTTTGCTTCGGTGGTGCTCAAATTCATCAAGGACATGCGCGTCGATCCGCAGCGCGTCAATGTCAATGGTGGTTCCATTGCTCTTGGTCATCCGCTGGGTGCGACAGGCTGCATCATCCTCGGCACATTGCTCGATGAGCTCGAAGCGCGGCATTTGCGCTACGGCCTGGCGACGCTGTGCGTGGGCGGTGGCATGGGCATAGCGACGATCATCGAGCGGCTTTGAGTGTTCGGAACCGGCGAGCCCGCTGCCGCTGTCTCCGGCAACTGACGACATAAAAACAGATTCAGGAAGAACAACCGCATGACTGATGCCATCCAGTACGAAATCGGCCCTGATCAGATTGTCACGCTGACTCTGGACATGCCCGGCCAACAGGCCAACACCATGAACGCGATGTATCGGCAGGCCATGGGCGAGGTGCTCGCCCGTCTGCACGCGGACAAGGACACCCTGGTCGGCGTGATCGTCCGATCAGCGAAGAAGACCTTTTTTACCGGCGGCGATCTCAACGAACTGATCCGGGTTGACGCCTCACGTGCGGCTTGGTTTTACGAGATGACGATGGACCTGAAGGCGCAACTTAGGGCGCTGGAAACCTTAGGCAAACCGGTCGTCGCGGCCATCAACGGCGCAGCGCTGGGCGGTGGCTGGGAGTTTTGTCTGGCGTGTCACCACCGCATCGCCCTCGATGAAAAACACGTCCGTCTGGGTTTACCTGAGGTCACCCTGGGGCTGCTCCCGGGCGGTGGCGGGACGGTACGGTTGGTGCGAATGCTGGGTCTGGAAAAAGCGCTGCCGTTACTGATGGAAGGTCGGAACCTGAGTCCCCGGCAGGCGCTCAAGGCCGGGCTCGTCGACCAACTGGCCATCGACGCCGATGATCTGCTGGTCAAGTCGCGTGAATGGATACTGGCCAATCCGTCGCCGAGCAAGCCTTGGGACCTGCCGGGCTTTCAGATTCCGGGCGGCACGCCGTCACACCCCAAGGTCGCGCAGATGCTGGCGATTGCGCCCTCGATGCTGCGCAGCAAGACCTACGGGTGTTATCCGGCGCCGGAAAAGATCCTCGCCGCAGCCGTTGAAGGCGCGCAGGTTGACTTTCAGACCGCGGAAAAAATCGAGGCGCGCTATTTCACCGAGCTCACCACGGGCCAGATCTCGAAGAACATGATCGGCACCTGGTTTCAACTCAACGAACTCAATGCCGGTCAGTCCAGGCCCAAGGCACCGCCCGTTTATCACATGCGCAAGGTCGGTGTGCTGGGGGCGGGGATGATGGGCGGCGGCATCGCCTACGTCACCGCGCTGGCCGGTGTGGACGTGGTGCTCAAGGACATCAATCTGGCCACTGCGCAGAAGGGTAAGGACTATGCGGTGCGGCTGCTGGACAAGCAGGTTGCCACGGGCCGGATCAACGCTGAGCAGCGCGACACCGTGTTGGCGCGCATCAAGACCACAGGCCGTGACAGCGACCTGGAGGGCTGCGACCTGATCATTGAAGCGGTGCCCGAAGACCGTCAACTCAAGGCGCAGGTGACGGCGGCCGCTGAGCAAGTGGTCGTGCCGTACGCGGTGATTGCCTCCAACACCTCAACCTTGCCGATCACCGGCCTGGCGACGGCGATCGGCCGTCAGGAACGTTTTATCGGTATGCATTTCTTCAGCCCGGTGGACAAGATGCGCCTGGTGGAAATCATCAAGGGCGCGCGCACCAACGACATGACGCTGGCCCGCGCCTTTGACTTCGTGCAACAGATCAACAAGATCCCGATCGTGGTCAACGATGCCCGTGGCTTCTTTACCTCCAGGGTGTTTGCGACTTTCACGAGCGAAGGCATTGCGATGCTCGGCGAGGGTCTCTCGGCGGTCATGATCGAAACCGAAGCGCGCAAGGCCGGGATGCCGGTCGGGCCGCTGGCGGTGTCGGACGAAGTCTCGTTGAGCCTGATGAGCCAGATTCGTCAGCAAACGCGCAAGGACCTGGAAGCACAAGGCGACACGCCAACGGACCATCCGGCGACTGCAGTGATCGATCTGTTGCTCAATGAATACAAGCGTGCCGGCAAGGCGGCGGGTGGCGGCTTCTACGAGTACCCCGACGGCGGGCAGAAACGGTTGTGGCCGCAACTCAAAGCGCGGTTCGAGAAACCCGAGGCTCAGATTGGCGGGCAGGAAATTCGTGATCGTCTTCTGTTCATTCAGGCGATAGAAACCGTGCGCTGTGTCGAAGAGGGCGTATTGCGCTCGACCACCGATGCCAACATCGGCTCGATGTACGGCATCGGTTTCCCGGCCTGGACCGGGGGCGCGTTGCAATTCATCAATCAGTACGGCCTCAAGGACTTCGTTGCCCGCGCACAATACCTGGCCGAGCGCTACGGCGAGCGTTTCCAGCCCCCGGCGTTGCTGCTGGAAAAGGCGCTCAACGGCGAGTCGTTCTGACTCGACGCTGTCGCTGTATCGACTTCAACGCGGTACAGCGACGGTTCAGCCTCGACGGACGACAGGCCTTGCCTTGCCTGTGGCTTCAAGGCAGGCTTGGGCGTGCGCATTTTCGCCTTTGTCGCCTCAGGGATTTTTATGTCGTTACGCATCTGCATTCTGGAAACCGACGTTCTTCGCCCGGAACTGGTCGATCAATATCAAGGTTATGGGCGGATGTTCGAATCGCTGTTTTCCCGCCAGCCTATCCCTGCTGAATTTGTCGTCTACAACGTGATGCAGGGTCACTATCCCCCTGATGACGAGCGCTTCGATGCGTACCTGATCACGGGCTCCAAGGCTGACTCCTTCGGCACCGACCCCTGGATTCAGACCCTCAAGACCTACCTGCTGGATCGCTACAAACGTGGCGACAAGTTGTTGGGTGTGTGCTTCGGGCATCAATTGCTGGCTTTACTGCTGGGTGGCAAGACCGAGCGTGCGACCCAGGGTTGGGGGGTGGGGATTCATCACTACGATCTGGCGCCTGCAAAGCCGTGGATGAGCCCACCTGTGGACAAGCTCACGTTGTTGATCAGCCATCAGGATCAAGTGACCGCATTGCCGGAAGGCGCAAGCGTCATTGCCTCCAGCGATTTCTGCCAGTTCGCCGCGTATCACATCAACGACCAGGTGCTGTGCTTCCAGGGCCATCCGGAGTTCATCCACGACTACTCGCGCACCTTGCTCGACATTCGTCAGGACGCACTGGGCGAACAGGTGTATAGCCAAGGTATTGCCAGCCTGGAAGAGGATCACCACGGCACGACGGTGGCCGAATGGATGATGCGGTTTGTGGCGAACAAGCCGCAGGTGGCATGACCTGAAGGCTGATCATTGCCACTGTGGGAGCGAGCAAGCTCGCTCCCACAGGAATCCATTGCGTTTTACAGCCATCCCGAGCGCTTGAAGCTCGCGAACAGCACGCCACACCCACCGACAATCACGCCCAGCACGGCAAAGTAGCCGTAGTGCCAGCTCAGCTCCGGCATGTTCTGGAAGTTCATGCCGTAGATCCCCGCAATCGCGGTCGGAAAGGCCAGAATCGCTGCCCAGGCGGCAAATTTGCGCTGGGTCAGGCTCTGTCGCGACGACTCCAGCAGCAGCCCGATTTCAATGGTCTGGCTGGCGATGTCGCGCAGATTGGCCAGGTCCTCCATCTGCCGCTTCACATGAATTTCCACGTCGCGAAAATATGGGCGCATGTTCTTGTCGATAAACGGGAAGCTGAGCTTCTGCAGCTCTTCGCCGATCTCGACCATGGGCGCCACGTAACGCCGCAGCCGCAACAGGTCCCTGCGCAAGGCGTGTATGCGATGGATATCGGACTCGTTGAGTTCGGTGCTCAGCACGCTGTGCTCCAGCTCTTCCAGCTCGCAATGAATGGCTTCGGTCACCGGCTGGTAGTTTTCGGTCACAAAGTCGAGCAGGGCATACAGCACGAAATCCTCTCCGTGCTCCAACAACAGGGGGCGCGCCTCGCAGCGTTGACGCACCAGTCCGTAGGATTTCGAATCGCCGTTGCGCGACGTGATGATGTAGCCCTTGCCGGCGAAGATGTGGGTTTCGATGAAGATCAGCTTGCCGTTCTCGCGGATCGGCGCATAGGTGACGATGAACAGCGCGTCGCCAAAGGTCTCCAGCTTGGGTCGGCTGTGAACCTCCAGCGCATCTTCAATGGCGAGTTCGTGCAGGCAGAATTGCTTTTGCAGGGTGGCGAGTTCCTGAGCGCTGGGCTGCTCCAGGCCGATCCAGACGAAATGCCCAGGCTTTGCGGCCCAGGCGGCCCCTTCGTCAAGGGTGATGTTGGTGACTTTCTTTCCGGCACTGTAAACGGCGGCAGCGACAACTCGGCCCATGGTGATCTGCTTCTTCTTTGAAAAGGGGACTGCGCGCAGCTTAGCGCGCTCTCCTGTTCAGAGTCGGCGAGATTCAGCGAGTTCGCGAGTTTTGTGCAAGCCGTTCAGCAACGGTTTGGGCGACAGTGTCCGGGGCGCGAAGCTGCGCATCCATCTGCTCGATACCGATCTGCATCTGGCCGTGGCACCGTTCGATCAGTTGCGGGATATCGTCACTGGTCATGCCGGTTGTGGAGATGGGCGCAAGGGCACGAATCATCACCCGACCGCTGTCCCAGGCATTCAACTGCATGTCACGCACGTAGGTGCTGACGCACACCGGGACGATGGGGACGCCTGCGTCTATGGCCATTTGAAAGGCGCCGCGTTTGAAGGGCAAAAGGCCCTTGCCGTTATTGCGCGTGCCTTCCGGAAAGACCCAGATCGAGGTGTCCTTGTGCTGCAGGGTTTCAGTGGTCTGACGGATCGAAAGGCGTGCCCGCAAGGGGTTGCCACGATCAATCAGCACATTGCCCGCCAGCCAGAACAACTGACCGAAAAAGGGCACCCACTTCAGGCTTTTCTTGCCGATGCAGACCGTCCGTGGCGGCACGATGTTGCCGAGGATGAACAGGTCGTAGTTGGATTGGTGGTTGCAGACAATCACGCACGGGCGAGTCCGGTCGAACTGCGCACCCATGTCGGCGATGAGGCGCAGACGCAGGATTCGCATCGCCGGCAACGCATACAGGCGGGCGCACAGGCGGCTGTTGTCGGGGTTGAACGGACGGCAGATGCCCAGCAACAGACCCAACACGCCAGCAATGATGAAGTGCAGCCCCATCAGCAACATACGCAGGACAAACAGCATGCAAACCACTCAGGAAACGAAAGGTGGCGCAGTGTACGGATGTGCACTTAATTCGGCAAATGGCAGACAGACGGATGGTGTTCGGCGAATTTAACGGAATGTTTCAGGCAGGGAAGGGCAGTGACGAACGCCAAACGGAATCACTGTCCTGCCGCCGCTCACGCGGCATCCGGGCCGCTCGGCCCGCTCCATGTCGCCTGCGTTCAGCGCGCTCATGCCTGGCTGAACATAACCCTGTGGGCGCCGGCTTGCTGGCGAATGCGGTGGGTCAGCCGTGAAGATGTCGAATGATCCACCGCATTCGCGGCCCTCGTAACCTCGGACGGCTCC
>NZ_FOEO01000017.1:28546-117631 GCF_900110765.1 Pseudomonas sp. NFACC02
GCCGGCTTGCTGGCGAATGCGGTGGGTCAGCAACATCAACAGTAACTGACCCATCGTATTGCTCGTGAAGCCGCCTTGCAGCAAAGAGCCTTCAGAACTGATGCTGACGGTCCAGCTCGATGGCCTTGTCCAGCGTTTCAAGGAAGTCCTTGCGCACTTTGAGTTTGGTCTGCTTGTGGGCCTTCATGTTGATCTTCTTCAACTGCAAAGCCACAGTGCGCGCGGCGTCGGTGAGTTCTTCGGGCGCGACGACCTTGTCGAGGAAACCCGCTTGCAGTGCGCCTTTGGGGTCGAACATCTCGCCGTTGATCACCGAGCGGCCGAACGCACTTTTATTCAAACGATCACGGGCCAGTTCGATCCCGGCGTTGTGCATGGTCATGCCGATCTGTACTTCGTTCAGGCCAATGCTGAACGGGCCGTCGACGCCAATGCGGTAATCGGCCGACAACAGCAGGAACGCGCCTTTCGCCACGGCATGGCCCGTGCACGCCACCACGATGGGGAAAGGGTGCGACAGCATGCGACGCGCCAGGGTCGAACCCGCCGCGACCAGATCCATGGCCGCCTCCGGGCTTGAGGTCATGATCTTCAGGTCGTAGCCGCCGGAAAGGATGCCCGGTCCACTGGTGATGATCACGACGGCGCGATCCTTTTCTGCCTGGTCCAGCGCGGCATTGAAAGCAGCGATGACCTCGTTGCTGATGGCGTTGACCTTGCCGTTGCTCAGGGTCAGCGTGGCGACGCCATCGTCCAGTTGATACGCGACCAGATCACTCATGGGACGAGTCCTTATTGTTGTGAAGTGGCGCAGACGTTACCCACACGAAGGGGCGAGGTAAAGCGTAAAGGGTGACCGATGGGTCAGGAATACGGGCCGCGTGGAGGGCAGAGAAGGGCGCGGCCCGAGGAGGGAAGAAGCGGGATCAGGCCTCGACAGCGTTCAGTGCGCAGTATTCTTCCCAATCCATGTCCAGAGCCTCGGCGGCTTCCTTATGGACAGCAAACCGCAGCGCCCTCACTTCTTCCTCTGGTTTGCCGCTGAAGTTCAGCGCCAATTCCCAGGTTTCAATGTTCAAGGCTTCGGCTTCGTCCTCGAAGGCCCAGCGGATCTGGTCTTTTTGATCTTTCTGGCTAAGGCCTGATATCTCTTCCTGCAGCGCCGGGTTGGTCACGATGTAGTTCGGCAGGGCAGCTTCGATCCATTCTTCTTTATTCATCTGAGGTAGATCTCCTGTGGGTCGAGCTGACAGTTTCTGTTGTAGGGATACTGAGGTGCGGCCCGATTGTGCGGGATGTCTGCGGCGCATGCCAGCCGCACGCAGTCCGTTTGTCGGTGTCGCGAATGAGAAGGGCTCGCGTGAGGTGCATCGTTCCCGATCCATTTCAGTTCGGGACACTCGGAATGCAATGCCTCTTTTATTGAGCGCCTGAGTGGAACAGCTTGCCCTTCACCGGTTGCCGGATCTGGCCGCCGGACGGGTCGAAACACGCACTGTCGTACTGCGGGGCAATGCAGGTCGACGGAACGCCAGGAGGCGGAGGCCGAATAGCCTGCATGTGGTCAGAGATTTCTTTTTCGTTGGTGATGATGATTTTCCTCCGACGGCTCACCCGGAGGATTTCAGTCGCGTTCTTGTTCACCCGATGCGGGAAGTCAGCTTCCTCCCAATCACTGGAGAGACGAGAGGGGACCGGGGGCAGCGGTATCGTATCGCCCACATAGGTCGGGCACGGCGTCGAGGCGAAACTGATCCTGCCATCGTGCGCCATGCACTTGAACACCTCCGCAGAGGCCATATTCCCTACGCCCAGCGTAAGCATGGCGAGTACGCCGGCAAACCGTCTCATCGAAAGAACCCCTCCCTGTCTGGCGCAAGGCTACCATTTGCGGAAAGGTGCTGTCAGCGTCGGCTCAATGCGTTTCGTGAGTCGCCTTATGCACTCTGGCCAGCGCCAGCGCGACGAACATATCGGCATCGCCCTGAAGGACCCGCAAATGGTCCTCGACATGATCGCCGTTATTCAGCTCTCTGGAGTCGATCAATCGGGTGACTTCGCACAACGCGTTGGCGGTGACCCACAGGCTCTGACGCAACTGACCAATGATTTTGACCACACTCTCGGTACTGTTGTCTTCGCTGTCCGAATACCCGTTGCGCCCTGCCGGCGGAACGGGCATAACGGGCACTTCCATTCGATTGTGCGAATCAATGCCCGTCACCACGCGGCTTATGTCGACGCCTGCCGCGGCGATTCGGAACAGATAGTCGGCTCTGGGTAGACGCTGTCCACTCTCGTAATGACCTTGAGCGTTGGCTTCCACGCCTCCGATGGCTCCGAGGGCACTTTGCGTCAGCTTCAAGCGTTTCCTTTCCTGTTTCAGGCGTTTGCCAATACCGTTCATCAACCTACTCCTGCGAGATCCACGCCCTGGTCTTCATTCTGGTCGGGCGTGCAATGGGGGCCGGAATACGGGCTGGGGGGATCTGTGTACAACTAGCCTCGTACTAACGCGCTACTTCCAAAATGGAAAGCACGGATAAACATTAGCTGGTCAATTGAAAGTGCGGCGCCCTTTCCGATGTTCTGCGGTTGAATCAGTGTACGGGTGCCAGGATTACCCGAAAAATACATCGTATTGGATGGGTGGCTCATCCGGGCGGATGTTTTAGAGGCGAGGATGTGCGAAAAGATTGCCGAACAGCGGGTGCCCACGTCCTGGGCCGTTCCCTCGTTTGGATCGGTGTCCACGGCGGGCGGAGGAGATGAACCCTGCTGGGTTGACGCCGGCACAGTGCTCGAATGTTCCAGATCAATTTTCAATCGGCCCGTTAAGTCAGTCAGTGCAGATGATGGTGATCCCTGATGCTTTATCTCAAGGCTTGTCGATTCCATCGTATTGTTCTGGATCGACAGACCCATACTGAGCCATGAGTACTCAACACAGGGCTTGAACTGGAGTCTCAGTTAGCCCAATTGCGGGCTGATCGGATTGCACGACGGTAGTACTACGCTTTGTCGGTATTGCCATGGCGATGACAATTCTCAAATGGATTGATATTCGCAGCCGCTTCAAGCCCGTCCTTCAAGCGAATGTCAGACAGCTCCCACCTCACTTTTTCGTGCTCACGCTTCAACGTGGTCAGCTCGTTTGAAAGGCTACTGTTCATCTGTACGAGCTTGGCGACATTCTTCCGCGATTGCCTCACCTCAAGCCATGCATCATCCAGCTCATCAATGAGTAATTTGCATTGCTGCTTATAGGCTTCCAGTAGGGAAGGCATGCCCAAGTCGAAAGCAAAATCGTCAGAAGGTTGATTGTCGTCAGTCATAGTGATCGCCACCGAAAGAGTACGGATGTTCTCCTTTCAGGGTAGCGCTAAGCACTGGATGGATCAACAGTGGTCTGATGAAGTGAGCAGGGTTGGAATCGAGGTTGAGCTGGCTGGACAGCTTCCGGTGTTGGCTTCACCGGTAGCTGTCGATGCTCCTGTGGTGGTATTGAAGCGCTTCGAAAGCTTTGCTAACGAAGGGGTGCACGATCTATTCGGGGATGTGCTGGACGCTGCGCCTGTGATGTTTAATGCCGGCGCTGACGTTCCCTGCGATGATCCTGTGCCGTGGTAATCACAACTGAGCCGGAAGACCTCCTTGCTCGTTGTCCTCGTGAGGTAGATTTGCAGTCTGATGCGTCATTTCTGGAGGCACGGATATTTCAGGATTAAACTTCTTAGTTATTTCTTCAGCGTCAAATTGCCATTTCGGCATGTATGCAGTTGCTTCATATGGCGTCGGTGTTGGAGGCGTTGATGTTGGTGGCGGGGTTATTACTGGTGTGAGCATTGCGTCGGGATTGGGCGCTGGCGTGCTTGGAGGTTTGCTTAGTGATTGATTAGCCTGAGTACCGCCCTGGGCTGTTTTTTCTAAAACGATATTCGGCAGCATAGGTGTTATCTTGATCGAATTCACTAAGCTGAATACGAGTATTCCAGCGCCAAACAGCGCAAAGAATATTCCCGGACTCACGTCTTTAAGACTAAGTTCTAGCTTTTCGCCTGTCTTAACGGTGAAGTCGCCTTGTTTGGCTTGCACTACGTAGAAAAGCCTGTAGCCGAAGTAGATACAGATGATTCCACCAAGAACTATCGAGGCTCTATATAGAATCAACGATTGTATATAGTCCATTGAGTTTGCTTCCTAGCGTGAGTTACCGTTGCTGAATGGCCTAGTCAGCCTAGCATGTGTCATCAAAAGTCGGCGAGCTATCCAAGGAGCGAGAGCATGAGCAAGGGAAAGAAACGGCGCCAACGCAGGGGCCAACCCAGTATCCCCAGAGATGAACACATCATTGGTCACACGGCTGGTGTGGTGACATCCCTCAAGGTAACGGCTCACCCAGTTCACGGAATCACCATCGCGGAGTTAGACCCGCTCAGTATCCGCCGCGAGCTGACACACGCCAGAGAGGGCAAGACTGGCAAGGTGATCACCTCCACGCCAGTGAGCGATTTCAACTTACTACGTGGTGGATTCGCTGAGCTACAGGCACGCTACGATTACCTCGCAGCGGTGGATACCAACACACTCAAAGACAAGAACGGTTTGGTGCGATACCGAGGGTATGCGGTAAGCGCCTGTGCACTCGCAGTGATAGCGGAGCCGTTGCAGACGCTGACCGACGTAGCACGGTATAGCGGGCTTGTGTGTTACCTGATCTTAGATTCCAACCCTGCCCCAGAGGTTAAACATGAGCCGCTAGGCTGGCATCTCGCACTCAATCACATGGCTACGCCATTTCTCCAGACAAAACGCATCGGCGTCATCGTTGATAGCGAACTGCGCGATCACCTAAAGATTAACACCCGTCAGAGGCCGTATTACGGTGATCACATTTTGCCTGCCCACGCGACTCTAATTTACGCATCGGCCGATAAATCCGAGACGCTATCTAACCAGATGATCAAGCATTCAGACGCTTTTGCTAAACAAGTCCTTTCGGAATTTCAGCGTCTTGGTATTGATTACATATTGGTGCAACCTTATACGGAAATGGGCACGGTTCGGTGTTATCGCATTATTCCAAAAACCAGCCTTTAACCTCTCTAAACCTCGAATAACCTCCGATCGAATGCAGTTGTCAGGTAGCATCGCCGCCAGTGAGCGTCCGGGCTTCACCAAGCTGATGGAACGCATGGAATCAGGAGACGTGGTGATCGTCACTTAGCTGGACCGGCTAGGCCGCAACGCTGTGGATGTCCGTCAGACAGTTGAGCGGCTGGCAGAATCAGGCATCCGTGTTCACTGTCTCGCCCTTGGTGGCGTAGACCTCACCAGTGCTGCGGGCAAGATGACTATGCAAGTATTGGGGGGTGGCTGAATTCGAGAGAGACTTGCTGGTCGAGCGTGCGCAACAAGGTCTGAAGCGAGCCAAGGCAGAAGGCAAGAAACTAGGTCGTCCAGAAGCAATCGACACAACAGCATCAGTGCAACGTCTCAAAGCCAAAGACATGACACAGGCAGCAGCCGAACTCGGTATTGGCATTGCTACAGTGAAGCGTCATTGGAACAAAGCGTAATCAATCCAGCCTCACCACAGCCCGCCATAGAGCGCGCTTTGTCGTCTCTGGTGATCAGGTTAGGCTCTCGCTGAACGTTCTCTAACAGCTCCACAGGCCACCAGATAACCGGGTGCGGCAAGGGCTAGGCTTATTTCATTTTTAAGAACGATTCCCATCTAACTCAAAACTACCGCAATCAACACCCCCGGAAGAACTGACAGGAATCGGTCTACTTCCCTATCGCCCCACCATTATTTTTGCCAGCCAGATTTGAAGCGGTTCGAACAGTGCGAAACCTCTCCGGGCGGCGGGGATTTTTGGCGGCAAATCGATGTGAACATTTCAAGCAGTGGTACGCTTCGCCCTTCACATAACAGGAGGCGGTCATGGCAACCACATGGAAGCTGAACGAGTTACAGGATTGGCTTGAGACAAATCGCCCTGACGACATCCAAACGGCCAACCTACCGAAGTCGCTTAGCCGCTCAGCGTTCATACTTCATTATCACGTACGACTCGCAAGGGACGCATTTGCAGAGTTCAAGGAGCCTGATGGAGGCTCCGAAAAAATGTTCGTTGCCATGATGAGTTTTGAACCTGACTTCAGCAGAGCGGCGCTCGTCCAAGAGGCCAATCTAATCGCCGCCATTCACACCGTGCGAAACTACGCCGACATCTTCGCCCAGTTGGTCAACACGCTGCTGATACCAGTGCCCGCGCCTCAAAAATATTGCAGCTTTGGTAGGGTGGCCGGAGACCTGCCAGAATCGGCCTTCAAGCAGCTTATGCAAGAACTGAATTCATCTCACTGGTTTCGCTACCTTGCCGCGTTCAGCAATATCTCCAAACACCGCCATCTGTTAGAGAGTCAACCGAGTGCATCTTTCGACGAGGATGTCATCGGGTTGCGAGTACAAGAATTCTCGTACGAATTTAACCCTAAGGAAGCGGAGACCGTCTTTCCCCGCTGTTGGGGGCACGATCTACTTGAGGAAACATACACCGTGTACCGGAGGATTCTGGAACTAGGGCAGATGTTGAATGAGCACGTCTTGCTCAGAGAGGTTGGCTCGATTTGCCAAAGTGGTGCCAGCCCCAGCCCCAGCCCCAACGACTGATCGCGATGACGCATTTGCCGCGCCCATCACTATTTTGCAGCGGTGCATGCACTTACTGTGACCAATACAACCTTTTCTTCGCGGCACGGCCACCTTCCCCGCAATGCGTTGAGGGTTTCTTGGACCTCATACCTCTGAGTGGCGTTATTGCCCCCAGTCTCCCCGCCCCATTCCTCAATTAAGGAGGCTAGAACTCTCCTTGTGAGGGCGCTGTACTCTGGAAAGTGACGGAGTTCATATATGTATGCTCGTTGGCTGACGAGCTTTAGCTGACCGGCACCATCGCTGCCTGTGCTGATGTCTCTGATTAGCTGGTGATACTTGCCGTAGCGTTTGTCCTTTAGTTCGTCTCTTCGGATGGTCACGTATCTATAGGCGGAGAAAGCGAGAACCACAATCGAGACCACGAATGCCAAAATCGTAGCAACTGTCCCAAGATTGTTCATGTTTAACGCGAACCACTGCACTATTTTGTCGAGCTGATCCATTGCGTTTGTTGCTCCTGATATTAAGCAGGTAGGGGCAGGAGGGGATGGGGAGTGGCAAGGGTTTTTTACGTACAATCAGAAAAGAAAAACCCCCGCAAACCATTGATTTGCAGGGGTTTTCGAAATGTGGCGGTGAAGGAGAGATTCGAACTCTCGATACAGTTTCCTGTATACACACTTTCCAGGCGTGCTCCTTAAGCCACTCGGACACTTCACCGTATCTCTTCAGACGTTCAGTCTGTCGAGGCGCGCTAATGTAGTCGAAAGTTCTGATGAAGGCAAAACTTTTTTTCAGAATTTTCATGCGGTTAAGCAGAAAAGCACGAAGCGCCGGCCTCATCGTGAGGTGACGGGCTTCGTGCGGGCGGTGACGACGTCTGTATCAGGCGCCGAAGCCGCCGTCGATGGTCAGACTGGCGCCGGTGACGTAGCCCGCTTCCGGTCCTGCGAGGTAGGCCACCATCGCGGCAATTTCTGTGGCTTTGCCATAGCGAGGCACCGCCATCAGGCCCATCAGCGAGGTTGCGAAATCGCTGTCCGCCGGGTTCATGTCGGTGTCGACCGGGCCGGGTTGCACGTTGTTGACGGTAATGCCGCGTGGGCCGAGGTCGCGTGCCAGGCCTTTGGTCAGGCCCACCAGCGCCGATTTACTCATGGCGTACACGCCGCCGCCCGCGAAGGGCATACGGTCGGCGTTGGTGCTGCCGATGTTGATGATGCGACCGCCGTCCTTCATATGCCGGGCTGCTTCCTGGCTGGCGATGAAAACGCTGCGTACGTTGATGGCCAGGGTGCGGTCGAAGTCTTCCAGTTTGAACTCGTCCAGAGGCGCGATCGCCAGCACGCCCGCGTTGTTGACCAGGATATCGAGGCCTTTGAAGGCCTCCACTGTTTTGACGACGGCGCTGCGAATCTCGTGTTCATTAGCGCTGTCAGCCTTGATCGCCAGGGCTTTGCCGCCTGCGGAGGTGATTTCCTCCTGCAGGGCGCGGGCCTTGTCTTCGGAGCTGACGAAGGTAAACGCCACTGCGGCGCCCTGTTCTGCCAGACGTTTGACGATCGCAGCACCGATGCCGCGGGAGCCGCCTTGAACCAGTGCGACTTTGCCGATGAGGTTGGTTGGGTGAGTCATGTCGATCTCCTGTAACCGTTTATCAGTGAGTGGATGGGTTCAGTATCTGTCGTGGATTGGGTTCTTGGTAGCCGGTAATCGCTATAGTCTGTGTAAACCAGAAGTTGTGAATGAGCGAGATGGAATACTTCAGCAGCATTGAGTGTTTTGTGCGCAGCGCGGAGGTCGGGAGCTTCGCTGAAGCGGCCCGGCGTCTGAGCCTGACCCCGGCGGCGGTGGGTAAAAGCGTCGCGAAGCTTGAAGGTCGTCTTGGCGTGCGGCTGTTCCAGCGTAGTACGCGGCGGCTGACGCTGACGGAGGCCGGACAACGGTTTCTTGAAGAGGTCCGCGCGAGCTTCAATACCATCCAGAATGCCGTCGCCAATCTGGCGAGTGCCGAAGGCAGTCCGGCAGGCACGCTGAAGGTCAGCGTGGGGACGATGTTCGGCTGTTTATACGTGGTGCCCTTGCTGGGCGAGTTTTTGCGTCGCTACCCGGCGATCACGCCTGACTGGCATTTCGATAACCGTCAGGTGGACTTGATCGGGCAGGGCTTCGATGCGGCGATTGGCGGCGGATTCGATCTGCCGCAAGGTGTCGTTGCCCGCAAGCTGGCGCCGGCCCATCGTGTGCTGGTGGCGTCTGCGCAGTGGCTGTCGATGCATCCGGGGCTTGATCACCCTGACGATTTGAGTGCGTGCGACGGCATCCTGATTCGTTCGCCGCAGACGGGCAGAATCCGTGCCTGGCCGCTCACTCATCGCAGCCAGGAGCAAAGCCCGCTGCGCCTGAAGGTGCGCATGACCCTGAGCGATTCCGAAGCGGCGTGCCGGGCGGCGATTCAAGGTTTGGGTGTCGCGTTGGTGAGCATGCCGTTTGCGCTGCCTTATTTACGCAGTGGCGCGTTGCAGCGGGTGTTGCCGGACTGGTATGTCGAGGATGGTGCGATCTCGATTTATTACAGCGAACACAAGCTGCTGCCTGGAAAGACCCGGGCGTTTGTCGACTTCATCATCCAGCAGTTTGCCGAACAGCAGTTGGCCAGACATTTCAGTGCCGTGTGAAGAGAGTGATTTCATGAACATCCATCCTAAGGCCGCGCTGGTCATTATCGACATGCAGCAAGGCATCAACCACCCGAAACTGGGGCGGCGTAACAACCCTGATGCAGAGCGACAGATGCTGTCGCTGCTTGAGGAGTGGCGCCGAACCGGCCGGACGGTGATTCACGTCCGGCATTTTTCCCGCGAACCGGACTCGGTGTTCTGGCCCGAACAGTCGGGGGTCGAATTTCAGCCTGCGTTTCTGCCGTGGGATGGAGAAGGCGAGCTGCACAAACAGGTGCCGGACGCGTTCTGCCACTCGGCGCTGGAGGGCTGGCTGCGCGCGGACGGAATCAATCAGGTGGTGATCGTTGGTGTCGTGACCCACAACTCGGTGGAGTCCACGGCGCGCACCGGCGGCAACCTGGGGTTTGAGGTGATCGTGCCCCATGACGCCTGTTACACCTTTGACGGTGCGGATTTTTTCGGTCATCCGCGCAGCGCCGAGGAGATTCACGGGATGTCGCTGGCGAACCTGCACGGCGAATACGCGCAGGTGGTGGCGACTGAGGCCATTTTGTCGGGCCTGGATTAGCGGGACACACGCTGTACCTGTGCGAAATTGCTCGCGAAAGCTGAGTTTCATTCGCTGGAAACGGCGCGAATGTACAGACTTCCTCGCGAGCAAGCTCGCACAGGTTTTGTATTCCGACAGCCACTCCAGTGGTTGATTACAACCTGAACCGCGCCATCTGTGCCGCCAGATGCTCCGCTTTTTCCGACAACCGCTGGCAGTCTTCCCGGCAGGCCTTCACATCGCTGGCCGTGGACTGCGCGAGGTCGGCGATGCCTTGCACGTTGCGGTTGATCTCTTCGGTCACGGTGCTTTGCTCCTCGGTGGCGGCGGCGACCTGATGGTTGCGGTCGGTCAGTTCTTCGACGTGTCCGGCAATGGCATCCAGTGAGTTGCCCGTCCGGCGACTGGCTTCGACGCCCGTGCCTGTCGCCGCTTGTCCGGCGCGCATGGACGTTACGGCCTGGTCCGCGCCACTTTTCAACTCCCCCATCATCTGCTGGATTTCCGACGTCGCGCTTTGGGTGCGGCCGGCGAGGGTGCGCACTTCGTCGGCAACCACGGCGAAGCCACGGCCCATTTCGCCCGCGCGCGCGGCTTCGATGGCGGCGTTAAGCGCCAGCAGGTTGGTCTGCTCGGAGATGCTGCGAATGACGCTGAGCACCTGGTCAATGGTCGAGATCTGCGTTGCCAGGTTTTCCACGGCACCGGCGGCAGTGCCGACGCCGTCGGACATGCTCTGGATGTGATCGATGGATTCGCCGACCACCTGCTTCGCCGACACCGCTTCCTGATGGGTATTACGCGACACGTCTGCGGCGGCGCCCGCGTTACGGGCGATTTCCTGCACGGTCAGGCCCATTTCGTGAACCGCAGTGGCGACCATGTCGGTCATCTGTTGCTGCTTGAGTGCGCGGTTTGAGGTGCTGTCGATCACACGCGCCACATCGACCACGCTGTGGCGCAGTTGCTCGCTGGTGGTCAAGACGTCGCCAATCAACAGGCGCAGGCTTTCGATGAATCGATTGAAGCCTCGGGCCAGGTCACCGAGCTCGTTTGCACGGCTGTCGTCAAGGCGCCGGGTCAGATCGCCCTGGCCGCCTCCGATGTCCACCAGTGCGTTCGTCACTTGTTGAATCGGCCTCACAATGCCTCGGGCGATCCACGCGACGAAGCCCAGGAAGCACAACACCACGGCCAGACTGATCGCCGAAATCGTCGTCAAAGCGTCCTTCGCCGGGCCATAGACTTCTGCCAGAGGGACCTCGCTCACCAGCGTCCAGCCCAGTGATGCAACGGGTTTGGCGACTGCCACGTAGGCTTGTCCGTCGCGTTCGAACTCCAGCGCGTGGCCGTCGCCATTCTGGCTCAACAGCGCCCGCGCGGCGGAATCGCCCACCCGTTGCGTTAACGTTTCACGGTCATTGAACTCCGTATTCGGGTGGACTTTGATCTTGCCGTCCGGGCTGACCAGATACACCTGGCCTTCCTCGCCGAAATGGAAGTCGCGGACCATCTGCGACAGTGCGCTCATGCTGAAGCCCAGGCCTGCCACACCCACCACGTTGCCGTCGTGCTCGATGCGTTGGTTAATGAACAGTGTCGGCACCTTGGTCGTGGCATCGATGTCGATGTCCAGCGAACGTTGCTTGTTGCTGTCAAGAAATCCGTAGAACCAGTCGTTCTCGGCGGGGCCGCGATGCAGTGTGCGGTCCGCCCCTTTGTTGGTGATGTAGTGGCCGCTTTGCCTGGCGACGATGAAGGTGGTCAGCGCGTGGTGCTGGTCGTTGATTTTCGCCAGGTAACGGATGAAGGACGGCTGCTGCGTCGGGTCTTCGCCAGTGCCCAGCCAGTCGGAGACCAGCGTATTGTCGGCGATGTCGCTGGCCGCGGTCAGAGGCGCTGCAAGGAGGCGTTCGAGGTCGTTCCGGATCGCTTCGACGCTGGCCGGCATGGCTTGCTGGAGCAGGTAGCGATCAGTGAGTTTATTCAGTGCGAAGGCGTAAATCGCGATGACGATCAGGCTGCTGATCACCAGTGCAGCTCCCATGCTCAGTGTCAGTTGCCACTGAATACTCTTTCGCCAGACAGGCATATAGAACTCCGCAAATACAAGCGCACAACCACGATGGAACAGTGCCGATGGCTTGCCCTGAGCAATAACCGGGCCACGATGTTGATCGAATGGTCAGCTTGCGGGTCGGCAATGCTCTCGAAAGCCCCACGCAGGGTGGATAGGGGCCATCAGAGGGATCGTTTCAGGCGGGCTGCGGTTGGGTTTTGTGTACAAGCAATGGGTAGTTTTGTATCGGGTTTCCTTGCACTACGCACCAATCTGGCAAACGGCCGGAAACACTGCCCCCGAACTTGTCATTTGTCTGACGCGAGCGTGGTGGCCGCTATCGCTCACACAACTGTCAACATCCGGGCATAAAACCTTCACCTGCGATTGATATAAGCCTCTGCAGCGATAGAAACGCCTTGGCCATCGAGCAGAGCAACGTATGGATGTGACCGTTCCCGGTAACCGCAAGAAAATCCTGATCACCGGCGCTGCAGGGTTTATCGGTTTTCATACCGCCAGACGGCTGTGCAAGGATGGCCACGACGTGGTCGGCATCGATAACCTCAACGGTTATTACAGCGTCGAACTGAAACAAGCCCGGCTGTCACTGCTCACGGCACTCCCCAACTTCGCGTTCAGGCTGCTCGACCTGGGCGACAAGCAGGCGATGTTGACGTTGTTCGCCGAACAGCGGTTCGACCACGTCATTCACCTCGCCGCTCAAGCCGGGGTACGCTATTCCATCGACAGCCCGGATACCTACGCGCAAAGCAATCTGGTGGGGTTCCTCAACGTGCTGGAGGCCTGCCGTGCCCACGTGCCGGCGCACTTGATCTACGCCTCCAGCAGCTCGGTGTACGGGTTGAACGATCATCTGCCGTACGCCACGACCGACCCGGTCGAGCGGCCGATGTCGTTCTATGCCGCCACCAAACGTGCCAATGAGCTCATGGCCCATTCGTACGCTCACCTCTATGGCATTCCCACGACCGGCCTGCGTTTTTTTACCGTGTATGGCCCGTGGGGCAGGCCCGACATGGCGCTGTTCAAATTCACCGACGCCATTCTCAACAGACGGCCCATCGATCTTTACAACGATGGCGCCATGTCGCGCGACTTCACCTACATCGACGACATCGTCGAGGGCCTGGCGCGCCTGATCCCGTTGCCACCGACCTCCGAAAGCGGGGCGCCGAACAAGGTCTACAACATCGGATTCGGTTCCCCCGTGAAGCTGCTGGACTTCGTCGAATGCCTCGAAGACACCCTTGGTATCCGCGCCATCAAGCACTTCATGCCGTTGCAGCCGGGTGACGTTCTGAACACCTGGGCTGACACCCGTGAACTGGAAGCGCGCACGGGGTTCCGGCCTCACGTCACGGTGTCGACTGGCGTGCCGTCCTTCGTTGACTGGTACTGCAGCTATTACCGCGTCTAACCCCTCATCTTCCAGCCTTGTGACAGGAACTTCATGTCCGAAACTCCTTACGTGTCGGTGCTTATTCCGGCGAAAAATGAAGCCGGCAACCTCATTCCGCTGTTGGAAGAAGTGCGCGCCGCGCTGGCCAACGAGACCTTTGAAGTCATTGTGGTGGACGACGGCAGCACCGACGCCACCGCCGCCGAATTACGCAGCTTGCAGGCCGCTGGCTACCCTCAGTTGCGAGTGCTCAGCCATGCGCGCTCCCTGGGCCAGAGCACCTCGATTCATCACGCTGCCGAGGCGGCACGGGGACACTGGTTGGCAACGCTCGACGGCGATGGTCAGAACGATCCTGCCGATCTTCCGAAGATGCTGGATCTGGTTCGTGGCTCGGAAGGAAAACCCGGGGGCGTGAAGCTGGTGGCGGGCCATCGGGTCAACCGTCAGGACACCGCGAGCAAACGCTGGGCGTCGCGATTCGCCAACCGACTGCGCAGCCAGTTGCTCAAAGACCAGACCCCCGACACCGGCTGCGGCATCAAGCTGATCGAGCGCGAAGCGTTTCTGCGCTTACCGTATTTCGACCACATGCACCGCTTCATTCCTGCGCTGATCCGTCGTCACAACGGCCGAATGCTGGTGCAGCCGGTCAACCATCGCGAGCGCGGGGCAGGGGTGTCGAATTACGGCAACCTGGACCGTGCGCTGGTGGGCATTCTCGACCTGTTCGGTGTGTGGTGGCTGATAAGGCGCACCCGTCTGGACGTTACCGCACAAGAAACCGAGGTCTGACATGGGCAGAGAATCGTTGTGGCTGGCCGTCGGATTCATCGGCCAGTTGGCGTTCACCGGGCGTTTTGTCCTGCAATGGCTGTACAGCGAATACAAGAAGCGCAGCATGATCCCGGTCGGGTTCTGGTACCTGAGCATCCTCGGCAGTGCGTTGCTGCTGGCGTACGCGATTTACCGTCAAGACCCGGTGTTCATCGTCGGGCAGTCCTTCGGGTTCATCGTCTACTTGCGCAATCTGCAATTGATCGCCAAACACGGTGAGAAGGCGTCTCCTGAACCGAACAAGGGAAGCTGAGGCCGTGCGGATACGATTGGCGTCTTCGCGGCTGGAGTGTTGGGCGTGTGTCGGGTTGGCCATCGTGCTGTTGGGCGCCGGTCTAGGCTGGCGGCAACCGCTCAATGTCGATGAAGAGCGCTTTCTGGGCGTCGCCCTGGAAATGCTGCAGAACGGCTCCTGGTTCATACCGCACCGCGCGGGTGAGATCTACGCCGACAAGCCGCCGCTGTTCATGTGGGCAGTGGCGCTGTGCGTGCAGTTGACCCATCTGCCCAAAGTCGCGCTCTACCTGCCGGCGTTGCTGGCGGGCGCGGTGTCCACCGGCTGTCTGTATGACCTGGGCCGGCGTCTGTGGGGACGGCGTGTCGGGGTGATATCGGCGCTGCTGTTCCTTTCGACCTACCAGACCTACAGCATCTTGCAGACCGGGCAGATCGACGGCTTTCTCGCACTCTGGATGATGCTGGGGATCTACGGCCTGTGTCGGCATGTGCTGCTGGGGCCGGCGTGGGGCTGGTTCTACATCGCCTGTGCGGCCATGGGCCTGGGTGTCATCAGCAAAGGCGTGGGTTTTTTGCCGGCCCTGATGTTGATTCCGTATGCCTACGCAGTTCGCAAAGGCTGGCACGGGGTGGTGCCGATGCCGGGCAAGGCCAGGGCCTGGTGGCTGGGGCTGGTGGTGGCGTTGGCGGCGATTGCGATATGGCTGCTGCCGTTGATGGTGATCGTGTCCCAGGGCGATGCCGACAGCCTGGCGTACGCTCGGGAAATCCTGTTGAAGCAGACCGCTGGCCGTTACGCCAACGCGTGGGACCATCGCGAGCCGTTCTGGTATTTCTTCGTCCAGGTCATCCCCAAGTACTGGATACCGATCATCTTCATGCTGCCTTGGCTGGTGCCTGCCTGGCGCAAGCAGTTGTCCAAACGCGACGGTCGAGTACTTGTTCTGCTCGGCTGGGTACTGCTGGTGCTGGTGTTCTTCAGCCTGAGCACCGGCAAGCGCAAGATCTACATTTTCCCGGCGGTGCCTGCGTTGGTACTGGCGGTCGCGCCCTTGATCCCCTGGATGCTGCGTCGCTGGTTCAGCCGCAGGCCTTGGCGCCGAACGCTGTTCGTGACGCTGACGGCGGTGTGGTTGTGTGCCTGGTTCGTCCGCGGTTTCGTCGAGCCTCGGCAGGAAGGCGTCAATCCGCACGAAACCATGATGCAGGACGTGGCGCGGTTGACCGGCCATGCAGAGATGGTGCTGGTGGGCTGGCGAGAAGGGCATTGGTTGTTTGCGCAGCAACCTGTCGTGCACTTTGGCTTCATGGACAAAACCCCGCTGGAGCACTCGGTCATCTGGTTACGCAGCCATCCGAACGCCTACGCCCTCGTGCCCGCCAACGATATGGCGCGCTGCTACGACCCGGCGAAGGCCCGCAGCGTGGGCGACACCTCGCGGGCCGAGTGGTACCTGGTCGGGGCGGATGCAGACAACGGCAGTTGCCAGTCCCCGCCGCCGGAGAAGGTGTATGTGTTTGAGTGGACGCAGCAGCGGGTGAGTGGTGTCGTTTCGCGTTGACCGGTAAACGACCACAAACCCTGTAGGCGTGAGCTTGCTCGCGAAGGCGATGGGTCAGCACTGTCACCCGTGACTGACACACCGCATTCGTCCGAATGGCGGCCCATACCCTCGTAACCTCGGACGTCTCCCACTGGGGCCGCGTCGTTCCGAAGACATGAGGACAACGCTGACAGGCTGTCAGTGCTGCACGCCGGCTCGCTTGAGCAGTTTCTTGCAGCGCTCGGACAGGTGCACGACCCGCAGGTGTTTGCCGGCTTTCTGATAGCGCTCGCGCAAGGTTTTCAAGGCGGCGATGGCCGAGTAATCGACGAAGCGCACGTGTCGGCAGTCCAGCGTCACGTGCTCCGGGTCATTGAGGTGATCGAACTGGTCGAGGAACAGTGTGGTCGAGGCGAAGAACAGGGTGCCGTGCAGGTGATAAAGCTTGCTGCCGTCGGCTTCGGCATGGCTGTCGGCATACAGCTCGCGAGCGTGTTGCCAGGCAAAGTTGAGGGCTGCGATGAGAATGCCGAACAGCACAGCGGTCGCCAGGTCCGTGAGCACGGTGACGAGGGTCACGGCGATGATCGCCAGCACGTCGTTCAACGGCACTTTGCGCAGTACCCGCAGCGACGCCCAGGCGAAGGTCTGTTGAGCGACCACGAACATCACACCGACCAGTGCCGCCAGTGGGATACGTTCGATCAGCGGCGACAGGAACAGCACGAACATCAGAATCATCACCCCGGCCACGATGCCTGACAGACGTCCACGTCCCCCGGAACTGAGGTTGATCACGGTCTGGCCGATCATGGCGCAACCGCCCATGCCGCCGCAGAAACCCGAGGCCATGTTGGCGACGCCCAACGCCACGCATTCGCGGTCCGGATAGCCTCGGCTTTCGGTTATTTCATCCGTGAGGTTAAGCGTCAGCAAGGTTTCCAGCAGACCGACCATTGCCATGAGGACGGCATACGGGGCGATGATGGAGAGGGTGTCCAGGTTCCAGGGAACCTCCGGCATCGCGACCCCCGGCAGGCCGCCCGCGATGTGCGCCATATCGCCGAGCGTGCGGGTCGGCAGGTTGAATAGGTACACCAGCAGCCCGACCCCAAGTATGGCGACCAGCGCCGGCGGGACCGAGCGGGTCAGACGCGGCAGGATGTAAACGACGGCCATGGTCAACGCCACCAGACCGAGCATCAGGTACAGCGGCGCGCCGCTGAGCCAGGTGTCGCCGCTTTTGAAATGTTCGAGTTGGGCCATGGCAATCACGATCGCCAGACCGTTGACGAAGCCGAGCATCACCGGGTACGGCACCATGCGCACCAGTTTGCCCAACCGCAACACGCCGAACGCAATCATCACCAGACCGCCGAGCACCACCGTCGCCAGCAGATACTGCACGCCGTGCTGCACCACCAGCGCGACGATCACCACCGCCATTGACCCCGCAGCGCCCGACACCATGCCGGGCCGACCACCGAACAGCGCGGTCAGTGTGCAGATGATGAACGCGCCATACAGGCCCATCAGCGGGTTGAGATGGGCGACCAGGGCGAACGCGATGCACTCGGGCACCAAGGCGAAGGATGTGGTCAGGCCGGCAAGGACATCGGCGCGTAGGCGGGCGGGTTTCATGAAATACCTGTGTGACGGCGCGGCGCTGGGACGGCCGCGTCAGCGAAAAAAGGGGTGATGTTACGGAATGTTGCGTGCGTAGGCCAGCAGGGGAGCCGTGCGCGTTTTTTCGTCGAGAGGCTGACGCGTCGTGCCTTGGGCCGATCGCAACGTCGCCGTCAGGTCCTTGCCTGTGGTCATGGCAACTGATCGATGGCCACTCATTCTTTTGGCGCCGCAGTCGATACACGTTCCATGACTGACCGTGGTGACCCCTTGCGAATTCCTATGCCAACGCTTCCCCCTTCGGACGCTTTAAATCCGAAAAGCCATCGGTCCAGTGTGGCGCTGGCCCGTGCCTCGCTCTTCAAATTCGTTGTGTTGTTGATCGGTGTGTTTGTGCTGGGAGCCTGCATGCTGGCTTATCTGGCCCGGGATCTTGACCGAGTCGAGGAAGCTGAAAGCGCGTTCTACACCCACAAGGCGATGCATTCGCTGGAAAAGTCGCTGAGTACGACCATCAAGGACTACGCCTTTTGGGGCGACAGCTACAAGCACCTCCACCTGCGTGTCGACGCCGACTGGGCCTTCGTGCGTCAAAACATCGGCGCGACGCTCTACAGCGATTTCGGGGTGGAGGGCCTGTTTGTCGTCAACGATGCCGATTCCACGGTTTACGCTGTCACCGAGGGAAACCTGACGACGGTTGACGCCGCGAAGTGGTTGGGGTCATCGATGAGCGAGATCCTCGCCCGTGCGCGAGAAGGGGCCGAGCAGGAAACCCCGACGACCGCCTATATCAAGGTCAACGGCGTCCCCGCGCTGGTCGCCGCCGCCGCGATAACGCCCGGCACTGACCCGACCGTCATAGCGGATGACCGGTCCCCATCGGTGCTGATATTTGTCACGTTGCTGACGGACGCGAAGGTCGCAGCACTGGGCAGGGACTACGGCGTCGATGCGCTTCATGTCGTCACGCGGAACGAGCCGGGGCAAGCATCGATGCTGACGCTTGGACAGGACGGCGAGGCGGGCGCCCTGGGCTGGACCCCGCCCCAGCCAGGCAAGCGTTTGTTGATGTTGGGGTTGCCGTGGGTCTGCGTGGCCGCACTGCTGGTCTGCCTGATGGGATGGGCCATTTTGCGTCGAGCCACCGCCAGCGCCAGATCGCTCGATGACAGTTACGCATCCTTGCAGCGCAGCCAGATCGCGCTGGCCACCAGTGAGGCGCGGTTTCGGGATGTGGTGGAAGCCAGCTCCGACTGGGTATGGGAAATCGATGAGCAGGGCCGGTTCACCTATTTGTCGGAGCGATTCGAAGCCGTCACCGGTCTGCCGCGCGACGGTTGGGCCGGCGCTTCCATGGATGATTTGCTGGGCACTGAAATGGGGACCGTCTCGCAGTGGCTGGCGATTCCGGATCGCAAGCCTGAGATCAGTATCCAGTGCCGTTATGCGGACTCGCGAGGGCAGGCGCGGATCACGCGCCTGTCCGCCCGGAAAATGAAAGGTGGAGGCTTCCGCGGAACGGCAACGGATGTCACCGAAGAGGTCGAGGCGCGACGGCGCATCGAATTTCTTTCGCAGCACGATGCCCTGACCGGCCTGCCAAACCGGGTCAGGCTTCAGGAGTTTCTGGACGGGAAGCTCAAGGCGACGCCGACGGTGCAGCGCCCGCTGGTCATGCTCAGTCTGGACCTGGACCGATTCAAGCCGGTCAACGATCTGCTGGGGCACGCCGCAGGTGACACAGTGCTGAATGAAGTGTCCCGACGGCTTTCCGATTGTGTCCGCCATGGCGACCTGGTAGCTCGCGTGGGGGGTGACGAGTTTGTGCTGATCCTGACCGATGTCGAGGGGCCGCAAGAGATCGAGGCGTTATGCCAGCGATTGATCGGGTCCATCGAGCATCCCGTGCAGCTTGGTGATCATGAGGTGTTCGTCAGTGCCAGCATCGGTATCGCAATGGCGCCCACTGACGCCCGTGAAGCCGCCGAACTGCTTCGCTATGCCGACATCGCGTTGTATGAGGCCAAAGCCGGCGGCAGGAGCACCTGGCGTTTTTACGCCGGCGACATGAACGCCCGGATCATCGAACGGCGTCGGCTGGAAAGTGATTTGCGCTTTGCCATCAAGCATGGCGAGTTAAGGTTGCATTTTCAGCCACGGTACCGCATCGCCGATGGGCAAATGGTAGGTGCCGAGGCATTGGTTCGTTGGCAGCACCCTGTCCGTGGACTGATCGCTCCCGACACCTTCATCCCGATTGCGGAGGAGACGGGGCTGATCATTCCGCTGAGCGATTGGGTCATTGCTACCGCATGCAGCCAGGCCACCACCTGGCCGTCTCCTCTGTTCGTGTCGATCAACCTGTCGCCTGCAGAGTTCAAGCGCGGCCAGGTTGCGCTCCGGGTTCAGAAGCTTCTGGAGGCGAGCGGCCTGGACCCGTCGCGCGTCGAGCTGGAGATCACCGAAGGGGTGATGCTGGAGGATGCCGCGGGCGCGCTGGAAGTCATGCGATCGCTCAAGCGTCTCGGCGTCAGGATTGCGATGGATGACTTCGGCACGGGGTATTCGTCATTGAGCTATCTGCGCACCTTCCCGTTCGACGGGTTGAAGATAGACCGCAGCTTTCTCACCCGCCTGAGTGAAAGCGAAGACGACCAGTCGATCGTCAAAGCCATCATCGGCTTGGGGCGAGCGCTCTCGCTGACGGTGACCGCCGAGGGCATCGAAACGGCCGAGCACCTCGCGCTACTCAAGGCCGTGGCGTGTGACGAGGGACAGGGTTATTACCTGAGCAAGCCATTGAACACGAGCGACTTCAAATCGCTGCTGGGGCTGACCAGTCCGGTCGAAAGCGACTGCTGACGGGCGGGCAAATTTTCCCGGTGTCCAGTCAGGCAAGTTTGTGTAACGATGCCTGGCTTGAATGTTCGTTGCCCACCCGATCCGCACGCCTTTAAGGACAGAACACGGATGCTCGCTGCCCTCAGACATTACCCTGCGTCAGTCAATCTGCTGCTGTCCTCGTCACTGTTTCTCACGCTGGGCAGGGCGATCACCTTGCCGTATCTGGTGATTTACCTGTCATCCAGCTTTGTATTGAGCATCAGCGACATCGGCATGATCGTCGGCAGTGCGCTGATCGTCGGCTCATTGTTGAGCCTCTACGGCGGTTATCTCACCGACAAGCTGTCCAGCTACAAACTGATCCTGAGCTTCACCGGGTTCTTCATCACCGGCTTCGTCGGCATGTGCATGACCAGTAAGCTGTGGCTGTTTTTTCTGTTTCTGGTGTCCTTCAACTTCGCCTATTCAGTGATCGACATCGTGGTCAAGGCGGCGTTTGGCAAGCTGCTGCCCGTGGCCGAGCAAAGCAAGGTGTTTTCGGTTCGCTACACGCTGATCAACATCGGTTATGCGGTGGGGCCCTTCATTGGCGCGGGGTTGGCACACTGGAACATGAAGCTGCCGTTTATGATGTCGGCGCTGCTGGGTCTGGGGTTCTTCGTGGTCTACTCGATTTTCGGCGACCGCAAACTCAGCTCGGCGGACCCTGCAAACGCGCCGGTATCATTCCTGGCGGTCGGGCGGATTCTGCTCAAGGATTATCGGTTGGTCTGCTTTACCGTGGGCGGTGTGCTGAGCGCGGTGGTGTTCGGCCAGTTCACGGCGTATATCTCGCAATACCTGGTGACCACCAGCACCCCGGAGTTCACGTATCAGGTCATCAGTTCGGTGGTGGCGGTCAACGCCACGGTGGTGATCTGCCTGCAGTATCTTGTCGGCAAACACATCAGTCATCAGTACCTGAATCAGTGGCTGACAGCAGGTTTCAGTCTGTTCCTGATGGGCGTGGTCGGCTTTGCCTTGTCGAGCACGGCGCTGCACTGGTCGCTGGCAGTGGCGATTTTCACCCTTGGCGAAATCATCGTCTTCCCGGCCGAGTACATGTTCATCGACCGCATCGCGCCGACGCACCTGCGTGGCATGTATTACGGCGCGCAGAACCTGTCCAACCTCGGCGGTGCACTGGGTCCGGTGTTGTGCGGTTTTGCGCTGGCGACGCAGTCAGCGCACTTCATGTTCTATATGCTGGCGGCCTTTATCGTGGCCGGCGGCTGTTTCTATCTGCTGGGAGCGTCCTATTCCAGACGTCACGATCAATCCTCCAGCCCGCGGTGAAGTCTTGCGATGAGTGTTCTGTCTCCTCTGGATGCCTGGCAACAGGCGGTCGATGCACAAGGTTTCCAGCCGGACGAGGCTCAGCGTCAGGCGGCGCAAAGGCTTCAGGAGTGCTGGCAGGCCCTGCGTGATCGCACGGCTCACGGGTCGCCGAAGGGCGTGTACCTGTGGGGCCCGGTCGGGCGTGGCAAGACCTGGCTCATGGACCGTTTCTACGAAAGCCTGCAGATTCCCGCACGTCGCCAGCATTTTCATCACTTCATGCGCTGGGTGCATCAGCGGCTGTTTCAGTTGAGCGGCGTCGCCAGGCCGCTGGAGGTGCTCGCCCGTGAACTCGCGCAGGACGTACGCGTGCTGTGCTTCGACGAGCTGTTCGTGAATGACATCGGCGATGCAGTCATTCTGGGCGGTTTGCTGCGAGCCATGTTCGAGGAAGGCGTGGTGCTGGTCTGCACGTCGAATCAACGGCCCGAACAGCTGTATGCGACGGGGCACAACCGCGATCGCTTCGTGCCCGCCATCACAGCGATCAATCACTACATGACCGTCGTCTCGGTGGACGGCGGTGAAGACCATCGCTTACACCCGGGGCAAATGCAGCAGCGTTATTGGGTGACGAACGCGCAGGGTGCCAGCGCCTTGGTCGAGGTCTTCGAAACGCTGAGCGGCGGTGAATCGGTGTCGACTCAGCCTGTACCGGTGGGGCGTCGTCATCTGCCGGTCGTACGTGCCAGCAGGACGGTGGTCTGGTGTCGGTATGCCGATCTGTGCGAGCAGCCCTTTGCGGCGATGGACTTCATCGAACTGTGCGATCGCTACCAGGCGGTGTTGCTGAGCGAGGTGCCTGCGTTGAGCGCGCCGCAGCGTGAAGGGCGCATCGCACGGGGAACGGAGGACGCCGTGGAGCAGGTGGCCGCGGGCGATCGTGAACTGCCGCAGTTGTCACCTTATGATGACGGCGTGCGGCGGTTCATTGCCTTGGTGGACGAATGTTACGACCGCAAGGTGCCGCTGTATGTCGAAGCGGCCCTGCCGATGCAGGAGCTTTACACCGAGGGTTATCTGTCCTTTGCCTTTCGCCGGACGCTGAGCCGCTTGCAGGAAATGCAGCTGGCGCGGTTCGGGCATTGATCGGTTTTCGGTCAGACGTTTGAGTCTGCGCCCTTGATTCCGGGCGCAGCCCAGGCGCTCCTGCGGGGGACGCCGCTAAACACGGTTTCTGCGTCGTTGCGCCAACACGTGCTTGCCGCCTTCACCCATCAGCACCATGACTGCGAGCCAGATCGGCAGGTAGGTCATCCATTCATCTCGCCCGATGGACTCACCCAGCAGCAGGGCGACGCCGACCAGCAGCACCGGTTCGACATAACTCAACAGGCCGAACACGCTGAATGCGAGCAGGCGACTGGCGAGGATGTAGGAGACGAGGGCCGAGGCACTGATCGCACCCAGTAGCGGAATCAACAGGTAGAAGCGCGGGTACTGTTCGACGATTGCCGGGTTGCCCTTGCAGATGAAGGTCACCGCCACCGGCAGGATCAGCAACATGTCCCACCACAGCCCGCCGAGGTGATCGGTCTTGAGCTTGCGACGCAGGACGAAATACACCGGATAGCCCAGGCACACCACCAGGGTTTCCCAGGAAAAACTGCCCAGACGCAGCAGCTCATTGCCCACGCCGACCAAGGCGCAGCAGGCGGCGATCTTCTGCAAATGCGAAAGCTGTTCGCCATAGACCAGGCGCCCGGTGAGGGTCATTGTCAACGGCAGCAGAAAATAGCCCAGCGACACCTCCAGACTGCGTCCGTGCAAGGGTGCCCACATAAACAGCCACAGTTGCAGTCCCATGAGAAATGCCGACAACGCCATGGCGCCGAGCAGTGCCGGGGTTTGACGAATGCGCCCGGCCAGCGCGCGGGCCAGCGGCCAGTCGCCACTGGACAGCATGAAGACCGTGGCGCAGGGCAGGGTCAGCAGCATGCGCCAACCGAATATCTCTTCACCACTCAACGGTGTGAGCAGTGAGGTGTAGTAGTACATGACCGCGAAGAGGCAGGAGGCCATGACCGATAACGCAACGCCCTTGTACACAGGGTCTCCTTGGTTTCGATGCTGGGGATTTTAAAGGCACGTATGGCGTCAGGCTCTGGCGGTCTGATCGCGGGAAACGGCGCTCAGTCTAGCTGAAGGTGCCGACCTCGTCGGCACGGAATCTGGTAAACGCCAGATCAGTTGGCAGTAAACGATGCACGTTTGGCAGAGAAAGAAACCGTGCCGGTTGAGGGATGACCGGCAGCGATGTACCGGGTCTGCCTGCGTCTTCACGAGCAAGCTCACTCCCACAGTATTGTGCAGTGCGCCGGGAACGTGCGTTGATCGTTGATTCCGAAAGACAGTTAAGGCTACTGTCTTCGGCATTGCGCCAACCTTTGTTAGGCTCGCTGCTTGTCAGTCCATGACGGGCGGCGTTTTCTACCGACAAGCAAAGGAGCAGCAATGACCTCCATTGGCACCGCAGCACCGACCGTGCCCGGGCGGCTCGAACAGTTTTCCACCCGCGTCACGTACTTCATCACCGGTTTCAGCATTTCCGCGTGGGCGCCGCTGGTGCCGTATGCCAAAAGTCGGCTAGGGCTGGACGATGCCAGTCTTGGCTTGTTGCTGCTGTGTCTGGGCATCGGCTCGATCATTGCGATGCCGCTGGCAGGGGCCATGACGGCGCGCTACGGCTGCCGTCGCATCATCACCGTAGTGGGCAGCATCGCCTGCCTGTGCTTGCCGCTGCTGGCGACGCTCTCCAACGTGCCGTTGATGGTGGCCGTGCTCTTCATTTACGGCGCGAGCATGGGGGCACTGGGCTGCGTCACCAACATTCAGGCGATTATCGTCGAGCGCGCCAGCGGCAAGACCATGATGTCGGGCTTTCATGGGTTGTTCAGCTGTGGCGGCATCCTGGGCGCGGCGGGCGTTTCCGCTCTGCTGAGCATTGGCGTGTGGCCTTGGTTGACCGTTTCGTTGGTGTCGGTGTTCATCGGCGTTGCCTTGTACAAGGCGCGCCCAAACATGTTGAGCTATGGCAGTGAGCCCGGCGGCCCTGCATTTGCGGTGCCCCACGGGGTGGTGCTGTTCATTGGTCTGATGTGCTTTACCGTGTTTCTCACCGAAGGCGCAATGCTGGACTGGAGCGCGGTGTTCCTCAGTGCGCAGCGCGGCGTCGAGCCGTCCTACGCCGGTTTTGGTTACGCGGTGTTTGCCTTGGCGATGGCCATCGGGCGCTTGTGTGGCGACCCGATCGTGCGTCGACTGGGTGTGCACAAGATCATTCTGTTCGGCGGGCTGTGCGCAGCGGTCGGCATGACGGTCGCGACGCTGGTTCCGTACTGGCAAGCGGCCTTATGCGGTTATGCGCTCGTGGGGCTGGGTTGCTCCAACATCGTGCCGGTGTTCTACAGCGCGGTGGGTCGCCAGAAAACCATGCCCGAAAACGTCGCCGTCCCGGCCATCACCACGCTCGGTTACATCGGTATCCTGATGGGGCCGGCCGGTATCGGATTCGTCGCCCACCTCAGCAGCCTCGGTGCGGCGTTTCTGATCATCGCCGTGATGCTGCTGGGTGTCGCGGTCAGTGGTCGCTATCTGAAGGTGTAGCGTCAGGCCGGAACCATCGCAAAGCCCACACCGAAGCGGTTCCAGGCATTGATGGTGGCGATCGCCAGGGTGATGTTGGCGACGTCCGTTTCGCTGTAATGCTCCAGCAGCGCTTCGTATTGATGCTGCGGCGCGTGATGGATCGACAGTTGCGTGAGGCTTTCGACCCAGGCCAGCACAACCTTCTCTTTGTCGGTAAAGAACGGGGTGTCTGCCCACACGCTCAGAGTCTGCAGGCGGGCTTCGGTTTCGCCAGCCTTGCGGGCGTCGTTGGCGTGCATGTTGACGCAATAGGCGCAGCCATTGATCTGCGAAGCGCGCAGGCGGATCAGTTCCAGCAGCGCGTGGTCCAGGCCGGATTTGGCCAGAGCGGCCTCTAGCCCGATCATGGCCTTGTAGGCTTCTGGCGATTTCTGTGCCCAGGCGATTCTCGTGTTCATGTGTGTGGCTCCGATGAAGTCAGTGGGAAATTCGTTGGATGTGGCACTACATTACGCGTGAGCCCACGATGGCCGAATAGCCAATGGATCAGGATTTTTGGAGTCCAATTGCCTGGGGTTCTGCAGGAGGGAGCTATCGCATCTCGCACCTGCGTCGTGATCTGTGAACACGCTTCATGAACCGCGCGGCCACGCTTTGCGCCTTGCCGCTCAGGCTCAGCGATCTAGCATGGGCGCCAACCATCACAAGGAGTCATTCATGTTTGCCGGATTCCAGAAAGACCAGCGTCTGGTCAACGGTGTACAGATCAGCTATCGCATCGGCGGTACCGGCCCAGGCCTGTTGCTGCTGCACGGCCACCCGCAGACACACGTGATCTGGCACAAGATCGCCGAGCGCCTGAGCCAGCATTTCACGGTGGTGGCCGCGGATCTGCGTGGTTACGGCGACAGCAGCAAGCCGCCTGCCACACCAGACCATTCCAGTTATTCCAAGCGCGAGATGGGCCGCGACATGGTCGAGTTGATGCGCGAACTGGGCCTGCCGACGTTCTCGATCCTGGCCCATGACCGTGGCGCGCGTGTCGCGCACCGGCTGGCGCTGGATCACCCGACGACGGTCACGCGCATGGCCCTGCTCGACATCGCGCCGACGCTGGCGATGTACAGCCAGACCAATGAGGCGTTCGCCCGTGCCTATTGGCACTGGTTCTTCCTGATCCGTCCGGCCCCGTTACCGGAAATGTTGCTGGAGGCCAATCCGGAACACTACCTGCGCAGTGTCATGGGCACCCGCAGCGCAGGGCTGACGCCATTTACTGATGAAGCCTTCGCTGAATACCTGCGGTGCGCGAGCCTGCCGGGTGCAGCGCGTGGCGTCTGCGAAGACTATCGCGCCAGTGCCAGCATCGACCTGGAACATGATCGGGCGGACATTGAGGCGGGTCATCATCTGACGTTGCCGTTGCTGGTTTTGTGGGGTGGCGAGGGGACGGTGGGCAAATGCTTCGAGCCGCTCAAGGAGTGGCAGAAAGTCGCCACCGACGTACGCGGCAAGCCGCTGCCGGGCGGGCATTACCTGGCCGAGGAGATTCCGGAAGAGTTATTGGCAGAGGTGTTGCCGTTCTTGAGGTGAGACCTGGGGCGTGATCTGTTTCTGGTGGCAAGCCGGCTCCCAAAGGTTTCAGGTCTGGGCATTGGTTTGTGCGTCACCCCGGATCCTGTGGGAGACGTCCGAGGTTACGAGGGTATGGGCCGCAATTCGGACGAAGGCGGTGGGTCAGTCACTGGTGATGTTGCTGACCCACCGCATTCGCCAGCAAGCCGGCTCCCACAGGTTCTGCGATCTGGACACAGGTTTGTGCATCAACAGGTTTGAAGTCTGGGCACCGGTTTGTGCGTCAACCCAGGTCCTGTGGGAGACGTCCGAGGTTACGAGGGTATGGGCCGCAATTCGGACGAAGGCGGTGGGTCAGTCACTGGTGATGTTGCTGATCCACCGCATTCGCCAGCAAGCCGGCTCACCACGGCATCTGGCCAGAATCAAAAGCCGGTCAGCGGGATGTGGCGCGGGTGTTGACTCGCTGGCTTCGCGCAACAACCCGCTCGCGCACCTTGTCCCACGCCATGTTGAACAGCATCGTATAAGGCAGGAATAACAGCAGCAGTCCGATATCCAGCAGGAACGCTTCCCACAGGCTGATCGACAGCCACCACGCCGCCAGCGGCACGACCGCGACGATCAAACCCGTTTCGAACGAGATGGCGTGCAGCGCGCGGGCCTTCAAGGTCATGGCAAAGCCGAGCCGCGCCCGCAGTCGGTCGAAGCCGGCATTGAAGACCATGTTCCAGAGCATCGCCACGGTGGAAATCATCACGGTCATCGCGCCCATTTTGCCGAGGGACTGGCCGAGGACCCAGGCCAGTCCCGGGGCAAACAGCAAGACACCGATGAGTTCGAACACCACCGCGTGCAGCGCGCGCTCTTTGACGGATTTAGCAGGGACAGCCGACTTCGCGGCCTTCTCCCTGGACAAGGCGTTAACAGGCATGACGTGTTCACTTTGTTACCGGGCAGGCGTGCATTGTCCACGGGCGATGGACTAAAGTGAAAATCGTTGCCATCGGAAAAACCGATGGATGCACGAGCGAGCGTGAGCATGAGTTATTCACCCGAAGCGCTGGAAGCGTTTTCCCAAGTGCGGGCGCTGGGTTCGTTCAGCGCCGCGGCGCGCCGTCTGGGCAAGAGTCAGTCAACCATCAGCGAGGCGATTTCCCGACTGGAAATCGACCTGGGCGTGACGTTGTTCGACCGGTCGTCCAGGCACCCGACGCTGACCGAGGCGGGCAGGGCGCTGCAAGGACGGATCGAAGCGCTGCTGGGCGCCTCGGACAAGCTGCGTCGAGCCGCAGCCCGTCTGGCCGAAGGCATGGAGCCACGCTTGACGCTGGTGTTGTCGGACGCCAACCAGTTCGCCGAATTCGAGGCCCGCATGGCCGAGCTCGATCAACGTTTTCCCGAGATTGAACTGGAATGCGTGTTCGCCGAACACGGTGATGCGATCAACCTGATCCAGAGCGGCCGAGCCTCGCTCGGGTTGCTGTCGGCGCAGGCAAGTTACCCGCCAGAGGTGGGTTACGCCACCATCGCCGAGCGGGCCGATTTTGGTCTGTTCGTGTCCCATACTCATCCGCTGGCCTCCGAGATGGCGGTCGACTACCCCATGCTCGCGCAGCATCGGGCGCTGCGCCTGAACACCATCGTTGATGAAAGTGTTCCCACCAATGACCTGCCCAGTGGTGCCCGTCGCAGTTGGTCAGCACCCAATTACCTGTTGTTGATGGACATGGCGGTGTTCGGGTTTGGTTGGTCGGCGCTGCCGCGCTGGCTGGTGCGTGGCTACGCACAAGGACGGCTCAAGGAGTTGCGGGTGCCGGGATGGCCACGCAGTTCGGCGGTGGATGTGATCTGGTCGCGGAAAAAGAGCCTGGGGCCAGCAGGCGCATGGTTGCTGGACACGTTGCTGGAGGGGCGAGGGGATTATTAGGGGACGACTCGCAGGAACGTTGCTTCGGCATTCCTGCGAGTCTGCTCTGTCGCTTACGTGATTACGCCGGGAACCTCAGCGCATTGGTCAGATCGCCCATCGGCGCCTGGCCGCGAGCGATCATGGCGTTGTCACGCTCGACGATGCCGTCGAGCTTTTCGAGTCCGTGGACGCGGGTGATCAGGCGCAGGATGGAGGCCGTGTCATAGACCGTATGGTCGACCGTGCCTTTACGGGCGAATGGCGAAATGACAATCGCCGGAATGCGTGTCCCAGGGCCCCAACGGTCGCCCTTCGGCGGTGCGACGTGATCCCACCAGCCGCCGTTTTCGTCGACAGTGACGACGATCACCATGTTTTTCCATTGCGGACTGTTACGCAGCATCTTCACGGCGCGGTCGATGTGTCGGTCCCCGGCCGCGACGTCAGCGTAACCCGCGTGCATGTTCAGGTTGCCCTGAGGCTTGTAGAAGGTTACCGCGGGCAGTTTGCCCGCCTCGACATCGGCGAAGAACTTGTTGGTACTGGAATCGTCGCCCAACCCGCCATCGCGCAGGCGTTTGTTGCGCTCCTCGCGGTTCTCCGGGCCCAGACGCTTGAAATAGTTCAGCGGCTGGTGGTGGTACTGGAAGTTCGGGATCTTGGGGATGCCCGCCGAATCCTTGTACTCGTCCAGCGTGACTTGCCAGGCGCCGGCGTACCACGCCCAGTCGACATTCTTTTTCGTCAGCTTGTCGCCGATGTGGTCATGGGTTTGCGGCACCAGCATGTTGGCCAGGTTGGGTTGCGAATAGTCCGGCTTTTCCTTGTCACGCAGCCAGGTCGGCCAGTATGGCGGTGCCATGGTATTCACCGCGTACCCGTCCGGGGTCAGCAGGCTGGGCCCAAATTGCGGTGGACCGTCCATGGCGCTGGCCGGGGACTTTTCCAGCGGCTTGAGACGGGTTTCCAGCGGGTCGTTGCTTTCCAGCGTGGCAATCTGCGACTTGGCGGGCGAGTTGGCGGCGTCAGGGTAAAACGGCACCTTGGCCGAAACCAGGTACTGGTGATTGAGGAACGAGCCACCGAAAGCGCCCTGAAAGAAGTTGTCGCACAGCACGAACTCCCTGGCGACGTCCCACAAACGAAGGGAATACTGGGTCTGCCCATAGTGGCCCATGGTCAGGCTGCCGGAGTCGGCCCATGCCACGAAGCCGTCATTCTTGCCGCCGTTGATCTGCATCTGGTTCTGATAGAACACATGCCAGAGGTCGCGGGTGACAAGGCCCAACGGCAAGTCTTCCCCGCTGGGCCCTTTGAGGGCATACGGTGCGTTGGGCAGGTTTTCCTGATACTGAACGCCGGTGGCGTAGGTCACGCCATCGATGCTCTGCGGGCCGATCTGGCAGACACCGCCCCAGCATTGCGGCAGTTTGTCGAGCACGGAGCCGTTGCGATCGCGCTGCCGGTAGTCCTCCGGCTTGACCGCAGACAAAGGTTTTTCCACACCGGGAAAGTTGGCGAACAGGTTGTTGAAACTGCGGTTCTCGCCATAGATCACCACGATGGTCTTGACGTTGTCCTGCAGGGCCTTGTCCAGCTCAGGACCACTGAGCACGGTTTCAGGGGCGGTGGACTTGCCATCGCCCGGCATTTCGCTGGCGGCCACGACACTGCTCAACGTAGCGCCAGCGCCCAGTACGGCAACGCCGCCGAGGAAACGACGGCGGCTGGTATCGGCGGGGGAATCAACAGGGTGATCGGCAGCGGACGGCTTGTTGGGGTCTTGTTGTTTGTCGCTCATCACGGCTCCTGCGGCGGCATTAGAGATGTTACCAATTATGTCGAAGGAGCCTAATCTTGCAATGTGACATTAATGCGACAGCTTGAGACGGCGGGTCTAGAGCGATTTCAGGACGTCCAGGCAGCACACTTCATCGCTCGGGTTCTGTCACCGCTGCGCCGCCGGCTGGTCCGGCGGCAATCCCGAGACGGTGTTGTACCGGCTCATGATCCGGTCGATCTCGCCGGACATGCGCATCCTCAGCAAGATCCGCATCAGCCGCTGCGCGGGAATTTGCGCGTCGTTGCGCACGATGCAACCCACCGGCTGCTCGTCGAGAACGGCGATGCCGCGCAGCTTCTGATTCTCGGGCAGGTTGCGATTGAACCAGTCCAGCGACCATTGACTGCCCACGGCGTAGCGGTAGCGGTGAATCTGCAGTTTCTGCAGCACCTGGACTTCGCTGCGCGCGTCATCACGCTTCAGGCGATGGCTGTCGAAAGCGGTTTGCAGGGTGGGGTAGGCGTAACCAAGCACGGTCCCGATGGTTTCATCGGTCAGGGTGTCCGGGGCTCTGGGCGTGGCGTTATCCGGCGTGCTGATCAAAAGATCACGCTGGATGAGCAGCGGCAGACTCCAGGTGTAATCGCCGGACAGATTGGGCATCCATGATTGCGCGGCGTAACAGCGCACATCGATACCGCCGCGCTCGAGCGTTCGCTGCACGCGCTGAACCGGGATCACGCGATATTCCGCCGTCAGGTTTGCCTGCGCCGCCATGCTTTGCATGATGTCGAAGAGGATGCCGCCGGTGGGTTGGTGGTCGTCGAGTTGCACCAGTGGCATCGACCACGCATCGGCGATGGAAAACCTTAACGGCGCTTCCTCCGCTACAACGAACCCACTTATTAGCAAAAAAGCGCTCAATGTCAGCAACCGCATGAGGTCCCTCGGTCTGAGCCGTATGCTATTGGGCAGTGATGGCAGTCTAGCGGCAGATTGTTTATATGCGCGCGTTCATATTGCCCGGATGCAATTTTGGCCCCGCTCCGCTAGCATTAGCGGTCTTCCGCAACCCAGTCGCGACGGTTTTCAATGAGTTATCAGGTTCTTGCACGTAAATGGCGTCCGCGCTCGTTCCGCGAAATGGTCGGCCAGACCCATGTGCTCAAGGCCTTGATCAACGCGCTGGACAGCCAGCGCCTGCACCATGCCTATTTATTCACCGGCACGCGCGGCGTCGGCAAGACCACGATCGCGCGCATCATCGCCAAATGCCTCAACTGCGAAACCGGTATTACGTCCTCGCCCTGTGGTGAGTGCTCGGTGTGCCGCGAGATTGACGAAGGTCGCTTCGTTGACCTGATCGAGATCGACGCCGCGAGCCGCACCAAGGTCGAAGACACCCGTGAGTTGCTGGACAACGTGCAGTACGCGCCCAGCCGGGGCCGCTTCAAGGTCTACCTGATCGACGAAGTGCACATGCTGTCCAGTCATTCGTTCAATGCCTTGCTGAAAACGCTGGAAGAGCCACCGCCCTACGTCAAGTTCATCCTGGCAACCACCGATCCGCAGAAGCTCCCGGCTACGATTCTGTCGCGCTGCCTGCAGTTCTCCCTGAAAAACATGACGCCGGAGCGCGTGGTCGAGCACCTGACCCACGTCCTGGGCGCTGAAAACATCCCGTTCGAAGACGATGCGCTGTGGCTGCTCGGCCGTGCCGCCGACGGTTCGATGCGGGACGCCATGAGCCTGACCGACCAGGCGATCGCGTTCGGCGAAGGCAAGGTGCTGGCCGCCGATGTGCGGGCAATGCTCGGCACGCTGGACCATGGTCAGGTGTACGACGTGCTCACGGCCCTCATTGACGGCGATGCGCGTTCCTTGCTGGAAGCCGTGCGTCACCTGGCTGAGCAGGGGCCGGACTGGAGCGGTGTGCTGTCGGAGATCCTCAACGTGTTGCATCGCATTGCGATTGCCCAGGCGTTGCCGGAAGGGGTCGACAACGGTCACGGTGACCGGGACCGCGTACTGGCGCTGGCCCAGGCACTGCCGGCCGAGGACGTGCAGTTCTATTACCAGATGGGCCTGATCGGTCGCCGCGATCTGCCTTTGGCGCCTGACCCCCGTGGTGGCTTCGAGATGGTGCTGCTGCGCATGCTGGCATTCCGTCCGGCCGACAGCGATCACGCGCCGAGACAGCCGTTAAAGTCAGTGGGGATCAGCCCGGCCACGGTTGATTCCCAGACAACGGTGGCCGGTGCGGCGCCTGTTGCAACGGCACCTGCAGCGGCTACGGCAGCCCCGGCGCCTGCTCCCGTTCTGGAAAAGCCTGCGCCTGCAACGCCACCCGTGCCCGCTTATGCGCCTGCGCCGGTCGCCGAAGTGACCGCGCCAACGCCGGTCGACGATGTTGACCTGCCCTGGAACGAGCCTGAGGCGGCACAGCCGGTCAGCGAGCCTGAGCCCGAGCCGGTTCCAGCCTCTGTTGTCGAAGACATCCCCGAACCGGTCCTTGACACCGTGGGCGAGCAACCCGAGCTGACGCCGATGCCGACACCGGCACCTGCGAGCCCGGTGCCGGATGCCCCGGAAGTCGAATCTCGGGAACACATTCAGGCGGCCACCGAGGTCGTCACTCCGGCGATGCTCGAACAGGTGCCCGACGCCGCGCCGTATGTGCCCGCGCCGATGGACCGTGACGACGAACCGCCACCCGATGACGATTATTACGAGCCGGACGTGGACCTCGATCCGGCGTCGTTCGCCTATCTCGATGATCTGGCTCACGACACGGCCGAGGCGGTGGAGAAAGAGCCCGAGTTGTTGCCGGCGGCCAAGCCGGCGACCGGCCTTGCCGCCGACTGGCTCGAGCTGTTCCCGAAATTGCCGATTTCCGGCATGACCGGCAGTATCGCCGCCAACTGCACCCTGATTTCCGTGGAGGGCGACAACTGGTTGCTGCACCTGGATCCGGCTCATAGCGCGCTGTTCAACGCGACGCAGCAGCGCCGCCTGAACGATGCACTGAACCAATATCATGAACGCACCCTCAACCTGACTATCGAGCTGATCAAGCCCGAACAGGAAACCCCGGCTCAGGCGGCCGCGCGTCGGCGTGCCGATCGCCAGCGCCAGGCCGAGGCGTCGATCCATGCCGATCCGTTCATCCAGCAAATGCTCGAACAGTTTGGCGCGAGGATCCGTGAGGATACGATTGCTCCCGTGGATGCTCCGGTTGTACAGACTTCTTAATGACCGCAAGGCGCTAAGCTGATTTAGCGTCGCGCAATGACCCCATCGACTTTCGAGGAGAATTCCCATGATGAAAGGTGGCATGGCTGGCCTGATGAAGCAGGCCCAGCAAATGCAGGAAAAAATGGCCAAGATGCAGGAAGAACTGGCCAATGCCGAAGTGACCGGCCAATCGGGCGCAGGCCTGGTGAGCGTGGTGATGACCGGTCGTCACGACGTCAAGCGCATCAGCCTGGACGACAGCCTGATGCAGGAAGACAAGGAAATCCTGGAAGACCTGATTGCCGCCGCCGTTAACGACGCCGTGCGCAAGATCGAAGCGGCCAGCCAGGAAAAAACCGCCAGCATGACCGCCGGCATGCAACTGCCGCCCGGCATGAAGCTGCCGTTCTGATCGAGCGGGTTTGCTGCACCCGAATGCCAGGCCAAGTGCCTGGCATTTTCGTTTGTGGGCCGCAGCAATGGGGGGCACGCGTTGGCCAGTGCGAGATTGGTCTGGCCGCAAGCATGATGTGTCTCATATCAACCGCGACATCCAACCGAACCCCGCCTGAGCGCTACGGTCTGCTTTCTATAGCCTGTCACTCATCGATAAAGGACCGCTCCGATGTCGCAAGAATTGATCCTCAACCAGCGTATTGTCCTGGCCTCCCGTCCGCAGGGGGCGCCAACCCCGGAGAATTTTCGGCTTGAGCGCGAGGCGTTGCCAGACCTGCAAGACGGCCAGGTTCAACTGCGCACGCTGTACCTTTCCCTCGACCCATACATGCGCGGCCGCATGAGTGACGCGCCGTCCTACGCGCCACCGGTTGAAATCAATGCCGTCATGGAAGGCGGGGCCGTCAGCGTGGTTGAGCAATCGCGTCACCCGGCGTTCAAGGAGGGCGATCTGGTGGTGGGTCAAACGGGGTGGCAGACCCACAGCATCTCCGACGGCAAGGGTCTGACGCCAGTGCCCAAAGACTTGCCGAGCCCGTCGATGGCCGTGGGCGTGCTCGGCATGCCGGGCATCACGGGTTACATGGGCCTGATGAACATCGGCCAGCCCAAGTCCGGTGAAACCCTGGTGGTCGCCGCAGCCTCCGGCGCGGTTGGCTCGGTGGTCGGGCAGGTCGCCAAGCTGCACGGTCTGCGCGTGGTCGGCATCGCGGGTGGCATCGACAAATGTCGTTACGTCATGGACGAGCTGGGTTTCGACGCCTGTATCGATCACAAGAGTGAGCATTTCGCCGAGCAACTGAGTGAGGCGTGCCCCAGCGGCATCGATATCTATTTCGAACTGGTTGGCGGCAAGGTCCTGGAGGCGGTGCTTGGGCTGCTCAACGAACATGCCCGGGTACCGCTGTGCGGTCTGATTGCGCAGTACAACGCTCAGGGGCTGCCGGAAGGTTCGGATCACCTGCCGCTGCTGATGCGCACCCTGTTGACCAAGCGCGCGAAGATTCAGGGCTTCATCGTCTTCGAGGAATACGCTCACCGTCTGGACGAATTCATGCAGGCCATGGTGCCGCTGGTGAAAGACGGAAAGGTGAAATTCCGCGAAGACGTGGTCGAAGGGCTGGAGCATGCGCCCGATGCCTTCATCGGCATGCTGGAAGGCAAGAACTTCGGTAAGTTGGTGGTGAAGGTCTCGTCACCGTGATTTGACGCTAATCGGAGGCGCGGGTATAAACCGCGTCTCGTGTATTTGTCGGACCTTTCTCCAATGAGCTTCAGCCCACTGATTCGCCAGTTGATCGACGCCCTGCGCATTCTGCCCGGTGTCGGTCAGAAAACCGCCCAGCGCATGGCGTTGCAGTTGCTCGAGCGCGATCGCAGCGGTGGCTCGCGCCTGGCGCAAGCGCTGAGCCAGGCCATGGAAGGCGTCGGACACTGCAAACAATGCCGCACCCTCACCGAAGACGAACTGTGCCCCCAGTGTTCGGATGTACGTCGGGATGACACGTTGCTGTGCGTGGTGGAAGGCCCGATGGATGTCTATGCCGTGGAGCAGACGGGCTATCGCGGCCGCTACTTCGTGCTCAAAGGGCACTTGTCGCCGCTCGATGGCCTCGGACCTGAAGCCATCGGCATTCCGCAATTGATGGCGCGTATCGAAGAGCAGGGCACGTTCACCGAGGTCATCCTGGCGACCAACCCGACCGTGGAGGGGGAAGCCACCGCCCATTACATCGCCCAGTTGCTCAACAACAAGGGCCTGATCACCTCACGGATCGCCCACGGCGTGCCGTTGGGCGGTGAACTGGAGCTGGTGGACGGCGGCACGCTGGCGCATTCGTTCGCAGGGCGTAAGCCAATACAGCTTTGACGTTTTGCCACGTATGGTATGAGCCGGCTTGCTGGCGAAGGCGTCGGGTCAGCCACAGCCAGGGTGAGTGACACACCGATTTCCCCGGCAAGCCGGCTTCTACAGTTGAGGCCGCTGGTGTGGCCGGCTTATTTATCGGTCAACGCAAACTGCGTCAGACAGAACGTCGGGATTTCCATGTCTTGCAGGCGCTGCGAGCCGCCCAGCTCGGGCAGGTCGATGATGGCGGCCGCTTCATGGACTTTCGCGCCCATGCGGCGGATGAGATTGGCCGCTGCGATCAGCGTGCCGCCCGTGGCGATCAAGTCATCGAACATCACCACCGAGTCGCCGTCGCACAGGCTGTCGGCGTGGACCTCCAGGAATGCTTCGCCGTATTCGGTCTGATAACCCTCTGCCAGTACATCCGCGGGCAGCTTGCCCTGCTTGCGGAACAGCACCAGAGGCCTGTTGAGCTCGTAAGCGATGATCGAGCCGATCAGAAATCCGCGCGCATCCATGGCACCCACATGGGTGAAGTCCGAGTCGATGTAACGCTGCACGAAACTGTCCATCACCAGGCGCAGCGCCTTGGGCGACTGGAAAAGCGGAGTGATGTCACGAAAAATGACGCCGGGCTTGGGGAAGTCCACCACCGGGCGGATCAGGGATTTGAAGCTGAATTCATCGAAAATCATCGAAAAGTCTCGGGCAGGAGATACACGCAAAGAGCGTAGTTTAAGCCTGCCCGGCCTGTGCCGCCATCAGCTTTCCAGCGAACCGCCCGCCAGCGCGCACAGCTGAATCGGGTCCAGAATGCGAATTTCCTTGCCTTCGGCGGCGATCAGCTCGTTTTGCTGAAAACGGGTGAACACCCGGGAAACGGTTTCCACCGCCAGGCCCAGGTAATTGCCGATTTCGTTGCGCGACATGCTCAGCCGGAACTGATTGGCTGAAAACCCGCGTGCCCGGAACCGGGCGGAGAGGTTGACCAGAAACGTGGCGATGCGCTCATCAGCGGTTTTCTTCGAGAGCAGCAGCATCATTTGTTGGTCGTCGCGGATCTCGCGACTCATCACGCGCATCAGTTGACGACGCAGTTGCGGCAATTGCACCGACAATTCATCCAGACGTTCAAAGGGAATTTCACACACCGAAGTGGTTTCCATGGCCTGGGCGGAGACGGGATAGGCCTCTGAGTCCATGCCCGACAACCCGACCAGTTCACTGGGCAGATGGAAGCCGGTGAGCTGCTCTTCGCCGCTGTCGCTCAAGCTGAAGGTCTTCAGCGCTCCGGATCGCACGGCGTAGACCGAATCGAAGGTATCGCCCTGACGAAACAGGAACTCGCCTTTTTTCAGTGGACGGCCACGTTTGACGATTTCGTCCAGTGCATCCATGTCTTCAAGGTTCAATGAAAGCGGGAGGCACAACGGGGCCAGGCTGCAATCCTTGCAGTGAGCCTGGGTATGAGCACGCATCTTTACTGGCTCAGACATCGGGTAATTCCTTGTAAAAAAACACACATAAGTCGTAAGGGTAACCCACGGGTCAATGCTTCGACTAGCACGCGCCTTCCTTGGCGTGAAAATGATTCCTGCCGCTGAAACGGAAATGTCCTAGATCACGCGCGAAAACCGCTGACGGTTCTGTACGCTCATGTACGCATCGAAGACCATGCAGATCGAGCGCACCAACAAGCGACCGGCCGGCGTGACCCGGATACCGTTGCTGTCCAGATGGATCAACCCGTCTTTGGCCATTTGCAGCAACTTTGGCCAGATGTCGTTGAAATAACCGCGAAAGTCGACACCGAACCGATCGTTGATCGAGGCGAAATCCAGCGCGAAATGACAGATCAACTGCTGGATGACCGCGCCACGGACGTGGTCGTCACCGTTGCGGATCAGCCCTCGCTTGGTGGCCAGTTGATCACTGGCGATCAGGGTCTGGTACTCGTTGAGGTCGTTGCTGTTCTGCGCGTACAGGTCGCCGATCTGGCTGATGGCCGACACCCCGAGTCCGATCAGGTCGCAATGGCCGTGGGTGGTGTAACCCTGGAAGTTTCGCTGCAGCGTGCCTTCTTCCTGAGCAATGGCCAGGTCGTCATCGGGCAGGGCGAAATGGTCCATGCCGATGTAGCGGTATCCGGCCGCGGTCAACTGCTCGATGGTGCGCTGCAGCATCTGCAGTTTGTGTTCGGCGCTGGGCAGTTGTGCCGTGTCGATGCGCCGCTGGGGCATGAAGCGTTCAGGCAGGTGAGCGTAGTTGAAGACCGACAGACGATCAGGTTGCAGCGCGATGACTTCGTCGACCGTGCGCGCGAACCCCTCTGGTGTCTGGAGCGGCAGGCCGTAAATCAGGTCGATGTTCACTGACCGGAACTGCAGCGTGCGGGCGGCTTCGACGATCGCACGGGTTTCTTCCAGGCTTTGCAGGCGGTTGATCGCGCGCTGCACCAGCGGATCGAGGTCCTGCACGCCAAGGCTGACACGGTTGAAACCCAGTTCCCGTAGCAGGCCCATGGTCGACCAGTCGGCCTCGCGGGGATCGATCTCGATGCCGTAATCGCCGGAGTGATCGTCGAGCAGGGTGAAGTGCTGGCGCAGGTGCGCCATCAATTGACGCAATTCGACATGGCTGAGAAAGGTCGGCGTGCCGCCACCAAAATGCAGTTGTTCGACCACCTGACGACCGTCGACATGGCGGGCGATCATCTGGATCTCGTGTTCCAGGCGCTGCAGATAGACCTGAGCGCGGCTGCGATCCTTGGTGATGACCTTGTTGCAGGCGCAGTAGTAGCAAATGTTGGCGCAGAACGGGATGTGCACATACAGCGACAAGGGACGCGCGGCCTTGCGGCTTTCACGCAGCGCATGCAGCAGATCGAACGCACCCACTTGCGTATGAAACTGCACCGCTGTGGGATAGGACGTATAGCGCGGCCCGGTCAGGTCGTAGCGACGGATAAGTTCAGAATCCCAACGAAGGTCGTCGAGCATGCGGGCATTCCCGAAAAGGCTGGCGGTAAAGGCAGTCTAAGGAGTACGCCGCGCGCACGTCGTGATCTGGGTCAATGTTTCAGGGCGATCAGTGCCCCATCAACCAATGCTGATGCGGGCCGGGCAGCGTCCACAGCCCAAACAATATCACCAGCAGTCCACCGCCGACCCGCACGCTTCGTTTACGCAGCAGGGCCGTGGTGCGTTCGGCGGCAAGGCCGGTGGCGATCAGGACGGGCCAGGTGCCGACGCCGAAAGCCAGCATCAACACTGCGCTGTACAGCGCATCGCCCTGACTCGCAGACCACAACAAGGTGCTGTAGACCAACCCACAGGGGAGCCAGCCCCACAGTCCGCCGAGCAACAGCGCGCGTGGCAGGCTCGACACCGGCAGCAGTCGACTGGCGACCGGCTGAATGCATCGCCACAGCCCACGCCCCAGTCCTTCGATGCGTGTCAGGCCGCTCCACCATCCGGCCAGATACAGGCCCATCGCGATCAGCAACAACGCAGCCACCACCCGCAACAGCATGGCGCCGGGGCTGTTGGCGACCGCCCATCCCGCCAGGCCTAGCAACAATCCAGCGCACGCATAACTGAAAATGCGCCCGACGTTGTAGGCCAGCAACAAGCGAAAGCGTCGGCCGCGTTGCTCTTTGGGGATCGCCATGGTCAACGCCCCCATCAGGCCGCCGCACATGCCCAGACAGTGACCACCGCCAAGCAGGCCGAGAATCAGGGCCGAGAGCAGTTGGGGGAGGAGATCAGGCATGCCGGTAGCCCGAAGGTTCTGTAGCGATTACACCCACGCCATCGCGGGCACGCGCGCTCCTACAGTTGACGTGCCGTGCGCAGACCCTCGCACCTGCACTGATCCCCTGTAGGAGCGCGCTTGCCCGCGAAGAGGCCAGCCGGTGCACCGTCAATCCTGGATTTATCACCCGATATCCTTCTCGTCCGGTTTCTGCCCGTTTTTTCCCGACGCCTCATCCACTCCGGCCTTGTGACCAGGGTCTTGATCATCGAACAGAATGCTGTGCGCCGGACCGTCAAGGTCATCGTACTGACCGCTGTCCACTGCCCAGAAGAAAACGTAAATCGCCACGGCCACAATCAACAGGGCCACCGGGATCATGATGTAAAGCGCGGGCATTGAACCTCCGAAAGCCATGGCGTGTGGGAACATCGCGCGTTCATGCCGGCAACGGCCGATGGCTACCGGCCAACGCAGGGGTGGGCTGATCGACCTTCATGCGGGTCAGCCGCAGCGCATTGAGCACGACGATCAGCGAACTGGCTGACATACCCGCTGCCGCCCACAGTGGCGTGATCCAGCCCAGCGCGGCGAAGGGCAGCATGAGGCCATTGTAGAGCGCAGCCCACCACAGATTCTGCAGAATGACACGGCGCGTTCGTCGAGCCAGCGTGAACGCCTGAATCAGCGTCTGTAGACGGTTGGACAGCAGCACCGCGTCGGCGGTCGTTTTCGCCAGATCGGTGGCCGAACCCATGGCGACGCTGATGTCGGCGGCGGCCAGGACCGGTACATCGTTGATCCCGTCACCCAGCATCAACACCTTATGCCCCTGGGCCCTGAGCTGTTGCAGGATCTGCAACTTGTCGTTCGGGCGCAGGCTGCTGCGCGCCTCGTCGATGCCCAGTTGTTCGGCCACGCGGGCGACCATCGGCGAGCTGTCGCCAGACAGCAGCACGGTCTTCCAGCCACGCTGTTTGCAGGCGAGGACCAAGACGGCCGCGTCATCGCGCAACCGATCATCCAGCACCAGCCAGGCCAGCACCTGAGTCTCGTCGCCCAGCAGCAGCCATTGGCCGGGCTCATCCGGCATTGTCGGCACGGGGCTGTGACTGAGCGCACAGACAAATTCCGCCTGGCCGATACGCAGTCTCTGCGCACCGACGCGTCCTTCAAGCCCCAGTCCCGGTGCGCTGACGACATCCTCGGCCAGCCGCGGCGTGTTGCCAAACGCCCGCGCGATCGGGTGTTCCGAGCGGCCCTCCAGTGCCGCGGCCAGGCTCAGACAGTCGTCGTTGTCCAGCGATCCCAGACGGTGAATGGTCCTGAGCGTCAAACGGCCTTCGGTCAGCGTGCCGGTCTTGTCGAAGATGACGGTATCGATCTCATTAAGCCCTTCCAGCACATGCCCACGCGTCAACAGCAGTCCGAGGGCATGCAAGGTGCCGGTCGCGGTGGTCAACGCGGTGGGTGTCGCCAGTGACAGCGCGCACGGGCAGGTGGCGACCAGCATGGCCAATACGATCCAGAATGCGCGAGCCGGGTCCTGCTGCCACCACAGCAGGCCGATGCAGGCGGCGAGTATCAACGAAGTCAGCAAGAACCATTGCGCTGCGCGATCAGCCATCTGTGCCAGACGCGGCTTTTCGGACTGAGCACGCTCGAGCAGCCGGACGATGGCCGACAATCGGGTGTCATGCCCGAGCGCGAGCACCTCGACCGTCAGCGCGCTTTCGACGTTTAGCGTGCCCGCCGTTACGGCATCGCCAGGCGCTCGGGCGTGAGGCAGGTATTCTCCGGTAAGCAGCGACTCATCAATGCTCGACTGACCGGCAACGATACGCCCGTCAGCCGGTAACACCGCGCCGGGATGCACCAGTACCTTGTCGTTGAGCTGCAGTTCACTGAGCAAAATCCGCTCGCTCTGACCGTCCTCGTTCAGGCGCAGACACGAAGCGGGCAGCAGGTTGATCAACTGCGCAGTGGCGGCGGCCGTGCGTTCGCGAGCGCGTCGCTCCAGATAGCGTCCGCCCAGCAAGAACAGCGCGAACATGCCTACCGCGTCGAAATACAGTTCGCCCACGCCGGTGATCGCTGTCCAGATGCCTGCCACGTAAGCCAGGCCGATGGCCAGTGACACCGAGACATCCATCGTCAGATGACGCGTGCGCAGGTCTCGAAGCGCGCCCTTGAAAAAGGGCGCGCAGCTGTAAAAGACGATCGGCGTGGTGAGAAACATCGCCACCCAGCGCAGGATGGTATGCATTTCAGGGCTGAGGTCGATGTTGAACTCTGGCCACGTTGCCATCGTCGCCATCATGGCCTGAAACCACAGCAGACCGGCAACCCCCAACTGACGCAGACTGCGGCGGTTGTCCCGAGCCAACTGCTCGCTGGCCTTGTCGGCCTGCCAGGGATGGCCCGCGTAACCGATGCTGCGCAGCTCGCTCAACACCTGGCTGAGCGAAAGGGAAGCGTCTTTCCAGCGCAGGTTGAGACGATGGTTGGACAGGTTCAAGCGTGCATCGACAACGGCAGGCAGGGCGCGCAGATGGCGTTCGATCAACCAGGCACAGGCGGCGCAACTGATGCCTTCGATCATCAGCGTGGTTTCGCTCAGGTCATCGTCGTGACGCACGAAGGGCGCCTGCACGTCGGGCCGGTCGTATAACGCTTGCTCGTCGATCAATTGCGCGGGCAGCGCCTGAGGGTTGGTCGAGGCTTCGCTACGGTGGCTGTAATAGCTTTCAAGTCCGCCGGCGACAATGGCGTGCGCCACGGCCTGACAGCCGGGGCAGCAGAACTCACGAGGTTCGCCGAGGACGATGCCGGTAAAGCGAGCGCCGGACGGAACGGGCAGGGCGCAATGGAAACAAGGCGTTATGGCCACGGATCGCTCTCACGTGCTGCGTCGTAACGATGATCGTGCCGATCGAGCGTCATATTCACTGCTTTTCGGCACCTTGAATCGGCTCGTCGCCCAGAATCAGGTCCTTGTCATGGGTAAGGGTTTCTTCCTCGAACAAACGCCACGTCTGGCTGTTTTCCACCCCCAGCAGCTCGACGAAACGCCGGCCTTCGACGTTGTCGCTCATTTGTCCGACGTAGCGACCGGGCTGGGCAGGGTTGCGCGCGAGGACGATCTTGCGATCCTTTTCCGGTTGGGTCGGCGAAATCAGGTTCAGGACCAGTGTTTCGGGCAGGCTGTTCCCCGTCAGGCGCAAATCCGCTTCGCCGGTGACGTCATCCAGGGTCAGGGTCGCTCGCAGTTTAAGCGTCTGGGCGAGCAGTTCACGGTCCAGCGAGCGGTTGATCCCTTTGCCCGCTTCGTAATAGTTGTCGTTGACCAGGTTGTCGGGGTGGTTGACCGCAATGGTCACCATGGCCAGCGTCAGCGTGACCGAGCAGGCCAGAATACCGATGATGATCCACGGCCAAAGATGCCGGTACCAAGGACTTGAAGCGGTTGCTGCGGTCATGTCTGACATCTCTTAACGAATGTGTGGGCCGATGAATCGGCTCTTGGCTTGAATTTCGGTTCCGCTGTTTTCGATGTCCTTGAGGATGAACGTCACGTCGTTGGTACTCGATGGCAGTTGCTCCGGTGAAACCGACAGCTCGACCGGCTGGGTGAGGATCTCGCCGGCGGCAACCCTGATCTCGCGGCGGCCTTGCAGTTTAAGGTCCGGCAGGCCAGTGGCATCGAGCACGTAGGTGTGATCGACCTGATCCTTGTTCATCACTTTCAGGCTGTAGACGTTCTCGATGCGCCCTTCGGCGTTCTCGCGGTACAGCACGCGGTCTTTGCTGACGTCGAAGCCCACCAGCGAACGCGTGAAAAATGCCCCGGTCAGCGCGCCGATCATCACCACCAGCACCACGGCATACCCGATCAGACGCGGCCGCAGTTTGTGCGTGGTTTGCCCGGACAGATTGTGTTCGGTGGTGTAGCTGATCAGGCCGCGCGGGTAGTTCATCTTGTCCATGATGGTGTCGCAGGCATCGATGCAGGCCGCGCAACCGATGCATTCGATCTGCAGCCCGTCGCGAATGTCGATGCCCGTCGGGCACACCTGCACGCACATCGTGCAATCGATGCAGTCGCCCAGGCCGTGGGCCTTGTAATCCAGATACTTTTTGCGCGGGCCGCGTTTTTCGCCGCGACGCGGGTCATAGGAGACGATCAGGGTGTCCTTGTCGAACATCACGCTTTGGAAGCGCGCGTACGGGCACATGTAAATGCACACCTGTTCGCGCAGCCAGCCAGCGTTGCCATAGGTGGCGAGGGTGAAAAAGCCGATCCAGAAATACGACCAGCCGTCCGCCTGGCCGGTGAAGAGGTCGACCGTGAGTTCACGGATGGGCGAAAAGTACCCGACGAAGGTCAGCCCGGTCACGAATCCGATCAGCAGCCACAGACTATGTTTGGCGAATTTACGCATGAACTTGGTGGCGCTCATTGGCGCCTTGTCGAGCTTCATGCGCTGGTTACGGTCACCCTCGGTGACCTTTTCGCACCACATGAAGATCCACGTCCATACACTCTGCGGGCAGGTGTAACCGCACCAGACGCGACCCGCGAACACGGTGATGAAAAACAGCCCGAAGGCGCTGACGATCAGAATGCCGGACAGCAGGATGAAATCCTGGGGCCAGAACGTCGCGCCGAAAATGTAGAACTTGCGCTCGGGCAGATTCCACCAGACGGCCTGATGACCGCCCCAGTCGAGCCATACCGTGCCGAAATACAACAGAAACAGCACGATCCCGCCGCCGATCCGCAGGTTGCGAAACACCCCGGTAAACGCCCGGGTATAGATTTTCTCCCGCGAGGCATAGAGGTCGACGGTGTCATCGTCTTTTCCGGGCGGTGGCGTGACGTTGTGTACCGGAATCTGGTTACTCATCGCAGCGTGCTCATCGAAAGCGTCCCACGGCAGTGGAAAGGTGCCTCGGTCAGTACATGCCGACCGGGGTCATTGGGTTGTTGTGATGCGGCACAGGATACTCCTGTCACTTTAGTTTGTTTTCACGTGGGGGCAGGGGGATCACCGCCAGCTCCTCCTTGTTTTGCCAGTCGTTGTCAGCGACTTTGCTGACTCTGAGCTGACGTGCATTGCGGTCTATCTCTGCGATCAGGTAGGTGCGCTGTGACGCCGAGCCGCTGAGAAACAGTGGCACCGCCCCGTAGTAATCCGCTTCGTAATAGCGACCCGCGTATTTATGAAGATGCCCTGCGAATACGGCCGTCACCCCAAAGGTCTTGATCATGTTCCTGAAACGCTGCTGATTCTCGGTGCTGGTCTGCCAGCCATCGGGCTTGTGCATGTTCAGCAAAATGGTCAGGTTGTCGGCCCTTGCACGCTTGAGCTGTTCTTCCAGCCAGTCAAGGGAGCCCGTTATCCTGAAGTCATACGTCTTCAACCCTTGGCGCGCGTTGAAACGAGTCTCGTAAGTGGGTTGGTTATTCAACTGGATGAGCAGAACGTCTTCGAACCGCTTGCTGTAGGCGAGGCTGCCGACCCACGTCTGGTTCCAGCGTTTCTCGCTGACGTCCACAGCCATCGTATCGACCTTGTTCTGCATCCGGTCACGCAGGTCGAACAAGCTGTCTCGAGCGCAACCGTTGTTGGCACAGTTGCCAATGTTGTTCTGGTAGTCATGATTGCCCAGACCGAAGTAATAATCACCGCTCAGATGAGCGTCCAGCGTGCGGTACAGATAATCGCGTTGCCAGCCGTGGCCATAGGCGGTCATGTCACCGTTGATCATCACGGGCACAGGCTGCTCGGGGTGGGCCTTGCGGAAATCGGCAATGCTCTTGTATTGCGCTTCAATCAATTCGCTCGACAGTTTGCGGTTGTCACTGGCGAGGATGTCTTCGTCATCATCGCTGTAAGGGGTCCAGGGGTATTGAGGGTCCGAGGCAAACACCAGCCAGGAAGGTGCTGCGTAGGTGTTCAGGCTGGCGAGCAAAAGGCTTAGTGCGCCCAGTAATCGTGTCCATGTATTCATGTTCTTGTCCGTCCTTGTGAATGCAAACGCCAATCGCGCTTCTGCGCCTTGTACGTAGAGCCTAAGGACGTAACCACAAAGTCATGCGTTATTTAATGCTTGAATGTGCCTGGTGGATCCCTGAAGTGTAAGTGTGAGTGACAGGGAAACCGCGCGGATCCTCGCCGGTGTGCACAGACGAGGACCTGCGTCGGACCATGGCCTACTGCGCCTCGGCGGGTTTGTCTCCGTGGGAAAGGCTGTAAACGTAGGCCGCCAGCAGATGCACTTTGTCGTTGCCTTGCAGCAGTTCCTGCGCGGGCATCTGGCCTTGGCGACCGTAACGGATCGTCTGCTGCAACTGCGCGAAGCTGGAGCCGTAAATGAACGCAGCCGGATGGGTCAGGTTTGGCGCGCCCATGGCGGGTGTCCCTTTGCCCTCTGGACCGTGGCAGGCCACACAGTTGGCGGCGAATATTTTTTGACCGGCAACCGGATCGGCCTTGGCATCTTCCGGCAGCTTGCGCCCGTACAACTGGGTCAACACGAATGCCGACACGTCCCGTACGCCTTGATCGCCCACCACCTCACCCCACGCGGGCATCACGGCGTGACGACCGCCCATGATGGTGGTCTTGATGGTCTGCGGGTCTCCCCCCCAGCGCCAGTCGGCGTCGGTCAGATTGGGGAAACCGTAGGCGCCTTTTGCGTCGGACCCATGACACACCGAGCAGTTGGAGGCGAACAGGCGACCGCCCATTTTCAGCGCCTGCGGGTCCTTGGCAACGTCCTCGATCGGCATCGCTGCGAACTTGGCGAAGATCGGCCCGAACCGGGCGTCGGAGCGCGCCATCTCCTTCTCCCACTCGTGTACGCCGGTCCAGCCGACCTGACCGTCGGAGAAGGCGATCTTCTTGTCGGTATCGGCGTACTCGTATCCCGGCAGCAGGCCTTTCCAGTTGCCAAGGCCGGGATACAGCACCAGATAGCCCAGGGCGAAGATGATCGTGGCGACGAACAGCATGAACCACCACTTGGGCAGCGGGTTGTCGTACTCCTCGATGCCGTCGAACGAGTGACCGACGGTTTCGTCAGTGGTGTCGGCGCGTTGGCCCTTGCGGGTCGCCAGTAGCAGCCAGGTCAGGCAAAAAATCGTCCCCAGCGACAGCACCGTAACGTACAGGCTCCAAAACGTAGTCATTCTTTGTTGCTCCTGGAAGCTTTTGCTTGCTCGAGGTGCTTGATGGCCTCGGGGTCGTCGGCAAAGGGCAGCAGGGTGGCGTCGTCGAATTCAGCTTTGCGCCGCGGGCTGAACACCCACAGCGCCAGACCGATGAAGGCCACCATCACGACCACGGTGCCCAGGCCTCGAATCATTCCGATATCCATAGCGATCACCGTTTGCTCTTGATGAGGGTGCCCAGGCCCTGAAGGTAGGCCACCAGGGCGTCCATCTCGGTTTTTCCTTTCACGGCGGCGCCCGCACCGGCGATGTCTTCGTCGGTGTAGGGCACACCGAGGCTGCGCAGGACTTCCATCTTGTGGCCGGTCAGCTTGCCGTCGAGCTTGTTTTCCACCAGGAACGGATAGGCCGGCATGATGGATTCCGGCACCACGTTGCGCGGGTTGTACAGGTGGGCGCGATGCCAGTCATCGGAGTAGCGGCCGCCCACACGGGCCAGGTCAGGGCCGGTGCGCTTGGAGCCCCACAGGAACGGGTGATCCCAGACGCTCTCGCCGGCCACCGAGTAATGCCCGTAGCGTTCGGTTTCGGCGCGGAACGGACGGATCATCTGTGAGTGGCAACCGACGCAACCGTTGGCGATGAACACGTCGCGACCTTCCAGCTCCAGGGCGGGACGCGGTTTCATGCCTTCGACCGGTTTATTGGTGACGTCCTGAAAGAACAGCGGAACGATCTGCGTCAGACCACCGATGGCAACGGCGATGACCATGAAGATCGACAGCAGGCCGATGTTCTTCTCGAGCATTTCATGTTTGATCATCAGTGGGCTCCCACGACAGCGATCCGGGCGGCCTCGTCGGCCTCTTCGGTATTCGAGGCGTACACGGTGCGGAACACGTTGTAGGCCATGAACAGCATGCCGCTGGCGAAAAATGCTCCGCCGAGGGCGCGCACGATGTAACCCGGATGACTGGCTTGCAGGGCTTCGACAAAGGAGTACGTGAGCGTGCCGTCATCGTTGATCGCACGCCACATCAGGCCCTGGGTAATACCGTTGACCCACATTGAGGCGATGTACAGCACGGTGCCGATGGTCGCGAGCCAGAAGTGCGTGTTGATCAGGCCGATGCTGTGCATCTGCGGACGGCCGTAGAGCCGCGGGATCATGTGATAGACCGCTCCGATGGAAATCATCGCCACCCAACCGAGGGCCCCGGCGTGTACGTGACCGATGGTCCAGTCGGTGTAGTGCGAGAGCGAGTTGACGGTCTTGATCGCCATCATCGGGCCTTCGAAGGTCGACATGCCGTAGAACGCCAGCGAGACGACGAGGAAGCGCAGGATCGGATCGGTGCGCAATTTATGCCACGCGCCGGAGAGCGTCATCATGCCGTTGATCATGCCGCCCCAGCTGGGCGCGAGCAGGATGATCGACATCACCATGCCCAGTGACTGTGCCCAGTCGGGCAGGGCGGTGTAGTGCAGATGGTGCGGCCCGGCCCAGATGTACAGCGTGATCAGCGCCCAGAAGTGAACGATCGACAGGCGATACGAGTAGATCGGGCGCTCGGCCTGTTTCGGTACGAAGTAGTACATCATCCCGAGAAAGCCGGTGGTCAGGAAAAAGCCCACCGCGTTGTGGCCATACCACCACTGAATCATGGCGTCGGTCGCACCGGAATACGCCGAGTACGACTTGAACAGGCTCACCGGCAGCGAAATATGGTTGACGATGTGCAGCATCGCCGTGACCACGATGAACGCACCGTAGAACCAGTTACCGACGTAGATGTGCTTGGTCTTGCGCTTGACGATGGTGCCGAAGAACACCGCCCCGTAGGTCACCCAGACGACGGCCAGCAGAATTGCGATCGGCCATTCCAGCTCGGCGTATTCCTTGGTTGTGGTGTAGCCCATGGGGAGTGTGACGAGGGCGCCGACGATCACCGCCTGCCAGCCCCAGAAATGGAAGGCTGCCATGCCGTCGGAGATCAGCCGTGTCTGGCAGGTTCGCTGCACGACGTAATAGGAGGTGGCGAACAGCGCGCACCCGCCGAAGGCAAAGATCACCAGGTTGGTGTGCAGCGGGCGCAGGCGTCCGAACGTGGTCCAGGGAAGGCCGAAGTTCAGGTCAGGCCACACAAGTTGTGAGGCGATGAAGACACCAAGCCCCATGCCAAGGATCCCCCAGACCACCGTCATGATGGCGAACTGGCGAACGACCTTATAGTTATAAGCAGTCGGACTGATTGCTGTGCTCATTCTAAGGTTCCACGGTTTGGGTGTTTTATTAGTGTGGTAACAGCCGCAACATCGAATTAAGCGTAGACCGTTTGCCGCGCAACGAGCGCGTGACACGGGTCAGAGAAACGACAGATGCGGTTTTTGGCAACCCTCCGCGCAACGAGGCGCAGGATTGAGTTGCCCGAGTGGGCCGTCAGGACGGGGGAACAGGACGAGTGAGGCAGCGCGCGTGAGTGCCGAAAACTGGATACAACCCTGCGGGTGACGAACAGATCGAAGCTGTCTGTCTGCAAGAGGGAAGGAGGGTCGAGCACAATCCTTTCACTGGGCCTGTGGCCAGCTGTCGCCGGACCACCATGACGGCAAGCTTAGACGTGAATGGCCGGCGATGGAAGCCGTAAAAACAACTGCGACACTTGGCCGCGCGGGATTGCCGAGGCACCGCGCCCGACTTCAGGGCGCGGCGCACGACGGTTTCAGAAGATAGCTGAAACGTTCCTCCGCCTGATCTCCCTGTCCTTTGGTGGAGGGTTTCTACGTCTAAAGTTGTATACAAAAGCCGTCAACTATTGCACTTTTAACCGCCCAAAAATTTGGCCCGAGCTGGCAGAAAATGTCGGCGATCGTTGCGGTTGATCGACCAGAACCGGACAAAAGGCTATGCCGGCAATGAAACCGCCCGGTTGTGTGTGGTTTGGGGCGCTCAGCGTGTCGGTGCTTTTATCCGAAGTGCCACGTCAGGGTAAAGACGGAAAGCTGAACCGTGGCTGTCTTGGGCGGGTATCTTCACGTCCCGTTCCGGGAACAGGGCACTCTGCGTGACGGAATTCGGGTTCGCCTGCGTCTTCGGCATAATGCGCAGCGCAACCATCCAGGGTAAGAGGTAAGCATGACTAAAAGACACGTGACGAGTACGGACGTCGATCGATGTGCACAACTGGCGCACGCCCATGGATGGCTGTGGAATGCGCCAGCTCCGGCGAAGAACGGGCATACCGCGATCCTGATCCTCGCTCATGGTGCAGGCGCGCCCATGGACAGCGAATTCATGAATGACATGGCCGAGCGTCTCGCGGACCTGGCCATTGGCGTGCTGCGGTTCGAGTTTCCCTATATGGCACAGCGCCGTATTGACGGCAGCAGGCGTCCACCCAATCCACAACCCAGGTTGCTTGACTGCTGGCATGAGGTGTACGCCGCCGTGCGTGCTGCCGTCTCTGGGCGTCTGGCAATAGGGGGCAAGTCGATGGGCGGGCGCATGGCAAGCCTGATTGCCGATGACGTCAGCGCCGATGCGTTGGTCTGCCTGGGGTATCCGTTCTACGCCGCAGGAAAACCGGAAAAACCGCGTGTCGCGCACCTGGCGGAGCTGAAGACGCCGACCTTGATCCTCCAGGGCGAGCGCGACGCTCTGGGCAATCGTGAAACCGTGGAAACCTACACCCTTTCGCACCAGATCGACATCCACTGGGTGCCCACCGCCAATCATGATCTGAAGCCGTTGAAAGCAGCGGGCGTGAGTTATGCAACGTGCTTGCAGGCGTCTGCGGAGCGAATCGCAAGCTTTCTATCTAAATGAAGCAGAGGCCACGCGCTCGTGGGGGCACACCAGGTCGAACATGCCTTCGGACACGCTGAAGTCGATCCATGGCATGGCGAACTCGAACGTACCCCTCAGGCGTCCCGTCTCTTGATTGCACTCCAGCAACGTGACGCTACCCTGCTGAAAATCCCGTGAATGATAAATCCGCGCCATCTGCGCTGGCGTAAGGTGATAGATGGCGGTGATGCGCTCATCCGTTACCAGGTTGTAGGTGCCCGGTTGCAGCGTTTGATCGATAAACAGACCCAGCACCGTGCGTCGACGGGCGACCTGGCCGACCGCATGGATTTTCCAGATCGCGTGCGTTCGCGCACCGGTCAGTTCCGGGCGCAGGCACGACAGCCCGCTCACGTTGCTGGCCAAAAACGGCCTGTTGTTCACCGATGCGTAAAAGCGCGGCGTTGCACGCTGTCCCGACGGTGCGCAGGCGATGAAACCCTTCATGAATAGATACTCCTTGTCCCTCGACATTCATCACGGCGACGCGCTGTCAGCCGGAGGCCGGGCAGGTCGGTTGCTGACTGAAAACCGGGGACTTCAGTGGAAAGTCCCCGGTCACAACGGGTCATTCAGTGGTGCCGAAACTCAGCGCAGCCCTACGGCCGGCAGGTGGCTGTAGGTGTAAGCGTCGATTTCCCGCCCGGTGTGCGGGTTTTTCACGTAGTACGTCTTGCCGAACGGCGTGATCGGTTTCGCCACCGTGGATGACCAGTGATCGAGCTTGTCCAGGGGCCAGCGTGAGTTGTACGCCGCGTGGATTTCTCTCAATTCCTGAATGCTCGGCAGACGAACATGCTGGCTGGCGGCCGCTGCGTTCACCTCATCGAACTTACCCTTGGGCAGCGAAACGCACTGAATCACACCACTGACCGTAATCGGGTAGGACAGCGAGGCGCCGGTAGCATCCGTGACACTGATGGTTGCCTTCCCGTTGCCGCGAGACCACACCACGCCGTCCCCCTGGACCTGCGCGATCGCGGGATTGCTGGAGCTGTAGGTGTAGGGTCTGACCCCTTCTTTAGCCACGCGCTGCGCGGAGTTGTCGGGCATCCACTTGTGGGTGACGTCCGGGCGGGAGGTCAGCACGTAGGTTTTGCCGGAGAGCGTCAACGGGCTGGTGTTGAACGTCAGCGTACTGAGCACCGACAATTTGAGCTTCAGCGATTCGCGGATGGCGCCCGCGCGAGTGACCTGGTACGTCACCGACGCCCTGGCGTTCTGTGTCGCCAGAATCAGCGCCTTCGGTACATTGAACACCAGGCCGGTACTGCCACTGGCCGTCTGTTCCGGCGTCTCGTACCGCGAAGCACCTACCCAGATCACCTTTACCATGTCGCCGCTCGACAGGTCGTCAAAGTCAACACGAACGGTCGCTCCCGTTTCAGCGATAAGCCCCGGCTTGACCACGCCATCCGGCCCCACGGTGTCCATCGTCGGCGCAGGCAGCTCGCGCAGCGTCGTCTTGACCTGCACTGAAAACACCTCGGACGTCTGCACCGTCCCGTTGGCGCGGGTGACGGAGTAATTCACCGAAACGCGCTCACCTTCATTGACATTGACCAGCGCGCTGGAAAACACCACCGACAACGCCTTGCCAGCATTGTCTGGGGCGACGACCTTTTCTTTTTCGTCACTGCCTTTGGCACCTTTCCAGCTCACCTTCACCTGATCGCCGACGCGCAGATTGGCAGAACTGCCGATGACGACGGTTGCACCGTTGAGGGTATCGGCCGGGTCGAGGGTGTCGTTGTCGGCTTCGAGGATGGTGGGGAGGGGGAGGGGCATATCGCGGTCGTCGCTAACCCGCAGCATCAACGATGTGGATTTGAAAAACGCCCGATTGAAGGTATTGACGGTGTAGTAGACCTCGACCGAGCCGCCCGCCAGCAGGCCGACCTTGTCATCCGGGATAGAGAAGTCGACCTGACTGCCGACGTCACCGCTCGCAATGGTTTTCAGTTCATCGTGCATGACGTTGGCACCGCTCTGCGTCTTGCCCATCCAGAACAAGTGCACGTCATTGCCTTCGGACATGAAGTAGTACGCAGGCACAATGGCGATGACGTTGCGCGACGCAGGATCCAGGACACCCTCGTTCTGTTCGGCCGCCGGCACGCGGGGAAGCGCAAGCTCCATGGGGCTGCCAACAATATTGAGTGTCAGACTCTTGGAGCGAAGCGCATTTCCGGCTTGCTGATAGACGCGATACTGCAAACGCGCGCGGCCCTGAGCAATCGGCTGAAATTGCGCGTTCGGCACCTTGAACTCGTAAAAGCTGCTTTGCGAGGTGATGGTTTGACTGGCCATGTAAGGTTCCAGTGGCTCGCCTTCGGGCGTATTGCGCTCCACCGTAAGCACCAATTCGTCTCCGCGCTGGATGTCTGGATGGGCGATCACCAGCACCTGAACATCGGCCTGCGACAGCCGATCAAGGTCGAGCTCCATATCAGGCGCTTGCGGCGTAACCGGCGCGGGCAGGCTCGACTCGCCTGCTTCCACTTCCAGATAGACCGGTAGTGACCAGCGCGACCAGTTATTCACGATGTCGCGAATCTCGTAGCGCACTTCCAGCCTGTCCGAATCACCGGCTTGATCGATGATTTCCTTGCTGACCGGGATGATCACCGGCTGACCGACTTGCGAGTCGTCTGCAATTTCGGCCCGGATCAGTTCGCCGTGCCACGAGAGGGTAATCGTGTCGCCGACAGCCATATTCATGTACGGCGCGATTTCGACAGAGACGCCTTCAGGCGAAGTGATCACGCCTTCAGGGGATACCTTGGGCTTGGCGAGCCGCTCGTTTTCGTAGGGGGTGGCGGGGTTGGTGTCGGTGCCGCCCGGGAGGGTGAGTTTGACCGGAATGGTCGCTGGAAAGGATTGATTTTTCTGACCGCCAATGGGGTTAGTGACTTCGTACAAGAGGGTAATCGAGTCTTGACGAATAAACTTCTGATCGAGCGGGAGAACGACGAAGTTATAACTGTCGGGCGTCAGGTCTTCGCGTTTTACGGTGTAATTGATGACCAGTTGATCGTCGCAGTAGAGGTCAATGACATCGCCTTCACCGATGTCCAGATAAGGACCAACACGCACTGAGAGTGGAACCTGCGGATCCAGGGTATCCGCATAACCGATGCCGCTCGGATCGTGCAGGTTCTGCATCGCCGGCGGTGCTAATAAAGCTCTAGTTGCAATCTTCATTATTCTGTCTTCCTTGTTTTGGTGTTTTGGTTGGCGAGCCCGGAGGCTCGCCGGTCTGCCGGCTCAGCAGTTCTCGCCTGGAAGGGGCATGGTGATGAACACTTGAGTGGTGAGCGAGTTGACCATCACGCCGCCAGGGCCCTCTACGCGGTAGTAAGCTTCGCCGAGACCTTTACAGATCAGTCTCAGTTGCTGGTCTGAAACCCGGAAGGTGAAGCCTTCGTCCTGCTCTGTGGCGTCGAGCACGTGGGTAAACTCGATGCTGGCGCCCGGTACAGGCGTATCGCCGTTGGCTCTGTTGTACCCGTGAAAGACCACGCTGATGCGCGGATACTTGTCCGCATTGACGTAAGGCGCGATGAAGATCGGCGTGCCGTCAGGGCTGTTAACCGGGCTGATTGCGTTGAATTCGTTGGCATTGGGGAATACCGGGCCGTCAAGGCCATCTGGCCCACCCGGCAGATCGCCTTCGGAACTGACCACCACCGTTTGCGCGCCTGACTTGGAGGTATTCGGGTTGCCAGCGTGGGTTACGGTGTAATACACCTTGATCGAATCTCCCGTCCCTTCGGCAGTCAGCAATGCGTTAGGAACACTCAGCACCAGATCGCGACCGATGTCGGGCGAGCGCAAGGTGTAAACGGCCGGTGTGCGTTGCGACCCCCAGTACAGGCTAAAGGTGTCGCCGATGGCAAATTCGTCTTTCCAGCCAATGAGGGCTTCGGCATCCAGCAGGAAGTCATCCTTGTCGATGACGTTGTCCTGATTGTCGGGGTTATTGCTGGTGCCGCGGATGATCGGCAGGGCCAACGCTTCGTTTTCAGGGGTTTCCGGATCTGGATCTACCGGCCCGGGCAAAGTCAGGTTCACGGTCACAGGCAGCGACAGCGATACGCCCACGAGCACATCGTTGCGGCGAACTTCATATTGCAACTCGACGTTGCCTTCGCCAGCTTGGGCGATCAGTGCGTAGGGCACGTTAAGGGTAAACACCGGATCCGAGGTTTCATCGCCTGCCTGCAAAGGCACTGCCGGGAGCGTGGCGCTGCCCCAATGCAATGTGATCTGGTCGCCAACTTGAGGATTCGGGTATTGCGGAATATCCACCGCCACCTTGGCGCGAGCGTCGGCGTCATCGATCAGCCCATCGTCAGCCTGTGCACATACAGGTGCGGGGTAGTCTTTCGGGATTTCTGTCAGAAACAGCTGGAAGCTTTGCTCAAGCGACTTGATCGAAGGATTTCCCGCACGGTCGGTCACGATGTAGGTAACAGGCTCCCGGACATCGCCGAGGTTTTCGAGAAACGCTCGCGTGAAGTCGATCATCACACGGTCCTGGGTTACCTCTGACGGGGTGACGGTGTGCCGTGGGCCTGCAACGCTGCCCCAGAAGGTCTCAATCCTGTCGCCCCACGCCATCCCTGCATAGCCCGGGACCTTGGCGGTGAGTACATCACCCATGGCGGTCAGTTCGTCCGAGGTCAGCGTGCCGTCCTGGGTCTCAGGCGGGAAGACCATGGCGGCCAGCAGGCCAGCGCCTGGCGCGGTGAGGTCGACGATCAGCGGGATTTCTGGGGACGGTGCAGTCTGTCCACCCCTTTCGTCCTTGGCTTCGTATCCGACGGCGTATTCGCCTTCGATTTCCAGCAGACTTGCGGGGATTTCCAGGGTCAATGGGTCGCCCGGGATTTCGTCGCTGAGGTATTTTTTCTCACCGACAGGTTGGCCGTTCCAGAGGAGCCGATAAGAGTCGCCAGGTTCGAATACTCCCCATGCCACCAGGTTCATGATGATCGGCTGCAGCAGATCCTCTCGGGTCAGTAGTCCGTCGACAGGGTCGGCGACGGGAACGCTCGGTTGCGGCAACGCTCTTTTTTTGCCGTGCCGAGTAACCAATGATTGATGATTTAAATTACACATTGTGCTTCTCCATTAAAAGGCAGTCGGGTTCCTTGATTGAAAAGGTCGCCGAGTTTTTATTAAGTTAACAGGCCATGGTGCGCCCGTGGGTGTTGCAATTAAGATAATCCGCGTACGTTTAAATAGGCTTTTATATACGGGATGCCGCTCAACTAATCGTAGTGGGTGTGGCTTGTCAATAGACATGTGGTAGGTGTTTATATTTTAGCGGGGTATAGATTGCTAAGTATTTCAATCGGGTTGACTGGCTGTTTGGATCTTATGTTGGATGATGCAGGATTTGGTTTTTATTGTTATTCGTTCTCACAGGTTCGTGTGTTTTCCAGCATATTGACGCTTCGTTAACAGCAAGCCTCATGTACGCGTGAAAAAACGCGCGGTATGCGAGTGCCACTTTTTAACTAATAGCGGTTTCTCGGGTTTGTCAATGGAGGGTGCTATGTCTCGGGAAGTGAAGCGACGATCTTGCGAGTTGTCGTGCTTTATTCGCTCATGATCGGGTTCGCTGTTTTAGCTAATTGCCCTAAATTAATCAGGCATTGTTCATTTTCTCCTCTCCTTTCGGCGCTATAACTGAATCCAGCCTAGGTTGAAATGGGCTTGTGCCAACCATGCGGCCTGATTCAGTCGGTATTCTTTTTAAGCGCTGCTCATCACAATCGTATTTTCTGTAGGAAAAGTATGACGATCATTTAGGAAAGTATCGCCGTGTTTCGTCTCCCTTTTAACTGCTAGCAGAACGTCTCTCTGTCGTAGTGTGTCGTTCTTTTAAAAGAAGGACGTGTGACGTGGACGATAAAAGCAGAAAATCTCAGGGCGCAGGTACCCATTGGCAACTTTTAGGAGTGTTATGTGGCATGTCGATGACATTGCAGGGCGTGGCACAGGAGCAACCTCTCAGGGATTTGCCGGGCGCTATAACTATTCCGGAGCGCGCTGTTGAAACCGTTGATCAGGCCACCGGTCTGGAGTATCTCCTGCATCGGGGCTCTACGTTGAACCTGCTTGAGGGGGCGGTGATCAACAACATTCAAGCTGACGGTAGGGCGGGGGTTGTGAATATCACAGGTGGCATGGTTGAGCAGACGATCGATGCCTCCACCATATCGGCCGCAATTTTGGTGCATGCGGGTACACTGAACGCAACAGACGCGATGATACGCAGCGATACCAAGACGGCCGTTGATATCGTTGCTGTTGACGACATCCGCAGTGCTCTGAACCTGAACAACAGTTTCGTATCGGGTGCTGGTAACGCGATAAGAGTGGCAAAGAGTGACGCCGTTCTGACCGCGACTCACGTGCTTGGTGTTGCGGGTGAGGGCCGTTCCGGGGTTGGTGTGCAGACTGGCGGTTCGAACCTTCGGATTGAAGATAACAGTCTTGTCGAGGGTGAACGGGTGGGGTTGACGGTCACCTCGTCTGGTCCAATACCGGGTACCGGCATTCTTCCGCCCCCAGACGTCGTGATTATTGATCATTCCACTGTGGTGGGGCACTTCGGGCCCGCGATAGAGCTTTTTGACAATGGTAAATCGCTCGCCGTTGCCACCGTCACGCTGCAAAACAACACAGAACTGGTGGCCGGTAACGGCAATCTGGTGGAGGTCAAAGATAAGGGCCAGCTTGACCTGATCGTCGACGACAGTCGTCTCAAGGGCGATCTGCTGGCTGCAGAAAGCGCTCGTCTTGATGTCGTTTTGCAAAACGACGCGCGATTGAGCGGGAATGTGACCAATGTGAACAGCATGACCATCAACTCCGATGCGCGCTGGAAGTTGCTGGCCGATAACCAGGTGCCGACGCTGACGATGGGGGCGGGTCGTGTCAGCTTCCGCGGTGACACCTTCAATACGCTTACCGTGGGCGAGTTGTCTGGCCGCGGGGTGTTCGACATGCGCATCAACCTGGATAACGGGGCCGGTGACATGCTCAACGTCGAGGGAACGGCCACGGGCTTTCACCACGTCAATGTCGAGAATACCGGCGCAGAAGTCGTGCCTGCGGAGTTCGACGCGCTGCGGATCATTCATACGGAGAGCGGCAACGCGGTTTTCGAATTGGCGGGTGACCGTGGCCGTGCCGACCTCGGTGTCTACTCCTATGCGCTCGAGCAGCAAGGCAACGACTGGTTTATCGTCGGCTCCGGCAAGATTATCAGCCCGTCCACGCAGAGTGCGCTGGCGTTGTTCAGCGCGGGGCCAACGATCTGGAACAGCGAACTGACCACTTTGCGCAGCCGCATGGGCGAGGTTCGCGGTCAGGAGCAGGGCGGTGGCTGGATTCGCAGCTACGGCAACCGCTTCAAGGCGTCGCTCGATGCCGGGGTGGATTATCAGCAGAAGCAGCAGGGGCTGTCGTTCGGTGCGGATGCGCCGATCCCGGTCAGCAAAGGGCACCTTTTGGTGGGGTTGATGGGGGGGTACAGCAAGTCCGATCTGGACATGAGCCGTGGCACTTCGGGTGAGGTGGACAGCTACTACGTCGGCGCTTATGGCACCTGGCTTTCGGACGAGGGGTACTACCTGGATGGCGTGGTGAAGCTGAACCAGTTTCACAATGCGTCCAAGGTAGCGATGAGCGATGGCAGCAAGGCCAAAGGCGACTACAGCAACATGGCGGTAGGCGGCTCTGTAGAGTTCGGCAAGCACATCAAGCTGCCTGACGATTACTTCGTGGCGCCTTATGCGCAGCTGTCGAGCGTATGGGTCGAGGGCAACAGTTATACGCTGGACAATGGCCTGCAGGCCAGGACCCGGCAGACGCAATCGGTGCTTGGCAAAGTCGGTACCACCGTGGGCCGCCAGTTTACGCTCAAGGACGGCGGGGTGGTTCAACCCTATGTGCGTGTGGCCTTGGCTCATGAGTTCTCCCGTAGCAATGACGTGAGCGTCAACGATCAGCGTTTCGATAACGACCTGTTCGGCTCCCGGGGCGAGCTGGGAGCCGGAGTGTCGGTGTCGTTGTCCGAACGCCTGCAGGTGCATGCCGACTTCGATTACATGAAGGGCGAGCATGTCGAGCAGCCATGGGGCGCAAACCTTGGTCTGCGCCTTGCGTTCTGATCGTCGGGCATTCGATCACCTGATCTGATGCGTGTGTTGTTCTTGTTGTGGGCGCCCCGGTTACCGTGTTGTAACCGGGGCGTTTTCATGTCTGGCCGAACTGGCCAGCGGATTTCAAGGGTGCGGCTTGCCGCGATGAAGTGCGCGGTTGCGACTTGATCGCCGCTTGGTATCGCCTTTCAACACGACAGTGAGCACTTCGGAAACCCCGACCAGGCGCGAGCGGCGAACGACTTCGTAACTGACTTCGACAAAGCCGTTTTTGTAGTCCGCTAGCGCCGCATGGGCCAGGTACTGCGTCAGTCGCGGCCCGGTACGGCGCTTTGACTCGCCGACTGTGGTCAGGAAGGTGTTGTAACCCCAGCGCATCTTCAACTGATCGCCCGTCCAGAGTTTGGGGGATCGAGGTACCTCGATGAAAACACCTGCGATGAGCTGATCGCGGGTCACGATCCCGCTCTTGTTGTTGAGCAGCGAGGGGGCCTCGAAGACGGGTGTGGCGTCCATGGACTCCTCATGAGGCTGCCAGGGAAAGCTGGGGACGCTGCGCAGGTAGTGCTCAAAGATCATGGCAGTTTCGTTGGCGGTAACGTCCGCAGAGGGCACCGCCCGGAACTCTTCAAAGTGCGGAATTGAGGACTTGGACGCTGCCCGCTGTTTCGGTTCTTCACTATTATCCATTACCGGATTTTCGTTAGGCTCCTTATCCTTTTCGGATGTATTTACTTGTGACTCAACGGGTGGCGGGATATCCATTTCGTCTTCCATGGAAGCTCCTTATTAGCGGACTGGGTTGATGTTTAAAAGCTCTGCCTATCAACAGGGTGTGTAGATCGGAGCGCTTTCCGCATATGTTCAGTTGCAAAAAAATTGCTGTCAATCACTCCAAATGCAGCGGTTTTGCATGACTTTTGAAGTGTAAAAAGGCTATTGAGGGATGACGAAAAGTGTGTTTCTCATCGTTTTTGGCCAAAATTTCGGGCTTGCAAATATTTATTTATATACATGCGTCACAAAAAATATGCATCGCCACCGGAAACTTCCGACAGAGTTGTAGGGAATGATGAAGCAAAAGTGCAGAATAAAATTGTAACCGTGCGCCGTTTTTTTGAAGATTAACCGAACCTCCACGCAAAAGCGTGGAGGCTTCTCTGTCAGGTATCCGGATGAATAGCGAAAATAATCCGTTACAATTGCAGAAAAAGTTGAACCGGCAGGGAAATGATCGATTGGTTGCCCGCTCGGTCGGTCACGAAGTACTCGATCGTGACGTTTTCATTCCCCACGCTTTGTAGGAAATCACGTTCGAAGGTGATTTCGATGGGTCGGAGGGTGAGCTCGTCGGCCTGAACGATATGGAATGGGCCTGGGGTTTTGTTGCACAAGGTCTGGATGACGTCACCTTGTTCCATGCCGGCGTAGCCGGGAACCAGGCCGGTCACCTCATCGCCGAACGGCTCAGGCGGAAGCACCACCGCCGCGAGAAGAGCTGCACCTGGAGAGGTACGATCAATTCTGATAGACGTGGCAGGTGAGCGAACGGATACACCACCTGGGAAAGTAGTAATTTGATAGGCAACGTCGTAAACGCCGTCTTTGATAACGTCCTCTTTAGGCAGCGTAAGCATCAACGTCGAGCCCTCTTCGGGTACGGGATCCGGAAGCAATAGGGCATCACCCGTGAGTTTATCGTTCAATACCAGTTGGAGCTTGTCGTTGGGGTGTGAGTAGGACCAGCTTTTGATGAAGATGGTGATGTCGCTTTGCGAGTCGACGAGAGAAATAAGGCCGTCCGCTGCGGCGACTGGGATAGAGGGTGCTGCCAAACCATTGTTCATTGTTTAATTCCTTTGTATTTTTTTTGCGAGCAGAAGTAGTAGCGGTTCGCTTGGAATCGATATGCCGCTTATTGTCATCAGGTGCTCTAGAACAGCGCCAACACCATCATGGTGTTAATTATTTTCGCTATCCGAATTTCAACTAATAGCCATTCATCCACTCTGTCAATCCCGCATTCCCCACTAAAACAGCAAAAAGTGGACGCGATGAGCAACTTTCGGAAACGTCCTACTTTTTTACCACCCATAAAAAAGCCCCGGCAGGTTCGCTGCCGGGGCTTGGGTATTGCGTGAGGCTATTAGCGGTTGAAGCGCTCCACCAACGAGTATTGCGTGTTGGCGGTGTGGGTCAGTTCGGCGCTCAGGGTGGCGGAGCGGCGGGCTTCGTCGGAGGTCTGGTCGGCCAGGTGGGCGATGGTGCTGATGTTGCGACTGACTTCTTCAGCAACGGAGCTTTGTTCTTCGGTGGCGGCAGCGATTTGTGTTGCCATGTCGGTGATGTTGGCGACAGCGTCGCTGATGCCGACCAGTGCCTTGTCGGCCTCCATGACCTGTTCGACGCCTTCCTCAGCCTGGCGGCGGCCATTTTCCATCGTCTGCACCGCGTTGGTAGCCGTCTGTTGCAGCTTTGCGATCAGCGAATGGATCTGTCCGGTGGATTCGGTGGTGCGCTGGGCCAGTTGACGCACCTCGTCGGCGACCACCGCAAAACCCCGGCCCATTTCGCCAGCACGGGCAGCCTCGATGGCGGCGTTGAGCGCGAGCAGGTTGGTCTGGTCGGCGATGCCTTTGATGACGTCGACCACGCCGCCGATTTCGTCGCTGTCCTTGGCCAGTTGGGTCACGGTCAAGCCGGTTTCCCCGACCGATGCAGACAGACGCTGAATGGCTTCACGGGTTTCGCTGGCAATGCCCCGACCGCGGCGGGTCAGTTCGTTCGCCTGTTGAGTGGCGTCCGCGGTGCGCTGTACGTGGCTGGCGACTTCCTGAGTGGTCGAGGCCATCTGATTGATCGCCGTCGCGACTTGCTCGGTCTCCACGCGCTGACGTTCCAGGCCGATGGAGCTGGCCTGGGCCAGGCTGTCGGACTGACGTGCCTGTGCGTTCAGGTGTTCGGCGGTGTCCTGCAAGCGCGTCAGGCAGGTTTTCAGCCGTGCTTCCTGGCTGAGAATGGACATCTCCAGTCGTGCTTGCGGGCCGCGGCTGTCGGTGTACATCTGCGCGATCAGTGGGTCAGAGGTGGTTTGTTCGGCCAGACGCAGCAAGCGCTTGATGCCTCGTTGCTGCCAGCTCAAACCGAGCAGGCCCAGCGGCACGGAGAGCGCGGCGGCCAGCGCAAAGCCCCAGTGGGAATTGAGCCACACGCCGATCAGGAAACTCACCTGGCTGACCATGATGAACGGCAGCCAGTCCTGCACCACCGGCAGCCATTTGTCGCGGCTCGGCACGGCGGCTTTGCCGCTGTTCAGGCGCAGGTACAGCGCTTGCGCGCGACGGACCTGTTCGGCGGTGGGCTTGATGCGGACGGATTCAAACCCGACGACCTGTTTGTTCTCGAAAATCGGCGTGACGTAGGCGTTGACCCAGTAATGATCACCATTTTTGCAGCGGTTCTTGACGATGCCCATCCAGGGCAAACCCTGTTTGAGCGTGGTCCACATGTGTTCGAACACCGCGGGTGGCACATCAGGGTGGCGCACGGTGTTATGCGGAGCCTTGATCAGTTCCTCGTGGGAAAAACCGCTGATTTCAACGAACGCGTCGTTGCAGTAGGTAATTACGCCGCGCGCGTCAGTGGTCGAGATCAACCGTTGATGCGCCGGGAATGTCCGTTCGCGTTGGGTGAGGGGCTGGTTATTTCGCATGAGCTGTTCGATCCGGGAAGGCTTTGATGTGTTATCGGCCCTCCTTGCGGGAAATTAAGCGTTTTGTGATCGGCGTCATGGCTTATCGATTGAACATCGGATAGGTGAACAGGCCGAAATGCGCCAGATTGAGCCCGAAGTGGGTGATGACGGCAGCCCCAAGTCCGCCAAAACGGTAGGCGATTCCGTAGCCGACACCCGCGATGCCCGCCAGCACAGCCCATTGCCAGCCGGCTCCGAGGTGAAACAGGCCAAACACCAGCGAGGCGAGCAGCAGGGCGAGGGGCTGGTGGTACGGCACGCGCTTGAGCAAACGGGTCAGCCCTCCCTGAAGGTAGCCCCGGAAAATCAGTTCTTCGGTGAGGGTGACCAATAACAGGTTGTTCAACGCCCAGATGCCGCTCTGCTCAGGCCATTTGGGCGTCCAGCCAATCAGGCTCATCGACATTGCCGTGATCAGACAGACAACGGCGGTGACGGGCAGCGTCACAGACGTGGTAATGACCGCACGGCGTAAGGCCACGGCGGTGAATACCCATGGACAGGCCAGTGTGACCCAGAAGCCGATCAGCGGTTTATCGAGGTTGAGGTACATCGAAAAAGGCGCGGCTTCCGGAGTGAAGCGTACCGCTGTGATCACACGGGCGCTGAAAAAACCGGGTAACCAGTGCGTGGCCAACCCCGCGGCGAGCGCGACGAACAGCGCGTGGCCAAACGTGCGTACACCCCAGTGTGTGAAATGACTGACGCAGATCCCGGCCATGATCAACAGGCCGAAGGTCACGACCACGGGCATGCTCAATTGACCGTAAATCAACGCGATGGAGTAACCGAGGGTGAGCAGCGTCAGTGTGCTCCAGCGGAGCGCCGGCATGGGGTCGTCCTTGAGGGTGAGATAACGCCGGCGATTTTAGCGTTGATTAAACGCGCGTGCTTGTGGGAATAGGCTGAAAGTCAGGAGAAGAGTGCGTTTCGAAAGTGATGCGGATTGTTCGACGAGGCTTGATGACAGGGGGGATCTGTGGGAGCGAGCAAGCTCGCTCCCACAGGGTTTGCGTGTGGCTGCGTTCGTGATTACGCCGCGATCAACTGCCGCAACACGTAGTGCAGAATCCCGCCAGCCTTGAAGTATTCCACCTCGTTCAAGGTGTCGATGCGGCACAGCACCTCGACGTTCTCCTGTTTGCCACTCTCGCGGGTGATCTGCAGGGTCAGGTTCATGCCCGGTTGCAGCGTGGCGCCGGTCAGGCCGGTGATGTTCAGCACTTCCTTGCCGGTCAGCTCCAGCGTTTTACGGCTTTGCCCGTTCATGAATTGCAGGGGCAATACGCCCATGCCGACGAGGTTGGAGCGGTGAATACGCTCGAAGCTTTCGGCGATCACCGCCTTGACCCCCAGCAGATTGGTGCCTTTGGCTGCCCAGTCACGGCTGGAACCGGTGCCGTATTCCTGGCCGGCGATGACCACCAGCGGCGTGCCTTCCTGCTGATAACGCATCGCGGCGTCGTAGATCGGCAGTTTCTCGTCAGTGGGTACGTGCAAGGTGTAGCCGCCTTCTTCGTTGCCCAGCATTTCATTGCGAATGCGGATGTTGGCGAAGGTGCCACGCATCATCACCTCATGGTTACCACGCCGCGAACCGTAGGAGTTGAAGTCTTTGGGTTCCACGCCTTTGCTGCGCAGGTAACGCCCGGCCGGGCTGTCGGCCTTGATGTTACCGGCCGGGGAGATGTGGTCGGTGGTGACCGAGTCGCCGAGAATCGCCAGCACACGGGCGTTCTGCACGTCGGCGATGACCGGCAAGGGCCCGGCCACGTCATCGAAGAACGGCGGATGCTGAATGTAAGTGGAATCGTCCTGCCAGACGTAAGTCGGGTCTTCCGACACCTGAATCGCCTGCCATTGCTCGTCACCGGCGAACACCTCGGCGTACTCCTTGTGGAACATACCGGTGCTGACGTTCATCACGGCGTCGGCGATTTCCTTTTGCGTCGGCCAGATGTCACGCAGGTAAACCGGCTGCCCGTCGCTGCCTTCGCCGAGCGGTTCGCTGCTGAGGTCAATACGCACGCTCCCCGCCAGCGCGTAGGCCACGACCAGGGGAGGCGAGGCCAGCCAGTTGGTTTTCACCAGCGGATGCACGCGACCCTCGAAGTTGCGGTTGCCCGACAGTACCGATGCCACGGTCAGGTCCGATTGTTGAATGGCTTTTTCGATGGGATCGCGCAGCGGCCCGGAGTTGCCGATGCAGGTGGTGCAGCCGTAACCCACCAGGTCAAAGCCCAGTTTGTCGAGGTACGGGGTCAGCCCTGCCGCGTTGTAGTAGTCCGTGACGACCTTCGAGCCGGGCGCCAGCGAGCTTTTCACCCACGGTTTACGCTGCAAGCCTTTTTCCACGGCTTTTTTTGCCAACAGGCCTGCCGCCATCATGACGCTCGGGTTTGAGGTGTTGGTGCAGGAGGTAATGGCGGCGATGACGACCGCGCCGTTTTTCAGGCGATAGCGATTGCCTTCGTATTCATATTCGGCTTCACCGACCTGCTCGGCGTTGCCCACCGCCACGCCACCGCCGCCTTCGCTTTCCAGACGGCTTTCTTCGGTTTTGCTGGGTTTGAGGGCCAGGCCCAGGAAGTCGCTGAAGGCTTGCGACACGTCCGGCAGCGCGACGCGGTCTTGCGGGCGCTTCGGCCCTGCCAGACTGGCGACCACCGATCCCATGTCCAGCTCAAGCGCATCGGTAAATACCGGCTCCTGGCCGGGCAGACGCCACAAGCCCTGCGCCTTGCAATACGCCTCCACCAGCTTGACCGTGTCGTCCGGTCGACCGGACAACCGCAGATATTCCAGAGTGACGTCATCGACCGGGAAGAAACCGCAGGTGGCGCCATATTCCGGGGCCATGTTGGCAATGGTTGCGCGGTCCGCCAGCGGCAGATCGGCCAGGCCGTCGCCGTAGAACTCGACGAACTTTCCGACCACGCCTTTCTTGCGCAGCATTTGGGTCACCGTCAGCACCAGGTCGGTGGCGGTGATGCCTTCTTTGAGCTTGCCGGTCAGCTTGAAGCCGATGACTTCGGGAATCAGCATCGATACCGGTTGGCCCAGCATGGCCGCTTCCGCTTCGATGCCGCCAACGCCCCAACCCAGTACGCCGAGGCCGTTGATCATGGTGGTGTGGGAGTCGGTGCCGACGAGGGTGTCCGGGAAGGCATAGGTGCGGCCGTCTTCTTCCTTGGTCCACACCGTGCGGCCCAGGTATTCGAGGTTGACCTGGTGACAGATGCCGGTGCCCGGCGGTACGACGCTGAAGTTGTCGAACGCCCCCTGACCCCAGCGCAGGAACGCGTAACGCTCGCCGTTGCGCTGCATTTCGATGTCGACGTTTTCGCCGAAGGCCTTGTCATCGCCGAACCTGTCGACCATCACCGAGTGGTCGATCACCAGGTCCACTGGCGACAGCGGGTTAATGCGTTGTGGATCGCCGCCAGCCTTGGCCACGGCGGCGCGCATCGCCGCCAGGTCGACCACGGCAGGTACGCCGGTGAAGTCCTGCATCAGCACACGTGCCGGGCGATACTGGATTTCCCGGTCGGATTTGCGCGCGGTCAGCCAGGCGGCGATGGATTTCAGGTCTTCGCCGGTGACGGTCTTGTTATCTTCCCAGCGCAACAGGTTTTCCAGCAGGACCTTGAGCGACATCGGCAGTTTGTCCAGATCACCCAGCGTTTTCGCGGCGTCTGGCAGGCTGAAGTAGTGATAGGTTTTGTTGTTGACGTCGAGTGTCTTGAGGCTTTTCAGGCTATCGAGCGAGGGCATGAACTAACTCCTTGACGAGTCCGCACGGTACGGACGGGGCGAAACGGACGATTCGGAACGGCGGTAAGACGATGTCGTCGAGCGCTCTGATCGGCGCCTTTTTATGCGCATTGAGTAGTACTGGACCGTCTGGTCAAGCCAGTGGTTCCTGATTCGGCTATCATGCGCCGCTTTCGAGTCATTGAGGTTAACCCTCAAGTATAGGTTGCGTCCGGCCGTTGTCCGGCGCGCGAGGAGACCGTCCAGTGAACACCCTTTTCATGCACTGCCGCCCCGGTTTCGAGGGCGAGGTCTGCTCGGAAATCAGCGAGCATGCGGCGCGGCTGAACGTGTCGGGTTATGCCAAGGCCAAACCCGATGCCGCCTGCGCCGAATTCATCTGCACCGAGCCGGATGGCGCCGAGCGCCTGATGAAAGCCGTGCGTTTCACCGATCTGATTTTTCCTCGGCAATGGGCACGCGGCGTGTTCGTCCACCTGCCGGAGACCGACCGCATCAGCGTCATCCTTGAGCACATGGCCGGTTTCGGCACCTGCGGCAGTCTGTGGCTGGAGGTGGTCGATACCAATGATGGCAAGGAGCTTTCGACGTTTTGCCGTAAGTTCGAAGGCCCGCTGCGCAAGGCGCTGGAGAAAGCCGGAAAACTGGTGGATAACCCGAGCCTGCCGCGCTTGCTGTTGACCTTTAAAAGTGGGCGCGAAGTGTTCCTGGGACTGGCGGATGCCGACAATTCGGCGATGTGGCCGATGGGCATTCCCCGCCTGAAATTCCCTCGCGAGGCGCCGAGCCGTTCGACGCTGAAGCTGGAAGAAGCGTGGCATCACTTCATTCCGCGTGATCAGTGGGACGAGCGGCTGTCCGGTGACATGACCGGCGTTGACCTGGGGGCCGCGCCGGGCGGCTGGACCTATCAACTGGTCCGGCGCGGGATGCTGGTGACCGCCATCGACAACGGCCCGATGGCCGAGAGCCTGATGGACACCGGTCTGGTGCAGCACTTGATGGCCGACGGATTTACCTACAAGCCGCGTCAGCCGGTGGACTGGATGGTCTGCGACATCGTCGAGAAGCCGGCGCGCAACGCCGCCTTGCTGGAAACCTGGCTGGGCGAGGGTTTGTGTCGCGAGGCGGTGGTCAACCTCAAACTGCCGATGAAGCAACGTTACGCCGAGGTGCGTCGCTTGCTCGAACGCATCGAAGAAGGTTTCAAGGCGCGCGGCGTCAAGGTTTCGATCGGTTGCAAGCAGCTCTACCACGACCGTGAGGAAGTGACCTGCCATCTGCGACGACTGGATATGAAGCGCAAAGCGTGAGACGGGTTATCTAGCCGTCCGTTGAGCAGGAGTGATCGAGTGCCCAAGGAACATTCACCCCGCGCCTCGGTGCTGCAGCACGTCAGCCTCAATGTGCGACGGCTGCGGCATGAGGCGGACTTGAGTCAGACAGCGCTCTCGGAAAAGTCCGGGGTCAGCCGGCGGATGCTGGTGGCCATCGAAGCGGGCGAGAAAAACGTCAGTCTGGCGACCCTTGACCGGGTGGCCGAAGCCCTCAACGTGGCGTTCAGCGACCTGATTCAGGCTCCCGACGAGCGCGATCCCAGCCGCATCAACGAGGTCGCCTGGGCCGGTTCGTCGCCGGGGAGCAAGGCTGTTTTACTGGCCAAGGCGGTCGCGCGGCGCGAGGTGGAGCTGTGGGAGTTCAGCCTCGCGCCCGGAGAGTCCTATGTTTCCGAGGCCGATCCCGAGGGCTGGAGCGAGCAGGTCTATGTGATCGAAGGTCGCCTGACCGTTGTCTTGCCGGAAGAAACCCGACTGGTTGCCGCCGGCGAGTTCTTCATGTTTGCCAGCAATCGGCCCCATGCCTATCGCAATGACGGCGACCAGGTGCTGCGGTTTGTGCGCAATGTGGTGCTGTAAAAGGTCGGGGCATCCCAAAATCAGCACTCGCGAGCAAGCTCGCTCCCACTGGGATCACGTTTGGCTTCATTGCTGTTGCAAACGCGACAGCTGATCAACAGTTTGCCCGCTTTGAATCACCAAACGCCGCCAAACCCGGCAAGCGCCGTGCCAAGCATGCTTCGTACCGCACCGGACCTACCAATGTCCTGTTTGAATTCCCTCGCATGCTCTTCATAATCCGGCGTGCGCGCCCGTGCTGATGGCATGGCTATGAGTAACGCGAAAAGGCGAAGAATAATGAGTTCAAAGAACACGCAAGCTGGGGCCGATATCCTCATCGTTGGCGGTGGCCTGAGCGGCACGATGTTGGCGGTGCAATTGCTGCGTCTGCCGGGCAGGCGTCGCATTGTGATTGTTGAATCGCGCAGTGAACTGGGGCGCGGCGAGGCCTACAGCGCCACTGAGTTGGGCCACACGCTGAACGGCAACGCGGCGCGCATGAGTGTCGATCCGGATAACGCCGATGACCTGACGCAGTGGCTGGGTGATTACCTCGCCGCAGGCGGCTGGCCTGAGTCGGACGAGCAGCAGGTGCCAGTGGCTGAGCTGTTTCCGCCGCGCGGGATCTTCGGGCTGTATGTGCAGCAGCGTCTGGCCGAAGCCAGGGCCGTCGGTGCTCGTCACGGTTCGACAGTCGAGCATATGCGTGGCGAAGCCGTCGATCTGCAAAGTGACGCCTCAGGTGTCGTGCTCACGCTTACGGACGGCACTCTGTTGATGAGCCGTTTTGGCGTGCTGGCCACCGGCATGTTCGCGGCCGCGCGGACACCGCAACGCGACTCGAACGCGCTCAATGCGGCGGCGGTCGACCCTTGGGATGTCAATGCGATGCGTCAGCTTGATCCGGGCGGACGGGTGTTGATCATTGGATCGGGCCTGACCATGGTCGATGCCGTCGTATCGTTGGAGCAGGCCGGGCATCGCGGCCCGATCGACGTGTTTTCTCGCCACGGTCTATTGCCTCACGTGCGTCGCCAACCGCCAGCCTGGCCGGACTTTCTCGGCGCCGATCACAGCATTCGCAGCACGCGGCAATTGGTCCGTGCGCTGCGAATGCAATGCGAGCAGGCGATTGCGCAGGGCATCGACTGGCAGGCACCGCTGGACACCGTCCGGGTGCATATCCCAAGGCTGTGGAGTCAGGCGACCGATCTGCAGCGGCGCCAGTTCGTCCGCCATGTGCGGCCTTGGTGGGAAAGCCATCACCACCGCTCGCCGCCGCCCAGCGCACGGTTGCTGGACCGGTTCGTGGAAGAGGGGCGATTGAGCATTCATGCCGCGTCGTTGCTGAGCGTCGAGGAGCCACACTCGGGGCAGGTGCGGATCAACGTGCGCTACCGTGGCGACGATCAGCCAACGGTCGAAACCGGCGCAGCGCTCATCAATTCGACGGGAATCCAATACGACTGGCGCCGCGTCGACCGCCCCTTGACCCGCCAGTTGCTGGCACGCGGGCTTGTTCAGCCAGGCCCCTTGGCGCTGGGAATCGCTGCCGATCCAGGCGGCGCGGTCGTGGACGCACACGGACAGGTGTCTTCCCGGCTGTTCGCCATGGGCCCGCCATTGCGGGGTCTGTGGTGGGAAAGCACTGCCGTGACCGACGTAGCGTTGCAAGCCAAGGCACTGGCGGCGCGTATCGTGACCTCTGTGTGAGGCGCCCTCAAACAGGTGCATGTGGTGTGTCTTGAGCGATCCACCGCATCGCCCGATTGTGTCGACTTCGACACAAATTTCCTTCTTTACCCTAAAGCGCTATCCGAACGCGCCGAAAGCCCGATATCGCCCCGGTTTTTCCGTTTGAAGCGGCCGGGTGGATCGATGCGATGTTAAGGGCTATGGAGGCGTTCATTCATGTTGAGCTTGAGTTTCAGGAACCCGGCGGACGCCGCGACGCGGGTGCAGCAAACACTCATCAACAATCAGCAGGCGGTCGAAGAAACCGCTGCGCCCAGCGCCGCCGAGCAGATGCGCGAGGGCATCGAGGTGTTGTTGTCGCCCGAGGCGCAACTGGCGGCGAAAACCGGTGACAAAAACGCCGACATCGACGCGACGAACCTGCCAGAGCGTATCAAGGATCAACTGAAGATGATCCGCTCGATTCAAGAGCGCATCGCCAAACGCATGAAAGACATGCAGGCGTTCATGAAAGACCGTTCGCTGTCGCCGAGGGCGCGTGAAGGCAAGATCCGTCAATTGCAGATGGAAATCATGGCCATGACCAACTCACTGATTCAGGCGACCAATCAGCTGAACGAGGCCATGCAGCAAATGAAACTGTCACTGGACGACCGTACATTGGCGGCAACACTGGTCAGCCCGCAGAACCTTCAGTCCTGATCCAGTAGTCGGGGCCCGGTGCCACTTTCGCCCAGGCTGTCGCCCCGGTTGCGCAGTGGGCAGGCCTCCATGGACAAGCAGCCGCAACCGATGCAGCCGTTGAGCTGATCGCGCAGCGCCGTGAGGCGGTTGATTCTTTCATCCAGGTCGGCTTTCCAGCGCTCGGACAGCCTGTTCCAGTCGTCCATGGTCGGCGGTCGATTGGCGGGGAGGGTATCCAGCGCCGATTGGATGCTGGCCAAGGGGATCCCCAGGCGTTGTGCGGTCTTGATCAGCGCCACGCGACGAAGCATCTCGCGAGGGTATCGGCGTTGATTACCGGCGTTGCGCTGGCTGCTGATCAGGCCCTTGGCCTCGTAGAAGCGCAGCGCGGTGATGGCCACGCCGCTGCGTGCCGAGAGTTGGCCTACGGTGAGCTCGCGGGGGACCAGCGGAGTTTCGGTGTTTCGCATGTCGCGTCGGGTTGCCTCGGTGGTTGCTGAAAGGCGCTTGACCTCTAGTTAAGTGGAGGTTTTACCCTGCGTGGCGTTGGTTCGCAACAGGGTGTCGGGCGACACCTCACCGTAACAGCACCGCAAGATTCGGAGTTCGCATTATCAGACCCTCAAGCATGCTGTCAGCGACCCCCCTCATCAGTGGAGAGCGTTCATGACGTTACAAGGCTTACATCTTCCATTCAGTCAGTTCGTCGAGTTTGTGGTGGACCCTCGCCATCAGTCGGGTCTGGTGATGGCGCTCAATGAGCGCTTCGAGCGATTCACCCGGACCTACCCCGGCTTCATTCGTGCCAGTGTGCACGTCAGTGAGGACCAACAGCGCGTCCTCAGTCATGTGCTGTGGCAGTCCAGGTCCGATTGTGAGAAGGCGTTCGAGAATGCCGAGCAGGGGGAAGGTGATCTGTGGGGGCTGATTCGTGCTCATCGCATTACGGCGATGACCTTCAATGCCTATGAGCGGGTGAGCGAAACGGTCGGGCCGCGCTGACCATAGGTGCGGATGAACGCTATTGAGCGTTGCAACCTGTGGGAGCATGCCCACTGCCACAAGCTGACTGCTACCGGTAAGAGGCAAGCTTTCGAGCCATGCGCATCAAACCGACAATCGAATCATCCGGTCACCCTGAGTCTGTGCGCCAGGGCGGCGCCTGTTAACGGCCAGCTCGCCAATCTTGATCAACCGGGCGCGAATCACATTGCGGCTCAAACCCAGCAGCTGCGCGGTATGAACCTGGTTGCAGTGGCTGAAACGATAGGCCGCACGCAGCAGGGCATCTTCGACCTTCTCATGCAGCGCGCCGGCCTGTTCCTCGAACAGCTTTTGAAATGCCCGGGCGAGCAGTGCGTCGCTCGAGTCGTCGACGATGGGGGCCGATGCCTCCCGACGTTCCAGCATGCGGTTCGACAGACGCAGATCATCGGCTCGAATCACGCCGTTGCGGCAAATCAGCAGCGTGTGATGAATGACGTTTTCCAGCTCGCGGATATTGCCAGGCCAGTTGTAGGTACGCAGCTTATGCTCGGCCTCGCTGCTGATCTGGATCGGCCCGCAGCCCAGACGTTGGCTATAGACCTCGATGAAGTGGCGTGTCAGGGGCATGATATCGCCGGGCCGTTCACGCAGGGTGCTCAGCTCCAGATTGACCACGTTAAGACGATAGAACAGGTCCTCGCGGAAATGTCCGGCGTCGATTGCCCGTTCCAGTTGCACGTTGGTCGCCGCCAGCACGCGTACGTTGATCGGGGTGCTTTTGCGTGAACCGAGCCGCACCACCTCACGTTCCTGCAACACCCGCAGAAGCTTGACCTGGATCGCCAGCGGCAGGTCGCCGATCTCGTCGAGAAACAGCGTGCCGCCGTTGGCTTCTTCGAACCAGCCGGCCTTGGCGGACAGGGCTCCGGTGAAAGCGCCTTTCTCATGACCGAACAGCTCGGCTTCCACCAGCGATTCAGAAAACGCGCCGCAGTTCACCGCCACAAACGGTTGATGCCGACGGCTGCTGAGCTGGTGCACGTGACGCGCGACCAGTTCCTTGCCCGTGCCGGTTTCGCCAATGATGAGGACGCTGGCATCGCTCGGCGCTACTTGCTGGATATGGGCGAGCAATGCTTGGGATTTCGGGTCCTCGAACACCTGCGCGGTGGCCCGGATCGACGTGGCCAGGGCGGGAGAGGGTGGGAGTGTCAATAGCTGCATGGGGATCACTGGTGGTTGAAACGGTACGCTGGCGGTCATGGATGACTCCTTGTCGCCGTGGGGAATGCCCGCCGACTGAGCGTCACGGTCACGCCCGGTAAACGCTGTCCCGGTAGGAGCGAGCTGGCTTGCGAAGGCTGCGCTACATCCACTGATGATGGGTGGATGCAGCGGGCCTCTTCGTGAGCAAGCTCACTCCCACCGAGGTTTGCAGGACGTTATTTTTGCGGCGGCAGGTCGTTGGCGATCATTTCGCCAAACGGGCCCGTCAGGTTGGTGATGCCGCGGCCGGCCAGGCTGCGGTAAGGCTCAGGCAGCAGCGGGAACACCAGTTCGGCGAAGCGATACGCTTCCTCCAGATGCGGGTAGCCGGAGAAGATGAAACTCTCGATGCCCAGGTCCGCATATTCCTTGATGCGGGCCGCGACCTCTTGCGGGTTGCCGACCAGCGCGGTGCCGGCGCCGCCACGGACCAGACCGACGCCTGCCCACAGATTCGGGGCGATTTCCAGGTTGTCGCGGCGACCGTCATGCAAGGCGGCCATGCGGCGCTGGCCTTCGGAGTCGAAGCGAGAGAACGACTTCTGCGCGGCGGCGATGGTGTCGTCGCTGATGTGTTCGATCAGGGTGCTGGCGGCTTTCCATGCCTCTTCGCTGGTCTCGCGCACGATCACGTGCAGACGGATGCCGAACTTCACGGTGCGACCGTTGCGGGCGGCACGTTCGCGGATGTCAGCGAGTTTTTCGGCGACAGCTGCAGGCGGCTCGCCCCAGGTCAGGTACACGTCCACTTGCTCGGCAGCCAGTTCGTGCGCGGCCTCGGAGGAGCCACCGAAGTACAGCGGCGGGTAGGGTTTCTGGATCGGCGGGTACAGGGCCTTGGCGTTCTGCACTTTCAGGTGCTTGCCTTCGAAATCCACCGCTTCGCCTTGCAGCACGCGACGCCAGATCTTGAGGAATTCGTCAGTGACTTCGTAGCGCTCGCTATGGCTCAGGAAGCTGCCGTCGCCCCGGTTTTCGTCAGGGTCGCCGCCGGTCACCACGTTGATCAACAAGCGGCCGCCTGACAGACGATCCAGCGTTGCCGCCATGCGCGCCGACACGGTCGGCGAAATGATGCCCGGGCGGATCGCGACCAGATAACGCAGGCGTTCGGTCAGCGGCACCAGAGCCGAGGCGATCACCCAGGAATCTTCGCAGGAGCGGCCAGTGGGAATCAGCACGCCGTGATACCCCAGGTCGTCGGCGGCCTGAGCCACTTGTTTCAGGTAGTTGAGGGTGACCGGGCGTGCGCCTTTGGTGGTGCCCAGAAAATGGCCGTCGCCGTGTGTCGGTAGAAACCAGAAAACATCCATGAAGAGTCCTTCGAGCAGAATCGGTGGCTTTTGTCAGAGCGGCTGTGCAGGCCAGGTGGGGATTATTTATAGAGGTTGCGATTTATTCCGTAAAAGAACTGAATTCCATATTTTTATAACGTAAAGAGATATAGCGAAGTTCAAGTCTTGAAACGATTGTTCATGGCGCGGTGGTATCCTCAGCCGCACATCACCTGTAGGAATGTGGCCCGGCAACAAACCACGCGCCTACCGTTGAGAAAACCGAAAACCGTGAAAGAAGCCGCATGACCGCAAAAAAAGAAGTGGCGCCACTCCCCGAAGACCTGCGGGTCTTCCTCACCGTCATTCGCAAAGCCGGATTTGCCGCTGCCGCGGACGAGCTCGGTCTATCGCCGGCCTACGTCAGCAAACGCATTCAGATTCTGGAATCGACCCTGGCCACGAGGCTGCTGCATCGCACCAGCCGCAGGGTCGCGTTGACCGAAGACGGCGAGCGTGTGCAGCGTTGGGCGGTGCGGATTCTGGAGGATTTCCAGCTACTGCATGACGAGTTATCCGATGCGCATTCGGCACCGCGCGGCAGGTTGCACCTGTGCAGCTCATTCGGTTTCGGGCGCAATCACGTGGCGCCCGCCATTTCGAAACTGGCCGAGGCCTACCCCGAGCTGGAGGTGCGCCTGGACCTGTTCGATCGGGTGGTGGACATCGTCAGCGAGGGTTTTGACCTGGAAATCCGGGTGGGCGATGACATTCCCGGCCAGCACATTGGCCGACAACTGGTCAGCAACCGGCGGGTGCTGTGCGCTGCGCCGGATTACCTGGCGCGTCGTGGTACACCGCAGCGGCTTGCAGACCTGGGGGAGCACGATTGTCTGGTGATCAAGGAGCGCGACAACGCGTTTGGCATCTGGCAGGTCGAGCGCGACGGGGTTCAGGAAAGCGTGAGGGTCAGCGGGCCGTTGTCGTCCAACAGCGGCGAGATCGTTTTGCAGTGGGGGCTCGACGGGCGAGGGGTGTTGCAGCGTTCGTTGTGGGACGTCAAACCGTTCCTTGAACAGGGACGGCTGGTGCAAGTGCTACCCGAGTACACCGAAAGCGCCAACGTCTGGGCGGTCTATCCGACGCGGCTGGCCAATTCAGGGAAGCTGCGGGTGTGTGTGGAGTTTCTGCAGGCGCATTTTCAGGGGTTGTCGTTGTAATTCGCAGGGCCTCACGTCTCCCCGTAGGAGCGCGTATCTCCGTAGGAGCGTGGCTTGTCCCGCGATCTGGCGCGAAGCGGCAGCAAACCCGGCAAATGCGGTGTGTCAGGTAGACAAAGGTGCCTGATTTTGCTGCCTGTTCCCGGCAGATCGCGGGACAAGCCACGCTCCTACAACTTTGGGTAACCCGGTGAGCGCCTACAGGTAGTTGCTGCCAGTCAGAGCCACGGATTCTCAGCCAGATGTTTCTGCTGGAACGCCAGTATCTGCTCGCGTTTTTGCAGCGTGCTGCCGATCGCATCCAGCCCCAGCAAGAGTGCGTCCTTCCTCAGTTCATCGATCTTGAACGGCATGACCCGACCGTCCTGCAGACGTATCTCCTGCGCCTGTAGATCCACCTCGATCCGCGCAGTGTCCGCCTGGCTGATCAGCTTCCCCAACACCTGAACCTGTGCCTCTTCCAGCACGATGGTCAGCACGCCGTTGCGTTGGCAGTTGTCGTAGAATATCCCGGCGAAACTGCTGCCGATCAGCGCTTTGATCCCCATCTGCTTGAGGCCCCAGACCGCGTGTTCGCGGCTTGATCCGCAACCGAAGTTCGGCCCGGTCACGAGGAACTTTGCCCCTTGCCAGCCGGGCTGGTTGAGGATGAAATCGGGATTGGGTTCGCCCGACGGCAGAAAGCGCAGGTCGAAGAAAAGGCCGCGATCCAGCCCGGCACGGTCAATGCCTTTGAGGAACTGTTTGGGCATGATCACGTCGGTGTCGATATTGGCTGCCAGCATTGGCGCGGCCTTGCCGCTGACCTGGATGAAAGGCTCCATCTCAGAAACTCCCTTGCAGGTTACGGACGTCCGTCAAGTGACCGGTAATGGCGGCCGCGGCGACCATCGCCGGGCTCATCAAGTGGGTGCGCGCTCCAGCGCCCTGACGGCCTTCAAAATTGCGGTTGGTGCTGGATGCGCAGCGATCGCCCGGGGCGAGTACGTCGTCGTTCATCGCCAGGCACATGGAGCAGCCCGACTGACGCCACTCGAAGCCGGCGTCACGGAAAATCGTTGCCAGTCCTTCGGCTTCGGCCTGATCACGCACGGCGGTGGAACCGGGGACGATCATCGCCCTGACATGCGCAGCGACACGCTTGCCGCGCACGACCTTGGCGGCGTCGCGCAAGTCTTCGATCCGGGCGTTGGTGCAGGAGCCGATAAACGCGTGGCTGATGACGATATCGCTCAGCGGCATGCCGGCCTCAAGGCCCATGTAGGTGAGGGCGCGGCGCATGTCCTGGCGCAGGATCGGGTCAGCGATGGCGTCAGGGTCCGGCACGCTGCTGTCGATGGCAGCGGCCTGGTCCGGGCTGGTGCCCCAGGTCACCATGGGTTGCAGGTCTCGGGCGTCGAGCCGGACCTCTCGGTCGAACACCGCGTCCGGGTCGCTGTGCAGGCGCTTCCAACTGGCCACGGCACGCTCCCATAGCTCGCCCTTCGGCGCGCGGGGTTTGTCCTTGAGGTAGGCGAACACCTTGTCGTCCGGCGCCATGAACGCGCCGCGTGCGCCGGCCTCGACGGCCATGTTGCAGATGGTCATGCGCGCTTCGACGCTCAGCGCTGCAATGGTCGAGCCGGTGAACTCGATGGCGTAGCCCGTGGCACCCGATGCGCCGATGGTGCCGATCAGCGCCATGATCACGTCTTTGGACGTCAACCCGCTGGGCAGGCCGCCTTCGACCGTCACGCGCAGGGTTTTCAAGCGCTTGTAGACCAACGTCTGCGAGGCCAGCAGGTGCTCGATTTCCGAGGTGCCGATGCCGAAGCCGAACGCGCCCAATGCGCCGTATGTCGTGGTGTGACTGTCTCCTGCGGCGATGACCATGCCGGGCAGAATGAAGCCTTGCTCAGGGGCGATCACGTGTTCGATGCCCTGACGTTTATCGAGCACGTCGAACAGTTCAATGCCGAATTTTTCGCAGTTGTCGGCCAGATACGACACTTGCAGTGCGCCACCCGGATCGGCCATGGCGGCGACGCGTTGCGGCGAGGTGGGGTTGACGTGATCGACCACGGCCAATGCGGTTTCAGGCCGCCAGACGCCCCGTCCCGCCTCGCGCAAACCGCTGAAGGCCTGCGGGCTGGTGTATTCGTTGATCACCTGACGATCGATGTAAAGCAGGACATGGCCCTGATCATCGAGCGTACACACGGTGTGCGAGTCGATGTGTTTGTCGTAAAGGGTTCTTGGGGTAGGCGTTGTTGGCGTCATCAGCAGGCTCACTCGAAAGAAATCACGGCCTTGAAGGCTCGCTGACATCTTAGGTCGGCGAGGGTGGCCATCAATGGCCGAACGGTGAGGGCTTGGAACATGGATCGTGTTTGATGCAACGTTCCGGTTTCCAAAAATCCTTGTAGGAGCCGGCTTGCTGGGGAAAGCGTGGGGTCCGTGACAGAGGGTTGCCTGACACGCTACGGATACGCGTTCGGCAAAATCGACGAGGGGGCCGTTTCTCGCGGACAAAAAAACAGGCGCCGAAGCGCCTGCGAAGGAGAGCACGTTAACCCATTGTCATCAGAAAATCTGGGTGAAGAACCAGTACAGCCCGCCCGACAACAGGATGGCGGCCGGCAATGTCAGGACCCAGGCCATGGCCAGGTTGCGCAGGGTTCGCATCTGCAGGCCGGAGCCGTTGGCGGTCATGCTGCCGGCCACGCCCGAGGACAGGACGTGGGTGGTGGACACCGGCAGGCCGTACATGTCAGCCGCGCCGATGGTCAGCATGGCGACGACTTCCGCCGAGGCCCCTTGGGCGTATGTCATGTGGGTTTTGCCGATCTTTTCCCCGACCGTGACCACGATGCGTTTCCAGCCCACCATGGTGCCCAGACCCAGCGCGATGGCCACGGCGATCTTGACCCACAGCGGAATGAAGCGTGTGGCATTGTCGATCTGCTGCTTGAACAGCTGCACCTTGCTCTGGGTGTCGGCGTCGAAGTTGCCGACCTTGTTCTTTTCCATCAAGCGGATGGCTTCGGACGTCAGGTACATGTCGTTTCGCACGTTGGCGGTTGCTTCAGCGGGGACTTTGGACAACGAGCCGTAGCTGCCGACCTGATCGCCGATCTTGCCCGCCATGACCGCCAGCGCCGGAATCAGCTCCGGCGTCGCCTGTTTGTCGCGAATGTAGATGGACAGCGTCTGGCGCGAATCGGCCGGCGCGGGCAGCGGCGCGGCCTTGGTCAGTGCCTGCTGGGTGACTTGCGCGACAGCGGCGAATTGCACTGACTGATCGGCAGGCATCGCCCGGTTCAGCGCGTAGGCCATCGGCAGGGTACCGACGAGGATCAGCATGATCAGGCCCATGCCTTTCTGACCGTCGTTGGAGCCGTGGGCGAAGGACACGCCCGTGCAGGTCAGAATCAACAGCCCACGAATCCACAGCGGCGGCGGCTGGTTGCCTTCCGGCGCCTTGTACAGCGCGCGGTTTTTCACGAACGCGCGCAGGGCCAGCAGCAACAGCGCCGCGCAGGTAAAACCCACCAGCGGCGACAGCAGCAGCGAGTAGCCGATCTTGGTGGCTTGCGACCAATCCACGCCACTGGTGCCGTCACGGCCGTGCATCAGCGCGTTGGCAACGCCGACGCCGATGATCGAGCCGATCAGCGTGTGCGACGACGACGCCGGCAGGCCCAGCCACCAGGTGCCGAGGTTCCACAGGATCGCGGCGATCAGCAAGGCGAAAATCATCGCGTAGCCTGCCGAGGAACCGACCTGCAGAATCAGCTCGACCGGCAGCAGGGCGATGATGCCGAACGCCACTGCGCCGCTGGAAAACAGCACACCGAGAAAATTGAACACGCCCGACCAGACCACCGCAAAGCTCGGCGGCAGGGAGTGCGTATAGATGACGGTGGCCACCGCATTGGCGGTGTCGTGGAAACCGTTGACGAATTCGAAACCCAACGCGATCAACAGCGCAACGCCTAGCAGCAGAAAAGGCGTCCAGGTCAGCACCACCGTGCCCAGTTCGTCCATGTCCTGCTTGAGGCTGAAGGCCGTGTACAGCAGACCCAGGCCGAGTATCGCGAAGAAGATCACCATCGTCAGCGCGCCGGGCTTGCGCCCGAATTGAGTACTCAGCCCGGCACCTTGTTTTAAGGAGCCTTGAGCCAGGGTAGGGGTCGCCATGATTCACAATCCTGTTGAGATGGGATGGCAATCATGATCATTTCAAAATGTGACAAAGGTGCGACGCAGGTCAACGTTGCGCCGGATTTATTGGGGTAAGGGATGGACGGTGTTTAGAAAAGTCGCTTGTGCAACACCCCGTTCAATAATCCCGGCTCTTGCGAAACGCCCAGCGCCCGGCGATGAACGTGAACGTCGCCACCAGCGCCACCAATACCCAGAACCCGTGAGGGTCGCCGGCCAGCGGGATGCCGCCGACGTTCATGCCGAAGAAGCCCGCGACGATGTTGATGGGCAGTGCCAGCACGGTCACGACGGTCAGGGTGAACAACGTGCGGTTGGTCTGTTCGTTGAGGTTGGCGGCGATTTCTTCCTGCAGCAATTTGATGCGTTCGCCCAGCGCCGTGAGGTCGCTGATCACCAGCGCCGACTCTTCGGTGGACTGTCGCAATTCCTGCAAGTCGTCTTCCAGCAGCCAGGTGGGCGGGCGGTGCAGCAAGCGCATCAGCGAGCCGGGCTCCAGCGCCAGCAGGCGTTGCAGTCGCACCAGGACCCGGCGCATCGTGCCCAGTTCGGTGCGGTTGTTGCTTAGCCGCTGCGACAACAACTGGTCCTCGATCTTGTCGACGCTGATGCTGGTCTTGCGCATGAACTGCGCCAGTACCTCGCTTTGATCGCGCAGCAGGTGAGCGAGCAGCTCAAGGGGCGAGCGGAAGATTTCCCCGTGTTTGACCGACGAGCGCAGCTTGTCCACCGAACGTAATGGCTGATGGCGAGCCGAGATCATCAGGTTGCTGCGCACGCAGACCCACAACGTGGCGATGTCGGTGGATACCCGGTTGAAGTCGAACACCACGTCGTTGACCACGGCCAGCAGGGCGGAGTCAACGTGTTCTATCCGCGTCGAGCGCGAGCCTTCGTGGAGGGCTTCGAGGAACTCGTCGGGTAGTTCGAAATTCGTTTTCATCCAGCGCTCGCAACTGGCATGGGCCAGGTTCAAGTGCAGCCAGACGAATTCATGGGGATCGGCAGGGGCGCGAAGGCATTCCAGGGCAGTGCTGGAGTCGATTTCTCGACCCGGTTCACCCGCACGGAAGCGAAAACCGTACAACAATCCGAACAGGTCGGATTCCTGATGAGGAGCAATGCGTTGATTCATGAAGGCTCGCAAGCGAAGAGGACGCTGAAGACACAGGATCTGAAGCGGCATCATCGCAAGCGGTTTTGACAGTTTTGTGACGGTTTGTGTCGGCGCGTTGCAGCAACGCTTTTGTAGGCGCGCACTTGCCCGTGATGGCGCCGGCTCAGATACCTTGATGCCGACTGACACGCTGCAATCGCGGGCAAGCGCGCTGCTATAGAAGGTGGGTCATCACACCATCGACAGGTGTTTTTTGCGAACCGGCGCCGGCCACGAGGTGTCGATCAGCAATTCATCCTCGATGCTCAATTCGATGCCTGCGGCGGCAGCGTTTAACTCAAGGTGATGCGGATCGACCGCTTTCGGAATCGCGATGACACCGTCCTGCCTCAGCACCCACGCGAGGCTGATCTGGGCAGGCGTGGCGTCATGGCGTTCGGCGACTTCGAGGATGGCCGGGTTCATCAGCAGGTTCCCGGCCTGACCGATCGGGCAGTAGGCCATCAGCGGCATATTGGCGTTCTGCATCCAGGGCAGCAGGTCGTATTCGATGCCGCGCTCTTCCGGGTTGTAGAGCACCTGGTTGGTGGCGCAGTGCGAGTTGTTCAGTTCGAGCATGTCCGACACGTCGAAGTTCGACACCCCCCAGCGCCCGATTTTGCCCGCTTCGCGCAAACGCTCGAAAGCCTCGACGGTTTCTTCAAGCGGATAAGAACCCGGCCAGTGCAGCAAGTAGAGGTCGATGTAGTCGCTCTTCATGCGTTGCAGGCTGCGTTCGCACGCCGTGGGAATGCCCGTGCGGCTGGCGTTGTGGGGGTAGACCTTACTCACCAGCATGACCTCGTCCCGCCGACCGGCAATGGCTTGACCGACCACTTCTTCCGCGCCGCCTTCGCCGTACATCTCGGCGGTGTCGATCAGGGTCAGGCCCAGGTCGATGCCCAGTTGCAACGCCGACACTTCCTCCGCGCGCTGATGACGATCTTCTCCCATGCGCCAGGTACCCTGACCGATGACGGGGACGGTTTTGTCTGCCAGTTGGAGCGTACGCATGGGGTGCCTCCTGCCGATGATGACTGCGTGTGTATAAAGAGCTCAGGCAGTGCAGGCGGGCGGCAGTTCAATCTGGAAAGCAGCTTCAGACTTCACGCTTGAAGCTTCACGCGCGACGGAGCGTCCGACGCAAAACCCCGGGGGAGCGGTTTCATTCGCGAGAGGCCCTTGCATTCGACACCTGTCTGTCGCCGTGACCTGCGTTGCGCGAATGAATTCGCCCACAGTCTGATCTCCATCAGACCGTTATTTCTGTGCCTGCACCTGTTCCTGAGTCTGCGCCGGCCTGGAATTCTCCCAACCCCCACCCAGCGCCAGGAACAAATCGATCTGTCCCATCGCGACCTGCGTATTCGCCGCCGCCAGTTGTGCGGTGACGTCGGTGTAGGTGCGGGTGGCTTGCAAGTCAGCCAGGAACGACTCGCGGCCCGCCATGAAGAAGCGATGGGTCTGGTCGGCGGCTTGTTTCGCCGAGGCTTCGGCATCGGCCAGTGCATCGCGACGCTCCAGCAGCGCGGTGTACTGGGACAGGCCGGTCTGGGCTTCCCGAATGGCGTTGAGCACGACGCCGTCGAAGTGCGCGAGCGCCGCCTGATTGGAAGCCTCAGCCATATGAATCCGGGCCCGGGCGCCGTTGGACGGGATGGTCCAGTTGATCACGCCTCCGAAACCCCAGCGGTTGGTGGAGGGCTCGCCCAGCTCATCGAGGATGCCGACGGTCGCGACTGTCGCGCCGATGCTGATGTCCGGATACAACTCGCCGGTGGCCACGCCGATCGCAGCGCTGGAGGCGGCCAGGCGACGTTCGGCCTGACGCACATCGGGACGGCGCTTGAGCAGCGCCGCGCCATCGCCCACGGGCATCACCTGAGCGATGTGCGGCAGCTCGGCACAGTCAGCGACGCCTTGCGGCAGTTGATTCAAAGGCCGGGCCAACAGCATCGACAAGCGATACAGTCCGGCGCGACGTGCCGCTTCGTAACGAGGCAAATCGGCGCGCAGGGATTTGAACTGGGTTTCTGAGCGGGTGACCTGGGTTTCGTCACCACGACCGGCATCGCGCAGGCGCTGGGTCAGCGACAGGCTCTGCTTTTGCAAATCCAGCGAGTGCAGAGCGATTTCGTGCTCTTCGTTAGCGGCGCAAATCTGCGTGTACGAACGTACGACGTCGGCCACCAGGGTAATGCGGGCCGTGTCAGCGGCGGCCTGAGCGGCATCGGCATTGGCATTGGCCGCTTCGATGCCGCGTTGCAGCACGCCAAACAGGTCGAATTGATAGGACGTGGTCAGCCCGACATCGCCCACGTTGGCGACCGGGACCTTCTCTGGCAACAGATACGCCTGACCCGCTTCTTGCAAGCGCTGAGCGCCGGCCTTGGCGGAGTTGCTGAACCCGCCAGCGGCATCGGCCTCGTTCACTTGATAACGCGCACGTTGCAGGTTGGCGGCCGCCACGCGCAGGTCGGTGCTGGACGCCAATGCCTGAGCCACCAGTTGGTCGAGCTTCGGGTCGTTGTACAGGCGCCACCAATCGGCAGGCACCGGCGCAGACACTGCGTTCGTCGAGGTGCCCGCGAGTTCGCCCTGCAAATCCTGGCGATTGACTGCCGCATCTTTAGGCTGCGTGTAATCCGGCCCGACCACGGTGCAGGCCGAGAGCAACATGCCCAAACCCACGGTTAACAGGCGCGCGCCGGGTTTCATCGAGCGACTCCTTTATCGGTGGCCTTGGCGTCGGTCTGGCGCGCCGTCGTGTCATCGATGACCGAGACCGTGGCGGTACGGCCGGCGATCATGCGGAAGTCTTCGGGCACTTCGTCGAAGGCAATACGTACCGGAATCCGTTGCGCGAGACGCACCCAGCTGAACGCCGGGTTGACGTTGGGTAGCAGGTTCGAGCCGCTGCTGCGGTCGCGGTCTTCGATACCGGCCACGATGCTCACCACATGGCCGCGCAGGCGAGCGTTGTCACCGATGACGCGGATGTCCACCGCCGACCCAATGTGAATGCCGTCCAGTTTGGTTTCTTCGAAGTAGCCATCAACGTGGTACGACGCGCTGTCGACCACTGACAGCACGGGGCGTCCGGCGCTGACGAATTCGCGGTCGCGCGGCGCACGGTCGTTGAGGTAACCGTCGACCGGGCTGCGGATCACCGAGCGGTCAAGGTTGAGCTGCGCGGCGTCGACCGCCACCTGGGCTTCATTCATCGCCGACAGGGCACGGGCTTCTTTGGACTGACTTTCTTCCAGTTGCTCGCGAGCGACCAGGTTGCCCAGGCTTCGGTTGCGTTTGTTCTCGCGTTGCGCCTGCGCCCAGGTTTCCTTGCGCTCGGACAAGGTGGCCTGGGCCTGACGCAGCGCCAGACGGAAGCGGTCCTGGTCGATGGTGAACAGCACCTGGCCTTTACTGATCGCCTGGTTGTCCCTGACCGAGACTTTTTCGATCAGCCCGGAAACGTCAGGCGCAATCTGGATGACATCGGCGCGAATATGGCCGTCGCGGGTCCAGGGGGCGTACATGTAATACATCACCATGCGCCAGACGACGATCGCGGCGAGGATGACAACCAGCAGTGTCAGGACCACACGGCCCAGCGTCAGTAGGGGTTTTTTCATTTCATCAGGTATCGACTAAGGGTATCCACGACGCCGAGCAGCAGAGCGTATAGACCGACGTTGAACAAAGCCCGGTGCCAGACCAGGCGGTAAAAGTGAACACGCGAGAGCACCGCGTGCACCATCAGAAAAATCACGTAAGCGATGCCCATCAGCACCAGTAAGGTCGGCAGGAAAATCCCGCTGATATCCAGATCACCGATCACAGTGGCGCTCCATCGATGCCATACGGCGGTTGTTCTTCCTGCTCGGCTTGCACATCGACGATCTCAACGCCCGGCAGCAACGCCAGGCGCAGTCCGCTCAAGGCGTGCAGCAGGTGCAGACGGGATTCGTCATCGCCCATCCATTCGAAGGTCAACGAGCGGCGTGCGCGGTCCATGGTCATCAACAGACCTTTGGGCGCGGGCAAACGCTCACGGGCCTTGAGGCAGGCTCGGAAATAGCTGCCGACTTCGGTTGCCACCTGGCGCAGCAACTGGCGGGGAACGGCGTGAACCCGTGGCATGTAGGCCAGCAGGTCGAGCATGTTCAACGCCACGCGCACTTCACGCAGGGCGATGTTGGTGTCTTGTGCGGTGATCGCCAGACGCGGCAGGTGTTGCATCAGGCGGTCAAGCATGCGCACGCCCATCCGGCGGTGTTCGGCCAGCGTCGCTTCTTCGCTGAGCGAAACGATGTCGCCCCAACTGAAGCGGGTGAGACGCCGGGCCGCGGTTTCCGTGCCGAAGGGCCGCACGATCAGGGTCCAGACAAACGCGAATGCCAGGCCGGCGGGACCCGCCAGGTTCGAGTTGACGAAATTCAGGAAGTCGGCGTCGTAGGCACTCTGGATGCTGATGAACGACGAGGTGTTGACGATGGTCAGCAGCGTGCCGAGGTAAAACTTCGGCTGGACGGTCAGGGTGCCGACGCAAATGAACGGCACCGCGAAGGCCAGCACCAGCATCGGGAAGTCGTGCAGGTTGGGCAGCACCACGAACAGATAGAGGCTGGCGAAGATCACCGACATCAGCGTCCAGAAGAAAAACCGGTAGATCTGTGGCGCAGGGTCGTCCATCGCTGCGAAGAAGCTGCACGAGACGGCCGCCAGCGCGACGGCACTGGCACCGTCCTGCCATCCCAGCAAAATCCACAGCACCGACGCGACGATGATCGCGCTGACCGAGGTGGCGACCGAGTACAGCATCATGCCCTTGTCGAGGAACGGCGACAGACGCCCCAGACGCCAGTGGCGATAGACCGCTTTCCAGGGCCGGTGATCGTCGGTTTCGATGGCGCATTGCAGGCTGCGGCAGTCCTGCCACAAATCGATCCACTCGCGCAGGCGATACAGCGCGTTGGACAGCAGCAACTGACGGCGGTCGTCCAGTTGCGCTGGCGTCGGTTGCAACCGGTCCAGTTCACTGTGCAGCGCTTCCCAGTACCGCAGCGCTGCGCCGTCGGCGGTCTTTTCCATCCAGTCGCGGCATTCGATGATCAACGGCGCCAGGTCTGCGACCAGCTCTGGTGTACGTCGCTCCAGCGCCCACAATGCGTCGTCGAGGGCATCGATGACGGGCAGCAGGTGGATCATGCGGCCACGCAGTTCCTTGGCGTTACGCACGGTCTGGCGATGGGCGCCTTCGTGGGGCAACTGGCCAATCATCAGCTCCAGGCTATTGAACGTGCCGACCATGGCCGTGCGCAATGCGCCGACCGTTTCCGGTGTGGCGCTGCGCGAGAGGAACAGGTCACTGTAGGTCGAGGCGTCCTTGAACCACTTGCCCATCGAATCGACCAGCACCGGCGCCAGGCGACGCGGCCAGAACATGGCGCCCACCACGGCGGCACAGACGATGCCCAGCAGGATTTCCTCGGTCCGCGCCACGGCGATGTCGAACACCGCCTGGGGGTTGTCCACCACCGGAAAGGAAATCAACGGCATGGTGTATCCCGCCAGCATCAGTGCATAACTGTTGGCGGTGCGCAGGTGCAGTGAGAGGAAGAGCAGGGTGCCGGTCCACAGCGCGATGACGACCGCCAGCAGGAAGGGTGTCTGCACGAACATCGGCACTAACAGCACCGAAGCCGCCGCGCCGAGAAAGGTACCGGCGGCACGGTACAGGGCCTTGGAGCTGGTGGGTGCCACGAACGGGCTGGACACGATGTAGACCGTGGCCATCGCCCAGTAGGGACGTGGCAACTCGAAGATCAGCGCCAGGTACAGCGCGAGCATCGACGCAGCGAAGGTGCGGACGCCGTAAAACCAGTCGCGTGACGGCGGAACACCGTCGAAAAAGCCTTTGAAAATGCCGTTCAAGATGACAACTCCGACCCCATCGGGCTGGCGTTGGCGAAGGCTTTGAAGACGCGCAGCGTGGCTTCCAGGTCGGCTGGATCAATGCTGCTGAACACATCACGGCGCAAGCGGATCAGTTCTTCTTCTATGGAATTGGCCAGCGCGCGGCCTTCATTCGTCAAGCTCAAGGCCTTGGCGCGGCGGTCGGTGGGGTCTTCGGTACGCTGCACCAGATTGGCCTTGCCCAGTTGGTCGAGGAGCCGCACCAGCGAAGGACTTTCGAGACCACACGCCTGAGCCACGGTGACCTGGCGCACGCCTTCGCCCAGACGCGCAATCATCAGCAGAGGGCCTGCGCAGGCTTCGGATACGCCATAGTTCATCAGCGTGGTCTGACACACGCGACGCCATTGACGGGACGCCGCGACGACGCCGCCAGTGATGTGCATTTGCAGTGAGTCTAGGGTCATGGAGGTGCCACTGGATGGATTCACAAAACGAGTTTTTGGTTAGGCGGTGAATGATTAGGCTCGGTATTATTAGGTTGCTAACTATTAATATCCTGTAACAAAGCTTGTTCGTCAAATGAAAAATTGGATGAATGCAGGGGCGGATGGGGAGCAATTGACGTGCGCTGATGTAATTGGCGGCGCACCAAGAGGGTATTTTTTTATACCGTCTATCGGACTTTTCTTCGGTTTCTGAACTTAATCTCCGATTCGGGCTCTCGCTCATCCAAAAAAATGGCGGATCGAGAAAAGAGTGAGGTGTCCAGAAAACGGGACGTTGATCAAATAATGTTCAACGACGAGCTCAAGGTGGTTGATGTTGTAATGATGGCGTTGGCTGTTTTTTGCTCAGTTTCGGCGGTTTCTTGACTGTGCCGATGCGTTAAAGAACAACCGATTCAGCCGATAGCAAAGGCGATGGGAACACGGCTTGAAACCCCTGTTCCAGACACCTCCCTTTGCTGGTGCGCAGTGCGCACCCACGAGTGCAACATGATCGATCTCGCCACCTGGAATCTTTCCGTACCGGTGGGTACACCCGCCGTCACCGTCGACACCCCTAAACTGGTCGGCGGCTACCAGGATGGTTACTTTCGCTCCGGAGATACCTTGTTCTTTTGGGCGCCAGTGACCGGATCACGGACAGACAACGCTATTTACCCGCGCACGGAATTACGCGAAACCTACGCCAACGGTGCCGTCCACAACTGGATGTACACCCAGGCGGACAATTTTCTGCGGGCTGCGCTGACCGTGGATCAAGTGCCGTCGTCGGGCAAGATCGTCATCGGCCAGATCCATTGCTATGGCAGCACCGAGCCGTTGATCAAGCTGGAGTATCAGTACAAAGAGAAGACCAAAACCGGCAACATCGTCGCCAAGTTTCGTCTGACGCCGACGTCGGAACCTGAAGTCATCCAGATCGCCACGGGTGTGCTGCTCAGGGAACGTTTCACCTACACCATTCACCTGACGCCGTCTGGCGCCCTGACGGTGAACGCGCACGATATGCAGTGGGGCGCGAAGCTCGATCCGAGCTGGAACGGCAAACAGCTGTACTTCAAAGCGGGCGTCTATACCCAGGACAACACCGGGTACGCGACGGAGGGCGGTGCGGCGACGTTCTACAAGCTGCAGATCTCGCACGACAAGAAGGCATAAACGCAATGCAGGTCACCCCGCACTCACTGTAGGAGATTCTATGTTTGGGGGGCAACCCCCGAACGTTTCGTAGGGTCATACTCTTCCCGTTTCTTCATCAGCGAGAAGGCCACCCCTGCCAGCTTCCTGCTCAATATCGTCAATGCTTCAGTTCTGGCTTTTCCCTCGCCTATTTTCTTCTCGTAATACGGCTTCCATGTCGCCGATCGGCAAGCGGCCATTGAAGCGTTGAAGCCTAGTCGGCGTACCTCAGGGTCGCCTTTTTTGCTTAGCCGGCGGCGACCTGATTTGTTCCCAGAGTCCGACACCCGCAAGTCCAGCCCCAGGTAGGCGATATACGCATCCACATTTTTAAACTCGCCTCGAAGAAAGGCCGCAAACAGCGC
>NZ_FOEO01000003.1 GCF_900110765.1 Pseudomonas sp. NFACC02
TCCCAACGGTCTGTACTGGCTAGAGTCAGATTCGGCTTTCCGTCCCTCCCACCCCATCAAGTCTAAACATACAAGCCGGCTTGCTGGCGAAAGCGGCGGATCGGTGACGATGACGGTGAATGACACCCCGCATTCGTCCGAAGTGCGGCCCAGACCCTCGTAACCTCGGACGGCTCCTACAGGTCTGTCGGCGCGAATAAGATGCTGATCTCGGCGTAAAAGGGGGTAGGCCGATCAGGCAACAGGAAAGACCAGCGCAAAACAGATCCGGCCAGGGGTGGGCTGGCTCACTGTCACGTCGCCGCCATGCAACCGCATGATGGCGGCGACGATTGCCAGGCCGAGGCCGTTGGAGTCTGAGCTCTGGTGGCGTGAGGCGTCGCCCCGGTAGAACCGGTCAAACAGCTTGCCCAACGCCGACTCACTCAGGATGGGCCCCTGATTCTCCACCTCGATCCGGCAGGTCTTTTCCACGTTAACGACGCGGATGTCGATCTCGCTGCTTTCATCGGCATAACGAATCGCATTGGCGACCAGATTGCTCAACGCTCTGCGCAGCAGCAGAGGGTCTGCCGTCAACTGACCGCCACCCTCGGTGCGCAAGGTCATCTGCCGCTCTTCGGCCAGGCCTTCGAAATACCCCGTCACCCGCTGCAATTCGTCCTCCAGACTCAACGTCTGGTGATTGAGCGCGGCCTGGGCATCGTCGGCGCGGGCCAGGAACAAAATGCTTTCGACCATCCGCGAAATGCGCTCAAGTTCCTCAAGGTTAGAGGCCAGCAACGCTTGATAGTCATCGGCGGTCCGGGGTTGACGCAGCGCAACCTGGCAGTGGCCCATCAAGGAGCCGACGGGCGTGCGGATCTCGTGCGCCAGGTCAGCCGAAAACTGGGTCAGGCGCTGATAACCGTCGGCCAGACGATCCAGCATGCCGTTATAGGCATCACTCAATTGCTGCAATTCTACCGGCGTGTCGCGGCTGTCCATGCGGCTGTCCAGCCGGGCCGGCGTGATAGCGGCGGCGTGATCGGCCATTCTGCGAAGGGGCCGCAAGCCTCGCCTCAACAGCAGATAACCGAGCAATGCCGTGAGCACGAACGCCAGCGCGACGGCAAACAGAATGCGGTTGCGGAAATTCGCCAGCGTCGCCATCTCCTTGACCGCCAGATGCGCGGCGGTCAGGTGCACGACCTTGCCGCCGGAAATCGCCTCGACCGTGGCGGCGCGCATCGGCACATCCGTAGCCGATCCCGCGTTGACCCTGCCACTGCGCAGGGCGTCGGCGCTGAGCGGTGCATTGGCTTTGACCACCGGCATGTCCGGTAACGGCGCGTGCAGCGGGTTGACCATGATCACCGGGGCCTTGCCGGGCTCGGTGATGATGAAAATATCGTCCTCGCTGTCGAGCATGTTTTCGAACAGTTGAGGGCTGCTGCGCAGGGTGTCGAGCGTCAGGTCGTACTGCAGCAGTTTGCGGAAGTGATCCAGCCGGGCCAGCACCGCGTGGTCGCTGCGGGTCATCACCGAGGCTTTCAGGGTCTCGTAGAGGTACATGCCGGCACTGGCCACGGCGAGCATCGCCACCACGGAAAACGCCAGGGTCGAGCGCAGGGTCAGGGATGGCTGGCGTCGGGCTCGCATGGCCGCACCTCGCAGACGTAACCGATGCCGCGCACGGTGTGAATCAGTTTGACCGGGTAGGGCAGGTCGATCTTGCTGCGCAGGCGTTTGATCGCCACGTCCACGACGTTGGTGTCGCTGTCGAAATTCATGTCCCAGACTTCCGAGGCGATTTGCGCGCGGGACAGAACGTCCCCTTCGCGCCGCAGAAACAGATGCAACAGGGAGAATTCCTTGTTGGTCAGGGTGATCACCTGCTGCTGGCGCGTGACCCGGCGTCGCAACAGGTCGAGCTCCAGGTCGGCGAGGTGAAAATGGTCGGCCTCGCGCACCACACCACGGCGCAGGATCGTGCGGATGCGCAGCAGCAGTTCGGTAAAGGAAAAGGGTTTGACCAGGTAATCGTCGGCGCCCAGTTCCAGCCCGCGAATCCGGTCCTGCAATTGATCGCGCGCGGTCAGAAACAGCACCGGCACGTCCTGTCTGGCGCGCAGGATTTCAATGATCTGCCAGCCGTCGATGCCCGGCAGCATGACGTCCAGCACCAACAGGTCGTAGCGCTGTTCCAGCGCCATGTGCAGGCCGTCGGTGCCGTGCTGTGTCCAGTCGACCTTGTAGCCGGACTCGCTAAGGCCCTTCTTCAGGTACTCACCGGTCTTGGTGTCGTCTTCGATAAGCAGGATGTGCATCGTCAGTCTGGCTCGCTTCACGTCATTGGCGGCGCGGCCGACACGTGGCATCAGGTGTTGAGTTGAAGGGCACCGAACGGCTGGGCGCCGTGTCGTACGTGCAGTGTAACCAACGGGCGCTGTCCGGTCGGTTACATTTTTGTCATCGGCACGGGGCGCCCGGGGCCAGCCCGACGAATGACAAAAATGTCATCGCCCGGTCATCGTGCAGTGCCGGTTCGCGGCACAGGATGGTCGTCATTCAACCCGCACCTCCAATCGACAAGGATCCTCACAATGAAGATGAAGACTGCTCTGTCCACCACCTTCGGCATGTTCATGCTCAGCGCTGCGGCCATTGCCTCGGCCGCCGACATGCCGGTGGTCAAACCCCTTCGCGGCACGGTGGACAGCGTTGAAAACAACACCTTGAACTTCACCACCCGTTCCGGCGCTCACCAGAGCATTGGCCTGACGGACAAAACGGGTATTCGCTCGGTGTCCAAGACCAGCGTCGACTCGATCAAGTCGGACAGTTTCATCGGTTCGGCCGCCACGCCGCAGCCGGACGGCACGCTGAAAGCGCTGGAAGTGACGGTCTTCGAAGCGAGCCTCAAAGGCAGCGGCGAAGGTCACTACGGTTGGCAGAACGCCGATGGCAGCACCGGCACCATGACCAACGGCACCGTGGGCAAGCTGACCCAGGCCAACGGCCGTACCTTGAGCGTGAGCTACAAAGGTGGTGAGAAGCAGTTGGTCGTGCCGGACGACGTGCCGATTGCCTATGTGCAGGCAGGCAAGGTAGATGAACTGGTCAAAGGCGCCAAAGTGGTGGTCTTCCCGGCCGAAGACGGCAAGACTGCTCGCGGTGTCGCCGTCGGCAAGGATGGCTTCCAGCCGCCGATGTAAGCGATTGCGGTGTGTCATCAGCACCGCGTTGCGTTCATTGTAGGAGCGCGCTTGCCCGCGATTGCGAGCTGTCTGATACCCCTATGTTTCTGACACACCGCAATCGCGGGCAAGCGCGCTCCTACAGGCGCCGGATTACCGAATTCATCCGTGATGAGCCTTACACCATGAAAAAAACCAGAATTCACCCATGGCCTATTCGCCTCACGCACTGGATCAATGCCTTCGGCATGGTCTGCATGTTCATGAGCGGCTGGGGCATCTATAACGCATCGCCGCTGTTTCGCTTCTCTTTCCCTCGGGATTTCACCTTGGGTGGCTGGCTCGGCGGCGCGCTGGCCTGGCACTTCGCGGTCATGTGGCTGCTGGTCATCAACGGCCTGATCTACGTGTTGTACAGCCTGCTCAGCAAACACTTCAAACGCGACTTTCTTCCGGTCACACCGACTGCGGTCAAACGCGACCTGGTCGATGCCTTGCGCTTTCGTCTCAAGCACGAGAAGGGCGTGTACAACGCCGTTCAGCGCTTGATGTACTGGCTGGTGCTGGCGGCAGGCGTGCTGATCGTTGCCTCGGGGCTTGCGATCTGGAAGCCGGTGCAGTTGCAGGAGTTGACCGCGCTGTTCGGTGGTTATGACTTCGCCCGCTTCGTCCACTTTGCTGCGATGGCGGCGATCGGGGCCTTCGTCGTGGTGCACCTGGCGTTGGTGCTGTTGGTGCCCAAAACCCTGTTGCCGATGATCACCGGTGGCGTCAAAACGGTTGAAAGCGGGAAGGTCGAACATGATTGAGCCGAAGAAACGCGCGAGTCAGCGAATCATTCTGGAGCCGGCGCAACGGTCCCAGCTGGAAAGCATCCAGCGCCGGAATTTCTTGAGAGGCGGGCTGACCGTGGGCGCGATGGCGATGCTCACCGGCTGCAACTTGCAGGACGGCGATCAGGTGGACAAGGTGCTCTGGGCCATGTCGCGCTGGAACGACCGGGTGCAGGCGTGGCTGTTCAGCGGACAGAAGCTGGCGCCGACCTTTCGCAAGGAGCAGATCCGCAACCCGTTTCCGTTCAACGCGTTTTATAGCGAGGACGACATCCCCGATCTGGACGTCGCGGACTGGAAGCTCGGTGTCTCGGGGCTGGTGCGCGACAAGGCGCCCTGGACGCTGGATGGCTTGCGCAAACTGCCACAGCGGACTGACATTACGCGGTTGATCTGCGTCGAAGGCTGGAGTGCGATCGGTCAGTGGGGCGGTGTCCCGCTGCGAACGTTCCTTGAGCACGTGGGCGCGGACACGACGGCGAAGTTTGTCGGGTTCAAATGCGCTGATCGGTATTACTCGAGTCTGGACATGCCGACCGCGCTGCACCCTCAGACCTTGCTGGCGCTGGACTTCGGCGAGGTTGCTTTACCGCCCGACTATGGCTATCCGCTGCGGGTGAGGGTGCCGACCAAGCTGGGGTTCAAGAATCCGAAGCACATTGTCGAGATCTTCGTGACCAATGATTATCCGGGCGGGTACTGGGAGGATCAGGGGTACAACTGGTTCAGCGGGATTTGAGGTTTTTTTGCGCTGAAGGCGGCTCTTTGATCGTTCCCACGCTCTGCGTGGTAATGCATTTGAGGACGCTCTGCGTCCACGTTGACGCAGAGCGTCGGTCGCTGCGTTACCACGCGGAGCGTGGGAACGATCTAAATCCCGAACCGCAAATAAAAAGCCCGCCTGCCGATCACTCGGCAGGAGGGCTTTTCACTGCGTTCAGACTCAGTTCAGACCGAGTTTGCCACGCATCTGCGACAGGTCTTCCGCCAGTGTGTTAACCGGACCCGCCAGGGCCTTACGGTCGTTTTCCTTGACCTTGTCATAGGTTTCGTAACCACCGTCCTTGGTCTTGTACTTGGCCAGGATCTTGTCCACGGTGGCGAAGTTCTTCTCGACTTTGGCCACGAAGGCCTTGTCCGACTTCTCCAGCTGCGGCTTGAACAGGTCGACGATTTTCTTGGAGCCGTCAACGTTGCCCTGGAAGTCATACAGGTCCGTGTGGCTGTAACGGTCTTCCTCACCGGACAGCTTGGTCGCGGCCACTTCTTCCATCAGCGCGGCGGCACCACCGACCACTTTCTCGGGCGGGAAGGTCATATCGGCAATGCGCGATTGCAGTTCCTTGACATCGGCCATCAGCTTGTCAGCGAAAACCGCCTGGTCCTTGGTGGTGTTTTGCGTGAACAGCGCGTACTCCAGACGGTGGAAGCCGGTGAAGTCGTCGGCTTTCACGCCGTTCTCGTGGTCGTCTTCACGGGAGTCGATCGAGGCGTCCAGGTCGCTGAACAGCTCGGCAATCGGCTCGATGGACTCATAGGAAACGCGAGTGGTCGGGAACAGTTTCTTTGCAGTCGCCAGGTCGCCTTTCTTGATGGCGTCGGTGAACTTCTGGGTATCTTCGGCCAGCTTGTCGACGTTTTCGGTGACGTAGATCTTGTAGTCCGAAACCGGGGTGACCAGGTCCAGCGGGGCGGTTGCCGCAAACACGGACAGTGGGGTCTGCAACAAGCCGAACGTAAGCAACAACGCGAGAGGCGACTTTTTCATGGAGCTCTTCCTGTAGGTAAGGGTTGTCAGGCAGTTTTTGTTGTTGGAGCAGAGGCAGCCAGCAGCGACCGGCCAATGAAATCGTTGCTATCCACGACGCCCGGCAGGGTGAAGAAATAACCGCCGCCGATCGGCTTCAGGTATTCCTCGAGCGGCTCGCCGTTGAGGCGGGTCTGGACGGTGATAAAGCCTTTTTCCAGGTCCGACTGATAGCAGATGAACAGCAGGCCCATGTCCAGCTGTCCGTTTTTGTTCACGCCGTTGGAGTAGTTGAACGGGCGACGCAGGATCAGGTTGCGCTGGGTTTCCGGCGTGCGCGGGTTCGCCAGGCGGATGTGCGAATCCAGTTTGGTGATCTTGCCTTCCGGGTCTTTCTTGTAATCCGGGACGTCGGTTTCGGTCTTGCCGTCCATCGGTGCGCCAGAGGCCTTGCTCCGGCCGAAGATCGATTCCTGTTCCTGCAATGGCGTGCGGTCCCAACGCTCGACGAAGTTGCGGATGATACGCACGGCCTGATAACTGCCGTTGGCGGCCCAGGCGGGCTCGTCGCTGCCTGGTTGCACCCAGACCAGCTCGTTCATGGTCTTCTGGTTGTTCGAGTCGGGGTTGGCCGAGCCGTCACGGAAACCGAGGAAGTTGCGGGCGCTTTCCGGCGGTTGACCTGGCTTGAGCGGCGCCTGGGCGGGTACGGTGCCTTCCTGTTTCCAGCGCACCAGCAGCAGGTCCGGCAGGTTCTTCACGATGTCGCGCAGCGCGTGGATGTTGCTGTCCGGGGCGTTGGAGCAGAACTGAATGCTCAAGTCGCCATGGCAGCAGTCCGCTTCCAGCGCGTCGTTGGGAAACCCGACCATGCGTTGCAGGCGTTTGGGTTTGACGTGTTCCAGGCCAAAACGCTCGTCGAACAACGAGTCGCCCACGGACACCGTGATGGTCAGGTTATCGGGCGTCACGACCGGGCCGAGGATGCCGGAGTCCAGCGGCGGCAGTTTCGGATCGACCTGGGGCACCGGGCCGCCGGTCATGAGGAACGCGATGCGCTCATTCAAGGTGCGGAACAGACGCTCCAGGTCTTCGCGATCCTGCGCGAGCACATCGAAAGCCACCATCATGCCCGCCGCCGGGCGCGGTGTGACGATGCCGCTCTGATGCACGCCATGGAAGGCGTTGTGGTCCTGGGTCTTGTCGCTTTTCGGGGCTTCGGTCACTTGCGCCGGGGCAGTGGCGGCCAGGGCGTTACCGGTCAGACTGGCACCTGCGATGGCGGCGCCGGCTGCGCCCAGGCCCATCAGGACACGACGGCGCTCAACGGAAAGGGGGGCGTTGGATGAGTCGGAGTCTTTCATGTGAATGCTTACTTCGCTGTGGTTTCAGGGCCTGGCGGCGCATCGGGCGTCCGCCAGGGCACGCTTAAAGGCCGGTGAGGCCCAGGGCCGGGTCGATGCCTTCGAGGGCATCGGCCAGCGCCTTGGCCTTGTCTGCGATTTGTTTTCGTTGTTCGGTACTGACCTGGTCGTACGGCGTGAAACCGTCGTCGGTCTTGAGCATCAGCAACTGGTCGTCCAGCGCGGTGGTCGCGTCATCGATCTTCTTCAGCACCTCGCCCGAGGTCTTGGCCAGAAGCGGACGCAGCAGTTCGATGACCTTGCGGGTGCCTTCCAGGTTGGCGGCGAAACCGTTGACGTCGAGGTGGCTGTAGCGTTCTTCTTCGCCGTTGCTGCGGATGTCGGCCAGGCTGCGCATGTTGCGCACGACCATGCTCGCCAGTTGTTCCGGGGCGATGCTTTGGGCCAGCAGCTGTTGTTTCAGGGACGCGATGTCGGCTTGCAGTTTCTGCACGACCGGCAACAGGCCGTCGACGGACTTTTGCGAGAACAGCCCGAACTCGATGCGATGGAAACCGCTGAAGCCTGGATCCTGTTCGCGCTTCTCGAAGTAGTCGGCACGGGCGTTGATCGCGTTGTCCAGTTCAGCCAGACGCTGGGCCGCCGGGGCAATGCGCTGATAGGCCGCGCGTGCTGGCGCATAGGCTTGCTGCGCGGCAGCCAGGTTGCCGCTTTCGATGGCCTGCTGCAGATCGTTCACGGCACGGATCAGGGCGCTGCTCTTGGTGCTCAGGTAGACCCGGTATTCCGAGAGCGGGCCGATGAACGCGACCATTGAAGGACGTGCCTTGGCGGCGGCCTCGGATTCGGCGGTCGCAGTCACGTGCAGTGTGCCGCGCGGGTTGCTGAGCAGGCCGCAGGTAATCGCGTAATCACCCGGCTGCAGATTGGCATTGATGATCTGGCTCAGACCTGGCGCGATGTTCTCGCGCTCTTCGATGACCAGCACGCCGTCCAGGATTTCCCATTCCACCGCGCGTTCCGAGGCGTTGACGATGCGGAAGGCATTTTTACCGGCGGGTACCGTGATCGCGTTTGGCTCACAGCTTTTGGGGTGGATGGTGACCACGGTTTCGGCGCTGTTGTTGGCCTGACGTTTTTTCTGCGCCTGCTGTGAGGCGTAGTAAAACAGGCCACCGGCAGCGATCATCAGGATCACCGATCCGGCGACAGCCATTCGCAATGCGCGGGGAGGCTTGGCTTGCTGAGAAGGAAGCCCGGTGGGACTGCTGGTCATGGATGCCCTTATTTATTCATAACTGAAGAGGAGTGGCCGTGCGCGTGCGCAGGTCGCGTGGGAAGGCTCACCACGCGTGGCTGCGGCAGGAAGAACAACACCAGCGCGAAGATCAGGTAGGCGACGTACACCGTCAGCACGCTGACGGTCGGCGCGTCCTGGTAACCGAACATGCCGGCGAGCACCGAACCCGTCGGGCCGTCCATCGGCAGGATGGCGCTGATGTCGAAGACCACCGTCTGGAAATGGTTCCAGAGGCCGGCCTCATGCAGGGCTTGAACCGAGTTGGCCAGAATGCCGGCAGCGACTACCAGAATGAACAAGCCGGTCCAGCGGAAGAAACGTCCGAGATTCAGGCGCATGCTGCCTTTGTAGATGGCAAAGCCAATGCCCACGGCAATGATCAGGCCGAGGAGGGCGCCGATCGGGGCGCTGGCGCCTTCGCTCTGCTGGAAAATCGCCAGCAGAAAAAACACGGTTTCCAGGCCTTCGCGGGCGACGGCGAAGAACACCATGCCGATCAGGGCGTAGGTCTGGTTTTTCGACCCCGCGAGCGCGGCGTCCAGTGATTCGTGGAGCTCATGCTTGATCGAGCGCGCGACCTTGCGCATCCAGAACACCATGGAGCTGAGGATGATCACGGCCAGCAGTCCGACCAGACCTTCGAACAGTTCCTGTTGCTTCTGCGGGAATTCAGCACTGACCAGTTCCAGACCGCCACCGACGAACAGCGCCAGCGCTGCGGCGAGGAAAACCCCGATCCAGACGGCCGGCATCCACTCGCCACGGCCGGTCTGACGGAGGTAGCTGGCAATGATGCCAACGATAAGCGCGGCTTCAATCCCTTCGCGCAGCATGATCAAAAAAGGAACGAGCATTTATCACCGGTGCAAATCTGATAGGGTGTGAGCCGTGAACGCTTCGGTAAGTCATTCGCATTCAGGCATGTGTAACATAATGATACTCATTATTGAATGAGCATACTTGTTTTTTTGCTTTTTTCCGGTTTTGTGCAGGTGTTCAGGTGACGTTCAGCTACGGCATTTCGCAGGACCTGTCAGGGCCTGTGTAAGAGCGCGCTTGCCCGCGATTGCGGTGTGTCATTCAGTGAAGAGGTGACAGGACGGACGCATCGCGGGCAAGCGCGCTCCTACACGGGGTGCGTTGACATGGCGTCTTTCATTATCTCGACGAAGCGCGCTGCCGCAGGACTCAACTCCAGACCTGCACGCGTGATCAAGCCGATCTCCCGGTTCACGCCGTCATGTTCGATACGGACCTGGACCAGATCGCCACGGCCTTCGTCGGCAGATTCCGGTAACAGCGTCACACCCAGTCCCTGACGCACCATCGCCATGACCGTCGACATGTAATTCGCTTCCAGGCCCGGCGTCAGCGTCAGCCCTTCCGCTGAAAACAGTTGTTCGACCCGTTCGCGCACGCTGCTGTCGCGTCCGGTGAGGATGATCGGCTCGCCCGCCAGTTCCGACAGGGTGATCGATGGGCGGCTGGCGAGTGGATGCTGGGCCGGCACGAACACCGTCAAGCGATCAACCATCACCACCTGAAAATCCAGCCCGTGGCTCATTCGCGCCCGAACGCCGACGCCGAAATCCACTTCCCCCTCACGCACCAACGCATCGATACGCTGCGCCACGACATCGCGCAGCCGTATTTCCACGCCGGGGAACTGGTCACGGAAGGTTTTCAACACCGGCGGCAGCGCCCCGGAACACAGCGAAGGCAGGGCGGCGATGGTCACCACGCCGCGGCGCAACGCGGCCAGATCCCGTGAGCCGCTGACGATGTTATCCAGGTCCAGCAGCAGTTTTTCCATCGGCCCACGATTGTTCTGCCCGGCGTTGGTCAGGCTGACGTGACGCGGGCTGCGTTCAAGCAACGTGACACCTAGCCATTGCTCCAGTTGCTGGATCTGCACGGTCAGGGCAGAAGGTGACAGGTTCAGTTCGGTGGCCGCCTTGGCAAAACTGCCGCTGTCGGCCACGGCCAGAAAGGCGCGGATGTGCTGGATGGCGTTCTTCATGACGAGTGTCCGTGAGGTAACCGGTGATTCAACGTTCGGTTTTTCAGAACGTAAGACCCTGAACATTTCAATTTACAACGTCCGGGGCTGTTTCGATACTCGCTGAAAACAACAACAGTTCATTCCGCCGCCTGCCGGTCAGGGATGACGAAAGGATCCCTTCATGCTCGCCACTCTGGGTGTCATCACCATTCTCTGTTTGCTCGCCGCTGTCATGAGCAAACGTCTCTCGCCTCTGGTTGCACTGATCGCTTTACCGATCATTGCGGCATTGATCGGTGGCTTCGGCCTTCAAACCAGCGGTTTCATCATTACCGGCATCAAGAACGTTGCGCCCGTGGTCGGCATGTTCGTGTTTGCCATCCTGTTTTTCGGGGTGATGACCGACGCTGGCATGCTCGATCCAATCATCGACCGAATCCTGCGTACGGTGGGCACACGTCCGACACGCATTGTTGTAGGCACTGCACTGCTGGCCTTGCTGGTGCATCTGGACGGTTCGGGCGCCGTGACCTTTCTGGTGACGATTCCGGCGATGCTGCCGCTGTACACGCGACTGGGCATCGATCGGCGGATCCTGGCGTGCGTCGCCGCAATGGCGGCGGGGGTCAATTTCCTGCCATGGACCGGCCCGGTGCTGCGCTCTTCGGCCGCCCTGCATGTGCCGGTGGCCGACCTGTTCCAGCCCCTGATTCCGGTGCAGATCGTCGGCCTGGCGTTCGTGTTCTTCAGTGCCTGGTGGCTGGGGCGCCGTGAAGAGAAACGTTTGGGGTTGGGCGCCGGGGCCAAGGTCGATGTGGTGCCGGAACGGACGCTGTCCGAGCAGGAAGCGGTGCTGCGCCGTCCACGCCTGTTCTGGCTCAACCTGTTGCTCACCATTGTGGTCATGGCGGTGATGATCGCCGGCTGGGTGGATCCCGTGGTGATGTTCATGGTCGGCACGGTGCTGGCGCTGTGCATCAACTACCCGAACGTGGACGCACAACGCGCTCGTATCGATGCCCACGCCAAAACCGCGCTGACCATGGCCAGCATTCTTCTGGCAGCCGGCGTGTTCACCGGCATCATGCAAGGCACCGGCATGCTCAAAGCGATGGCCGAAGTGGCGGTGGCGCAGATTCCGGCGGGTCACGGCAAGCTGATTCCGATGGTCGTGGGTTTCCTGTCCATGCCGTTGAGCCTGCTGTTTGACCCGGACTCCTTCTATTTCGGCGTGATGCCAGTGATTGCCGAAGTCGGTCGTGCGTTGGGTGTGGATCCGTTGCAAGTGGCGCAGGCATCTTTGCTGGGCGTCCACACCACCGGTTTCCCGGTCAGCCCGCTGACCCCCGCGACCTTTCTGTTGGTGGGCTTGTGCAAGGTCGAACTGGCCGACCACCAACGTTTCACCATCCCCTTTCTGTTTGGCGCATCGGTGCTGATGACCCTGACCGCATTGCTGCTGGGAGTGTTCTGAATGACAACCTTACGTATCGGCTCGGGCGCCGGATATTCCGGTGACCGCATCGAGCCGGCGGTGGAACTGGCCGATAAGGGCAATCTGGATTTTCTGGTGTTCGAATGCCTCGCCGAACGCACCATCGCCCTTGCGCAGCAGGCTCGATTGGCCGACCCCGACGCCGGGTTTGACCCCTTGCTCAGTGAGCGCATGCGCCAAGTGCTGCCGTTCGTGGCCCGAGGGCGTGAAAACGGACAGCGACGGTTGCGCATCATCAGCAACATGGGCGCGGCGAATCCCCTGTCGGCGGCCCGTGAGGTACGACGTATCGCGGCCGAACTGGGTCTGCAGGGGCTGAAGGTCGCTGCGCTGACCGGTGATGACGTGCTGGCGGCGCTGCACAACGACCCCCAGGCGTTGCTGGACAACGGCGCGACGGTGGGGTCGTTGGGCGCTCGACTGATCTCGGCCAACGCCTATCTGGGCGCCGAGGGCATCATCGAGGCGTTGAAAGCCGATGCCGACGTGGTGATCACCGGCCGCGTGGCCGATCCTTCGTTGTTTCTCGCCCCGCTGGTATTCACCTTTGGCTGGGCCCCGGACGACTGGACACGCAGGGGGCGCGGCACACTGATCGGGCACTTGCTCGAATGTGCCGGGCAGATCACCGGCGGTTACTTCGCCGATCCGGGCGTGAAGGAGGTGCCTGACCTTGCCCGATTGGGTTTTCCGTTGGCCGAAGTGGATGCCGAGGGCAGGGCGGTGATCAGCAAGGTGGCAGGGTCCGGCGGACGAATCGACACCGCCACCTGCACCGAGCAGATGATCTACGAGGTACATGATCCCAAGGCGTATTTGACGCCGGACGTGACCGCCGACTTTTCGAACGTCTCGTTCTCGGTTGTGGGGGCCAACGAGGTCCGTGCTGTCGGCGCAGAGGGCCGCGCGCGCCCCGACACGCTGAAAGTATCGGTCGGCTACCTGGATGGCTGGATCGGCGAGGGGCAGATGTCCTACGGCGGGCCGGGCGCGTTGGCGCGAGCCCGGCTGGCACGCGAAGTCGTCCTGGAACGCTTGAAGCTGACCGGTGTGGTGGCCGATGACGTCCGCGCGGAACTGATCGGTGTGGATTCATTGCACGGTGCGACGTTGGGTTCGCGCACGCCTGCCGAACCGTGGGAGGTCCGTTTGCGCGTGGCGGCCCGGTGCGCCGACAAATCAGAAGCCATACGCGTCGGCAACGAAGTCGAAACCCTCTACACCAACGGCCCGTATGGCGGTGGCGGTGCGACCAAGAGCGTACGGCAAGTGGTGGCGGTGGCGTCCTTGTTGCTGCCCCGTGATGCGGTCACACCGCAGGTTCATCTGGAGGACGCCTCGTGAGCACGATCAGACTGCGGCAACTCGCGCATTCGCGGACCGGTGACAAGGGCGACACGTCGAACATCTCCGTGATTGCGTTCAAGCCGGAAGATTACCGGCGTCTGGTGGAGCAACTGACGGTGGAGCGGGTGACGGCGCACTTTGCCGAGTTACTCGACCCGACGGCGGGACCGGTGCGGCGCTACGAATGGCCGAACGTCCATGCCCTTAACTTCGTGCTGCCCGGCATCCTCAAAGGGGGCGTGACCCGCTCCCTGGTGCTGGATGCCCATGGCAAAGCGCTGGGAGCCGCGTTGCTGGACATCGAGATGACCGAATAGGCGCGCCGTCTGCCGTGGGTTTGGCATGACAACGTGGTGGGCGAGGTGAGTCGGGAAGGGTAAGCTGTCGCGTCATCGTGCGCTGTTTCTGCCCCACGCCGTCGCGTTTATCAGGACGATTGCCCCGTAATGAGTTCACCCGCTCCGTTTGCTCCAATCCCCTCGCTGTTCTTGCCGCTGACCGAAGAGACGGCCAAAGGTCTGGCGGCCGGCGAGTCGCTGGACGATTTTCTCGCCGAAGCGACCCGGGCGCAGCTCTCCGCCCTCATGCTGTTGATCAACCTCAACGCACTGGTCGAGCAAAACACCCCCATCGAGAAACTGGAGCGCATGCTCGACGATGTCATGCGTGCCGCGCTGTCGATGGAAGAGGCGGGCGGGGCGTTCGCCGATCTGCTGCGCATGCGCTTCAACCCTGGCAACCTCGCGCAAAGCCTGAGTGTTCTGGAAGTGGCAGGCATCAGCTTGCTTGAAGCCCACGAAGTCGAACAGGAGGACTACCTCGATCAGGATGGTCATTGGGACTTCGGTTTTGGCAAACGCCATCGACGCACGCTTGAGCCCCTGACCCGCGAAGTGGTTTTGCCGTCGGGTGACCTGTTGTACCTGAGCGACCAGCAGAGCCGGATCTTCGACGAGTTTCGCGGCTGCCAGGATGAGTCGTTTCATTTGCAGGCCTACGCGGGCGTTGGCAAGACCTTCCTGCTGGCGAAGTTCTTCGAAACGCTGCCCGCTGAAACGACGCTGCTCATGGCGACCTATCCGCAACAAGTCAAGGCGCTGGAGGATCGCGTCAGGCAGAGTGATCCGGGTCGAAAACTTCACGCCTGCACGTTCGGTCACATGGCCAACCTGCTGCTCAATCGCGACCAGACCTCGGCCGGATGGCGCAACACGGGCAGACAGCGCACCGGCGCCGACTCGCTGGTGTCCGATCAGCAAATCGCCCAGTGGCTCAACCTGCAAACGGTCGGCAGTCTGTCTCCACGCCAGGTGGCCTGGGTCTGTCGTACCACCGTCTACAGTTTCTGCCTGTCGCCGCTGCACACCCTCGAGTCGCGGCACCTGCCGTCGCTGGGGTATGCCGCCAGTCAGGCGGACATCGCCATGCTGCTGGAGTACAGCCGGTTGCTTTGGCGCGAAACCGTCAGGCCCTCTGCACCGCACATAGGTTTGCCGGTGCGTAACAGCCATCGCATCAAGTTCCTTTCGATGACCTCGGAGGTGGTCTTCGAACGCTTCACCCACATCATTGTCGATGAAAGCCACGAACTGACCGCGCCCATGGTGCAGATCCTCGACCGCAGCCCGCAAGCGGTGATCACGCTAGGCGATGAGTTTCAGCAGCTCAGCGGCAAAGCACCACGCCATGGTGGCTCGATTCGTCAGCGTTTCATGACCCAGTCGATTCGTGCCGGACGGCAGATGGCCGACGTCTTGAACCCGCTGATCCAGTTGCACCCCAGCGACATCAAGGAAGGCTTTGTCGGGCGCGCGCCTTACCCGACCCGGATCATCGGCCACAGTGTCATGCCGATCCCGGACAAACCCACCACGATTCTGGTCGCCAACGAATGGGGCCTGTTCGCCTGGTTCAAGCGTTTGACCGAGGCCGGCGCACGGTTTCAGTTGCCGGCCGGCACGGCACAGAACCTGACCCTGTTCGTCAAGGGATTGGTGCTGCTTTACCGTGAAGACCTGCGGCCGCAACATCGCCTGATCTTTCGTTACACCCATTGGGACGCGCTGGCATCGGCCATGGGCGGCAGTCATGAGTTCAAGGCGATGCACGAGTGGCTGGGGCAGGGCAACACGGAGCAGCAGTTCGCCGATACGCTGCAACGTTTCTGCAGCGATCCTGGCGCCATCCTCACGCTGGCAAAGGTCGAAGACGTGAAGAACCAGGAGTTCGACACCGTGCTTTTGTCCCGCGACCTGATGCGTCCGCCGCGCTCCGGTTCTGCGCATTCATTGGCCAGCGTCTGCTCGCTGCTGTACACCGCCAGCTCGCGGGCGCGGCACGAACTGTTGTTGCCGGGAAACCTGAATGACTGGCTGCAGGACATCGGGCGCAAGGCGTCGTGAGTCTGTCCCACCGCCGATGGCAGAAAGCCCTGAGCGAATCCTGAGTAACGAAAAACTGAGCCACCCCTCAGTTTCGCCGCCGCGGTCGCAGCTTAAAAGGGCGTACTCCTTTTCGACCGATTGCTGTCACAGGAAATCAGCCGCAACATGGGCATGCTTGGCGTGTGCTCGCTGGACGAATTGGCTTGATCCTGGCTTCTGAATTCGAACGCTTGGCGCTGCAGGCTATTGATTGCCATATTGGCAATCATGAACCACCGACTTCGATTCTGAAGAACATCCTGCAGGACTATCTGGAGACCGCAGATGACCCAACCTTCTGATCGCCACATTCTTTCTGAAGCATTGGACAGGCTAGGCAAAGGCCCATTGAGTCTGGCCGATGATCAGACCTTGATAACTGCCGCCCAAGAGGTTTGGTATGAGCATTCGAGCCTTGAATCCGAACTTCGGCTTTTTCTTGCGCGTAGCCCCGATGAGGTAGCGGTGCGCAGAGCGGGTTATTTTTTGGAGAAACTGACGCGATTTACTTGCCTCAGTAATGAACGCGCTTCTGAAGCGCTCTACTCACTGAGTTTGCTGCTCAAGCGTTATCGCAGCCAGGATGAACCGAGTGACACGCCTGGAACGCGGCTACGTGAGCGGCGTGACAAGCTTGCCTTCTGTTGGGGGTTGGATGAAGGACTTGGATTGAAAATCCAGACCCTGTTGCCTTACCAGACCCGCCACTACGCAGCCTCTCGGAACAACGCGTTCAAGTAACCTCTGGGTTTTCGTCTGCGTTGCACCGTCCAGAGCTGCTTTTCGGTGATCACGATTGGCGACCCACGTGGCGTGCGCCGTTGCGCCAGCCTGATCGCCGAACTCGACGAGAGGCATGGCATAAGGTGCCAATGGAGTCGCCCGCGCCCCTATTGAGTATTGATAGCCGCGCTGCGCCACTGCTTCGGACTCAACCCGAACCAGCGCTTGAACGCCCGAGAGAAAGCGCTGGTCTCGGAGTAACCCAGTAGGGAGGCGAGTTGGGTGACGCTGAGATGCTGTTGTTTGAGATGGGCGATGGCCGAGTCCTGGCGGATCTGGTCCACCAGTTGGGTGAAGCTCAGGCCCTGTTCGCGCAGCTTTCGCTGCAGGGCCCATTCGGCAAGGCCAAGGTGGTGGGCGATTTCCTCCAGGGCAGGTTCACCCAGGTGCAACGTCGCGAGAATGGTCTGCCGCGCACGATCCAGTAGCGTGATTTCGCTGCCGTTGTCGCCCAACTGGCGAATGGCGTCCTTGATCAGCATCAGAAGGATCGGATCGCTGCCTGGCATGGCCTTGCCGATCAGTTCCTGCTTGGGAATCAGCAGCGAATTACAGCCTTGGCCGAAGCTGACGTCGGCTCTAAAAGTGTCGCGGTGTTCGTGCCATTCATGAGGTCTGGCATGCTCGAAGGCCACTTGCCGAGGCGCCCAGTCTGGGCCCAGCACATGGCGCACCAGATTCATGGCCATGCCCATGGTCAGTTCGGCGTCCTGGCGACGTTCATGGATGGCGCCGTGTCGGACCTGATAGTCGAAGCGGTAGCAGTCCCCTTGATCCACCAGCTCGATCAAGGTGCTGTGCTGGTGAAACGGAAAGGCCTGCGAGAAGTTGATGAGGGCATCTTCCAGCGTAGCGGAGCACAACCCGATGTAGCCCAGAAGGCCCAGTGCCTGAGGTTGAAATTGCTGGCCGTAACGCAGGCCGAAGTTATCGCAACCGGTTTGCCGGGCGGCTTCTTCGAGCACGTTGCAGTAGTTGGTCAGTGGCAGGCTGAGGGTGGGGTGAAGCAGTTGCTCAGGGTCGATGCCCGCGCAGCCGAAGACCCGATCAAGGTCGCCGCCGTGTTGCACGATGAAACCGTCCAGACCGTTGGCGGCAGCCGACAGCACGCCGCGATTGCTGGCGGCGGGGGAGGTCGGTGCAGCGCTGGGAATGAAGGTCTGAAGCATCGAGATCAAGGGTCGTCAGGGGCTGTATGAATTTTATTCAAGCAAATGTCGTACCTTGTTACGAATGACGGGAGCGTATCGCGATTTTCTGTAGGAGCGTGGCTTGTCCCGCGATCGGCTGCGTAGCAGTCGTAAAACCGACGCACGCTGTACGTCCTGTATGTCGTGGTTATCAGGTTTACGACGACTTCGTCGCCGATCGCGGGACAAGCCACGCTCCTACAAATGGCCTGCACTTCGCTAACTGCTACGCAACCACTCACCCATCTGGGTAGTGTGGTGTCATAAATCGTGACCTCCTATAAAGCACATCACCCATTTCACGCGCCGCCTTGGCGCACCCGGACCCATCAGCCCGAAAGTTGACCGCACATGACAACCGGCGTCCTGTAAGGTCAAGCCTTGCCGGTAAATCAGTGGCTATGCTCGACCTTACGCAAATACCGTCGCTTGGCTACCGGAGTGCACGCTCATGACCGCTACACAACTCAAACCGACATTGGGAACCCTGCATCTGTGGGGGCTGGCCGTCGGCCTGGTGATTTCCGGCGAATACTTCGGCTGGAGCTACGGCTGGGGCACGGCGGGGACGCTGGGTTTCCTGGTGACCACGCTGATGGTCGCGGTGATGTACACCTGCTTCATTTTCAGCTTCACCGAACTCACCACGGCAATCCCTAATGCTGGCGGTCCCTTCGCCTACAGCCTGCGTGCCTTCGGCGTCACCGGCGGGATGATTGCCGGGCTCGCGACCCTGATCGAATTCGTGTTCGCGCCGCCGGCCATCGCCATGGCCATTGGCGCCTACCTCAACGTGCAGTATCCATCCCTTGATCCTCGCGTCGCGGCGATCGGGGCGTACATCGTTTTCATGACCCTCAACATCCTCGGCGTCAGCATCGCCGCGACGTTCGAGTTGGTGGTGACCGTGCTCGCCGTCGCTGAATTGCTGGTGTTCATGGGCGTGGTCGCGCCGGGGTTCAGCTTCAGCAATTTCGTACTCGGCGGCTGGGCCGGTTCCGACACGTTCAGCCTGCCCGCGATCAGCGGCATTTTTGCGGCGATTCCGTTTGCCATCTGGTTCTTCCTCGCCATCGAAGGCGCAGCCATGGCGGCTGAAGAAGCCAAAGACCCGAAACGCACCATCCCGCGTGCGTACGTCGCGGGGATTCTGACCCTGGTGGTGCTGGCGATTGGCGTGATGATTTTCGCCGGTGGCGTGGGCGACTGGCGTGCGCTGTCGAACATCAACGACCCGCTGCCGCAAGCAATGAAGGCCGTGGTCGGTAACAACTCCAACTGGATGCACATGCTGGTGTGGATTGGCCTGTTCGGTCTGGTCGCCAGTTTCCACGGCATTATCCTTGGCTATTCGCGCCAGTTCTTCGCACTCGCTCGGGCCGGTTTCCTGCCACCCAGCCTGGCCAAACTCTCGCGCTTCCAGACCCCGCACCGTGCCATTCTTGCCGGGGGCGTCGTCGGCATCCTGGCCATTCTGAGCGACGGTCTGGTCAACCTGCAGGGGATGACCCTGACAGCGGCGATGATCACCATGTCGGTATTTGGCGCTATCGTGATGTACATCGTCAGCATGCTGAGCCTGTTCAAACTGCGTCGCAGCGAGCCGGATCTGGAACGCAGCTTCCGTGCACCGGGCTACCCGATCGTGCCGGGCATCGCGTTGGTGCTGGCGGTGGTGTGCCTGATCGCGATGGTCTGGTTCAATCTGGTGATCTGCGGCATCTTCCTGTGCCTGATGGCAGTGGGTGCGCTGTTCGTCAAAGGGGTGCGCAGCCGTGGCGCAGTGGTTGCAGTGGCCCGTTGAAGTCACTGTCGTGGCCGGTTAATCAAGTGAGTCGATAGAAGGAAGGTTACGCATGAGCTTTTCCCACAGCATCGGTGGCATGGTCTGGCGCTTCGACAGCCTGCGGGAACTCATGGCCAAGGCCAGTCCTGCGCGTTCCGGGGACTTTCTTGCCGAAGTCGCCGCCACCAGTGACGCCGAGCGTGCGGCGGCGCAAATGGCTCTGGCCGAGGTGCCGCTCAAGCGCTTCCTTGACGAGGCATTGATTCCGTACGAGCAGGACGAGGTCACGCGCCTGATCGTGGACAGTCACGACCTGGCGGCGTTCTCGGTGGTCAGTCACCTGACGGTCGGCGGTTTCCGTGACTGGCTGCTGGGCGATGAAGCCACCGAGGCCAGCCTCAAGGCACTGGCGCCGGGATTGACCCCGGAAATGGCGGCGGCGGTGTCGAAGATCATGCGCGTGCAGGATCTGGTGCTGGTGGCGCAGAAAATTCGCGTGGTCACCCGTTTTCGCAACACCGTGGGCCTGCGCGGGCGGATGTCCACCCGCTTGCAGCCCAATCACCCGACCGACGACCCGGCGGGCATCGCGGCCAGCGTGCTCGACGGTTTGCTGTATGGAAACGGCGACGCCATGATCGGCATCAACCCGGCGACGGACAGCATCAGTGCCATCACCGAATTGCTGAAAATGCTCGACGGCGTGCTTCGCCGCTACGACATTCCCACCCAGTCCTGTGTGCTGACTCATGTCACCTCGTCGGTGGCGGCCATCGAGAAGGGCGTGCCGGTCGATCTGGTGTTTCAATCCATCACCGGCACCGAAGCGGCCAACAGCAGCTTCGGCATCAGCCTGGAAATACTGCGCGAAGGCTACGAAGCGGGCCTGAGCCTGAACCGTGGGACGCTGGGCAACAACCTGATGTATTTCGAAACGGGGCAGGGCAGCGCGCTGTCGGCCAACGCTCATCATGGTGTCGATCAGCAGACCTGCGAGGCGCGCGCCTATGCCGTGGCTCGGCATTTCAACCCGTTCCTGGTCAACACCGTGGTCGGCTTCATCGGGCCGGAATACCTGTACAACGGCAAGCAGATCATCCGCGCGGGGCTGGAAGATCATTTCTGCGGCAAGCTGTTGGGCGTGCCGATGGGCTGTGACATTTGCTACACCAATCATGCCGAAGCCGATCAGGACGACATGGACATGTTGCTGACACTGCTCGGTGTGGCCGGCATCAACTTCATCATGGGCATTCCCGGCTCCGACGACGTGATGCTCAATTACCAGACCACCTCCTTCCATGATGCGCTGTATGCGCGCAAGACACTGGGCCTGCGTCCGGCACCGGAGTTCGAGGCGTGGCTGACGCGCATGGACATCCTGCGTCAGGACGATGGCGGCGTGCGTCTGGGGCAGGGCGTGCCGCCGTTGTTCCGACAGGCACTGGCGCAGTTGAAATAATCTACGTACTCGATCCGACAGTGGCAGTGAACAGAGAGAAGAATGGGCCATGAGCGATGACGACCGTAAACCACCCGCGCAAGCCGATGCCTGGCATCAGTTGCGTTCGCTGACTTCGGCGCGGATTGCCCTGGGGCATGCGGGCACGAGCCTCCCGACCGCCGCGCAACTCGATTTCCAGTTTGCTCACGCGCAAGCCAGAGACGCGGTGCACTTGCCTTTCGATCACGCCGCCCTGAGCGAACAACTGGCAGCGCGCCAGCGCGAAACGCTCACGGTCCACAGTTCCGCGTCGGACCGTAACGTCTACCTGCAACGGCCCGACCTGGGACGTCGTTTGTCGACGGACTCGGTCGAGCAACTGCGCGCCTACTCCGAAGCACATCCTGACGGCTTCGATCTTGCGGTGGTCGTGGCAGACGGCTTGTCGTCGCTGGCCGTGCAACGGCATAGCCCGGCGATGCTTGAACGCATCGATGAACTGGCGGCGGCCGAGGGCTGGAGCGTTGCGCCGGTGGTGCTGGTCGAGCAGGGCCGGGTCGCGGTGGCGGATGAGGTGGCCGAAGTGCTCAAGGCGCGGATGGTGGTGATCCTGATCGGTGAGCGGCCGGGACTGAGTTCGCCGGACAGCCTGGGTCTGTATTTCACTTACGCGCCTCGGGTCGGCCTCAACGACGCAGCGCGCAATTGCATCTCCAACGTGCGTCTGGAAGGCATGAGCTACGCCATGGCCGCGCACAAGTTACTGTACCTGATGCGCGAAGCCTGGCGGCGGCAGTTGTCCGGCGTGAACCTCAAGGACGACGCGCAGGTGCCGGTGCTGGAAGCGGGCGAAGGGGGGCGGTCTGGTAACTTCCTGATTGGCGAGTGACAGTCGACAGTCTGCTGCCCGATGAGGCTTGTAGGCGCTGGCGCGCAGCGGGCCGGCGCCTAAAAAACGCCTCCACGTTCGGGCCCTCACCGCTGCAACACCCATATCCGTGACAACAATTCATCCCGATCCACGTAGCACCCCTGAAAATGCCGCGCGCCGCTGGCAGGGTCGAAGGCGTCTCGGGCGTGAAGGGTGCGGCGGTTGTCGAAACACCACAATTGCCCGGCCTCCAGGCGCTGACGAAATTGGAAGCGTGCCTCGCGGGTCATTTCTATGAAGCGCCGATACGCGCGGTAATACGGCAGCATCAGCTCAGGTGTGAGATTCAGTGGTCCGCGAAGGAAGTTCGCCATACGGATTTCAGCGACCTCGCCCGTGGCGTCCAGCGCGATCACAGGGGCCAGGCAGCGGTAGTCGCTGCGCCGGTCCTTGTTGCGAAACTCCACCGGAATTTCGCACAGCAAGCGGTAGGCGTCCGGATCCTCCAGACGCAGTGTCTCGGCAATCGCGAAGCCATCGACGAACCGACTGTCACCGCCCTTGGCGTCGTTCACCAGGCAATGCAGAAACTGCAAGCCGGGCTGCAATTCACGGGTCGGCAGGTCGGTGTGCAGCGGCAGGTTGAAGGCGGTGTAGGCGTTGCTGTCGGCATCGGCCCTGGATTGCACGTTGAACAGCACGCCGAAATTGCTTTCGCGAATGAACGAGATGCGCTGCGCCAACAGACTGAGCGAACCCGGCGCGGTGGGCACGCCGCGCACCTGCGTCAGCCCGATGTCGCGCACCGCCAGCAGCCAGTCGAGCAAGGCCTTGGAGTCTTCCATCACCGCCTGATACTCGAACACGGGCAATTGCAGTCCAGCGACCCAGCGCTGCTTGCTCCCGCGTCCTGCCTGTTGTTCGGCGCGCGATGCTTCGTCGTAGGCATGGGCGCGTAACCAGCCGGGGTCAAAACGGCTTTCGTGACCGTCCTCCCATTGAACGTGCAGTGCGCCTTCGCGATCGACTTCGACGCTCAACGCCTGAAGGTTTTCCGGAACGTCGGCAATCTCGAACACTTGTTCTCGGGTGACGCTGTACACGCACTGCGGACACGGACAGTTGTCACGCAACCACAAGTGATGAAAGGGGCTACGGCGTTGATCCGCCCACGTCACCTCGATCAGGTCGGGTGCCAGCGTTGCGTGAAGCAGCGGGCTGATCAGCGGATAAGTGCGGTAATCGGCGATGGCGTTCATGGGTTGAGCTCCCGGAGCGGTGTTTTTCAAGTGAGCCTGATCGCGGGCATCAGTGGACGGCGGGTCGGCAGGTCTCGGATCGCCGAGGCCCGAGGATGATGCGCACCGAATACACGGTGCCAAACAGAATCAGCGCCAGGCCGATGGCTTCAGCCAGGGTGGGTAAACGCCCGTGAAACGCCAGGCCCAATACGGTGGCGAAAAACGACTCCAGTGCAATCAATTGCCCGGACAGCACCATCGGCAGACGTCGGGACGCGAGGTTCCAGGCCCAGGCGCCAATCACGGAAGAGAGCAGCGCGATCAGCAGCGCCCAGCCGTACAGGCGCAGCGCGGCAGGGGTGTCGATGCCTTGAACGGGAAGTTGCAGCCAGTCCCAGGCCCACGCCATCGGTGTCAGCAGTAAGGCGGCAAGGCCTGCGCCGATCATCATCAGGCAGGTCCAGGCGCTGGTGGCATGGGTGTGCAGGTGTTCCATGGCGGCCTGATTGAAGACGCTGAACGAGAGCCAGATCAGCACGGCACCCAACGAAAAGGCCAGCCCCGCCCACAGATAAGTATGGGCATCCGCCGGGTCGCGAAGCACTTGCAGGTTGATCAGTCCCAGACCCAGACACAGCAGCGAAATCGGCAGCAGCAACTGGCCCCAGCGCAACGCCCGGTCGCGGGCGTTACCCAGCAGCGCCTGCAACACCGGGACAGCGCCGATGAAGGCGGCGATCATCAACGGACCGCCGTAGATCACGCCGCCTGCGATGCAGCTGCTGTAGGCCAGATACCCCAATGCGCCCAGCCCCATGCCGGTCAGCCACTGGCGCAGACTCAGGCCGCGCAGTTGCGAGCGATACAGAGGCAACAGCAAGAGGCCCAGCGCACCGGCCATCATGAAACGCACCAGCATGAAGTCCTGAATGCTGTAACCCTGCAGCACGTACGGGGCGATGAAGTTGCAGGCCCAACTCAACGTCGCCAGCACTGCGAATGCCACGCCTTGCAAGAGGATTGAACGGGGTGAGGTCATGTGGACTCCTTTGAACACCCGGGCGGTGAATCATCTGTGAGCAAGCTCACTCACACAGGTTTTGCGTACACTCAGGGGCATCGCAGTGACGGTCATCTTGCCGATCCAGACCGGTGTGCTACAAATGATGTCTTCGTCACGATGCATTACTGGACATTATGAATAAGCTCGGTAAATCCTTGCCTCCGCTGGCAAGTCTTCTGCCATTCGAAGCCGCTGCCCGGTTGTTGAGTTTTTCCCGTGCGGCCGAAGAACTGAACCTGACCCAGGCGGCGGTGAGCCGACAGATCCGGGCGCTGGAGGAGGATTTGGGCGTCAAGCTGTTCCAGCGGCGCAACCGGGCGGTTTTTCTGACGGATGCCGGGCGCGAGTTCAGCCTCACCCTGGGTAATGCATTGCGCGATGTGGGCAGGACGGCGGATCGCCTGCGAGGGGTGGCAAGGAAGAATGAAGTGGTGCTGCTGTGTCAGCCCTGCGAAGCCTTTCACTGGTTGATGCCCAGGCTGTCGAATTTCCATCAGCAGTACCCGGAAATCGAACTGAAGATCGTCACTTGGGCCCCTCCGCTCACGGACTTCCAGGGCTATTTCGACGTTGCGATGCAGAGCAGCAACCGCGACCACGGCTTGCATCCCTTGCTGTTCACGGCCGCGGACGAGGTCTTCCCGGTGTGCAGCCCGCGCTATTTAGAAAGGTCTGCCTCCCTCGTCGCGCTCGATAAGCTGGGGGCTCACACCTTGTTGCATCACGACGCCTTGCCCGCCTATCAACTGGAGTGGGATACCTGGCTGGCGACGTTCGGCCACGAAGTGCCACGCCATGCCCGTGGGCTGGCCTTCGACAATTATTCGCTGATGCTGCACGCCGCCGTTGAGGGACACGGTCTGGCGATGGGCTGGCGGCGCACCGCGCAACGCATGCTCGACAGCGGCGTGCTGATTGCGCCGTTCGCCGAAAGCGTTCACTTGAGCGAGGCGCTGTCGGTCTATCGCCGCCACGGGCAGGCGCGCCGGGAAGAGGCGAACCTGCTGGTGGAGTGGTTGCGCGCTGAATTGAGCTGAGCGCGGATTCAGAAGCCGGCGATCATCAGGTCCAGGTTCTGCACGGCGGCACCGGCAGCGCCTTTGCCCAGGTTGTCGAACACGGCGGCCAGCAGCACGTGTCCGGCGTTTTCGAACACCATCAGACGCAGCTTGTCGGTGTCGTTCATGACCCGAGGGTCCAGCCCGGTCAGCGCCTGCGAGGCGTCCATCGGCATGACCTCGACAAAATCACTGCCCGCGTAGTGCTGCGCCAGGCACGCATGCAACCGGGCGCCCGTGACACCCGATTGCAGCAAGCGCAGTTGCAAGGGGATGGTGAGTACGATGCCCTGACGGAACGAGCCGTAGGCCGGGATGAACATCGGGCGTTCGCTGAGACCGCTGTATTGCTGGATTTCCGGGACGTGTTTGTGCGCCAGGCTCAAGCCGTAGACCTGAAACGGTGTCGCCTGACTGGCGTCCGGCCCCTCGAATTCATCGACGCCGGAACGGCCTTTACCTGAATAGCCTGACACCGCGTTGATGCTGATCGGGTAGTCCCGAGGCACCAGGCCGTTATCCAGCAAGGGGCGCAGCAGTCCGACAGCGCCGGTCGGGTAACACCCAGGGTTGGTCACCCGGCGTGCGCTGGTGATGAGCGCTTTCTGCTGTTCGCTCATCTGCGCGAACCCATAGACCCAGTCCGGGTGCGTACGGTGGGCAGAGCTGGCGTCGATCACGCGCACGTCGGGATTTTCAATGCTTGCCGCGGCGTCGCGGGCGGCATCATCGGGCAGGCACAGGATCGCGATATCGCAGGCGTTGATCGCCGCTGCCCGGCTTTCCGGGTTTTTGCGCTGCGCGGCGGGCAACGTCACGACTTGCAGGTCGGTCCGGCCGTGCAGTCGCTGGTGGATTTGCAGGCCGGTCGTGCCTTGGTCACCGTCGATGAAAACAACAGGTAGGGTCATGAGGTGCGCTCGCAGTCAGTCATTCATGGCGAGCATCTTCGAACAGGGCGTAAGATAGGGAAAGTTGAATTTATTGACGATTAGATTCAGGTTTCATGAAGGAGAAATGTTGTGCGTGAGATCAGTCTCGACCGTTTGCGCACACTGGTGGCAATCGCCGACCATGGTTCGTTTGCCGAAGCCGCGCGGGTGTTAAACCTGGCGCCACCCACGGTGAGCCTGCACATTGCAGACCTGGAGCAGCGCGTCGGCGGGCTGTTGTTGTCACGCACCCGGGGTCGCGTCCAGCCTTCGGCGATTGGGGAAACCCTGATCGAGCGAGCCCGGCGCTTGCTGGCCGATGCCGAACAGGCGCTCGAAGATGTGGAACGTCAGGTTCAGGGGTTGGCCGGGCGGGTCAGACTGGGCGCGTCCACCGGCGTCATCGCGCAACTGATACCGCAAGCGCTGGAAACCCTCAGTCACGCGCACGCGGGCATCGACGTGCAGGTGGCGGTGCTCACCTCCCAGCAGACCCTGCAAAAACTGGCCGATGGCAGTCTCGACATCGGCGTGATTGCGCTGCCGCAATCGCCGGTCAAGGGCCTGCAGATCAAGCCGTGGCGACGTGACCCCGTCATGGCGTTTCTGCCGGCGCGCTGGGCGTGTCCGGACGTTGTTACGCCCGCCTGGCTGGCAGCCCAACCGCTGATTCTCAACGACAACAGCACGCGCCTGTCGCGTCAGGTAGGGGAGTGGTTCGCAACAGAGGGGCCGCAGCCGACGCCGCGCATTCAGCTCAACTACAACGACGCGATCAAGAGTCTGGTGGCGGCCGGGTATGGCGCGACGGTACTGCCCCACGAGGCCTCCACGCCGTCGCCGGAGCACCGCATCGTCATGCGTCCCTTGCAGCCGGCGTTGTGGCGGGAACTGGGCATCGCCCACCGGGCCGGAGAGGTCGAACGTTCGACCCGGCATGTGCTGGAGGTGTTATGGGGGCTGGAAGCGTTGTAACGATGGAGGGGGGACCTGTGAGAGCAACGGCAGTGACACGCCGCCTCCCACAGGTGGATCAGCGGTCAATCAGAACTTGAATGCCTGACGACCGATCAGTTGCCATTTCCCGTGCTGCTTTTGCCAGACCTGGAAGTTTTCGATCTCGGTCGGTACTTCGACGCCGCTGTTTACGGCCTGGGCGGAGAAGTGGTTGCGAACCAGCGCGGTGTCGCCGTCCATGGTGATTTTCTGATTGAGCATCTGCAGGGTCTTGAAACCGCTGCGGCCGGTTTCGATGTCAGCGATGAATTCCTGCTTGTTCTGAATCTTGCCGCTGGAATGGCCGTAGGTGACGTTGTCTGATGTCAGTGCGTTCAGGGTCTTGAGGTCTTTGTGCAGCATCGCCTGGGTCATCTGGTCGACGGCCTTGGCGACATTTTGTTCATCCGCAGACGGTGCAGCGAAGACATAGCCTGAAAACAGGCACACAAAACCTACCGCCAGTTTGAGCTTGGTCATGGATGTTTCCCTTTTTATTGTGATCGGACAGAAACAGAATCCCCGTCCGGGCGCCGGCAGAGCGACCCATGAGACGAGTTTTCGTACGTTATCATACAACTGCAAAACACGGGTCAGTGTCCGCTGAGCCCTGACGCGATCAAGCACCTCACGCCTGCCACGCTCCCCCGGAAAAGCCGCATCCCGCCTTGGGAGACATCCGAGGTTACGAGGGCAGCGAGTGCGGTGGTTCATTCAGCCTTGATGGTGCCAAGCTGTCGCCTTCGAGCAAGCTCACTCCTACAGGTGTGAGGTCCACACGGAGGATGTGCTTCAACCCGCTTGATCTGCCGAGGGGGTTAAACACTGCTTTAATGAACGTTCTTGACGCGCCAGCGAGCCGTAAGGCCGGCCACGGTGACCACACGACAATCAATGAGGAAGTGCACAGATGACCCGTCTCACGGCCAAGGATTTCGCCCCTGAATTGCTCGAGCTGTATGACTTCTATGTTCACGGGAAGATCAACCGGCGTGAGTTCCTTGATCGGGCGGCGGTGTTTGCCCTGGGTGGACTCACGGCGACCGCGATTCTGTCGTCGCTGAGCCCGAATTACGCGCTGGCTGAACAAGTCGAATTCACCGACCCCGACATTGTCGCCGAGTATATTTCCTACCCATCCCCCAAGGGGCACGGCCAGGTTCGTGGGTATCTGGTGCGTCCGGCCAAGGCCGGCGCGAAAGTACCGGCGGTGCTGGTGGTGCATGAGAACCGGGGTCTCAATCCTTACATCGAGGATGTCGCCCGTCGTGTGGCCAAGGCCGGGTTCATCGCCCTGGCACCCGATGGCCTGTCCTCGGTCGGCGGCTATCCGGGCAATGACGATAAGGGGCGCGAACTGCAGCAGAAGGTCGACCCCGAGAAACTGATGAACGACTTCTTTGCGGGCATCGAATGGTTGATGGCGCACCCCGCATCGACCGGTAAAGTCGGCATCACCGGGTTCTGCTATGGCGGTGGCGTGGCCAATGCGGCGGCCGTTGCTTATCCGGAGCTGGCGGCGGCGGTGCCGTTTTACGGGCGGCAACCCAAGGCGGAGGACGTCGCGCGTATCAAGGCACCCTTGCTGCTGCACTACGCTGAACTGGACAAACCCATTACCGACGGCTGGCCTGCGTACGAGCAGGCGCTGAAGGCTGCCGGCAAGACCTATCAGGCGTACATCTATCCGGGGATGAATCACGGCTTCCACAACGACTCGACGCCACGCTATGACGATGCAGCGGCGCGGTTGGCGTGGGGCCGGACGCTGGAGTGGTTTCGCAAGTACCTGGTGTAGCGTGTACCTGATGAATAACGGGAGGCACCAAAACCACGCACGGTTGCCTTCTTGGCGGGCATTTCCTTGTAGGCTGCCGCAGTTGAAATTGTTCTAACGTCCCGTAAAACGAGGTCTTGACCCAGATGGCCTGCGTTTTGCTTTTGCTGGATTCAAACTTGGATACAAGATGGAATCCACAATGCGCAACGCTCAAAACCCCTTGTTTGGCTGGACCGTAAACGAATGGATCGCTGCGTATCAGCGCGGTGAGATGACCCCAAGCGGCCTGCGGGACCTGCTTGATGCCTTTCCCGCAGCGGATAACGCCTGGATCTCTCGCGTCAGCCCTGCTCAGCTCGATGCGCAACTGGCCGAACTGTCCGCGCTCCTGGAGGCCGTCGGCGGCGATATCGCGAAGCTGCCGCTGTATGGGGTGCCGTTCGCCATCAAGGACAACATTGATGCGGCAGGCTGGCTCACGACTGCGGCGTGTCCGGAATTTGCCTACACCGCCAGCGCTGACGCGACCGTGGTCGCCAGGCTGCGCGCGGCCGGTGCGATTCTGATAGGCAAGACCAACCTCGATCAGTTCGCCACAGGGTTGGTCGGTACCCGTTCTCCCTACGGCGCGGTGGCGAACAGCTTCAATCCCGATTACGTCAGTGGGGGTTCCAGCTCGGGCTCGGCGTCTGTCGTGGCGCGGGGGCTGGTGGCGTTCTCTCTTGGCACCGACACCGCCGGTTCCGGCCGGGTACCCGCCGGGTTCAACAACATCGTCGGCCTTAAACCCACCAAAGGGCGGTTATCGAATACCGGGTTGGTGCCAGCGTGCCGCACGGTGGACTGCATCTCTGTCTTCGCCCTGACCGTTGAGGATGCCGAGTGCGTGGCCGGGATCGCCGAAGGGTACGACGCCACCGACGCCTATTCCCGTGCCAATCCCGATACCGCGCCCGTTGGCTTCGGCGCGTCGATCAAACTGGCGGTGCCGGCAACGCTGGAGTTCTTTGGCGATGCGCAGAATCAGGCCGTCTATGAGCAGGCATTACACACCCTCACCGACATGGGCGCCGAGATCACGCGCATCGACTTCACGCCTTTTCAGGCGCTGGCCGAGCAGCTGTATTACGGCCCGTGGGTCGCGGAGCGGACCGTGGCCCTTGAAGCGATGCTCGCCTCCAGCCCGGAGGCGATCAACCCGGTGGTGCGCGGGATCGTTGAAAATGGTCTGGCCTACAGCGCCTGCGATGCCTACAAGGCCGAGTACCTGCGCGCAACGCTGAGCCGGCAGATCAACGACGCACTGGCCGGTTTCGACGCCCTGGTCGTGCCGACCTCGGCGACGATTCGAACGCTCGCCGAGATGGCGGCGGAGCCGGTGCTCTACAACTCCCAGTTCGGTTTCTACACCAACTTCACCAACCTGGCGGACCTGTCCGCACTGGCGCTGCCTGCGGGTTTGCGCGCGGACGGCTTGCCCGCCGGCATCACCCTGATCGCCCCGGCCTGGCATGACGCGGCGCTCGCGCGTTTCGGCAAACAGTGGCAAGCGCATCTCAACCTGCCGATGGGCGCAACAGGACGCCCGCTGCCTGCGCCATCCACCGCAGCGCAACCGCGTGGCAGTGTCCGCGTGGCCGTGGTCGGTGCACACCTGACCGGCATGCCGCTGAATGTTCAACTGACCCGTCGCGATGCGGTGTTCGTCGAGCAGACGTTGACCGCGGGTGACTACCGCCTTTATGCGCTCCCCGGTACGGTGCCGCCCAAACCCGGACTGGTCAAGGCTGACGGCGGGCAGTCGATCATCGTCGAGTTGTGGGACATTCCGCTGGCGCGTTTCGGCGAGTTCGTTGCCGAGATTCCCGCGCCGCTGGGCATCGGCAACCTCACACTGGTGGACGGGCGCAGCGTGAAGGGTTTCATCTGCGAGCCGTGGGCATTGGCAGACGCAAAGGACATCACCGCATTCGGTGGCTGGCGCGCTTACATCGCCAGCTTGAACAATGGCTGACGCTCGTCAATACACATCGGCACGTCCTCGTGTCGACCCGGATAACCGCTCGGACAACACCATGCAGATCGCCACGTCGCAAAAGCCCAAGGGCCGCCCGGAAAACATGGTCGAGCGGATCTATCAACAGCTCAAGGACGACATCTTCGAGTTCCGGTTGTTGCCGGGCGATCGCTTCAGCGAAAGTGAGGTGGCCGAGCGTGTTCAGGCCAGTCGCACGCCGGTGCGTCAGGCGCTGTATCGGCTGGAACGCGAAGGTTATCTGCAGGTGTATTTCCGCAGCGGCTGGCAGGTGAGGGCGTTTGACTTCCAGTATTTCGAAGAGCTCTACGACCTGCGGATCGTGCTGGAAAACGCGGCGGTTGCACGCCTGGAACAAATGGATGTCGAGGCCCACCCGGTGATCGCTGAACTGACACGCACCTGGCGGGTGACAGAGGCGGAGCGCTTGCAGGAGGGGGCACGGGTCTCAGCCCTGGATGAGCGATTCCATTGCGCGCTGGTCGAGGCCGCAGGCAACCGCGAAATGGCGCGCGTGCATTTCGAGATTACCGAAAAAATCCGCATCATCCGGCGTCTGGATTTCACTCAGGCCCCACGCATCGACGCGACTTACGTCGAGCACGGACAGATCCTCGAGGCGATCCTGCAACGGCGCACTGAACGGGCCCAACACCTGCTGAAAAACCACATCGACATCAGCAAACAGGAAGTGCGCAAAATCACCCTTCACAGGCTGCATATGGCGCGGCAGCGCAATGCACACCAAGCGGCTGATGAGGGCAACTGAAAAAGAGGTCAAAGGTTCCAATGCATTCGCGAGCAAGCTCGCTCCCACAGATGCAGCGCCAGCCGCGAGTGCGGATAGCGCCGCCATGCCCAGGGATAACGGCGAGTATCAAACCGGGTTACGACGCTCCGCGACTTCGGCCAGGACCGCGAGGTCCATTTCACCCTGGCCGTGGTCGACGGCGTCCTGCAGGTTGGCGCGAATCATGTCCGCGGTCGGCATCTGCACCGACACCTGACTGGCCGCCGCCAGGATCAGATCCACGTCCTTGAGTCCCAGCACGGCCTTGAACGCGGCGGGCTCGTAGCGGCGTTCTCCGATCAGTGCGCCGTAGCCGGCATACACCGGGCCGGTGAAGAGGGTGTTCGACACCAGGTTCACCAGGTCCGCCGACTGGAGGCCGTGGCGGGTCACCAGTACGGCGGCTTCGCTCATGGCTTCGACCGCCGACACCAGCAGGAAATTGACCGCCAGTTTCATCGCATTGGCAGCCGAGGCCTTTTCGCCGAGGCGCCACGTCTTGCGGCCGATCAGGTCGAACAGCGGCTGAACGGTGTCGATGGCCTGTTCGGGGCCGGCTGCTAGAAGATTCAGCTGAGCCGCCGCCGCGACATTCGGCCGGCCCATCACGGGCGCTGCGATGTAGTCGATGCCTTGAGCCTTGTGCAGCTCGGCCAGTTCATCAGCAAACGTCACCGATACGGTCGCCAGGTTGACGTGAATCAGCGGCGCCTTGATGTGCTTGAGCAGGCCCGAATCCAGCAGCACCGAGCGCAGCGCCTTGTCGTCGGCGAGCATGCTGAACACCACGTCGGCGTCGAACGCCTGTGCGGGTTCCGTCACCGCCTTGGCGCCGAGCTCGACCAGCGACCGGGTCGCCTGCGGCGAGCGGTTCCAGACCCGAAGTTCATGTTCGCCTTTCAGCAGATTGGCGGCGATGGCCTGACCCATGTTGCCCAGACCCAAGAAACCGATTTTCATCCGATGTACTCCTGTGAGCGGTGTAATGAGTGTCACCTGTGTGGCGAAAGACTCTAGCACCGCACGCCCTTACAAGGGTCCCTGCAAACGTGCTATCGCGTCATAGGTGTTCTTCCGGCCCGTCATGCAACAGATGAAAAATATTGCGCTTCATGCGGATGAATTCAGGGTCCATGACCATGTCCAGGTTGCGCGGGCGGCCAATCGGCACATCGAGCACTTCCTTGATACGGCCAGGGCGTGCGCCCATGACGAAGATCCGGTCGCCCAGCAGAATGGCCTCGTCGATGTCGTGAGTCACGAACAACACCGTCTTCTTGCTGTGCTCCCAGACCTTGAGCAGCAGTTGCTGCATCTGCAGACGCGTCTGGCTGTCGAGAGCGCCGAACGGCTCGTCCATCAGCAGGATCTGCGGGTCGTTGGCCAGGGCGCGGGCTATCGCCACGCGTTGCATCATCCCGCCGGACAACTGCTTGGCGTAGTTATCGGCGAAGCGCGACAGACCCACTTCGTTCAGGTAGAACTCGACGATTTCCTTGCGTTCGGCCGCGGGCATGCCACGGCGCTTGAGGCCGAATTCGATGTTCTTGCGTACGGTCAGCCATGGGAACAGCGTATAGCCCTGGAACACCATGCCGCGATCCGCGCCGGGGCCGTCGACCTGTTGGCCGCCGACGTAGATGTCGCCCGATGTCGGTTCGGACAGACCGGCGGTGAGGTACAGCAGGCTGGACTTACCGCAACCTGAGGGGCCGACCAGCACGGCGAACTGCTGATCGGGTACGTCGAACGACACCTTGTCCAGCGCCGTGAACGTGCTCCCTGACGGCGTTTTGTATTGCAGCGTGACGTTATCGACACGCAAGCGTGGCGTGGCGGCAGTGGCCACGGCAGCGGGGCGTAGCTGAATCGGCGAGGTTGCGGTTACTGAGCCCATGCGGCCACCTTCAAGCGAAGAAATCTGAACAGTTGATCGGTGATCAGGCCCAACAGCCCGATCACGGCGATCGCCAGGAAAATCACGTCAACCTGAAAACCTCGCATGGCCTTGAGACTCAGGTAACCCAGACCGCTGGACGCTGCGACCAGCTCGGCGACCACCAGGTAGGTCCAGGCCCAGCCCATGGTCACGCGCAGCGTGTCCAGCACACCGGGCAACGAGGCGGGTGCGATGACATGCAATACGGCGTCCGAACGGCTGGAGCCGAGGGTGTAGGAGGCGTTGATCAGGTCTTTGGAAATGCCCTTGGACACATCGGCAATCATTACCAGTTGCTGGAAGAACACGCCGAAAATGATGATCGACACCCGTTGCTCCAGACCGATACCGATCCACAGGATGAATAACGGTACGAACGAGGTGACCGGCAGGTAGCGGATGAAATTGACCAGCGGTTCCAGGAACGCTTGCACGACCCGGAAGCTGCCCATCATCAGGCCGATCGGCACCGCGACCACCGACGAGATCACGAAGCCGACCATCACCACTTCCACGCTGGCCCACACATGCGGGCCGAGCGTACCGTCACGGGCCAGGCGCATCGCAGCATCGAAAACCGCACCGGGTGTCGGCAGGAACATCGCCGGCACCACGCCGCCATAGGAAAGAAAAGCCCACAGGCCGATCAACAACGCCCAGGCCAGGCCGCTGGCGCTCCAGATCACCTGGATCGGCAAGCTGGTCTTGGGCGTCAGGCAGCGGTTGAGCCACGAATTGCGCTTGGACATGACGTGCTCCTGGTTATTTCGGGCTGATGAAACGGTTGTCGATCAGGTCGCTGTAGCTGACGTTGTACGGCTTGCCCTGCAACTCGCTGGCGGTTTCGTTGGCCAGTTTGATCACGGCGGCGGCATCGCCGGTGCTGCCGTTGCTGCCCAGCAGTTTTTCGCTCATGGCCTGATCGTAGAAACGCACGCCTTTGGCCGCGGCCTCCAGCTCGGCCGGGTCGGCCAGGTAACCACCGACGCCTTTGGCCATGATCGCGTAGGCTTCTTTCGGATGGTCCTTGGTGTACTGAACGGCTTTGTACAGGCCGGCCACCAGTGCCTTGACGTCAGCCTGCTGTTTGTCGATCACATCGCAGCTCAGGGCCACGACATCGACGATCACGCCGGGCGTCGTGCTGCTGTCGACCAGCACCTTGCCTTGCTGCTTGTTGCGCACGGTGGTCAGGTGCGGTTCCCAGGTCACGGCGGCCGGTACACGACCGGCAATGAACGCGGTGGCCGCGTCGTCGGCGGTCATGTTCTGGATGGTCAGGTCGCTCATTTTCATGCCGGCGTTTTTCAGCAGGTAGTTGAGCCAGAATTGTGAAACCGAGCCTTCGTTGACGGCGACGGCCTTGCCTTTGAGGTCTTGCAGGCTGTTGATGTCCTTGCCGACCAGCACGCCGTCACCGCCATGGCTTTCGTCCAGCGCCGCGACCGCCTTGAAGCAGAACTGAGGGCGGTACTTGAGGATTTCATCCAGGGTTGAAGCTGAGCCGGACAGCTTGCCCGAGGCCTGAGCGGCCATGTACATCGACGCTTCTTCGATGGTCGGCAACTCAACGGTCAGGCCGTTTTCCTTGAAGTAGCCCAGGTCCTTAGCCAGGTACAGGGTGCCGTACCCCACCCAGGTGGTGTGCCCGATGGACAGGGTGCCGGCCTGAGCGCCGCTGGCGATGCCGGCCGCCAGTGCAGTCAGGGCCAGCGGACGCACACAGCGCGATACGAAAGACTTGATCATGGAACACTCCCGGATGGTGGTTTTTTAATTCGACGTTGTCTCGGGGCAGTGGGGGCTAGACGCCATAACTTGAACCGCTCGCGGCCTCTGACGGACCTTTTGCCTCTGTAGGGCGAGGTCGATGTTGGCCGATGTCGCGGGATACGAAAATTAGTAAATATGTGGTCCCTGACGAGGAAAAAACTGGGGTGGAAAAAGGTGTTCGAAGCTGGGGCAGGCGCACAAAAAACGCCGCTTCCTAGTGCAGGAAAGCGGCGTTTCATCGGGTGCCGAGCGGAGCACGAAATGTTGATCGTTCCCACGCTCCGCGTGGTAACCCAGCGACTGACGCTCTGCGTCAACGTGGACGCGGAGCGGCCTGGAAGGCATTCCCACGCAGAGCGTTGGAACGATGCCACAACTGCTACGCCCGCTGAACAGAGGCGGTGTCGTGCCCCACGATCCCACAGGGCTGTGTACTGTTGTTGAGGATCATATCCGCCGCCTTTTCCCCGATCATGATGCACGGCGCGTTGGTGTTGCCGCTGATCAGTGTCGGCATGATCGAGGCGTCGACCACTCGCAAGCCTTGTATCCCATGCACTTTCAGGTCCGGCCCTACGACGCTCATCGGATCGATGCCCATCTTGCACGTGCCGACCGGGTGGAACACGGTTGCGGCGTAGTCGCGCACGTAGGTCATCAGTTGTTCGTCGGTCTGCACCTGCTTGCCGGGAAGCATCTCGGTGCCGCGAATGCCATCGAACTGCTGATCGGCGAGGATCTTGCGTGCCAGCTTCAAGCCTTCGATCAGCACCCTGGCGTCTTCCGGATCGGCGAGGAAATTGAAATCGATCACGGGTTTGCCGTCGCGACCCAGGCGTATTTCGCCAATGCTTTTCGGGCGCAGCACGCAGGTGTGCACCGCGTAGCCATGGCCCCATTCGAACAGCCGGCCGCGATGGCTGCGGTAACCCGGGACAAAGTGAAACTGCACATCGGGCAGCGACTCAGCCAGCGGTGTACGGGCAAAGCCACCGGCCTCGACGTAGTTGGTGGTCAGCCAGCCTTTTTTGCCGAACAGATAACGCAGCGGCGAGGTCAGGATGCTCGGCAGCGATCCCAGTGAAAAGCCCAGGGTCAACCGGCTTTTCGAGCGCACGGTGATCAACCCGTCGAGGTGATCTTGCAGGTTCTTGCCGACGCCGGGAAGGTCATGTTCGACCTTGATGCCTGCGTTCGTCAGGTCGTTCGCCGGCCCGATGCCGGACGCCAGCAGTAAGCCCGGACTGCCCAGCGAACCCGCAGACAGAATCACCTCGCGACGAGCCGTCAGGGTGGTTTGCTGACCCTCGGATTCGACCCGCACGCCTTGGGTCACTCGTCCCTCAATCACCAGTGACTGCACCGAGCAGTCGGTGATTACGGTCAGGTTTGGACGGGCGAGCACCGGTGCGACAAACGCGCGGTAACTCGACAGGCGTCTGGCGTCTTTCTGCGTGAGGTTGTAGATGCCGCAGCCTTCCAGTTGATCGCCATTGAAATCGTCGTTGCGGCGAATGCCCGCGTTTTGCGCGGCCCTGACGAACAGCTGTGACACCGGGTTGGGATCACGCGCAGCTTCCACGTTCAACTCGCCGGTCGTGCCATGCAGACGTGGGTCCTGGCCCAGCCGGTTGTTCTCGGATTTCTTGAAGTAAGGCAGCACGCTGTTCCAGTCCCAACCGGGGCAGCCGGCCTGCGCCCAGCGATCATAATCGCTGGCGTGACCGCGGATGTAGATCATGCTGTTCATCGAGCTTGAGCCGCCCAGTGCTTTGCCGCGTGGTGTATGCAGGCTGCGACCGTTGAGGTTTTTCTGCGGCGCGGAAAAGAAATTCCAGCTGTACTTTTTGCTCTTGTACAGCGTGATGGTCCCGGCGGGCGTCTGGATGCGCAGGCTGTTGTCGTGGCTCCCCGCTTCGATCAAACACACACTCACGGCAGGGTTGGCGCTCAGACGATTCGCCAGCACGCTGCCAGACGAACCGGCGCCAACGATGATGTAGTCGTAATCGGTTTTCATGGGGTTCTCCCGAGGGCGCTCACCGAGACTCAGCGCAACTGAAACCAGGTGGTTTTCAGCTGGGTGTATTTGTCGAATGAGTGCAGTGACAGGTCGCGTCCGAACCCGGACTGTTTGCCACCGCCGAACGGAACGGTCACGTCCAGAGCATCCACGGTATTGACCGAAACAGTGCCAGCGTTCAAGCGACCGGCGACGCGGTGCGCGCGATGGAGGTCATCGCTCCACACGGACGCGGCCAATCCGTACACAGAGTTATTGGCCATCTGCACCGCCTCATCCTCGGTGTCGAACGGGGTGATCGCAAGCACCGGGCCGAACACCTCCTCGCGTGATAAACGCATGTCCGGGCTCACGTGAGTGAACAACGTGGGCTGAATGAAATTGTTCGAGCCATTGATCACCACTTGGTTGCCGCCTGCGACCAGCCGTGCCCCGCTGGCACTGGCCTCCGAGATGTATTCCATCACCCGCGCGGTCTGCGTCGCGTCTACAATCGCGCCCGCCCGGCTGGCAGGGTTCAGCGGGTCGCCGGGCTGCCAGTGCCGTGCCTGCTCGACGAGGCGCTCCACGAACTCATCATGAATTGACCGCTGCACCAGCAACCGTGAGTTGGCCGAGCACACTTCGCCCTGATTGAAGAAGATGCCGAAAGCGGCTTTCTCAGCGGCCAGGTCGAGGTCCTGGCAGTCGGCGAACACCAGGTTCGGGCTCTTTCCGCCGCACTCCAGCCACACCTGCTTGAGGTTGGACTGCGCCGCGTACTGCATGAAGTATTTGCCGACTTGCGTCGACCCCGTAAACGCCAGCGCATCGACGTCTGGATGCAGCCCCAGGGCGCGACCGGCCTGCTCACCGAGGCCTGTGACCACGTTGAAAACACCCTCGGGAACACCGGCCTCCAGCGCCAGTTCGGCCAGACGCAACGCCGAAAACGGTGACTGTTCGGCGGGTTTGAGGATCACGCTGTTACCGGCGGCGAGGGCGGGTGCGAGCTTCCAGGCGGCCATGTCCAGCGGGAAGTTCCAGGGTACGACGGCGGCGATGACGCCCAACGGTACCCGCGTGATGGTCGCCAGCATGCCGGGGCCGGTGGGGGCGACCTGGTCATACAGCTTGTCCAGGCTCTCGGCGTACCAGGCGAACACATGCGCGGCGCCGGGGACATCGATGCCGTAAGCGTCCATCACCGGCTTGCCCATGCTCAGCGAGTCAAGCAAGGCCAGTTCTTCGCGGTGAGCCAGGATCAGTTCGGACAAACGCAACAGGACCGCCTTGCGCTCCTTGGGCTGCATATGTGGCCAAGGCCCGCTTGCAAAGCTTTGACGGGCAACACGGACGGCCTGGTCGACCTCCGCATCCGAGCAGGCTGCGACGTTGGCCAACACCGCGTTGGTGGCGGGATTGACGACGGTGAAGGTTTCGCCCGTGCGGGCCTGATGAGGGCTGCCTGCGATCAGGGCCTTGTCGATGAATCGCTGATGCTCGGCACGCTGTTGCCAGTGTTTAAAGTCCGTCACTGCACACACTCCTCAATGGCCTCTGCGGGCCGTGCTCACGATCGATGGTGCCGATAGTGGGCGATGTGGTGAGGTCAGGAAATGAGTAAAAATGTGTTCGCTGCCGATAAAAAAACTCGGCAATAACGCACTTTTACGGTGCGTGCACGCACTGTTTTGAGGTCAGTTTTTTTAGCGTCACTGGACAGCAAATTGCTTGTTTATCATGTGTTGGGAACACCACAGAATACCGCGCAAGCTCTGGTCTGACGGTTCACCGATTTCGAGGTAGCAATGGCCGCGTACAACCTGCGACAACTCAAATATTTCGTCACCACGGTGGAGTGCGGCAGTGTCGCCGAAGCGTCGCGCAAGCTCTACATTGCACAGCCTTCGGTCTCTACCGCGATCAAAAACCTTGAAGAAAGTTTTGCCGTGCAGCTGTTTATTCGGCATCACGCGCAAGGCGTGTCGTTGACGCCCAGCGGCGCGCGCTTCTATCGCAAAGCGCAGGAGTTGCTGCGCGTGGCGCACGAATTCGAGCAGAACGCGCTCGCGGACAACGACGTGGTCGCCGGGCAGATCGACATTGGCTGTTTCGAAACCGTAGCGCCGTTGTACCTGCCGCGCTTGATCGCGGGGTTTCGTGATCGCTGGCCGGGCGTGGAAATTCGCATCCGCGATGGCGAGCAGCAGGAGCTGGTGCAGGCCCTGACCTCGGGCAGTATCGATCTGGCGATTCTGTATGAGCACGATCTGGACAGCACCATCGACACCGTGCCGCTGATGGCGCCGCAACAACCTTATGCGCTGTTGCCCGAGGGACATCGCTTTGCCAGCCAGGCCAAGGTTTCGCTGAACGATCTGGTGCTGGAACCCATGGTATTGCTGGATGTGCAGCCGAGCCGGACCTATTTCGTGAGCATTTTCGAAGAGCGGGGATTGACCCCGCACATTCAGTTCAGCTCACCATCGATCGAGATGGTCCGGGGCATGGTCGGTCGTGGGTTCGGCTTTTCGATTCTGGTGACACGCCCTAAATCCGAATACACCTACGACGGGCAGAAGCTGGTGTGCGTGCCGTTGGCCGAGCACGTGACGGGCTCAGGGCTGTCCGCGGCCTGGCTGCGTCGTTCGCAGTTGACCAAACCGGCGCAGTTATTCGTGGATCATTGTCGGGAAGAACTGGCGCCGAAGATCGCAGACTGATGCTCTGTCGGCTCGAAGCTTCACGCAAAGCTGTGGAAGCCGGCTTGCTGGCGAAAAGCGTAGTGTCAGATGCCTCACACGGGCTGACCCCACGCATTCGCCAGCAAGCCGGCTCCTACAGGTCTGGCATTTCTCGCAACGCTTCCATCATCCGCCGCAACATCGCGTCACACGCTTCCAGCTGCGCCACGCTCACAAACTCATCCGGCTTGTGCCCCTGATCCATGCTGCCCGGCCCACACACCACGGTGGGAATGCCGATGGCATCGAACAAGCCACCTTCGGTCCCGAACGCCACGGTGGTGAATGCCTCCGAGCCACAGAACTGCGCAATCAGCTGTGCTGCCTGGCTTTTCTCATCGGTCACCAGACCCGGATAGGCTGAGAGCTCGGAAAAGCTGATATCGCTGTCCGGATTGACCGCCTGCATGCGCGGCAGCACCTGGTCTTTCGCGTACTGCTGCAATTGCTGAGCGACTTCAAGCGGGTCCTGGGCAGGCAAGGCGCGCACTTCGAAATCGAAGCGGCAGTCGGCCGGTACGATGTTCAGCGCCTTGCCGCCTGTGATCACACCGGTCTGTACCGTGGTGAAGGGTGGGTCGAAGCGTGGATCGTGCAGGTCGACTGCGCGCAGCGTCGTCCCGATGCGCCCCAATTCGCCGATGAGTTCGGCGGCAAACTCGATGGCGTTCACCCCCTGCGGCGCATACGCCGAGTGGCAGGCCGCGCCGTGGACATCGCAGCGCATGGCCAGCTTGCCCTTGTGACCCAACACCGGCTTGAGTTCGGTGGGTTCGCCGATGATGCACAGCAGCGGTTTGACCGGCCGTTGTTCAAGTTCCGCCAACAGTGAGCGCACGCCGAGGCAGCCGACTTCCTCGTCATAGGACAGGGCGATGTGCACTGGCATCCTCAAGGGCGCCGCCAGCAGGTCCGGTACCGCCGCCAGTACGCAGGCGATATAGCCTTTCATGTCAGCCGTGCCGCGCCCGAACAGCTTACCGTCGTGTTCGCTCAGCTCGAAGGGCGGCACGGTCCACGGCTGACCGTCTACCGGCACCACGTCGGTGTGGCCGGACAGCACAATGCCCGGACGATCCGCCGGGCCGAGGGTGGCGAAGAGGTTGGCCTTGCTGCGCTCGGCGTTGTAGATCAGTTCGCACGGCACGTTGAGTTGTGCCAGGTAGTCGCGAACGAACTCGATCAGTTGCAGGTTCGATTCACGACTGGTGGTGTCGAACCCGACCAGTGCGGCCAACAGTTCCCGGCTTTTGCTCATACCTTGATCCTTGCTGGGTTCAGAGGCGCGTAAGGGATCGCCGTTTCATTCGTCACCGGGAACGCCATAGCTCGGCGCTTTGGTCGGGTCGAGGGCGCGGGTGATGTAGTCCTGCAACTGAGGGCGATAGTCGGTCCACAGTTGTGCGAGTTGACCGATCGGGTCTTCATCGGCCCAATCCACGCGCAGGTCGACGATAGGCCAGGTCAGCTCACCGACCACCACCAACGCGGCGGAGTGCACAGGACCCGCTTCCCCGCCGGCCGCGACTGCCGCCTGCATGGCCGCGATCAACCGGTCTGCGAGTTGACCGCCGCTGTTTTCGAAGGTCTGCACCAGTGTTTCGATGACGGCACGATCGGCCAGCATGTTGCCGGCGCCCACACACTGTTCACCCGCCAGCGCATTGTGCGTGCCAAGGGTTTGACTGCCGCTGAAATGGGCGGTCCGGCCGAGGTGGTCGATGGCGGTCAACTGCCGAAACTGGCTATAGCCGTTGCTGGTCAAGGCCTTGTCCAGCGCCTCGGCAGGGGACAGGCCTTGCTCCAGTTGATCGAGTACGTGCGGACCCAGGGCGGGAAGAGTGATGTTCTGTGTGGCGACCGCGCCGACGCCGGGACGCAACCAGGGGCAGCGCGCGCCCACCGCAATGCTGGATGAGCTGATGGCGATGCCCAGTTGTCCGGTTTCGGCGCAACGGCCAACGATTGAAAACGTCATGGTGTGTTCGTCCTGTTCCGTCCTGACCCGCCATCCGGCGCCGGGCGAGCGTGCTTGACGCTGCCCGGGCGTGGATGGGACATGACTGCATTCTGTCCATGCGTTGCGGTTGGCGAAACGAGGTTTTTTGTGGAGCCTGATTACGAAAAAACGTGCCAGTGCCTCACCGTGTTTTACAGTCGGCCGTACTCGCGCGCGGTGCGATCCACCGCGATGCGGGTCTTGTCCACCAGTTCGTCCAGCTCCGTGCGGGTGGCGACCAGCGCGGGCGCCATGATCATGCGCCCCAGCGTGGAACGAATGATGACGCCTTCTTCGAAACCCAGGGTGCGGCAGCGCCAGGCGATGTCGTTCTCGTTAGCGAAGCGTTTGCGCGTGGCTTTGTCTTCTGCGAACTGCAGCGCGGCGACCAGACCGACGCCTTGTACTTCGCCCACCAAAGGGTGGTTGCCGAAGACTTCGCGCAGGCAGTTCTGCAGGTAAGGGCCGGTGTCGCTCTTCACCTGAGTGACCACGCCTTCGTCGCGCAGTGCCTTGAGGTTGGCAATTGCCACGGCGGCGGCGACCGGGTGCCCGGAGTAGGTCAGGCCATGGGCGAATACACCGCCTTTTTCCACCAGCGCTTCGGCCATGCGCCGGGACAGGATCAAGCCGCCCATGGGGATGTAGCCCGAGGTCAGGCCCTTGGCGATCGACAGTGTGTCGGGCTCGAAACCGAACGCTTGATGCGCGAACCATTCGCCGGTGCGACCGAATCCGCCGATCACCTCGTCGGCACACAGCAGCACGTCGTGCTTGCGGCAAATACGCTGAATTTCCGGCCAGTAGGTCGAGGGTGGAATGATCATCCCGCCCGCACCCTGGAAGGGTTCGGCAACGAACGCCGCAACGTTCTCCGCGCCCAGTTCGAGAATCTTCTCTTCCAACTGGCGAGCGGCACGCAGGCCGAAGGCTTCGGGGCTCAGATCGCCTTCATGGGCAAACCAGTAGGGCTCGTCGATGTGTGCGACATCCGGAATCGTGCCGCCCATTTCGTGCATGAATTTCATGCCGCCCAGCGCGGTCGCCGCCAGGGTAGAACCGTGATAACCGTTCCAGCGCCCGATCATGACTTTCTTCTCGGGCTTGCCCATAACCTGCCAGAACCTGCGCACGGTGCGGATCAGTACCTCATTGGCTTCGGAGCCGGAGTTGGTGTAGATCGCGTGGCTGTAGTGGGGCGGCAGCAGGCTGAACAGCAACTCGGACAGCTCGATTACCGCCGGGTGGGTCGTGTGAAAGAACATGTTGTAGTAGGGCAGTTGCTCCAGTTGGGCGCTGGCGGCGGCCGCCAGGTCTTTGCGCCCGTAACCGAGGTTGGTGCACCACAGGCCGGACATGCCATCCAGATACCGCTTGCCGTCGTTGTCCCACAGCGTCAGCCGGTCGCCTCTGACCATCACCCGCGGGCCTTCCTCGTTAAGCGCTTTCTGGTCAACGAAGGCGTGAATGTGATGGGCGGCATCCGAGGCCTGATAGTCACTCGTGGTGCGGGATGTATCGAGGTTGATGGACATGACGCGTCTCCAGGGTCGATGGCGCCCGACATCTGCGATCACGTTTTGCAGTGCGTGGGGGTGGGATGCCGGCTTCGTTGGTCATAAGTTTTGTCATTGAAAAATATTTTTGTAAAGAAAATATTTGTTGGGAAAAACATATGCCCGTAATCTGAACGGCATCGCTCACCCACCTCAGGAGCAACATGACTGGGCTTAGAGAACGGCAGAAAGAACAACGCCGACAGCTGATCGCGGACGCTGCCTTGACGTTGTTCAAAGCCAATGGTTTCGGCGCGACCACGCTGGAACACATCGCCAACGAGGCCGGCGTTTCTGCGCCGACCGTGGTGAATTACTTTGGTGGCAAGCAGGAGATTCTGCTCGCGCTGCTCAAGGCGCCGGACGAACAGGCGATGCGCGAGGCGCGGGCCAACCTGGACGAAAACACCGATCCGCTCGACGCATTGTGTGAGCTCGAAGGGTTGATGACCCGTTACCAGTTGCGTGCCATGCCTGCTTCGTTATGGCGGGAGCTGGCGCCGTTTCTGTTTACCGGCGAACTGGCGCAGGCGTTCCATCCGTGGAATGCGGCGGTGGTTGAAGAGGCCAAGGCGCTGCTCAAACATTTTCAGACGCTGGGCAAAGTGCGCGACTCGGTCGATATCGAGGTGGCCGCCACGGTGTTCAATCAGTACGCCAACCTGGCGTTTATCCGCCTGGCCACCGAAGCCGTGCCGGATCGCGAGGCCCACGCCGCCCACATGCGCAGCGTCCTGAGCCTGATGTGCCACGGGATGTTGAGCTAGGCAGCGCCATTCACAGGCCTAGCTTTTTCCTGCTTTGCGACGACAAAAATCATAATTTCGCTATCCCCTGATCCTGCACAGAATGCGCTCACACCCGCCTTCGTGAAGGACACAGGTATGACAGCTGGAAATACAGAAATCGATACGCTTGTGGTCGGTGCCGGTCAAGCCGGCGTGGCCATGAGCGAGCACCTGAGCAAGCTCGGAATCCCTCACCTGGTCCTTGAGCGCAACCGCATTGCCGAAGCCTGGCGCAGCGGCCGTTGGGATTCACTGGTTGCCAACGGACCCGCCTGGCACGATCGGTTTCCGGGCCTGGAGTTCGACGACCTCAGCCCGGACGGTTTCGCACCCAAAGAGCGGGTCGCCGATTATTTCGAAGCGTATGCGCGCAAGATCAAGGCACCGATTCGGACCGGCGTGGATGTGCGCAAGGTTGAGCGTAACTTTGGTCGGCCTGGGTTCACGGTCGAAACGTCCGACGGTGTGATCGAGGCCCATCGTGTGGTCGTGGCGACCGGGCCGTTTCAACACCCGGTGATTCCGTCCATTGCGCCAAACGACGAACGTCTGACGCAGATTCACTCCGCCCAGTACCGCAACCCGCAGCAACTGCCGGAAGGCGCCGTGCTGGTCGTGGGCGCCGGGTCGTCCGGTACGCAGATCGCGGATGAACTCCAGCGCGCCGGCAAGCAGGTGTACCTGTCGGTCGGCCAGCATGATCGTCCTCCGCGCGCATACCGCAATCGGGATTTCTGCTGGTGGCTGGGCGTGCTCGGCGAATGGGACCAGGCCGCGATGAAGCCGGGTCGCGAGCACGTGACGATCGCGGTCAGTGGCGCCCATGGTGGCCGTACCGTGGACTTCCGTGAACTGGCGCAGCGCGGCATGAAGCTGGTCGGCGTGACGCGTGCGTTCAACGATGGTGTGGTGACCTTTCAACCGGACCTTGCCGAGAACCTGGCGCGCGGCGATGAGAACTATCTGGCGGTGCTGGACGCCGCGGACGCCTATATTGAACGCAATGGCCTGGACCTGCCGCTTGAGCCCGAAGCGCGTCGGGTGTTTCCTGACCCTGAATGCGTGAGCACGCCCATTCTTGAGCTCGATCTGGCCAGGGCCGGCATCACCACCGTCATCTGGGCGACGGGTTTTGCCAACGATTACAGCTGGCTGAAAGTCGATGCCTTCGACGCCAAAGGCAAGCCCCTGCATCAGCGTGGGGTGTCCACCGAGTCGGGTCTCTACTTCCTCGGTTTGCCCTGGCAGTCACGGCGCGGGTCTTCGTTCATCTGGGGAGTCTGGCACGACGCCAAATACGTGGCTGACCACATCGCGATCCAGCGCGCCTACCTGGAATACCGTGACGCCGCCCAACGCGAGGCCGCGCCCACCGTGGCGCCGGTAACACCGACGCAAGGGCAATCGGTCGTCACCGCCTGATCGTGTATACCCGTGCCGTCGCATCGTTCGGCGGCACGTCCCGTCTTGTGTTTTCGAGGAGTTTTACATGGCCCAGCCAACCCACACCCGCATTCGCATGTTCAACACCAAAGAGACTTACCCCAACCAGTCGCTGGATAATGATTTGTGCCAGGCGGTCCGCGCCGGCAACACGATCTATGTGCGTGGCCAGATCGGCACCGACTTCGAGGGCAATCTGGTTGGCCTTGGCGACCCGCGCGCGCAAGCCGAACAGGCCATGAAAAACGTCAAGCAACTGCTGGAAGAAGCCGGTTCCGACCTGTCGCACATCGTTAAGACCACGACCTACATCATCGACCCTCGCTATCGCGAACCGGTGTATCAGGAGATCGGCAAGTGGCTCAAGGGCGTGTTCCCGATTTCCACGGGGCTGGTGATTTCCGGGTTGGGCCAGCCCCAGTGGCTGATGGAAATCGACGTGATTGCGGTGGTCCCGGACGACTGGCAGCCGACACAGGCTTAAACCACGCTGAGATGCGAAAGTTCGTGGCGGTGCCTCGGGCGTTCCTATCGTTTCGCGACCAGCGTTCACTATCGCTAGCGATGAACCTGTTGGGAGTGTCGCATCTGTGTCCACGGTTGCCCGCAAATACGGGCGGATGTATCACGCTGAAGCTGTACAGAGCGATATACGTTTAGTTTCGGCCTGCTTCCGGGTTCGGCGGCAGCCTGTCCTCACGCGGGCGTTGGGGCTATACAGGGCAGGGTGGAAGTGGGTAACGTTTCCACCTGACTCAAGAGGCAGCGCCGACATGCAGAAAACCACCACCCGACTGGTTCTACGGCCGCCTGTCCTTGACGACCTCAACAGCCTCTTCGCCATTTATGGCGATCCGGCGACCAACCGCTTCAATCCATCCGGGCCTCTGTGCAGCATCGAGCAGGCGCAATGGCTGCTGGACGGGTGGATGGCTCACTGGGAAGCGCATGGCTACGGACAATGGGTGATCTGCACACGCGACTCGCCCACTGAGATCATCGGCTTCGGCGGGATCGACACGCGTAAATACCTTCAAGTACAACGCCTGAACCTGGGTTACCGGTTCGGCACGCAGGCATGGGGCAAAGGCTTCGCGACAGAACTCAGTCAGGCGGCGCTCGACTATGCGTTCGCCGAGCTGCACATGCCGGAAGTCTTCGCGGTGGTCAGACCTCACCACCAAGCGTCGATACGCGTCCTGGAAAAAGTCGGCATGCTGCGTATCGACACCCTGGACGATGTGCCGGGGCAGGCGGCGAGTCTGGTGTATCGATTGGGGCGGGAGGACGCAGCGGTGGGGCGGCGCTAGCACGCTGGCATCTGCCTGCCGGAGGCTTGGATCCGTGTCACTGCAGCGCCTTTGTCGCAGAGCATTTAGCCGCCAGTCCCGCGACTACGGAGGAGCGTCCCAACTTCGTCGCGACTTACTTCCAGGAGTCATAAGGCACGCCGAATTTTTCGACATACGCCTTGGATACGTCGGAGAGTGAATCGTATTTCCCGTTGGATTTACCTTCGTAAGGGCCTCTGGGATCAATTTCAGCTTTGACCGTCGTCACTTCGATAGGATTTAGGCACGGGCCGGTTACCCAAACTTTGGCGATACCTCCGGGAACTAGTCTTATGGAAATTGCTTCTCGGAAATCGGTTATAACCTTGCCGTCAAAAGCGCAGAAAACTTGTTCTTCCTTGCGCATAATTTCCCGGGTCCATTCAGGTATATCGATGACCATTTTGTAGGTTTGCGGCTCGACGAGCGATTGCCAACGGACGTAGATCTTTTTCGGTAGGTCTGCGCCTGTTACGTATTTGCCCTTACCCCATCCTGCTCTTTTCGGCCACCCGATGGGATTGCCGGAATTATTGGGAGGCGTAATTATTGAAGAGGTGCCGCTCATGGCGCGGCGAAAGACTTGCCCATGAATATCAATGACGTCTGCCGTCTCTATCCAGACTTCCATATAGGCAGGGGCCGAAAACCCTAAACGCCAAGCTTTGTAAGGCATTGACCGGCTATTGGCAGATGTACAGCTGGTAAGCACCAACACGATAAGCGCCGCGCCCATGAGATTAATCATTGAGGTGTACTGTCCGCACACGAGTTCTTCTGGTGGATTCATGCATCGGGCCCTTTACTCCCAAGATTCATAAGGCACGCCGAATTTTTCTACATACGCCTTGGATAATGCCGAGAGAGGTCTATGTTTGCCGCCAGACTTTCCTTCATAAGGGCCTCGAGGATCAATTTCGGCTTTGACCATCGTTACTTCGATGGGATTCAAGCACGGGCCGGTGACCCAAACTTTGGCGATACCTCCAGGAACCAGCCTTATGGAAATTGCCTCTCGGTAATCGGTTATCACCTTGCCGTCAAAGGCGCAGAAAACCCTTTCTTCCTTGCGCATAACCTCCCGCGTCCATTCCGGTATATCGATAACCATTTTGTAGGTTTGAGGCTCGACGAGCGATTGCCAACGGACGTATATCTTTTTTGGTAAGTCGGCGCCTGTAACATACTTGCCGCCGCCCATTCCTGCTCGTTTGGGCCAGCCTCGGGGATCGCCTGAATTGTTTGGCGGTGTTAGCAACGCCGCAACGCCACTCATGGCGCGTCTGTAGACTTGCCCTTGAATATCAATCACGTCAGCCGTTTCGATCCAGACTTCCATATAAGCTGGGGCCGAGAAGCCTAGATGCCAGGATTTGTAGGGCATCGACTGGGTTTTGGCCGATGTGCAGCCTACCAGTAGAAACACCATGAGTGCGGTGCGTATTAGATTAATCATTAGGATGTACCGTGCGCATATAATTATTGTCGGGTCTATTGATAAAAACCACGTTTAAATCGCTGTTATTGCGATTTTTCGCGGCGTTCCAATTGTCGGAGATATGAACATAGCTCTGGAACAGCAGCTGTTCTTCCTGCGCGCTCAGTCTTAGCGTTGTGCTTTTCCCCAATGCGTAGGGCATCAATTTCTCGTAAATGGGGATTAGCTCGGCTGGCAGCGCCAGTCGTGGTTCGGTTTCGTCGACTTCACCAAAAGGCACTCCATGCTCTACAGCAAGCTCGCGCATGATCCTGAAGTAAATCAACGACAGGTCACCGCGAACCTCGCGTTGGCTACTTACCGCCGCATAAACATGTTTCATGTCTCTGCGTTTTCTGTCTTCTGTGAAGGTAAAAGGCACCTCCCACGCCCTGATTTCAAGGGCAAGGTCATAGCGGGCCAGTTGACGCTGAAGGCGACGCAAGTCGTTTTGAGCCAGTTTGTAACTGTTGGCCTCAGTAAAAGGAACACGTTCATCCACCTCGCTTCGGTGGGGTTTGCTGAGGAGAATGCGTTCGATTGCTTTGGGGAGGTAACCACCTCCAAGGTCCGAATGGGCGCCGGGTAACACGATATCGGCGGCGCCGAGGCTGTTCAGGGCGAAGTTGTAGCGTCGTTCATTCTGGGCGACCAGATGCACAATTTTTTTGGCAGCGTCGGGCGCTAGACGGATGTTGATTCCAGGGTTGTAGGCGTTGTGTCCGTCGACGTCTGCTAGCAAGGGATTGGAAATGGCCGCAACGGTGTCGTAGACGCCAATGAAGTTTATGGATACCTCATCTTGTGTCTTCCAACTGAAACTGTCTGCTAATCCGAGAGTTCCGGCGGGCACTGCATTGGCGAAAATGCTTTTCTTACCCTTGACTACTTCATTGGCAAAGTCTCGTGCAGCTGCGGCTCCGCGGCTGAACCCAAAAATATCAAATTCAATTCGTTCAATAGTTTTGCCCGGGTTGTTTGCCAAAAACGACCGGAGGGCTTTGACGATTAATGCAGGAGTTTCTTCCACTCGGGCTCGAACACCTTGCGCGCCCAATCCTGTCGCTTGGGAAAAAATTGAGTCCTCGTCTGCGCTGCTGGTACCAATGCCCTCCACATATACGCGCAAGCTGCCCGACTCAGCATTGATCGGCAGCGCTTCATCTCGCTGGTCGATATAAAGATCATGCAACCTCGCAATATTGCTTACATCATTCCCATAACTGTTATCCGGCGAGCTCCCGTTGCCGTCATAGCCATGCCTGGCGCAGAACGCACGAAGATCGTCAGCGGCCTCTTCCAGATTGACGTCACGCGCAAAACAACCGTAGACACGCTCGCTATTGCTGCGGTTATTGCCTGTGCCGTCGAAAAACACCCCGATCCGCAGGGTGATGTCTTCCACTTCAACTTCTTCTTCCTCTTCTTCAAGCGGCTCTTCGACTTCCGGAGGCAGTGGGGTCGGGGTGGGGGTGAGCGTGTTTTTCGGTGGAGGTTTCAGCAGGTGTCCGGCTCTCGCCGCGGCGGCGATGCCTGGTAACAGCGGGCCGAGAATCTGAATGCCGGAGCCAACGCCCGGCGCACCGCCTGCGTTCAGCCTCACCCTGGGACCGTCTACCTTCACGCCCCCGGCATCCAGTTTGATGAAGCTGCCGCCCGCCTTCGCGGTCAGTTCCATGCTGGCGTCAATCACCACCTTGTCGCCCGCGTAGATGTGAATCTCTTTGCCTGATTCGACCAGATACCGGGTGCCAACGCGTATATGCTGGCTGCCGCCTACCATCAGGTGGTCGTCGGCCTTTAACTGGGTCTTACGATCCAGATGAGTGATGCGGTGTTCTTGCGCCTTGCGCTCGCTGAATACAAAGCCTTCAACGGTGTCGTGCCGTTCGTGGCCAACATGGATCTTCTGGTCGTGCCCGATGTTTTCTTCCCAGTCGCGCTGGGCGTGGAGGTAGATCTGTTCGGCGCCTTTTTTGTCTTCGATGCGCAGTTCGTTATAACCCTTGCCGCCGGGTGAACTGAGGGTCTTGAAGGTGCTGCGGGTCTTGTGCGCGGGCAGTTCGTATGGGACATCGTTGGTCTTGTGGTACAGGCAACCGGTGATCAGGGGTTGGTCGGCATCGCCCTCCAGGTAGGTGACCAGTACTTCCATGCCGACACGGGGGATGGCGATGCCGCCATAGCCACTCCCGGCCCAGCCGGAGGCGACACGCAGCCAGCAGGTGCTGTGATCGTTGCGCTGACCTTGGCGGTCCCAGAAGAACTGCACTTTGACGCGGCCGTATTCATCGCAGTGAATCTCTTCCCCGGGAGGACCAGTGACCACAGCCGTCTGGCTGCCGCCGATTCTGGATTTGGGGTGGTTAAGGGGAGGGCGGTAGGGCGTGTTCCACGGGATGGCGAGAAAATGGTTGCGATAGCCCTGAAGAAAATCGGTGTCGTCGTCAAAGACGTCAAGGGTGGGGTATTCACCCAGCACCTGCGGCTGCTTGCCCTCGTGGATCACTTCCAGCAACAGCCACAGGTCGTTCCATTCGGCACGGGGGTGCTCTTCGAGGGGCAGGTAGTGACCGCTGAGCAGCGTGGGTTCGTCGCTGTCGCCTTCGGCCAGTTGGTAGTCGCTGCGATGACGCTCCAGAGCGCGGGTCGCCAGGTGCCTACCGCGCGTGCGGTCGGTGAAGCGACCGGGGTAATCGTAATCTTCCAGGTCAGGGGTGAAGGTGCTCGTGGCGTCGGCTTCGAGCTGCAGGCTCGGCCGTTCGAAGTTGTAGTCGCGCCGAGTCACGCGAGTGGTACGGGCTTCCAGGCGCAGGTCGAAGTGCTTGATCACCCGTGTTTCGGCTGCCATGCCGCAGTCTTGCCGATAGGTCACGGGCTGGAGTTTGCGAAACATCGCCTGGTTGTCACTGAACACCAGCGTGTGGCCGCCCGGGCTGTGCAGGAAGTGAAAGTGAATACCTTCCTCTTCGCACAGGCGCTGGATGAAATGCAGGTCGGATTCGTCGTATTGCACGCAGTATTCGCGGGGCGGGTACGTCGCGCGCAGTTGAAAGCGATAGGCATCGGCCAGGATGCCTTTGGCTTCCAGTACCTGGGCGATGATGTCGGGCACGGTCAACTGCTGAAAGATCCGTTGACCCTGGTTGTGGCGCAGGTACGCGAGTTGGGGAACAAGGGTGATGCTGTAACGGGTCAGGCGGTTGCCGCCTTCTCGGTGTGCTATGCGGTAGACGAGGCCGTGGATGATGCCTTTGCCGGGGCCGCCGAAGGACAGGACGGCGGGTGTGTGCATCAGCGCCTCGATATCCAGGTTCGGGCGGGTACTGACCAGCTCGATGTCGAAGGTGTACGGTTGGCTGAGCGCTTCCCGGCCTATGAAGCTGAGTACCTGAAGGTCCTCCGAGAACCCTTGAAGGGTGAGAGAAATATGGACTTCATTGGCATTCGACATGTAGGGGTTTCATCCTTTGAAACGATTCCGTTTTCAAGGATGGTGACGGCTTGGCGGTGGGCGCTCAATGCGAAAACTGACATCGGGAATAGTCGCAATAAAGAAACAGAAGCTTCCTACAGCGCGCCATGGGGCTGCTCTTTTTGTGCGCAGGCGGTGCAAACCGCCGGCCAAGTGAATGACGTCGATTCCTGGCCGGGGCGGGGAGGCAAGAAAAGCAGCGATATTTAGATGAATGCATTGGGCGTTGCTGCGAGGTTGTCGAGCAACCTTGAAATGGTGTTGCTAAACCGCACCGTCATTCGGCAATTTCGCAATGACCTTGATCTCGAAATCAAACCCATACAGCCAGGTCACGCCGACGGCCGTCACGGTCGGGTGCGGGGCCTCGCCCCAGAATTCCGGCACTACCTCCCAGATCTTTTCGAACCGCGATGCCGGGTCGACGATGAAGACGGTGACGTCGATCACGTCGTCGAAGGTGCAGCCCGCTGCATCGAGAATGGCATTGAGGTTGTTGAATGCGAGCCTGACCTGCGCTTGCAGGTCAGGTTCGGGGGAGCCGTCTTCGCGGCTGCCGACCTGTCCCGAAACGAACAGCAGACCGTTGGTTTTGATCGCCGGCGAATACCGGTTGATGTCGTAAAGCGCTTGGCGTCCAGCCGGGTAAACCACGTTGCGAACTGTCATGTGCAGCCTCCATCAGTGAGTCGGGTGCGACCCGTGATTAACGATAAAGAAGACTGTACGGGGCTTGCGCGCCGCCGATAAACGAGCAACCTTGATCAGGACTGTTTGTGAATCCCAAACAATCCCCTTCATTTTCGGGAGTTGCAATGGACCGTTTCGATGCAATGCAGGCCTTCGTCCGAGTGGTCGAAACCGGCAGTTTCACCAAGGCCGCCGGGACGCTGCACATGAGCAAAACCAGCGTGACGCAACTGGTGCAGCAACTGGAGGCCCGCTTGCGGGTCAAGTTGCTCAACCGCACCACGCGCAAGGTCAACGTAACGGCCGATGGCGCCGTGTATTACGAGCGTGCGGTGCGGGTATTGGCCGACCTGGACGATGCTGAAACCAGTCTGTCGGGCGCCGCAGCGTTGCCACGCGGGCGGTTGCGCGTGGACGTTCCCAGTCCGTTCGCGCGTTTGATCCTGATTCCGGCGCTGCCTGCCTTTCACGCCCGCTATCCCGACATCCAGATTGACCTGGGTGTGAGTGATCGCATGGTCGATTTGATCGGTGAGAACGTGGACTGTGTGGTGCGCGGCGGCGAACTCGCCGATCAGTCGTTGATGGCGCGGCGTATCGGCGATCTGCAACTGGGGGTTTATGCGGCGCCCGATTATTTGGCGCGAGCAGGACGGCCTGCACACCCCGGAGAGCTGGAAGGCACGGATCATCGCATCGTTGGCTATCGCTGGGCCCGTACAGGCAAGCTGTTTCCGATAGTCATGCACAAGGGCGAAGAAACCGTACAGGTGCAGGGCCGCTACGTGTTATCCGTGGACGACGGTAATGCTTACATCGCGGCTGGAGTGGCCGGCATGGGCATACTCTGGTTGCCGCATTACATGGCCAGAGCGCCGCAGGCGAGTGGTGAACTGCTGGCGTTGTTTGAGGACTGGCGGCTGGACACACTGCCCCTGTTCGTCGCGTTTCCACCCAATCGGCATATCAGCATCAAACTGAGGGTTTTCATCGACTGGATGATCGAGTTGATGGACGCGGATGCGCCGGTTGTCGGCTGACGACGCGCAGGACGCGAGAACCCTTCGCCGTTGATGGATCGGGCATTCGTTTTCCTGACCAATGCGCTAAGATCTGTCGCGTTGTGGCTAATAGCCTCCTGATTTATCCACCCTGCAGGCGAGTCGATGTCTGAAAACGATGTGTTTACCCAGGATATCGCCGCCGTCGCCAGGATCGACGCCGTTCCGATCATTCTGGACATGGTCAAGCACGTAACCGGCATGCGCTTCGCGGCGGTCGCCCGGGTTACGGACACCCACTGGGTAGCATTGGCGGTTGATGACGCCATCGACTTCGGACTGAAGCCCGGCGGCGAATTGCTCCTTGAGTCGACGATCTGCCATGAAATCCGACAAAACCGTCAACCGGTGGTCTTCACTCATGCCAGTGAGCATCCGGTGTACGCGCACCATCACACGCCGAAAACCTACCGGCTGGAAAGCTATGCGTCGATCCCGATCGTCAAGGCCAATGGCGAGTTTTTCGGCACCCTGTGTGCCATCGACACCGTCCCGGCGCATTTCGACGAGGGCGCTGTCCTTAAGACGCTGGGGTTATTCGCCCAGTTGATCGCGATGCACCTGGACTTGCGCGGCGATCTGGAAAGGTCCGAAAACGCGCTGGCCGACGCCACCCAGACCGGGCGTCTGCGCGAACAGTTCATTGCCGTGCTTGGCCACGACCTGCGCACGCCGCTCAGTGCAATACGCATGAGCGCTGACCTGCTTGAGTCCAGGCTTGAGGATAAACGCGAACGAGGACTCGCCAGTGCGATCCGCAAGAGTTCACAGCGGATGGGCGCCTTGGTCGAGGACGTGCTGGACTTCGCCCGTGGCCGACTCGGCGGCGGGATCCCGGTCAGGCGCACGCGCGTGGACGATCTGCAAGGGGTGTTCAGTTCGGTCATCGCGGAGGTCCAGGCATCGGAACCGGATGCGCAGATTGAACAAGACTTCTCGATTCCTTCGGGTGTCTATTGTGACCCGACGCGCATTGGGCAATTGCTGTCCAATCTGGTGGGCAACGCCGTGACCCATGGCACTCGCGAATCGCCGGTCAGGATCGTGGCGAAAACCGAGGGCGATGAGGTTGTCTTGTCGGTGACCAATCACGGGGCGTGCATTCCCGATGCACTGGTGCCGCTGCTCTTTCAACCCTTCAAGCGCTCGGATGGAGGGCAAAGGGGAGAAGGACTGGGCCTTGGGCTTTACATCGCGTCGCAGATTATCGAGGGGCATGGCGGCACCCTTTCGGTCAGTTCGTCGCCGGATCAGGGAACATGCTTCGTGGCGCGGTTTCCGGCACATCGCTGATGCGCTCGATCGACTGACGACGATTGCAGCATGAACCGGGTTGAGTCGGCCTGGTCCGCGTGCACGGAACGGTGATTCTCGGGCGTTATGCCAGCGAAGCAGTCGATCCTATGCCGCCATTAACCGATGGAAAAAAGGAAAGAGATTTGAAGGCGTCATTCAACATTCGCGAGCTGCGCTGTACCGATACCGAAGCACTGCTGGCGTTCGAGAAGCAGAACCGCGCGTGGTTTGAATCGCACATCGACGCCCGCGCGCCTTCGTTCTACTCCGAGCAAGGCGTTGCCGAGCACATCGACGGGTATCTGTCCGATTTTGCACGAGGTGTCTGGCATCCCTTTGTGATTGAGGACGCAGTTGGAAGCATCGTCGGCCGCGCGAACTTGAAGGGGATCGACACGGCTTCGGGCGTTGCGGAGGTCGGCTACCGGATCGCCCAAACCGCTTGCGGCCAAGGGTTGGCGACTCAGGCGCTGGAACACTTGATCCGGCAGGCGCAGACCCGTTGGGCACTGACGCAACTGGTGGCGTATGTGTTTCCGGAAAACGCAGGTTCAAGAAAGGTCCTGGAGCGCTGCGGGTTTGTGCCTGAGCCCCCGTTGCAAAGCGAAGCGGCGGCCGAACGCCGGTTCGTCCGTGCAATCCAGCGCTGATCCCATGAAAAAGGCCGCCGTCAGTGATGACCGCGGCCTTTTTCGTCTGTGGCGGGTTACCAGCGACCGTCGCCTCGGCGAGGATCGTAGCCTCGATCATAGCCTCGGTTATCCCAGCCCCGGTGATCATAGCCCCCATGGTAATAGCGATGAGGCGCAGGCGGGGCGAAGCGGCGGCATTCAACCCGCGTGGCCACCGGCACGTAAGCGACCGGTTGGTACTGATACTGCGGTTGATAACGCGGCTGCGGCCGGTATGCCTGGTACTGAGGGCGATAGTGATCCTGGCTCGAATAGCTGATTGCGGTGGCCAACACGGCACCGACGGCGGCCCCGGCGATGACGGGCACTATCACGTTGCGTTCACCGGCGGATGCTGCACCCGCAGCGACCAGGCAACCGGACAGGATCAAGGCTTGGGTCATCTTCGAAAACATGGTGTCTCCTCAGGCGATGTGTTTGGGTTCGCCATGAATGCATGAAACACCCGTTCCGTGTAAACGAACGTCCACAGTCAGTAAATGTTGAGTAAATGGTCAGGATTTTTGTTTCACATCATCACTTCAGGCAACCACGGGGTGATCAGAAACTCGTTACTCCCCCCAGACGGCGTTAGTGAACGCGGGGTGCCAGTCGTCGTCCAAGATCGGGTTCGGTGATGAAAGCTTCAGTCACGACTGTGTGATCGTCGAGCGCACCGTTGGCGGCAAGCACCTGCGGTATGCCGCTGTGGTGCTGGGTTCCGCCCCCGCGCGCAGCCGACAGGACCTGAAAGACCTGTTCGTGTTGCTCGATGAGACGGTGGTGGTGCATAACCCTTAGGCTTTTCGCCCGGCTGGCTGCTGCCGTTGAGAGGACAAACGGTCCCGCTGGGCAGGCCGGGTGAGTTTTTTACCCAGACGCGACTCATAGCGAGACAGCAGGGCCTGCCATTCAGACTCGCTCCAGAACGAATGGCGGCGGAGCTGGAATATGTCATGCCGTGCGGCGCCGAGCGTGGTCAATCGCCCGTGGGACTTTTCGAGGTCCAGCAGGGCGAGGTCGAATTCCTGGCCGACGTCGCCGCTCCTCTCTCTGATAAAAATATGCTTGGAGCGCATGCAGCCGTGTTGCCAACGCGCCCGGTGCATGCGGGATAAAAGCTGGGCCAGTTGATCCAGGATCCTCAAGTGCTCGTCTTCGCTGATGCGCGCACGACCACCCTCCGAATACCAGGTGTCGAGGTCTTGAAACCCGCCTAAATCCCTGGTCACCAGAATCCCTCGCCAAACGCCATCGACTTTCTCGGCACCGTAAAAAATCGGCGCAGGTGCTGTGACGCCCAGTTGCAGTAACTTCGACAGTGCCTTGCCTTCCCGCATGACGGTGGGCCGCCCAAGGGGATACCGGATGCTCCGGGACAAATGGCCTGTCTGGCGCTTTACGTAAACCAGTTTCCCGTCATGCATGACGCGCTGTACGCCACTGGTTCCGCTTCTGCGGACATTGGGTTCCTCCACCCATGGGCCGGACGTGTTCCACCAGTAATCAAAGTTTTTTTCGCAGTGTGGCTGCATCAGTGCTCCTGTTCGCCAATCACCAAGCTCCATACTCAGCGATAAAGCGTTATCCTTCGCAAATTTCCCACCAGTCTGACGGCAAAAAAGATACAGGCATATACCACTGGTCGATGTCGGGTGGGTGTGTCGCGTTTTTCCGGCGATATGGCCGATATGACCGGCGGTTCTCACACCCGTGAAAGGATCATGCTGCTCATTCTACGGGTGCAGTCTCGCGACCTGACCCGCCGGAATTTCCTCAATCGGCTTCTCACTGGATACGCCAACGATGAACCTGCGAACGAACGAGCGCACCGAGGACCTTGTCGCTCCCCGGGAAATAAGCTTGCGAGAGGCCTTCGGATTCTGGCTGAAACTGGGTTTTATCAGCTTCGGTGGTCCGGCTGGCCAGATTTCGCTCATGCACCAGGAACTGGTGGAGCGACGTCGCTGGATCTCCGAGCGCCGGTTCCTGCACGCGCTCAACTACTGCATGCTGCTGCCCGGGCCAGAAGCCCAGCAACTGGCAACGTACATCGGATGGCTGATGCATCGCACCCGAGGGGGCGTGATTGCAGGCGCGCTGTTCCTTCTGCCCTCGCTCTTGCTATTGATCGCCTTGTCCTGGATGTATATCGCATTTGGCGAGCTTGCAGTGGTGGCCGGCATTTTCTACGGGATCAAGCCTGCCGTGACCGCGATTGTCATTCAAGCAGCCCACCGGATTGGAGCGCGCACCCTCACGCACAAGGGATTGTGGGCGATTGCCGCAGCGTCCTTCATCGCGATCTTCGCATTTAACGTTCCCTTTCCGCTGATCGTGCTGGGTGCTGCTGTCGTCGGTTATCTGGGTGGAAAGTGCGCGCCGGCCATGTTCGACGGTGCACGCCATGACGTCTCGAAAAAATCCTGTGGGCTTGCCCTGATCGATGACGATACAGCGTCGCCCGCGCACGCCCTGTTCAGCTGGACGAAGCTTGCCGTGATCGCGTCGGTCGGGGCGGTGTTGTGGGGGCTGCCAATGGCATTGCTGACCCTTCTGCTGGGCTGGGATGCCACGTTGACGCAGATGGGCTGGTTTTTCACCAAGGCTGCGCTGTTGACGTTCGGCGGCGCTTACGCTGTTCTGCCCTATGTTTACCAAGGTGCGGTCGGTCACTACGGATGGCTCACACCGACACAAATGATCGACGGCCTGGCCTTGGGTGAGTCCACGCCTGGACCGCTGATTATGGTGGTAGCCTTTGTCGGGTTCATCGGTGCTTACGTATTGCAGGTATTCGGTCCGGATCACGTTTTTCTGGCTGGCGCCGTGGCCGCGTCACTGGTGACATGGTTTACGTTTCTGCCGTCTTTCCTGTTTATCCTGGCAGGCGGACCGCTGGTGGAGTCGACCAAGAACGCTATCAGGTTCACTGCACCGCTCACCGGGATTACGGCCGCTGTTGTCGGCGTGATCCTGAATCTCGGACTGTTCTTTGCCTATCACGTGTTCTGGCCTGCCGGCATGACGGGGAAGGTGGACTGGGTGTCCGTGCTCATTGCGCTGGCGGCAGCTATCGCTTTGTTCAAGTACCGGCGTGGCGTCATGGTCGTATTGCTGGGGAGCGGCATTGCCGGGCTAGTCGTGTTCCTGCTGAGGCAGAGTCACTGACTTCAGGGCTGACCCCGTCGAGGGGCGGACAGCGCGCAAGGGTTCGCGGCCTTAAGTGGCGTTGCACAGACCCCAGAGGCGCCCACCCTCATCAACTCGTGGGTGGACGCCTGTCTCGCCCGCGCTGTGTCGCTAACCCTTGCTGTGCTCTTCAGAGGTGGGAGGTTCTGCAACCCCGCGCGGGCCTGCGATTCCCCAGATCACCAGTCCAATCACCGGGAGCACCAACAGCACAATCGTCCACCCGATTTTCGTGCCCGCAGATTTGGTGGTGCGCCAGATACTCGCCATGGCCCACAGGTCGACCACGAGCACGACCACGGACACCGTCGTCCAGAAAAATGTCATGTCCATTATTCACCTCCATACCTTTTACACGGCAGGCACCGGTGTCGCCGAGTCGATTTCAGGCAGCGCGATGTCGCCGCTGCCCGGCGTCAGAATGACCTTGCGGCAATCTTCTTTTTTCTTGTCGAAAATCTTGTAGCCTTCGGCCGCCTGCTCCAGGGACATGCGGTGCGTGATGATGGCTTCGGGTTGCAGACGGCCCATCTCGATATGTTCAAGGAGCTCCGGCAGAAAGCGCTGAACGTGGGTCTGTCCCATCTTGAACGTCAGCCCTTTATCGAATGCGTCTCCAAACAGGAAGCCGTGGATGAAGCCCGCATAAACGCCAGGAACGCTGACCACGCCGCCGCGCCTGACCGCCGCGATGCATTGGCGCAGTGCCTTCCCGCTACTGCCTTCGAGCTTGAGGGTGGCCAGAACCGTTTCCGTGGTGCTGCCCTTGGCTTCGAACCCGACCGCGTCAACGACACCATCGACGCCGCGCATGCCCGGTGTCTGGCGGATGATGGTATCCGCCGGATCGTCGTCTTCATCGAAGTTGATCGGGATCACGCCGTAGGTTCGCTGCGCGTAGTCAAGGCGGTAGGGATGGTGATCGACCATGAAAATACGGTCAGCGCCCAGCATGCGAGCCACTGCAGCGCTTAGCAGTCCCACTGGACCGGCCCCATAAATGGCAATGCTGGACCCTTGGCCAATCCCGGTATTCGTCACTGCCTGGAAAGCGGTCGGAAGGATGTCGGAAAGAAACAGCACTTTCTCATCGGCGAGCGTCCCCGGCACTTTGAACGGCCCGGTGTTGGCTTTCGGCACTCGCACATATTCGGCCTGGCCGCCGGGAATGCCGCCATACAGATGGCTGAAACCAAACAACGCTGCCCCTGGGGGAATCGCCTTTTTGTTGAGAATGGCCCCGCGTCCCGTGTTGGTCGTTTCACAGGCGGCAAAAAGATCCTGCTGGCAGAAGAAGCAGTCACCGCAGGCGATGACAAACGGAATGACAACCCGGTCACCGGGCTGGACGGCCGTCACCGCTGACCCGGTTTCTTCGACGATCCCCATGAACTCATGGCCGAAAATATCGCCATGCTCAACGGTGGGAATCTTGCCCCGGTAAAGGTGCAGATCCGAACCGCAAATCGCGGTGGCGGTGACACGCAGAATGATGTCGTCGGCATCCTGAATCACAGGGTCGGGAACGGTGTCCACTTTCACGTCATGCGCGCCATGGTAAGTCAGTGCTCTCATATCGATCTCCGCAGTTTGAGGGGGCTGTAATCAGGGGAGCGGACAACCGTGGCAATAGTTCATGCATTTGATCAGGCGTGGGGATCAGCGGTCGCACCAGGCCGCTGCGTCCCTTCATCTTTCGATTCGCCAGCAAGTATCTGAGACGAAGGAATGGGTTACGTGTCCAACCTTCAGTCACGCTTGGCCGGAACGAGGTATGCATGATGGTTGAGGACATTGTTTATTACCTGAGACAGCATTCACTGTTGCTGGCGACAGCCGAGTCCTGTACGGCGGGCCGGATAGTCGCTTTGCTTGCCGAAGTCCCCGGCAGCGGCTCGTTGGTCGAGTGCGGATACGTGGTGTATTCGCCACAAGCCAAACAACGGCTGTTGGGCGTTCGTGCAAAGACCATCGAACACTTCAATCTCACCAGCCTTGAGGTGGCCAGGGAGATGGCGGCAGGCGCCTTGCACGACAGCCCCGCCACGGTCGCCATTGCGACCACTGGCCTGTGTGGGAATGAGGATGTCGACGGCATTCCTGCGGGAACCGTGTGTTTCGCCTGGGGTTTTCGTCACGACGGCCGCACGACCGTGTTCGCGCGCAAGGAGCGTTTCTTCGGGGACAGGAAAGCGATGCAGCAAATGGCGGCGCTCCACGCGCTCAAACTGCTGCCGCACTTCCACCAGCGAATGCTCGGGGGTGAAGCAAGTTGAGCACCGCACCGACCGACCCTGACGCCTTCTTCATGACCGGTTGCCATGACCTGTAGCATGACTGCTCGTTGCCTGAGAGCTTGGCCGGCATTAGGTGATTGCGGGCGGCTTCGTCACTTAATCCGGCGTTTGCGGATGGAGCATGACCGAGTATCCTCAAATGCTGTTTGAAGCGTGGATCGCCGAGGTTGTGAATGGATCAGAATAAGCATGAAGCGCTGACCGGTAAGGCCGGTTCTTCCTGCCAACCTCAAGGACAAGCATTGTCTTCGGACGCGTCGGAACGGCTGCAGCTGGCGCTGGATGCGGGGGCAATCGTCGGGACGTGGGTCTGGGACATTCCAAACGATCGGGTGACAGCCGACGAGCGATTTGCACGCACCTTCGGTCTTGCATTCGAACGCTGCAAATCCGGTATTCCAATCGCGGAAGCGTTCACCTCCATTGATCCTCGGGACGTCGATCGCCTGGCCGCTGAGATTCAGGCAGCGATGGCCAAGGGTGGGGCGTTCCGGTGCGAATACCGCGTGCGTCGGGACGACGGGCATTACCGGTGGGTCGAGGCCAATGGCCGGGCCGAGCTGAATGCTCAAGGACAGGCCGTTCGCTTCCCGGGTGTGCTGATGGATATCGAGTCTCGCAAGGCTGCAGAAGGTGAGCGAGACAGAATGTCGGCGTTGCTCCGAACATTTACCGCGGCGGTGCCTGGCGTGGTGTACGCCAAGGATCGGGAAGGCCGAATGCTGGTCGCCAACCATGGGACGACGGAACTGATTGGCAAGCCGCCACAGTTTTACCTGGGCAAGACCGATCTGGAGTTTCTGGAGGACAAGGATCAGGCGCGGCAGATCATGGAGACTGATCGGCGAATCATGCAAAGCGGAAAAGCCATACAGATCGAAGAGCGCGTCGATATGCCTGACGGATCAGCGGCGATATGGCTTTCGGCGAAGGCTCCACTGCTGGACGATTCGGGCGCCGTCATTGGCTTGATTGGTTCGTCAATCGACGTGACCGCCCGTAAAGAAGCCGAGACGGCGCTCCTGGAGCTCAATCGCAATCTGGAAGCGCGCGTGGTTGAGGCCGTGGCTGAACGTGAAGCCGCGCAGGCGGCGCTTCGTCAGTCGCAGAAAATGGACGCGATAGGACAGCTTACGGGTGGAATCGCCCATGACTTCAACAATCTGTTGGCCGGCATTACGGGCAGTCTGGACCTGATCAAGATACGGCTTGATCAGGGCCGCACCGCCGACGTGGAACGTTACGTTTCCGTGGCCTACGGTGCGGCGCAACGGGCTGCCGCGTTGACTCACAGGCTGTTGGCGTTTTCCCGTCGCCAGACCCTGCTTCCTGAGCACATAGACGTTCACACCTTGATCGTTGAGATGGAGGAGCTGATACGGCGAACGGTCGGGCCGACCATTGATTTGAAAGTCGATCTGGCAGCGGCGGCGAGCACGTGCCTGGTCGACCCCGCGCAAGTGGAGAATTCCCTGCTCAACTTATGCATCAACGCCCGGGATGCATCAGGAGGGGCCGGAAAGATTTCGATCAGAACGTTCAACCAGACGTTTGAACCCGGACCGGAGCTTGATGCGGAATTGCCTCCCGGAAGGTATCTGACCGTCTGCGTCGCCGACGACGGGGTAGGGATGAGCCCGGAAACGCTCTCCAGAGCCTTTGAACCTTTTTTCACCACCAAGCCGGTGGGAGCAGGGACAGGTCTGGGATTGTCCATGGTCTACGGCTTCGTCAAACAGTCGGGCGGACAGATAAAGATCGACTCTGAGCAAGGCGCGGGGACACGCGTCTATCTGCAACTGCCCGTTGAGGATGTTCAAGTCGAGGCGGTCGTGCGGGACGAGCCGAAGGCGGACGTCGGCTTGAAGTTGTCAGGTGAAACCGTGCTTGTCGTCGATGATGAACCGTCTGTGCGGATGTTCGTCAGTGAGGCGCTTGGCGGGCTCGGCTACCGCGTCATCGAGGCCGCCGACGCGATGGCGGGGCTGCAGCTGCTCCAGTCGGATACACCAATTGACCTGCTGGTCACCGACATCGGTCTTCCTGGGGGATTAGATGGCCGCCGTATGGCTGACGCGGCGCGAACGTGCAGGCCGGGCCTTCCTGTATTGTTCATGACGGGCTACACCGAACCCACTGTGGCAGGAGGCCTGCCGCTGGGGTCTTCCACAACCGTCTTGACCAAGCCTTTTGCATTGGAGGCCCTGGTTTCGAACGTGGATGCCTTGCTTCGCAGTTGACTGGATACGCCTTGTCATTCAGTGGAAGTGCCGCGCGCCGCTGTGTTGTGAACCTGCATGTGTGCCGCGGCCTCGTCAACGACTTGCCCGCTCAGGCTGATACGGGTTTGGCGAAATGTGGGGACTGGCCAAACGATTCGATCAACAGTTCGGTGAGGGCCTGTATTTTCCGGGCAGGGTGCAGACCTGGCGGACGGACGACATAAGCACCGGCCGGAGGCGGAGGGTACCGGGTCATGATGGGCACCAGTGTGCCCGACTTTATCGCCTCATAGGTCAGGCAATCCGGCAGGTAGGCAACCCCCAATCCCGCGATGGCGGCGGCGACCAGCGCCGTGCCGTTATCAGCCTTGAACCGTCCGTGGGGACGCACCGTCACCACCTTGTCGCCGTCCATGAATTGCCAGGATTCGGTTCCCTGCATGAGGGCCTCGTGGGCGCTCAATGCTTCGGGCGATTCCGGTTCGCCGTGGCTTTTTACATAACCGGGGCTGGCCACGAGCTTGGTATAGATCGGACCGATACCCCGGGCAATGAGGGTTGAATCGGGGAGATACCCCACGCGAATGGCGCAATCAAACCCTTCGGCGATGAGATCGACGAAGCGATCGCTGTAACTGGTCTGAATGTACAACTGCGGATGGCGGCGAGCCATTTCTGCCAGCATGGGCGCAAAGTGAGTCGGTCCGAACGAGAGCGGCGCGGCGATGCGCAAGCGGCCGCGAAGAGCACCAGAGGGCAGCAGCGTTTCCCTGGCGATGTCGATCTCGGCGCAGACCCTGGCCGCATGGTCTCGAAAAAGGGTTCCCGCTTCGGTCAGGGCAGCCCCGCGAGTCGTTCGCGCAAGCAACTGGATACCCAGTTCCGCCTCCAGCCGCGCCAGTCTGCGGCTGACGATCGATTTGGACACGCCCAGCCGCAGGGCAGCAGGTGAAATGCCCCCGGCATCAGCGACCTCTACAAATGTTTGCAGCGCTTCGATATCCAGATCAGCGTTCCTCATTCAGCAACACAGAAAGCCACCCGATGCTACTACTGCCTCTCGTGGCGGAACAGCACAATCCTGCTTCCCGGCGACGTTGGCGCTCAGTCATGTCGCCCGGGAATCCCGTCACCTCCAACGCCGTGAAGGCATCAGCCGGCGCGCCGCTTCCGCAGCGAACGACCGATCACCCACGCGCAAATGACAACTAAAAGCAGGAGCAGCAAATGACTAGCGAGGCAATCCGCAACCCGCTTACCGATCACCTCTTGTCGCCTGAAAATTCGGCGTTGATCATCATCGACTACCAGCCTGTTCAAGTGTCCTCTATCCGCTCGATGCCGCGCGATGAGCTGGTTTTCAACATCACAAGCGTGGCCAAAGCGGCCATCAACTACAACCTTCCGATCATCCATTCGACGGTCAACGTGGCGACCGGTCGAAACAAGCCGCCCATCCAGGAGCTGCAGAACGTACTGGGTCATTTACCGACCTACGACCGAACCTCGATCAACAGTTGGGAGGACGTCGAATTCAAGCAGGCCGTCAAGGCGCTGGGCCGTCGCAAGCTCATCATGACAGCACTGTGGACGGAAGCGTGCCTGACCTTTCCGGCCCTGGATGCCCTGCAGGAAGGGTATGAAGTCTATGTGCCGGTGGATGCCGTGGGAGGCACATCCGTTGCCGCCCATGAGGCGGCATTGCGCCGAGTCGAGCAAGCGGGGGCGAAACTGATCAGTCGTGTGCAGATGTATTGCGAGCTTCAGCGCGATTGGGCTCGCGCGTCGACGGTAGCGGGATTCATGGGTGTATTTGAAAACGCCGATGGTTTCAACGCCGAAACGGCCAGCTAGTCATCCATCACGTTCGGCAGGACCCGGCATCGCGTCGGGTGCTGCCATCCAGGTTATCACGCAGGCACCGGCGCCTCAGCCGCCGCTTGACCCGCTGGTGGAACTTGAGCCAGCGCCAGACGGGGACTTGTTGCCGGGGCTCGAATTGCCCCCGCTTCCTGCCTCGCCACCGGAACCGGGGAGCGCGGTGCCGTTCGTGTTGGCGCCGTTAGTGCCGCTGGGTCTGGACGACTCATCGGAGCTTGAAGCGTTGCTGCCGGACGATGACGATGGACCGCTCATGCTGCTGCCGCTGGAGCTGCTGCTCGGGGTTGAGGAGCCGGCCATCGAAGGCGCCGAAAGCACGCATGTAAGACCTGCCATTGCCAGCGCGATGCCTAATTTCTTGTTCATTGGGTAATGCCTCTTCGTCATGGAAATCAGAAGGTCGCAAAAGTACAGGGACGGCGGTGTTGCCCGTTCTTGTAAGCGTGTGACTGACTGCGGCATCGGAAAAGTTAGAAAAAATCAGCAATCGGCGATGAACGGTTGCTGAGGCTGCAGCGCTGACGTGGTGTTCGGAGGTGAGCCCATGAGCCGCTCTTGGGGGGTTACCCCAGGCAATCCCCGTGTCCGCGCAGGGCGCGCCGTGCATAGTAATTAAAGGCGGCTCCATGACGCTTGGGGGTGGAAATCCAGTCATGGGCTTCTCTGCCCAGCGCCTCGGGGATCGGGCGGATATCACCCGCGCTCATTGCCAGTAACTGCATGCCGGCTGCCCGCTCGAAAAGCAGTGCCAGAACGCAAGCTTCCTCGATAGAACCACCCGCAATGAGCAGCCCATGGTGAGCCAGCAGAATGGCACGCTTGTCGCCGATCGCATTGGCGATGATTTCGCCTTCCTCATTGCCGACGGGAATGCCGGGCCAGTCTTTCAGAAACGCGCAGTCGTCGAACAGTGGGCAGATGTCCATGTGAGACACGGCAAGCGGCACTTCAAGCATCGACAAGGTGGCGCTGTGCAGCGCGTGCGTGTGGATGATGCAGTTCACATCGGGGCGAGCGCGGTAGAGCCAGCTGTGAAAGCGATTGGCGGGATTGGCCATGCCCTGGCCGTGGAGGACATTCAGGTCCTGGTCGACCACTAGAAGACTGGATGCCGTAATCTCGTCAAAGCCCAGACCCAGGCGCTGCGTATAATACGTCCCCGGTTCTTGCGCGCGAGCAGTGATCTGGCCCGCGAGGCCGGAGTCGTGGCCACCATCGAACAGAATGCGGCAGGTGAGGGCGAGTTTTTGCCTGGCGCTGTAATCGTTGTCGATCAGCGCGGTCATCATCTGCTGCTCGGCAAGCTTTACGAGCTGATCTTTCGGGGTATTCATGGTCGTGGTCACGGTCCGCACCTGTTTGAGAGCTGTTTAAAACATTCCCGGGCGCTGCAACGCCCTCAGGACACCTTGTGATCCTAATGACACAATGTGTCATTATCAAGCTGTGTGTCATGACTGATGAAGGAACAACGCGGGATGGCGGTACACCTGAGAATCTTGCGCAAGAAGATGGGCATGACGCTTGAGCAGCTCGCCGGGCTTACCGGCTTGACCAAAAGCTACCTGTCCAAAGTGGAGCGGGGACTGAGCTCGCCGTCGATCGCCGTTGCGCTGAAACTGGCCAAGGCCCTCAATGCGCAGGCGGAAGAGCTGTTCAGCACCGAACCGCTGCCGCTGGAAGGCTACAGCCTCGTTCGGCGTCAACCACGCGATGCATCCGATGGTGCCGCTGCGTCTGCCCACGTGCCATTGGCGCGTCATATCGGGCAAAGGGCGCTGTTGCCGTTTCTGGTGTATCCGCCGCGCTCCTTCGGCCACTCTGCGTTCAAGGAGCACCTGGGGGAGGAGTTCCTCTTTGTGGTGCGCGGACGCGTGGAAGTCGATTTTGGGGACGAGCGCCAGACCCTGGATGAAGGCGACGCGCTGCATTTCAACGCGCAGAAGCCCCACCGACTGCGCACCGTGTCCGACGAGCAGGCGGAATTGCTGGTGGTGGTACACAGCACCGACGAGTGATTCGAAGCGCCGCCAATCGTCCGTCCGTCAAAGCCCCAGGCACACCGCACCCGCGGCCACCACGGCGCACACGGCCCAGCGTTTCCCGTTCATGTTTTCGCCCAGAAACACACGCCCGATGAGCGCTGCGAACACCACGCTGGTTTCCCGCAGCGCCGACACGCCACCCATGGCGCCCGATTGCATCGCCCAGATCACAATCCCGTAGGCGCCGATAGACACCAGTCCACCGCCCAGCGATGAGGTGACGGAAAGCGGGTGGGTGCGCATCGGACTCAACAGCGAGGCCCAGCCGCGTTTGGCAATGAAGAGCAGCGGCATCGACCAATAGAACATGAACATCCAGGCCGTATAGGCGATGGCCTGGCCGTCGGACTGACGTACGCCAATGCCATCGATCACGGTGTACAGCGCGATGATCGCGCCCGTGCTCAGTGCCGCGAAGACGTCGGCACGGGAAACACGGCGATCCAGCAGCGCCAGGGCGAGAATACCGCCCGATATCATGACGACCCCGAGCGCGTGCAGAGGGCTGATCGCCTCTTGTGCGAACAGCGCCGCGCCGAGGGTGACGAGCAATGGCGATGAGCCGCGCGCAATGGCATAGGCCACTGAAAGGTCGCTGCGACTGTACGAGCGTATGAGGCTGATGTTGTAGACGATGTGCACCAGTCCGGAGGCGACGATGTACGGCCATGCCCCGGCGGAGGGCAATGGCAGGTTCAGGGCGACCACCGTGGAGACTGCGGCGATGACGATGCTCATCCAGGCCATGGACAGGTGTCGGTCGCGATTACCATGCAGCAGGGCGTTCCAACTAGCATGAAGGATGGCGGCAAGCAGGACAAAACCGCCGGTGGCGCTGAGCATGGGGCGTTTTCCGAAATAAGGGCAGCAGCGGGGCGTGCTGCGAGGTAGAGGCGGTGGCCGACATTGGCGTGATCAGCAAAATATCTATCTTGGTGTCCCCTGACAAACCAGATAAATTGGCGCCTCACATCAGAAAGGCTATTGCGAATGAATCGGATACTGCCTCCCCTCAATGCGCTGCGTGCCTTTGAGGCCGCCGGCCGTTTGGGCAGTTTCAAGGAAGCTGCGGCGGAACTGCATGTTACGCAAGGGGCGGTCAGTCAAAGCGTTCGCCTGCTTGAAGACTGGCTCGGCGCGGCATTATTCGAGAGGCATAACCGCCGGGTGGTGCTGACGCCCGCGGCGACTGTTTATCTGGCGGAGGTCGGGCCGCTGTTCGAGCAACTGTCGCAGGCGACCGCAAAGTTTGGCTTTCCGGTTTCTGCGACGCGTACGCTGTCCGTGAATGCCTCTGCAACGTTCACGCTGCGCTGGTTGGTGCCACGACTGGAAGGGCTTCGTGCCCGTTACCCGGGCATCGAGGTCCAGGTCGAAACGTCGAACAGCCCGGTGGAAAGTTTGCAGACGGCCTATGACGTCGTCATTCGCGGCGGACCCGACACCCTATACGGTTACTCGACCCACGTGTTTCTCGGCGAGGAACGGGTGCCGGTGTGCAGTCCCACGCTCTTGCAGCGTTTGCCGCTGCAAGCACCTGAAGACCTGCGCCGACACACCCTGCTGCACGCCTCAAGCCTTCCTCGACTCTGGCCGGACTGGCTGGCGAGTGCCGGCATTCCCACCTTGAAACCTGCCGCCGCCGTCGTTTTCGACCATTTCTACCTGACCTTGCAGGCGGCGATTGACGGGGTAGGTGTCGCGATGGGGCCGATCTCATTGGTGTCCGGCGATCTGCAAGCCGGCCGACTGGTCATTCCGTTGACCCGGCCCCGGCTCAAGTCCCGAAGTTATTGCGCTTACGTTCCGGCGGACAAAGCAGCGGATGAAACCATCGCGCTGTTTTGTGCGTGGCTGCAAGAGGAGGGCAGTATCAGCGGTCCGACGCACAGGAGCGCCGAGGGGTGAGCGGTGCTTGCTTCACGGTCCCTCCACCGCAAGCGCACGGGACCGCGCGGGCGTGTCGTCCTGCATCGCCGCCTCAATGAACTCGATAAACGCGCGGACCTTCGCGCTCAATGCCGAGCGTTCGCTGACACAGGCGTAGATCTCCATGGGTTCAGGCTCTGCACCGGCGGTACCGCCATGGTCTGATTCAAACAGCGGCAGCAGTCGGCCGCTGTCGATCAGGGGTTGAGCGATGAAGCTTGCCAGGCGCGCGACTCCGCCGCCGTTCACGGCGATCTGCGCGATGGTGTCGATGTCGTCGCAGATGAAGCCCGGATGGACTTTTGCTTCGAGGCGTTTGCCGTTGAGCCGGAACGTCCACGGCAGAAAGCGGCCATCGGTCGGGTAGCGAAACACCAGGCAGGCATGGCGTTGAAGGTCTTCGGGTGTGACGGGGACGCCCGCACTGTGCAGGTACGACGGTGAGGCGCAGAACACGAACGGGATCGAGGCGATGCGCCGAGCGATCAGTTGGTCGTTCAGTTGTGCATCGATGCGCAGGCTGACGTCGACCCCTTCGAGCCGATGGTCGACGCGCCGGTCGGTGCTGATCAGCTCGACATCAATGCGTGGGTACAAGGCTTTGAACGCCGGCATCAACGGCGCAAGCACATGACGTCCGAACGCGGTGGTGGTGGCGATGCACAGTGACCCTTGCGGGGAGGTGACGGCGGCCGCTGCTTGCGAGGCGAGGTCGATGTCGTGAGGGATATGGCGCACCTTCTCGAAGTATCGCGCCCCGCTGTCAGTGAGGGCCATGCTGCGGGTCGTACGCGACAGCAGGCGCACCCCCAAATGGGTTTCGAGCCGCGTGATGCTCTGGCTGACCGCGGCAGGGCTCATGCCCTTGGCACGGGCCGCCGCGGCAATGCTGCCGTTCTCCACCACGCTGATGAACGTGTTGATCAGCCCCAGTATGTCCATCGGCTCCCTCCCGTTCGATTCGTCGATTTTACTTAAGAGTCATTCAACCGCAACCCGTCTACTGCGGCAGCCATTGGCTTGTTAGATTACCCGCTCACTTTCTTTCAACGATCGATAAGGACCCATTGATGGACCACCGAAACGTGCGCACCACGGCAAGAATCCGCTTTCCCAGAACGATGACCGCCTACGTCTTCGCCCTCTATATGGCTACTATCATGGCGTTTTTGATGTGCCTGGTTATCACGCTGGCCGAGTTCGGATTTGATGAAAATTACATGAAAAATGTGATGAGTGCATACCGTGTGGCCATGCCTTCAGCGTTTTTCTGCGTGCTCATCGTGCGCCCGATCGTGGCCCGGCTTGTGGCCTGGACCGTGCATTGTGAGTGAGGCTTGTGCCGAGGAGCGGCCAGCGAGGGAGGGCGACGCCGTGATATTCTTGCCGCCTTGTTAACCTTTCCAGTGGAACCTCCGTGAAATTCATTCACCAGCGCGAACACCTCAACGAAGACGATATTGTGGTGATTCAGGCGTCCGGCACCTGCAACATTCGACTGATGAGCGATGCCAATTTTCGCAGTTTCAAAAACGGTGGACGTCACACCTATCACGGCGGTGCGTTTGATACGTTTCCGGCGAAAATCGTGGTGCCGAGCAGCGGCTTCTGGAACATCACGATCGATACGGTGACCAAACGGGCGATCAGCGTGACCCGCAAACCGGCCGTCCAACATTCGATCAAGATCATCCGCCGGTCCAGTTCGTCGCTGCGCTGAGCGTCTGGAGGCATCGCCATTCATTGTCGGTGTCGATAGTCAGCATCACGTCTTTCAAGTTCAGTTCCGCTCTCAGAGCTGGACAATGGCCTGTATTGAAGCGCTTGCCTGGTGGCAGCCATTTTTTACAGGAGACACGCCGATGCGTCGTTTGTTTTTTCCCGCTGTTTTGATGTCCGGCTCGCTGTTGGCGGGCTGTGCGCCCGCGCCCAACGAGCCGACGCTGACCCTGATCACTCAAAAGTCTCCCGAGCAGTTCACCGCCTGCGTGATGCCAAAACTGCAAGACCGTGCGCTGAGCCCGAGCCTGTCTCAAACTCAGCGGCACTACCGAATAGTCGTTTCAAGTTCCGTCGCCGCCGATAACGTGATCGAAGCCTACAAGGCATCCAGCGGTGGCAAGGTGTTTGTGTATGAACGCAACCTGCTGAGTTCGGGATTTGGGCGGGCAGCGAAAGACTGCGCTTGATTCAGGCGCAGCGCCCGGCCGTCACCGCGACCGGGCAGCCTGAAGGGGCGGTTACGTCGATCAGGGTGAACGCCGTGATGGCGTCGAGCGTGGCCATCCACTCGCGCCCTCGACGATGGTTTCACTTGTGCAACGCCTTGCGGGACGTCGGTGTGTCGGGATGGTCGTTCGGCGGCCATCGCCACCGGGGATCCGACAGATGTTGCGCAAAGAAATCAGACAATGCCTTGATTTTCGCCGGTCGGCTCCGAGCCGAAGGCGTCACGAAGTAAAGGCCGCCCCTGGCCATGCTCCACTGCGGAAACAACACTTCCAGCCTGCCATCGGCGAAGTATTCGCTGGCGATGAATTCCGGCAATTCAGCGATGGCCAGTCCCTCCAGCAATACAGGCAGCAATGCGTCCGAGTTGGTCACCCGTAGGGGGCCGTTCGGCACGACATCTTCCTGCGTGCCGTCCTGGTGCGTGAAGCGCCAGACTTGAGTGCGGGCGCGATAGACGTAACTCATGCAGGTCCGGCTCGCCAGTTCACGGGGGTGGGAGGGGCGTCCGTGCGCTTCGATATAGGCCGGCGAGGCCACCGCAAATTGCGTCACGGCGCACAACCGACGCGCGACGAGCGACGAGTCCGGCATCACCGCAATGCGCAATGCGGCATCGAAGCCTTCTGCGACGAGGTCGACAGAGGCGTCGGAGAGGTGCAGGTCCACGGAGAGCTCGGGGTACTGGCGCATCAATCGGGGCAGTAGCGGCGCGACCCAGCGCAAGCCGAATGCCATAGGCACCGCGAGCCGCACCAGACCTCTTGGTTGCACCGACAGGTTCTGCGCTTCACTTTCGATCTCCTCCGCTTGCCGGTAAATCTCTCCGGCCTTGGCCGCCAGGCCAGACCCGAACTCCGTCAACGCCAACTGGCGTGATGTCCGGTTGAAGAGGCGTCCGCCCAGACGCTCTTCCAGCCGTGCGACCGCGCGCGACACCGTTGGCACTGAAACGCCCATCACGCGAGCCGCCGCCGCGAACGAACCTTCTTCCGCCACTTTGGCGAACATGGCCAGACCTTCGAAATCGGGGAGGTTGTTCATTTCATTTCTGCAACGATGGTTTGCAGGCAATTCTATTTTGAACAGGTGCCTCCGTCGATATGCTTCTCCCACACCGCAACGATGACTGAATGACTTCAGTCACCTTCTGGAGAAACATCATGGCTCGCAAACTTGAAGGCAAAATCGCACTCGTGACGGGCGGCACCACTGGCATCGGCCTGGCCACCGCCAAGCGCTTCGCCGAGGAGGGTGCTTACGTGTACATCACCGGCCGTCGTCAGGCTGAGCTGGACGCCGCCGTGGCGCGGGTTGGTAACGCCACCGGGGTTCAGGTCGACTCCACGAATCTGGAACAACTGGACGCGCTGTACCGGCAGATCGGGACCGAGAAAGGTCGCCTCGATGTGCTCTTCGCCAACGCGGGGGGTGGTTCGATGCTGCCGTTGGGCGACATCACCGAGGCGCAATACCACGACACCTTCGATCGTAACGTCAAAGGGGTTCTGTTCACTGTTCAGAAGGCGTTGCCACTGCTCGCCAAAGGCGCCTCCGTCATTCTCACCGGTTCGACCGCGGGCAGTTCCGGTACGGCAGCGTTCAGCGTGTACGCCGCCTCCAAGGCTGCCGTCAGGGCGTTCGCCCGCAACTGGATTCTGGACTTGAAGGACCGCAACGTGCGCGTCAACACCCTCAGTCCGGGCGCAACCAGAACGCCGGGTCTGGTGGACCTGGCCGGCCCTGACGCCGCCCAACAGCAAGGGCTGCTCGACTACCTGGCGTCCCAGATCCCGATGGGCCGTGTCGGCGAGCCGGAAGAAATTGCCGCCGCCGCGCTGTTCCTGGCTTCCGACGACGCCAGCTTCGTCAATGGCATCGAGCTCTTCGCCGATGGTGGTCAGGCGCAGATCTAAGGGCGAACGGGGCGGTGCCGGTCACCGGTTTCGCCCCGAATCCGGAGGAGATCCGCAAGGGGCTCGTGGCAGGCTTCGGCGATCTGTGCGGGCTTTCGTCACATAACTGTCATGTAACTGTCTGTGACTTGCCACATCAAACGAAAACCGGGACTGGTATGATCGATGACTTTTTCACGGGTCATCTGTCTCATGCGTCGCGCGGTATTCAATCAGAAGGGAGGGGTGGGCAAATCCAGCATTGCCTGTAATCTGGCCGCGGTGAGCGCCGCCGAAGGGTATCGGACGCTGGTGATCGACCTCGATACACAAGCCAATTCGACCCATTATCTGACCGGTCTCACGGGCGATGACTTGCCCGTCGGCATCGCCGATTTCTTCAAGCAGACCCTGTCGTCGGGATCTTCGGGCAAGAAGAACCGGGCCGAAATCAATGAAACCCGCTACGACAACCTGTTCCTGATCGCCGCCAGCGCCGAGCTTGCTGACCTGCAACCCAAGCTTGAGGCCCGGTTCAAGATCAACAAACTGCGTCGGCTGCTGGTTGAATTGTCGGAGGATTTCGAGCGTATTTACATCGACACGCCGCCCGCGCTGAATTTCTATTCCTACAGTGCGCTGATTGCCGCCGACCGGGTGTTGATCCCGTTCGATTGCGACAGCTTTTCCCGCCAGGCGCTGTACAACGTCATCGCACAGGTCGCCGAGTTTCAGGCCGATCATAACGAGTCGCTGACCGTGGAAGGCATTGTGGTCAACCAGTTCGTCAGCCGCGCGAGCCTGCATCAGAACCTCATCGAAGAATTGATCGCTGAAGGTCTGCCTGTGCTGTCGACGTACCTGAACAGTTCGGTGAAAATGCGCGAGTCCCATGAGGTCTCGGTGCCGCTCATTCACCTCGACCCACGGCACAAACTGACGCTGCAGTTCGTGGCATTGTTGACGGAGCTTGAGCAGGCGGCCTGATCTTCGGCATTCGAAGTCATTTGGCGCCCATCGGTTCTTTGGTTAGTCTGCCTGCACCTTCGTGTCGAATTTTCAACGGGAACTGCTTCGGGTGATCAAACCGATAACGCTGCTACGCCGTCGTTTTGCCTCCATGCGTTGGCGCACCCGCGTCACGCTCTGGGTAGCCGCCACGCTGGCCGGGCTACTGGTCGTGATGTTTGCCCGGCTTGCCGACCTGGCGCTGGCTCAATTCGCTCAACAAACCAGCGAGCGGCCCTGGCTCCCCTTCATCTACACGCCGGTGATCGGAATGCTGGTGGTGTGGCTGACCACCCGTTTCTTCGTTGGCGCGCAAGGCAGCGGGATACCGCAGGTGATTGCGGCGACGCGTCTGGTCCACCAGGGAAAACCGGTCAACACGCTGGTGTCACTGCGCATTGCCTTCGCCAAGATGAGCCTGGGAACGCTGGCCCTGACCGGCGGTTTTTCCGCAGGACGGGAAGGGCCGTCGGTTCAGGTTGCGGCGTCGATCATGCATTTCTTCCATCGTTTTTTGCCGAACGCGCGAATCGTCCGTGCCGAGGACCTCATCCTCGCCGGTGGCGCTGCGGGCATTGCCGCCGCTTTCAATACGCCGCTTGCGGGGATTGCCTTCGCGGTGGAGGAACTGGGCCGTAAGCTGGAAACCCGCACCAGCGGCGTTCTCCTCAGCACCATCATTCTGTCCGGCATGGTGGCGATCGCTCTGCAGGGCAATTACAACTATTTCGGCCACTTCGGCGTTCAGGACATTGGTGTCGATATCGTTGTTCCCGCCCTGGCGATCGGCATCGGGTGCGGGTTGTTGGGCGGCTTGTTCAGCCGAATGCTGTTGTGGCCTCAACGGCACCCGCACCTCGTTGTATGGGCATGGCGCCGTCGGCACCCCGTCTGGTTCGCCGGCGCATGCGGGCTGACCGTCGCGTTACTGGGCTGGATCAGTGGCGGGATATCGTTCGGCAGTGGTTACGGCATCACCTCACAGGTCATTGCGTCTGAGGTCGGCCTGCCGTGGCATGCGCCTGTCACGCGATTCCTTGCAACGGTGGTGACGTATTTTTCCGGCATTCCGGGCGGTATCTTCGCCCCGTCGCTGGCGGTGGGCGCCGCCGTCGGAAGCAATGCCGCCGAGTTGTTCCACCTTGCGTTTCAGCCGACCATTGCCTTGTGCATGGTGGGTTTTCTGGCGGCGGTCACCCAGTCGCCGATCACCTCAGCCATCATCGTGATGGAGATGATCGACAGCCACGGCATGGTGATCAGCCTCATGGCCGTTGCCTTGATTGCCAAGGCGGTGAGCTCGCGCATGGGGCCGGAGTTGTACCAGCAACTGGCGCGCGGGTTTTTGGAGACCGCGCAAGCGGACGCTGCATCGCGCAAGACCGAGGGGTAATCCGATTTGCCGATGCAGCCTGTAGGGGTCGACTTAAACGCTGCCTTCGCTTTCCACCACCAACACGCGCGCGATGCCCAGTGGATGAGCCACGTGCGCAGTGCCGACCGAGGCGTAAAAGATATCGCCGGTTTCAAGAATCGTCGACTGCTCGATACCGTTTTCCTTGAAGTGCATTTCCACACGCCCATCCAGTACCGCAAACACTTCCTGGCCGTCGTTGACGTGCCACTTGTAGGGTTGGTCGGTCCAGTGCAGCCGGGTGGTGATGCCGTTCATGTTGGCGATGTCGAGCGCGGCCCAGGCGCGCTCGCCGGTGAAGGATTTACTGCGGACGATTTTCACGGGTTGACGTCTCTTCAGTCGAGCCGACGGCACAGGTAGGCCTGTGTCTGGTAAGGAAAGGCGATGGTCTCTCGTCCGCGTAGCGCTGGATGTGTGCTGATCAGCTCGCGCAATTGTTCGGTGACGATGGCCTTGTCTGCCGGGGGCAGGGCAGCGATGAAGCTCACCGACAGAAACCGGTTCATGATCACGGTCTCAGCGCTGCCGATGTGGGTGTAAGGGAAGCAGGTCATGTCCGGCTGCGAAAATAATCGCCCGTCGAACGGCCGCCGCCAGTCGCCGGTGTGAAAGCGTGGGGTATCGCCTTCATAAGGGGTGATGATGCGGGTGATTTCCGCCACCCAGTCGACCGATTCGTCCCGCGCGTTCCAGATCAGCCCCAGACGGCCGCCGGGTTTGAGCACCCGATGCATTTCCGAGAGCGCCGCTTCGTGGGCAAACCAGTGAAACGCCTGAGCGCACACCAGCACATCGGCTGCGCCGTCGGCCAGCGGCATCGACTGCGCCGTGCCCGGCAAAATCTGTGTGTCGGGCAGGTGGCTGGAAAACTCCTGACGCATGGCGTCCACCGGCTCGACGGCGATCAGGTGTTCGGAAAGCGGTGTGAGCAATCGCGTGAACTTGCCGGTTCCGGCGCCCAGGTCAATGACCGTGGACGTGGGCAGGATGCCAAGGGTGTCGCGTAACCATGTGCTGATTTCGTTAGGGTAATCCGGCCGGCCTTGCGCGTACGTGCCCGCCTGCGTTGAAAACCCCACCTGAGCCGATTTGTGAACCACTGTCATCGTCAGCATTCCTCTGCGTGGAAAAATGGTGGGCTTATTATGCGCCAGATGCCAGCGGCCTGACGCTCATTTTCAAGCCTTCAGTACGTCTCGGCGTTGTCCCCCAGACGTCCTGTATTAAGCAGCACGGCACTCAGCACACTTCTCGCCAGCCCGGTATCGACTGATAAGCTTTGTGCATCAATCGATGAAAACATAGCACTTATCGTTTCAAATTGTGTCGATCAAACTCCCGGTCATAAAGCGCCGAAAGGCTCATTAAAACAAGATCGCTGGAGAATATTCATGCATGGCTCCCCCCATTCGCGGGCGACGTCCGCCCCCTCAAAAGCCGGTGCCGTCTTTCGTGTCACCTCAGGCAACTTCCTCGAACAGTTCGACTTTTTCCTCTTCGGCTTCTATGCCACACAGATCGCCTCGGCGTTCTTTCCTGCTTCCAGTGAATTCGCATCGTTGATGATGACCTTCGCCGTGTTTGGTGCCGGGTTCCTGATGCGTCCGTTAGGAGCCGTCATCCTCGGGGCGTACATCGATGACGTCGGGCGCCGCAAGGGCTTGATCGTCACGCTGTCCATCATGGCCAGCGGGACGTTACTGATCGTGCTGGTGCCGGGTTACTCGAGTATCGGCTTATGGGCGCCGGCGCTGGTGCTGTTGGGGCGCCTGCTGCAAGGCTTTTCGGCCGGCGCGGAACTGGGTGGGGTATCGGTATACCTGGCAGAAATGGCCACACCTGGGCGCAAGGGTTTCTACACCAGCTGGCAGTCCGGCAGCCAGCAAGTGGCAATTGTCGTAGCGGCTGCGCTGGGGTTTGCCCTGAATCAATGGATGGCGCCAGCGGTCATCGCGGACTGGGGATGGCGGATTCCGTTCGCCATCGGCTGCCTGATCATTCCGTTCATTTTCGTGTTGCGCCGCAGCCTTCAGGAAACCGAAGAATTCGCCACTCGAACGCACCGGCCCACGATGAAAGAAGTCATCGCCACGCTGTTGCAGAACTGGGGTGTGGTGGTGGCCGGCATGCTGATGGTCGCCATGACCACCACCGCGTTTTATCTGATCACTGTCTATGTCCCGACCTTCGGCAAAACCGTGCTGAACCTTAGCACCTCCGACGCGCTGTTGGTGACCTTGTTGGTGGGCGTGTCGAACTTCATCTGGTTGCCCATTGGCGGCGCGTTGAGTGACCGATTCGGCCGCAAGCCGCTGCTGATTGCCATGACCGTCTTGACCATCGTCACGGCCTATCCTGCCTTGTCGTTTCTGGCCCAGGCGCCTAGCTTTGGCCACATGCTCGAAGTATTGCTGTGGTTTTCCTGCCTGTATGGCCTGTACAACGGCGCGATGATTCCAGCGCTCACCGAAATCATGCCGGTAGAGGTGCGTGTCGCGGGGTTCTCCCTGGCGTACAGCCTGGCAACCGCCATTTTCGGGGGATTCACGCCTGCCATTTCGACCTGGCTGATCCATTTCACCGGCGATAAGGCCGCACCTGCGTACTGGATGACATTCGCCGCCGCGTGTGCCCTGGGTGCAACGCTGATGCTGTACCGGAACATTTCCGCTCGCCCGCAGTTGGCTATCTGAGCAGCCGTTTCAAGGAGAAGGACTCGATATGAAAGCACTCTTCAATGCATTGGCTGCTCTGACACTCGGCGTGCTGTTGGGCAGCACATCGGCCCAGGCCGAATCGCTCAAGGTGATGACTTCCGGCGGCTTTACCGCCGCGTATAAATTGCTGGGCCCGCAATACGCCGCCGCAAGCGGCGACACGCTGGAGACGGTCCTTGGCCCGTCGATGGGCAAGGCGCCGGAGGCCATTCCCAACCGCCTGGCGCGTGGAGAGCATGCGGACGTGGTGATCATGGTGGGTTATGCGCTGGATGAGCTCATCAAGCAGGGCAAGGTCGATCCCGCTTCACGTGTCGAACTCGCGGATTCGCGCATCGGAATGGTGGTGCGGCAGGGCGCCCCCAAGCCGGCCATCACGACCGATGCCGAGCTCAAGGACGCGCTGCTCAAGGCGAAGTCCGTGGCGTACTCCGACAGCGCCAGCGGCGTTTACGTCGAGAACGAGCTGTTCAAGAAACTGGGTGTTCAGGATCAGGTCGGGCCGAAGGGGAAAATGATCGAACGCATTCCGGTGGCGTCGGTGGTTGCCAAAGGCGATTACGAACTGGGTTTTCAGCAGGTTGCAGAACTGTTGCCTGTACCGGGTGTGACCTTTGTCGGCAAGATCCCGGAGAATGTTCAGTCCGTGACGCGTTTCGCCGCGGGCATACCGCGCAATGCAGAACACCCGCAGCAAGCCAAGGCATTGCTTGACTACCTGTCGTCGGCCAACGTGCAGGCCGAGGTGCAATCCACGGGTCTGGACTCAGTGCCCCGTTGAGCAGGTGGGCATCTGCCTGACCAATTGTTCCAGCTCGATGGCCGCGGGTGTCAAGGTACGCCCGCGGCGTTTGATCAGCCCGACGTTGCGCAGCACCTCGGGCTTGATCAGCGGGATGCTCACCAGAATCGGATGCCCCTCTGCAGGCATCGCGATGGAGGGCACCGCCGCGACACCCAGTCCGGCTTCGACCAGACCGATCATGGTCGTCACATGGCGCGTTTCGCAGATGCTTGGCTTTTTGGCGGGTGATCGCAGCAGCGCCTGGTCCAGCACCATCCGGTTGCCAGAGGTCTTGTCCAGGCTGATGTAGTCGTATTCGTGCATCTCTTCCCAAGTGACCTGCTCACGCTCGGCCAGAGGATGGTCGCGTCGGCATGCGACCACGTAGCGTTCCTGCAACAGCAATTCGAAATCGACTTCCGCCGCCAACGTGCCGCTGAAACTCACCCCGAAATCCGCTTCACCCAAGGCCACGGCACTGTTGACCTCATTGGCGCTGGCGTCGAGTACACGGACCTTAATCCTGGGGTACAGCGTGTGAAAAGCGCTGATCACCTTCGGCATGAAGTAGTACGCCGCGGAGGGTACGCAGGCGATGGTCACATGCCCCATGCGCGTCGACGCAACCTCACTGATGCTCATCAGGGCGATGTCCAGATCGTCGAGCATCCGTTCGACCTGCGGCAGAAAAGCCAGCCCGACCGTGGTGAGGCTGACCCTGCGGGTGGTGCGTTCGAACAATTTGACGTTAAGCGCTGATTCAAGCTTTTCGATGCGTCGACTCAGCGCGGGCTGGGTGATCCTGATCGCGTCTGCCGCTTTGCGGAAGCTGCCGTTCTCGACCACGGCACGGAAAGCCTGAAGGTCATTGAGGTCAAAATTGATACTCATGCCGTTCGCCTCATCACCAGTCGGTTGACCATGAAACGGTGATCCGCCGAAAACAGTCGCCTGAATGTCAGCAACACCGCGCAGACCGTGCCCAGCGCCGAGCCGGCGGCGATCAGGAACATGATCATGATCTGGTAGCGCACGGCGTGTTCAGGGTTTTCTCCCGCCAGCACCTGACCGGTCATCATGCCGGGCAGGCTGACGATGCCGACCACGGTCATGTGGTTGGGTCCAGACGAGTCAACCGCCTGATTTCGAGCAACGGCTCGGACGATGAACGGGGCGAGGGCACATTCGGCGGCACGGTGGTTCCTTCTGGGCGGGCGGGCTGAAACGCCCTGCATTATTGCCCACTTTGCAAGGCCAGGCATCCGCGATGACGCATCGCTGGATCCCTGCCACACCCTGCTGAAACGTCGCGCACCTGTAGGAGACGTCGGAGGTGACGACGGCAGCGAAAGCGGTGGTTCATTCATCCGCGATATGACTGATCCACCGCGTTCGCCAAGCCGGCCTTTACCCTCAGGCTTTGGTCACACCACTGCCGCCTTGGCAATGTCCGCCGCGCTGGCCAGTTTCTCCACCGACCAGCAGGTCTCGATCACTGTGCGCACTTGAGCATCGGGCAGGATGCCCTTGGCCAGATCCGTGAATTTGGCCTCCAGTTGCTGATCGCTCATGGGGACTTCCAGGCTGCCAATCGCGTGCTCGATGAATGTGTGCAGAACACGACCGTCCTTCAAGGTGATCGTCATGTCGACCTGTTCCGGTTTGATCGCAGGATCGATGATCGCGGTAACCCGTTCGCGCAGGGCAATCACCTTGGGGTCGTTCACGGCGCGGTCGCTGTACTGCCGCTCGCCCGCCGCCCCTTCGATAAGCGCCACGGCCACCGAATGGTAGATGCTGAACTTGCCTTCCAGGCCGATTTTTGGCGTCTTCTTGCCGGTCAGCTCGATCACCAGCGGGTGCACCTTGAGGTCGACACGGCTGATCTGATCTTCAGTCAGTGCGTACCGATTGCGCAGTTGAATCGCAGCGTCCAGCGCCGGGTGGATGACAATGCCGCAGGCGAAGGGTTTATAGGTGTTGAGCGCTGACTCGTACCGCTGCCCAAGGCCCTCGGTGATCTCGCGGTAGTCCTGCTTGGTGCTGATGGTGTTCGCCCAACCGCGCTTGGCTTCGATCATGCCGTTGGAACTGGTGTAGTCCTTCGACGCCAGCAGGGCGGCGAACAAACCGTTGCTGGCGGCGCGACCGGGGTTGAAGCTTTTGTTCATGGAGCCGAACGACTCACGCAGGCCCACCGGTTGCGACGCTGCCAGACCCAACGCCCAGACCATTTGTTGTTCGGTCAGGCCGAGAATCTTTCCGGCGGCCGCGGCTGCGCCGAACACCCCGGCGGTTCCCGTGATGTGCCAGCCGACGTCATAGTGGTTCGGGTACACCGCGTTGCCGATCCGGCATTCGGTTTCGACACCGAGCACCAGCGCATTGAGGAAGTCTTTACCGGACACCGGGTGGTATTCCGATAGCGCGAGGATCGCCGAAACGACGGGACCTGCCGGGTGAATGATGGTTTTGAGGTGCGTGTCGTCAAAGTCGAAGATGTGGCTGGCGACGCCGTTAAGGAACGCCGCGTTCATGATGTCCAGGCGCTCCGGACGACCCAGCAAGCCGGCCTGCGGCGGTCCCGAAAAAGGCTTGAGCGCGGACAGTGCGCGTTCCACCGTTTCATGGTGCGAACCGCCCACGGCGACGCCGACCCAGTTCAGCAACGTGCGCGTGCCTTCTTTACGCACGTTGGCGGGAAGGTCCTCGTAACGCGCGTTGACCAGATAGTGCGCCAGGATCCGGGTGACCGGTTCTGGCGTTGACGAGGGGGCGGGTTCAACGGGTTTCATTTTTTCCCCTTGGGCCAGGACTGAAAGAGACAGGCCGGGCGTGGCCGCCGCCACCGAGGCGATAGCGCCGGCCTTGAGAAGTCCGCGTCGATTGATCGTCGTCATGATCGTGTGTGCCTTTCTTTATGATTGTTTGAATGCACGTGCCAAGAGCACGCCACGATCATGAAGCAGTGGTGCTAGCATTTGAATTGCAACAATCTCATGGATCTATGCATGCCAAACATGAATCTGGAAATGAGTGATCTGCGCGCCTTCGTGGCCGTCGCGGAGCTGGGGACGTTCAGCGCAGCGGCGCTGGACCTGCATCTGTCACAGCCAGCGCTGTCCAGGCGGATCTCCAAGCTGGAAGCCAAGATGGGCGTACGCCTGCTTGAACGGACGACCCGCCGTGTCGACCTGACTGTTTTCGGACGCGATTTTGCGCGCAAGGCGCGGGACATTCTTAACAGCCTCGATGAAACGCTGATCGGCTTGGGCGAGGTGGCGGGGCGCATGAGCGGTGAGGTCACCGTGGCCTGCGTGCCGTCTGTGGTGCGCTATTTTCTGCCTCACGTCCTGCGCGAGTTTCACCAGCGCTACCCGCGCATCGTCATTCGGGTCATGGACGACGGCGCCAGCGAGGTGCTGTCGAGCGTTGTGCGCAATGAGGCGGATTTCGGGCTGAACTACATCGGTGTGCAGGAGGCCAGCATCGACTTTCAAGCCGTCCTGAAGGAGGCATTCGTGGTGGCCTGCCGGCGCGATCATCCTCTGGCGGGCCGACACCAGGTCACATGGGCAGAGCTGGCGCAGTACGATTACATGAGTGTGGCCAAGGCCAGCGGCAACCGGTTACTGCTGGATCTGGCGCTCGCCGACAGCGCGGATCTGCCGCGATCGTTCTGCGAGGTCCGGCACGTCATGAGTGTGGTCAGCCTGGTCGAAGCCGGCGTGGGCATCGCTGCCGTTCCGCGTCTGGCCATGCCCGAGGACGGTCACCCGATACTCGTCAGTGTTCCGCTGGTCGATCCGATGGTCAGCCGCACGGTCGGCCTGATTCGGCGTCGTGGCCGGGTGTTGTCGGCGGCAGCGCAGCAGTTGTACGACATGATCGGGGAGCGGGCAGGGGCGTGATGTTCTAGGATCGGAAGGTCAGGAAACCGTTCCGCCGTTTGATGGCCGCGTCATCGCTCACTCGTACGCCCTGTGCCGATTGCATCTGATCAGCGAAGTGGTCAAGGCCTATAGTGACCAGACACTTCATGACAGAGGCAGACGGCATGAGCAACGCAAGCAAGGCAGGCACCTTTCAAATCGGCGATCGTCGCGTCAACCGCCTGGGCTACGGCGCGATGCAACTGGCCGGGCCGGGCGTGTTCGGTGCGCCCAAGGACCCCATAGCAGCCTTGGCCGTCCTGCGCGAAGCACGGGCGCTGGGCGTCAACCATATTGACACGTCCGACTTCTATGGCCCTCACATCACCAATCAGTTGATCCGCGAAGCGCTGCATCCTTACGCGGGCGACCTGGTCATCGTCACCAAAGTCGGCGCACGACGGGGTGAAGACGCTTCCTGGCATCCGGCGCAAAGCCCGGCGGAGCTGATACAGGCCGTGCATGACAATTTGCGCAATCTGGGACTGGAGGTGCTGGACGTTGTGAACCTGCGCGCCTGGGGCAACCTGCACTCGCCGGGTGAAGAATCCATCGAAGAACAGTTCACTGCGCTTGCGGAGCTGCAGCGGCAAGGGCTGATTCGGCATCTGGGCCTGAGCAACGTCACGGCGGCTCAGGTCAGACAAGCCCAGTCCATCGCCGATGTCGTGTGCGTGCAGAACCATTACAACCTGTCTCACCGTGACGACGAGCAGATGATTGCCGACCTCGGCAAACAAGGCATCGCCTACGTGCCGTTTTTCCCGCTGGGCGGCTTTACGCCGTTGCAATCGAACGTCCTGTCCAGCGTGGCCACGCGGATGGACGCTTCACCGCTCCTGGTGGCGCTGGCCTGGCTGCTGCAACGCGCGCCGAACATCCTGCTGATCCCTGGCACGTCGTCGGTGGCGCATCTGCGGGAAAACCTGACCGCCAGTGAACTGACGATCACGCCGCAGATGCTGGCGGAGCTGGATGCGGTGGCGTAGGGACGTCAGTTTGGCGTCGATTCCTCACTGAAGGCATTGACCGCTTGTATCAGGCCCTGGGCGGCCAGCTTCACCAGTTCGCCGCCTTTGTCCGGGGTCGCGAGAGCCGGGTCTGAGCCCATGCGGCCGTCGGGAAAGCGCGCACGAAAGTCGCGCGCCTCGCGGATCGGGCCGGTGGGTGCAATGCGTGGCGAGTACGTCGCCGACTTGATGGCGTCCGGATAAGCCCATTGAGTGACTGCAATTTCCGACGGTGTCGCATGCGACCCATGGCCCACCGGAAACTGCTCGTGGGCCAGTTGGCCGACGCCCTCCAGATCCCACCAATTACACAGCTTCAACGCGAATCCCGCCGGCCGTCTGGCGAAGCTGGATTCGGCGTACAGCTCGGAAAAGGCGGCTTCAATGGAGGCCACGTTGCCGCCGTGGCCATTGAGGAACAGGATCTTCTCGAACCCGTGCCCGGCCAGGGAGCGAACCCAATCGCCAATGGCGGCGATGAAGGTCGAAGGGCGCAACGAAATCGTGCCCGGAAAACCGAGGTGATGCTGCGCCATGCCGATGTTGAACGTCGGCGCGATCAGGATATCGGCGTTTTTCTGCGCTTCTTCGGCGATGATCTGCGGGCACATCCAGTCCGTGCCCAACAGCCCGGTCGGGCCATGTTGTTCATTCGAACCGATGGGCACGACGATGGTGCGGCTACGGGTCAGAAACGCTTCGATCTCGCGCCACGTCGACAGGTGTAAAAGCATGGTGGGTTCTCTCTACGATGTGGCGGAAACGAGGGCAGGCGTGCGCGGCGGAATCATGCGCTTCGACCCGGTTGATTCAAACGCAGCGGCCAGACGCAGCAGCGCCGAGTCGTCATACGCGCGACCGGCAAACGTGAGACCGACCGGCATGCCGATGTCCGACAGGACGCCCATGGGTACCGTGACCGTCGGCACGCCGAGATGGCGGATGGCGAGGTTGCCGTTGGCAACCCATACACCGTTGCTCCAGGCGATGTCGGCGGACGCGGGATTTACGTCCGAATCCGCGGGCGCGACGTCTGCGACGGTCGGGAACAGCACGGCGTCCAGTCCCTGCGCATCCATCCATTCCTCCAGGTCGATGCGCCGGGTTTTCTCAAGTCCCCGCAGGCCGTCGGCCAGGGTGTCGATTTCGTTCCACGGCGTGATGCCACGCTCGGCCATGCGCACGTACTCGTCCATCCCCGCTGCCAGATCGCCTTCGCGGTTAGGCAGGGTGCCTGGGTCGTGGGGGAAAATCTTCGGACCGTCGACATCGACCAGTCGATTGAGCTTTGGATCGCCGTTGGCTTGCAGGAAGTCATCGAACGCCCAGGCCGTCAGGTCCCACAATTCGTGGTGCAGGAATTCCTTGGAGACGATGCCGCGATTGAATACGGTCGGCGCGCCCGGGCGATCGCCTTCGCAATTGGACACCAGCGGGAAATCCAATTCGATGACTTCGGCGCCCGCTGCTTCGAGCGCCTGGCGAGCTTCTTGCCACAGCGCGATGACGGAGGGACGGGTGTTGATGCGCTGGCCGGTCGGGCCGCCGATGCCCGGCGCTTCGCTGGTGCCTGCGTCAGGATCGGCGTTGATGTACATGCGCGGGATGCCCAGGCGCTTGCCGGCCAGTGCCTCGGCATTCACCGCGAGTTCAGCGTAAGACGCCGGACGCACCGACGCGACCGTGGGGATCGGCACCCAGGGTTGCATTCGCCAGAGGTCGCCGCGTGTGTCGGGATCGTCCGCCACCACCACGTCCAGCACTTCCAGCAGGTCGGCCATGGTGCGGGCAAAGGGCACGACGACGTCCATGGTCGGTGTCAGCGGCCAGTTGCCGCGCACCGAAATCACCCCGCGTGATGGGGTGTATGCGCATAGACCGTTGTTGGAGGCCGGGCCTCGACCGCTTGACCAGGTTTCTTCAGCCAGACCGAACGCGGCGAAGCTGGCCGCCGTCGCGGTACCGGCGCCGTTCGAAGAACCTGAGGCGAAGGGTGCGGTGAGGTAATCGCCGTTGTAGGGACTTTCGGCGCGGCCATAGACCCCGCGTTGCATACCGCCGTTGGCCATGGGCGGCATGTTGGTCTTGCCCAGGCAAATCGCACCGGCAGCGCGCAGCCGTTCAATGGTGAACGCATCGCGGTAGGCAATCAGGTCGGCGAACGCAGGGCTGCCGGACGCGGCGGTGAGGCCTTTGACCAGGTAACTGTCTTTGGCGGTGTACGGGATGCCGTCGAGCGGGCCGAGTGTCTGGCCCTTCGCGCGGCGAGCGTCGGACGCTTCTGCTTCCTTGAGGGCTTCAGGGTTTCGAACCACCAACGCGTTGAGGCGGGTTGGGGTGTCCGGACCGTCATAGGCATCGATGCGCGCCAGATACGCCTGGACCAGTTCAACGGCGGTGGTTTCGCCGGACGCCAGGGCAGCGCGCAATTGGGCGATGGAGACTTCGGTGACTTCGATCATGCCGCCACCGCCGACGCCTGGGGAAGAGGGGAGTTGCGTGTCTCAAAAAGGCTTTTCATATCGCGTTCCGTCTCGCTGAACTGTCCGGCAGGGTCTGAGCGTTCGACCCGGGTGGTGTATTTAACACCAAGTGCATGGGGCGAGGCACGGGGCCAGATAGGGCCCGACGGAACAAATGACTCGCGCTGTAACATCATCTTAATATCACGTTGGTACTGTCCGCGCTTTGGTCTGGCGTGGTAGTGCAGGCATGCAGGCGGAACATTTCACATTCATGCGACCGACGTTGCCCCGGGATCATCGGTGCGCGGGCGATCTGTGCAATGAGGTGCCCGGCATTGAATCGGACAGCACCAACCATCGGGTCATGGAAATTTTCAGCGCTCACCGCGAGCGCGCGTGCCTTGCCGTACTGGAGGGCGATCGACCTATCGGGTTGATCAACCGCAATATCTTCCTGTCGCAGATGAGCAAGCCGTTTCATCGCGAGCTCTACGACAAGAAAAGCTGCATCGCTTTCATGGACAAGGAACCGCTGATCGTCGATGCCGGGATGAGCATCGAGGCGCTGACGTTCAAGACTGTCGAATACGGTGAAAAGGCGCTGGCCGACGGCTTCATCGTCACCCGCAACGGGCGTTTCGCCGGGTTGGGTAACGGTCTGGAGCTGATGGCGGTGGTCGCGGCCATGCAGGCGGAGAAAAACCGCCAGATGATGCAGAGCATCGAATACGCCAGTGTGATTCAGCGTGCCATGCTGCGGGCGTCCCGCGAGGCGCTGGGTTCGACCCTTGGCGATGCCGCGCTGCTGTGGGAGCCGCGCGATGTCGTGGGCGGCGATTTCTATCACTTTTGCGCCTACGCCGACGGCTGGTTCGGTGCCATCGCCGACTGCACGGGGCACGGCGTTCCCGGCGCGTTCATGACATTGATCGCGTCCTCATCGCTGACCCAGGCGTTGGCGCAACTGGGGCCGCGTCACCCTGCGAGCCTGTTGTCGGCGGTCAACCGCAGCGTCAAGGAGCAACTGGGGCAGGTCAACGGCCTGGATGGCACCCCCGAATCCGACGACGGTCTGGACGCTGCGTTTTTCTGGTTCGATAACGCCACGCGGATGCTCAGCTTCGCGGGCGCGCGCATGGCGCTGCATGTCTTGCATCCTGACGCTGAACAGCTTGAGACCCTTGCCGGTCAACGCATGGGCGTGGGGTACGTCGACAGCCACTTCGATTACCAATGGTCGGTGAGTCGCGTGCCGATGCAATCGGGAAGCCTGATGTTCATCGCCACCGACGGGTTGATCGATCAGATCGGCGGCCCGAAGCGTATCGCATTTGGCAAGCGCAAAGCCTTCGAGACGATTATTGCGCACCGCAGCCAGCCATCGATCGCGATCTGTGAAGCCCTGCAAGCGGCGCTTGCCGTGTGGCAGGGCGAACAGACACGCCGTGACGACTTGACCCTTTTCTGTGCCCGCATTCAGGAATGATGATGTTCACTTCACCTACCGCTCAGCAGGACTGCACGTTTTTCGATCTGGCCCAACAGAGAAACGTGATCTTCTATCACATGGGCTATTTCTCGCATCACATCATCTCGGCGATGGCGGAAGTGATGAAGCTGCAGCTGGAAATCTCCGGCGTCAGCGGGCCGACGCGACGCAAGCTGTTTTCGTCGTTCGTCGAGCTCTCGCAGAACATCATTCATTACTCCTCCGACGCCTTGAGCGCGACCGTCGCCGAAGCCGCTGCACTGCGGCAGGGCGCCGTCTGCATCAGCACCGACGGCGAGCGGCATCTGATGCTCTGCGCCAACCCCATTGCAACGGCCGACATCGCGCGACTGCGCGAGAAGCTCGAGCCGCTACGCACCATGTCGCTGGATGAAATCAAGCACGCCTACAAAGCCACGCTGCGCGCCGAAACGCCAGTAGACAGCAAAGGCGCTGGCCTGGGCTTCCTGACCATGGCCCGTGACGCCTGCGCGCCGCTGGAGTTCGGGTTTCATCCGCGCCAGGACGATCCCGAAACGACCCTGTTTTGCCTTAAAGCCACTATTTGATTGAGCGACGCTTAGCCATGGACAACTTCTACATCGAAGCAACGGCCACTTCGCCGGAAGTCGACTTTCGTTTTGACCAGCACCTTCTGTCGATGAAAGGCGAATCCTACCCGGAAAACGCTGCCGCTTTTTACGCACCGATCGTGCAGCAGCTGCGTGCATTTCTGGACGCCAAAGAAGGCGTGACGATCACGGCGAATATCGCACTGGCCTACTTCAACAGCTCCAGCACCAAGATGCTGTTCAGCATTTTCGATGCGCTGGATCAGTCGGCAGCGGCAGGTAACCGGATTGAAGTGAACTGGTACTACGAAGAAGAGGACGAGACCATCTTCGAGTTCGGCGAAGAACTGAAGGCCGACTTCACTTCGATCATCTTCAATGACCATCCAGTAACCACGTGAACAGGGTGATCACCATGGCCGCTTCTGCCGCATCGCGAGGCACCTCGCCCGACCTGGCACCAGACTTGTTCAAAAGCGAGGCCGAGGCGCTTGAGCAGGTTCGGTCGATTCTGGCGCTCCCTGACGCCCACGCGCAGGTCTACCGCACCTCCTTGGCTGATCTGGCGGCGCACTATGAGCGCCTGATGCGTGAAACCCGCCGCCTGATCGGTCGCAGCGACCGCGCCGAGCGTGAGATGAACGCGCTTAACGCCCAGCTTCAGACCCTGGCCCGTCAGCTGGAATACCGCGCGACCCACGATGCCCTCACGGGCGTGCTCAACCGCGGCGCAATCATCGACATGACCACAAGGGCGTTGTTGCACACGGGCGCGGTGATGATCGTTCTGGACATCGACCACTTCAAGCACGTGAACGATGAGTTTGGTCATCCTGCAGGCGATGCGGTTATTCGAGGCATCGTCGACTGCCTGCGGCAGATCGTGGGGGAGGGGGCCGCCATCGGCAGGGTCGGCGGCGAAGAGTTCACCGTGCTCATACCCGGCGGCGAACTCGAAGAAGGGATCAAGATGGCCGAAGCCATGCGCCAGGCCATCGCCACGCATGTTTTCGGTGACCCTGTCTACCGCAGCATCACCGCCAGCTTCGGCGTCAGCGCCAACCCCGCAGGCACCGGTTTCGACACGGCCTACGGATTGGCGGATACCGCGCTGTACCACGCCAAACGCGCAGGGCGTAATCGCGTGGAAGTGGCGGACGATCCGGTGTGATGGGGTGAAAGCCAGACCAAAGCCGTCGATTCAGCTCAGTGGCGTGATGGCATCGGGAGTCGGCTCAGTCGCAGCCGGCTTGCTGGCGAATGCTTGTCCGGTAGCACCCGCGCTCGTTTGCCATTCGATATCGCCACGCTTTCAGATCCATTTCGCATCCCACAACGGATAGTCATGTACGCGTCTGACTAAACCGGCCCGAATCGGGTTGGTGATGATGTAACGCCCTGCGGCGAGCAGATCCTCCTCCTTTCGAAGGGCCCGATCATGAAAACCTCTTTGCCAGACTTGGCCTGAACGACCCAGATGTGTGTTGATGTCTCGCGCGGCGCGTGACTTGACGGCGAGTACCAAAGAGGGAAGATCATCTTTCTCTAGCTCGATCAACCAATGAAAGTGATCCGGCATAACGACCCAGGCCAGGGAATTTGCCCTGCCATCCTGTTGCGCTATCCGGAATTGATTTACCACCAGACGGCCGGTCATCCAGTCCCGGAAGAGTGGCTGACGATTGAGGGTGACTGACGTCACCAGATAAACCTGGCCGGTCTGGGAGTAACGGCCAATGCGCAATCGCCTGGAATCAGCGGGAAGAGTCATCGCTTGCTGTCCTGTCTAAGAAGTCAACCCGAAAGGCTAGCGAGCAGAACGAGTGACCGTTTCCAAATCCTGCATCAGGATGTGTAAATGCGACCGCATTCGCTGCCCTCGTAACCTCGGACGTCTCCCACAGGGTTCGGGGTTGTTGCTGGACGTTGTGCCAGGCAGGCACGGGCATGGCCAGGATTGATATTGTTTCTCTCAACGTTTAACAGCCTTCCTGTTACCTGCCATCGCTTTGAGATAACCTCGTTAACCCCTTGCGTACGGATGTCAGGTTTGCCCGGAGCGGGTGAAACGGGGCCGGCTCGGCAAGCTGGACTTGGGCCAGGAAGGGTAAAGGGGAGAAACTCATGAAAATCGATCATTGGAAAACAGGCGGGGCGAACGTTGAGCGAGAGAAGAGAGTTCAGCGGCGGCATGAAGGGCAAGAACCTTCGCTATCTTGACGAGCATCGGCGGCAGCCTTGTCCACATACGCGGACCGGTTTTTTGTTGCTCGAACATTTTTCGCTCCCGGCGTTCACCCAGGCGCTGGACACGATCGTTACCGCCAATCTGCTGCGTCCCAAGCTGTTTTCTTCCAGAACCTTCGGTTTGCAGGAGGGCGAGGTCATCAGCGATCTGGGACTGGTCATTCGGCCCGACGCCCGCCTTGAGCTGTCCGCGCTCAAAGACCTTGATCTGCTGGTGATCTGTGGGGGTTACCGCACGGAGCTCAAAGCCGGCGAGGACCTGGTCAATCTGCTGGTCACCGCCTCCGACCTCGGCATCACCCTCGCCGGGTTATGGAACGGCGCCTGGTTTCTCGGTGCAGCGGGCCTGCTCGAAGGTTATCGCTGCGCCATTCATCCCGAGCACCGTCCTGCACTCGCCGAGATATCGAAGGTCACCCATGTGACCAGCGAGCCTTTTGTCGTTGACCGGAACCGGCTCACGGCGTCCAGTCCTTCCGGGGCTTACCATATGGCTTTGGAATGGATCAAAGGCTTGCACGACAAAGCCCTGGTCGAAGGTATCGAAGACATCCTGTCGTTCGAAGAATCACGCTATCGGCGTATCAAGCCGAGCCGACACATTTCGGTCAGTGCCCCGCTCAAAGAGGTCGTCAAGCTGATGGACGCCAACCTTGAAGAGCCACTGGAAATGGACCAACTGGCGGTGTACGCGGGACGTTCTCGCCGGCAGATTGAGCGCTTGTTCAAGGAGCAATTGGGTACCACGCCGCAGCGTTATTACCTGGAATTGCGCATCACCGAGGCACGGCGGTTGCTGCAGCACACCGAGCTTTCTCAGGTTGAAGTTCTCGTCGCCTGTGGCTTCGTCTCACCCAGCCATTTCAGCAAGTGCTACAGCGCCTATTTCGGTTATCGGCCTTCCAAGGAAGTGCGGCTGGTGAAATGAGGTCGGGGAGGGCAAGGTCAGTTTCGGGCGTCCCCATCTCGGGAACTCCATTCGCGGCCCTCGTAACCTCGGACGTCTCCTACAGCGATCACGTTGTTCCGAAGATTTGCGCCGAACACAAACCCTGTGGGAGCGAGCTTGCTCGCGAATGCGGTGGATCAGTGGCATCGATAGTCGATGACCCACCGCATCGCGGCCCTCGTAACCCCCCGGCGACTCCCACCGTGGCTGCGTCGAGGCATATGCCTGAGTCGGGCTCAGAGATGGCTGCGCAAAACATTTGAATTGCCTGCCATTGACGGACAGAATCGCCCCCGGGTCGGCCAGGGCGTCGGCGGTTCAGGGTGAGGAAGGGCGGCAGTTGAACGAAAACACATTGTCCATGCGCCTGGAGCGCGTCGCCGCGCAGGTGCCGGCCGGGGCTCGCCTGGCGGATATCGGCTCGGATCACGGTTACTTGCCGGTCGCGCTGTTGCGCCGCAGGGCAATCGAGTATGCGGTTGCGGGGGAGGTGGCGTTGACGCCGTTCCGCGCGGCCGAGCGTACCGTGCGTGAGAATGGGCTTCAGGCGCGAATGGCCGTGCGTCTGGCCAGCGGCCTCGAAGCAATCAAGCCCGGGGACGGCATCACGGCCATCAGCTTTTGCGGCATGGGCGGAGAAACGATTCGCGACATTCTTGACGACGGCAAGGCGTATCTGACGGGGCGTGAACGCCTGATCATGCAGCCCAATGGCGGCGAGCAACCGCTGCGTCAGTGGTTGATGGAAAACGATTACCGCATCCTCTTCGAAGACGTGCTGCGAGAAAATCGTTTCGACTACGAGATCATCGTCGCCGAGCGCGACGGGCCGGTGACCTACACCGCCGAAGAGCTGTATTTCGGGCCATTGCTGATGCAGTCCCACAGTCCTGCATTTCTCGCCAAATGGCAGCGCAGACTCAAACAGAAAGAGAAGACCCTCGATCAGCTCGCGCGCGCACGTCAGAAGGTGCCCGACACCCATGTTCAAACACTGACGCGAGAGGTGCGATGGATCACCGAGCTGCTGGGTTGAGCGCGTTCACATAAGAAAAGGCACCGAGGTTTTTTTGAAGAGCGCGGCGCCACTGGGGCGAATTTCCTGCGCAGAGGGTCGGTCGTGACAGTCGCGCAGCCATGGGCGATCGAAGCAGATCGCCCAGATGACCCGCCCCACTCAAGCTTGTTCGCCAGCCTCGACCACGCCCTGGTCCTCACCCAGGAATCCGCCACTCTGGTGCTGCCACAGCCGTGCATAAATGCCGTTTCTCGCAAGCAGTTCACTGTGAGTGCCCTGTTCGATAATCCGGCCGTTATCCATGACGATGAGCCGGTCCATGGCCGCAATCGTTGAAAGCCGGTGGGCGATGGCGATCACGGTTTTGCCTTCCATCATTTCATCCAGGCTTTCCTGAATGGCGACTTCGACTTCTGAGTCCAGCGCGCTGGTGGCCTCGTCCAGCAGCAGGATCGGGGCATTTTTGAGCATGACCCGGGCAATCGCGACCCGCTGGCGCTGACCGCCCGAGAGCTTGATACCGCGCTCACCCACCAGGGTGTCGTACCCCGAGTGACCTTGCTTGTCGCTGAGCTGGCGGATGAACCCGTCAGCTTGCGCGTTGGCGGCCGCGCGGTGTATCTGCGCGTCGGTCGCCTCGGGCCGGCCGTAGGCGATGTTGTCCCGAATGGAACGGTGCAGCAGAGAGGTGTCCTGAGTGACCATGCCGATGGCGCTGCGCAGGCTGTCCTGTGTGACGTGCGCGATGTTCTGCCCGTCGATGCGGATTTCTCCGCTGTCCACGTCGTAGAAGCGCAGCAGCAGGTTGATCAATGTGGATTTGCCCGCGCCGGAGCGGCCCACCAGACCGATCTTTTCCCCTGCGCGGATATTCAGGCTCAACCCGTCGAGCACTTGCCGCTCGCCATTGTAGTTGAAGCTCACGTTGTCGAAGGTCACGGCACCGCCGGAGGTCACCAGCACGCCTGCGTCCGGGGCATCCTGGACCTTGGGGCCGCGGGTCAAGGTCGCCATGCCGTCCTGGACCGTGCCGATGTTTTCGAACAGCGAAGTCATTTGCCACATGATCCAGTGCGACATGCCGTTGATGCGCAGTGCCATCGCGGTAATCGCCGCGACGGCCCCTGCGCCGACTTCGTCCTGGTGCCACAGCCACAGCGCATAGCCGCCTGCCGCCAGGATCAATCCGACCACCAGCGCCTGATTGACGATCTCGAACTGGCTCACCAGGCGCATCTGCCGGAAGCCTGTCTGCTTGAAGTCCTCCATCGCCGCACGCGCGAAGTGCGCTTCACGTTTGGAATGGGAGAACAGTTTGACGGTGGTGATGTTGGTATAGGCGTCCGAGATTCGTCCGGTCATCGACGACCGCGCGTTGGCCTGTTCCTGCCCGACTTTCCCCAGGCGCGGCACGAAGTACCACATGGCCAGCCCGAACAAGGCGACCCAGGCCATGAACGGAAGCATCAGTTTCAGCGCGAAGCCACCGGCCAGTGCGATGATCGCGATGAAATACACTCCGATCCCGGGCGCGATCTCGATGAGGGTGAACAGCACTTCACGCACGGCCAGCGCCGTCTGCATCACTTTGGTGGTCACGCGGCCGGAGAATTCATCGGAAAAGAATGAAAGACTCTGCCGCAACATCAGGCGATGAAAATCCCAGCGCAGACGCAACGGCAGGTTGATCGCCAATATCTGGTGCTGGACCATCGTGCGCAACGCCACCAGCCCGATACTGGTCAACAACACAATGCCGATGCCCCACAACACGTGACGTTCCTGATCCGTCACCCCGCCGCCGGTCTTCCAGCTCGAGAGCAAGTCCACGACCTGGCCGAGGAAAGAAAACAGCCACGCCTCGTAGATCGAGACGGCAGCGCTGAGCAGCGCGAGGGCAAGGATGTAGCCCCGCGCGCCACGCGTACAGGCCCACAGGAACCGCGCCAGTCCGTCGGGAGGCGGCGGTACTTCGTCGGGTGGGAAGGGGTCGAGCCATCGCTCAAATGCACGAAGCATGGTGGTCTCCGAAAGAATCAAATTGGAGGAAGTTTGCCATCGAACGGCGGCCAGGGCTAAGCCGACCTAGTGTGAGGGCTTGGAGGTGTCGGAATGAGGGGCCGGTTTCGCCCCGACGGCGCTCATCACCTCCATCAGTTGCGCTTGAGAGAATGGCTTGGCCAGGCAAGGGATTTCCGAGGGAAGACCGGTCACTGTATCGGCGTACCCCGACACCAGAATCAGCGGCATCTGCGGCCAGCGCTCACGCACCAATGTCGCCAGTTGCGTACCGGTCATGTGTGGCATGGCGTGGTCGGAAATCATCATGTCGAATCGTTGCCGGTCCAGCCAGATCAGGGCTTCACGCGCTGAACTCGCGGCCTGCACGCGATGCCCCATGTCCTTGAGCATCTCCACGGTGCTGAGTCGCACCAGCTCATCGTCGTCCACGGCCAGTATGTCCCAAACGGCCGAGTGAGCGAGGTCCCGCACCGGGTGTTGCACGCTGCTGTCCAGAAGCTGCTCGGGTGCCGTGGTCGCCGGCAACCAGAGTTCGGCGGTCGTTCCGATACCCGGATTGCTGGACAGCCGCAAGGCTCCGCCCGATTGCTGAACCAGTCCGTGCACCATGGACAAGCCCAGGCCAGTGCCTTCACCGATGCCCTTGGTCGTGAAGAAGGGCTCCGTCGCACGCTTGAGCGTTTCTTCGTCCATTCCTCGGCCGTCGTCTATGACGCAAAGGCACCCGTATTCGCCAGGGCGGAGCTGTGCGTCGGCTACCTGCACGGTCCGCAGGCTGGCTTCGATCCTGATATGCCCCTGGCCATCCATGGCGTCGCGTGCGTTGACGGCCAGGTTCAGCAACGCCGCTTCCAGTTGATTGGGATCGGTGAGGACCCAGACCAAGGCTGGCGCGGGTGTAATCTGCAGTTCGATGGTGGGACCGAGCGAGCGCTGCAAGAGTTCGCTCATCCCCGTGATCAATTCCCCGAGTTCGACGGCCTCGGCCCGCAGTTCCTGGCGGCGCGCGAACGCCAGCATTCGAGCAATCAGCGTGGCACCCCGTTCGGCGCCGGTTCGCGCGTTATCGACCAATTGCAGGAGTTGCGGCGTGGGAGGCATTCGCCGGCGCAACAGCTCCAGGCTGCCAATCACGGCCATCAACAGGTTGTTGAAGTCATGGGCGATGCCGCCGGTGAGATTGCCCAATGCTTCCATCTTCTGCGATTGATGCAAGGCCTGTTCGGTGCGGCGGATGGCGGCTTCGCTCTGGCGCAAGGCCTCGGTGCGTTCAAGCACCCGCGCCTCCAGGTCGAGGCGAAAGCGCTCCTCGCTGTCCCGGCGTCTTGACTCGGCGCGTACCCGCTCGATATGGGCCCAGGACCGCTCGGCCACTTCAGTCAGCAGTGACAGTTCGCGCGGAGTCCAGCAGCGGGGAACCCGGTCATGAATCGCCATCAACGCGGTGAGTCGGCCGTCTTTTACCAATGGCATACAGATGGTGGCGGCCAGCCCGATACTCAGAAACGCCTGAGCCTCGGCGGGCTCCAGTTCATTGGCGTTGTCGTTCAGGATAAGCGGCATACCCGAATGCAGGTTGTGCATCGCCAGTTTGCCGAAGTCGGCCAAGCGATAGTGCCCGACGATGCTGGCCGAGCCGGGGGCATGCCAGTCGCCGCGAATCGTGAAACTGTCCTGGTCCGACTCCATGTCGGCATAGGCGCAGACCGCGATCTCCAGATGCTCGCCCAACATCCGCGTGGTGGTCGCCATGATGACGTCGGCATCGTTGCTGCGGGCAGTTTCCTTCCCCAGTGCATCCAGAAAATGGAGGCGCCGCTCATTGGCCCGCAACGCTTCTTCCGCTTCCCTGCGGCTGGTGACGTCTGTTGCCGTGCCGAACCATTCGATGATTTCGCCGTGCTCGTCAAACAGGGGCACGGCGCGCGAAAGCACCCACCCCAGCGTTTCATCGGCGCGTATGACCGGGTGCTCGAGGGTGAAAGTGGTTTTATGGCGGATGGCTTCTGCGATAGCCCGATTCACCTCAGGCTGGTGCTGAGGGGGAACGTAGGTGTCCAGCCAGCTGAGGTTCGATGGCATGGCGTCTTTAAGAAAACCTTTGCCTTCGAGTTGACGGAGGGTGCGCCAGTCTGGCGAGACTCGATAAACCACGTCCGCCGTCGCGTTGACCAGCGCGCGCAAGCGCTGTTCGCTCTGTTGCAGGTTGCGGCGTACCAGGACCCGCGACGTGGTTTCCACGACGATGGCAATCACGCCGCCGGGCGTACCACTTTCGTCATAAACGGGTGAGTAATCCAGGTCCATCCAGACCTGCTCTGCGTGCCCGTGGCGATACAGCGTCAGCTCCTGGTCTTTGTAGGCCAGGGTCTGGCCAGCCAGGCCGACGCGCATGACCTGATCATTGAACTCGGCAACCTCCGCCCAGCCTTTGCGGACTTCAGAACCCAATAAACGCGGATGACGCTCCCCGGCGAAGATGGAATAGGCGTCGTTGTAAATCATGATGCCCTTGACGCCCCACAACAGCACGATGGGCACTGGTGACGCCAATAGCATCGAGGTGACCGATTTAAGGCTCTGAGGCCAGAGGGCGGGGGCGCCCAAACCACTGGAGGACCAGTCGTGATGACGAATCAGCTCGCCAAGTTTACTCGGAGGCAGGAACGACAGACTGTCCGTCGCGGGGGGCTGGATCATAGGGACTCAAGTCCATGAGAGGCAGGGTGGATGGCTATGCGAGTCGGTTGCGAAGCGATAGTTCCGACAGGGTAACAGCGGCCGGTAGAAGAGGGTATCCGGCCGGTCCAGCCTGGGCGGGCAGCCGGACCCTGTGTTCTGGAGCGGCAACGGGTAGGGGGTCACCCGCGTGCGAGCGGCAAGGGTGGACCGCCACTGTACCTGCGACATAGATGTCAGGCCGGTGTCGTCGCGTTTCATCGACGCAAAAAATATTTTTGGAAACCGGTGAGGTAAATGGCGTTTCGACCCGTGTAAGGTGAGATAGGAATAATTCTCTTTTGCTATTCTCTACGGAGTCACTTACGTGGTCATGCTGCTCAACCGCACCAATGCTTCACTCCTTCTGTGTTCTGCACTGCCGTGTCTGGCGATGGCGGACCAACCGGTGACCGAGCTTCCGGCCAGCACCATTGAGTCCACCTATGACGCCAGTGGCGACTCCAGCAGCTACACCCGGACCGACAGCAGTACCGCGAGCAGAGGAACGACTCAGAACCGCGACGAAGCACAGACCGTCAACACCGTTACTGCGCAAACGCTCAATGACTATCAGGTGAAAGACCTCAACGATGCGATGCGTTTTGTCAGCGGTGTCACGCAGACCAACACCCTGGGCGGTAGCAAGGATGCGGTGGTCAAGCGCGGTTTCGGCAGCAACGACGATAACTCCATCTTGCGTGACGGCGTCCGTTCGGCCATCGGCCATAACCTGGGCGCCACCACCGACCATGTGGAAGTGCTGAAGGGGCCCGCGTCGCTGATGTACGGCGCGCTTGAGCCTGGCGGGCTGATTAACGTGATCAGTAAACAGCCGCAGTTCACCCGCAGCACGACGCTGACCGGATCGGGCTACAGCGAGGGAGGCGGGACGTTTGGCGTCGACACGACCGGCCCGATGGGCGATACCGGACTGGCCTATCGCCTGATCGCCGAGCGCAGCCACGAAGACTACTGGCGTAATTACGGCGTGGACGAGCATACGCTGATTGCGCCGTCGGTGACCTGGGTGGGTGAGCGCGCGAGTTTCTCGCTGGCCTACACCTACAACGACTACGCCAGCCCCTTTGATCGCGGAACGGTGTTTGTCAATGGACACCCGGCGAACATCAGCTACCGCGATCGACTGGATGAGCGGTGGGCGAAGTCCGAGGGGATCAGCCAGAGCACGACCGCCAAGTTCGAGTATCAGCTCAACGACGACTGGCGCAGCCGCCTGACCTATGGCTGGACCGAGGACCGCTACAGCCTCGCCATCGCGCAGCCCAGCACATTGAACGGCAACACGTTGCGGCGGATCGCCAACGGCGGCCATTACGATTACGAAAGCCGCTATACCGCGCTGGATTTTCTGGGCGACCAGCAGATCTTCGGTCAACGGCATGAGATCACGGTCGGTGCGGACAACGAGTCGCTGGATAAATACCGTGGCAAAACCTACCGCAATAGCAGCACCCCGGCCGGCAACCTCAACATTCAGAATCCCGTCTACGGCAACCTTGCCGAACCTGCGACCGTCAGCGCCGCGCAGAGCAATGCGCGGAACAACCTCGTGACGACCTCGGTGTACTTCAAGGACAACTGGCACCTCAACGATCGCTGGATTCTGGTGTTTGGCGGTCGTCAGGAACACTGGGACCAGTACAGCGATCAAGGGCTGGGCAGAGCCTATGCGCCTGGTGCAGATTCCAACGGGGATAAATTCATTCCTTTTGGCGGGATTGTCTATCAACCGACGGAAACGGTGGCGTTGTACGCCAACTACAGCCGTTCATTCGTGCCCAACGATGCTGATGATGCAGGCAACAGCTTCAAACCCACCGAAGGACGCAGCTACGAGGCGGGGATTAAATACACGCCGGTCGAGCGACTCAACGTGAATCTGGCGCTGTATGACATCGTCAAAAAGAACCTTGTGAACAGCGTGCTACAAAGCAATGGTGACAGCATTGACGAAGCGGTGGGTAAAGCGCGTTCGCGTGGCGTCGAGCTGGATGTGACCGGTGAGATCGCCGAGAACTGGAGCCTGATCGGCACCTATGCGTACGACCATACGGAGGTGTTGAAGAACGAAGAGTCGCCCGAGCAGGAAAGCAATCGGCTGCCCAATGCGCCCATGCACACCGCCAGCCTGTACCTGACTCACCATCTCGCGCTGCCGGCTGACACGGGCAAATGGCACGTCGGCGGCGGTGCTCGCTACGTCGGTCAGCGTCCGGGGGACGATGCCAACAGTTTCTGGCTCGACAGCTATACCGTCGCGGATGCATTTGTCCGTTGGGACCTGCCGGTGCACGACTACAAAACCAGCCTGCAACTGAACGTCGACAACTTGTTCAACAAGGAGTACTACCCGTCGACCACGGGCAGCAGCACGCTTCAGGTGGAAGAGGGTGCGTTGAGAACCGCCCGAATCACGGCCAGTGTGACGTTTTGATGCCAAGGGCCTGCATGGGGTCAGGGGCTTCGTCCTGACCCCATGCAGGCGCCGACGGTAGGATCGGCGCGGCCTGGACGGGAGGAGACGCTGTTGACGGCCTGATCCTGCAGTGCCGCGGATGCCTGACACGACGCTGTTAAACATCCTTATTGCGTAAGCGCCAGGTAGAAAAGGCCGATCAGGTGCTGGCCACCAGTGCTTTGATCTTTTCGACCACTGTGTCGATATCGAATGGCTTATCCAGAACCTCGATGAAGAGATCCGGGCGCGCCACCCCGAGATAGGCTTGCGCTCCGCTCATGAGCATGATCGGCGTGGAAGCATGAAGCTCCTTGCTTCTCACCGCGTCCGCAAACTCGATACCGGTCATGCCAGGCATCATGAAGTCAGTAATGATCAGGTCCGGGCGCTCCCTGTCCAGAATCTCCAGCGCTTTCTTTCCGCTCCCTGCGGTGACGGTCATGTATCCCTCGTCCTCGAGCGCAAAGCTTAAAATGTCGGCGATCAGGTACTCGTCATCGACGATGAGAATGGTCGTCATGACTGGTGCGCTCGTCGGAGCCTGTCAAATGCGCCTGGACGCGCAAGCCAGACTCGCTGGGTTGTTCTTGACATGTGCATGAGTCAGACCTTATTCACGGCTACCCCGAAATCACCTATAGCCACCTCCAGCAAAGAAGGGTCGTAGGCACTGTCCCTGATTTTCAGAATAAAAAGCTCGCGTTTAAGTTCAGAACCTTTTCGTGCGAATCGGATGAGGAGCAGATTGTCCACGATGCTGGAGAGATCCGAAGCGGGTGCATCGATCTCGCTGCCCAGCAGCGTTTGAGTTTCCCACGACGCCATGGTCGTGACCCCCCGGGTGCGCAGCTCCGCCATCAGTGCGGCAAGCAGGTCATGGATTCGGCTTTTGTCCGCCGCGACCCGGCCCATCCCGCTGAGGCTGTCGATGAAAACCCGCTTGATTCCTCTCTCCTGGACAACCTTGAGCAAGTCGTAGCCCAGCTTGTCGATCAGGCCCGGCGTGGTGGGGTTCCATATGACGTGCAAGGCCCCGCTGTTCTGCATGGCCTCAAGGTCGAAACCGAACGCGTTGGCCTTGACCCTGAGCCGCTGTGGCGACTCGAAGAACCCAAATAACAGCCCAGGCTCCTCCGGCGTACATTTGCTTAAAAAATGTAGCCCGATGGAGGTTTTCCCTGCCCCGGACGGGCCTGTCAGCAAGGTCACCGAGGAGCCTACGAGGCCTCCGCCGATCTGTGGGTCCAGCGAGTCGATGCCGCTGCTGACCGGTGTGATTGACGTGAGGTCAACCACCGAGGCGCAGCTCAGTACGCTTTCGAGTCGGGGATACACATCGATCCCGTTGTCTGTGATTTCAAACTCGTGGGCGCCTGGTAGCGAACCACTGCCGCGGGTTTTGCGAAGCCGCATGCGGCGAACGGTTCTGGGGCCAAAGGCCTCTTCACCCATTTCGATGACGCCATCGACCATGGTGTGCTCGGGGCTGCCATCGTCCAGTTGCGAGCTTGTCAGGAAGATGACCGTGCAGCCGGCAAAGGCGGCGTGGCCTTGAAGTTCGGAAATGAACTTCTTGGTATCGATAGGCAATTCGGCTTGTGATCGGGCATTCAAGAGGCCGTCCAGGATCATCAGCGTGGACTTCTGCCGGCTGATTTCCCGACGCAGCAGCTTGACCACTTCATCCAGACCTTCGTTTTCCAGGGTGTCAAACGCGCTGACGAACTGGATTTTTCCCCCGATCTGACTTTTGTCGAAAAAGCTGAGCGTCGACAGAAACTGGAAAAGCCGATCGTGAGGCTCTGCGAGCAAGGTGGCGAAGAGGACATTCGCACCGCTGCGCACATGGTTGAAGCCGATCTGATTCGCAAGAATCGTTTTTCCTGAGCCAGGGCGACCTTGAACGATGTAGGAAGCCCCTGCCACCAATCCGCCCTTCAACAGGGTATCAAGGCCCTCGATGCCGCTTTTCAGGCGTTTTAACTGTTCCACGTCTCAGTCCTCTACTGATTCAGCCAGCAACACGACAGGTGTACGGGGTGGGGCTGATGCTGCTGGTTGTTGCGGACAGCTATTCTATCCAAAGCGCGGACGTCCGCCAGCCATCTTTTCGAGGCGCGACTGGTCGAACGGATGGAGTCGTCGGCGTGTTTAAGAGGGGCTTAGCGGCGTTGGTTGCAGCAGTTCGCGGGTGTTGTCAGTGATGATCACAGGGCGGTATTGCAGGTCGACAAGGCGGTCTGCGTTTTCATCCGGAGGAGGGCAGGCCAGCGCACCGAAGGCCAGCGCAATCTCGGCCTGCTCAGCCGGGAAATAGACGAACGTTTCGGCGGTGGCAGCATCAAGCATCAGACGATAAGGGCATTCGTCGACAGGGCACAGCAACAACCGTAGCTCGTCCAGGATTTTCAAACGATGGTAGACCGATGCCCCGTGTCCCAATGATTTGCTGTACCACTCGGTCATATCTTTGCTCGTCAAACGGATAGTTAAAGTTCTGACACAACGCTGAAAATGTTGGTTCCGCAACTCGGATCACCGTTACGCAAACGCTCCACAAGGGTGGCATCCGGGAGAGCCGCCACCCTGTTTCGATAACCCTGATGTTTATCGGCTCACGCTTTCGTGTCAGATCGAGTGGCTGTAGACCAGCGCGTAGGACTCGATGCCGTCGTTCGGTTCCTTGATGCCTGCGTTGGAGTAATGGGTGACCCGCAGCCCTACCTTTTGCGTGTCGCCAATCTTGATGCCAGCGCCAAGGCGGTCTTCGAAGTTAAAGGCCGAACCGAATTTTTGATCGCCCGCCGTCGTGCCCGAAAACATCGCTACGCCAATCCCGGCTTCCACGTACGGCTTGATGTGACCGCTTCCGAATTCGTAAACGAACACGGGGGCGAAGGACAGGGAATGACGGCCACCTGCTTCATCGCCGGCCTCCCAATAGGTGTACCCCAGATCCCAATAACCCGTCAGTTTGCCTGTCGAGCTTTCCATCCAGCTTTTGTCCCAATCGAAACCCAGGCCCACTCGGGCGGTGAGTCCCCCCTGGCTGGTGGCACCCAGCGCGCCGGAGATATCGGCAGCGTGTGCATTCAGCGTGAAACCGGACAGACACAATGCAGCGATCAGGATCTTTTTCATATTTTTCATGAGGCTATATCTTGATGAGGTTGGGGATGCGGGCGACGCCGCGCCTTGGGGTAGGGCAGATCGCCATCAGAATGGTTCAATTTTTTTTGAGGGAAAAATGACGGCTGCGATTGTCGCCCTCACCATGTGTCGAAGTCCCCCGATTACCCGTCCGGCAACCAGACGAAAAAGTGAACGGCGGTACGCCGTTGAGATCCGAGTTTTACATTCAGACCCGGTATGCCAGCGGCATACGGGCAATACGGAGAATGCTCATGGCCGTTACTGTGAAGAAGCTGGAAGGGATTGAAGTGCCCGAAGCGTTACGTCGCGGCGAAGATCAGACGATCTTTAAAGTGACCGACGTCGACGGCAGCACCCATTGCCGGGAAAACGAGGTAGACGCTGCAAAGCTTGTCGTCGAGCTCAGCGAGGAAGCGAAAGACGACAGCAGGTGATGCAGGGGAGCTGACGTTTGCTGGAAACACGCTTCATTTTCTGACTACCTTTCTCAACGCCCTGGACAACTGGTCCAGGGAATAGGGTTTGTGCAGCAGTTCGAAGCCATCGCAGCCTTTGTCAGCGAGTACATGGCTGTAGCCGGACGTCAGCACCACCGGGAGCTCCGGGTAACGCGTCTGCAGTTCGTAAGCAAATTCGATTCCCGTCATACCGGGCATGACGACGTCGGAAAAAACCACGTCGAACGGTTGGGTGGCGCACTCAAGTTCGGTCATGGCCTCATGAACACTGGTGCTGAGCACAGTCTTGTAGCCTAGCTCGGTCAATGCCTGCACCGCGGAGATGCCGACATCGCGGTTGTCTTCGACGACCAGTACGCAGGTGCCGTGACCCTCTTCCAGGGGCGTATCCGGGAACGTCGGTTTTGAGCGCCAGCCGTCTTCACTGACTCGCGGAAGATAAAGGGTGAACGTGGTGCCTTTTCCTACCTCACTGGTCACTGCAATCTCGCCACCCGACTGTTTGGCGAAGCCAAACACCTGACTCAGACCCAGTCCCGTCCCTTCACCGACGTTTTTGGTGGTGAAGAACGGTTCGAAAATGTGCTCAAGCTCCGTCGCCGGTATGCCCGCGCCGGTGTCCGAGATCGAGATGGCAACGAATGACCCGCTCGAGGGGGGATGAAGCCGGATGGAGGGCACCGACTCCACGGGTCGCACGGTGATGGTAAGCCTGCCTTCCCCCTTCATTGCATCCCGGGCGTTGGCGACCATGTTGACCAGCGCGGTATCAAACTGGCTTTGATCGGCGTTCACGCAGCAAGGGCGCTCAGCGAGCTGGATAACCGTTTCGATTCGCGAGCCGCTCAGTGTTCTCATCATCCCACTGATCGCATCGACGTTTTCACAGGCGCTAAAGACTTCGGGTTGAAGGGCTTGTCTGCGCGCGAAGGCGAGCAACTGCCCGGTGAGCCGGGCGGCGCGATCAACCGTTTCTGAAATGGCGGTCACGTACCGCAGCCGCCGCTCTTCGGTCAGTTTCGGCCGCATCAACAGATCGGTGGAAGACCGGATCACCGTCAGCAGATTGTTGAAGTCATGGGCGACGCCGCCGGTGAGTTGCCCGAAGGCTTCCATCTTCTGGGACTGGCGCAGGGCCTCTGCCTGTTCTCTTTCCTTGGTCACGTGCCGCCCTGCGGCGTACACCCGGCCGTCCTCGAAGGTCCCTGTCCAGCTGAACCATTTGTACGAACCGTCCTTATGGCGCAGTCGGTACTCATAGGGAACGGTCAGCGGTGTCTCGAATATGGTGGTGAATGCGGCCAGTGCGCCCGCCAGGTCGTCCGGGTGTGTGTAGTCCGGAAACGTGGTACCGACCAGCTCGCTTTCAGACCACCCCAACTGTTCGGTCCAGCGCCCGTTGACTTCATCCAGCGTGCCGTTGGGCGAGGCAATGACCAGAAGTTCCTGAGAAAGTCCCCATGCCCGGTCACGCTCACGGGTGCGGATCGCCAGATTGTTCGCCTGATCTTTTTCGCGGGTGATGTCGCGTCCGCTGCAATAAATCTTCCCGTCCTCGAGCACCGCCACCCACGCCACCCAGCGGTACTTTCCGTTGCGATGACGGATGCGATTCTCAAAACGAGAAACCGGGCGGCCTTGTGCCGCCTGGCTGAATACAGCCTCACTGTCAGGCACATCGTCCGGATGGACGAAGGACAGAAATGTCGTGTGCAACTCTTCTGGCGACCACCCCAGTGCGATCGTCCAGGCAGGGTTGGATGCCTCGATGATTCCGTGGGCATTGATGACGGACAGCAGGTCATTGCTGAGCAGCCAGGTACGGCTTCGCTCTGTGGCCCGCTCATTGACCTTGCGCTCAAGGTAGTTGTTGAGATCGCGCAGCTCGTCCTGGCTCTGGCGCAGTCGCTGATCCGAGCGATGCCGTTCAATGGCGAGCGCAGCGGTCTGGGCGATGACGGCGATGGCTTCAATATCGGCGTCGGTTGGCGTGCGGGGTTCGCCGTAGTAAGCGGCGAAGGTGCCAAGCGTCTTCCCGTCCGCTGCCTTTAATGGCGTGGACCAGCACGCCCGCAGCCCATGAGCAGTCGCGAGGTCCGCGTATCCCCGCCACAGCGGGCTGGTGACGATATCGTCGACATAAACGGCAGCACCACGCGCAGCGGCGGTACCGCATGAGCCGATGCCCTCGCCGATGGCGATGCCGTGGATGGCTTCGTTGTAGGGGGCAGGCAGACTGGGGGCTGCGCCGTGAAGCATGTACTGACCGTCTTTGCTCAGCAACAGCACCGACGCTTTCATATCGCGACTTTGCGCTTCAATGGCGAGCAGCAGATCATTGAGCACTTGCGCAAGCGGCATGCCGGCGGCGATCTGTCCCAGGACCTTTCTCTCACGCTCGATGAGCGCCACGGGGGAATAACGTCCACCCAGCAAATTCAGATCAATGGATGGCATGGCGAACTCCTGGAATTCGGTACGTGATGCAGAAACGGGGCGTGATCAGGGGACTTTCCGGCAGCGGGTGACCCGTTTTACGGTTGCGGATACGGCGACATCCCCACCAGTCTTCCGATCGTTGGCCGGGCGAAGAGATAGCCCTGCATCAACTCGACGCCCATCTGCAACAGGGTTTCGCATTCATCCTGCGTTTCAATTCCCTCGGCGATCACCGTAATGTTCAGTCGGTCGGCCACCAGAACGATGCCTTCCAGGATCGCCTGGCGTGCAGGATCCCGATCGATGCCGCGCGTCAGCGCCATGTCGATTTTCAAGACGTTCGGTTGGAACATCGCCAGAAAATTAAGTCCGGAATAGCCGGACCCGAAGTCATCGATGGCCGTTGTAAAGCCTTGACGCTGGTACTCCTCGAAAATCGCTTTCAGGTGTTGCGGATCGTCCACACGCTCACCTTCGGTGACTTCAAACATCAGGCGCCCGACCGGAAACTCAAAAAGGCGAGCGGCTTCCAGCGTTGCGCGAACACAGGTCTCGGCCCTGTAAACCGCATTGGGTAAAAAGTTGATACTGAGCTTGCAGTCAGGGATCGCCAACAGTCCGAGTCCTGCGGCCAGCTCAATGGCCTTGACCCGGCAAGACTGGTCGAACCGATAACGGTTGCTGTCGTTCACGCGACCCAGAATGCTGGCAGCCGATTCTCCGTTGATCCCGCGCACCAACGCCTCGTAAGCGTAGGCGGCGCCGGTTTTGACATTGAAGATCGGCTGAAAAGCCATGGTGAAGTCAAAGCCCAGTCCGTCAGCATTGCGGCATTCAGCGCATCCAACAGACTTGAACTCAGAGGTGGGGATGCGCTGGGTCATGCGTGCTGCTCCGTAGGCGATAGGAATGCGTACCTCATGATGCTTCCCGGTGATTTGCAGAGTCCCGGAAGCAGGCATTAGAACCTTTTCCACCGCTTTGATGAAGCGGGTTCTACTGGGACAGGCGGCGATTGATTTCGATCACTTGGACTTGCATGACGCTGATCGACGGGACGATGGTCGGTTGATCGGCAGGAACGTTTACCTCGTCAAGCGATTGCGTCCGGTAGAAAGGGGTTGCGTTTCAGTGGCGTGACGACCCGCCGGCCGAGGAGGGCGGACCGATCAAGGGCCTCCTGGCCGCGAATCCTGACTGGCCCGGCGCGATCAGCACCGCCTTGAAGGATATTCGCCTGAACCGTTTGGTCAGTCAGATGCCCAAATCAGATACCCATCAGAGGACGTGACCATGACCGAAGAAAAAAAGAGGCGCCTAAAGAGGATGTTCCTGCCCACTCGACCGAACAGGAGAGAGAACGTCTGAAAGACTTCAACAAAGACGGCATACCGCCTGGGTCAAGCTGACGGCGTCTGTCGGTAACGGCTGCTTTCCTTTGGTGCGGTCTCCGAAAAAGGCAAACCTGTGCCTGGCAAGTGAGATCCCGAGCCGTGCCGCCATCTATCCTTTATGACCTGATTACCGCCGCGCAGGGCGCTTGCCGTCATGTAGCCCCAGCGTATTAATGGGCCTCTCCTGAAATCACGAAGTCCGGTACGAAAAGATTCGTACCGGACTGAGCGCGTGTGTAAGGGGGGATCGGTCAGTCAGTAGCGACCAGCAATTGTGGGCGCGAACGAAGCGCGTAACGCGCGCTGAAGAAGCTCACCGCGCCACCCAGCAGCAGCATGAAGAACGTACCCCAGGCCGCCTTGGAGACCTGTTTGGCCGCAACATCCGCAGCCTCGCGTGCCTGTTGCTCAGCCTGCTGTTTGAGCTGGTTCACTTTGGCGGCAGCCTCTTGATAGGCACGGGCATAGTTGTCCACGATCTGCTGGGCTTCAGCCGTGCTTTTACCGGTACGGGCCGCAACGATGTTGACCAGCGCTTCTTTGTCCGCTGCATTGAGGGCAGGCTCGCCCGCTTTCTGAATCCGCTCGAACCACTGCTTTAGCTGATCGCCGGCTTGCGTCGGATCAGTGGACGCTTGAGTTGCCGCCTGCTTGCCATCTTCCCCGGCAGCGTCGGCCTTCTGATCGAGTGTGGCGGGGTCAAGCGCCTGCTTGCCGGACTGCTTGAGCGTGGTGTCCAGTTCTGATTTCAGGCTGTCCCAATCCAGGCTGATGCCGTTCTTGTCCAGCTGTTGCTTGATCGTCTGCCCAACCCCGGGCGCTGCGGCGGCCACGCCATCGGCAGCCAGTGAAAGTCCCTTGCCCGCGATGTTGCCAGCGGTTCCCATCAATGAGCCCGCGAGCGATGCCAGCAGCCAGGTGGTGAGCAGGGTGCTGATGGTCCAGCTCAGCAGACCGTGCAGACCGCCGCGATCCGGCGCCGTACGGCCCGAGACCCAGGCACCGACACCGATGGCGACCAATGTGCTCACGAACAGCCATACACCTGCTCCGGTTCCGAACCCTTGCAGCGGATTGCCCTGCGCCAGCGGATTGATCGCGCCTGCGCCGATGGCGGTCCCGAGTACGCTCAGTACCAGGTAGGTGATCAGGGTAATGGACGCCCCCGCGAAGACTGAGCTCCACGAAACCCTGAACGGGGATGCCGCATGAAGGGTAGCGGGGGCAGCGTATGTCGAAGTCATAAGCGATTCCTCTTGTGCAATGGCAGCGCACGACCTGCGTGCGTGATACGAACCGTCATCAAGGCGGCTCAATTCGTCTCGTCTTGTGCGACGGGGTACGTGGTATCAGTCTGCGCAGGGCGGGTAGGCGTGTGATGACGCATTTGCACGGGTTGCACTGGTGCATTCGCACCGACGTTTCCGGGCGGCGCTGCACTAAGCTTGCACTGGCGAGTCCGATGGTTTGCTGTGCCCCGACGGTCGAGGGACAGCATTCGCCCACCGATCCAGGAGATGACATGACAGATGCCGTGCTTGCCCGAGAAACCAACCGTCGTCAGTTGCAGCACATTATTTCCGGGTTGTCGGATGGGGTCATTCTGGTCGAGGTCGATCAGACCATCATCTGGGCCAACGAAGCTGCGCTGCGGATGCACGGTGTGGATGAAGTGAGTGAGCTGGGTGCGGACGGCAGCGCCTACCGGGAACGCTTTGCGCTGCGCTATCGCAACAACCATCCGCTGGATCCGGATCAGTACCCGATCAGCCGGGCGGCGGCCGGTGAGGAATTCAGCGATGTGCTCGTGGAGGTCAGTCGAGTCGGGGACGAAGAAGATCGCAGCCGCGTCCATCGCGTACGCAGCATGGTCCTGGCAGACAGCAGCGGCGAGCCGGAATCCCTGGTTTTGATCATGGCCGACGCCACCGAATGGGCGAGTGCCGAACAGCGTTTCGAAAAAACCTTCAACGCCAACCCGGCCCCGGCTGTCATCTGCCGTCTGAGCGATCTGCGCTTCATCAAGGTCAATCAGGGCTTTCTGGAAATGACCGGGCATTCCAGGGAAAACGTGATCGGCCGTTCTGTCTACGAGGTCGACGTGTTGGAAAATGCAGAGCGCAAAGACCTTGCCATCGAGCGCCTGAACGCTGGCGCGACCATTCCTCAGATGCAGGCCGAGCTGAAAATGCCCGAGGGTGGCACCAAGCTGGTCATTGTCGCGGGACAGCCTCTGGACATGAACGAAGAAGACTGCATGTTATTTTCGTTCATTGACCTTGAAGCCAGGCGCAAGGCCGAGACGGCGCTGCGTCAGAGCGAAGACCGGTTTGCCAAGACATTCAAGTTAACGCCGGTTCCGATCATGGTTTGTACGGCGGACCGTCAGCAGATCGTCGACGCCAACGAGGCATTTTTCTCCACACTGGGTTTCACCACCCTGGAGATGATCGGCAAAACTGTTGCCGAGATGGACTTCCTCGATAACGGCAAAGACGCGGTGCAGCTGTTCGATATGCTTGAAAAGAGCGGGCGTATCGAGGGCATGGATTTCAAGGTCCGCAAAAAAAGCGGCGAGATCATGCACTGTGTCCTGGCAGCCGACACGGTGACCATTCAGGACGCGGCCTGTTACCTGTTCGTGTTCATGGACATCACCGAGCGCAAGCGGTCCGAGCTGGAACTGGTGGAGGCCATCGAGACGGTGATGAAGGATGCCTCCTGGTTCAGCCAGACGCTGATCGAAAAGCTGGCCAACGCCAAACGCGTCAATGGCCGGAATCTGCCCACCGCATCCTTCACCGATCTGACGGCCCGCGAGCGTGACGTGTTGGGCCTGATCTGCGAGGGGCTCGCGGACAAGGAAATCGCTGCACGCTTGAACCTGGCGCTCAACACGATCCGTAACCACGTCGCCACCGTGTATTCCAAGCTCGATGTCCACAGCCGGGCTGAAGCCATCGTCTGGGCCCGTGAACGCCACCTCTTCGCGGGGCAGGGCTCAGGCAAGCGCTAGTCCCTGATGCAAATGCACTGGCGACACTGGTGCAAAGGCGCCTTAAACGCCTGGCGGTCGTTGCTTAACCTGTGAGCGTACCGGCCACTTGAGGCCGCAACGCAAGTTGGAGGGCATACCATGAAGGCGGAACAGGTGAAGGGCGCATTGGAAAAGGCCGCGGGTAAAACCCAGGATTTTCTCGGCGAACTGACCGGGGACGAGCGCTTGCAGATGGAAGGAAAAGCCAGGCAGTCAGCCGGAGAGCTCCAGCAGCGCTATGGCGATGTGCTGGACACCTGCGCGACTTATCTGCAACGCAGACCTCGCGCGACCTTGTTCACAGTCTTCACAGTCGCGGGATTAACGCTGACGGTCGCCTGGCTGATCAAACGCCGAAACCGCTGAGCCCTCAGGTCAGGCGGATAAACCCAGCCATCCGTACCCAGCCATCTATCTGTCACAGGTGGCGGAGGCTTTTAGACCGTTTCGGCATGCAAGGCCCGATGCCTTGCCCGTATGCCGGATCACCCAGGGTGTCGATCATCGGCACCCCCTTACCGGAGAAGCAACCATGAGCGGCACTTCAGACAAAATCAAAGGCATGGCCAACGAAGTGGTAGGCAACATCAAGCAAGGCGTCGGCAAAGTCACGGGCAACGAAACGTTGCAGGTCAAAGGCAAGATTCAGGAAAAGAAAGGCGAAGCCCAGCAGGTGGTTGGGGACGTCAAGGACGCAGTCGATAAACGCTGACAGCGGTCAGGCTTGCAAGCGGCGGTCATCTCAGGATGGCCGCTTTTCGTTTGTGTGCGGGTTGGGTGGAGGGGCTGTCAGGCATGCACTGTCGCGTGGGAGACGGTTTTCCCCTGGCTGCCTGGCATTCCAGGATTCAGCGATAGAACCCCTTTCCGTCCGATCAGTCTGTTCCTGTATCACTTTCGGGAAAGCAGCCAATGTCCTCACACCAGACTCTTATTGTTCTTGCACGCGGCGGGTACGCCGCTCGAGGGGTGCTTTATCTGATCATCGGTATCTTCGCGCTGCTGGCGGCCCGGGATTCGACAAGACCAAAAGACAGCCACAAAAGCCTGGAAGCCTTGTTAGGCCAGCCGTTCGGGTATTTTTTAGTGGGGCTGGTGGTGGCGGGGCTGCTCGCCTTTGCGGCCTGGCGTGTCCTGCAAGCCACACGTGATGTCGACCATCACGGGAAAAATCTAAAGGGTCTGATCATCCGCGCCGGCCTGTTTACCGGAGGTCTGGTCAACGGTGCGCTGGCATTTTTCGCGCTGGGCCTTCTCGTGAGCGGCATGGGGCGCTCGGGCAAGACGGGAGGGCAAACCAAAGACTGGCTCGCGCATCTGTTGTCCTGGGAATACTCCAATGCAGTGGTGTACCTGATCGCGCTCATTCCGCTCGGGGTGGGCATTGCTCACCTCATCAAGGGATGGAAGGCATCTTTCGAGAAGTATTTCGAAGCCGACGAAGACGTCATGCGATACGTCCGCCCGGTTTCCCGGTTCGGCCTGATTGCGCGTGGCGTCGTTTTTATAGAGATCGCATTGCTGCTGGCCGTGAGCGGCTCCGCCTATCAAGCCGTGGATCCGCCCGGGATGAAGGAAGCCCTGGACGCGCTCCAGAATCTACCGGCGGGGTGGCTGGTGTTAATCGTGATGGCCTTGGGGCTGATTGCGTTCTCGGTTTACAGCTTTGCTGAAGCCTTCTGGCGCAAGATAAACATGGAGCTGCCAGCGTGGCCGCACGTGTAATGCCAAGCTACGGCCTGCGGGCAGAAGCAAGATTGTGCCCTGACATCATCTCCGCTTCGGACGGTATCGGTATTTAAGACGGCTCGGCGGCTTTTGATGCTGGCCGCAGACCGTAGGGGCCGCCGGGGTGGCGCTCCACCTTGTCCCGCGATCTGGTGCGCAGCGGCAGCAAAACCAAACTACCCGATTGTGCCTGACACTCCGCATGCGCAGATATTGCTGCCGGTTCCCGGCAGATCGCGGGACAAGCCACGCTCCTACACCTGCGGCAGAAGCGGATATGTGCCGGGCGGTACCGTTTTTAATTCTGGCCGAAGGCCGTGGGAGCAAGCTTGCTCTGGGCCGAACTCGGACGATCTACCGCGTAGCGGTAGCAAAACCAGGCGACTTGCTCGTTTCAGGCACACCGAGTGCACAGGGTTTACTGCCGGTTCCCGGCAGATCGCGGGACAAGCCACGCTCCTACGCCTTGCGGGCAGAAGCAAGATTGTGCCCGACCAACCCTGGGCCTTGGGTAGAAGCTAGGCCGTGCCCCGACATGATCTCCGCTTCGGACGGTATCGGTATCTAAGATGGTTCGGCGGCTTTTGATTCCGGCCGAAGGCCGTGGGAGCAAGCGCGCTCCTACAGGGTGGGGTGCGAAGGATCGATTCACGCATCAAGAAAGCGACGAGCGCTAGCTCCAGCCCGCGCTGTTCATATGCGCGACAGTCCAGACACCGCAAATCGCGACTTGGGTGCAGGCCAAACGCAGACGACGCGCAATGGGTCGAGCGGCATGGATGCCGCGAGAGCGCCGTCAGGACATGGATGTCCGTTCGGCGCGGGCCCACGGAGCGTCGTCGGAGTGCGGGTACCCGAGGAACGAGGGCCAAGCCAGGAGCCGGGCACTTTTGGTTACTTTTGGTGCCTTCAAAAGTGACCCGCCGGAGGGGCGGAAAGGTGAATCAGCGCCACCCGAGATAACGGATCTGCCCACCCTCCCAATGCCAAACCCAACGAACCCAAAAAGCCCATCAACCGCGAACAGTCAAAACAAAAAGGCCCTAACGTCGTCTACCTTTGGCCTGCTCCACGTCGCGTTCAGTGGAGCCTGAATTTTCTCGGTAAGAAGACCAGAAGCAGGATCTAAGAGGGCCTACGGCTTTTGATTCTGGCCAGAGGCCGTAGCGCGGCTGTCTCTGGGCCGCATCCGGACGATCTTGCGCGAAGCGGCAGCAAAGTCAGGCGACCCGGTTGTGTCAGGCACTCCGCATGCACCGGTTTTGTTGCCGGTTCCCGGCAGATCCTCCGAGTGCGGCCCAGAGCAAGCGCGCTCCTACACCAGTAAATGTCCTAACGCAGCCGCTTGATCATTCTAAGAAGGAATGATTTAACTTTCTTATTTATCGCTTTTTCTATCCTTGCGAATTGCTGAACATAGCCGCTCGAATAACCATAAAAATACAAAACAGGAGGGCTCATGACTGCAATTGCCACCACCGACACCGCCGTGCAGACCGTACGGTCTAAATATCGTTGGGTAGTTCTGTCGGTCATCGTCGTTGTCTACATGCTGGCGGCAGCCGACCGGGCCAATATCGGCATCGCGTTGCCCTACATCCAGAAAGAGTTCGGAACCACCAACGCTCAGGCAGGGCTTCTGGTCAGCGCGTTCTTCCTGTTTTATTCCCTGGGACAAATCCCCGCCGGGTTTCTGCTCAGCCGCGTAGGCGTGCGCCTGGTGGCGCCTGTGTCCATCGGTTTGACGTCCATCGTCACGTTGCTGATCGGCACGGCGCACAACTTCGGGTTGCTGAAAATCTACCGATCAGCACTCGGTATTGCCGAGGCAGCGCTGCCGTTGTCGATGCTGAGTACGATCAACCGCTGGTTTCCCGCACGTGAGAAAGGCCTGGCCACGGGCGCTTTTTTATCGGCCGCCAAAATGGGCGCGGTTATCGCCCCGCCGGTCGGCGCTGCGCTGATCATGCTTGATGGCTGGCGGACGATGTTTTTCGCATTCGCGATCCCGGGTGTGCTGATGGCGTTGATCTGGTGGTGGCTGGTACCCAACGAACCTCGCGGCGCGCGTAAGGTCAACGACGCCGAAGCCACCTACATCGAAGATCAGACCAAGACCGAAAGCGGTGCTCCACGCGTTCACAAAAACTTCGGCGCTCTGGACACGCTGCTCCGCTACCGGCAGACGACGCCGCTCGCCACGTCCCGTTCGGTGTTCGCGTCATGGAACGTTTGGGGCTGCGGTCTCGGGTACTTGCTGATGACCGGGGTTGTCAACGTGCTGCTGGCCTGGCTGCCGAAGTACCTGGGGGAGGTCAAGCATTTCGAGTTGATGCAGATCGGCTTCGTCGCCTCGCTACCCTTCGCCGGTGGAGTGCTGGGGAATATCGTCGGGGGCTGGCTGTCGGACACGGTGCTGGACCGTCGCAGAAAACCGACCATGATGATCAGCGCGGTCGCAACCTGCCTGATGATGGTTGCTCTGGTCTACGCGCCCAACGATCTGCTGTCCGTCAGTCTGCTGCTTTTCGGCACCGGCTTCCTGCTGAACATCGGTTACTCATCGTTTTCGGTGTACTCGATGGGGCTGACCACGCGAACCACCTATCCGGTGGCCGCTTCATTGGTCAACAGTGCCGGTCAGGCGGGTGGGGCCATGGCACCCCTGATCACCGGCATGCTGCTGGACAGTTACAGCTGGACCGCGGTTTTTGTCTTCCTGGGGGCGTGCTCGCTGGCAGCGCTGGTCTTCGTGCTGTCCATCCATGAGCCCGCCGAGCTGAGGGAGCAGCAAGCTGCCGGGTAAATACGTTCGCAAACGTCCTCACTGCCTGATCGGTGGATGGCGCACGGGAGCCGTCCCGTGCCCATCGTCAGCTTTGAAGCTGCCGCGAGAAATCGCACAGTTCCACGGCCCGGGACGCCACCTCCGTGACGAACGCTGAGGGTCGGTCATTTCGATACATGGCCATGTAGGGCACGGGCGGCAATTGCGGGTCGGTCTGGATGATCGTCAGCTTCCCCTCATCGACCAGGGGACGAAAGCATTCCAGCGGCAGGTAGGTGACGCCCAGCCCGGCAGCCGTCAGGCCAAGCATCGCGGTGAGGCTGTCGGAAGAGAGGGTCTTGGGCAGGTCGATGCCCAGCGCGCTCAGCCATTTATTGACGTACAAGCCGGACCCTGAGCGTTTACCCTGCACCAGTACCGGGTATTTGGCGAGTTCGGCGAGCCCCACGACGCCCGATTGACCGATCAACCCCGGCGCTGCCATCCAGGCGTTCTCTACGATGGCGAGTGGCACGGCCGTCACTTCTGGCGCGGTGAAGGTGTCGGGAATAACGATGAGATCCACCATATCATCCATGAGCTTTTCATGAAGGTTGCGGCTCATGTCGACTTCCGGCTCCACGGTCAGGCCGGGAAAATCTTTCACCAAGCGCGCGATCAGACGGGGCAGCCAGGTCAGCGCCGTGAGTTCCGTGACGCCCAGCCTGAGGCGTCGGGTCACGACATGTTTCCCATCCTTCAATGAGGTGATGCGCTCGGCCAGGACGAGCATTTCGCGCGCGATCACCAGCAGCTCTTCGCCGGTGGCCGTCAATCGTGCGCCGCGTTGGGAGCGATCGAACAGCTGCAGACCCGTCGTGGATTCGAGTTCCTGCATACGTTTGGAGATGGCGGACTGCGTGGTGTTCAAATGCTCGGCAGCGCGTTCGAATGTCCCCAGGCGTTCGATCCAGTGCAACGCAGTGAGCTGGCGTAGGGTGATCACGTTCATTCCTCATAGGCATGTATCGACATAGAATAATATCGCTTTTTCTATTTAACAGCGTGTTTATCCTCATGGACATCAGCCACCTGAGGAACACACATGAACGCTATTGCCTCAACGCCGGATATCAGCGCCCTGTTGGCGGCGTACACGCGCACATCGACTTCCATCATCAGCGACTGCCTGGACCGTCTTCCTGGTGCGCCGCTTAAACCTTTTCATCGCATCGAAGGCACGATGGCAGGTATCGCCCTCACCGTGAAAGTGCCCTGCGGCGACAACCGTGCGATTCATCAGGCTCTGGAACTTCTAAGCCCGGGTCAGGTGCTGGTGGTCGATGGCGGTGGCGATATCAGCCGTGCGTTGATGGGTGACATCATGGCGGCGATTGCCGAAAAACGCGGCGCTGCCGGTGTTGTCGTGGACGGCGCGATTCGTGACCTGGCGACCATCGGCAAGGGGACATTCCCGATGTTCGCCCGCGCGGGGTTCCATCGAGGTCCGTACAAAAACGGACCGGGGGAAATCAACGTGCCGGTCAGCATTGGCGGCATGCTGGTGTCGCCGGGCGACATCGTCGTGGGTGATCATGACGGCATCGTGGCGTTCCCGGCATCACAGGCAGAAAGCCTGCTGCAACGCTGTCTGGCCACTGAACAAAAAGAAGCAGAGATGCTGGCGCAAATCGCCGCTGGCACTTACAAAGGCGCCTATGCGGCCCACTGAAGCGGAAGCCCAAACAATGAAAATCGGAATTATCGGCGCGGGTGAAGTCGGCCTCACCTATGCACGGCCGTGGTCAGCGGCAGGGCATGAGATCGTCCTGTGTGATTTGAAACCGTCCCCTCGCGCTCAAGCGATCGCGGCAGAGCTGGGGCTGGACGTGTCAACCTCCATTGCCGATGTTGTGCCCGCCTGCGATGTGGTCGTGTCCTGCGTGTTCGGCACGGTGTCCCTGGCCGTCGCCGAACAGGCCCTTGGCGCCATGCAAAAGCACGCGCTCTTTGTGGACATGACCACGGCCGATCCTGAGCAAATCAGAATCGCAGCTGCCCAGGCCACCCAATTGGGCGTTGCCTATGTGGACGTCGCGATTCTGGGCGCTATTGCCCTGACCCACGAGAAGACCAACCTGATCGGTGCCGGCGCCGGAATCGACCGGGCGCTGAACCTGTTCGCTTCTGCAGGCGCTCCGCTCAAGCCGGTAGAGGACGGCGCGGCAGGCGATGCGGCCGCGCTGAAAATCCTGCGTAGCGTGTTCACCAAAGGGTTGGAGGCGCTGACCATCGAGTGCTTCATGGCCGCCGAAAAACAGGGCGTCACCCACAAGCTGCACGACGCCTTGAGCGATATCGACCAAGCCAGCCTGCGCGACTTTCTCGGCGCCTTGATCCGCACGCACGTGGTTCATGCGCCACGCCGTCTTAAAGAGGTCGAAGAGGCCGAGCGTCAGCTGCGTGCCGCCAACATGCCGGTGTCGGTATTGCCCGGCGTCAGAGACCTGTTTCAACGGACCTCTGACCAAATCGGTTCGAATCCTCCACAAGCCGCCGCGCCGAGCCTGGAGGAAGCGTTTGAATGGCTTTTCAAAGCAAACGGGATTAACCGGTAGCGGGTGATTTTCGGAGAGGGAGAGCCGGTCAACCTGCCCCCTCGACAAACGCGCCGAGTCTGATTGCTGTCCTTTGAGCCGGGATAGCAATCGACCTTCCGATCACTCACGCCAGCGGGACGAAGAACACGCAGATCGATGTCTGAGGCTAAGCAACTTCAACGCGGGCTTACGACATCCTGTTCGTGATGTGCGGTGTTTCGTACACCGTCGCCAGATCATCAATGCAAAACCGAGGCTTTCTTCGTAGAACAGTGAGCCTCAGTACGCATCAAAACGAGCGGCGCCGCTTTTGGTGCGGCTGAAGCGGATTCAGGATTGAAACGACGGCAAGTACGTCAGTGATTGCCGACGATCCGCTAGAGGGTGGACTCGTCACCTGCCACCGTTATGGAGACGTCAGGATTTACCTAATAACTTGTGCGCCAGGTCCCGATCATTTGCAGACAACCCTTGCGCACTCATCGCTTTATTAAGCTCGGAAACGGCGCTGGAAAGACCCGAGCGTAAAGCACTGACCTCAAGTTGCAGTTGCTTGCTGCGCGTGTCTTTCTGCTCTGAATTGAGGGTTTTGTCATTGGCAAGATCACTCAATTCCTTGAGTTTTTCGGCAATCTTTTGTTCGATCTCCCGAATAGACTTTAACGAGTCCTTGATTCCATCAGGAAGGTTGGAGGCATCAATATCTGCGTTGCGCTGCTTGACTTCTTCCGCCTTTTTTCGAGCTTCGGGGGAAATACTGACCTGAATGCCCGTTGCCGTGCGCGTTGTGCCTGCGTCCAGTTCCTTGGCAACAGGAGTGGCGGCCCCTAACGACGCTACGGTAGAAATCTGCGCAGTCACGGCGGGCGGCTGGAACGGTATTTTCACGATTGATTCGTCCTTTTGCATCGACTGCAGATGTTTTTACGTTACTGCTTAGTCGGCACTTGGAGTGATGATAATGGCCTGACCTCAATCTGTTCTTGAATGCAACTTACAGGCGCAGTGACCCTCTGGGACATGATCGGCTATTCCTTTAAAAACTTGAGGCCTTCCACAGTCAGAACGTGTATTTCACCAGCCGATCCAGCGCCAGGCGGCCGCTGCCACGCAACGCGATGTAGAGGGCGAGAAACGTCATCAGTACCGGGTATTCAATTCCCCGGTCGACCCATGGCCACGTGGGGCCGAGCGCGCAACTGATCCCTATCATTTCCAGAGCGACGATCAGAGCCACGGGTCGGACCCACAGGCCAACAGTGAGCATCAAGGCGCCCAAGGTCTCCAGTAGCATGACGAGAAACGCCAGCTCGCTGGCGAAGGGTAGCCCCAGAACGTTCTGTATCAGGTTGATGGAGCCTTCCATGGGATTCGCCATGGAGCCGTGCGATGTTCCCAACGCTTTCGGCAGGCCGTGAGTCAACAAAATGATGCCGAACATCGCGCGCAAGAGGGCATACATCACCGGCTCTCCTCGCGCATACACCGGCACTAGCGTCGGGAACACCCGTTGCCGCTGGCGGTTAACACGTTTAGCTGGCAGTTGAGCGTCGTGCATGGGGTTGGTCATATCCGGATTCCTTGAAACGATGAAGCAAGCTCGGGTCCAACCCGATAACGCTTACGATGCTGGTGGTTGCGAGGCAATCAAGAGCCAGGCGTTTAACGTCCTGAAGGGGTGAACGCGCTTGCGCTGACCTTGTTAACCGAATCAGGGCCCAGCAAGCTGATCAGCTCACTCAGGGCGGGGTGGCCAAAATGGCGCTCCATTGCCTGACGCGACTCCCAGAAGCCGGCCAAAATCCAAAGCGCCCTTTTTGTCTGACTTCGAAGCGCTTGATAAGTGATGCAGCCAGGCGAGGCCCGCAGGGTTGTCGCCAAGGATGACAAACGCGATGCGCACGACAATGACGCTTCGTTCTGCAACTGGACTTCAATGATGCTGACCGCCTCAGTCACGACGGTACTGCCCGACGAATCACTCGTTTCAGTCATCATCCCGTTCCTCCGGATTACCATGAACTGACAGCAGGTCGCCCAGCTTGCTGAGGCGCCAGGATTGGGTGGGGCGCCATATGCGGTTCAGTGAGCGACGTTGTCCCTGGTGCCTATGTTGCTTGTTTGCCGGTTATGGATAAATACAGCTAGATTGCCAACACTATTCAACCAGGAGCAACAATTGATGGACCGATTCGACGCTCTCCGGCTGTTCACCCGCATCGTGGAATCGAGCAGCTTCAGCCGCGCTGCGACAGCCCTCGACATTCCCCGTGCCACCGCGACTCACGCGATCAAAGAGCTGGAAAGTCGACTGGGGATTCGACTGCTGGAGCGGACCACTCGGCATGTGCGACCAACAGTCGACGGGCAGGCGTTCTATGAGCGATGTGTGTTCGTGCTAAGTGAACTGGACGATGCCGAGTCATCACTGCGCCATGTTGCGTCTAATCCGCAAGGCTTGCTGCGCGTGGATATGCACGGTACTCATGCGACGAAGATCGTTCTGCCAAGGATCAATGAGTTTCGGGCGCGCTACCCGGGAATCGAATTGACGGCCAGCGGGGGTGATCGCCTGGTCGACCTCGTTCGGGAAGGGGTCGATTGCGTCGTGCGCGCTGGCACACCCCAGGACTCGACGTTGGTGGCCAAGCCGCTCGCGGTGATGCCCCAGATCATTTGCGCGAGTCCTGATTACCTGACGCGTTTCGGCAGTCCGGAAAAACCTGGAGATCTGAACGAACACCAGACAGTGAAGTTCTTTTCGAGCAATGGCTCTGCCAATCTGCCTTTGGAGCTGGTCCTCGGTGGTCGGATACGCCCGTTCACACTCGATGGCTGGATGGCAGTGAACGATGCGGAAAGCTATGTGGTATGTGCGTTGCGTGGCTGCGGTCTGATCCAGGTGCCTCGTTACCATATCGAAGAGGATTTGAAGGCGGGCCGCCTGGTGGAAGTGTTGAGCGGCTGGAAGAGCCCAGCCCTGACGGTTTCTGCGATGTACCCGCATCATCGACACCTGTCGCCACGGGTGCGCGTCTTCATTGACTGGCTGAGTGAGGTCTATCGCGAGATGTTCGGCCCACTTCCAGCCGACTACTTGCAATCGACTTGAGCGCCTGCCAAGCCATCCTCATATTGGCGGTCGATGCCGTTGGCCGGCCGCTCGCAGTTGATCCGAGCCAGCAGCCCACGTCTCCTGACTCCTCTCGATGGCTACTCTGTTATCCGCAGCAGTCGAGCGTCCCTGGCCGGCGGTATACCAAACATGCGGACGTACTCGCGACTGAACTGTGACGGATGCTCGTAACCGACTTGAAATCCTGCCGCTGCTGCATCCATCGCTTCGGCGACCATCAGCCGACGAGCTTCCTGCAGCCTCAGCTGATTCCGAAACTCCAGTGGACTCATCGACGTGACCGCCTTGAAGTGCGCATGGAACGTGGAGCGGCTCATGCCGGCAATATCGGCGATGTCATCGATCCGACAGCCTTCGCTGTAATGAGAACGCAGCCAGGCAATGGCCTTGGCGATTTGGTTCAAGCGGCTGTCTGCCCGGGTCATTTGCCGAAGGATGCTGTTGCCGGTGCCGGTCAGAAGGCGATAGAGGATCTCGCGAATGACCAGTGGAGCGAGCCCTTCGATATCGCTGGGCCTGTCCAGCAGACTGGCGAGCCGTACGGACGCATCCAGAAGCTCAGGCGTCGTTTCGCTCAGCGCGATTCCAGGAAGCACAGCGTCTCGGTTCCCGTCCGGCGTCGGGTGACGAAGGGCGAGGTCGCTTAGCTCGGTCATGTCGAGGTCGAGCACCAAACAGAGATAAGGCGCGGCCTCGCTCGCTTCGATGACGGCGCCCATGACCGGAAGGTCTACCGATGCGATCAGGTAATTGGCGGCATCGTACACATAGGTGGACGTACCCAGCATCGCTTGCTTGCGGCCCTGAGCCACCAGGCACAGCGTCGGCTCGTACACGACAGGCATCGGCATTGTCGGTGTGGCAGAGCGAATCAGCCCGACCCCTGGAATCGGAGTCACATGGATGCCGTCGCCTGGCGCGTGCCGGCCCAAGATATCGACAAGCTTTACGAGGGAATCCATGTCTATTCCATTTCGTCGGGTTGTGAGCGGTTGGAAAGGTCGACAGTTCGGACAATCGTATAAGGAATCAGGTCAATCTTGCTACAACCCAGGTCTGCCGGTGGGGCAGACTTTCACTCAAGACATGAGCGCCTGGATGACGGCAGGAGACAGTGGGGCGGGGCGTCCGGCGCTCTGAACGTTCATATGTGCCGGTCGAGTCGTTCCTGCGTTCGAGCAAGATTCGGCTGAGACAGTCCGCCGATCTCACTTGGCCCGCTTCTGCACATTCAAACGGATTGAGGATTATCTAAATGACGATACAACGATACGTCATCGCCGCAGCGATGGTGGTCTACGCCACGCTGGCCAGCGGATTTGCGGTCGCTCAGGGCAGTGAGACGACGACTGAGCGCAATCGCACGTTCATCGCGCAAGCCTTCGCCAACTGGGCTGCCGGTGGAAAGACATTTTTCCAGGACGTGGTTGCGCCCGACGTGATCTGGACCATCAAAGGCACGAGTCCCGTCGCTGGAACCTACAGGAGCCGCGATGACTTTCTAAAGCGGGCAGTCGCGCCATTCGCCTCGCGTCTGGCCTCACCCGTTCAACCGACGGTGAAGGACATATGGGCCGACCGCAATGACGTCATCGTGTATTGGGACGGAGTTGCCACCGCAGCCGATGGCGCGACCTATCGCAACAGCTACGTCTGGATTTTTCGAATGAAAAATCTGCGCGCAACCGAGGTCGTGGCATTCCTCGATCTGGTTCCCTTCGATGACGTCATACGGCGCATCCCGCTTGATACGTGAGGTCATCCGCAAGGCCACCAGCAATACAGGCGCCAGCAGACCCACTTGGTCACAGGACGGCAGCATCCCGATACCCACGGTCGCGGCGCCCATCATGAGCAGTGTGAGAATCAGCGAATACTTACGACCGTATCGATCACCTGAGTGGCCAACTATATCGCGACGTTTTCCTTCTACGACATCCAGTTACCCCCATCCACGTTGTAGGTCTGAGCGACGACGTATTCGCTTTCCCCGGAAGCGAGAAAGACCGCCATTCCTGTCAAGTCTTCGGCAGTGCCCATCCGGCCGTAGGGCACCTCCAGCCCCACGAGGCGTTTCTTTTCGCCCACTGGCCGATTTTCATACTTGGCAAACAGGGCATCGACACCGTCCCAATGTTCCCCATCGATGACGCCCGGGGCGATTGCATTGACGTTGATCTTGTGCGGGATGAGATTCAGCCCGGCCGACTGGGTCAGGCTGATCACGGCAGCCTTGGTCGCGCAGTAGACGCCTACCAGCGCTTCGCCCCGACGTCCTGCCTGGCTGGCCATGTTGATGATTTTTCCACCGTGGCCCTGGAGGATCATTTGTCTGGCGGCAGCCTGGAGGGTGAAGAGCGTCCCTCCCACGTTGATGGAAAAGAGCCGGTCGTAGCTGTCGCGGCTGATGTCCGTGATCGGCGCCATATCAAACAACGCTGCATTGTTGATCAGAATGTCCAGCTTGCCTGTCTTGCTCACGACCTCGGCAACCGCCGCTTCGATAGACGCTTGCAGGGTGACGTCCAGCTTGACCGCGTATGCCTGATGACCAAGCTCCTCGGCCGTCTGCCGGGCGCGCTCAAGGTTGATATCGGCGATGGCGACCGTCGCACCTTCCCGAATGTAAGCTTTAGCGAATGCGCGTCCGATTCCGCGCGCAGAGCCTGTGATCAGGGCACTCTTGCCTTCAAGTCGTTTCATGCGTGTGTCCGCCTTCTGCAGGGAAAAGCCGTTGAGGTCATCTTTCTGGATAGCCCGCGCGCGTTATTTCTTTTTGAGCGAGGTCGGCCGGGCAGCAATCAGTGCCTGATTACATCAGCGGGAAAGAAAGGCAGCAAACACACTGCCGCCGACGTGCCGATACTTTTTTGACGGGAGGAACGATCAGCCGCCGCGGTTAAAAAAGTATCGGTTGCCCCCTGATTCGAAGGTGGAGTTGTTCGCTGCATGGGGTATACGCTGATAGGACGCATGATCAGACAACCCCCAGGATGAGGTCGCTCATGGCCGGAAATTTCACGTCGCTCTTCGAGCATCCGCCTGCTGAGCTGGAGATCATTCTTCCCTTACCCGAGCAAAGTTTCCGCTGGTATGAACATGATTACCCGTACCCGCTTGCCCGTTGGAATTACCATCCTGAATTCGAGATACACCTCATTCGGCACGGCACGGGAAAACTGGTGGCGGGGGATTACATCGGGGCTTTTGGCCCAGGGCACGTGGCGATGATAGGGCCCGATCTGCCGCATGACTGGATGGGGGATCTCGAAGCAGGCGAGCACATTGAAGGCCGCGATGTCGTCCTCCAGTTCGATGCCGCGTCATTGCTGAAGCTTTGTCCGCTCATGCCAGAGCTGGGCGATCTACAACCGCTGTTTGAAAAGGCTCGGCGCGGTCTGGAGTTTTCGGGTGCGACTGCCGTTGACGCTGCGAGCCTGCTGGAAGCTATTGGACCGGCGTCGGGGCTACAGCGACTGGTGTTATTTTTGCAACTTCTCAACCTTTTGCTGCGGGCGCCGGACTCGCAAACTCGATGCCTGGCAAGCGCATGTTATGCACCTGTCCTGGATGTCAAAAGCGCTGAGCGGATTCGCAAGGCGTTCGAGTATCTGCAGGCGGAGCTTGCGGGTGATATCAGGGTTTCAGTTATCGCCCAGCGGCTGAACATGAGTGAGCCTGGTTTCTCACGTTTCTTTAAACGCGTGACCGGGCATGGCTTCATCGACATGATGCGCAAGTTACGGATCCAGCGTTCGTGTCGACTGCTGGCGCAGACCCGGATGTCTGTGACCGATATCTGCTTTGAAGTGGGTTACTGCAACCTTTCAAACTTCAACCGCCATTTTTTGCACGAAATGAACGTCACACCCAGCGTGTATCGCCGAGGAGCGAATCTGACGACGTGCATCTGAATCGCCAGATCGACTGGTTGACCAATGCGCCGGGCATCCGAATGTCGCATGGACAAGGGCAGGGCGAATCACTCAACACCGGTATCACGAAGGCTTGCGACCGCGCTGTGGCAAATCATACGCAGTGCCCACGCACCGAACGCGGTCGGTGATCATAAGGATGGTCAGCGTCATCCCGGTGGTTGTGGCTGCCGTGGTCCGAGGGGTCGAGGTCACTCAGTCGCCACCAGGTTACTAAATAACGTTCTTAAGTTACTCCCATTGCGCTCAACTAACCGGGATCCAATTATCAAAAATTTATTAGCTTGCTATTAAACTAGTGGGTGTAAAAAAGTTCAGGAAAAATAAACCCTGTGTATCAGTGAGTTGTACGGATCGTGTTCGCTCATCAAAAATTTCTCGCTAAGCTTTACAAAAATTTCACATCCGTTGACTATAGTGATGTCATTGAGCCACCTGTGACAGGTTTCGATAGTCCCTCCAACTATTAAGGTGCGGGGCTGCAACGAAAGGACGATGCACGCCGCTTCTTTTGGGAGCTAGAATGCATCGACGCCAAACCAGGGATTTTGTTTAAATTCTAATAAGGCTTCTGGGTTGCTAAAACTACAACAACATCTGTGAAGAAGGTTTTTCCCTATGAATATCAGAACCCTGAACGTTGCACCACGCGCTGTCATATTCTTCAGTATGATCCTGCTGATACTTATATCGTTAGGCATCGTTGCTGCGCTTCAGATGGGTAAGCTACGCGAATCCGAGCAAGACGTGGAAATGAACTGGATGGCCAGCGTGCGTCAAGCTGCCCTGATGAATGCCAGTTTGCTGAGGTTACGCCTGGAAAGCCTGCGGGGCGTCACGGCGACAGACGAGAAACTGCAGAAAGAAACATTGACCGCTTTTTCCGGCTATCGAAAGAATTTCGACGATGCGATAAAAGACTACGGGAAACTGGTCGCCAGCGAGCAGGAGCGAAACTTGTACAGTGGCGTCCAACAAGCCGCGGCGAGCTATTCGCAACAACTGGATGTGTTTCAAACCCATACCGGCGCCTCGGACTTTGCTGCGGCGACGGCGCTGATTAATGATGTCATACGTCCTTTAACGAACGACCTGGGCGAAAAAATAACCCGCCTGTCTCAATATAACGACGAGGGTGCGAAAGCCGCTGGCGTCCACGCCGCTGATACTTACTCTTTTGGCCTGACACTGATCATTGTTTTGGTCTGTTCAGCCGTATTGCTTACGGCCATTCTGGCGGCACTGCTGATTCGCAGCATCACGCGCCCAATGGGAGATGCATTAAAGGTGGCAGAGCGCATTGCAGCTAGCGATTTGTCCCATGATATTCAAGTCGACGGTAAGGACGAGGCCGCGCGTTTACTCACGGCGCTGGCGACAATGCAGCTGAACTTAAGGGGGACGATTTCGCATATTGCCGACTCCTCTACACAACTGGCTTCAGCTTCTGAAGAAATGACCGCCGTCACGGAAGAGGCCTGCAGAGGATTGGTGAAGCAGAATGATGAGGTCAATCAGGCTGCCACTGCGGTCACTGAGATGAGCGCGGCGGTCGATGAGGTTGCACGCAACGCGAACGCCGCATCCACCACAACCCAAAAGACGATGGAGTTCACCCATTCGGGGATCGATAACGTCGCGCAGACGCTTAAAGCAATAGAAAGTCTGGCCGAGAATGTCACCAGCACCGGTCAGCAGGTGAGGGCACTGTCAACGAGGGCGCAGGATATCAGCAAGGTGGTGGAAGTCATCCGCGCGATCGCTGAACAAACCAACCTGTTGGCGCTCAATGCCGCAATCGAAGCCGCACGAGCCGGTGAGCAGGGGCGAGGCTTCGCAGTCGTCGCTGATGAAGTCCGGGCACTGGCCCATCGAACTCAACAATCGACCCATGAAATCGAGCAGATGATAGGCGGTATCCAGGGCGACTCGACCCATGCGGTCAGCGCCATGGAGCTGAGTTCGAATATGGCGTCTCATGCCATTGCCGTGGCGCATGATGCCGATGCTTCACTCAAGCAGATCGCCGACGCCATTACCCACATCAACGAGCGCAACCTGCAAATCGCAACGGCGTCGGAAGAGCAGGCTCAAGTGGCGCGGGAAGCCGATCGTAACTTGATCAGTATTCGTGAGCTTTCCACCCAGAGTGCAGCGGGCGCGAGTCAGACCGCCAGCGCCTGTGGCGAGATGTCCAACCTGGCCGTTGAACTTAATAATCTGGTCGGGAAATTCAAGCTGTAAAAAGGTGCCGACACGCCGCGAGGCCAGCATCCCTGCTTGCTGAAAATCACGTGGGCTGAGCGGCACCCGCTCGGCGCCGGCCGCTTTCGAGTACACGCAGGGCGATGTCATCCAGCGTCACCACCTGACCGACACCACCCAGCTTCAGTGCTTCTCGAGGCATGCCAAAAACGACGCAGCTTGCCTCGTCCTGGGCGAACGTTTCGGCGCCGGCGTCGAACATTTCCTTGAGGCCCCGTGCGCCATCATCACCCATGCCCGTCATGATGATTCCGGTGGCGTTGCGCCCGGCAAATCGGGCGACCGACCGGAATAACACGTCCACCGAAGGTCGATGTCGATTGACGTGGGGACCGTCGAGCACCTGAACATGGTAAAAGGCGCCGCTGCGTTTGAGGACCATGTGCTTGCCGCCCGGGGCGATCAGCGCAAGGCCGGGCAGGATGCGGTCGTTATTGCGCGCTTCGCGAACCTCAATGGCGCAGAGGCTGTTCAGCCGTTCGGCGAACGAGGCGGTGAATTTTTCCGGCATGTGCTGGACGATCACCAGGCCCGGGCAAACCCTGGGCAGTCGTACCAGCACCTGTTCAAGCGCCTGAGTGCCCCCGGTAGAGGTACCGATGGCCACCACGCGCTCGGTGGTCTGGGCCATCGCCTGACCTGAGGCCGGTAGAATCACATCGGCGCTGCAGCGTGTCGGCACCGCCGCAGGCGGTCGTGGTCTCGCCTGCAGCGCGCGCAGGTTGGCTTTGGCTGCGCCGCGCACGGCGTGCACCAGTTCCGCAGCCGACTGCTGCAAGAACTCTTTCAGCCCGGCGCGCGGTTTGGTAATGACATCGGCCGCTCCGGCAGCCATGGCCTGCAGCGCGGTCTCCGTGCCTTTCTCGGTCAGCGAAGAGCAGATCACCACGGCGGTCGGCCGCTCGCTCATCAACTTGCGCAAAAAGGTCAGGCCGTCCATGCGCGGCATTTCGATGTCGAGCACGATCACGTCGGGCCAGTTTTTCGCCATTTTATCGAGGGCGAACAGCGGATCGCTGGCGGCGCCAAGCACTTGCATGTCGGGCTCCGCCTCAAGGATCCCTTGCATGACCTGTCGCACCACGGCCGAGTCGTCAACGACCATCACCTTGATGCGGTTCATGGTTTGCGGTAGATCGAAGGGGAAATGACCTCGAGGCTGTCGCACACCCCATTGAGGCTTTCCGAATGACTGATCAGAAAATAGCCTCCTTTACGAAGCATGGGCAGCAAGCGCTGTACGACTTGGCGCTTGGTGGCCATGTCAAAATAGATCATGACGTTGCGCAACATAATCACGTCAAAGTCACCCAGTCGTGGCAGCGTTTCGTTGAGATTGATCCGGCTGAACTGCACCCGTTCACGCAGTCGCCGCTCCACCAGCAAGGTGCCGGCGTGCCGCCCGATGCCTTTGAGGCAATGGCGGCTGAGCTGGTCGTGGGAAAGGTTGCGGGCGCGTTCCATGGGGTAGTGCCCGGCGCGCGCCTTGGCCAGTACCTGGTTGCTGATGTCCGAGGCGATCACTTCCCACGGCGCGTTACCCAGTGCGTCCGCCAGCGTCATGGCCAGGCTGTAGGGTTCTTCTCCACTGGAACACGCCGCACTCCAGACCCGGAACGGCCGCGTGCTCGATGCATGAGGCAGCACCTGTTCACGGAGAAAGTCGAAGTGCTTGGGCTCGCGGAAAAAATAGGTCTCGTTGGTGGTCAGCATGTCGAGCGCCATCAGCGACTCGGCGGCGCCTTCCTGACTGCTGATCAACGCGAAATAGTCGCCATAGCTTGTCAGTGAGTGATGGCGCAGGCGCTTGGACAAACGTCCGGCAACGAGGGCTTTTTTGGCCGGGCTCATGTGAATGCCGGCCGTTTCGTGCAGCCAGGCCTGGAACTGCTGAAATTCCCGATCCTTCAGGGCCAGGCTGTTCACGCCGCACTGTCCGCGCTGATGCTTGCCAGCGCCGTCATGTCTTCGACGCACAGGACGCGGTCCACATCCAGCGCAATCACGAAGCGTCCGTCGATGCGCGCCATACCGCTGATGAAATCCGTACGCAGCCGCGAACCGAAGCTGGGCGGCGGCTCGATGGCGTCGTCAGGAATGTCCAGCACCGCCGAGACGGCGTCCACCAACAAGCCGAACACCTGCCGCTCACCGTCGCTGGCGTGCACTTCGATAATCACCGTACAACTGCGACGACTGACCTGCGAGCGAGGCTGGCCGAATCGCGCCGCCAGGTCAACGACCGGCACCACCGCACCTCGCAGGTTGATCACGCCGCGTACGTAATCCGGCATCAAGGGTACAACCGTGACCTGGCCGTACTCGATGATTTCCTTGATGCCCGGGATGGCGAGCGCGAACAGTTCATCGCCCAAGGTGAAGGTCAGGTACTGGCTTTCCTGTTCGCTGTTCGCTGAGATCTTTTCTGACGTCGCCATGCTCTACGTCCTCAGAAGTGGGTGAATTCGGCTTCGTTGAGTTCCAGCGCGGGCTGGGCGGAGCGGGGCTTGAGCCGCGGGGTGGCGGGGTACTGAGTCTTGGCGCGGCTCAGTGCCGTCTGGGCAGTGACGACGCCTTCTGCCTCCACCTTGAAAAAGCCCATGGCGCGCTGCAGCTGCTCGGCCTGACTGCTCATTTCTTCGGCGGTGGCGGCCAGTTCTTCGCTGCTGGACGCGTTCTGTTGGGTCACCTGGTTGAGCTGCACCATCGCAATGTTGATCTGCGCAACGCCCGCCGCCTGTTCTTCCGAAGCCGCGCTGATCTCCTGGACCAGGTCGGAGGTTTTGCTGATCGATGGCAGCATCTCGCCGAGCAGGGCGCCGGCGCGTTCAGCCAGGTCGACGCTGCTGGTGGAGAGCTCGCCGATTTCCTGCGCGGCGACCTGGCTGCGCTCGGCCAGTTTGCGCACTTCCGCCGCGACCACAGCGAAGCCCTTGCCATGTTCGCCGGCCCTGGCCGCCTCGATGGCCGCATTGAGCGCCAGCAGATTGGTCTGATAGGCAATGTCGTCGATGATGCCGATGCGCTGGGCGATTTTCTTCATGGCCGCGACGGTCTGCTCGACCGATTTGCCGCCCTCTGTCGCTTCACGGGCCGCCTTGCTGGCCATGCCGTCGGTCACTTTGGCGTTGTCGGTGTTCTGATTGATGCTGGCGCTCATCTGCTCGACCGACGCGCTGGTCTCTTCGACGCTGGCGGCCTGCTCGCTGGTGGCCTGGCTCATGGACTGCGCGGTGGCACTGACTTCTTCCGAGGCGCTGGCGAGGCCATCGGCCGCATGGCGGACTTCGCCAATGATGCGCGATAACTTGCTTACCATGTTCTGCATGGCGCCGATCAGTTGACCTGTCTCGTCCCGGCTTGCAGGTTGCAGCGAGACCGTCAGATCACCCTCTGCCAGACGACCTGCCAGTTCAGCAGCCTGTTTGATCGGGCGCGAAATGATGCGCGAGACGTACCAGGCCATGAACAGCCCCAGCAGCAGGGCGACCGCCAGAACGCTGATGATGGCCAGACGCGCGCTGGCATAAATGCTGTCGCCCTTTGCACTGGCAGCATTGGCGCCATCGTCGTTGAGTTGCACCAGACGACCCAGGGCGTCGGAAACGCGGTCGAAGAGCGCTTTCGACTCACCATTGAGCAGGGCGCGAGCCTCCTGCATCTGGTCCTGGCGCGAATAGCCGAGCATGGTGTTGCTCACAGTGAAATAGGCGTTCATGTCAGCGGTCACTGAATCGATCAACTGCTGCTCCGTGGGACTCGCCACCAGCGGTGCGTAATCAGCCAGGCGCTTGAGTGCGTCCGCACGCGATTGCCCCGCCTGCGCTTCGATCGCTGGTTTATCGGCGTCTTCAGCCAGGATATGGCGGGCTTCACGGGTCCGGTATTGCGTCAGGTTAAAGCGCAAACCAGCGGCAGTGCGCATGGAAGGAATCCAGTTTTGCTTCATTTCAGTGGACGTGGAATTGACCTGCGCCAGCTCGTAGATGGCAAAGACACCCATGACGACGCTCAGTGACAGCACCGCAATGAACGAGGTGAGCAATTTGGTGGAAATTTTAAGATTGGCGAACCATTGCATGATGACTTCCTTGGGGCGTGCCCCGGCCTAAATGGCGTTACGAAAAAGCGATGAAGTTGGCCCGACCGAGCGTGGTCTTTGTCCACTGTGCTGCTCGATCAGGACTTTGAGTAATGCGGGGATGTCGAGGATCAGGGCCACGCTGCCGTTGCCCAGGATGCTGGAGCCACTGATGCCCCGCAGGCCGCCGAACAGCGCGCCCATGGGTTTGATGACGGTCTGGTGTTCACCCATCAGGCGGTCCACCACCAGTCCGGCTTTTTGCCCTTGGGCCTTGACCACCACCACGTTTTCGCGCCGCGACGGACTGCCTTCCAGCGCCAAGTGTTCGCGCAGGAAAATCAGCGGCAGGACCTCCCCGCGAAGGTCGATATGGCCGCGCTCGCGCAGGGTCTCTCGTTCTCCAGCGGGCAGTTCGATGCACTCATGGACCACGTCGAGGGGCACGACGAAGCCGCCACCGGCCACTTCGACCAGAAGGCCGTTAATCATCGCCAGGGTCAGTGGAAGGCGGATGCGCACGGTCGTGCCCTGGCCGGGCTGACTGTACAAATCGATGCTGCCGCGCAAGCTGGTAATGTTGCGCTTGACCACGTCCATGCCGACGCCGCGCCCGGACAGATTGGTCACCGTGTCGGCGGTGGAAAATCCCGGTTCGAAGATCAGGTTCAGCAACTCGCGTTCACTTGGATCGACAGCACCGATCAAACCTCTGTCGCGGGCTTTTGCCAGAATCCGCTCACGATTGAGTCCTGCTCCGTCGTCGATCAACTCAATGACGATGCTGCCGGAATCGTGAAACGCGTTTAGTTGCAGCTGTCCTCGCGCCGGTTTTCCCGCGGCAAGGCGGACCTGCGGCATTTCGATGCCATGATCCATGGCATTGCGCACCAGATGCATGAGCGGATCGCCGATGCGTTCCACCAACGCCTTGTCGAGCTCGGTGTCGGCACCGCTGATGAGCAAGTCGATTTCCTTGCCCAGTTCTTCGCTGACATCGCGCACCACGCGCTGAAAACGATTGAAGGTGTCGCCAATCGGCACCATGCGCATGGCCAGCGCGCCATCGAGCAGTTGCTCGACCAGGGCAACCACTGTGGACGTCGCCTCCGTCAGGGCGTCGTTACCGGTTTCCCGGGCCATCAGCTGAGCGCCTGCGCCAACGGTGATCAGTTCACCGGCCAGATCAATCAGCCGTTCCAATTGATCGGAGCGAACCCGAATGTAACGCTGGCTGCGATTGTCGGCGGCGGGCTTCTCTGCGGCGGTGGCGACCGTAGCTGAGCCCTCGCTGGTTGCAGGCCGCTCCGTAACCGCAAAATCCTCGCTGCTCAGGGTGCCGCAACGGATCAGCGCATCGGCAAGCCAGTGACTTTCGTCCCCGGCGTCCTGTATCCACTGCAGGTAGGTGTCGATGGGCGTTTCGGGGGCAAAAATGAATAGCCGACACTCATCGCGCACGAATTCGAAGGCTTCTGCGATGGCGGTCTCGTCGCGGTCCGAAAGCAGGCTGATTTCAAAACCCAGATAGCAGCTCTCGGCGTCCATGTCGGCAGCCGGAGGGATGCCTTCGCTGTAAGTCGCCACGCCCCTTATCTCACCCAGCGAGCCGAGGTAGCGCAGGAATGACAGCGGATCCATGCCGTTACGCAGGACGTCGATTCCGAAACGCACCGATATGTGCCAGGCCGCCGAGGCGCAATTGTCAACCGTGGACGCAGATTCCAGCTCGCGCGCCGGTTCGCGAAATCCGCGCAGTCTTTCCCGCAAGCTCGCGTCCCGCTCAAGGCTGTCGGCGCTCAGCGCCGCGCCGCGTACCGCCACCACTTCGATCAACTCCAGCAGATGATCGTTGCAGCCCAGCAATAAGGCTGTGAGGTCGCGGTTGGCGTGAATCTGACCGTCACGCAATCGGTCCAGCACATCCTCGACGACATGCGCGAATCCGACAATGGGTTCCAGCCCGAACAGCCCCGCCGAGCCCTTGATGGTGTGGGCTGCGCGAAAGATGCTGGCGAGCTGATCGGCATCGTCTGGCGCGTGTTCCAGCTGCAATAAGGATTGCTCCATATCCTGCAGCAGCTCACGCGCTTCAGCGATGAACGTCTGAAAAGCCTGATCAAGATTGATATTCACGGCACTGTCCATCGTAAGGGCCCATCAGGCCCGGTGTTGTCCCTGAAAGTGCGAGTTGAGTCTGCAAAGCTCGAGCACCTGCTCGACCGCCGGGCTTGTCGCGAGCAGACTCAGTGCGACCCCCGCTGCGGATAACTCGCGCTGAGCCAGCAGCAGCAACTGCAATCCGGCACCGTCCATCTCGGGCACCTGAGTGAGGTCCAGCTCCCAGCTTTGCGGGTTCGCCAGCCATGGCCGCCACGCCGCCGCCAGTTCAGCCGCGGTGTAGATGGTCATCTCGCCTTGCACGGCCATTCGCGTGACGCCGTTCTGGCTCTCGGCGGCTATCACGGCAGAATCAACTTGGCGACGGCCGCCATCATCTGTGCGGGCTGGAAGGGCTTGACCACCCACGCCCGGGCGCCGGCGGCCTGTCCTTCCTGCTTGCGGCTTTCCTGCGATTCGGTGGTCAGCATGATGATGGGCGTGAATTTGTACGCCGCCAGCTTCTTCACTTCCTTGACGAAGGTAATGCCATCCATGTTTGGCATGTTCACGTCGCTGATCATCAGATGGACTTTCTGTCCGGTGAGTTTGCCCAGCGCATCCTTGCCGTCGCAGGCTTCGATAACGTCGTAACCTGCGCTTTTCAGCGTGATGCCCACCACTTGACGAATGCTCGCGGAATCGTCCACTACCAGTACTGTCTTGGCCATGCGGCCTCCTGTGATGTTAGAAAAAAGTAATCGTGTCTTCGGCGGGTTTGGTGGACTTGCCTGCGTGGTTCTGGCGCTGTTCGCGCATCGCATAGCCGCGTTCCATTTCCGCCATGAAAACGTTGGCATCCAGTATCAGTGGCTGGTCATTGAGCCGGGCTTGCTGCAGTTCGTCGTAAAGGGCATTCATGCGTTCGCGCACCTGACTCAGAATCTGGCTGACACGGTCCTGAAATTGCAGAGCGACCAGCACCTCACTGATTTCCTGACCGATGCCCGCGCTTTCGTTGAGCAAGCCATCGGTGGATTGACGCAATTGATCGGTGATCGAACCGAAACGGGCGAGCACACCTTCGATGGTGCCCTGGCACGCGCTGACACTGTCGTTGCTGCGCTCGCTGCTTTCGCCTGCGACCTCCACCAAGCGAGTGATTGCCGCATTGATGATGTCGACCTTGGCTGACATCTTCTGACCGGTCTCGCTGGACTGGCTGGAAAGGGTGCGTACCGCGTCGGCAACCACCGCGAAACCTCGTCCCGCTTCTCCGGCGCGCGCCGCTTCGATCGCTGCGTTCAACGCGAGCAGGTTGGTCTGGGCTGCGATGGCGGCTACGTCGGAGGCCATGGACCGGAGTTCACCGGTGTAGGACGTCAGGTTACGGACTTCGCCGAGCATCTCGTCGCGGCTCTGCTGGGAGAAGCGCAATGACTCCACCACCTGATCCAGCTCAGAGGCGCTGGTGGTCAGGCTGCCGGCGCCCGTAGCACCGCCGTCGGCGGCGAGCTTTGAAGCGCGGACGGTGTCATCCAGGCGCCGAGAAATGTCCACGAATCGCGAGGTCAGGTCAGAAATCGCCTGCTCGGTCTGCTCGCGGGAGGTGTCGATTTGCCGGACCCAGATCGGCAGCGCCTGCTCACAGAGCACCTGAAGTGCTGGCGTTGGGGGCTGCTCCAAGGGGCGCGAATGCGTTTCCTCATGGGAACGGCGCAGGCCCGACTGGCGCTCGACGCGGCGCACGATCCATGCGGTGTAGAGTCCCAGGAACACACCCGGGACCCCTGTGCACGCGAGTATCGATACCCATGACAATGCGCCCCCCGCCAGCGCGGTCAGCGTTCCCCACGCTGCAAGACCTGCAAAAAAACCGGGGGCGAGCAGGGTGAAAAGACCGACATTCCTTGACGTAGGCATACGCAATTCCATAGCTGGGCAACCGCAATTTTGATGAGTGACGCAATGTAGTTATCACCAACGCGTCACAAAACTTGACCCTTGGAGTAGCGCCGTTCGTCGCATTGGATCCTAAACCTGTACAGGCCTTGTACAGCGCAAAGCGCCTGATCAAGTCTTGACCGTTTCGCTTGCCGCAACGGCGGGTCTTGTCGAGCAGACGTGCCGGGCGGTAGAGGCGATTTTGCGGAGGGGGTGTCAGACAGATGATCTGCGCTGAATCTGTACAACGCTCTGCAGTGCTTGCCGTGGTCCGGTGTGTAAAGAATTGAAGTCTTGAAGTCGACGGCTGCTTGCAGTGTCAAACGCGCGTCCCGGGTGATTTGGGGAACCCCTGTCAGCTATCACTGGCATCTGGCCGAACGCGATGCTGGACCTTAAGACGGGACGGTGTCCTGCACTGAATGAATGGGGCCAGAGAGGCCGATGGCAGGCGGCCGCCCATGCAAGGCTGTGGTCGTGAGCCGGGCTTTTTTTAATTGGCGACTCAAACCAGGCGGCTGGCCGGTGACTCGCTTGAAGGCGCGGCTGAAAGCCGCCTGCGATGTATAGCCCAATCGCTGGGCGACTTCCTCGATCGGGAGCCGTTCGAGGGTCAGCCACTGACTGGCAAGCCTCATCCGCAGTTCGGTGACATAGCGCAGCGGCGACATACCGATCGTGGCCTGGAATCGGTCGGCGAAGACTGAGCGAGAGGTATTGCACTGGTCCGCCAGTTGCGCAACGGTCCAGTCGCGTCCCGGATGTTGATGCAGAGCAACAAGCGCGCGGCCCAGGCGCGGATCGCGCAACGCCGCCACCAGGCCAGAGGCGTTACCACAGGCGCACTCCACCCAGCCGCGCACGACCATGGCGGCCACCACATCGGCCAGACGCGCGAGGATCCCGGCAAAGCCCACGCGCGCGGCACTGACCTCGCGCTCCATGGTGGCGAGGATGGGCACCAGCCCCGGATAACGTTGGCCGCCGGCGTCGATCAGCATCAGGCCTGGCATCAGTGTGCCGAGGCCATGAATGCTGCCCAGTTCGAACGCCATACAGCCGTTGAACATGATCGTGCTCGGCAGGGGATTGGCGTCGGTTTCCGTATCCACGGCACTGATGGTGTCACCGAGCGGGGCGCCGTCGAAGCTGTCGATGTCCTTGATGGGGTGGTCCTCCGCCGACAGCAATTGGTGCGCCGCGCCGTGGGAGATGAACACGGCGTTTCCCGCCGACAGCCCATAAGTGGTTCCGTCTTCCATACGCAGCACCGCGCTGCCGACCGCCAGGAAGTGGAACCAGGCATGCCCCGGCTTTGCCGCGAAGCCCAGGCCAAAGCTCGGGCCCGCCTGGATGCGGCGGTACTGAACACCGCTCAGACGCATGCCGCGCAATAGCTCATTGATGAAGTCCGAGGACAGGGCAAACGGATCGGCAGGCATCATCTCTCCGGTGTTTTGATCAAAAAATGAAGATTCCCAATCATAGATCATCCAGTTTCACGGGCCTAGACTCCGGATCGCATTGAAAATCTGGAGACCCCTGCAATGACTCACTGTGTTTGTGATGCCGTGCCCGAACGCCAGCGTGGCGCCGAGACCGATGAAGAGCCGGCCACCGCCGCCTGGCTGGCCGTGTTCTCACTGGCGATGGGCGTGTTCGGATTGCTGACCGCCGAGTACCTGCCGGCCAGCCTGTTGACACCGATGGCGGTCGACTTGGGCGTGTCCGAAGCGCTGGCCGGACAGGCAGTGACAGTGACCGCCGTCGTGGCGCTATTCGCGGGCCTGTTGGCGCCGGGCCTGACCCGCGGTATCGACCGACGCCTGGTGCTGTTGGGCTTTTCCACGCTGATGATCGCTTCCAATCTGCTGGTGGCCGTTTCCTCCAGCCTGGCGGTTCTGTTAGCCATGCGCATTCTGCTGGGGATCGCGTTGGGCGGTTTCTGGAGCATGGCGGCGGCGGTGGCGATGCGACTGGTGCCGGCAGCGTTGTTACCCCGCGCGCTCTCGATCATTTTTAGCGGCATTGCCGTGGGTACGGTGGTTGCGGTTCCGCTGGGCAGCTACCTGGGCGGGTTGTACGGCTGGCGTAGCGCGTTTCTGGCAGCGGCGGCCGTGGGGGTACTGACCCTGGCGTTCCAGTCATTCACCTTGCCAGCCTTGTCTGCACGCCGACCGGCACGCCTGCGGACGGTCCTCGACGTGCTGCGCCGTCCAGGCATTGCAATGGGAATGTTCGGTTGCGTGCTGGTCCACTGTGGCCACTTTGCGCTGTTCACCTATATCCGCCCGTTCCTTGAAAGCACCACCGGCGTTGGTCCGCAAGCGCTGGCGTTGATGCTGCTGGGTTTTGGCGTGGCGAATTTCATCGGCACGTTGCTGGCCGGCTGGCTGCTTGAGCGTAGCCAACGGCTCACCCTGGTTTTGATGCCGACGCTGGTGGGGCTGACGGCACTGGCACTGGTGCTGTTGCCCGCATCGGTGCCCGGGCAGGCGGCGTTGCTGGCTGTCTGGGGGCTGGCATTTGGCGGTGTCCCGGTGGCGTGGTCGAACTGGGTCGCCAGCGCTGTACCCGATCAGGCGGAAAGTGCCGGCGGCATGGTGGTGGCGTCGGTGCAGTCGTCTATCGCCGTGGGAGCAGCCGCGGGCGGCGCCATGTTCAGCTTCAGCGGCATCGCAGGAGTATTCGTCGCGGCGGGGGTATTGATGCTCTTGGCAGCGTTGCTGATTGCAGTGTGTGTCCGGGTGAAGACACCCCGTCAGCGCCCCGAAACCAAACCTGAGCTGCACCTCTGACCCGCCGTGTCAGGCGCTGACAACTTCCCTGAGCTGGAGATAAAACATGAATGAGCCGACGTCTCGTCAAGGACGCCTCAAATCCCTGCGCGCGGCCGGTATAGGCAACGCGCTCGAATGGTTCGACTGGACGCTGTACGCAACGTTCTCGGTCTACCTGGCGAGTAATCTGTTCGACAAGACGGATGCCAGGTCCGCGATGCTCGGAACGCTCGCCGTGTTTGCCGTCGGGTTCGTCGCCCGGCCGGTCGGTGGCCTGCTGTTTGGTCATCTGAGCGATCGCTTGGGGCGCCGGACCATCCTGATCATCACCATGATGCTCCAGGCGATCAGCAGCCTGGGCATTGCCGTCATTCCCGGGTATCAAAGCATCGGGTTGTATGCCTCGGTGGCCCTGCTGTTTTTCCGGCTGATGCAGGGCCTCGCCCATGGCGGCGAAACCGGGGTGTCCTACACCTATGTCGCAGAGATCGCCCCCAGCAAACACCGCGGATTGTGGTCCAGTTCGCTCTACATCGGGGTGACGCTGGGGGTCATGGCCGCCACCGGCGTGGCTGCGGTGCTGACCTGGCTCTGTGGGGCACAGGGCATGAGCGAGTACGGCTGGCGAATCGGCTTCGGTATCGGCGGGGTACTGGGTATCTATGCGCTGTTCCTGCGACGCGGTGCGCAGGAGTCCCACGTTTTCGTCGCGCAACAGGCGCAATCGCGATCTTCGCCCAGGCTGTCCAGGGGCGAGGTGCTGCGAATCTCGCGCAACATCGTCATGCTCGCCGCAGCCGCCAATGTCACGTACTACGCCTGGGTCACGTTCGGCGCTGCGACGGCCATCGCTCAAGGGATGGACGCCAACGGGGCCTATCTGGCGAGTCTGTTGGCGCAGATCCTCTGCGTGTGCTGGCTGCCGGTTTGCGGAATGCTGTCCGACCGGCTGGGTCGCAAGCCGATGGTCATCGCCTGGGGCGTGGGCGTGGTGGTGCTGACGTATCCGATCTCGGTAATGGTCACCACCGAACCCCATACCCTGTTTCTCGCTCAGGTGCTGGGGCTGGGCGCCTGGTCATTGATTGCGGCGATTTTCCCCGCCGTTCTGTCGGAGCAGGTGCCGACCCAGGCAAGGGCACAGGGCGTGGGGTTTGTCTCGTCGGTCTCTGTGGCGATCTTCGGCGGCACTGCGCCTTATTTACACAGCTATCTCACTGGCGCAGGTCTCGGCTATCTGTACATCGGTTACGTGATGGGGCTGGGCCTGGTCACGGTGATGGCGGGTTTTCTCATCAAGGAAACGGCGGGTATCGATCTGGCGCAGATCGTTGCCCACTCCACTCGGACACGTGTCGAGCCATGTCCGCCGATGACGTCGAGAGAGTGAGTCTTTGGCGTCTCTCTATCCGTCCCATCACTGAATAAAAGGAAGCTCACGCATGCGTTCAATCGACCTGAAAAATAGCGCAGCACGGGGCGAACGACCCGGCGCGGGCGTGACCGTCAGCCAGACCTCGGGACCGCGTCAGGCGGCGCGGGAGATCTGGGTCGAAGTTCCGTCAGAGGCTGGCCCGGCGGCGGCCTGGTGTTATTCCGACCAGCGTTCATACCGTCCCGGCGACACCGTGCGCCTGTACCTCTCGTCTAACAGTGCGCAGGTGAAGCTCAGGATCTATCGTGACGCCGCGCTTGTGCGCACCGTACATGAAACCGGCTGGCTCGATGCCTGCTTCCACCCGTTGCCCGAGCGCGTCTACGAGCACGGCTGCCAATGGCCAGTCTTTATGCAATGGCCCATCCCGGCGGACGTCGAACCCGGCGCTTACGGCGTGGAAATTCTGGACAGTGCCGACAGTGTGCTCGGGCATCATCTGTTCATCGTCAAGGCAGCGCACAAGCGCCCGCATGCGCTGGCGCTCGTCGCCGCCACATCGACCTGGGCCGCTTACAACGACTGGGGCGGGGCCAATCACTATTTCGGTCTTCATCCGCAGACACCCCGCGGCCGCTCACCGGTGTTGTCGACACAACGGCCCTGGGCCCGCGGGCAGGTCTGGCTGCCCAAGGACGCGCCACGTTCGGTCAACGCCAAGCGCCCCGGGAAACCAGGACCCGCGCGCTACGAGTTCATCGAATGGGCCTCCCTCAACGGCTTCAGCAAGTATTACGCGCTGGCAGGATGGGCCTCCTACGAAAGACCTTTTGTGATCTGGGCAGAGCAACAGGGTTACGTGATCGATATCCTCACTCAGGACGACTTGCATCGCGATCCGCACGCGCTCGAGGGGTATGTCTGCGCGGTCTTCGTCGGGCACGATGAATATTGGACGCGAGACATGCGCGACCACGTCGATGCATTTGTCGAGGAGGGCGGCAAGATTGCTCGCTTTGCCGGAAATTTCATGTGGCAGATCCGCCTGGAGAGCGGCGGCCACCGGCAAATAGCCTACAAGTACGATGCTGTTGCCTTTGACCCGGTGGCGGAGACCGACCCCGGCGCATTGACCAGCGCGTGGGAGGACCCGCGCGTGGGGCATCCTGGCGCCAGCACCTTCGGGGTCAATGCGTTGCGGGGGATATATGCGGGATTTGGCGGCATGGCTCCCCGTAGCCCGCGGGGATACACGGTTTTTCGGCCGCAGCACTGGGCATTCGAGGGGACCGGGCTGGGGTATGCCGACAGTTTCGGAGAAGACGCCAGCATCTTCGGTTATGAGGTGGATGGCCTCGAATACACCTTTGTCGACGGCCTTCCACAACCGCTTGGCACGGACGGCGCGCCACCGGGTCTTGAAATCCTCGCGATGGGATGGGCGACCAATGCCGAGCAGGGCCGGCCCGAGGATGCGTATTCCTTCATGCTGGGCGACGGCGATGCGCGGTACAGGGCTTCAATCCTGGCGCCCGACCTGTGCCAGGCGAGCATTGAGCAACACAGCCGTGGCGCCGGCATGGTGGTGCATTTCCACAAGGGCCGAGGCGAGGTGTTTACGGCGGCCACTTGCGAATGGGTACATGGCCTGATGCTGGGAGACAGCTACACCGTGACCATTACCCAAAACGTGCTGAATACATTTCTGGCCGTTGCGGATAAGCGTGGTGGGGATATATGACGCGTGCAATCGGATCGCCGCCTTGTTGTGATCGATGAGATGAGCGGGACTCATCGCGTTCTTTTCGCTCATGACCGGTTAAATGGATCAGGGGGGATGCGGCCACGCCCCGGCTTGCCTAAACTGGCGTCCGAATCTATAAGCCGCCGGCGCAGGCAGGCTTTCGTGCCGCCGCCCATAACAGGTAATGAGAATGCAGCCCGTCATGCTGAACCGCTTCGTTGCTGGATTGGTTGTTCTGATGTCGCTTTGTTTCACCGTGCCAGCCCTGGCGCAATCGAGTCCCGACCCGGTTAGCGACGTCAGCACGTTGCAGCCTCCCGATGAGGGGCCGACGCTGGAGCAGCTCAACGACCAGCTTGATCAGATCCGGCAAAAAGTCTCAGGAAGCGCCAATGATGACGTGCTCTCGGATTTGCGTCAGGCCGCACTTCAGGTGCAGAAACAGGCTGATACACTCGTCGCCCAGCAAGCCACCCGCATCGAGCACGTCAATGACCAGTTGAATATTCTGGGTGCGCCACAGCCTGACGAGCCGCAAACCATCAGCAGTCAGCGTAAAACACTGACGACGAAGAAGAATGCGCTGATGGACGACCAGCGTCAGACCACGACGTTGAGTCAGTCGGCTCGCGACCTGGCCAGTCAGATCTCCAGCTTGCGCCGCAGCCTCTTCGACTCCCAGATCACAACCCGTTCGGCCAGCCCGCTCAGTACGGTGTTCTGGTCAACCATGATCCGCCCGAGCGATGACGACCTGGGTCGTCTGCGCGGGCTGCTCGACGATATCAAAAGCGCCGCCAGCACCGCCCTGGCCCCGGGCAAGCGTTTTTTCTTCTCCTGTGTTCTGATCGGTGCGTTGCTGATCTGGGTCGTGGGCCGGCGCCTGATGGAGCGCTTGCTGATCTGGTTGATGATTCGCTGGCTGCCGGAGGGGCGTCTGCGACGCAGTGCGCTGGCGCTGACCGTTGGGCTGACGACCATTCTGACCATCGGTGCCGCAACGTCCTTACTCCGTTGGGGAATCGACACCCATGCGGTGTTGAGCGCGGACGTGGTCAACCTGCTGAATCAGATGCAGACGCTGATCATCTTCTGCGCCTTCATTGTCGGCCTCGGGCGTGGCTTGTTGATGCGTTCTCATCCCTCGTGGCGTTTACCGCAGATACCTGATCCGATCGCCGAGGCCATCAGCCATTTTCCGGTGTTGCTGGCGCTGGTGCTGGTGATCACCGGCACCCTGGAGCGCATCAACAGCGTCATCGCCAGTACCCTGGCGCTGACCGTGGCGGTGAACGGCCTGACCGCGCTGGCGGTTTCGCTGGTGTTCTTTTTCACCTTGCTGCGCTATCGCCGAACACGACGCAAGCAGGGGCTGGAGCGTCTGCCCGGTTTCGCCGGCCTGATCCCTTTCGTGGTGGCGGTCTGGGTGGGGATCAGTCTGTTGGCGTTGCTGGCCGGATACCTCACGCTGGCGTACTTCCTGACCGTGAAGCTGCTCTGGCTAAGCGTGGTGTCTGCGACCGGTTACCTCCTGATTGCCTGTTTTGGTGATATCTGCGAAACCCTGCTGTCGCCCAAGCAGCCCGGTGGCGAGGCTCTCGGCGCCGCGTTGGGCCTCTCGCCCCATCATCAGGCGCAAGCCAGCACCGCGCTCGCGGGGATTGGCCGAACGTTGCTGTTGTTCACCACGGTCGTGCTCGCCTTCATGCCGTCGGGTTCCAGTCCGGGTGAATTGCTCGAAGGGTTCACTCAGCTGAATTTTGGCAACAAACCCCTGGGCGGTCTGGACATTGCGCCCAGCGACATTCTGCTGGCCATCGGCGTTCTGATCTTCGGGATGCTGGGCATCCGGATCCTCAAGGACTGGCTGGCCGAACGGCTGCTGCCGGAAACCAACATGGACGCCGGTATGCGCGCATCGCTGGTGACGCTGGTCGGTTACATCGGCGTCGTCCTGCTCGCGATCGTGGTGATGTCCACGCTGCATGTCAGCCTCACCAACTTGACCTGGGTGGTCAGCGCGCTGTCCGTGGGTATTGGTTTCGGTCTGCAAGCCATCGTGCAAAACTTCATTTCCGGGCTGATTCTGCTGACCGAACGGCCGGTCAAGGTGGGCGACTGGGTCAGCCTGGCCGGGGTGGAAGGGGACATCCGTCGGATCAACGTGCGTGCGACAGAAATCCAGATGTCCGACCGGTCCACGGTGATCGTGCCCAATTCCCAGTTCATCACACAAAACGTGCGCAACGTGACCATGGGCAATGCACTGGGTGTGGTCGGCATCACCCTGACGCTGCCGCTGGACACCGACGTGCTGAAGATCCGTGACCTGCTGTTGCAGGCGTTTACCGAGCATGAAGCGATACTCGACACCCCGGCGCCCTCGGTGACCTTCAAGGACCTGACGAACACCGGAGTGATCATCGCCGTCAGCGGCTACGCCAACAGCCCGCGATCGGTCGGGGGTGCCCGCAGCGACCTGCTGTTCACCGTCCTCGGACGCCTGCGCGAGTTGGGCATTGCCTTGTCGTCACCGCAGAGCATGGTGCTGGTCACCAGCGACAGTGGGGAGAAACTGCAGCCCGAGCCGTGACGGACTGCGATTCTCTCGATGATTCCTTAACACGCACAGAAGGTTAAAAGGGTGGATGGCATCAGCGGCGGGCCATGTCCGCCAACAACCAGTCACGAAACACCTCGGCCTCCGAAACACCGATGCTGGTGGGGTTAAGCGCCAGGTAATAACCCCGACTGGTACGGTACTCATGGGGGAGCACCTGAACGAGGGCGCCTGACTCCAGCAGGTCGTCAATCATCGCTCCCCATCCTAGCGCGATGCCTTCGCCTTCCAGTGCGGCTTGAAATAACAGCGCAGAGTTGTTGAACGACAGCGCGGGTGTGGGATGAGCGAACCTGACGCCCATTTGTTGCAACCAGACTGGCCAATCCACCACGGGCCAGCGAATCCAGCGCCAGTGTTCACGGTCCAGGTGAAGCAAGCGTTCCTCCAGCAATTGCCGGGGTTCATGCAGTTTGCGATCCCCCAGGTAGGACGGTGAGCAGACAGCCAGTATCGTTTCATCGAAAAGCCGCTCCAACCTGACACCGGGGCCTTGTCCTTCACTGCCAGTGGTGAACCCTATGTCGATGTTTTCCCCCACCAGATCGAAATCGCGGTCCAGCGCCAGCAGACGCACGCCAATGTCCGGATGCGCGCGTTGAAACGCTTGAAGGCGAGGGCGTAGCCAGTACGTCGAAAAGCCAATGGTCGCCGCGAAGGTAATCACCCCGGAGACACCGTTGCGCAGATCGTGAACCGTGTCGGCAATGCGCTCCAGGCTTTGATCCACAGTGGCATAGAGCCGGCGTCCTGCCGGTGTCAGGCTGACATTGCGATGGCCGCGCACGAACAGCGGAAGCCCGATTGAGTCCTCCAGCCCTCTGATCTGCCGGCTCACCGCTGCCTGAGTCACGCACATTTCTCGCGCCGCCAACGTGAAGCTCATCAGGCGCGCGGCCGCTTCGAAAATCACCAGGCCAGTGAGCGGTGGCAGGCGACGACGCAGTTTTTCCATCGACAGAGTCTCCAGCGGCGGTGATCGAATGAGTTGGTATTCACATTACAAAAAGTTATCCAGCAACCTGACTTTAAATCGTTTGAGCCGCTTGACGTTGTCTGGCCTGATGGAACCGTCACGATCAGGCCTTTCAAGCCTCAACGGCCTGGCCTGATTGTCAACCTAGCAAAACCGATACCGTCTGAGGTGACCATGAACGCGCTGATGAAAGGACTAACGCACGGCCTGAAAGTCATGGCAGTCACTGTTTGCATGCTGGGCGGCCCCGCCTGGTCGGCCGAGCCGCAGCCGATCCGGATTGGGTGGGTCGCCTGGCCCGATGCTGAAATCAGCGCCAAGCTCGCGGCTTACGCTATCGAACAGCAACTGCACCGTCCCGTGAAGCTGGTGATGGCCGATATCGGAATCCAGTTCAAGGCCATGGAAAGTGGCGACATCGATTTCATTCCCATGGTCTGGCTGCCCACCACCCACAAGGGATATTGGGATAAATACCAGAATAAGCTGGAAGACCTCGGTGTGCTCTATGAAGGGCGCATAGGATGGACCATTCCCGATTCCATTCCCCGCGAAACCCTGAGCAGCATTGCCGACCTCAACAAGCCAGAAGTCCGTGAGCAATTGCGCGGCACGATTCTCGGGCCGGAACCCGGCACCGGCCAGTTCACGCTGTCGCAAAAGGCTATCGATGTCTATGGCATCACCGGCTACAAGCTGGTGTCATCGTCCGGCGCGGCGGAAGTCGCGCAGTTCTCGCGGGAAATCGAACGCGGTCATTGGAGCCTGCTCAATGGCTGGAATCCGCACTGGATGTTCGCCAAATGGAAGCTGCGTTATCTGGATGATCCGAAAGGCGTTTTCGGCAGCACCGAGCAGGTGCATATCATCGGTCGCCCTGGTTTGCGTGAAGCGGAACCGGCCGTTGCAGCCTTCCTGAAGAACTACACATTACCGCTGCCGCAGCTTGAGGCGCTGTTATTGCAGGCGAAGGACAGCTCGGCCGACGCCGCGGTAAAAGCCTACTACGCGGCCAACAAGCCGACGTTCGATGCGATGTTCGCACCCCAGGCGACCGCCGCCGCGCAGTGATCGCCTGATGGTGCCTTCGTCAATAAGCCCAGGCCTGAAGGCTTGGGCCATCTCGGATTCCAGTGCGAGTATCGTCATGTCCAGTAATGATCCACTGCTGCAACCCTTTGCCATCAAGCATCTGCAGTTGCGCAATCGCGTCGTCAGCACGTCGCATGAGCCCGCCTATACCGACCAGGGCATGCCACGCCAGCGCTATCGGCTCTATCACGAAGAGAAGGCCAAGGGCGGCGTTGCACTGACCATGATTGGCGGTTCCTCCATCGTGGCACCGGACAGTCCACCGGCCTTCGGCAACCTTGAGATGTACCGCGACGAAATTGTGCCCTGGTTGCGCGAGCTCAGTGACGGTGTACACCAACATGGCAGCGCGATCATGTGCCAGCTGACCCACCTTGGCTGGCGAGGCAGTAATTTCCATGCTGACTGGCTGCCGCTGGTGTGGCCTGGCCATGGGCGCGAGCCGGCCCACCGCAGCTTCACCAAAAAAGCCGAAGATTGGGACCTGGCGCGAATCATTCAGCATTACGCCGATGCCGCCGAACGCTGCAAGGCGGGTGGGCTGGACGGCATCGAGCTGGAGGCCTACGGCCATTTGATGGATGCGTTCTGGCTTCCGGCAAACCAGCGTGACGACGGTTGGGGAGGCAGCCTGGAAGGGCGCATGCATTTCTCGCTGGAGGTGTTGCGGGCGATCCGCAAGGTGGTGGGCACCGAGTTCATCGTGGGCATCCGCATGGTGGTCGAAGATGATATGCCGGGTGGGCTGGGTCGTGAGGAGGGACTGGCCATTGCGCAAACCCTGGTCGATCATGGCATCGACTTCATCAGCGTCATCAAGGGGCGGATCGACAGTGATGTCGGCATTTCCAGAGTGATTCCCGGGATGGGCACCCCTGCCGGACCGCACCTGGAGTTGGCGGGTGCTGTGAGGCGCGCGGTGTCGGTACCGGTGATGCAAGCGGCACGGATCAGCGACATCGCCACGGCCCGCCACGCTTTACGTGAGGGGCTGGTGGATCTGGTGGGCTTGACGCGTCCGCAGATCGCCGACCCGCACCTGATTGCCAAAGTCCTCGCCGGCCAGGAGGAGAGGATTCGTCCCTGTGTGGGGGCCAGCTATTGCATCGACCAGATCTATATCTCCGGCCAGGCCCACTGCCTGCATAATCCGGCGACTGGACGAGAGAGCCAGTTGCCCCATGAAATCACGCCGTCGAGCGGCCCTGTCCGCAAGGTCCTGATCGTCGGTGCCGGCCCGGCCGGGCTGGAGGCGGCGCGGGTGTGTGCCGAGCGCGGTCATACCGTGACGGTGCTGGAAGCCAATAGCCGGGCGGGCGGGCAGGTCCGGCTGGCGTCCGTTCCGTTGCGTCGTCGTGAGTTGATCGGTGTGGTGGACTGGCGGGTCAGCGAGTGTGAGCGCCTGGGTGTGCAATTTCGCTACAACTGCTATGCCGGGAAGGACGAAGTGTTGGCCGCAGGGCCCGATGTGGTGATCATCGCCACCGGCGGTTTGCCGAACACCGACATTCTTGAGTACGGGAACGAGCTGGTCGTCAGTACCTGGGATATCCTGGGCGGTGACGTCAAGCCTGCTGCGTCGGCGCTGGTGTTTGACTACAACGGCGGTCATCAGGCGCTGACGGCGGCAGAGTTCATGCTCGATCATTGCAACGAACTGGAAATCGTCACGTCCGAGCGCATGCTCGGTCCAGACATTGGTGGGCTGAACACACCGCCTTATCTGAAAGCGTTTGCCGAACAGGGCGTGCAAGAGACCTTGAGTCATCAACTGACCGGCGTGCGTCGTGAAAACGGCAGGCTGGTGGCGACCCTGCGTAGCCGGTATGCGGACGTCACCCGTGAGCGGGTGGTGGACCAGGTCGTGGTTGAGCACGGCAACCTGCCGCTGGACGATCTGTATTTCGAACTCAAGGAGTTGTCATGCAATCTCGGAGAACTGGATCATCAAGCCTTTATCGACATAGCACCTCAATTGCTGGGTGAGGGCCGCACCGGCTTTCAGCTGTTCAGGATCGGTGATGCGGTGAACAGTCGGGATATCCATGCGGCGATTTATGACGGGATGAGGTTGTCCATGGCGCTTTGACAGGATCGCCACGCTCCGTGTTTTCTGACCTGACACCGATAGACTGACATCTCGTGACGGGCACGATGCAGCTTTTCACCGAATTGCGCGGGCGGGCGCTAAACTCTTCAGCCGAATGCGTCGAGTCCCGGCCGTCCGCCGCGCTTCCAGAGCGCTGATCGCTTGGCCCAAGCGCTATCGCTCGGTCGGCGATACCCATTTATCACTATGGGCACAGCCGTTGTGCTGATGTCTGGCGGCAACGCCTGGGGAGCAATCATGTCCACCTCCACACTGACTTCAAGGATGTTCAGCACCCCTCGCCATACCACGCATTATCTGGAGTCCGGGCCAGTTGACGGGCCGCTGATGATGTTTGTGCATGGTTGGCCAGAGCTGGGTTTGATCTGGCGCGCGCAGATGGACGCTTTCGCTGCAAAAGGCTGGCACTGTGTTGCGCCGGATATGCGGGGTTATGGCCGTTCTGCCGCACCCGAATCCACCCATGAATACACGATGGAAAACATCGTGGAGGACATGGCCGAACTTCATGACCATCTCGGCGGCAAGCCGGCCATCTGGGTCGGCCACGACTGGGGCAGTGTGGTGGCCGGTGAGCTGGCGGCTCACGAACCACGGCGCAGTCGCGGCGTGGTGCTGATTTCGGTGCCGTATTTCCCCACCATGAACGCTTTGCAGACGCTGGTTCCCTTGGTCGACAGGACGATCTATCCGGCCAGCCAGTTTCCCGACGGTCAATGGGACTATTACCGCTACTACACCACGCACTTCGCATCAGCCGTCGCTGATCTGGACGCGGACAAGGCAGCCTCACTGGCTTCAATTTATCGAAGAGCAAACCCGGAGAGTGTTGGCAAGGTCGCGTCGAATGCCGAAGTGACAAGCAAAGGAGGGCGGTTTGGCGCCCGTCATCGTGCCCCGCCGACCCAGCCTGATCCGGCGCTCTGGCCAGCAACGGACTTCGCTGTACTGGTGCAGGCATTCGAGGCGCGAGGCTTCCGCGCGCCCTGTGCATGGTATCTGAACGATGACGCCAACATCGCCTACGCGTGTCGCGCGCCGGAGGGCGGCAGGCTGTCTCTGCCCGTCCTGTTTGTGAACGGCGACTACGACCAGATGAACAGCATCGAGGGCAATCGGTTGGGCGAGCCGATGCGGGCGGCGTGTGCAGACCTCACCCTGACGAGCCTGCCGGGTGCGCATTGGCTGCCAGTGGAGTGCAAGGCCGAACTTGTTGGTGCTATTGATAGCTGGCTTCGACTTAAAACGCTTTAGCTGTATCAGGTCACCGAACTTGAATTGAAGATCATTCACGGGATAGACGCGGCCTTTGATCTTCACTCCTCGTCGTCTACGCTGAGCAGCGATGAGGTTATGGAAACCTCGCGTTTGACGCAGGAGTATCCCGATGCACAAGTTCGTTTCGTCAGCCCTGATCACGTTGCTGCTCTCTGGCTCCCTAGTCTCATTGGCATCTGCCGAAGACGAAGTGGCGAAGGGTATTCGCCATGACAATCGAGAGCTGGACAAAGGGGTCGATCACGACGCCAAAGAAGTCGACAAAGGTGTAAAACACGATGCCAGTGAGGTAGATAAAGGCCTGAAGCATGACGATAAGGAACGACATAAGGCCGACAAGCATCTGGACAAGGAAGCCAAGAAGCACCTGTGAACAGACCCTCCGTTCGTAACCGTCCGAATGACACAAACGTTCGGGCGGGAATGGGGTTCGAGAAATACAGCCGACGCAAAAGAGCCCTCGCGCAGGCCGCTGCCGAGGGCTTTTCTTTGGGGTGGCCGAGGCGAGGGTTTCCTTATCGGTGCCTTTCTGACAGGCATTCCTGATGGGCATATTTCCTATGCGGGAGACCTCTCTACCGGGTGTACGGCGGTGTCGGGATCATGACCCTCGACACATCAACCATCGAGGAAACACTCATGACCCTTCAAGCCAGACTGGATGCGTTCAAGGCCGATTTCGTTGCTGGCAAGCCTCCTTACAACGCTCCAGCGCCTGTACACGCTGTGATGCATCGCGCCACCGCAGAACTGATCGCCAGCGGCCAGGCCGAGCGAGCACTCAAAGCTGGCGATGTTGCGCCGGCTTTCGAGCTGCCCGACGCTGAGGGCAATCTGGTCTCTTCGGCTGAACTGCTGGCTCGCGGCCCTCTGGTGATCAGCTTCTATCGTGGCGTCTGGTGCCCGTACTGCAACATGGAGCTGCAAGCGTTGGAAGGGGCGCTGCCGGCCTTTAAGGAGCGCGGTGCCAGCCTGGTGGCGATTTCACCGCAAAGCCAGGCGAACAGCCGCAAATCGCAACGTCAAAATGGCTTGGATTTTCCGATTCTCAGCGACAGTGGCAATGAAGTAGCAGCGGCTTTCGGCCTTCGTTTCAAGCTGCCGGACTACCTCGCCGAACTCTATCTGAGCCTTGGCAACAACCTGCCGGTCATCAATGGCGACCAAAGCTGGACGCTGCCGATGCCGGGCCGCTTCGTGATCGGCCAGGACGGCGTCATCCTGTACGCGGAGGTCAATCCCGACTACACGCTGCGTCCAGAGCCCACTGAGTTGTTGCCTGCTTTACGCGGTTGATAGCGAGCCCTTCAAGGCCGCCCTTGGGGCGGTCTTGCTTATGGCGTGGCCATCAACCGTTCGACGAAGTCAACGAACGCACGCGCCTTGGCGCTGGCGAGGCGCCCTGTAGGGAACACCGCCCACAGATCCAGCGGCGGCAATTGCCAATCCTCCAGTAGAGGTATCACTTGGCCTTTGGCGAGTTCTTCGGCAAACATCCACCGGGACGTTAAGGTCACACCGAGCCCGCCAAGCACCGCCGCCCGCACACCTTCCGCCGCGCTTACCCGTACCCGCCCGCTCACTGTTGCCGACTGCACCGTGCTGCCTTGTTTGAACGCCCAGTGCTCGCCACCACCTGCCTGAGTGAAAATCACTGCCTGGTGCTGCGCCAGATCCGTCGGGGTGGCCGGTACGCCATGGGCTTGCACGTAGGCAGGAGTGGCCAGTACCAACCTCTGACATTCACCGATTTTGCGGGCGGTAAGGTTGGAGTCCGCCAACGCGCCCATGCGCAAAGCAACGTCGATACCCTCTTCGACCAGGTTGACCGTGCGGTCATCCAGGACGATGTCGATGTTCAGGTCCGGATGCGCTTCGAGAAATGCCCCCAGGTGCGGCAGCACATGCAAACGCGCAAAGGTCACCGCCGCACACACTCGCAGGGTGCCGTGCAGGCCGCTTCCCGCACCGCGTGCTGCCAGCTCGGCTTCATGGGCCTCCTCGATGGCACGCTTGGCGCGCTGGTAGTAGGCCGTGCCGGCCTCAGTCGACGTGAGCCCGCGGGTGGAGCGCAGTAATAGCCGCACGCCGAGACGTTCCTCCAACTGCGCGATGGTTTTAGAGACGGCGGGCTGGCCCAGGTTGAGCCGTCGCGCTGCCGCAGAAAACGACCCCGCTTCGAGTACGCTGACAAAGGTTTCCATCGCCGCCAATCGATCCATCGTCGCTCCACCTGAACCTGTAAAAAACGCATGGCAAAAAGCGAGCGAAGCAGGGCTTCGCTCGCGGCGGGTGGGTTTATCTCAACAAGCCGTGCGCAAAGCAAGCCTGGCTAGAAGGCGGCTTTGCCGATGGACGCTCCCCCGTCGACGAACAGCGTTTGGCCGGTGATGAAACCGCTGCTTTCGGAAAGCAGGAAGGCAATGGCCGCTGCGATCTCCTGCGGTCTGCCGAAGCGTCCCAGCGGAACGCCCGAGAGATAGCGCAATTCGCCCTCGCTCCCGGGCGGATTGTTGGCCCGAAACAGTTCGGTCTCGGTCGGGCCTGGCGCAACGGCGTTGACAGTGATGCCAGTGGTGGCCAGTTCAAGCGCCCATGACCGGGTAAAGCTGATGAGCGCGGCTTTGGCGGCTGCATAGGCGGTGCGATGGGTGATGCCCAGCACCGTCAGACTGGAAATGTTGACGATCCGTCCCCAGTGACGCTCGCGCATACCGGGGAGCAGTGCCTGAGTGGCTAGCAGCGCGGAATGCAGATTCACCCGCATCACCGCATCGAAGTCGTCCAGATCCACTTCGTCCAGCAGTTGCGGGCGAACCAGGCCAACGTTGTTCACCAGCCCGTCGAAAACATACTGCCGGGTCAGCGTCGCCAGGGCCTGTTCGGTCGCCTTGCGATCACTCAGATCGACAGGGACCAGAATCCCTGGGAAAGCGACACCCTCAGCGTGCCTGGCGATGCCCACAACACGGTGTCCTGCATTGGCCAGCGCTTGTGCCACCGCAAAACCGATGCCCTTGGTGGCGCCGGTGATCAAAAAAGTCCGCTTGTCCATGACTGCTCCTGGGACCAGCCCGTCTCGGGGCTGGTCGAGTGAAGGTCGAGTGCCGGTTTTCAGGCTGGCTTGGTCCATTCGTTGCCTTTCATGAACGGGTCTAGCTGCGTGTGTACCAAGTGGTTGGTGTAGTTGCTCATGACCTTGGTGGCGACACCCAATACGACTTCCAGCACGTTGCGACGCGTGAATCCGGCAGCCAGGAATGCCTCGATACCCGCGTCGTTGACGAACCCGCGATCACGCACCACCGCCGTGGTAAAAACATGCAACGCTTCCAGGCGAGCATCCGGGATAACGCTGCCGGCGCGCAGGGCGGCAATGACCTCGGGGGCCATCTCGATCATCCTGGCCAGGGTGGTGTGCCCGGCCATGCAGTAGTGGCAGTTGTTTTCGAAGTTGGACGTCAGGTACACCACTTGCTGTTCGTGCGGGGTCAGCGTGCTCTTGCCGAACAGGTCCCAGAGTTGGCTGTAGCCGGCCAGGAGTTCTGGCGATTCAGCCATATTGCCTTGCAGGTTCGGTACGAAGCTGAAGGCTTTCTGCACGGCTTCCAGAACAGGCCTGGAGGCAGCAGGGGCGGTTTCGACGGTGTAACGAGTGAACGTGGTCATCGCAGTTGTCCTTGAGTGGGTCAGCAAGAGTGCTGGGGCTATCTTGCTGTTCTCGGCGGGACTGCGGAACGCAGAGGGCGGGCATATCATTCATGCCCTTCAGGAATAAGGGGGAGCGCGCAGACGCTGTTGCCGGAATCGAGTTTCGTTAAATAACGTTCGATGACCTGGCGGAGTCAGCTTCTTGATCACTGCTCAAAATTTCATTTTCCCCCAGATCAAACCGATTATCGCCGCGACGGAGGAGGCAGCAAGCACACTGAGTTTTGCGGATGACAGCAGTGCCGGATCCGAAAACGCGAGCGAGGCAATGAATATGGACATCGTGAACCCTATTCCTGCCAACAGGCCCACCAACGCCACGCCTTTCCAGGTCACGCCGTCCGGTAGGGTACAGATGTTGAGTTTGACCAGCGTCACACTGGCCAGCATCACGCCAAGCGGCTTACCCAAAACCAGCGCCAGGATGACGCCTACAAAAACATTGTGCGAAATGGTCTCGTCCAAATTGGCACCGGCGAGACTCACACCAGCGTTGGCCAATGCAAACAGCGGCATCACACCATAAGCAACCCAGGGGTGAAGGCTCACTTGTATACGCTGTACGGGTGGCAATACTTCCCGTTGGGCATGGCGCAGCTGTTTCAGAGGTTTGGCGACGGCCTCCGGATCATCCCCAGGCTGGGAAAATCGGTCCATCAGCTCATGGAAGGTTCGGCCAATGGTTTCCAGTGGACGCTCATGGGCAGGTCTGGATTTCACGGGCGTCATAAGACCAAGAATCACGCCCGCCAAGGTCGGATGCACACCGGTTTTCAATAGACCAAACCATACAATTGCCCCGGGTAAAACAAAAGCGTACGCCTTGCCGATGCCCATTCGTTGAAGCAGCAGCACGAGCAAGAGTCCGCCGACAGCGACGACCAATCCCATGTAATCCAGGCTGGCGGTGTAGAACACGGCAATGATCAGAATAGCGACGATGTCATCGATGATGGCCAAGGCCAGCAGCAAAATTCGTACACCGCCTGGAATCGACTTCCCCAGCAAGGCAAGTACGCCCACCGCGAAGGCAATATCGGTAGCGGTGGGGACGGCCCAGCCTGCACTGGCCTCGGTGTCATGGTTGAGCAGCGTGTAAATAATGGCTGGCATCATGACGCCGCCGAGAGCGGCCCCAAGCGGCAGCGTTGCAAGCTTCATGTTGGCCAGCGCGCCGTCTCTGATTTCCTGACGGATTTCCGCCCCGACAACCAGGAAGAAAATGGTCATCAATCCGTCGTTTACGAAAAAATGCAGCGAACGAGACACGGTGAAATTGCCGACCCCGAACGTGAGCTGCGTATTCCAGAAATGCTCGTAAGATTCGGCAAAAGGGCTGTTCGCCCAGATCAGTGCAGTCATTGCAGCCAGCAAAAGGACAATGCCGCTGACGGCTTCGATGTGCGAGAACCGCTCCAGTGCTGACAGCGCACGTTCAGTGAGAATTTGAGGACGGGGAATAGAAGCGGACGCCGGTTTTTTATCGGACACAAGCACTCTCCGTCAGCGGCCCGACCGACGTTTAAGCTTTAACCTGCCCTGTGCTGTATGCGTCAGAGCACCCATCGCGATGATAGGTAGCCGGCAGTAAAGATGCAAACTGCTATCGACATGGCGCAATGAAACTTCTATGCCATTAGCCACTCAATCAGCGGTAGCCCCCGAAGGTACTTCACATGATTGCGCGTTGGCGTTGGATCACCAATCAACTCACTAAGCGGCTGTGGTTCAGAGCGTCCCTGTTTTCGCTGCTTGGGGTTGCCACGGCGTTGCTTGCCGTGGTCTTCAGGGACTTTATCCCTGAGTCTTTGCCAGCGCGTATCGGCGCCGATGCGGTGGACAAGATTCTCGGGATCATTGCATCGAGCATGCTGGCGGTGACCACGTTTTCTTTGAGCACGATGGTCAGTGCGTACAGTGCCGCCAGCAGCGGGGTGACACCTCGCGCGACGACCCTCGTTATGGAGGACGCCACGACTCAAAACGCACTGGCCACGTTCATTGGTTCATTCTTGTTCAGCCTTGTCGGCATCATCGCTCTAAGTACGGGGGCCTACGGCAAGCAGGGGCGCGTGCTGCTGTTTGCGGTGACGATAGGCGTGGTAATCCTCATCGTTTACACGCTGCTGCGCTGGATTGACCATTTGTCCAAGCTCGGAAGGGTGGGGGAAACCATTGATAGGGTGGAAAACGCCGCGATAGCCGCCATCAACCGGCGCGCACAGTGGCCGTATATGGGCGGTGCTGCTTATCCACTTGACCTTGTGCTCCCCGTTTCTGCGCGCCCGCTGTCCAGTGAGCAAACCGGCTATGTACAGCATATCGATGTCCAGGCGTTAGGCGTTATCGCCAAAGAGAGCCAGATCCGGCTCTATCTGGAGGTACTACCGGGGAGTTTTGTCCACGTAGGGATGCCTTTGGGGCATATCGTACCGCTGGATCTGGCGAGCAAGGATGACGGCAACTTTCCCCCAGAGAAGATCCGGGCGGCATTCACCATAGGTGTCAGAAGGGCGTTTGAGCACGACCCCCGGTTCGGGCTCTCGGTCCTCTCGGAAATTGCATCTCGCGCTTTGTCTCCGGCGGTGAACGATCCCGGGACGGCTATCGATGTCATTGGCCGAGGGGTCAGAACGTTGACCTGCTGGGCCAAGCCGCAGATTCCATCACCAGAACATGATCCAGGCTGCGACTTGGTCCACCTTCGGGGCTTGACGGTCGACGATCTGTTCACTGATTTCTTTTCGCCGATTAGCAGAGACGGTGCAGGTTTGCTCGAAGTCAACATTCGACTTCTCAAGGCGCTGATCAGCCTTTCTCAGATAAACCCCACGCTGTTTCGACTGGTCTGCATCAAGCACGCGGATTTTCTGCTCAGCCGTGCGGATGCCTCATTGCAGCTGCAATATGAGAAGGATCAGCTACTTTCGCTGGCCTGCACGATGCCCCGCTAGCGCATCGCGGTTCGTCCACAACGCTCCTTGAACGGCGGGTTTGCGAAAATCACCTCACAGATTGGCTATCAACTTGCCACCCTCTGCGCATCTATCTACTACATTGGAAGGACTCTGCATAAAGCCATAACAAGACGGAGAGTTCCCCATGCGAGTGACCACCCGATCCACCCTCCTGGCCGCGGCAGCCGCGCTGGCTGTCACCAGCGCCGCACACGCAGCCCCCGTTTTCATCAATATCCTGACCGGAGGCACAAGCGGGGTTTATTACCCGATTGGCGTTGGCCTGTCGCAAATCTACAGCGACGGGATACCGGGCTCGAAGACGTCCGTTCAGGCTACCAAGGCCTCGGTCGAAAACCTCAACCTGTTACAGGCCGGTCGCGGCGAACTTGCATTCGCGCTTGGCGATTCGGTTGCCGATGCCAAAGACGGCGTGGCGGACGCAGGTTTCAAAGCACCGCTGACCAAGCTGCGAGCCATAGGCGGCGCCTACCCCAACTACATCCAGATCGTCGCCAGCAAGGAATCGGGGATCAAGACCCTCGCTGACCTCAAGGGCAAGACCATTTCCGTCGGGGCACCGAAATCCGGTACCGAACTCAACGCGCGGGCCATCTTCAAGGCGGCAGGATTGACCTACGAGGACATGGGCAAGGTGCAATACCTGCCGTTCGCCGAATCGGTCGAGCTGATCAAGAACCGCCAGCTGGACGCTACACTTCAGTCGTCGGGACTAGGTATGGCGGCGATTCGTGACCTGTCCTCGGTGATGCCGCTCAACTACGTATCCATCCCGACTGACGTCGTCGCGAAAATCGGCAATCCTGCCTATCAGAGCGCGATGATTCCAGCCAATACCTACGACGGTCAGCCTGAAGCGGTGCCCACCGTGGCGATCACCAACATTCTCGTCACCCGTGCCGATGTTCCGGATGAATTGGCGTACGAGATGACCAGGCTGATGTTCGACAACCTGACCCGTCTGGGCAACTCGCACTCCGCGGCCAAGGACATCAAGCTGGAAACCGCCGCCAAGAACCTGCCAATTCCCCTGCACCCTGGTGCTGAACGCTACTACAAGGAAAAAGGCGCGCTGTAACGCTCACGGGGGCGGTGTTGCTTATGTGACCGCGCCCGTTTCCGTCCTTGTTCAATGCGGTCATGAGGCAGTCAATGAGTGAAGATCATCACGGCATTCCCGCGAGCCCGCGGGATTGGCCTAAAACCCTTTTCTTTGTCGCGCTGGCGTTTTCGATCTTTCAGATCGTGACAGCCGCCTTTTCTCCGTTATCAAGCCAGGTATTACGCGCCGTTCACGTGGGGTTCCTGCTGTGGGTGGTGTTTCTCAGTTATCCCGCCTACGGCAGGAGCCGCCCTTGGCAACCCATGGCGTGGTTGCTCAGCCTGGCTGGCATCGCTACCGCGTTATATCAGTGGGTATTTGAGGCGGATCTGATCCAGCGTTCCGGCGACCTCACAACGAGCGACATGGTGATTGGCCTGCTGCTGATCGCTCTGGTGTTCGAAGCGGCTCGACGTGTGATGGGCATCGCGCTGCCGATCATCTGTGGGCTGTTTCTGGCGTATGGCCTGTTTGGTGAATACTTGCCGGGCGGTCTCGCGCATCGCGGCTATGGCTTTGATCAGATCGTTAATCAACTGACGTTTGGCACCGAAGGGCTTTACGGGACACCGACCTACGTTTCTGCGACCTATATTTTTCTTTTCATCCTGTTCGGCGCTTTCCTGGAGCAGGCCGGGATGATCAAGCTCTTCACCGATTTCGCCATGGGGCTGTTCGGCCACAAGCTCGGAGGTCCGGCAAAAGTGGCGGTGGCGTCCTCTGCGTTGATGGGAACCATCACTGGCTCCGGTATTGCGAACGTCGTCACCACTGGACAGTTCACCATCCCCTTGATGAAGCGCTTTGGTTATCGCGCTGCATTTGCTGGTGGTGTTGAAGCGACCTCCAGCATGGGCAGCCAATTGATGCCGCCCGTCATGGGCGCGGTCGCCTTCATCATGGCCGAAACCATCAACGTCCCCTTCGTGGAGATTGCCAAGGCCGCGTTGATTCCGGCAATTCTTTATTTCGGCTCGGTGTTCTGGATGGTGCATCTTGAGGCTAAGCGCTCCAACCTCAAAGGGCTGCCCAAGGATCAATGCCCCAGCGCGCTGGGTGCCGTGAAAGAAAACTGGTATTTGCTGATTCCATTGCTGGTGCTGGTGTATCTGTTGTTTTCCGGCCGCACCCCTCTGTTTTCCGGCATGGTGGGGCTGGCCCTGACCGCTATCGTGATTCTCGGCTCGGCCATTATCCTCAGAGTGTCGAGTTTCGCCCTGCGCTGTGCATTCTGGATTGCGCTAGGGGTGCTGTGCTTCGGGTTCTTCCAGTTGGGTATCGGTGTGATCTTCGCCGTCATCGCAGCGCTGGTATTGGCATGCTGGTTCATCAAGGGCGGCCGCGAGACCCTGGTGATCTGTCTGCATGCGCTGGTCGATGGAGCACGTCACGCGGTTCCGGTGGGCATTGCCTGCGCGCTGGTCGGGATTATCATCGGGATCGTTTCTTTGACGGGGGTGGCGTCTACCTTTGCGGGCTACATTCTCGCGATCGGTCGGGACAACCTGTTGCTTTCGCTGATTCTGACGATGATCACCTGCCTGGTGCTGGGAATGGGCATTCCAACCATTCCCAACTACATCATCACCAGCTCCATCGCCGCGCCCGCGCTGCTCGAGCTGGGCGTGCCGCTCATCGTATCGCACATGTTTGTGTTCTATTTCGGCATCCTTGCCGACCTGACGCCGCCTGTCGCACTGGCCTGCTTTGCGGCGGCGCCGATCGCCAAGGAACCCGGATTCAAGATCAGCTTGTGGGCAGTGCGTATTGCGCTTGCGGGCTTTGTCATTCCGTTCATGGCGGTCTATAACCCGGCGCTGATGCTGCAAGGCGGTAATCTGTGGATGACCGCCTACATGCTGGTCAAAACCGTTCTGGCGGTGGGGCTGTGGGGCATGGCATCGACCGGTTATCTGCAAGTGAAAATGCCAATGTGGGAACGGTTGCTGGCTTTTGTCGCAGGCGCGTTGCTGGTGGTGGCGTTGCCGCTGACCGATGAAGCTGGCTTCGTGCTGGGCGCTTTGGTCATCGGCCAGCACGTCTGGCGTTCACGCCATACCGCCGTGGCCAATGCATGATCGGACTGTGTCTGGGCCTGGCCGGTGTGGTCTGGGCCCAACTTCCTTTCACCAGCTTCACGCTGGCATGGAATCACACCGTCGAGAAAATTCGCTGGGAAGAAGACTACCGTGTCACTGCGCAGGGCCTGGTGCTGGGCGAGGCCCGCGTGCGCGGAAATGGCGCGGGGATGGAAATCCCGGAGGACGCCTTTCTGGAAAACGGCAGTTGGCACTACCGCCGCCAGTTGAGTCCTCTGCAACCCTTGAAACTGGGCCGAACGCCGCAAGCCGGTGATTATCAGCTGTGCTTTGAGGGGCGGTGTCAGGCGATGAGCATCTGGGTGGGCGCGCCCGACGCGAGGCAACCCGGCATTGAGCTATGGGCGTGCGAGCGTCATTGATCCCCCTAACCTGGAGTGGAGCACGGATCGCCGTAGGGCGCAGACAGTTTCGCAACTCATGAAAAATGTAATCGTCCGGTTCATTGTTGAGGGCGTCAATCACCACGTCCACATCCGTTGCTACCGCTTCGGCGGTGGTTTTCGTGTAATCGATAAATGCGTCGGCGCCCAATTCGCGAAGCAGGTTCTCGTGTTTGCCGCAGGCCACCGCGATCACACGCGCCCCTTGCCATTTGGCAGTAAGAAAAAGGCTAGAGGGACCGCGACTCGTCAAGATTGCCGAAAAAACCGATCAACTCATCGGCTATCCGGTTCGCAGCCTCTTCCGGCAGGTAATGGCCTGCGTTGAGGATCACCTCACCCTGCACATGGGGAGCCAGGGCGCGCAGGGCTTTGACGATATGATCACCCACCCCTCGCTCTGCCCCAAGGGCCAGTACTGGAATCTCAAGTGGCGTTTCCGCGCGACGCCGGTTGGCGGCAACCCCTTCCGGGGACAGTGCTGACTGGTAGTACCCGGTTACCGCTTGCAGTGCACCGGGTGCGGCCAGCTGGCGTGCGTAGACCGCAATGTCTTCAGGGGTAATGGTCCAGGGTTGCAGCCCCTTGGCCCTGAACAGCCACGTGAGGAATGCCTGTTCGCGACCGGATATCAGCAACTGAGGAAGGTCGTCGAGTTGGTTGAACGCAAAGTGCCAACTGCGCCGGTTGGCCTCGTCGGACGGCAAATCAGTGCGCGGCGCCGAAACGCCGGGAATCAGCGCGTCAAGCAACGCGACGCGGCGGATGTCTGCAGGCCAGTCTGCGGCCCACGCATAGGCAATCCAGGTTCCCACATCGTGCCCCGCGACATTGATCGGCCCTTCATCAAACAGGCCGATTTTTTCTGCAAACTGATGCAGCTCCGTGGCGACACTCCGCAGATCATAAGGACCTGCCGGCGCATCACTTTCCCCCATACCACGTGGATCAACCGCAATCACTCGATAACCGGCTTCCACCATTTGTGGCATTACATAGCGCCATGCATACCAACTCTGTGGCCAGCCTGGTATCAGCAGAAGCGTCGGGCCTGCGCCACCCTCGACGTAGTGAATATTGACGACGCCCACCTGTGTACTTGCATGGCGAAATCGCTGCCAGAAATCTGTACGCACCATGAAATCCGTGCCCACGTACGCTGGTTTTTCTGATCGCATGTTCATGACATCTCCCGAAATGGAATTGAACGTTTCCTAATTGGCTAAATGATTACTCCAGCAGTCCCATCAGCTCGCTCACCATTGCGAGCATCTGCTCGGTGTCTGCGCCCGTTTTGCCCACTACCCGCATGCCTTGCTGGAGGACCAGGAGCAGCTTTGCCAGATTCGGAGCATCAAGTCCCTCACCAACGGAGCCATCCGACTGACCTTCCTCGATCAGACGCCGGAGCTGGGCCTCTCGCCGGTCCTGCTGCGCGCCGATCAAGCGTGCAATCTCGTCGTCAGCCCGCGAAAGCTCAACCGCGGTTTCGACAACCAGGCATCCTGTGCGCCCAGCAGCCTCGCAGCTAAGGCGTGCATAGTGAACGAGCAGTGCTTCGATTTTGTCGCGCCCGGAGTTTTCGCTTGCCAGGCAGGCGGCAATCGCCTCTGCGCGTAAGGTCAAATAGCGATCGAGCGCCGCCAGAAAAAGGCCGCGTTTGTCACCCCAGGCCTTGTAGATGCTGCCCGACGTCAGGCCCAGGCACGTGTTCAAGTCCGAGATCGAGGTGCCATGAAATCCATATTCACTGAAGCGTGTGATCGCTTTGTCCAGCGCCGCGTCGGTGTCAAATTCGCGCGGCCGACCTGGCCGGAGGGAGAAGTCATTTTTAGTCGTCATGGCGCAAGTATAGGAATCAATCGTTTCCAAATAAAGAGCCGAAGATAAAAATACCGTGTTTAACCCATCACGGCCTGGTCACGTTCTCTCTTAAGACCAGGCCTGCGGCCTTGAAAATCAGCAATAACCCCGCAGTATCATGGAGCGTATCCCGCCGGCTGCCATTGGCTTATCGGTCCGATTCTCCTCGTCCGAACATGCTCAAAAAGAACAAACGCACGGTGTCCCAGGTACGCTTCCACCAGCCGCCCGCAGGCGCTTCTTCCAAGGCGATCAAAGGCCGCGTCACCAGCTTCTTTTCGCCGTCGTACAGGTCCAGGCTGCCGACCACCGTGCCCATGGCGATGGGGGCGATGAGCGGGTGGTCGATGTTTACGCGGACATCGACCTTGCGATTCCGGTCCTTTGGCAGGGTCAGGGAGATATCATCCAGCGACCCTACGGGCAGCGTGCGGTCTTCGCCTTTCCAGAGCATCGGGTTTGACAGGACCTGAGCAGCCTTTACATACGTTTGGGTGTCGAAGAAGCGAAAGCCGTAGCTCAGCAGTTTTTCAGCGTCATTGGCGCGATTTTTCATTGAGGTGGAACCGAATACTGCCGTGATCAAGCGGTGACCGTCGCGCAGGGCAGAGGTGACCATGCAGTAACCCGCTGCCTCTGTGTGACCGGTTTTCAGGCCGTCCACGGACTCATCACGCCACAACAGCAGATTGCGGTTGGGTTGGCGTATCCCGTTCCAGGTAAAGTGTTTTTGTTTATACAGCGAGTAGTAAGCCGACTCATCGTTGATGATCGCCCGCGCAAGCTTTGCCATGTCCAGGGCTGAAGAGTAATGGTCGGGCGCGGGGAGGCCGGTCGGGTTCATGAAGTGTGTGTCATCGAGCCCCAGCCGCTTTGCCGTGGCGTTCATCAACCCGGCGAAACTGTTCTCATCGCCGGCGATGTGCTCGGCGAGCGCGACACTTGCGTCATTGCCCGAATCAATGACGATCCCGCGCAACAGGTCATGCACGGCAACCTGACTTCGTGGATCGAGGAACATGCGCGATCCCTCGGTGTGCCAGGCGTTTTCACTGATGGTGACTTCATCATCGGACCGCAATCGGCCGTTCTGTATTTCGTTGGTCGCGACGTAAACCGTCATCAATTTGGTCAGGCTGGCAGGGGGCAGGTGTTCATTTTCATCATGGCTGGTGATCACGTAGCCGCTGGCAGCATCCATCAGCACCCAGGATTTTGCGTTAAGCTCAGGCGCTGAGGGCGTCATGGGGCCAGAGGGAACGGGTGCGGCGAACACTGTCGGCCAGTGAGTCAACGCAAGAGTCAGGAAGAGCCGTGGGGTCAGGTGTTTCACGAACAGAAAGCCTTGGTTGGACGCGAGGTGCGACAACCTAGATCAGCGCGAACACAGCGACCAATTAAGCAGGGTTAAGAAAAGTTTAAGAAGCGCCGTGCTGTGGGTCGTGCAGAGGACATTTCAGTGTCACTCGGGTACCACGTCCATCGACGCCTGCTTCGATGTCCAGCCCGAACCCGTGGAGTCTGGCAATCGCAGCCACCAGTGACAGACCGAGTCCGTTGCCCGATTGCTGCCGTGACTGGTCACCGCGGTAGAGGCGTCGGGTGACACTGTCTCGTTCGTCTTGAGGAATGCCCGGCCCATTGTCTTGCACCACGATGCTCAAGCTGTGCTCGTTTCGCGCGCAGCGAAGGTAGATGTTGCCGCCCGGTTGAGTGAACTTGATCGCGTTGTCCATCAAGTTAACCAACGCCTCGAACAACAGCGAGGTGTCGCCCTCCAGCCATGGACAGTCATCAGGTGTCTGCAAGATCAATCGCTGGTTTTTCTCTTGAGCGAGCGGCTCATAAAACTCGTGGGCCTGCTGTAACAGCCGCTGAGGCTGAAACGCTTCGAAGGCTGAGCGGCGTCGGGTGTCTTCCAGCTCAGAAATCCGAAGCAGGCCTTGAAAGCGCGACATGATGGATTCGCTTTCCTCCAGTGCAAGGTTCAGTGTATCGACATGGACCTGTTGCAGCGGCAGCTTTTGCAGTTGATACAGGCGGGCACGCAACCGGGTCAGAGGGGTTCGCAGGTCATGTGCAATGCCGTCACACACACCCTTGACCTCCAGCATCAGCTGCTCGATGTGTTCGAGCATGGTGTTGACGGCATTGGCCAGCATGTCGAGTTCATCACGGCGAGGCGAAAGGGGCAGCCGCTCACGCAGGTTACCCGACACGATGCGTTCGGTGCTGCGCTGCAGACGCTCCACGCGCCGGATGGGGCGTCTTCGCAACAGGCGCCAGCCGATCAGCCCCGGGACCAGCGTCAACGACAACCCCCAAAACAGAGCCTGCCCGATGATGCCTCCAACGGCAGAGATCGAGCCTCCGTCGCGTGCGAGAATCAGGATCCTGCCATCCGCGCGATCCAGTCGGAGCGCATAGCTGCTGCGGGTTTCTTCATTGGGCAACGCGATGCTTAAACCGCGCTCCAGATAATGCACCTGTCCATCGTCGGGAAGATTGGACCGCAACTTGAGCAAGTCGCCGGTCAGGTGCTCGCCATTGGCTTCGAACAACCCATAAGCATCGATGCCTGGCGTAGAGTACACCTCGCTCCCGGCCAGCTCGGACACCAGCGCTGTGTCGCTGACCTTCTGATAATAATGCGCGCGCTGCATCAGCGTTCGCTCGGCGACAGAACCCAGGTAGTGCGTGATTTCCCAGTACAGGACGCCGGTGAAAACGGCACCCCAGGCCACGAAGAACAGCGCATACAGCCCGATCAGACGGCTCCCGCTGGATCGCCAGCGTTCAGTCCCTGTCGACGAGAACATAGCCTGAACCACGGATTGTCTGGATGGCCGGCGCGCCCGGTCCTTCTATCTTTTTACGCAAGCGCGCGAGATGGACTTCGATGATATTGGTGCCGGGATCGAAGTGATAACCCCAGACTTCCTGGAACAGCATGGTGCGCGTGACCAGCTGCCCGGCGTTGCGCATCAGGTAAGTCAGCAGTTTGAATTCGGTGGGAAGCAGCGCGATTGCATGACCGTCGAGGGTTACCGTCTGGGCAATCAGGTTCATCTGCAGCCCTCCGAAGCGCAGACAGTGTTCCGTTTCCCCGGGCGCCGGGTCACGTAACAGCACCTCGAGGCGCGCAATCATTTCGATCATCGAGAATGGTTTTGTCAGGTAGTCGTCGCCACCGGAGCGCAGGCCGCGAACACGTTCATCCACATCCGACAGAGCGCTTATCATCAACACCGGAGTCTGGATGGACAACTGGCGCAGCGTGCTGACGATCGTCAGTCCGTCAAAATCGGGCAGCATCCGGTCCAGGGTGATGACATCATGGCCGCCTGCGATGGCCAGTGCGAGCCCCTCGCGTCCGTTATCCGCCCACTGAGTGTCAAAGCCATGGGCGTCAAGCTCGGTGATGATGGCGTGTGCGGTGACTTCGTCGTCCTCGATGACTAACGCACGATTCATTCTGAACTCCAGAGTTGGGGGCGTACATTCTAACGGCAGGCGCAAGGTGAGCCGGTACGTTTGTCCGTTAAAGTAAATTTTTCTTAACGCGGGTTAACACAGGGGAAGTCAGGCGCTGCTTTAGCGTGACGGTTTTGCCGACGAGGAATTGCCTGCCATGCACCCGCGCTTCAGACCACTTTTGCTGACCTGCATTGTTTTGAGCACCGGCCTGAGTCACGCAGCCGATAAGCCCGCAGATCGTCCAGTGACCCTGAGGTTGCTTTGCTCCAGCGGCTTCATAGCTGCGGCCCGGACCCTCGCCCCTGACTATGAAAAAAGTCGCTCAATTCACCTGGATATCATCAGGTCGCCCACCGCTGACGTGACGCTGACCGATACGTTTCAGCCAGAGTCCAGTCCTCAGGCGTTTGACCTGGTGCTGACGGACAGGGCGGCCATGGACAGACTGGTTGCGCAGCGCCGGGTGGATCCGGCCACCCGCGTGGATCTTGGGCAGTCCTTCATCGCCATGGCGGTAAAGGACGGCGCTAAACAGCCCAGGATTGACACCGTTGCGGCCTTGCGTGATGCCCTGATGAACGCTGAATCCGTCGCTTACGCCAACACCCCCACCGGCATGTATCTTTCACATTGGCTATTCCCACGTATGGCGCTTGATCGGAACTTCGAGCTCAAAAGCCGGGCTCTTTCGGCCGAGCCAGTGGGCAGTGCCGTGGCTCGCGGCGATGTTCAATTGGGTTTTCAGCAGTTGAGTGAGCTTAAGGCGGCGCCGGGGATTGATATTGTGGGTTTGATCCCTGACAACGTGCAGCAAATGGTCTTGTATTCCGGCGCCCTCATGAAGAACAGCCCGCACCCTGTGCAAGCCCGGGCATTGCTCGATTACATGAAGTCGTCCCAAGGCCGGGCAGCGATAAAACAAAGCGGCCTTGAGCCGTTTTGAATCAAGAAGAAAGCGATAGCGGCAAGTCGTCAGGTGCCGTCTGGTCAGCGGCAGTTTCGAGTCGACACGCGGGCGTGGCACGGCACTGGTGAACAAGACTGGATACACCTGTCACGTATACAGCCAATCCGTCTGACACGGATGAGAACCCGGCGCCGTCCATGACATTCGATTGAACAGCAGGAAGCCCGCAGCGACTAATGCCTGACACGCCGCTGAGGCAAGCTTCGGGTGACTCAGCGTTTTACGGGCTGGGCAGGTATGCCTTTCACGGCATGTCCGGTCACAGGCTTTACGACGGAGGGTTCGATGACTGAGGGTTTCACAGAGTTTTTAACAACGTATGCAATTTTTGGAATTTCACCCGCTAGCTGGATTCTTGCCGTGTGCGCATCTGCGCTCAGCTATCTCTTGGCAAGAACGGCGATCCGCTTCGTTTTCAAGAGAATCCAGGCGAGGGCCGCGCAAGGCAATGGCCATTTCAGCCACATCGCGAGCGAAGTCCTTTCAGCGACCAGTAACACGTTGTTGCTGCTTGCATCGATTCTGGTCGGTCTAGGCGTTCTGGATTTGCCCGAACGCTGGCTCAACCGGGTCAGCAGTCTCTGGTTCGTGGTGGCGGCATTGCAGGTTGGTCTGTGGGCCCATCGGGCTTTGGCGCTTGCGCTGCATCGTTACTTTTCACGGCATGGCACTACCGAAACGTTTCAGGCGAGTGCCTTGGCGACGCTCAGTCTGTGGGGCGCCAGAGTGCTGTTGTGGGCAGTGATCTTGCTGGCGATGCTGTCGAACGTGGGCGTCAACATCACTGCTTTCGTCGCGAGCCTGGGTGTGGCCGGCATCGCAGTAGCGCTCGCGGTGCAGAATATTCTGGGCGATGTTTTTGCCTCGCTTTCAATTGCCGTCGACAAGCCTTTTGAGGTCGGCGATTTCATCGTGGTGGGTTCGCTTGCCGGGACTGTGGAACACGTCGGTTTGAAGACCACCCGGATAAGAAGTCTGGGGGGCGAGCAGATCGTGATGGCCAATGCCGACATGATCGGCAGCACGATTCAGAACTACAAGCGGCTCCAACAGCGTCGGATCGTCTTCGAATTTCGTCTGACCTATGACTGTTCAACCGAGCAGATCAGGCAGGTGACCCGGCAGGTCGAAGCGATCATCCAGCGTGAAGAGAAGGCCAGGTTCGACCGTTGCCATTTCAGAAGCTTCGGTGAGAGCGCCCTCGAATTCGAGACGGTGTATATCGTTCAGGACGCCAGCTACAACGTCTACATGGACGTTCAACAGCGGATCAACCTGGCCATTATGGATGCCGTTGCCGAGCTTGAAGCCAACTTCGCCTTTCCATCACGCACCATTCATGTCGCTTCGGTTCCCGAGTCTGCAGTTATCCGGTCGCAGCAGCCGTCTTGTGCGCAACATGTCTGACCCGGAAGAAGGTGATGGGCGTGGCAGGTCAGCGCGATGGCAATTGCCTTGAAAAAAACGCGCGATGCGGATATCAACCAGGCAGAAAGCAAAAAAAGAGCCCGATCATATCGGGCTCTCTTTCCGTGGCTTGTCCCGTTAGAGACTACTTTGACGGCAGGGCGTAGGCGATCAGGGAATCACCCATCTTCGTTCCGAAAGACCCGTGGCCTCCGGCCATGATCACAACGTACTGCTTACCGTTGCTTTCATAGGTCATTGGCGTCGCTTGCCCTCCCGCAGGCAAACGGGCTTGCCACAGCAAATCACCGTTGGTGACGTTGTAGGCGCGCAGATAATTATCCTGCGTACCGGCGATAAACATGACGTTGCCCGCGGTCGAGATCGGACCGCCCAGCATTGGTACGCCGATCTTCAGCGGCGGCAGCTGAATCCCTTTGAGGCTGTCCCGAATGGTGCCGATGCGTTTGCGCCACACCACGTGATGCGTGCTCATGTCCACGCCGGCCACATAGCCCCAGGCCGGCTCTTTGCAGGGCAGCCCCAGAGGCGACAGGAAGGCGTTGATTTCCACGCCGTAGGGGACGCCGTATTGTGGCTGAATGCCCATTTCCGTACCGGTACCCGCGCCCGTCAGGCCTTCCTTGGGCCACAGCGGGTTGTTTGGACCGCGAGGGATCAGCTTGGACACGAACGGCAAGGCCATCGGGTTCATCAGCGCAACCTGACGGTCAGCATTGACCGAGATCCCGCCCCATTCGAACACACCCAGGTTGCCAGGGAAGACCAGGGTTCCGTTCTCCGACGGCGGTGTGTACTGACCGTTATAAGAGAGGCGCTTGAAGATGACCCGGCAGACCATCTGGTCGAACATGGTGGCGCCCCACATGTCTTTGTCGGTCAGGGTCTGGATGGAGGTCAGGTTGAGGTCGGAGCGAGGTTGGGTAGGACTGACCCGGTCACCTGGAGCGGCTTCGCCCGCTGGCACCGGCATTTCACTGACGGGCACGATGGGCTTACCGTCTCGACGATCCAGCACAAAGAGGTTGCCTGCCTTGGTCGGCACATACACCGCTGGAACCGCAGCCGCTGCGCTCGTCTTCACATCCGCCAGCGTTGGCTGAGAAGGAACGTCCATATCCCAAAGGTCGTGGTGAGTCGTCTGGAAACTCCATACCAGTTTTCCGGTCGAGCCGTTCAGCGCGACGATAGAACTGGCGTAACGCTCCATGACCGGCGTGCGGTTGCCGCCCCAGATGTCGGGTGTCGGGTTGCCGGTGGGTACGTACACCACGTCGGTCGCCGCGTCGTAGGCCAGCGGAGCCCACGCGTTAGGCGAGTTATTGACGAGGGTCTGGCCTTCACCTGGCATGGCGTTCGGATCTTCAGCGCCGGTGTCGAAAATCCACTTGAGCTTGCCACTGTTGACGTCGTAACCCCGGATGGCGCCAGAAGGCTCATGCACCGACAGGTTATCGGTGACTGAACCACCGATGATGACCGTGGTTCCGGTCACGACCGGTGGAGAGGTTGGCTCCAGGCCACCCGGGTACGCGAACGGCTGCATGTGCTTGAGGTCAAGTTCGCCGTTGTCGGCAAAGTCGGCGCACCGACTGCCGTTATCCGCGTTGATTGCGAACAGACGACCATCATTGACCGGCAGGAATACCTTGCGCGGGCAGGCGGTTTGAGCCGGCGTCGCGTTCGCCAGGCTTTTTGCAAACTGCGCGGTGTCGGCTTGATCGAAGTACGCGACGCCTCGGCAGGTCAAATGCTGGAAGGAAGGGTCGGATTTGAGCTTGGGATCAAACCGCCACTTTTCCTTGCCGGTTGCAGGGTCGAGCGCGACCAGGATCTGGTGCGTCGTACAGATGTACATGTTGTCGCCGATCTTGATCGGCGTTAATTCATTGGTGGTTTCACCCGAATCGTTCGCGGTTTTCGATTCGCCGCTGTTGAAAGTCCAGGCGACTTCCAGGTCCTTGACGTTCTTTTCGTTTATCTGGTTCAGAGGCGAGTAACGCGTCCCCGATTGGGTGCGTCCGTAAGCGGGCCAGTCACCCGCGTTGATGCCTTCGACGGGTTGATGCTGGGCCGGTTGCGTCGTTGCGAGGCTGCCGTTGATCTCCTGCGGGTCATTGAAAATCGAGTACCCCAACACCGCAATGGCCAGCACCAGTGTCGCCGACAGGAACGTCTTGCTGGCCCTCAACCGGTCATGCAGGCCGCGCGTCACAGCCGGTATCAGCAGCCAGAGGCCCAGCAGCCCAAGAATGTCGAACCGGGGCACCAATGCCCAAAAGTCGGTATTGGCCTCCCAGACGCCCCAGATCACAGTGACGAGCATCAGACAGCCGAACAGCCAGATCGACGCTGCTGAGCCCCGCCACATCAGAATGGCGACGATCCCGAGAACGATTCCCGATACAACGTAGTAAATCGAGCCGCCGAGTGTCATGAGCCACGCTCCGCCTATCAGCAGGAAAAGCGCGAATACAGCGACGATAAGGCAGGTTATTAACAGTAAAGCCGAGCGATGCGATGGTTGATTCATGGTGGGTTTCCCGTTGGTCCATCATCATGGACTAGCGCCGGGCCTACAGGTTCACCATGCCATGAGATGCGTTGAGATTGACCGCTTGTAAAAGGCAAGTGATAGCGGTCACTGGACCGCGAGATAGTTTGCATCCGTAGGAATGCCCCGACATCTGGCAAGCATTTATCCAGGCGTCAGAAGAGGAGCTCAGGCTGTGTGCAAGGTGCACGTTTTCAGCGCAATCCTTTGGCTTCGAACAGCCCGACGAGCCACTCAGCGAAAACCCTGACACGTGCACTGAGATGCCGATTGGGGGAGTAAACGATATAGATCGGATTTGGCTCCAGCGACCAGTCCTCCAGCAATTGAACCAGGGCGCCGGATTTGAAATGCGGTTCGGCCATGAACATCAGCGTCTGTAATACGCCCATACCGGCCAGCGCGGCGGCGATCAGGGCGTTGGAGTCGTTCACCGAGACGAAGTAGTTCGCGTCCACCGAGATGCGCTCCCCACCTCTGACAAATTCCACGGGTAAGCGCCGATGGGTTCCGGCAAAAAAGTAGCGAACCATCTGATGGTTCGTTTCCAGATCGGATGGATGAAGCGGCGTACCGTGGGCGGCAAGGTATGCAGGTGATGCGCAGGTGACGAATTCGAGGCTGCCCAGACGTCTTGCGATCAGCGAAGGATCACTCAAGGTGCCGCCGCGAATGACGCAATCGACCCGATCACCCAAAAGGTCGACAGGCCTGTCGCTCACCCCGATATCCAACTGCAGCTCAGGGTAGCGTTTCTGGAAGTCCGGCAGGGCGGGCAACACCAGCATCGTCGCCATGGTCGAACCCATGTCTACCCGCAAACGACCGTGGGGACGTGCCTGAGTGCTGACCAGATCCGACTCGGCTTCCAGCCACTGATCCACCACACGCACCATGCGCTCGTAATAGGCCGTTCCATCGTTGGTCAACGAAATGCGTCGCGTGGTTCGGTTCAGCAACTTCACCCGCAGATGACTCTCCAGCGACTGGATGTGTTTGGTGACGGTATTGCGTGGAAGGTTCAGCGTTTGCGCCGCTTTGACGAAGCTTCCGGCTTCCACCACCTGGATAAACGCTTTGACTGCCGTGAAATAGTCCACGTATGACTCGCCTCTCAAGATCAATCTTGCAGACATTAGCCCGTATTCAGGAACAGTGGTGTCCTGTTTAGCTAATTTATCCCGCGTTAGCTATCTCTTAAATTGATCTCACCGAAACGAAGCCACCCATTCCGGTTGGCAACCAGTCGAGATCAGACAGATGAATCAGCAACTGAAAGGTAAAGTAGCGTTGGTCACGGGCGGCTCTCGTGGCATTGGTGCCGCTATCGCCAAACGTCTCGCGGCAGACGGAGCCCACGTCGCATTCAGCTACGCAAAATCCCCTGAGCAGGCGCAAAACGTGGTCGCTGATATCGAGCGTCATGGCGTGCAGGCGCTGGCCATCCAGGCGGACCAGGGGGATACCGCTCAGGTGACGGCGCTGGTCAGACAGGTTCATCAACACTTTGGACGTCTGGACATCCTGATCAACAGTGCCGGTGTTTTCGTCACCGGTCCGGTTGGCGATCCCGACGCTGACATCGCTGCATTCGACCGTCAACAAGCGGTCAACGTCGGGGGCGTTGTGACCGCTGTGCGCACGGCGGTTGGCCTGATGAATGACGGTGGACGAATCATTTCTCTGGGCACGACCGGCGCTGACCATGTGCCATTCCCCGGAGCTGCCGATTATGTCGCGACCAAAGCCGCCGTGGCGGCTTACACCCGTGGCTGGGCCCGAGACCTGGGGCCTCGCAACATCACCGTAAACGTCATCCAGCCGGGTGCAATCAACACCGAGATGAACCCTGAAACCGCTGACCATGCTCCTTTTCTTGCGGGCCTGGCAGCACTCGGTCGTTACGGACAGCCAGAGGACATCGCCGCTGCCGTGTCTTTCCTGGCAGGCCCCGAGGCTTCGTATATCACCGGCGCCACACTGAACGTCGATGGCGGCCAGAGTGCCTGAGCGGCCTCACATTCAGCGATCCGGTCAGCACCGTCGCGCTCCGTTCGCGCGGCAGTGCTGACCTGCGGAATTTGGTTTTTCACCCCGTACATTTCAATCGGCGAGGCCGTCATGACTCAACGCATCCGGATTTACCAGCAAGGCGCACCCGCAGTGCTTCAACTTGAAACCTTTGAACTGGCGTCTCTCTCCCGAGAGCAGGTGTTGATCCGCCACGAAGCCATCGGCGTGAATTTCGTCGACACGATGTTCAGGGATGGCACGTTCAAAGTTCCACTGCCATTCAGCATGGGGGTGGAGGGGGCAGGCATCGTCGAGGCTGTCGGGCGCGGCGTGCAGCATGTGAAGGTGGGCGATCGTGTGGGTTATTTCTTCTCGTTCGGCGCCTACTCAGACCGTCGCGTGATCGACGCAGACACGCTGATCAGGCTCCCCGACGACATCTCCAGCGAGCAGGCTGCCGGGCTTTTGTCGAAGGGACTGACGGCTTGGGCGCTGGTCACGCGGGTTCATGAGGTTCAGGCCGGCCAGACCGTTGTTGTTCAAGGCGCATCCGGTGGCGTCGGCAGTCTGCTCGCACGTTGGGCGAAATCCCTTGGCGCCACCGTCATCGCCACGGTGGGCTCAGCCAGCAAGGCTCGCATTGTCGAGGGCTGGGGACTCGATCATGTCGTGCGTTCGGATGAGCCGGATTTGTCCGGGAGGATCAAAGCCGCAAACGGCGGGACGGGCGTTGACGTGGTGTACGAACTCGTCGGTCGGCAGACGCTGGATGCTTCAATCGGCGCGCTGCGTGACGGCGGCGATCTCATCCACGTCGGCAACGCTTCGGGAGGCGCCACTGCGGACACCGCGCTGCTGAGCGCGCGGGGCATTCGCTATGTCCAGCCCTCGACCCCGCAATACGTCAACGCGCAGAACCAGGACAGGGCAGCATCCGAGTTGTTCGAGCGCTTCCGGGAAGGCGCGCTGGGCCATCTGGAGCTCTCTCGCTATCGGCTGGAAGAGGCGGCTGTGGCGCATCAAGCCATCGCCGCGCGCAAGCATACCGGGTCTATTGTGCTGATTCCCCTGTCAACGCCACCCGAGGTGATGTCATGACTTATCCAACTGAAGCGTCGAAAGCGCTCGTCGAACCTGACTACCATGCCCTGCTGAACGCCAATCTGGAGCGGGTATTCAACGAGCGAGAGGACGGAAAGCGGCGTGCGGCGATCCATGAGCTCTTTTCTCCCGAGCCGACGATGTACGAACCGGCAGGCATCGTTACCGGTCAGGCCGCGATCTCGAACGTTGCAGGCGCATTGCTGGAACAATTCGGGGCTGATTTCTCTTTCGTGGCTGAAGGCACAGCGGTCGGGCATCATGGTATGGGCTACCTGAAATGGCGCGCTGGCCCGGCCAACGGGCCCGTCATCGTCAGCGGGGTCGATGTCGCGGAAGTCAGTGACGGCAAGATCAAACGTCTGTGGGTGTTGCTGGATGCACCGCAAGGCTAGACGACGTCGTGACCCGGATGCGTTTCCGGACGCCGGTGCGCTGGCCGCCGGGCATGACCGCTACGGTATCTCCACCGATGCGACGGGTGCCCGGATAAATGCGTGGCTGAGCTAGGTTGCCCGCCTCCATTGAGCATACAGTGCGAGTGGAGGGTTGAATCCGATAAGGCGGGGGCGTGAGGTTGAGTTCGGGGTCGTGTTCGAACGAGGTATGCCGTCTGGCTTTCCGCCAGAGTCATTCAAAAAGACTCCAGCAGAAGGCACCCCTCGATCTCTCCCGCATTGTGTCAAAGCGGGCGGTCCAGAAATAACAAGCGTGCCGCTAACGCTGCCATTACCGCAGCAAAACCATAAGTTCCCAGACGCCTGGATATCTTGCCGCTGCCCAGTTTCCCTTTTAACTGCCCGGCACACATCCCAAGTACGGTATGGAAGATGAGCGCGATCAGCGCAAGCAGCGATCCAAAGAACATTAATTGAAAGGTGACATCGCCAGCAGTTGTGACGAATTGAGGCAGGAATACCATAAAGAACAGTAACCCCTTAGGGTTCAACAGGCTGTTGAGGGTGCCTCGCGTAAAAATTTTCCACAACGAAACCAACTGAGGTTGAGCACCCTGAGGCACTGCTGGCGTTTTTAACGCTTGCCACGCGATCCATATGAGGTAAAACGCCCCGGCCAAGCGTAGTACTTCAAACGCAGGTGCCCAGCTCATTACCATTGCACCAATACCTGCGCTGACCACAGCCGTCATCAGCACGTCAGAGAAAAAAATCCCCAGAGCGGCAGCGAATCCCGCAAGCCGACCGTCGGCCAATGCATGACTCGCCACAAAAGCCATGTTCGGTCCCGGAACGATCAACAAAAGTACGGCGGCGGCAACGAACAGATAGACACTGGCTGCATCTGGCACGGTCATTACTCCCAAGGACTGAGCGACGACGGTAAGCCAACGATTGTTATTGAGGTAGTTACAGTCAGCGTTAATCTAATAGCAACAGTCGATTCCAGGAAACATTAACTGCTGCGGTCGCGGAAATGCCCAGGGTCCGTGGAAACGCCAACAGGATTCTTCGGGGTGTTCCCGAGTGAAAAGCAGCTTTGATCGTGCTTTTACCCCGTCGACAAGGCCCGGTCAGCAGGATCAAGATGTATGTCTGAAGGACGATTCCACACCCCTGCCAACGCAGGGGTCGAGGGCAGTTACAGATTCGCCACCGCATAACTGAGGGACGTCGCGCAACCTGTGATGCCCAGCCGCCAAGACGTCATTTCCAATAAAACATTACCGATTAGTCAGTTTCGGCTAATGCTGTACGAGCTCACTACCCCGTTTTTGAAGTAAAAGTTGCTGTACCCTAATCGCTTATTACTCTTGCCTGTTAAAGCGTTAGCCGCAGTTACAGAGTTTGGGTTTCCATCATTGGCTTTCGAGAATTCGCTGCCCACCTGGCTGGCAACACTGCTCGAACCCATTGCGCTCTGAACCCTGTCAAAACCTTTGACCAGCATTGAGTTAATGGGATCATACCCGCTATTTTGGTCACTTTCCCGATAGGTCCATGCTTCGCTACCGTCCGATGATACGGACTTGTATTTTGTGTCTCCGCACATTGAAATCACGTCGGCCGAAGAAGTCTTCCCAACGATGATGTGAGATTTGGCATATTGGGAGTCATAGCAATTACTGTTGGTGGAAGCGCCTCCAAATAACGAAGGTGACGTTCCGTTGCACCCTGCAAGAAAAATCGCAAAACCAATAACTACACTGATATTGTTGTGCTTCATTTAACCAGTCCTTTAATTTTTTCATAACAATGCAGCAGGCTGAGTGTTACACCTTTATGGCGGCCTCACTCAACAACTTTGGGGGCGGGTATTGAACGGTTTGCAGCACGTTGAGCCAGTCTAGCCCTCTCCGAGCAGTGAGTGATCACACTGTGCCGATTATAAAGCGGGTCGTGAGTGTCTAGAAAAATTCGCTTGCCCAGGCGTCTCAATGTTTTGCCTGTGCGTCTCAGTTCGAGTTGATCTGATCAAGTATTTTCTTGAGAGAGAACCCGGTGTGCATATCACCCGCTTTGATTTCACCCTGAGGTTGATCCACCGCGCGGTCGCGTGCTTCGCTGGGTGAATAACCGAATCTGGCCTTGAACACCCGGCTGAAATGCGCATCACTTTTGAACCCGAGCTGAAATGCCAGACTGGAAATACGCTGTCGGTTTCCTGTTTCGCTTTGAAGCTGTTCATTGGCCCTGATGAGCCGTCGAGACTGAATGTAACCCGCCACCCCTGATTCATGTGCAAAGAGCCGATACAGCCGGGCACGCGACAAGCCCAATTGATGAGCCAACGAGGCCGCAGAAAGATCAGGTGACGTCAATTGCTGTTCAATCAAATGTCGGGCGCGATTAAGCAAAGATTGATCGATGTGTGGCTCGGCGCTTTGAAGAGTTGACGCGCCGGGTGCCAACGCAGCGGCAACCATCGCTAGCGTCGCCTGATAGACATGAGGAACTTCATCAATACCCAGATTGGATATCTGGCGTTTCAATGCGCGCATATGGTCGGCCAGTAAGCCGCCCAGCGCACCTCTGACCACATGCCCATGCAAGTCTTTGTGACCTAGCCGAGCACTCAAAACATCGCGAGGAATCGTAAGAATTATCGTATCGCCTGCGACGATCACACTTTCAAGTTCACGTGCCAGGTCGAGCACGTAGATATCGGAACTCTCGGTCGCCAGATGTGCTCGGCCGGCGGTGCCATGGATGGAATGGGAAATGCCCAGGCAAATGTAGTAATGGTCCAGATGATCGCTGCGAATCATCTGTCGGGATCGTTTCACTTCATATTGCACGGGGGCGCCTTGGCCCTCCCATGTACCACAGCCCATCAACAGATCACCGATATAGCAGGTGGCTAAACGGTAGTTGAACGCCAGGGCGGCAGATTTGCTGATGTTTATGTCAAAGAGAGCGCTCACCTCATCCCGCCAGGCTTCAAAACGCGACCTTTGTGGAAACGCTTGAGTACTGAACGAAAAAATCGGGTTCCTCATGATTTAACGACCTCATGGAAAGCGGCACCCCAGTTTCGCGGACTTCTAAAAATAGTTCCACTGCGCGTGCTTCAGGAAGAACGACGGTGCCGTGCCGAGCGGCGGGCAACATGGGTGCCCCGGTCTGGACGTCTCAAGGTCAAGCAATGCCGGAATGAATCGGCAGGGCTGCCCGTGAGTCGCACCGGGCGATGACGCTTTCTGCGACAAGCCAAAAACCCCCGGCAGTCACCTGCCGGGGGAATCCAGTGAAGCACCGATCAGTGCAGTGCGCTGGAGCGACTTTTATCGATGTCTTCCGGTTTGACCTGTCCTTGGGACTGGCCGAACCGTCGCAGCACGAACGTGCTCACCGCAGCCAGTTCCTCGTTGGAGTAGCTGCCGGCAAAGTCGGGCATTCGCTGGTCCACCCGCATCGCCTTCGGTGTGTGGCCTTCCAGCAGGGTGGCGATGAGGTTTTTGCCCGTAGGATCGTTGACGGTCTTCAGGCCCGCCAAACCACCTGCCGGTGATTGCCGTCCGCTGCCATCGAGCTGGTGACAGGCGACGCAGCTGTCATTGAACAGCTTCAGACCGAGACCTTTTTGCAGCGCCGCATCGTTCATGACCATCGATGGCCGTGTGATCCCTTCCGCTTGGGCAGGCGTGCTCTTGAGGTAAACCGCGATGGCCTTGAGGTCTTCCGGGGTCAGATAACGCAGGCTGTGCTCCACCGCGTCGGCCATCGGTCCGCCAGCGCCACCGAAGCCCGGCGCGTAGCCGTTGGAGAGGTAGCTGACAAGGGCGTCTTCCGGCCATGCGCCAATGCCGTGCTGCACATCGGAACTGATGTTGTAGGCCTGCCAGTTCCCCAGCTCGGCGCCCGCCAGCGGCCGTCCCGAGCTCATCGCCTGAAAGAGGTTGCGGGGGGTGTGACACTCGCCGCAGTGGCCCGGCCCCTGAACCAGGTAGGCGCCCCGGTTCCATTCAGCGGTTTGCTTGCTGTCGGGCGTGAAGCGCTCATTGGAAGCAAAGACCGCGTTCCAGAACATCATTCCCCACCGCTGGTTGAACGGAAAGGACACGGTGTTCTCGGGCGGAACTTGCTTCACTGGCTCAAGGCTGAAGAGGTAGCCCTTGATCGCCAGAATGTCATCGCGCGACATCAGGGTGTAGGAGGTGTACGGGAATGCCGGGTAGTAGTGTTTGCCATCCTTGCCGACACCTTTTTGCAAAGCACTGACGAACTCGTCGTCGGTCCAGTTACCGATGCCGGTTTCTTTGTCCGGCGTGATGTTGGGTGAATAGATGCTGCCGAACGGCAACTTGAACTCAAGCCCCCCGGCAAAAGGTTTACCGCCGGGGGTGACATGGCAGGCCATGCAATCGGCCGCCCGTGTCAGGTATTCGCCCTTGCTCAGGGTTGCCGTTTCACTCGCATAAACGCTCAGGGTCAAGCAACCGGCCACAAGCCCGAGTGCATGATGGAAAAATTTCATGGTGCACTCCTTAAACAGTGAAATAGCCCGAGCGGCTCAATGGCAGGCGGCGTTCGCGTACGCCTGTCGCGGCGTAAAGCGCATTGACCAGCGCTGCCGCCGCCGGAACTGCTCCCGTTTCACCTACGCCACCGGGGCTCTCGACGCTGTCGATGATATGCACTTCGACCGGGGGCGCGTCGCTCATGCGGATTTGTCGGTACTGGTGGAAGTTGGTCTGCTGAACCTGGCCGTTCTCAATCAGAATTTCATTGAATAACGCAGCCGACAGGCCGAACAGGGTGCCGCCCTCCATCTGCGAAGCCACGGAGGTCGGGTTGTTGGCAAACCCGCAGTCGATCACCGTCACCAGGCGTTTGATGCGCAGGCCTTTCTCGCCGTGTTTCTCAAGCTCGACCACGGTGGCGACAGCGCTGCCAAACACTGAGGACACCGCCACGCCACGACCAGAGCCGGCAGGCAGGGACGTGTCCCAGCCGGAGATTTGCGCCGCTTTGCGCAACACGGCCTGGGCTCGGGGCTGCGATTGCATCAGGCCAAGTCGATAATCCACAGGGTCGGCTTTGGCATTGTGGGCCAATTCGTCGATAAAGCATTCCACCGCATACGTACTGCGAAGGGGGCCTACGCCGCGCCACCAGGAGACCGGGATGACCTCGGGGTCGTGCCGTATGTAGCGAACCTGCAGATCCTTCAGCGTGTAGATCGGGTCTTTGGCGACTTCGACAGCGTCAAAGTCGACGCCATCGGCGGGCAGAGCACCGAGGTAGGCCGCCACGACCGACGCGCCCGCGATGCGATGTTCCCATCCGACGGGGCGCAGGTCCTTGTCCAGGGCGGCATTCAGGCGATCGACATAGTGCGGGCGATAGCGGTCGTGGGTCATGTCCTCTTCGCGGCTCCAGACCAGTTTGATCGGGTAGCTGAGCTGGCGGGCGATATCCACCGCTTGAAAAATGAAGTCGGACTCCAGGCGCCGGCCAAAGCCCCCGCCGATCAACTGGTTGTGGATCACGACCTTTTCAACGGGCAGTCCGCAGACTTTCGCGGCGCCCATCTGGGCCAGGCCGGGTGCCTGGCAGCCGACCCACAGTTCGCATTCATCGGGTCTGACATGGGCGACGCAGGTCATCGGCTCAAGCGGGGAATGCGAGAGGAAGGGCTGCTCGTAGATCGCTTCAAAACGGCTGGGCGCATTTTTCAGCGCGCTGGCGATGTCGCCTGCCTGGTGCGCAAAAACACCGTCCCCCGCGCTGGCGTCGAACAGGGATTTATCCAGTTGCGCCGAATCGAGACCTGCGTGAGGGCCCATGTCCCATTCGATGTCCAGGGCGTTGAGCGCTTGCTGGCAGGCCCAGAAGTTCGTGGCGGTGACCGCGACGGCGTTGTTCAGGCGCACGATGTCTCGAACGCCGGCGACGGCCTTGGCGGCGGCTTTGTTTTTGAGACCGCGCAGCGTGCCGCCCGAGACAGGGCATGTCCGGGTGGAGGCGATCAGCATGCCGGGCACTTGCAGATCAATCGTGAATTTCGCGCTTCCGTTGACCTTGTGCGGCGTGTCCAGACGCTGCACGGGTTTGCCCAGCAGCGTAAAGGCACTGACGGGCTTGAGGGGAATGTCGGTCGGCAGCGGAAGGGACGCCGCGGCATCGACCAGCTCACCGTAGCCAGCGCTTTGATTATTCGGGCCCAAGACCCGGCCGTTTTCAGCACGGCACTGACTCGGGGCCACTTTCCAGCGCAACGCAGCGGCCTGAATCAGCACCATGCGCGCGCCAGCCCCGGCCTTGCGCAACGGCTCCCAGGTGTAACGCGTCGAGGTTGAACCCCCGGTGGCCTGGAACGTCAGGAGCGGGTCGGTATACAACGCCGCATTCGGCGGCGCTTCGGCGATGGTGACCTGGCTCAGAGGGACTTCGAGCTCTTCGGCCACCATCATGGCGATGCCGGTCTGAACCCCTTGCCCCATTTCAATCTTCGGCGAGATAACAGTGACCGCGCCGGAGTGGTCGATGCGAACGAACGCACCGTAGCCTTTTTCCGCGTTGTCGCCCAGGTTCGCGCCCTTGACGACGTCCGCCGCGAAGCTGCGCGATACCATCGGGGGCAAATAGGCGCTGATGATCAGACCGCTCAAGGCAGCACCGCCTTTGAGCAGGCCACGGCGTGAGAGCAGGGTAGGGGACGTTTGATGGTCGGACATGGTCATTCCCTCATGCCTGGCTGACGCTTTTAATGGCAGCGCGGATACGCGTATACGTCGCGCAACGGCACAGGTTGCCAGACATGGCATCGACGATTTGCTCATCGCTGGCCTTGGGATGTTCGGTCAACAGGGCCACGGCGGACATGATCTGTCCCGACTGGCAGTAACCGCATTGCACCACCTCGTGCTCCAGCCAGGCTTTCTGTACGGCCTGGCCGACCGGCTGTTCGCCTACGCCTTCGATGGTGGTGATCTGTCGACCGGCCACCGCGCTGACGGGCAAGACGCAGGACCGCGTCGCATGGCCGTCCAGATGCACGGTACACACGCCGCATTGGGCGATGCCACAGCCGTATTTGGTTCCGGTCAGTCCCATGACATCTCGCAAGACCCAGAGCAGTGGCATGTCATCGGGGACATCCAGCTGATGCTCTACGCCATTAATCATCAGTTTTTGCATTGCAACCTCTGAGGTTCATCACGGTGGACGCTCATGCCGGAATGCTGATTCCGGCATGGGCTCAAAGCTCGGTTTATTCGACGTCGCCCTGTGTCATCGACCAGGGCGCTCTTTTATGATGGTGCGTGTGGAAACCCGCGACCGAGAGCGTTCGATTGCGGCAACGCGGGCAATGTGAAGGCTACCCTTGCGCCCCCCTTGCCGTCATCCCTATTTGCAAGTTGAATCACCCCACCTGCGGCCTCGATGATCGACCGACAGATAGGCAGCCCCATGCCCATGCCTGTTGCCTTGGTGGTGAAAAAGCTGTCAAACAGTTTCCCCTCAAGCCCGGGTGCAATGCCGGGTCCGCTGTCCAGCACTTCAAGCCGGACTTCGCGGGCATCCAGAAGCGCGCTTCTGACCGTCAGCTCACGCGTCGATGAGTTTGCGCAGGCCATGGCTTGCGCGGCGTTCATCACCAGATTGACGATCACTTGCTGCATCAATACGCGGTCAGCGCGTACCGGCGGTAACGATGTCGCCAGATCCGTCGTCAGCCGCACCGAGTTCTTTCGCAGTTCATGGTCCGTGAACTTAAGCGAATCCTGAATCACTTCGTTCAAGGCCAGATCTCGCTCCTGAGCAGGCCGACGCAGCGCCATGCTGCGAATCCGCGTGATCACGTCGTCGGTGCGCTGAGCTTCGTCAACGATCTGCACCAACGCGTTCTCGACCTCTCGCAGATCAGGCTCCGGGCGTTGCAGCCAGCGTAATCCGGCCTGCGCATAGGTCGAAATCGAGGTCAGTGGCTGATTGATCTCGTGTGTGATGGACGCGCTCAATTCGCCGAGTATAGAAACGCGTGCCACATGCGCCAGTTCTGTCTGCATGATCTCAAGCGCGTGGCGCGCCTCCACCAGCTCGGACAGGTCAATGATGCCGATCAGAATCACGCCGCGAGCAATGTTTTCTTTGGAAAAACAGGCCGTGAACAGGCACTCGAACTCTTTTCCCTCGAGCGTCCTCATGCGCGTGACTTCTATGTTGTCGGGCTGTCCGGCCAGCGATTTCACGACGCAGCGAGCGTAGACCTGGATGCTCTCGTCGGGCCAGTAGCGATCAATGTTCCCCAACATCTCGGTGCGATCGCCGCGGCCAAACAGCCGGACGCTGTGATCGTTCAAGTCGACGACCTGGGTGCTTTGCATGAAGTCGCGAACGACTTCCGGGTGCGCAAGGAAGTGCGCTTCCAGATCGTGAACACCGGCGTCGAGTAATGCCCGGATCTTGGGGCCGACTGCTGTGAAATCGAGCTCCCAGAACGACGCGGCCATGGCCTGGAACAGATTGCGGTAACGGTATTCGCTGGCTTTCAGATGCCGTTCGGTCTCTTTTGCCGAGGAAATGTCATAGCCGGTTTCCAGAACACCGATGGGCTGACCCGACGCGTCCCTGCGCAGGGACCAGCGCGCATTCACTAGACGGCGGATGCCCGTTCCGGTCAGCCGGGAAAGTTCCCCTTCCCAATAGCCGTCAGCCAGCAGCCGGGCATGAACGGCGTCGTAATGTTCTTTTTCATGTCTGCATTGAAGCAGCGTGCGAGCGTGAGCGCCTAACGCTGTGCAGGAGGGCCATCCATATAGCTTGGCGGATGCGCAATTCCAGAAACGGATGTTTCCTTCCATGTCGCGCACGAAAACGGCGTCGTGAAAACGCTCGAAGACCTCGGCCTCGGCGGGTGTGATCGGTGGACTCATTCGGGCGCCCTCGATTGGCTGTCAGGTTGACGGAGGGCCACTTTCTGCAAAGTGGATACAAGGTTAACGCTCAATTACAGGAAACCGGCAATGGCGGTGAGGGTCTGGGGAGCGTTGAGTATTCTGCGGTGCCCGAACCCGTCGGTAATGACCAGCGTTGAGCTCGTCCATGCGCCATGCAGCGCTTGGGACTGTGAGAGGTTCACGATGCGGTCGCCCGCGTCATGAACGATCAGTCCCTGATGACCAAGGCCTGAGGTCAGGGCCTGTAGATCTGCAGAATCAAGCTGGATGCTTGTAAACCCTTCCACCCAGCGTTCGAACGCTTGGGCTTCGTTGGGACCAAGGCCGTGCGCATGGGCGCTGTCGATCACGACCTGCTTCACCGAGGACGGACCGGCAATGTGCACACTTTTTTCCACCGACAAACCATTCGCCAATGCCCATAGAGCAGCCGTAGACCCGCCTGAGTGGCTAATGAGCGCGTGGACGTCGCCCAGCGTCCGGGCAAGCGCCAGAACGGCCTGCCCCGCATGAATCATGCTCGATACCACGCCCCCGGAGTCACCGTGAGCGGGCGCATCGAACAAGACCACAGAGAACCCTTTCCCCACCAAGGGTTCTACAAAACCCATGAGATGAGAACCCCGGCTGCACCAGCCATGCACGAGCAGGACGCAGGGGCCCGTTCCAAAGGTCCAGTAGACGATGTCTTGCGCATCGACACTGAGCCGGGAACGTGCCGCGTTGGCGAGAAACGTCACTTCCTGTGCAGTGGCCGGGACGCGGTCCGGGATGGCGAATGCCCTGCATGCCGCTTCGAGGGCGGGATCCTTCAACACAGGGGGCTGGAACGTTCGCATGGGCTGAGTCCTTGAGGCGTGATACCGCTCAGGCGGTTACTCGGGCTTGGGAAAATCGACTGTGGTGTCGTTGACGCGATTGAACACGTTGGTGAAGGTGATCACGGCGATCGCCAGCCCAATATGAACGATGTCCTCCCCGCTGTAGCCAGCGTCCTGCAGCGTCTGCACCTGGGCGTCGGGTAGTGTGCCGGGGTTGAGCGCCAGATGGCGTACGAACGCCACGAGGGCATCCCGTTTGGCGTTCCCGGTCGCATGGCCCTCACGAATGTGGTGCATGGTCTCGACGTTGAGTCCCACCATTTTGCCGACCATGCTGTGGGCGGCCACGCAGTAGTCACAGCCCGCCAGTTCGCTGATCACCAGCTTGATGGTTTCCTGGTCGGGCTTGCTCAAAGGACCACCGGAGAGCACTTTATCGGCGGCGAGCATCGCCTGGAGCGCGGCAGGGGCCAGGGTCGCGAGGGTGGCGTAAGCGTTGGGGACCTTACCCAACGATTTTTGGATGCCTGCATAGATGTCTGCCGTTGCGCCAGTGGCTTGTCCTGCGGGAACCGAGATGAAACGTGCCATGGTGAATCTCCAGATTTGAAGGTCAGCGGGTTTCAAGGCCGAGTTGCCTTGCGGTGATCCGCGAGCGTCGGCGTCCGGGCGTTCGCCTGGACGCCGCCCTCAGCGATTTGAAGCGTTTAGATGCAACTACCGTTTTGTTCAGTCATGGCGGTTGCTCTTTGTTATTGAAGACTTTAAATACCGCACGATTGAAGCGCAGGGGCGATCTCCCTGTCGGCGTTATCGGTCCACTGTTATTACAGCGATCAACTTGGAGGCTTGACCAAGACTTTGGTGCGCAGTGTGTAAGTTATATAAGCGTTCGGTGCAGCCGGTTCTTTAGTCAGTGTCACGCACACGATGACGGCTGCACAGTTCGTACAGATATGGCGTTAAAGTAGTAAGTCGTAGCGTGGCTTAAGCATTGGGCTTGGCGTAGGATGCAACCGTGATCATCCCCCGATGACCTGCCACCCTGTTCGTTGCGCGCCCCCTCTTGATTTCTGAGCAACAGGGTCATCGTGCATCGCGTTGACTGGAATTGAAACGACATTTACGGTCATGTTTTCGGACATGACGCCGGACGGAGAGAAAATGCACAAGATCGGTTACTTCTTGACGGAAGGATTCCAGGTCATGGCACTGGGCACCCAGTCAGTGTTCGAGTTCGCCAACGTTGTCGCCAAGGAGCAGGTCTATCAGGTCACCAATTATTCGCTGACCGGCGGGGTCGTCACTTCATCGATCGGGGCCTCGATCAATACCGAGCGAGCCTCCTCCGAGTCGCAGGCCGATACGTGGATGGTGTCCGGCATTGTCGATCCTCTTGCCCGGGACAGCACCGTCGAAGAGCTGGATTTCGTGAAATCTGCCGCCCATCGCGCCCAGCGCGTCGGTGGAATGTGCACAGGGGCATTCATGCTTGCGGAGGCCGGATTGCTCGAAGGGCGGCGTGTCACGACGCATTGGGCCTACGCTGGCGTGCTCAAGGAGCGCTTTCCGAACACGCATGTCGAGGCCGACCGGATTTTCATCAATGACGGCAGCATCTGGACGTCAGCCGGGCTTTCAGCGGCCATGGATCTGGCGCTGGGGATGGTCGAGAAGGACCTTGGGCATGAGCTGGCGAATAAGGTCGCTCGCGTTCTGGTCATGTATCACCGCCGATCCGGAGGGCAGTCCCAGCACTCGGAAATGCTCAACATAGCGCCCAGGTCCGACCGGATTCAGACGGCGCTGGCCCATGCCCGGGCCAACCTGGGAGGTGATTTGAGCGCGGATGCCCTGGCCAGGATCGTTCACCTGAGTGAGCGACAATTCAGGCGGATTTTCCTGTCGGAAACCGGTATGTCCCCCGCCAAGGCAGTGGAACAGCTTCGGCTTGAGACCGCCAGAAACATGATTCAACGGGGGCATCACCCGCTGGAAATCGTTGCGAGAGAAACAGGGTTTCGCGACAGGCGCCATTTACGCGAGGTATTTATCCGCAAACTAGGCGTGTCCCCACAGTCGTTGCGACGCGATGCCCGAGAAGGCGACGCGGTTATATAAAACCGTTGAAGTATCGGGAGGAACGGGCGCCTGTTTTTAACGGGCAATACGGTCTTCTCGATACGCGACCTAACCTTTCGTATGAATTGACCCTGACGCCGTGCGGGGCCAGAGTGCGTGACACACGCTTGCAGTCCGCCGTATTAAACCGGCTTCTCTACGTTGTTTATACGATAAGTAAGTTATACGCGACTGACCGCTTAAACCGCGCTTGTGGCCGGCACATCATGATGTGTTGTCATGAACTTCCCACGTTAGGATTGATCTCCATGCAACTGACCAATAACACACTTTTTATTACCGGCGGCGCCTCGGGTATCGGGCGTGGTCTCGCAGAGGCTTTCCATAAACTGGGTAATAAAGTCATTATCGCAGGCCGCCGCAAGGCGTTACTCGACGAGGTCATCGCAGCCAATCCGGGGATGGAAGGCCTCGAACTCGACATCAATGACCGTGACAGCATCGATACAGTCGCCAAGACGCTGATCAGCCGTTACCCGACGCTGAATGTGTTGATCAACAACGCGGGGATCATGCCGTTCGATGACGCCGCCGGCCGCATCGACGACGCGACGATGGTCGGAACGATCACCACCAATTTGATGGGGCCGATCCGCCTGACCTCGGCGCTAATAGAGCACCTGAAATCTCAACCTCGTGCCGTGATCATCAATAACACCTCCGTTCTGGCTTTTGTGCCTCTGGCCGGCAATGCAGTCTATTCGGCGACCAAAGCGGCGCTGCACTCTTATTCGCTTTCTCAACGCTTCATGTTGCGTGACACCTCGGTAACGGTGCAGGAAATCGCGCCGCCATGGGTGAATACCGATCTCATTCACAAGAGCGATGATTCTCGTGCGATGCCGCTTGACGCGTTTATCGAGGAGACCATGCGGGGTCTGGCGACCGAGGTGCCGGAGGTGATCGTTGAGGCCATTCGCCCGTTGCGCGATAACCCGGGTTCGCAGGAGCACGCGTTGATCCATGGGTTCAACCAGTCGGTGGTGGATAACCCGATTCCGGTGGGTTAACCGCAACCCGTCATGAAGCTTGCGAGTAGGCGGCGCTGAACGCGTCCGGTTTGCCGGCGCGTTACCGCTGCCAGTCCAAGGAGGCAGAATGCACACGTCTTCGATGCCCCCTCCAACGGGCACGCCCATCGTCCTTGTGGTGGATGACGACCAAGTGGTGAGTGGCGCGGTCGAGAGTCTGCTCAAATCGGTGGGTTACCACGTAAGGGCGTTTTCCGGCCCGAACGAAATGCTCGCGGACCCTTTGGCCGGTGTGGCGGGCTGCCTCGTACTGGACGTCAGGCTGCAGGGTTACAGCGGATTTGATCTGCAGCAACGACTTCTGGAGTCCGGCAATCGTCTGCCCATCGTGTTCATGACGGGGCATGGGGATATCCCCATGTCAGTGCGTGCGATGAAAGCAGGAGCCGCGAACTTTCTGACCAAGCCGTTCCGGTCCCAGGACTTGATTGATGCCGTGACCGAAGCGGTGGCTGACCATCAGGCGTATCTCGAAAAACAGCGCGCGCTGGATGCTCTGCGCAAGCGATTCGAATGCTTGACCCCAAGGGAGCGGCAAGTCATGGCCGGTGTGGTCAGGGGCTTGATGAACAAGCAGATCGCGGGCGACCTGGCGGTCAGCGAGATCACGGTAAAGCTTCACCGCGCCAACATGATGCGAAAGATGCACGCCAATACGATCGCGGATGTCGTCAGGGCTGGTCATCTGCTGCAAATTTCCTGACGGATCGGTGCGCGGCTGTTGGCGGTTATGCACCCGCTTACGCACCCTCCATTTCATCCGATGCAGAGGTCATTCGAGTGGTCATGTTACCGGGAATCACCCTCACGCGATGCGAGCATTCCACGGGCTCTTGCACAGAGTCCGATGCGGGTGACGGGCCGTCTCTACGGCGCACACGGGAGCGTCTGGCGCCCTGGCGAGTCAAGCGAGCCAAGGCATTAATGATCGATCTCATGGCTCAAGGTTGTTCGATTGAACAGGTGGCGAGTGAATGTGCAATCTCCAGAAGCCATTTCTCTCGGGCGTTCAAGAACGCCACTGGGCTGGCTCCGCACGACTGGCTTCGGCAAGCAAAAATCCTGCGGGCCGAGGCGCTGCTGAAATCAGGGCGGATTCCTATCAGCCGGGTGGCCCAAGAGTGCGGGTTTTCCGACCAGTCTTACTTCACGCGTGTATTCAGACAGATCAAAGGCATGAGCCCCAGGCGCTGGCAATCAGAGAATGGCGCGCTCGCCTGCGCGCAGGCCAGCGGCGAAACGGTTGACGTGGTTTTGCGTGCCGTTCACTCCCCGGACAGGCCACAGGGCTGCTCGACACCGCGTTTCCATTAATCCCCCCTCGGGCCTGCCCGTCATCGCCAGTGCAGGCTGCCCGGTCATACATGGCGTATTTTTCAGCGGAAATGACAGTCGCCGTAGTGGACGTCAAGTACGGGCGAACGCTGCATTAAACCGTCTCGTGGGGCCAGGAAAATAACATGAACGATGCTCCCTGCATCTCTATTGTCGATGACGATAAACCGTGTCGAACGGCCCTTGGCAGTCTGGTGCGTTCTTTTGGCTATAGGCCCTGCCTGTTTGCCTGTGCCGAAGACTTTCTCGCCTCGCCAGACATCGACAACACCCTTTGCCTGATATCGGATGTGCAGATGCCCGGAATGGATGGGCTGGATCTGCAGCGAAAACTGGCTGAAGCCGGGCGTCATATTCCGATTATCTTCATCACGGCCTACCCAAAAGAAACGGTTCGCACGCGGGCCGTGACGGCCGGTGCTGCTGGTTTCCTGGCTAAACCCTATAACGCCCAGGCGATTATTGACTGCATTGAGCACATCGTTTCGAAAGGGTGATGTTGCTGCGTTGCGGTTGTCGACACAGCAGGTTGGGCCGTTCTTTTAAGCACCGTTCAAGCACCGTTTATTTCGCGCTCGGGTGAGCCTGTCAGCCGGAGGGTTTCTGCTGCACCAGTCCCGTGTCCTGCGCGATGCTCATAAAAAAGCCCTGGGACCCAAGGCCCCAGGGCTTGAAGACACGTTCCGGTTTTAAACCTTCAATTCGTCGATCACGCTTAGCACGGCCTTATGCGCCAGACCGACGATCTCATCGATTTCGCTCTGAGTGGTCACCAGTGGCGGCGCAAAACCCAGAATGTCGCCGTGAGGCATGGCGCGGGCGATCAGGTTCAGATCGCGAGCGGCCTTGGAGACACGGGCGCCGACCTTCAGGGCCGGATCGAAGCGGGTTTTGGTCGCTGGATCGGCGACGAATTCGATCGCCGCCATCAGGCCGACACCCCGGACCTCACCGACGATGGGCAGGCCGGCAAACGTCTCTTTCAGGCTCTGCTGGAAGTAGCTGCCAACCCGCTGCGCATTGCCCGGAATGTCTTCGCGCTCGACGATGTCCAGCACGGCATTCGCCGCCGCAACGCCTATCGGGTGGCCCGAATAGGTATAGCCATGGGAGAACGCGCCGACACGATCCGCGCCGTCTTCCAGCACCTTGTACACCTTTTCTCCAACGATGGCGGCGGACAGCGGCACGTACGCCGAGGTCAGCCCTTTAGCGACGGTAATGAGGTCCGGCTCGATGCCGTACTTGTCACAGCCGAACAGGGCGCCGGTGCGACCAAAGCCGGTGATGACTTCGTCCGCGATCAGCAGGATGTCGTACTTTTTCAGGATCGGTTGAATCGCTGCCCAGTACCCGGCTGGCGGTGGCGTGATACCCCCTGTGCCAAGAACAGGCTCAGCGATGAATGCGCCGATGGTGTCCGGGTCTTCGCGCAGGATCAGGGCTTCGAGTTCTTCGGCCCGACGGGCAGAGAACTGCTCTTCGCTTTCGCCCGGTTCCGCGCCCCAGTAATGGTGCGGCACGCCCGTCTGGAGAATGCCCGAAACCGGCAGGTCCATGTGGTCGTGATAGAAGCTCATACCGGTCATGGAGCCGGCGATCACCGAGCAACCGTGGTATCCGCGCTCGCGGCTGATGATTTTCTTCTTCTTTGGCAGGCCACGCAGGTTGTTGTAATACCAGACCAGCTTGGCCTGGGTTTCGTTGGCGTCCGAACCCGACATGCCATAGAACACCTTGCTCATCTTGCCCGGCGCCATGCGCACCAGACGATCTGACAACCGTGCGAGGTCTTCCGTGGTGTGCGCGGCGTAGGAGTGGTAGTACGCCAGTTTGTGCGCCTGGCGGGAAATCGCATCGGCGACTTCGGTGCGGCCGTAGCCGACGTTCATGCAGTACAGCCCGGCAAAGCCGTCGATGTACTCCCGGCCGGTGGCATCCGTGATGCGGATGCCTTTGCCGGTTTCGATGATGGTCGGGTCCCCGGCCTTGCCGCTGGCGAAATCCTTGAGCTGGGTGAACGGATGCAGTACGGACGCACGGTCGAGTGCGCTGATGTGGTCCTGAGTGTGTTTATCCATGATGAATGCTCCAGGCGGGGTTAGAGGCTGCCAACGCAGACGTATTTGAGTTCCATGTATTCCGCCAGGCCGTGGCGTGAACCTTCCCGTCCCAGGCCTGATTGTTTCCAGCCGCCAAACGGTATCGGCGGCCCTGTGAAGCGGGCGGTATTGACTGCGACCATGCCGAATTCCAGTCGGTCCGAAACGCGGGCTGCGCGGCGGGCGTCGTTGGTGTACACGTAGGCGGCCAGACCGTATTCGCTGTTGTTGGCGCGGCGCAGGACTTCCTCTTCGCTGTCGAAGGGCAGAAGGGCGGCGACCGGGCCGAAGGTTTCCTCGACCGCAATGTCCATGTCGTCTGTCACGTCCGCCAGAACGGTCGGGGTAACGAATGAACGGCCAAGGGCGCTATTCAAGCCGCCAGCGGTCAACCGTGCGCCAAGCGCCAGGGCGTTGCCAATCTGGTCACGGCATTTGTTGGCCACCGAGACGCGCGTCATTGGCCCGATGTCCACGCGATCTTCCAGGCCGTGTCCAACCTTCAGTTGGCGGGTCGCCGCGCTGAAGGCCGCCACGAAGGGCTCATACAGCGCACGTTGGATATAGATGCGATTGGCCGCCAGGCAATCCTGCCCGGAGGTGGCGAATTTCGCCCCCATGCAACCAACAATGGCTTCGTCCAGCGAAGCGTCGTCGAACACGATGAAGGGCGCATGCCCGCCCAATTCAAGCGAAACCTTTTTAAGCGTCTGTGCCGATTGTTGCAGCAGCAGTCGACCGATACCTGTGGACCCGGTGAAGCTGAATGCCCGCACTTCCGGGCGTTCCATCAGCCGTGCACTGAGCGTCGGCGCATCCCCGGTCACCACCTGGAAAACCCCTGGCGGCAGGCCCGCGTCCTCGGCCAGTCTGGCCAATGCCAGCGCTGAAAGAGGCGTTTCCGGTGCAGGCTTGATGATCATGCTGCACCCGGCGGCGAGGGCAGCGGCGGCCTTGCGGGTGATCATGGCGTGCGGGAAATTCCAGGGCGTGATCGCCGCGGTGACGCCGATCGGCTGCATCCGGGTACTGAGCTGGCTGCCCGGCAAATGACTGGGGATCGACTCGCCGTAGCTGCGCTCGCCCTCGGCGGCGAACCAGTCCAGAAAGCCTGCCCCGTATTCGATTTCCCCCAACGACTCGGCGAGCGGCTTGCCTTGCTCGACGGTCATCAGGATGGCCAGGTCATGGGCATGTTCCCGGCACAGGGCTGCCCAGCGTCGCAGCAGCGCACCTCGCTGCGCAGGGCGCAATTCCCGCCAGGTCAGGAACGCTTCGCTGGCGGCATCGATGGCGGTGTCCAGCCACTGGACAGTGCAATGGGCCACGTGAGCGATCACAGCGCCGGTGGCCGGGTCGGTCACCGGCAGACGTGACTCGCCCTCGACCCACGCTCCATTGATGTAGGCCCGTGTCTCCAACAGATCCGGGTGGCGCAGTTGCTCAAGGGCGAGGGGGGCAAGGTGGTTCATGGGCGGAGTCTCATCGTCGATGACGGGTTGATGACTCATTTTACGGAACGGCCAGGACGCAAGGCTGCGTAACGATGCTCACTGGCGCAGCATTGCTGCGAATATCCGAAATCAACGCAGTTTTACTGCGTATTCGCCACTGAAACCGCTTTCAACGGTGTGATTTGATCGGCAAGACTTATTTGATTTCGACGGCGCCCGGGATCGGGATGCTGAAACCCGCCTTTACCCGGTCCATGACCACCATGGTCTTGAAACCTTTGATGTTCGGGTTGTTGTAGAAGAACTGCCGCGTGAATTGCTCGTACTCTTCCATGTTGCGCGTGGTCACCACCAACACGAAGTCAGCATCACCGGTGACGTAATAGCCGCTCATGATTTCCGGGGTCGAACGGATCGAGTGTTTGAACGTGTCGATGATGTCGGCCCGCTCGCGCTCCAGCGACACCATCACCAGCATCATCACATCACGCCCGACGGCCTTGGGCGACACCACGGCAATGTCGGCCTCGATGATCCCTGAGCTGCGAAGCCGCTTGAGACGGCGCTGAATCCCGGTGCTCGACAGGCCGACCAGCTCGCCGAGCTCCTCGCTGGACACACGGTTGTTGCGTTGCAATTCGGCCAGCAGCCTTGCGTCGATTCTGTCCAGTTCCACGGTCACGGTCCTCTGAGGCGGCTTGGGTTCGCCGTAGGGTAGCCGATGGTCCTGAACGAGCAGAAGGGCATTGTGAATGACATCTGGTTATGCAAGACGATGGGCACGATGGGTCCAGGACTGGATTCGCGGTTAGCGCAGGATCACGGCCTTTATCGGTTGTGACGCAGTATCGAGAAGTTCAGGGCGGCGGCCACGCATAACCACACCAGGTAGGGGAACAGGATCAGTCCGGTAATGACGTCCAGTTGCATTGCCATGACAACCATTGCCGCGACCACGACCCAAAGCACGGCCAGTATCACCATGGCGGCGAAGATTCGGTTTGCGCCGAAAAATACCGGTGTCCACAAGGTGTTGAGCGCAATCTGAGCGGCCCAAAGGGCAAGCACGGTTTCACTGCCGGGAAGCTGAGTCAGCCGGTAACCCGCCCAGGCGAGCAACAGATAGATCGTCGTCCACGCAACGGGAAACAGCCAGTCGGGCGGCGTAAAGGCAGGTTTCTGAAGCGATGCATACCATGCGCCCGGTTTGAAGATGATGCCGGTGGTGGCAGCGGCGCAGCAGGCTATCAGGAAGATATAAAAGGTCATCTGTTGTCCTTGGCTGAAGCAATCTGGGGCAGAGGCCGACGGGCCATCTGAGGTTTGGACGCTAGTAGCGGCAAAAAGTCCGTCCCATCGTTCAAGCGTCGCGTGAATCTTGCGCGCGGTACCAGTCAGCATAGGGGGTGTTCGCGACCTTGTAGCGGTTGAAGTCCGGGGCGCCGTCCTCCCACCAGACCGGCCCACGCTCACCCAGGGCGACCTTCGCCGCCTGAACAGCGGCACGCGCGGCCTTCATCTCACTGGGATCATCCGAAGCGTTTGCGGCCTTCACCGCTCTGCGCGCGTCCATGAGCGCGTTCACCAGACGTTGCCGTTCGCTTGCCTCAATAGAGGGATTCGAGCATCGCCACAGCCGTCCCTTGACGACGAAGTATCGTCCATCCGGCGTATTGATATTCATGCGCGCTCCTTCATGGCCTGGAACCGTTTTGACCCCATCACCGGCCGATCAGCTCATCCGGATGAATGAACTGTGGCGTCATGCTGTGGCCTCACCCTGACAGATCACTCAGGAGATGGCCTTATGAACAACGATCAGTTCAATCAGTACGACGCTGAACAGTTTCACCAGCGAGTGGCAGAGGACCTGGGCATTACGCACGAGGAGTTGCGAACCTGGATGATCAACGATGTCGAGCGGGTCACCGAGGGCGGAAAAGAGGTAGGGCATCTGGTGGTGTTTCGGGAGTCCACTCCGGCTGATGTGCTCGACCGGGTGAACAACAAACAAAGTCAGTTCACGGCAATGACCCGGCTGATCGGCTGACAGAAAGCCATGCGGTGGCCTTGCGTCTAATGAGGCGTCACCGCACAGTGAGTCATCCGATTCCAGGGAGACGTCAGGGTGCTTTTTGTAGTGTTGCTGGGTGGTAAGCACCCCAAGGCGAAAATCGAAGTTCACGACATTGCGATCGTTGCAGGGGACAGCCTGGATGCCACGTATGCGCAGTTGCGTGACGGTTGGTTTGGTACCCAGTCCGGCTTGCACATCGATGCGTGGATGGCGGTGGAGGGCGTGGAGGGATGGAAGGTGGAGCTGAGCCCGCTCGCGCCTCGTCCCGGCTCACCGCGCTTGTATTTGATCAACCTGGGCGGCTATGACGCGCGCGGCTTTGGCGAGGCCCATCACTACCTGCTTGTGGTCGCTCGCAGCAAGCAAGAAGCGAAGGCCAGGGGTAAGCGGCACGGGCTGGCGCATTGGGGACAGCCTCATACGGATGCAGTCATGGACGTGGATGATTGTTTGCCGATCGACAGAGTGGAGGGCCGTTATGTTCACCTGATCGAAGGCGAGCACAATGGGGTTAATCAGCAAAACGCTTACATCGTTCTCCCCGCGATGTCCCGTTTGCCTATCTGACCGGACGAAGTTCGGGACGAGACTCGAGGCCTCCACCGGTGCACGCCGTTTAATCCACGCGTTTGAAACGTGTCAAAATTTCTCGTCACTCAAACGAATGGTCAGCTTAATCTTCTGTTTTAAAAAGGGAATTTTTTCTGTGTCGGACAATCTTTGGCTTATCGAAACAGATGCCAAGGAGAAAAAACATGGCCCAGGAAAAGCATTACCGCATCGATTACCTGCTGAACGGGAATTACAAAACCTTCTATATCCGCGCGGCCCGTATGGACAACGCCGAAGCCTGGCACTGGGCAACCGTCGATGCCGGTATCGGGCAGTTGCCCAAATACAGAACCGATCCCATTAATAAACTCAGCAAGCCTCAGGCCGAGAAGCACGGGATCACCGATGTCGAATGGCGCAGCGCGTGAGGCTCCTGACACCGTGCTCGCCAAGCCATCACGTTGCCGTGCGCAGTTCCTGTTCTGTCTCTGGCCGGCACGGTTATCTGCAACACCCGCTTGAGCAGATTCGTGCAGGACGCCCGATTCCATATTTTTCGTTCATATGTAAGCTATTGAATACATTAGATAAAACGTAAGTACGAAATTGGCATGTGCCCTGCAACGTTCATGGGGACTGAGGAGAATCGGCACCTAGACCGATTCGAATACCGTGATAAAGAGGACTAACCATGAACGCCATCGAACTGCTGAAAGCTGACCATGAACGCGTCAAGGCGATACTGACTCAACTGAGTGAATCCACCGAGCGTGGTGTGAAGAAAAGGACGGACCTGCTTCAAAAGCTGGAGATGGAAATCACCATTCACACCAAGCTAGAGGAAGAAATTCTCTACCCTGCGTTCAAGGAAGCTGGTGGCAAAGAACAGGACGTGATGTATTACGAGGCGAAGGAAGAGCATCGCACCGTAGATTCCCTGGTGTTGCCGGACCTGAAGGCCACTGATCCCGCAACACCCGAGTTCTCGGGTCGCGTCAAAGTCGTGAAGGAACTGCTTGAGCACCACATCGAGGAAGAAGAATCCGAGATGTTCCCACAAGCGAACAAATTGCTCGGCAAAGCCAAACTGGACGAACTGGGCGCGCAAATGGAAGCCATGAAAGCCAGCTACAAGAAGTCGATGGCACCGAATATCGCCGCGTAAGTTTGATCTGTCAGGCGTCAGGCCCGGCTCAATGCCGGGCTTTTTCATGAATGCTGTTTACCCGCCTGTGCCGTAGCCGTTTCCCACGCCCGTTGACCGGCCGCAGGCACTATTCATCCTGACGCCGAGTGTAGTGCAGCAGGCGATCGGTTTCGGTTTTGACCACCGAGTAGCACTCACAGCTCAACCGTTCCAGGCGCGGGCGGTCCAGGACGGTGATCTGGCCACGGCTGTATTCGATAACGCCCTGGCGCTGAAGCTTGCCTGCGGCTTCGGTCACGCCTTCCCGGCGTACGCCGAGCATGTTGGCGATCAGTTCCTGGGTCATGTTCAGGCGATTACCGTGCAGGCGATCCAGCGACAGCAGCAGCCAGCGGCACAGTTGCTGGTCGATGGTGTGATGACGGTTGCACAGGGCGGTCTGCGACATCTGTGTGATCAGCGCCTGGGTGTAGCGCAGCATCAGCAGGAGCAGATCGCCGTGGCGGTTGAATTCCTTTTTCAGTTTCTGCCCGGGAAGCCGGAAGGCGACGCCGGCGCTTTGCACCACGGCCCGACTGGATGTGCTTTCGCCGCCCATGAACAGCGCAATGCCGATCAATCCTTCGTTTCCCACCACGGCGATTTCGGCGGATGCGCCGTTTTCCGTGACATGCAGAAGGGACACGATGGCGTCTGTCGGGAAGTAGACATGGCGCAGGGTGTCCCCCGGTTCGTACAACACCTCACCCAGCGTCAGCATCACCTGCTCCAGATGGGGTGCCAGCCGTTTGAGGTCGTCGGCCGGGAGCGCCGCAAGCAAGTGATTGTGGCCGGGCTGGGGAAGCGCATGCATGTCGAAACACCGTAGGCAAGGAGGAGGCGTGCCGGGTCAGGGTACTCTCCTGCACGCCTTGACAGGTGATCGTTCGTTACTCAGCGAAGACGTGCCCGTATTCCTGTGCTTCCGGCCGGGGCAAGCGCGCCCGACAGTCCACCCTGATCTGGTGTGCGCCGCCGTCGTCATGGAGCGTCAGTGCGCTGCCGCTGACGGGCTCGCCGTTGATCGTCATGGATGTCGTCGCCGAACTGCCCTGGCGGATATCGAAGTGGTAGAAGGTCTGGCCGAAGCGATACTGCAGCGTAAAGCCTGACCAGTCGGGGTGCATCAGTGGTTCAATCGTCAGGGTCTGGCCGATGCGTCGAACCCCTAGCAGGGACTCGACAATCAGGCGGTACATCCAGCCAGCGGAGCCGGTGTACCAGGTCCAGCCACCGCGTCCGGCGTGGGGTGGCGTGCCGTACACGTCGGCGGCCATGACGTAGGGTTCGACTTTGTAGGTGTCGATTCGCAACTGGTTCGCAGGGTCGGCAGGGTTGATCAGACTCAGCACGTCCCAGGCCTGAACGACTTCTCCCAATCGGGCGAAGGCCATCGCGGCCCAGACGGCGGCATGTGTGTATTGACCGCCGTTCTCGCGTACGCCAGGCACATAGCCTTTGATGTATCCGGGATCCAGACTGCTTTTGTCAAACGGTGGATCGAGCAGCAGCACCGCACGAATGTCGCGTTTGATCAGGTGTTTGTCCAGTGACTGCATGGCCTGAAGCTGACGGGCGGGCGAGCCTGCCCCGGACAACACAGACCAGCTTTGTGCAATCGAGTCGATGCGGCATTCCTCGTTTGTGGACGAGCCGAGCAACTGGCCGTCATCGAACCAGGCACGCCGATACCAGGCGCCATCCCAGGCGTTCTGGTCCAGGGTGCGGCGCAACAGCTGCGCGTTGTCCCTGCAGCGACTGGAGAAGGCGAAATCACCATGCAGATGTGCCGTTTCGGCAAACTGCTCCAGCACCTGATAACCAAAGAAACCCAGCCATACGCTTTCCCCCTTGCCCAGATGACCGACGCGATTCATGCCGTCGTTCCAGTCACCGCAACCCATCAACGGCAAGCCGTGGTGGCCGCGACTCAGGCTGTGTTCGATCGCGCGCACGCAGTGCCGGTACAGCGACTCCTGCAGCGTGGAGATCCCGGGCTGGTCGTAATAGGACTCTTCGCCCACCGCCAATGGCCGTCCTTCCAGGTAGCCGGCCGGCTGGTTCAGAACGTCGACGTCCCCCGTCATGTCGACGTAACGACTGGTGGCGGCGACTAGCCACAGGAAATCGTCGGAGCAGGCGGTGCGTACGCCACGGTTCATCGGCGGATGCCACCAATGCTGCACGTCACCTTCGGCGTACTGATGACCGGCGCACAGCAACAGATGAGCACGAACCGCCGTCGGATCGGCATGAATCATCGCCATGCTGTCCTGGAGTTGATCACGAAATCCGACGGCGCCGCCCGACTGGTAATAGCCGCTGCGGGCCAGAAAACGACAGGCAATGACCTGATACATCAACCAGCCATTCACCATGACATTCACTGCAGGCGTCGGCGTGTCGATCTGGATCACGCCCAGCAACGATCGCCAGTGGTCCCGAACTTTCTGCAGCTCCGTCGCGGCCGCCTGACTGCCGCGGAACTGTTGAACCCGTTGAGTGGCGGCCTGTGTCGAGGTTTCCGCGCCCAGACGCAGGATGACTTCCTTGCCCTGACCGTCCGCCATGTTCACGTGCACCTGCAACGCTGCGCAGGGGTCCAGACCACCGCCCACACGGCCGGACAGGCCGGCATGGCGCATGGCGGCCGGTGAGGCCAGTGTGCCGCTACGCCCCAGGAATTCGGTGCGATCCCCGGTGATGCCGTGGTCGATCGTATCGGTGTCGAAGAACGCCACGCGGTCAGAGAACTCCACGGAATAGGCATTGCGCGCAAACAGCGCACCACTCACGGGGTCGGACTGGGTGACCACGTGCATCGCTGATTTGCTACGCAGATCCCCCAGCACCCATTCCGCGTAGCCGGTCACCGACAAGGAGCGGGCGCGCCCGGAGCGGTTGGTCAGTAGCAGTCGCGAAAACTTGATGGGCGCCTCCAGCGCCACATAGACCCATAGCTCACTGTGAATGCCGTCTTCCTCGTGCTCGAAGACGCTGTAGCCGAAACCGTGCCGGGTACGGTAAGGGCCGGAACCCGGACAAGGCTGGGGAGTGGCCGACCAGAAGTGACCGGTCTCTTCGTCACGCAGGTAAAGCGCTTCGCCGCTGCGGTCGGTAACCGGGTCGTTGTGCCAGGGCGTCAGGCGAAACTCATGCGCGTTTTCAGCCCAGGTATAGGCGCCGCCTGCTTCGGAAACCACGGTGCCGAGTTGCGCGTTGGCCAGCACGTTGACCCAGGGCGCGGGCGTCGGGTGAGTGGCAAGGCCTGAAATGATGTACTCGCTGCCGTCGGCGTTGAAGCCGCCATAGGCATTGCCCAGCAGCAGGGCGGGCTGAGTCGTCTTGGTCGTGCGCGACATTGGCACATATGGCCGGGTCGCGACGAATGGCGGGTGCACGGGCGAAACCCTGCGCCGATGAATCTGCTCGGCCAGCGTGTCGTACCCTTCGCTCAGCACCAGCCTGGCCACTGACAATACCAGCACCCGGTCCTCGGCCGATATCTGCTGGGCGGGTCGTACGAAGATGCCGCCTGGACGATCCAGCAACGTGGCTTCGCTGCCCGAGGTGATCAGCCCCATGATTGCGTCCTGCAACTGCTGGCGATAGCCCGCCTGATCCTCATTCCAGATCAGCAGGTCGACCACCAATCCTTTCTGTCGCCAGTAGGCATGGGCCTGAATCATCTGTTGCACCCATTGAATGTTGTCCAGGCTTGAGATCTGCAACAGCACGATCGGCAGGTCCCCGGAAATCGCCTGACCCCACAGGCCGGTCTGATTGCGTCGATTGGCTATCAGCACCTGGTTGTCAGCGCGCATCGAGGTGTTGGCATACAGCAACGAGGACGCCATCTGCTCGAACAGTCGAGCGTCGGGCAACGAGGCATTGAGCTGGCGCAGCAGCACCTGACTGTGGGTCCACGACAGGTCGAACACGCGGTCGGCGAGGTGACGGTCGCGGTATTTGTTGATCAACGACAGGCACGCTTCGCGGCTGTCAGCGACGCCTGTGACCAGATCGATGGTGGCCTGCTGCCCGGGCTGCAGCGTGATCCGGCAGCGAATCGCGACCACCGGGTCGAGTACCGGTCCGGCCGTGTCAGACAGTGTTTCGCACAGAACATCCAGCGCCTGGGGCGCGACCAGGCTGCGACCGCGCCCGATAAAGCGCATGCGATCGGTTTCATAGGAAATCGCATCGATGTCGGCACCGTGCGCGGCCAGCAAGTGGCACATCCAGGGCGTAGGTTCATCGCTGGCGCGCGGTCTGCGGCTGCACACAATGGCTTGCAACGGGCGCAGCAGTTCGGTCTGTACGAACAGCTTGCTAAACGCCGGATGCATCGCGTCGCTGCTTGCGGAGGTGAGTACGACTTCGGCGTACGTGGTGATCTCGATGGTTTTTGCCGACGACGCCCGATTGGTGAGATGAAGGCGCCGCAACTCGATGTCGTCCTCAGGCGAGACGACGATCTCAAGATGTGTATCGAAATCCAGATTACGGGCCCTGAATTCGGCTCGCGAATCGCTGAAGATGGCTTCGTGGCTTTCAGGCTGTTGCAAGGTGGGTTGGTGCGTCACCGACCAGACGGTCGAAGTTTCGACATCCCGCAGGTAACAGAACATGCCCCAGTTGTCCTGGGTCGTGTCCTCTTGCCAGCGTGTCACCGCCATGTCGTGGCGGCGACTGTAGCCGCCGCCACCGCTGGTGAGCATGACGTGATAGCGACCGTTGGACAGCAGCTGTACCGCAGGGCGTTTGCGGCCCGGATCGGCAAAGATCCGCAGTCCCGGGTCCTGAGCGTGGTCGCCGGGTATCGGCGACTGCGCGGCTTGAAGATAGGGTGCAGCGGCCCTGGGAACCCGCTCCTGCAACAACAGCAGTGCCGATTGCAGCGATGGATCGGCTTCGAAGCGTCGCTGCATGGGTTGGTCCAGCAACACACTGGTCAGGGCCAGCAGGCTCATGCCCTGATGATGCGCCATGAACGACTGGACCACGGCATACGGCTGGCCGCGTGGCAGACGCGCCTCGGTGTAATCCACCGCTTCGTACAGCCCGAAACGACCGGCCGAACCTTGCTGGGCAAGGCGTTGCAGGTTCTTGCAGGCCGCCTCCGGGTCGATCATCAGCGCCAGGGCGCTGGCGTAAGGCGCGATCACCACATCCTCGCTCAGCCCGCGTTTGAGCCCCAGGCCCTGAACCCCGAAGGCGCGGTATTGATAGTTGAAATGGGCATCCAGGGTGTAATACCCCGACTCGGAAACGCCCCACGGAATACCCAGCGCATGGCCATGTTCGATCTGCACCGCGACGGCGGCGCGGCACGTCTGATCCAGCAGGCTGCCGTCGTAGTTGGGCATCACCAGCATGGGCATCAGGTACTCGAACATCGAGCCGGACCAGGAGAGCAAGGTCGGCGTCCCGGCGTTTTCGCCGAGCAATCTCCCCAACGTGAACCAGGCCCTCTGCGGGATCTGCCCTTGGGCGATGACCACGAAGTTGGTCAGACGCACTTCAGAGGCCAACAGGTCGTAATAACCGGTGTCGAGCCGCCGTTCATCGACGTTGTAGCCGATGACAAACAGGTCACGTTGACTGTCGTACAACAGGGAGAAATCCATCCGGGCCATCGAGGCGGCGAGCTGACTCAGCCGCTCCACGGTCCCGAGGCACTCTTGGGCGGTCCGCTGAACCTGCATGACGTCGGCCTGGTGCGCCGTTTCCCAGTCATCGACGTTCAGGCACGCCAGCTCGCGCAAGGTCCGGGGAATGGGACGCGCGCCAACCCGAGGCGCCGGGAGCCGGAAGCGTTCCAGCTCCTGCGTCCAGTCGATGCATTGGCGGGTGAACGCTTGCAGCCAGTACGTGCCTTCTTCATCACTGCCCGGATCCGTGCGTGAAACCATGGCGCGCGCCGTGTGCAGCAGGTCGCTCAAGGCGTCGACCTCCGGCGCCAGCGAGGCCCGATCGAAGCCTTTTCTCAACTGTTCCAGCGGGTACTCGTCGCTCCCACTGGCGCGCTGGACTTCTATCAACGTGTCCAGCGTATCGCGCAAGCCCTCGATCACCTTGACGCCGAACATCGGCGCATCCGTCAGTTGCGCAAGCCCGGCTTGCAGCGTCAGCAACAGTCCGGCCAGGTTGCCGCTGTCGACGGTGGACACATACTGTGGCTTCAGGGGTTCGAGCGTGCGGGTGTCATACCAGTTGTAGAAATGCCGCTGATACGTTTCCAGTCCGCTCATGCTGTCCAGCGATGCGGCGAGGCGTGTCAACAGGCGCTCGGTGCTCAGGTAACCGAAGTCGTGAGCCGCCAGGTGCGCGAGCAATGACATGCCCATATTCGTTGGCGAAGTGCGGTGGGCGATGGCCGGTTTCGGGGCTTCCTGGATGTTGTCGGGTGGCAGCCAATGGTCGTCCGGCCCGACATACTGGTCAAAGAAGGCCCAGGTCTTGCGGGCCAGTATTCGCAGAAAGCGTAGCGCCTCGGTCGACGGCGTGAACACCGATTGACGCGGCGCTGAACTCAGGCGCCAGGCAATCCACGGCCCCATCAACCACGCCAGCAGCAGCGGGGCGGCCATCGCCAGGGTCAGCGGATCGGTGCTCAGCAAGGCGATGGCGATCACTGCCGTCGCTGGCGCGATCCACATCAACCGGTAGAACCCTGCCAGTCGGCTGGCGGCCAGGCGCTCGACCTCTCGGGACGGCTGCCACTGCAGCAGCAGGCGTCGGCTGAATCCCAGTCGCCACAGCGACCGCAGGATCGCATCCGTGCTGTAGAACATTTCGAAGGGCAGCCAGACCAGCGTCAGGCAGGCGCGGGCCAGGTCCTGACCCAGATCGCCGGCCAGTGCCTGGACGTGCTGCCGGTAGGGAACGGCGGTCGGCGGTGGCTGCATCAGTTCGGTGAGGGCGCGAAGCAGTGGCTGAACGACCAGCAATCCGACCACGGTCAGTGTCCAGCCCAACGGCTCGTTGCTGAACAGCCAGGCCCAACCCAACATCAGCATCGTGGCCAGCGGTTCGAGGCTGCGTCGCAGGTTGTCGAGAATTTTCCAGCGCGCCATGACGCCGAGCCGGTTACGTGTCCAGCCGCCGCTGGCATCCCGCGCCCAGGGCCATAACCAGGGCAACAGTTGCCAGTCGCCACGGATCCAGCGATGCCGGCGTTTGACGTCTGCGCCGTAGCGCGCGGGGTACTGCTCGTACAGTTGCACATCACTCAGTAGACCGGAGCGCGCATAGCAACCTTCGATCAGGTCATGGCTCAGGATCTGGTTGTCCGGCAGGCAGCCCTCCAGCGCCCGGGTGAACGCATCGACCTCGTAGATGCCCTTGCCGATGAATGAGCCTTGCTGAAACAGGTCCTGATAGACATCCGATACCGCTCGGGTGTAGGGATCGACACCAGCATCGCTGCCAAACAGTCGCGCATAGGCCGAGCGCGTGACGCTGGTCAGGCTGATGCCGACGCGCGGCTGCAGAATGGCGTGCCCGGCGAGGATGTGGACACCCGTGGCATCGAACACCGGCCGATTCAGCGGGTGCATCATCGCCGCCACGCAATGGCGAGCGGCATCCCGAGGCAGCAATGTGTCCGTGTCCAGGGTGATCACGTAGCGAACGTTCTGTAACGGCGTAATGTCTCCGACGATGGCGTTGAAGGACGCCTGTCCGCTGCCGCGTAACAGTGCATTGAGTTCGATCAACTTGCCGCGTTTGCGCTCGTATCCCATCCACACCCGCTCCCCCGGGTTCCAGCAACGCGGGCGATGCAGCAGGAAAAAGTGATCCTCCGCGCCTTCGGCACCTTGCGCGTACTTGCGGTTGAGCTGGGTGATTGCCTGGCTGGCGTGGGCAATCAGTTCTGCGTCCTGCGGCAGGGTCTGCTCTGCTGCGTCAAGGAAGTCGCTGAGCAAGGCGAAGTGCAGATTGGCATCGCGGTTGGCGAGAAACCGCACTTCGAGGCCTTCCACCAACTCGTCCACATCGGCCAGGTTTGCGATCAGCGTGGGGATGACCACCAGCGTGCGCGCGGTGTCGGGAATCCCGCGCTCGTAATCCATTTTCGGCAGAACGGAGGGCGACAGGCTGAAGGTCACCAGCCAGTTGATCAGGCTGATCGCCAGGCGGCTGGTCATGATCAGGCAGGGCACGGCCAGCACCAGCAAGGCGACGTCCGGCATGCGGTCCCGGTGCGCGGAGGCCAGTAAGGGCGAGGCGAAGATCATCGTCAGCAGTGACACGGGCGCCAGATAAAACACCAGCGGTGAGCGCTGTAATAACCGTTTCCAGCGCTCATGAACCGGCACACGGGCATTCAGGCTGCGCTCCAGAAGCGGCAGTCCGGCGCTGACCAGGTAATACCCGACATGACGCGCGAGCACGTCGCAAGACACAGAGGCGGCTTCGGTTGTGGCGAGGGTGATCGCCGCGCGCGCCACCTGAATTTCCGAGTGCTGCGGGCTCCGACGTGCCAGTCGCTCGATGACATGCCGATAACTGTCCCGTGTGCCGAAATCCATGGCCCGGTACACCGCAGCCGGGTCTTCGCTCAGTATCTGTTCGACGTGGCTCATCGATTCGACGAACTCGCGCCAGTCGGTCGCTGATAACAGGCGCAGGCTGCCGATGCTGTTGCTGATGGAGACCTGGTCCGCCGCCTGCTGTTGGGCATCGATCTGAACCTGACGCTCGATGCTGGAACCGGTCTCGCCCAGCACCTGTTCGATCCAGTTCAGCGGCAGGGCGAGGGACGCACTCTGCCCCTGCAGACGTCGCGTGAACTCGGCCACGAAGGCAGCGGACATGGGCGGGGTGGAACGAGCCATGTCGGCGACCGTGAGCACCAGGCTTTTGACGTCGCGCTCAGAGGTCTCGATCAGGCGCTCGGCCCAGTCATTGGCCAGACTCCGGTCGTCCGCATTGGCCATGACCCGTGAGGCGACCCGGCGCAGGTTTTCGATCAGGGCCAGACGCAACATGATAGGGATGGCCCAGAGTTCCCCAAGGGCCAGCGGCATGACGGTCTGATAGGAAAAGATGAAGCGGCTGAGGCTTTGCTCGTCGACACGTCCGTCGCCATGGGAAATGGTTTCCAGGGCGATGTCATAAACCCTCGGCAGGCCGGCGGAGGCGCCGTTCATCAACCGTGGCAGTTCCCGGCTATAGCCTTTAGGCAGGTGAGTTTTCGCGGTGCGGATGTGGTCTTCAATCAGGAAAAAGTTGTCCAGCAGCCATTCCGCCGCCGGGGTAACGCGTCGGCTGGACAGTTGTGCTTCGGCCAGCGCCGTACAGCTTCGCTTGAGCAGCGCTTCGTTGTCGTCCAGCCTGCCGAGCATCGCATCCCGCGCGGACATTGCGGTGAGTCGATGCTGCCCCGCCAGGGCAATCCCGTGGTCAGCCATCTGGTCGGCGCTGAACAGCTCCGAGCGCAGGATGGGCTCATATTCGAAGCGGGGGAGGGAAAATGAACCGGTTCGATAAAACCCGGACGAGCGAAGGAGCACTCTCCGTATGCGTGTCCATATGCTGTTCATAAGGTCCTGAGCCTGAAACGCACGGGCTTGGCTGCGTGCATTTTAAAAGGTGCACTGACGTCATGCGCCAGCACCGAGCAGCGCCTTATAGGACGAAGCTTTGCAGCGACGAGTGTGAAGTTTTCGAGGGTTGTCCGTCTGTGCGCTGGCACACATAACGGTGTCAGGCTAAAAGAGTCGGGGCTACCGTTGCGCCATTTACCACGACGCCTTGCAGGTTGCCGACTGTCCGTAATTCCCGGGACATCGGTGAAATCGCTCCCGCACTTATCGTTATAAGCCTAAGGTCATCAAAGAGGTCACTGGGTCAATAGGGAGTGTTAAACATGGCGTACGATACGAGCGTTGTGACGAGGTTCGATGATGAGACCAAAGCACTCAGTGGGGATTACTGGCTTGAACCCATGCGAGATGGATCGCCCATGTTAATCCGTGAGCTGGCTGCCCGAGACCGCGAACGTGATTTTGTTTTTTTTAAAGAGTTAGGGTCGGGCACGCCGCACTTTCGGTTTCTCGCCTCGTTCAGCGAATGTGAAGGCACACACGACCAGCTCATGGACGTGAGCTTGCCCAATCGTATGGCGTATATCGCGCTGGCATACGAAGGCACTGAGCTTAAAGAGATCGGCATGGCACGGTACGGCGCTTTCGAGGGGGATGCCCATTGTGAATTCGCGGTGGCGGTGTCCGAAAAGTGGCGACGCAAAGGGGTGGCGTCCGCCCTGATGCAGCATTTGATGGACACGGCAAAACGGCAGGGTTTTCAAAAAATTTCGTCGATGGACGCGTCCAACAACCGGCCCATGGACGGGTTGGCGATAAGCTTGGGGTTCGACTGTCGAAATAACGACGAGCATGGTTTAAAAATTTTTCATGAATACGAGCTGCGGTAACCCGCCTGTTAACCACGAACGTTAGAACACGCCATCGTAGAACCTGCGCTTTCTTTTTCAAACGCGAGTGGGTTCACGCTCGCGTGTTTTTTCATTCGTTTAACCATGCCCTGTTGCCCGTCAGCACCCTGTTGACTTCAGGCACTTACCCGGCGGCATCGCGGGGATGCTGGCCGTCAAATCAGCTGCCGTTTCGTCACTGTGCCTGTCGCCAGGTCCTGATTTGTTCAAGCGTGGCGGTCGCGCCGCCGCAGACCACCATCAGGACGTTGTCATACCCGTTCAACAGGGTCGGCGAATAGCCAAGTGACAAGGCGGCGCCACATGCAGGCTCGACGAGCAGCCGGTGGTCGGTCAGAAAGCGCTCGCAGGCATCCAGGGCGTCCTTGTCGCTGACCACCACGCTTTCGATCCGGTGGTTGTCGAGGTACGCCACGGACTGGCTGCACACGCGTTTGGCCCCCAGCGACGTGGCGATGGAGGTAATCGCCTCGATTTCCACTGGCGCCTGTGCCAACGTCGCGGCCCGGAAAGATGCAGCGCCTTCGGTTTCCACCGCGATTACCGGCACGTCACCCCAGCCGTTGCGTTGCAGGCCTTCGATCACCCCGCACAGCAATCCACCCCCGCCGACCGACAAGACGACGGCGCCGGGTTTTCCGGTTGTCCTGGCGACCTCGTCGATCATGCTGGCGTGGCCGGTCCACAGCAGCGAGTCGTCGAAAGGATGAATGAACGCATCGCCCGAGGCGATCAAGGTGTGGGCCAGTTCGTTGGCTTCTTGCCAGGAGCCACCGTGAACGATGACCTGCGCGCCTTCAAGTCTCAGCAGCTCCCTGGCCCTGTCGGTGGTGGTTTCCGGCACGACAACCGTCACCGCCGTGCCCAGAAGGCGCCCGGCGTAGGCGACGGCCAGCCCGGCATTGCCGCCGGAGGATGAGATAAATCGCCTGGCGCCCCGACCATGGTGAACCTCGCAGGCATGCCCCACGCCACGCAATTTGAAAGAGCCGCAGGGCTGAAGCGCATCGAGTTTCAGGTTGACCGTGCGCTGGGCAACGGCGCTCATCGGACGTGATTCAATCAGCGGTGTTTCAATGTGCAGGGGCATGACGGAGCGACTTCCAGGCAGGGGTGGTCGATGGATTTACAGACACCAGGTCTACGGTCGAACACCGTAAGCGAGGCGCTTGTTCAACGCAATCGATCACCCACTTCTTCACCGTTCGGGCGTGCTCAGTTGATGCGGGGATGCTGCTGCACCAGTTCTTTGCGTTTGGCTTCCAGCTCGGCAATCTGGGCGTCGATGTCCTCGATCTTCTGTTCGATGTTGTCGTGGAAGTCTTCCAGCAGCTCCTTGGCTTCTTCGATGTTGGACGCAGCAGGGGCGGCGCCGCGCAGTGGCTTGTTGGCGGTTTCTTTCATCGTGAGGCCCGTGATCAGACCAATCACCGCCACGAACATCAGGTAATACGCCGGCATGTACAGGTTGTGGGTGGTTTCCACCAGCCATGCAGCGAGGGTCGGGGTCAGTCCGGCGATCAACACAGAGACGTTGAAGGCGCTGGCCAGTGCGCTATAGCGTATGTGCGTCGGGAACATCGCGGGGAGCGTGGACGCCATGACACCGATAAAGAAGTTGAGGACCACGGCGAGGATCAGCAACCCGGCGAAGATCAGTCCGATCTTGCCACTGATGATCAGCATGAACGCCGGAATCGCCAGCAGGAACAGCGCAATGCTGCCGACGATGATGAACGGCCGACGGCCGATCTTGTCGCTGATGAAGCCGATCAGCGGCTGCACGAAGAGCATGCCGACCATGATCGCGATGATGATCAGCACGCCACGGTTTTCGCTGTAATGCAGGTTATGCGACAGGTAACTGGGCATGTAGGTGAGCAGCATGTAGTAGGTGACGTTGGTCGCCACCACGATGCCGATGCAGGTAATCAGGCTGCGCCAGTGCTTGGTCGCGACTTCCTTGAACGACACCTTCGGGCCGCCCGACAGGCCTTCGCGATCCCCTTGTTCGAGCTTTTCGACGTGCTGCTGGAACGCCGGTGTCTCCTCAAGGGCGTTACGCAAGTACAGCCCCAGCATGCCCAACGGCAGTGCGAGGAAGAACGGTAAGCGCCAGCCCCACTCCTGGAATTTTTCTTCGCCCATGACCGCCGAGATCATCACCACGATGCCTGCACCGAGTACGAAACCGGCAATCGAGCCGAAATCGAGCCAACTGCCGAGGAAGCCGCGTTTGCGGTCGGGGGCGTATTCGGCCACGAAGATCGAGGCGCCCGTGTATTCGCCACCAACCGAGAACCCCTGAGCCATCTTCGCCAGCAACAGCAGGATCGGCGCCCAGATACCAATCGACGCATAGGACGGGATCAGGCCGATGGCCGTCGTGCTCAGCGACATGATCACAATCGTTGCCGCGAGGACTTTCTGACGACCGTATTTGTCGCCCAGCGCGCCGAAAAACAAACCACCCAGAGGACGGATCAGGAAGGGCACCGAGAACGTCGCGAGTGCCGCGACCATCTGCACTCCAGGGTCGGCACCGGGAAAAAACACCTTGCCCAGGACGTAGGCGACGAAGCCATACACGCCGAAGTCGAACCACTCCATGGCGTTGCCCAACGCCGCTGCGGTGATCGCTTTACGCATTTTTGCGTCGTCAACGATGGTGATGTCGCTCAACCCGATCGGGCTGACTTTTTTCTTGCCTGATTTCATTTCAATCACTCTTTTGCGGAACGGTGTTGCTGCAAACGCTGGCGTCGACCTCGCCACTGAGCACAGCGATCAGCCGTGAGGTCGATGAAAGCGATTGGATGGCACGTTATTTCCGATCAGATACGAGCACACACGAAATAATTCAGCTCAGGCCGGTATTTTTCGTCCTGGGACGAGGCATACGATATGGCACCGGCGAGATGTCACGGGCCGTAGGGGCCGCGCGACGCGGTGCCGGACCAGCCTGACCGATGCGCCGGTGACGCCATCTGACGCTTCCTTCTCGTGCAATCCCTCCAGAACATGAAGTGGACCGATGTTTCTTGCTGGATTGCGTCTATTGTTTCTTCAGTCAATGGAACCCGCACACGGTGTGATCTCTAACCTGACATCGACGCACGCTTTTCAACCGCTTCCTGTTCCCCGTGCGAAGACAGCATTACGGATCAATGCATATTCCTGCCTGGCTCATCGCCCCAACGGGCGATGTCTGGCGATCATGGGCATACCGCTCACACGCGGGGTTTCATCAGGGGTTGAATATGATCAGCCGTCGTTTGTGCCGGTGCATGTCCATGACCGCCGTGCTGGTGGTGATGTCCGACGTTGCGCGCAGTGAGTCCGCTTGTGATCACCTCACCGCCACCGGCAATGCGGAATACCCTCCCTACCTGTGGCGAGATCCACACAACCCGCGACGACTGATCGGTGCCAATGCCGACCTGATCAAACACCTGGGCACCGCCCTGGGCTTGCAAATCGAGGTCATTTACGCAGGGCCCTGGTCAAGGGCTCAGGAGGAAGTGAGGGCGGGGCGCGTCGATATGCTGGCCGGGTATTTTCTGACCAGCGATCGTGAGCGGGCATTCAACTTTGTAAAGCCGCCGTTCCTGTTCACGCCGAGCATGGTCTGGGTGAGGAAAAACGAGGCGTTCCCGTATCACCAGTGGTCTGATCTGATCGGGCGCAATGGCGGCACGCTGGTCAACAACAGCTTCGGTCAGGCGTTCGACGATTATGCCAAGGCTCACCTTTCGCTTGAGGCGGTACCGACGGCCAGTCAGGCCTTTCAGAAACTCCTGCTCAAACGAAACGACTTCGTGATATTCGAGCAATACCCTGGCATGGCCCTGGCTGAAACGCTGGGGGTTGAGGCGGCCATAGAGGCCCTCGAGCCTCCGATCAGCAGCGAGGGGCTTTATCTGGCGCTGTCGCCCCGTACGGATTGCATCCCCCCGGCACTGCAAACCCGGATATCGGATGAGATGGAGAAGATCGTGTCGAGTCCTTTGCCTCAAGCCTTCGTGAAGTCGAACCTGGAGCTTTGGAACGCACAGCAACGGGACAGGGCGAATCCGTAATCCGAATCGATGGGGTAGAGCGTCGATCCGGGTAAACAGTGTCCCGGCTGGCGAAACAGGCGCCGTCCGATGACGAGGCGCCTCTGGGCAGGCCGGTCGATGAATCATCGGCCCACAATCAAGTCCTCAGGCTGCATCGTCAAAATGATCTTGCCGACGTTTTCCGAAGACTCCATCCGGCGATGGGCATCCGCGGCACGCGACAGGGGGAAGGTACTGTCGACGACGGGCTCCAGGCTTCCCGCGCCTTCGAACCGTTCGAGCCAGTGGTCGCGGAAACGTTTGATCATTGCGTGCTTCTGCGGTTGCGTGCGGGATTTCATGACGGTGCCGATGATTTGCAGGTGACGATACAGAATCTGCTCCAGCGTCACGTTCACGCTGCCCCCGCCGCCCAGGATGCCGACCTGGATCAGTCGCCCTCCCTTGGCGAGTGATGCGATGTTGCGTTCGAAGTAGGGTTTGCCCACGAAGTCGATGATCACATCCACCCCTTGGCCACCCGTTTTCCGGCCGATGACGTCGGCGAAATCCTGGGTCTTGTAGTCAATCGCGACATCGGCACCGAGGTGCTCGACGCGCGATAACTTGCTGCCATCGGTGGTTGCAAACACCGTGGCGCCCGTGGCGTATGCCAGTTGCACGGCGGCGGAGCCCACACCACCTGCGGCGGCATGAATCAGTACCGAATCACCTGACGTGAGCCGTGCCAGGTGCATCATCGCTTCATGTGCGGTGACGAAGACCTCAGGAATCGCCGCTGCGTGAACATAATCCAACTGAGCCGGAATCGGCATCGCCATGCGGTAGTCGATACGAGCCAGCTCGGCATATGCGCCGCCGCCCACGACACCCATGACCCGTGCGCCCACGTCGAAACCTTCAACGGCGCTGCCTTTTTCGATGACCTCGCCAGCGATTTCCAGGCCAATGATCGGGGAGTCGCCGAAGTCCGGACGCCCATAGCCGCCGGTACGGTGAGTCAGGTCGGCCCGATTGACGCCCGCCGCATACACGCGCACCAGCAGGTCGCTCGGGCGGACTTCCGGCGGCGGGGCGTCGCTGAGCTTAAGGACATCGGCGTCGCCAAATTCGGGGAAGAGGATGGCTTTCATGGTTGTTTCTCCGATTCATTGAGCGTGGCGTTGGCGATGGCCGACGCTGTGATGGCAGCGGGAAAGCCCGCGTAGAACGCCAGATGTGTGATGGCGGCCGACAGCTCTTCCCGGGTGACGCCGTTCGACACGGCTCGGCGCAGATGGGCTGGCAACTCTTCGGCGTGTCCGCCGGCGATCAGCGCCGCAACGGTGATCAGGCTGCGATCACGTTGCGAGAGCGCCGGGTCGCTCCAGATCGCCGGATAAAGCGTCGTGTCGACGAACTGCGAGAGCTTGGGGGTGAAGGCTCTGGCGGCTTCGCGAGGGCTACTGAAGTTGATGTTCGACATGATCGAGTCCTTACACCTGGCTGATGAATTTGTGGGTAAGGTAATGCTCGATGCCTTCGACCCCGCCTTCCGAGCCGTGGCCGCTTTCCTTCATGCCGCCAAAGGGCAGTTCAGTGGCCACGATGCGGTATTGGTTGATGCCGATCATGCCCGCCTCAAGGCCGTCGGCGACGTCGATGGCCGTGCGTGCGCTGGAGGTGAAGGCGTACGCGGACAACCCGTAGGGCAAACGGTTCGCCTCTTGCAGTCCATCGGTCAGTTCATCGAATGGCATCAGTATTGCGATGGGGCCAAAGGGCTCCTCATGCATGACGCGCGCGCTCATGGGGACATCGGCCAGTACGGTGGGTTCGAAGAAGAAGCCCTGGCCTGGCACGCGTTTGCCGCCCGCCAGCAGCGTGGCGCCTTTGGCCACGGCGTCTGCGACCAGTTCTTCCATCTTTGCCAGCTGCCGTGGGTTGGCGAGCGGTCCGACCTGGGTCTGCGGGTGCAGGCCGTTGCCGATTCGCAACGCCTGGGTGGCGGCGACGAAGCGCTCGGCGAACCGTTGATAGGCACCGCGCTGGACGAGAAAGCGCGTGGACGAGATGCAGACCTGACCGGTGCCGCGGAAGCGGTTAGCAACGCCTTCAACGGCGGCTTTTTCGACGTCAGCGTCCTCGAACACCAACACTGGCCCATGACCACCCAGCTCCAGCGTGATGGGTTTGACGCCTTCCGCAGCACGGGCAGACAGCAGTCGGCCGATCGGCACGGAGCCGGTGAACGTGACCTTGCGGATGACCGGTGAGGCGATCAGGTGGCTGGACACCTGGTCCGGCACGCCGAAGACGATCTGCAACACGCCTTTTGGCAGCCCGGCATCGTCTAGGGCACGGGCGAGTGCCAGCGCCGTTGACGGGCTCTCTTCACCTGGCTTGAGAATGACGCTGCAACCGGCGGCCAGGGCGGCGGACAATTTGCGGGCTGGGGTGATGGCCGGGAAGTTCCAGGGCGTGAAGGCAGCCACCGGCCCTATGGGTTGACGTTTTACAAGTTGCAGAACGCCCGGGCGATTGGCAGGCACGACCCGACCGTCAATGCGTCGCGCGCTTTCGGCGAACCATTCGAAATACTCGGCGGCGCGGGTGACCTCGTCCAGGCTTTCGCTGAGCGGCTTGCCTTCCTCGAGGGTCATCTGTGCCGCAATGTGCGTTGCTCGTTCCAGGATCAGGTCGGCTGCGCGTTTGAGGATCTTTGCGCGCTGATCCGGCACGGTGCGACGCCATACGTCAAAACTGGTCTGCGCAACGTTCAGTGCACGATCGAGGTCACTTGCGGTGGCCAGTGGCACGCGTCCCAGTTCAGCTTCCGTTGCGGGGTTAACAACGACAGCGGTGTCGCGGGCTTCGGCACCGATCCATTCACCGTCGATGAAAAGATAGAGCGAGTCGTAGGGCGTATTCATAGCGTGGGCCTTCATAGGGTTAACAGAAACCGGGTCAGTGGCCATTCAGTGCGGCGAGTGCCGCTGGCCTGTGCAACCGAGTCTATGGAGGACGCCCCGTTTGATTGAGCCCGCGGGGAGGAAATCATTGTTGTGTGCAAAGGAAATATCGGTGGCCATCGACCGATTGCACCCGTCGCGACACGCATTCATGATGGCCCGGCATTTCCACAACGTGAGCGCGAACGCAGACCGGGAAGGACAGTAGGGATGGACAAATTTTCAAACATGTCGGTGTACGTGAAAGTCGTGGAAATGGGCAGTTTCACGGCCGTTGCCAATCACCTCGATTCGACGGTGGGGAACGTGTCACGGGCGGTTTCCGCGCTCGAGACCCTGCTCGATGCTCGCTTGTTGCAGCGCTCGACGCGGCGGCTGTCGGTGACCGATGCGGGGCGTCGGTTTTATGAGCGCTGCACGAAAATCCTGGCTGACCTCGAGAACGCTGAAGCAGAAGCGGGCAACGCATTGCTCAAGCCCAGAGGCACGCTACGCGTTCATTGCGTCCCTGGTCTGGCGCGCCATCTGGTGACAGGCGTGGTGCTGGAATACCGCCGGGAATTTCCAGAGGTCACCGTGGACCTGTTGCTGTCCCAGCGGATGCCGAATCTGCTGGAGGACCAGCTGGATGTCTCGATCCTGATCGCCCGAACGCTGCCGGACTCCGCCTGCGTGAGCCGCAAGATCGGGGTCAGCCATTGCGTGCTGGTCGCGTCCCCGGAGTACCTGGCGAAACACCCGGCGCCCGTGGTGCCGGAAGATCTCAGCCAGCACGCGTGCCTGTTGCTGGGCACGGTGGATTACGCACGGGATGAGTGGCAACTCAGGAGCAATGCCGGCACCGCGACCTTTTTGCCGACGGGGCCAAGTTTCAGTGTGAACGATATGGACGCCATGGCGGTTGCGGTCCGCGCAGGTGCCGGCATTGGTCTGCTCGCGGGGTTCTCGGCGATAGACGACCTGCGCTCGGGAAGGCTGGTGCGTGTGCTGCCCGAGTACCACACTCATGAGCGCAACGTGTACGCGGTTTACACCTCCCGTCAGTACGTGGACGCAAAAATCACCTGTTTCATCGACGCGCTGAAAACACAGGTGGGTGGTGCGCTGGCGGCCACCGCGCAGGCGCTTATCGGTCAATGACGAGGGCAGGGCGCCAACCGTCCGGGCCGGATGCCAAAGGCATCGCAGTGGGCAAGGCGTTGGCTCCCGTGGCGTTCAAGATCGTGCCGCGCGGCCGGATCAGTCGCCGCCTCAGATTGAGCGTTGGTTGACGCGCGAGGACAACTGCTCGGCAGACTCTTTGCGTTCGGAGTACCTGTCCACCAGGAAGTCCTTGTGGTCGCGCAGCAGCAGGGTGAACTTCACCAGTTCCTCCATCACATCGACGAGGCGATCGTAGTAGGGCGAAGGTTTCATCCGGTTCGTGTCATCGAACTCCAGGTAGGCCTTGGGCACGGAAGACTGGTTCGGAATCGTGAACATGCGCATCCAGCGGCCAAGGACGCGCAACTGGTTCACCACGTTGAACGACTGCGAGCCGCCGCAGACCTGCATGACCGCCAGGGTTTTGCCCTGGGTCGGGCGAACGGCGCCCAGCGTCAGTGGAATCCAGTCTATTTGCGCTTTGAACACCGCCGACATCGCACCGTGCCGTTCGGGCGAACACCACACTTGACCCTCCGACCACTGCACCAGGTCTCGCAACGCCTGGACCTTCGGATGCTCGACCGGTGCATCATCGGGCAATGGCAGCCCGGTCGGATCGAAAATGCGCGTTTCGGCCCCGAAGTGTTCAAGCAGACGCGCTGACTCCTCCACCAGCAATCGGCTGAATGACCGATCACGGGTCGATCCATAGAGCAGGAGAATGTGTGGTTTATGAGTGCTCGTCTGGCGTGTGGGGGATTCACTGTCGAACAGGCTGAGATCGAGGTTGTGCAATTCTTCTGACATGACGGCGTCCTGATTAAAGCGTTCCGATTTTATCCAGTGCGTGCTTGAGTGCTTGCCGGTCGATCGAGGCGAAAGGCAGTGCAAAGAAGGCCAGGCAGCGTCGTTCGATCCGCGTCAAGGTCGCCATGAAGGCCTCGTTGATGGCGGCCTCGTCACCGGTCACCTCTGATGGGTCTTCAAGGCCCCAATGAGCCTTCAGCGCAGGGCCGAAGTAAACGGGGCAAGGTTCCCCGGCGGCGCTGTCGCAGACCGTGATGACGATGTCCGGCGGGCATTCGCTGAAGGCTTCAGAACCTTTGCTGCCGAGCCCCGTGGTTGAAATGCCGGCGTGCGCCAACGTGCTCAGGCTGCGGGGCAGCACCTGTCCCTTGGGAAAACTCCCGCAGCTCACGGCTTCGAACCCTGCGGGTGCCAAGTGGTTGAACAGCGCTTCGGACAGGATGCTGCGGCAGCTATTGGCCGTGCACATGAACAGAACTCGCATGTAAAGCTCCTGCCGCCGGGGGCGGGCGTCAAAGGCTCAGGCGTCACGCCGGAGCAGAAAAGGGAGGTCGGGAAACGTTTCCCTCAGCAGCAGACGGATTCGCGCACGGGGCGTCCGTCCATGTTCTGCAAACGGGCGGCGTTGATTCGGAGCCATTCGGTATTGGCCAGCACGATCACGTCGAGCATGTCATTCACCCATGTTGGAAGCTGCGGGTTGAGGCGGTAGTACACCCATTGGCCCTGACGACGGTCGAGCAGAAGCCCGTTGCTGCGCAGTTGCGCGAGGTGGCGACTGATCTTCGGCTGGCTCTCGTCCATGGCGCACATCAGCTCGCAGACGCACAGCTCACCCTGGCTCGCGATAAGGAGCGTGGCACGAGCGCGTGTTTCATCCGCCAGGCTTTTGAAGAGTTGCGAAGGGGTGATCATGGGGTGATAGCTCGTACATATGAAAATCCGAATATACGGATTTCCATATGTCTTAACCAGCCCTGAGCGTCAAAGGTCTTGATCCAGCGTTTAGATAACACCGAACGAACTAAAATTTGACTGTCTGGTCAGGATAATCAGCGACACCTGCTTCCTTCAGCCTCCCGACACGAGCATCCCCTATGCACACTTACTCGGTTAACTACCTGTTCAACGACGAACCCCGTACTCACACGTTCGAGCTCCAGCAATCTCGATTGCCCGTCCACGAAGCCGCGATGCATCTCCTGCAGCTGCATTTCGGCGATAACGAAAACAGCCTCATGATGCCCAACGCGGACGCCACCCCCGAAGAGATGCTGGAGCAGGCGCGGGTGGTCGGTATTACTGGTATAGACGTCGTCGGTTAGACCCTTTATCACGTGTTGTCATACAACGGTATTCATGGAGTTGAGCTCGGCGTTCGCTGCCTATGGCCGTGGCTGAGGCGTGCAAGGGGCGAAAGTCAGCCCTTTGCGCCTGGACGCCGACGTTCTTCCCGATTGACAGCCCAGTAACGGAATCGATATAAGAATCGTTGTACGACGACAGATGATCATTCCTGATCACGCCCAACTATAAAAAACAGTGTCGGCCTCCAACATGAAATCGACTTGCTTGCTCATCTCATTCACCGCAGCACCCAACGATCCGGTTCCGGCCGCCTGTCGCGCGTTGGCGCCCTCAAAGGTCTCGCCTACCACCTCGTAGCACCTCCCGCACGTCTTGATTCAGGTCCCAGAGCCTGAAATCCGCACGCGCGCGCTCCCGGTGTCGTCGAGCGATCATCACCCGAATCCAAACAATAAAGTGATGCCATGAACCTGAACGAGTCCACTCATCCGCAAAGCGTCAGTCAGTCTGCCGTGATCAGCAAGGCCGTCGGCAAATACCGCTGGACGATCTGTGCGCTGTTGTTTTTCGCCACCACGGTCAACTACCTGGATCGTCAGGTGCTCAGCCTGTTGGCGCCGGATCTTTCGACGCAATTTGGCTGGACTAACACCGACTACGCCAACATCGCCTCGGTGTTCCAGTTCGTCTACGCGATCGCCATGATCTTCGCCGGTCGTGTCGTCGACAAAATCGGCACCAAGACTGCCTACATCCTGGCGATCGGCATCTGGTCGACCGGTGCGGTGATGCATGCGTTCTCGGTGCCGCTGGGGGAGGGGATCGCCTCGGTGTGCGGGGCATTCGGCCTGGCGGTCATCCCGGTGTCCATCGCGGGGTTCATGCTGTCGCGTGCAGTGCTGGCCATTGGCGAGGCTGGTAACTTTCCGATCGCGATCAAGGCGACTGCCGAGTACTTTCCCAAGAAGGAGCGTTCATTTGCGACCGGTATCTTCAACTCCGGCGCCAACGTCGGCGCGATCACCGCGCCGATATGTGTACCGCTGATCGCCAGCGTCTGGGGTTGGGAATGGGCATTCATCGTGATTGGCCTGCTGGGGTTCGTCTGGCTGGCGGCGTGGATGGCGTTGTACGAAAAGCCGGAGCAGCAAAAGCGCCTGAGCGCTGCGGAGCTGGCGTACATCCGCAGTGATGAAACCGCCGACGTTGCTGCCAGGCCTGTGTCGAGTGCTGACGAGAAGAAAGTGTCGTGGTTCAAACTGCTGACCTATCGCCAGACGTGGGCATTCGCCTTCGGCAAGTTCATGACCGACGGCGTGTGGTGGTTTTTTCTGTTCTGGCTGCCGACCTACCTGTCGGCGCAGTACGGCATGAAAGGCCAGGCCATCGTGATCCCGCTGTTCGTGCTGTACAGCATGACCATGGTTGGCAGTATTGGCGGTGGCTGGTTCCCCAGCTACTTCATGGCCCGTGGCGACAAGCCGTACGACGGCCGCATGAAAGCCATGTTCGTGATTGCGCTGTTTCCGCTGCTGGTGTTGCTGGCGCAGCCGTTGGGGTACATCAGCTTCTGGATACCCGTGCTGTTGATCGGCATCGGCGCTTCGGCACACCAGGCCTGGTCGTGCAACATCTTCACGACGGTATCCGACATGTTCCCGCAGAAGACCATCGCTTCGGTGGTGGGGATCGGCGGCATGGCGGGTGGTTTCGGCGGCGTGGTCATGACCAAGATCGGCGGTTGGGTGTTCGACTACTACAAATCGATCAACGACATCCACACCGGCTACATGATCATGTTCGCCATCTGCGCGTTGGCCTACCTGGTGGCGTGGAGCGTGATGAAGGCCCTGGTGCCACGGCATAAAGAAATCACCGACCTGTAACAGCCTGCCTGTGTTCAGGCCGGGTGTGAGGTGTCATCCGCACGGGGCAATCAGCAGGTTGGGGCCTGCGGTTGTTTCTGCGTTGAGTCTTCGCTAGCGTTAGCGGCATCGCCCGATGCCGTTCAACATTTCAAGACAAAGGAAGACCCATGTCCACCCTCAGCTTTCGCCACCCCACGGGGGCAGACGCCCCACGCTGCTTCGAAATTGAATCCACGGCTTACGAGGGCGACGAAGCCGCCACGCTGGAAAAGATCGCCACGCGGATCGAGCAATATCCGCAAGGCTTTTTGATCCTGGAAGAGGCCGGGCACATCGTCGGCTTCATCAACAGCGGGTGTGCCCATGATGTCGTGATGTCGGATGAAGACTTCAAGGAGCTGGTAGGCCATTCGGCGGATGCGCCAAACGTGGTGATCATGTCCGTGGTGGTCGACCCCGCCTCGCAAGGCAAGGGCTACGCGACGCTGTTGATGCGCGAGTTCGTGCGGCGCATGAAGGCGGCGCACAAGCAAACCCTCCATCTGATGTGCAAGGAGCAACACGTACCGTTGTACACGCGCATGGGCTACCGCTACGTTCAGCCATCGCCCTCCGACCACGGCGGGATGGCATGGCATGAAATGGTCATGGAGCTTGAGGGTTAAGCCTGGCTGTTCATCAGTTCCCGCACGCGAGACGCGAGGGCATCCACCCCGAACGGCTTGGTCAACACCCACATGCCCTCACCGAGTGGACCGTTGCCGATGACCGCCGTTTCGGCATAGCCCGTGATGAACAGCGTCTTGAGCTGCGGTCGGGTTTCTCGTCCCGCGTCGGCCATCTGCCGTCCATTCATCCCGCCCGGCAAGCCGACGTCGGTGATCAACAGGTCGATGCGCGCGTCGGACTGAAGCATCTTGAGCCCTGCAGCGCTGTCCGGCGCTTCCATCACCGTGTAGCCGAGCTCCGTCAGAACATCGGTCAGCAACATGCGCACCGTGGGTTCGTCATCGACCACCAGAATGGTCTCGCTGGCGCAGGCGCACGCGCCTTGCAGATGGCCGGCGTCCACGTCGTCGATGATGGCCTCGCCCTCGTAGCGAGGCAGGTAAATGCGCATGGTGGTGCCTTCGCCGAGGGTCGAGTACGCCCGAACTTGCCCGCCGGACTGTTTCGCGAACCCGTAGATCATCGACAATCCCAGGCCGGTGCCCTGGCCTATGGGCTTGGTGGTGAAAAAGGGGTCGAATGCCTTGGCCACGATATCGGGTGACATGCCGGTGCCCGTATCGGTCACCGACAGGGCGACGTATTCGCCCGCGGGCAGGTCGAGTGCTGCGGCGATGTCGCCGTTGATGCATTGATTTTCCGTTTCTATCGTGATGTTTCCGCCGTCGGGCATGGCGTCCCGGGCATTGATGCACAGGTTCAACAGTGCGTTTTCCAACTGCCCGGCATCCACCAGCGTTGGCCACAGCGTGGGCGCGCCGATGGTGTGGACCTCAATACCGGGGCCGACGGTGCGTTGGACCATTTCGGTGATGCCGACCATCAGCGTGTTCACGTCGGTCGGCCTGGGGTCCAGCGTCTGGCGGCGAGAGAAGGCGAGCAGGCGGTGGGTGAGTGCAGCGGCACGTCGAGTGGCGGCTTGCGCGGCCTGCATGTATTTGTCGACTTCCCCGGCCCGCCCTTGGGCGATCCGTTGGTTGATCAGCTCCAGCGAGCCAGAAATGCCGGCCAACAGGTTATTGAAGTCGTGGGCGATGCCGCCGGTCAGTTGCCCGACCGCTTCCATTTTCTGCGACTGACGCAGTTTTTCTTCCGCCTGCATCAAGTCGGCGGTGCGCTCGATGACGCGCTGCTCCAGGGTTTCGTTGAGTGCCCGCAGCGCTGCGGTGGCACGGTCGCGCTCGCGTTCGACGGAGCGGCGTTCTTCCACGTCGATAAGCACACCGGGAAAGCGCAGCGGCGTGCCGTCGTCAGCCAGCTCCACCCGGCCGTTGGCTTCGAGCCAGTAATACCGACCGTCCGCACGCCGAACCCGGTACTGGTGAGCGTATGCACCGCCGCGACCGATCGCCTCGGTGATGGCGGACTTGAGAGCGTCTCTGTCTTCGGGGTGAACGGTGGCGATCACCTGCTCAAGGCTCAGCCCCTCGCGGCCCAATGCCGGGTCCAGGCCAAACGCCTGGGCGAAAGCTTTGTCCACGGTGAAACGGTCTGTAGGCAGATCCCAGTGCCAAGTGCCGATGATGGCGCCAGCCGCGAGGGCAAGCTGCACACGCTCGACGTTTTCCCGCGCAAGCGCTTCGCTGATCCGAAGCCGCTCTTGCGCGTCACGCCGCTCGGTGACGTCACTGAAAAAGATCGCGATCTGTCGGTCAGCCGGATCACCGACCTGAATGGCTTTCACGTCGAACCAGCGTTCGAAGTGACTGGCGTAGTTCTCGAAGTTGGCGGGTTCGCCGGTCTTGGCGACGTGGCCGTAAGTCTGGAACCAGAAGTCCTCCAGGTCGGGCGCGAATTCGGTGACCCATTTGCCCCGCAGGTTAACCCCGGCCTGTCGTTCAAAGGCCGGGTTGGCCTCGACGAAGCGGTAATCGATGGGGCGGTCGTCGGCGTCGTATTTGACCTGAACGATGGCGAACGCCGCTTCGATGGTTTCCAGGATGGTCCGGAACCGCTCTTCGCGTTGTGCCGTATTGTCGAGCGCCGCGCGCAGGCGAATGACTTCGGCCTCCAGCGCTTCTTGCGTCAGTTTTTCCAGAGCAGCCCCCGATCCACGCATCGCTCATTACTGTGCTTGTAATGAAATCAGAAAGCGTCAGAAGTTTCATTCACGCCATGAGACGCGCACGCGTACGAAGCACGCGTCGTGGATCCTCTCGACAGGCTGAACCCGGCACTGCCGTGATCAGGCCTGCGAGGCGGTCGTCGAGGCTTGATCGGTTTCAGCAGCCAGCTTCAAACGATCCGCCTTGCTGATGTACTTCTCTTTCTTTGGCGCGAGCTTGGCACTGGCCTTTTTGGCGTGGGCCTGCAAGAGCTGCTTTATCTTTTTGCGGCGGTTCATGGGCGCCCTCGATGTTCAGATGCTGAAAATCACGGCACCTTACGGAGTCGGATGATTGATGTCCACGGTCGGCTGGGCTGACCGATAATCCTGAATCGCTGTGCCAAACCCGGCCCGGACGGCTGGGTTTCCGATCTGCTCCACCATTCGGCGACCTGAAGCGATCCGTAGTGCATTCGTTGCCAGGCTATTACCGGCGTTGAAAGGCACGCAGAGCAGGCATTGGATCCAATGAATTCGCTTTATCGACTTCAGACGAAAGGTAGTCACAGACTATTGATAGAATGATGGCGCAATGACATATTTGCGCGGTCTTTCACTCTCTCCCCCGTGTGCAAAATGCGCTCCTTAAAGTCACTTGTTGCGGCCTCCGTGCTGCTCAGCGGGTGCAATGGAATGCCAGTCGCTTTTACCCAGGATCCAGTTTATGACCAAGCGTTCGTCGTCCATTCCGGCGGGCCGCTTCCCTATATGTTGATGGGCACGGCGGTGCAGTGGAATGAAGAGTACGCCGTCACCGTCAAGCACATTCCCTACGTGCCGGGTGCGGTCTACCAGGGGCAGGGGGACATCCAGTTTTTCCGGCACAAGGCCAATGGCGCTCCACTCTGGCGTGGATACACCCCTGGCGAGGCCGTCACTGCGGTGGGTTACAACTCGCTGTACATGTCGGTGAAGGGCAGTGGCCATGCCTTGCCCGCGATGGTCCGGATGGACACCAGGGAAGGCAATGTGCTCTATGGCACCCATGATGGCCCGGTCGCTAAAGGCATGTCGGGTGGGCCGGTGTTCGGCGCCGACGGCAAGGTAATCGGCATCACCGTGGCGTTCCTGTCCTCCGGCGATCTGGCTGCACTCAAGCGCCCGGACCTTGCCAGCCAGCCTCGGGTCAGCATTTTTCTGCCTTACGCCGAGATCAACCGCGAGTGGGGCCGTTACCTGGCACAGGCCAAGCCGGTGACAACGCCACCGACTCACCTTGCCAGTCGCTGATCAACGCTCGCGCAAGGCTTCGCGGGCCCGGTTCAACGGCTTGATCAGGTAATCCAGCACCGTCTTCTGGCCGGTGCGGATATCCACCGTCGCGATCATGCCGGGCACGATGGCGAAGGTCTTGCCGGCCTTGTTGCGCAGCACATCCGAGTCCGTCCGGATGTACACGCGGTAGTAGAAAATCTCGGGTTTGACCTCGTCCTGGATCGTGTCCGGGGAAATCGTCACCACCCTGCCGTCGAGACTGCCGTAGATCGAGTAGTCGTACGCGGTGATTTTCACCTTCGCTTCCTGGTCCGGGTGAATGAACGCAATGTCGCGCGGTGAAATCCGCGCTTCGATCAGCAGTTGTTCGTCCAGCGGCACGATCTGCATCAGTTTCCCGTTCGGTGGAACCACGCCACCGATGGTGGTGACTTCGATGTCCTTGACGATACCCCGCACCGGCGAATGCAGCGTCAGACGTGAGAGTGAGTCGCTGCGTCCGCGGATCACGGCCACCAGCATCTGCGCTTCGGCATTGGCTTTGGCCAGGTCTTCGCGCGCGCGCACCATGTAGTCGGAACGGGCTTCGGTGGCTTTGAGCTCGAGCTCGGAACGCTGGCGATTCAACCGCAGGACTTCCACCCGGCTCGACGCACCGATCTTCGCCAGATTCTCGGTGATCTCCAGTTCGCTGCGCACCAGTTTGAGTGAGCTCTGAATACCGTCCAGCGTGTCCTGCAGGCCCTTACGGCGGGTCGTGTACAGCTCGGTTTCGGCGCGGATGAGCTCGGGGTAACGGTTCAACGAAGCGTCGAATGAAAGGGGCTTTTCACTGACTTCCGCTTGCAGTCGATTGACGCTGGCCAGCGCCGCCCGGTACTTGGCTTCGCTTTCCCCGACGTTGGATTCGGTCTTCACCGCATCGAGCTGGGCCAGGACCTGGCCGCGCTCTACCAACGAGCCTTCGGTGACGTTCATCTCCTTGATGATGCCGCCTTCCATGGACTGAATCACTTGCTCTCGGGAACTGGGAACCACCTTGCCGGTGCCGGTGGAGACTTCCACCACTTCGAACCACGCCGCCCAGGCGAGGAAGCACGCGATCATCAAGGCGCAGCCCCAGATGACCCTGACGCCGCCGGCGATGCTGCGCTCGTCGCGGCCGTCCAGGTAGGTGATCGAGTCCGGCAAGCGCGGCGTGTGTTCGGCGGTCAACGCTTTCATGACGGTGCTCCTTGCGGCTGCCGCAATCGCGCGAGCGCTGCGTCGCGGTGGTCATCGATCACGATCCGGCCGCTGTCCAGCACGATGATGCGCTCTATCAACTGCAACACGCTGACCCGGTGAGTGGCCACGATCAGCGTCCGGCCCGTGCACCAGGTGGCGAGTTTTTCCAGCAGCAGGCGCTCGGTGATGTCATCCAGCGAAGCGGTCGGCTCGTCCAGCAGCAGCACCTGCGGCTGACGGATCAAGAGCCGCGAAAGCAGCAGGCTCTGACGTTGCCCGCCCGACAGGCCGAGGCCGCCCTCGAGGATCAGGTGGTCCATGCCCTTGGGCATCTGCCGCACGAAATCCAGCGCGCCGGTGACGGCGAGGGCCGCGATGATTTCCTGGTCGCTGGCCTGCCCGGCACCGAGGGTAATGTTGTCGCGCAGCGTGCCGTGAAACAGCCGCGCCTGCTGCGACATGAGGCCCACGTCACGACGCAGGTCAGCGGGATCGATGTGGGCGAGGGCGATGCCGTCCAGCGTGGTTTCGCCCGTACTCAGGTCCATGGCGCCGGCCAGTGCCTGAAGCAGGGTCGACTTGCCGGCACCGTTGCGCCCGAGAATGGCGATCCGTTCGCCGGGGCGTATCTTCAGGTCAATATGGCTCAACGCGGGGGAGGATTCTTCGCTGTAGCGAAAACCCGCTTGACGCAGCCGGTATTCGCCGCGAATCGCGGGCAGGTGCACGCGCTGGCTGCCTTCGGGATGATCCACCGGCATCTGCATGATCCGGTTCAGCCCCTGTAACGCGACTTTGGCCTGCTGCCAGCGGGTCAACACATGGGTCAGTTGCGCCATGGGGGCCATCATCCGCGACGACAGGATCGACGCCGCCACCAGGCTGCCGGTGGTGAGGTCGCCGGCAATCACCATCGGCGCGCCAAACACGATGACCACCGCGAAGACACCGCCCTGAACGTTCTGGGTCCAGGTCACCAGACTGTTGGTCAAGGTGCGCAGCCGCAGGCTGCTGTCGGCTGAGGCGGCGTTGTAGTGATTCCACTGCTGCTGAAAACGCTGCTCGGCTTGCAAGGCCTTGATGTCGTCCATGCCTTGAACGCTTTCCACCAGCATGGCGTTGCGCAGGGCAGCCTCGCGCATCGATTCATTGGCCAGTTTCGCCAACCGGTGCTGCGCCAGAATGCCCGGCACTACCATGGCGACCAACGCGAGCAGGGGAATGAGCACCAAAGGGCCGCCGATCAGGTAGAACACCAGCAAAAACAGGAAGAAGAACGGCATGTCCGCCAAGGCCGTGGCGGTGCTCGAGGTGATCAGGTCGCGAATCTGTTCCAGCTCGCGTAACTGCGAAATGAATGAGCCGGTGGATTTCGGGCGAGCCGAGTTGCGCAGGCGCAGGGCATGGCCGAAGACCAGGTCGGACACCCGCAAGTCCGCGCGTTTGCCGAGAATGTCGGTGATGCGCAGGCGCATGATGCGCATCACGAAATCGAACACCAGCGCGAGCATCACCCCGCCGAACAGCACGTACAGGGTCGGCAGCGATTCGGCGGGAATCACCCGGTCATAGACCTGCATCGAGAACAGCACACCGGCCATGCCCAGCAGGTTGGCCACCAGCGAGGCGAGCATGACCTGGCTGTAGGGGCGCAGGTCGCTGAGTACGATGCGCCTGAACCAGTGCTCGTCGTAGGGCTTGATGTAATCGTTGGTGCGCACATCGCTCAAGGGCTGGATCGGGCGCAAGATCACGGTGCGCACGGCCTGATCCGCGAGCGCAGCGGGTTCGACGCGGCTTTGCAGGCCTTGATCGCCGCTGTAGGCAATGCCCAGTTCGCCACCTTCACCGACGCTCTCGATGACGCCGACCTGACCGTCTTGTAATTGCACCAACAAGGGCGTGCGCCAACGGCTCAGGCTCTTGTGGTCGTAGTTGGCGAACTTGACGCTGAGCCCGGCCTGTCGCGCCATGTGCCGGACCACTTCCTCGACGCGGCCCTCACTGTGAATCGACGCCAGGCGCACGCTTTCCGGAGAGACGTCCAGCCGGTAATGCCGCGCGACGTTTAGCACCGCTTCCAGCCAGGGCGAGTAATCCTGATGCGCCGTGTCGGCCTGCACAGGTTGAGCGATGACGATGGGATCGGTCATGGCAGGATCTCCACATGCTGGATGGTGCTGTGATCGATACCGAATGCCCGGCGCAACGCGCCACTGTTGTAGAGACAATCGATTTGCAGGCGACGCAGGTCAGCCTGGGTGTTGGCCAGATCGAAGCGCGACTGGTGGATCTCCTGCTCGGCGTTGAGCAGATCCAGCAGCGGTCGCGTGCCCAATTCAAGGTATTGCCGGCCGTACAGCTCCCGGGCTTCTTTGATGGTGGTTTCGCGGAACGCCAACGAATTGAGACGCCGCGTCAGACCGGACGTCTGCGCCTGGGATTCACTCAAGCCCTGACGCGCCTGCAACCGAGCGGCGTCTTCGGCGGCGTCGGCCGCCGTCAGCGCATAACCGGCCGCGCGGCTGCGGGCGCTGATGGCGCCGCCCTGGTAAATCGGCACTTCGAGATTCAGGAAAATCCCGACCTGGGTGCGGTCGATGGCCGGGTTCTGATTGTTGTAGTTGTTGTCCAGGTACTGGTTGAACGAGGGCTCCAGTGACAGCGTCGGATACGCCTCGGCCCTGGCCTGAGCGAGTTCGGCCTGAGCCTGGGTGCGTTGGGCGACTGCCTGCAGTACGGCGGGCAGGGCGTCGGTCATCACGGGCGTGTTGCAGGCCTGGTTCAGCGCGTCCGGAAAGGCGTCCGTTACCGGCGGGGAGGTCTGTCGCCCCAGAAGATTGGCGAGCGTTGCCTGCCAGCGCGCGTATTGCGCCTTGAACTCCTGCAATGTCGCCATCCCGCCCTCCGCGCGAGACTGAGCCTGAACCACATCGGAGCGGGTGCTGGCGCCCATGTCGCTGCGCTGTTTGGCCAGATCGACAATGCCGCCAATCCCCTGAATCTGTTGGCGGGCGATGTCGATCAAACGCTGATAGCGCTGCACTTCAACGTACGCGAACGCGGTGTCGCGACTGACCTGGTCGATCGCCAGCAGAATACTCGCCTGGCTGCGCGCGGCCTTGGCCTGGGCGGCCTCCACGGCATTTGAAACCTTGCCGAAGTCGTACAGCATCTGCTTCAGGGAAATGCTCACCGACTGGCTGCTGGCATCGCTGCCGTAGCCGCTGTTGTACCCGCCCTTGATGCCGCCAGCGATTCGCGGGTAATAACCGGCCTCGGCGACGTTGATGCCCTCGGCCTGTTGATACAGCGTGCCGATGGCCTCGCTGATGCTGGGGTGCCAGTCCACCGCCAGCCTCACCGCCTGTTCAAGCCCCAGGGCCTGCGTGTCTTCTTTGCCCGGCACTGCGGCAACGGGCGACTGGCTGCTACGCGGTTTCGGTTGTTTGTCCCCCGGTTGATGTTGCATCCGGGAGGGGCTGATGCTGCGCAGCCCCGGATCAATGTCTTCGTCTGCCAGCGCTGGCAGATGGATCAGGTGTTGCAGGCCGAGGGTCAGCAGCACCATCGGCCATGGGTGACGGCGTACGCACTTCACATAACTTCCTTACTGACGGGGTCAGACTTCCCTGGATCAAACAACCTGAATGCCGTTCTGTACCCACAAATGGTGACTCGGGTCCTCCTGCGGTGTGTATTGGGTGTAATCGATTCCGTCCGCCTGGTGGGTGCCGTCGGCTGCCCAGGTGTCGGTCATGTGTACGGTGTCCTTGCTGTCGCCCTTGATCAGCAGCGTGCTGTTGTCGGATGAAGTGATCGCCACCAGATCGGCAAGGCTTACGGTCAGCGAGACCGCGCTGGTGTGATTCAGGTCCAGCACCTCGATGTTGTGGACCCGGCTCTGCAGATCGCCAAGGTTGATGACCGCGTCACCACCGGCCCACAGCAGCGTGTCCGTGCCCGTCCCGCCGTCCACCGAAGCGAACTGCTGATCGCTGATGATCAGGGTGTCGTTACCGGCACCGCCTTGCAGGGTCACGGCACCGCCGTGGGACCCGTCGAGGGTATCGTTGCCGTCGGTGCCCTGAATCAGCTCGGCGCCGGTCACGGCGGCCGTTGTCGCGACAGACGCGGCGCTGTGATCGTCGACGCTGGCCAGCGCGGCGAAGGACGTGCTGGTCACGGCGCCGGCCGCGTCCAGGTCCACTGTCAAGGTGGCGGTATCCGTGCTCCCGTTGGGATGGGCCAACTGATAGGTGAACACATCCTGATGACCGATGACCGCATTGGTCTGACCGGGGTTGAGGGTGTAGACGTAGCTGCCGTCGGCATGCACCAGTAACGAACCGTAGGTGCCGACGAGGGTCGTGCCGTTGTAGCCCGGCGTAACGAACGTTCCGGCTTGCTGCACGCTCAGCACGGTGTAGGCCGAGCCGAGTACGTCTGCACCGGCACCCGCCGTGTCAGTGAGCAGGTTGCCCGTGACCGGCGTGTAGCTGCCGACCACGAACTGGTTGGTGTAGGTGGCGGTATTGATGAGGCTGGTATTGACCGTGCTCAGCACCCCCAGCCCACCAACTGCCACCTTGACCTGGTAGCTGCCGGACGTCTGGTCATCGAACCGAATGCCGTAGTTGCCACTGCCCAGATTGACCAGCGAGCTGCCGCCGTAGCTTTTCACCAGCACGTATTGACCGGTGCTGGTGTTGAGCTTGTAGAGGCTGACGGTCATTGCGCCGAGCAGACTCAGCAGGTTGCTGGCGTTGACCACCACGGTGAGGTCACTGACCGTATTGGCCGCGACGCTGGTGGTGTAGGTGCCGCTGCCCCCGCCCAGCAAGACGCCGAAGCTGCCGAGCGCCGAGGTGGTGGTGACCTCCTGGTTGACCAGAGTGATTCCCGTATGGGCAATATCGTTGGTGGCATCCACCAGCAACGCCGGACTGCCGAGGTTGGTATTGCTCCAGATCTCCGTTGCTTGTGGACTGTCGATGCGAACGTACAGCGTGGCGGTGTCGCTCAGGCCGTTGGCGTGCACCAGTTGATAGCTGAAGACATCCACTTTGCCGACGCTGCCGAGGCTGCCATTGGGCTTGTAGCTGTAGTTGCCGCTGGCATCGATGGTCAGCGTGCCATACAGGCCTTGCACCGTCGTACCGCCGCCTGCCGCCACGTAGCTGCCGTTTTTCTGGATCTGCAGCAGGGCGCCTTGATCGGGGCCTGTCTGGTCGACTTGACCGTCGGTGCCGACGTCGCTGATGACGTTGCCGGTAATCGCAGCTCCTGCCGTTCCGGTGAACTGCGTCAGGCTGGTGATATCCAGTTGCAACTGGGTGTTGACGGTGGTCAGCACGCCAATGCCGGAGCTGGCCACGGTCAGGCGGTAGTCGCCGCCCAGCAGGTCGCCGATGTTGACCCGCACGCCCTGTCCGGCAATGGCGATCAGGTCAAGCAGGCCACCGCTGCCATTGACGTCCAGCGTGACCCAGGCGCCGCTGGCGCTCTTGACCTGCAGCGTGTAGGAGACGCCGTCGAGCAATGAAACCAGGCTGCCGGTGGTCAGGGTCAGCGTCGGGTCGATGCTGGTGCCGCTTGCGACGGTGAAGGTGAAGGTTTTCGAGAAACCCGACAGCAACGTGGAGAAAGAGTCGAAGAAGTTCTGCGTCACCTTGACCGGCGCAATGACCACCGTGGCGGTTGCCAGGTTGTCGCTGGCGACGACCGGGGCGTTGGCGTCGATATCGGGCGCGGTAACGACTGTCGCTACCGAGACGTTGCCATGGATGTCGGTGAGGCTGACGGACAGCTTCTCTCCGTTGATCTGCGCCGCATTGAGCCCGGCGCTGAATACACCGGTGCCGCCAACGACCGCCGTGCCGAGCACGACGCCGCTCGCGGATTTGATGGTCACTGTAGCGCCCGCTTCTCCGGTGCCGCTGACGGTCAGACCGTCACCACTGACCAGCAGCGTGGTCGGTGCGACCGGAGCCGTCAGGTCCGGTGCGGTCGCCGTGGCCGATACCGAAACGTTCCCGGCCGGGTCGGCCTGCGTCACGCTCAGGACCTGGTTGTCGATCTGTGCAGCGGCGAGCGCGACGGTGAAGCTGCCGTTGGCGGCCACGGTGCCTGTTCCCAGGACAACGCCCGCGGCATTGCGCACGGTCACGGTCGAGCCGGCCACACCGAGTCCGCTCAGCACGGTGCCGCTGCCATTGATGGCCACGCCGGTGGGCGCGCCGGGCGCGGTCGTGTCGGGCGCGGTCAGGCTGCCCGCCGCAGAGACATTGCCTGCACCGTCGACCAGACGAACCGTCAGCGGCTGGCCGTCGAGTTGCGCGGCCGAGGTGAGGTTGAAGTTGAAAGTGCCGCCACTGCCCACGGTGCCGGTCCCCAGCAAGGCACCGCCTGCGCCGTACACGTTGACCGTCGCGCCTGCTTCGCCGCTGCCACTCACCGTCAGACCGTTGGCCGCCAGGGCCAGCCCGGTGGGCGCCGTCGGTGCCTGTACATCGGCGGCCACCAGATTGGCGACAGGCGAGAGATTTCCGGCAGGGTCTGCCTGTTGCACCGTGAGCGCCTGCCCATTCAACTGGGCGCTGGACAGTTGCACGGTGAAGGTACCACCGGCACCCACCACGGCCGTTCCCAGCAACTGGCCCGCGGCGTTGGTCACGCTGACAGTCGCGCCGGGTTCACCGGTTCCGCTCAATTGGAGCCCGGCGGCATTGAGTGCGAGATTGCTCAAGGCTGCCGGCGGCGTGGTATCCGCTGCCGTCAATCCGGTCGACGCCGAGACGTTGCCGGCGGCGTCGGCCTGGCTCACGGTCAGGGGCTGGCCGTTGAGCTGTGCTGTGTTCAGCGTGACCGAGAACGTGCCGTTCGCCGCCACGGTTCCGGTGCCCAGCACCAGTCCTGCCGCACTGCGCACGGTCACCGTCGCTCCGGCCTCACCGAGGCCTGTCAACAGCAGTCCGGTGCCATCAAGACCCAGCGCCGATGGCGCATTGGGCGCGGTGATGTCCGGCGCAATGACGCTCAGTGCAGGCGATGGATTGCCTGCGGTGTCCGTCTGGAACGCGTTGAGTATCTGCCCATTAGCCTGCGCGCTGTTGAGTTGCGCGCTGAAGGTGCCGTTTGCGCCGACCACGGCGGTTCCCAAGGCCGTGCCGGTTGCAGAGGTGATGGTGACCGTCGCGCCGATTTCACCTCGGCCGGTGACCGTTGTGCCCGTGGCGTTGATGGCCAGATCGGTCAGCGGTACCGGCGCCGTGGTGTCGCCGGCAACGATTTCGCTTGGCACAGAGGCGCCACCGAGCGCGGTGCTCGCGGTGACGTCCAGCACCTCGCCGTTGGTTTGCGCCGGGCTGAGCGTCACTGTGAAGGTACCGTCGGTGCCGGCGGTGCCTGTGCCCAACTGCGCGCCGGTCGGGCCGTACACGGTGATCGTGGCACCGCTGGCGGCGGTCCCGGTCAACGTCACGCCGTCCGGTGTCAGCACCAGATTGTCCGGCGCATTCGGCGGTGGTGTGAGCGGCACGACGAGCGTGGAGGCGGTGGAGTCATTGCCCGCGCCATCCGTCTGAACCACCGACAGTGTCTGATTGGCCGTGACGCCGGTCAGGGTGATGACGAAGGTGCCGTTCGCGCCCACCGTCCCGTTTCCGATCTCTACACCGTTGACACTGACCGTCACGCTTGCGCCGACCTCGCCACGGCCGGCAAGCTGCGTGTAATCCGGGCTGATCGACAGATTGCTGACCGGATCTGGATCGGTAGTATCGGGGGCGACAAAGGGCAGCGTAGCCGAGGCGTTATTAAAGCCATCGGTTGCGGTCACCAACAGCGTTTCGCCGTTGGTTTGTGAGGCATTCAAATTGACGGTGTAGGTGCCGTCACCCAGCGCGGTGGCCGACCCCAGGAACGCGCCGTTTGCCGACGTCACGGTCACGGTGCTGCCTGCTTCGGCGGTGCCGGTCAGCACAGTGCCTCCTGTCAAGGCGATGACCGTTGGCAGCGCAGGGGCGGTGATATCCGGCGCGGTGACGGTAACCGGGGCCGAATCGTTGGTGCCGGCATCCACCTGGACCACCGACAGCACCTGACCATTGAGCTGCGCCGTCGACAGGTTAACGCTGAACGTGCCGTCAGCCGCAACGATGGCCGTGCCCAGAGGTGCGCCCTGGAAGGACACGTTCACCGTGGCGCCCGCTTCCCCGGTACCGCTGAGAATCAGGCCATTGAGGCTGACGGCGAGGTTGCTGACCGGCGCTGGATCGGTGACGTCCGGCACCTGATAGGTGGCATTCCCGGAGACGTTGGCGGCGTCATCGGTCTGCGTCAGGGTGAGGACCTGACCGTTGAGCTGCGCGGGATTGAGCGTGACGCTGAAGGTGCCGTCGGTGTCGACCGTTGCGGTGCCCAGCGCTGCACCGGTCGCGCTGGTGACCTGGACCGTTGCCCCGGCTTCCCCGGTGCCGGTCAGGGTCACGCCATCAGCGCTCAGCCCCGTCACAACAGGCTGGGCAGGCGCCGTGATGTCTGGCGCATCGACAGTCGCTGGCGCGGAGGGATTGCCGGCCGTGTCCCGTTGAATGACCGACAGCGTTTCGCCGTTGAGTTGAGGCACCGAGAGCGTGAGGGTAAAGGTGCCGCCCGCGCTGACCGTTGCCGTTCCGAGGACATTGCCTGCGTTGTCGCTGACCACGATTTGCGCGCCGGCTTCACCGGTACCGCTGACCACGCTGCCTGCTTCATCGATCGCCAGGTTGGCCACGGTGTTCGGCGCGGTGGTGTCCGGGGCGAACAGATTGCCCGCCGCCGACGCATTGCCTCTGGCATCGGTCAGCACGACGAAGACTTGCTCGCCGTTGGTTTGTCCCTGCGTCAGCGTGATCAGGAAATGGCCGCTGGCATCGACTGAACCGGTACCGATCTGCGTGCCATCGGCCAGCGTGACACGCACGGTCGCGTTGGCCTCGCCGTTGCCACTCAGCACACCGCCGTCTGCGTTGAACAGCAGCTGAGTCGGCACTGGAGGAGGCGTCAGGTCAGGCGCGGTTACGGACACCGAGGCACTGACGTTGCCCGGTGGGTCGGCCTGCTGCACGCTGAGAGTCTGGTTGTTGATCTGTGGCGTGCTCAACGTGACGCTGAACGAGCCGTCCCCCAATACCACACTGGTGCCCAGGACATTACCGGCAGGGTCTTTCACGGTGACCGTCGCGCCGGGCTCGCCGGTACCGGTCACGACTGCACCGGCGGCGTTGATATCGACATTGGCGAGCGGGTCAGGTGGCGTGAAGTCCGGCGTGATGAGCGTGGCACCGGGCGACACGTTGCCTGCGGTGTCGGTCTGCACCAGCGTCAGGACTTCGGCGTTGGTCAGCGGGTTGGTCAGGACCAGGGTGAACGTCCCGGTGCTGCCCACCACGACCGTGCCCAGTAGGGTGCCGTCCGTGTCGGTGACGGTCACCGTTGCACCGGCCTCGCCATGGCCGGTAAGGGTCGCGCCGTCGCTGGAGATGCCTAGCTGGGTAAGGGCCGCCGGAGCGGTGGTGTCGATGGCGATCAGGCTGGAGGTGGCCGAGGTATTCCCGGCGGTGTCAGTCAGGGTGACGGCGAGCGTCTGACCGTTGGCCTGAGGGGTGCTCAGGGTGATCTGGAAGCTGCCGTCGAGGCGTACGGTGCCGGATCCCAACAGTGCGCCGGAGGCACTGAACACGTTGACGGTTGTGCCGGCTTCCCCTGTCCCGGAGAGCACGCTGCCGTCGCTGCTTACGGCCAGCGCGGCCGGAGCATCGGGCGCCACGAGGTCCCGTGCCACCAGGTCCAGGCTGATGGATTCGTTCCCGGCTGCATCGGTCTGGCTCAGGTTCAGGGTTTGACCCGCAATTTGCGGTGGGGTGAGCGTCAGGCTAAAGGTGCCATTGGCGGCGACCAGGGCGTTACCCAGAATCACGCCACCTGCGCCCATCACCGTGACGGTCGCTCCCGCCTCGCCATGGCCGGTGAGGGCCGAGCCGTCGGCAGCGAGCACGAGGTTGCTCAGTGGCGCCGGGGCGGTGACGTCGGCGGCCGTGTAATCGGTGGGCAGGGAGTTGATGCCGTCGCTGGAGGTCGCGGTTGCCGACAGTTGCTCACCGTTCAATTGCGCGGTATTGAGCGTGGCGCTGAACGTACCGTCGCTGGCGACCAGTGCCGTCCCCAGCAATGTCCCGGATGGGCTGTGTATGCTCACCGTACTGCCGGCGGTAGCGGTACCGGTCAAGGTAAGACCGTCGGCACTCAGGGCAAGATTGGCCGGTGCCGGTTCCGCCAGATTGCCCGGCGCGGTGACGGTGGCCTGCGGCGATGCATTACCCGCCGCATCGGTCTGGATGACGTTGAGCACGGTGCCCGCTGCGGCGCCCGGGGTCAGCGTCAGGGTGAAATTGCCGTTGGCATTGACCGTTGCAGTGCCCAGCTGGACACCATTGGCGTCACGCACCACCACCGTCGCGCCCGCTTCGCCGTGACCGGCCAGGGATAGACCATCCGCCGTGACGGCCAGATCGCTCACGGCCAGCGGAGCGGTGGTGTCGGCCGCCGCATAGGCTGCCGGATTCGACACATTGCCTGCTGCATCGGTGGCCGTGACAGTCAACGCCTGACCATTGAGTTGCGGCGAGCCAAGCGTCACCTGGAACGTCCCGTTAGCGGCCGCGGTGGTGGTACCGATTATCCCGCCCGAGGCATCCCGTACGATCACGCTGCTGCCGGCTTCGGCGTTGCCGGTCAGTTGCAGACCCGCGCCATTCAGGCTCAAGGCCGTCGGCGCGTCAGGCGGTGTGAGGTCGACCGATACGACCTCCACCGCAGTGGAGACGTTGCCGGGTGGGTCTTCCTGAGTAACGGTGAGCACCTGCGCGTTGAGCTGTGGCGCGTTCAACGTGAGGTTGAATGAACCGTTCGCCGCCACCAGCCCGGTGCCGAGCAACGTGCCGTCGACGCTACGCACGGAAACCGTCGCCCCCGGCTCGCCATGACCTGTGACGGTGAGGCCGTCGGCATTGACCGCAACCTGAGTAAGCGCCGCAGGCGGGCTGATATCGGGCGCCTGCACGGTGACTGACGGGGACGCGTTGCCGTTGGCGTCGACCTGATTGACGTCCAGTGTCTGGCCGTTGTCTTGCGCTGGAGCGAGGGTGACACTGAATGACCCGTCAGCCGCCACGACACCCGAGCCCAGCAGAGTGCCATTGCTGTCGGTGACACGAACGGTCGCGCCCACTTCACCTGTACCGGTGAGCGTGTTGCCACTGGCGCTGATGGTGAGGTTCTGGACGAGGGCAGGTGGTGTGGCGTCCACCGTGTTCAGGCTGCTCTGCGGCGAGGTGTTGCCCGCCGCATCGGTGAGGATGATCTGCAAGGCTGCGCCGCTGGTTTGCGCGTTGGGCAGCGTCACCTGGAACTGGCCGCTCTGGTCGACGGTTCCGGTCGCCAGCACGTTGCCCGCCGCATCGCGAACGGTGACGGTGGCGCCCGCTTCGCCCTGACCGCTGATAACGGTCCCGACACTGTTGATGGACAAACCGGTCGCGGCGTTCGGTGCTTGCAGGTCCGGGGCGACCACGCTGCCGGGTTGAGAGACGTTACCGGCCGCATCGCTTTGAGTGGCGGTCAGCGGCTGCGAGTTGATCTGCGCAGGGTTGAGGGCAATGCTGAAGTTGCCATTGGCCGCGACAACCCCCGTGCCCAGAATGGCGCCACTGCTGTTGGTGATGGTCACTGTAGCACCGACTTCACCTTTGCCGGTGACCGCGCTGCCGTTGGAATTAATGGTCAGATCCGACGGCGCTTCCGGAGCCGTCGAGTCAGCGGCAATGATGGTACCCGGTACCGAGGTGTGCCCACTGGCGTCGCTGGCCGTGACGTGCAATGTCTGTGCATTCAGCTGGGCGAAGCGCATGAAAATGGTAAAGCGCCCCAGGCTGTTGACGGTGCCCGATCCCAGATTCGTCCCGTCGCCTGCGAGGACAGTGACCGTGCTGCCAGGGGTGCCGGCGCCGGTCAGGGTGAAGCCGTCGCTGCTGATGGCAAGGTCCGTTGGTGTAGCCACCTGGGTGCCGTCGGGACCGGGCAGGGTGACTGGCGTGGAGGGGTTGCCGCTGCTGTCCGTGCTGACGACCGTGTTGACGCTGCCATTCCCCGCAGGAGGGTTCAGACCGATGACGAAAACGCCGTCATTGCCAACGACGCCGGTCCCGATCACGACGTTGCCGGGGTCGGTAATGGTAATGGTCGTTCCGGGTTCGCCAGTGCCGGATGCTTGGGTGCCATCCGGGCTGACGGTCAGGTTGGCGACGGGCGGCGGGGGCGTGGTATCCGGTGCTTGCGTGGTGACCGGGAGCGAGTCATGGGTGCCGTCGGAAACGACGACCTGCACGGACTGACCGTTTGTGAGTGTGCCGGGCAGATTAAAGGTGAACTGGCCGTTTGTCCCGGCCGTGGTCGAGCCCAGCAGGTTGCCGTTGGCATCCAGCACATTGACGGTGGCGCCTGCTTCGGTGGTGCCGGTCAACACGCCGTTGGCGTCGACAGCCAGGTCAGTGGGTGCCGGCGGCGCGGTGATGTCAGGGGCGGTGACGCTGCTCGCGGCAGAAGGCAGCTGGCTGGCGTCGATTTGCGTCACATTCAGCGCTTCGCCGTTCTGCTGGGGGCTCGTAAGTGTGACGGTAAAGCTGCCATTGGCTGCAACCACCGCCGTACCGAGCAACGTGCCGTTCGCGTTGCGGACTTCGATGGTGTCGCCTGCAATGCCATTGCCGGACACATAATGTCCGTCCGCAGTAATGACCACGTTGCTTGGCGCATCGGCGGGCGTCGTGTCCGCTGCGGTGAACGGGGCGGACGTTGACAGGTTTCCATGAGTGTCGGCTTGGGTGACCTGTACCGTCTGGCCGTTGTTCTGAGCCGCAGACAGCGTCGCCTGGAAGGCACCGGTCGTGGCATCCGCCGTCGCAGTGCCCAACAGGTTGCCGCTCTGATCCCGTACGTATACGGTCGCGCCCGGTTCGGCCAGCCCGCTCAACACAACGCCTGTGCTGTTCAGGGTGAGGTTGTCAGGGGCACCGGGTGCCTGGATATCCGGGGCGTCGACAGGCACTGGTGTCGATGGCGTAACCGAGCCATCCGCCTGGCTTACGTTCAACACCTGGCCATTGATCTGCGGGCTGGAAAGGTTGATTTCGAACCGTCCGTTTGTGCCCACCAGTGCCGTGCCCAGCGGATTGCCCGAGGCATCAGTCACCGTGACGGTCGCACCTACCTGACCGTTGCCGGTGACCATCGCGCCGTTGGCAGAAATCACGACGTTGGTCACCGCATCAGGCACGCTCAGGTCCGGCGCATTGACCGGCACAGGCGTGGATGGATTGCCCGCAACGTCGGCCTGAGTCACCTGCAAGACCTGTCCGTCGGTTTGCGCTGTCGTGAGATTGAGTGAAAAGGTGCCGTCCTGCCCGACGCTTCCGGTGCCTATCACGGTGCCGAATGCATCACGCACGATCACCGAAGCGCCGGGTTCGCCCGTCCCCGTGAGCACCACGCCCGATGCGTCCAGCGCAACATTGGTCAGCGGTGTTGGCGCCTGGGTATCGGGCGCCGTAAAGGAAACAGGCGTGGCAGGGTTCCCGGCACTGTCACTGGCGTTGATCAGTAACGTCTGCCCATTGTTCTGCGCAACGCTGAGCGTCACGTTGAATGACCCGTCGGCGGCGACATTGGCGGTGCCAAGCACATTTCCATTGGCGTCGGTGACGGTGATGCGCGATCCCGCTTCGCCACGGCCGCTGAGCAACGTCCCGTCAGTGCTGAGTGAGAGCCCGTCGGGCTGCAGCGGTCCGTCCAGATCTCCGGCGACCACTGGGGCCAAAGGTGAAGGGTTGCCGGAGGCATCGGTGAGCACGACCTGCAACGCCTGTCCATTGGTCTGCGCAGCATTCAGCACGACCGAGAAAGCGCCGGTCGCAGAGACGGTGCCGGTGCCCAGAACAATGCCTTGAGCGTTGGTGATGGTGATCGCTGCCCCAGGCTCTCCGCGACCGGTGATCGACAGGCCATCCTGCGCCACGGCGAGATCCGATGCAGCCAGCGGTCCGGTAATATCCGGCGCTGTCAGCGGTACGCTCACCGAGTTTTCACCGAGGGCGTCGGTCGCGGTGACCGTGATCACTTCGCCATTGGCCTGGGCTGGCGTCAGCGTCAGGGTAAAGGTGCCGTCGTTTCCGACCACCGCGCTCCCTAGCAGATTGCCCTGGGCGTCGCGTACCTCGATCAGGTTTCCGGCCGTTCCGCTGCCGGTCAATTGCGTCCCGCTAGCGTCCAGCACCAGGTTTGCGGGCGTCGCCGGGCCGGCGTTATCGGGCGCGGTAACGTCGAGGGCCGACGACGGATTGCCCGCGGCATCGGTCTGGATAACCTGCAGTTGTTCGCCAGCGGTGGGGGCGCTGGTCAGCGTGATCAGAAACGTACCGTTCGCGCCGACAATACCCGTGCCGATCACGGTGCCCCCCGCATTGAGGACAGTGACGGTTGCCCCGATCTCGCCGGTGCCGGACAGCAGCGCACCGTCGGCGCTGATGACCACGTTGGTGACCTGATCAGGGGCGGTGGTGTCGGCCGCTGTCAGTGGCGCGGTGGAGGTGTTGCCAGCGGCATCGGTGGCGCTGACGTCCAGGCGTTCTCCATTGGTCTGGGCACTCGCCAGCGTCACACTGAACGTGCCATCCAGACCGGCGCGTGCCGAGCCGATCACGGCGCCTGAAGCATCGCGAACCAGAACGCGCGCGCCGGGTTCGGTGACACCGGTCAGCGTCAGACCGTCCGCCGACAGCCCCAGCGTGCCCGGCTGCGCCGGTGCTGTGATATCGGGCGCCTGCAGCGGCACGTTTGAAGAAACGTTGCCAGCCGCGTCGGTCAAGGTCACTTGCAGCAGCTGACCGTTGGCTGGCGCGGGATTGAGTCCAACGCTGAAGCTCCCGTCAGCGCCGACGATACCGGTCCCCAGCAAGGTGCCGTTGGCGTCGATGACGTTGACCGTGCTGCCGGGTTCGCCGCGTCCGCTGACCAGGGAACCGCTGCCACTTATCGCAACGGCTGTGGGTGCGTCCGGCGGGGTGACGTCGCCGTCGTCAGGGGGTGTGACACCCGTGTCGGGTGCCAGGGCCTGGGCGGGAAGCGAACTGTTACCTGCGGCGTCGACAGCATTGACGGTTAGCGATTGCCCATCGGTCTGTGGCGGATTCAAGGTGACGTTGAACGTGCCGTCCGGCGCCACCGTTGCGGTCCCAAGCAACGTGCCGTCTGCCGCCCTTACCTGAATCGTGGCGCCGGCTTCACCGGTACCGCTCAAGGCGCTGCCGTCGGCGCTGACGGCCAGATTGCTTGGCGCATTGGGCGCCGTGGTGTCCGCCGCCGTCAGCGAGCCTGGCGCCGAGACATTACCCGCGGCATCTGTGAGGGTGACGCTCAGCACCTGGCCATTGGTCTGAGGTGCATTGAGGATGGCCTGGAAGGTTCCGTCACTACCCACCACGGCCGTGCCCAGCACGTTACCCGCTGCATCGCGAATGACCACGTTGCTGCCGGCTTCACCGGTACCGCTCAGGGACTGGCCGTCTGCCGATAAGGTCAAATTGGCGGGGGCAGTGGGTGCGGTAGTGTCAGTCGCAATCAGCGAACCGGGTGCCGAGACATTGCCCGCCGCGTCCGTGAGCGTGACATCGAGCGCCTGGCCGTTGGTCTGAGGGGCGTTGAGAACGACCTGAAACCGTCCGTCATTTCCTACCGTCCCGGTGCCCAGCACATTGCCCGCCGCATCGAGCACAGTGACGCGAGAGCCGGCCTCACCGAGTCCGCTTAACGACAGGCCGTCAGCGGACAAACCGAGTCCAGTGGGCGCTTCGGGCGCTGTCGTGTCTGGGGATCCGGCGCCGCCTCCGCCACCGCCGCCTCCACCAGCGGCTCCGCCAGCCGCCGCGGCAGCGCCGCCCGCGCCGAGCAAACCCAATCCGGCAATCGCCCAAGTGGGCGTAGCGCTGCCCACGACACCGACACCGGCAACCAACTCGTCAATGGAAGAGACTTCCTCGAACGTAAAGCCCCTGAATACTTGCGCGTCGTACTGTGCCTGCCACAGAACGCCATCGTCGCCTTGAAACACCATGTCGCTCTGGACGCCGTCCGGTCCGGTATTGAAGAAGTTGGCGACCTTGATGTGTTCGCCATTCTTGAGATTGACCACCAGATCCTGTCCACTGCGGCTCGCCGAGGCAACCTGGCCAGGCGCAACAGGCATCTGAACGACGGAGGGGTTGTTGAGGGCCAGATCGCCCCAGGCATTGGCAGTGAGTTGGGAGGTTGTTTTGTCGGCGACGACGATGTTTTCCATTTCAGTGACCCTGGTTCCATACTTCGCTTCGGGACAACAACCGCGCGGCAGTTCCATGAATCCCGCCGCCGCTCTTCGGGCCTTGCCACCCTCGGAGTGAGCGTTGTTTTTTATTCGTCTGCGGTTATCCGTTTGATTAGAAAACTAGATTGGATCACTCGGTTTTCAATGGAAGTTAATTTGACAAAGTCGACTTTTCAAAATCAGCAGAGACAGCAACTGACTGATTTTTAAATATAAAAATACGCCAGTCGAGTGTGTGCCGGTCGTCGGAGCATAAGAGAGGGCAGTCGTAAAGGTGGCGCGGCCAGCATCAATACATCCGTCTGGATGGCCGCACTCACTGAGTGCTGTCGCGTCAGAACAGACGACGGAAACCAGGTAGCGTGACGCCCCGTTGGCGGCGTTGCACGTGTTGCCCGTTCGGGTGTGCTGCGGCCGTGGAGCGGGAAAAGCGCCGGAACGTCACGCCAGGCTGTCAGGGCTGCCAAACGTTCTGATGCACGTCCAGATCGCAACCAGCACCGGTAGGACCAGGCACGCTGGGCCGATGACCCGATACAACAGCGCGGCGCCGATGCAACCGACGGTGAAGCCCAGCAGATTCAGCCCGACAGGCTTGAGTCGCTGCTTGATCATGCCGCGCTCGGCCTCGTCGCTTGAACCGATCAGCGCAAATACGTCGATAGCCCCCTGGGTGACGTTACCGGTCATCAACGTAGTGGGCGGCGCGCCTTTAAGGTGCTGACGCGAGATGGCGTTCTGGATCGCCATCGCAGCCACGCCGGTCATGCCGGTGACCAACGCCGAGGCGCTGTCGCCATCATTGAACGGGCCCCACACGATCGCCAATGTGCCGAACAGGGCGAGCAACAGCGTGTGCAGGATCAGCAGCGGTCGCAGGGGCGTGAGTCCGCGGCGGTTGATCGAAACGGCCGCCAGGTGGCTCAAACCAACCACCACGGCAAACACCGGCAATGCCAGGAGTTTCGCCAGCGCGCCTGAGGTGCCATGGACGATGCTGACGCCGAGGGTCACGAAGTTGCCGGTCACGTGGGCGGTGAACAGGCCTTGCAGGGCGAGAAAGCCGATGGTGTCGACGAAGCCACCGTTGAAGCTGAGGGCCGGGGCCATGGAACGATGAATCGTGGGCATTTTTAACTCCATCGCATTCCGGTGCGCGGTTTGATCGATCAACGACCGGGCTCAGGTTGAGTACTGGAAACCGCTTGATCGGTAGACGGTTTTTGCGGCTCCCGCACGTAGATCGCCAGCAGCATGGCGCCCAGGCTCAACCCGGCCAGCGCCAGCGAGCCCACATCGATGGCCAGGTCAAGTCCCCAGGCCGTTGCGGCACGGCCCAACAGCATCGCCACCACGCCTTGCATCAGGTAGGCCACCAGAAACAGCGCCGACAGCGTTCCGGCCCGGTGGTGCATCGGGGCATGGGCGTTGATCAGGTTCAGGCCACCCATGAACAAAAGGCTGTAACCGGCGCCACTGGCGGCACTGGACAACAGGAACACCGGCAGCGCATGGGTCGCGGTCGCCAGCATCAGTAACAACAGGCTGGCAATGGAAAAGCTCGCGCCGGCAATGATCGACAGCCTGGAGCTGAACCGTTTGGCGACGATGCCGGTGAAACCCACCAGAATCGCGAACAGCGAAATCGCGCCGCCGTTGACCAAAGCATTGCTGGAGCCGATCAGGTCATGGGCGATCTGCGAGCCCAGCGACAACATGGTCGCGCCCACCGAGTAGGCGCTGAGTACCGCACTCACCGACACCAGAAACATGCGGCGCAACGGCTTATGAATCTGCGGCAATTTCAGTGACCAGCGCTTGCTGCTTTCAGCCTTGGTGTGACGCGGCAGGTGCCAGACGCCGACCAGAGTTGCGACCAGCACTGCCACCAGCACCCAGAAGCTCAAACGGGTGGGGAAGGGCGCGTATTGAATCAACCCGCCGCCCATGATCAATGCCGCGGCCAGACCAAACGCCTGCGCGGCGGTGGTAATCGCGCCGGCGAGTTTTGCCTTGCCCGGCGCGCTGAACTCCACCACGGCGGCCGCTGAAGGGCCTGCGGACAGCCCGACACCGACGCCCATGAACGCCCGACCCACCAACAACCAGGTGACGTCAGGCGCGACCGCGAACAGCAGTACGCCGGTCAACGATGCCGTCAGTCCCCATAGCATTGCGGCGCGGCGGCCGATGTAATCGGAGAGGTCGCCCAAGGCAATCAGCGTCGCCACCACGAACACCGGGAACACGGCAAAAATCAGCGTGGTCACGGTCGGAGTCAGTTGCCATTGGCGAGCATACAGCGGGTACATCATGGCCGGGGCAGCGCTGGTCCACAGCGTATGGACAACCACGGCGGCGGCCACCCAGAAACTGCTTTTGCGGCCCCACGTGCGGGAGGTATGGCTCATTTCAGTTGCCTCGAAGGTGTCAGTCATGACGTTAAGGTGGACAAGAGAAAAAGCCTTGTACCGATGTGCGTTTGATGGGTGAATCCAGTCAACCAGCGTCGCGATTGCCGAGGCACCGCATTCGCCACTGTCGTAACCTCCAGCAGCTCCCACAGGTCTGCGGTTTGAACACAGGTTTGTGAGTCCGACACGGTCCCTGTAGGAGCCGTCCGAGGTTACGAGGGCCGCGAAGGCGGCAGGTCAGTCAACATCACCCTCAATGGACCCACCGCTTTCGCCCACCAACCGGGTCAGGAAATCAATTCAAATGAGCCTTGAGCTCACCTGCTGCCTGACGCATCGCCGCCTTGACTTCAGGAATGGCGCTCAGCGGGTTGAGCAGGCCATAGTCGTGAACCATGCCGTTGTAGCGCACTGCCGTCACATCGACGCCAGCGGCATCCAGTTTGCGGGCATAGGCTTCACCTTCGTCACGCAACACGTCCAGACCGGCCGTCTGCACCAGCGCCGGTGGCAGGCCCTTGAGTTGCTCGGTGGTCGCACGCAGCGGCGAGGCATGAATGTCGGCGCGCTGTTGCGCATCCGTGGTGTAGCTGTCCCAGAACCAGGTCATCATGTTTTTGGTGAGGAAGTGACCTTCGGCATACGTCTGATAGGAACCTGTGTCGAAGTTCGCGTCGGTGACCGGCCACAGCAGCAACTGGAAACGCAGCTTCGGCGTGTTCTGCTCTTTGGCCATCAGCGCCACTACCGCGGCCATGTTGCCGCCGACACTGTTACCGGCCACTGCGAGCCTCGAGCCATCGACATTGATCTCCTTGCCGTGCTCAGCCACCCAGCGGGTCGCGGCGTAGGCTTGATTGATCGCGGTTGGATAATGCGCTTCCGGCGACGGCGTGTAATCGACGTAGACCGCGACTGCGCCTGAACCCACGACCAGATCACGAATCAGGCGGGCATGCGTCGGGTAGTCACCCAGTACCCAGCCACCGCCGTGGAAATACATGAACACCGGCAGTTCACCCTTGACGCCTGCTGGACGCACGATCGTCAGCTTGATGCTCTGGTTGTCGGCCTTGATGGTCTTCTCGCTGACTTGAATGCCGGACATGTCCACTTTCACCGAGTTCTGTGCACCGGTGAGCACCGCGCGGGCATCCTTGGGGCTCATCTGTTCCAGCGGTCGGCCACCACCCGCAGCGAGTGCGTTGAGGAAGGCTTGAGTCTGATGCTCGGGTACGGCGGTTTCAGCGGCAAACGCATTGCCGATGGACAGCGCGAGGAGGGTGGCGGTCAGGGTCTTTTTCAGGGGGTTCATGAGGGCTTAGTCCTTTAGTTCAAAGAGTCGGGAGTGAGTAGCCGCTGGTGCTCGTTGAGCGGCCTGCTTGCTGGCTTGGAGGTAAATGTACGGACTAAGTGGTTAGGGAACAATTAGGCTAAATGGAGACTCATTGTTTCCATTTTAGGGACGATACTGGCGAGCCACCGTCCACGTCAGCGAACACGTCCTGCGGCGTGGTTCAGCGAAAGGGCGATAGGAGGACGGCGATCAGGTCGCCCGTTGCGCGGGCTATCGAGAGGTCCGAGCCAGGGTCTGGCTGGGGTATTCCAGAAACAGCGCCCGGTAGGCTTCGGAAAACCGGCTCAGATGCCAGAACGAATAGCGCATCGCGACTTCTGCAACGCTGGTGTCTTCGGTCCTGGCCGACAAAAGATCCTGCCGGGCCAGATTCAGGCGTCGAGTCCGCAGCCAGGCGGTGGGCGCCATCCCGACGCATTCATTGAAGGCCTTGCGCAATTGCTGAAACGACGTGCCAGCCGTCTCGGCCAGTTGCACGACGCTGAAATTTTCCATGGGGTAAGCGCTGACCTGTTCGAAGACGCGCTGGACGATCTTGCGCTGATCCCGGACTCGCAGGTTTCTGCCTGATAAGGGCGAGCATTCGGACTGCTCCAGCACGTAAAGACAATCTTCGATCAACTGATCCCCCAAGTGGATCGACTCGGTGGTATCGACGTGGGTCATACGGGTCAGCATCGTGCTCAGCCAACCGCTGAACAGCGCGCCGTGAGGGGATTTGAGCGGTGTCAGCAAAAGGTCTTCGAAGGTGCGGTGCAGATGGCGGGTGCCCAGGCTGTCCTGTCTGATCACCACCGCAATTTCGCGGTAGTTCTCCGGTGTGATCCACAGGTTCTGCGTGCTGGCGTCCAGCAGATACAACGCGCGGTCGGCCATGTCGAAGCTGAACACCAAGGCATCGCTCGGTGCCTTGTAATACTGCTCGATGCGGGTGTTCATGTGCTCTTCGTAGACTTGCACGCCGCCCAGTTCCGCCTCGACCAGACGCCCCTTGAACTGTCCTGAAGACATCTGCGCGTAGTGCAGGCTCCAGCCCGCGTAGGACGTGCCTTGCTGATCGGCGGCGACGGTTTCGACTACCTTGACCGACATAAATGGCCTGCGCTTGAGCGCTGTTGTCATGAGGTGCGGGCACCATAGCAGCCCGGCTTGCCGCCTCGCAAGCCGGGCTGTCCGGGGCTTCTGGTCACCCGTGGGCTGAGCCTCGGGCTGCACCAAAAAGGGGCGAGAGGGTTGCGCGAAAGTGGATAGACGTCTGGCTCGACGCTCTTTCAGCATAAGGCCCAGCACAGCGCTCGGGCCGATGCCCATCGCGCCACGATTCGTCGTCACCCCCCAGAGGTCCCATGGACAGCAGCGTGAAAGACCCACTCGCCGAGTGGTTGAAGAGCTACGGCATCACCGAAGTCGAATGCGTGGTCAGCGACCTGACCGGCATCGCCCGCGGCAAGATTTTGCCCACCAACAAATTCCTCAACGAACACGGCATGCGCCTGCCCGAAAGCGTGCTGCTGCAAACCGTGACCGGCGACTACGTCGACGACGACATCTACTACAACCTGCTCGATCCGGCCGACATCGACATGACCTGCCGCCCCGACCCACAGGCGGTCTACGTGCTGCCCTGGGCGATCGAGCCGACGGCGATGGTCATTCACGACACCTTCGATCGCTATGGCAATCCCATCGAGTTGTCGCCGCGCAACGTGCTCAAGAAAGTCCTGGCGCTCTACGCGGCGCAGGGTTGGCGGCCAGTGGTGGCGCCGGAAATGGAGTTCTACCTGACCCAGCGGTGCGCGGATCCTGACTTGCCGTTGCAAGTGCCGACCGGGCGTTCCGGACGGCCCGAGAGTGGGCGTCAATCGTTCTCCATCGAGGCGGCCAACGAGTTCGATCCGCTGTTCGAAGACGTCTACGACTGGTGCGAAGCCCAGGGGCTGGATCTGGACACGCTGATCCACGAGGACGGTCCGGCGCAGATGGAAATCAACTTCCGTCATGGCGACGCGCTGGACCTGGCCGACCAGATCACCGTGTTCAAACGAACCATGCGCGAGGCAGCACTCAAGCATGACGTGGCGGCGACCTTCATGGCCAAACCCATCACCGACGAGCCTGGCAGCGCCATGCACCTGCATCAGAGCGTGGTCGACATCAACACCGGCCTTAGCGTGTTCAGTACACCGGAAGGCGAGGCCAGCAAGCTGTTCCTGCAACACATCGGCGGTTTGCAGCGCTACATCCCCGAAGTGCTGCCGCTGTTCGCGCCTAACGCCAATTCGTTCCGCCGTTTTCTGCCCGACACCTCGGCGCCGGTCAACGTGGAGTGGGGTGAGGAAAATCGTACCGTCGGCTTGCGGGTCCCGGCTTCCAGCGCGCAAGCACGGCGGGTCGAAAACCGTCTGCCCGGCGCTGACGCCAACCCGTACCTGGCCATCGCCGCGAGCCTGTTGTGCGGCTACATGGGCATGATCGAAGGCTGCGACCCGAGCGCACCGGTGCAGGGCCGTGGCTATGAACGACGTAATCTGCGCCTGCCCTTGACCATCGAAGATGCGCTGGAGCGCATGGAAGCCAGCGCTGCCGTGCGCAGGGTGCTGGGCGACACGTTCGTGCAGGGGTACGTCGCGGTCAAACGCGCGGAACATGAGAATTACAAGCGCGTGATCAGCTCATGGGAACGCCAGTTCCTGATGATGAGCGTCTAAGCGCAGCCGACTTTTCCACTGACGTTGGGGGCACCATGAAGATGATCGTTACCACGCTGTTTCTGCCAGCGATGCTGGCGGGCGCAGTCACTCAGGCTCACGCCGAAAGCAACACCGTAAAGATTTACAACTGGTCCGATTACATCGGCCCGACGACGCTGGAGGACTTTCAGAAAGCCACCGGCATTCAGCCGACCTACGACGTGTTCGACTCCAACGAGACGCTGGAAGGCAAAATGCTGACCGGCCATTCGGGCTACGACGTGGTCGTGCCGTCGAACCATTTCCTCGGTCGGCAGATCAAGGCCGGGGCGTTCCAGAAACTGGACAAGGCGCAACTGCCTAACTGGAAGAACCTCGACCCGAAACTGATGAAACAGCTGGAGGCCAACGATCCGGGCAACCAGTACGCCGTGCCCTACCTGTGGGGCACCAACGGCATCGGCTACAACGTGGACAAGGTCAAGGAAGTGCTCGGGGTCGACACCATTGACTCCTGGGCTGTGCTGTTCGAGCCGGAAAACATGAAAAAGCTGCAGAAGTGTGGCGTGTCCTACATGGACTCGCCGGATGAAGTCTTCCCGGCGGTGCTCAATTACATGGGCCTGTCACCCCGCAGTGAAAACGCCAAAGACTACGACGCAGCGACCGCAAAACTCAAAGCGGTCCGCCCGTACATCACCTATTTCCATTCGTCCAAGTGGGTATCGGACCTGGCCAACGGTGACATCTGCGTGGCCTTCGGGTACTCGGGCGACGTCCTGCAGGCCAAATCCCGTGCTGAAGAAGCGAAGAACGGCGTGAAGATCGCCTACTCCATTCCCAAGGAAGGGGCCAACGTCTGGTTCGACATGCTGGCGATCCCCAAAGACGCCGAGCACCCGAAACAAGCCCTGGCGTTCATCAACTACCTGCTCGATCCCGCCGTTATCGCCAAGGTCAGCGAGACAGTCGGGTACGCCAACCCGAACCCGGCGTCCAATGCGCTGATGGGCAAGGACATCACCGGGAACCCGTCGATTTACCCGACGCCTGATGTGATGAGCCGGTTCTACATCTCCTCGGAATTGAAGCCTGCGACCCTGCGCCTGATGACGCGCAAGTGGACCGACATCAAATCCAACCGCTAAGGAACGTTTTATGCCTGCTGCACTGCCTCACACGGGCTCGTACTACGCCGCGTCGATCGCGCCCGAATCTGTGCGCGCCTCGCTGGACACCGCCATCAGCGCCGACGTCTGCATCATCGGTGGCGGATACACGGGGGTGAATACCGCGCTCGAACTGGCTGAACGCGGAATGTCGGTGGTGTTGCTGGAGGCGCAGCGCATCGGCTGGGGCGCCAGCGGCCGTAACGGGGGGCAGTTGATTCGCGGCCTGGGGCATGACGTCAGCGGCGTCGAACGCTGGGTAGGCCAGGAGGGCGTGCGGTATTTGCAGCAGGCAGGTTCCGAATCGGTCGACATCGTGCGTCGTCGGGTGAACGACAACGAGCTGGCGTGCGACCTGCGTTGGGGCTATTGCGACCTGGCCAACACCCGAGCGCACTGGAAGGGTTTGCAGGAAGAACTGGCCGCGCTGACTGCCCAGGGCTATCCGCATCCGCTGCGGCTGGTGGAGAAAGACGCGCTGCATGACGTGGTGAATTCGTCCGCTTACGTGGGTGGGTTGGTCGACATGGGTTCGGGGCATCTGCACCCCCTCAAGCTGATCCTGGCCGAGGCGCGGCTGGCGGAAGCCAAGGGGGCGATCCTGTACGAGGCGAGCCCGGTGCGCCGGATCGTGCACGGTTCGAAGGTGCAGGTGTTGACCGATCATGGCCAGGTTTCGGCCACTCAGGTGGTGCTGGCGTGCGATGCGTTTCTTGAAAAGCTGGAGCCGGAATTGACGGGCAAACTCTTGCCGGCCGGCAGTTACATCATCGCCACCGAGCCGTTGGGCGAGGAGCGGGCGAGGGCGTTGATCCCGCAGAACATGGCGCTGTGTGATCAGCGGGTGGCGCTGGATTACTACCGGTTGTCTGCGGACAACCGGTTGCTGTTCGGTGGTGCCTGCCATTATTCGGGGCGTGATCCGGCGAACATCGGTGACTACATGCGGCCGAAGATGGAGCGGGTATTCCCGCAGTTGAAGGGTGTGGGGATCGACTTTCAGTGGGGCGGGATGATCGGCATCAGTGCCAACCGGTTTCCGCAGATCGGCTATTTACCGAAGGCGCCCAACGTGTTTTACGCGCAGGGTTATTCGGGACACGGTTTGAACGTCACGCATTTTGCGGCGCGGATTCTGGCTCAGGCCATTGCCGAGCGGGACAGTCGGGCGGTTGAGCTGTTCGCCAGGGTTCCACATCGCACCTTTCCAGGCGGAGCGCGGCTGCGTTCGCCGCTGCTGGCGTTGGGCATGATGTGGTATCGGTTCAAGGAGTTGATTTGAGGGGTGTAGGGTAGGCGCTGCTGCCTACATTTGATCGTTCCCACGCTCTGCGTGGAAATGCCTGCCCGGACGCTCCGCGTCCCCGTTGACGCAAAGCGTCAGTGACTGCGTTTCCACGCGGAGCGTGGGAACGATCATCGAAAGCCAGGAAGGCCAACGGTAACTGCAATATCACTGCTTCTGCCCAGAGGGCGCAGGAGAAAAAAACCCGCCAATCAAGGCGGGTCTCTCTGATCAAACAACCATCACAGTTCTTTTACGGTACGAACCTGATCCTTGTTGATACGGGTTTCTTTGCCGTCCAGCTGTTTGAACTCATAGAAACCGGATTCTTCGTCATATTTCGGCGAATCCGTCGCCTGGATCTCACGGCCGTCATTCAGGGTGATCACAGTGGGCGAAGAGCAACCGGCAAGGGAGGCCAGGCCGAGTGCGAGCAGGAAGGCTGCGGGAAGGGTCCGTTGTTTCATTACTGTGTCTCCGAGGGTAATTCTTTATGTAGTGAAGTTTCTGACGCAGGGGGTGTCAGCAAAGTTCCATGAAACCTTCCCTGCCTGCTCATTGCCTGACATCGATCAACGCATCCGGGGTGTTCAGATTCGCCAGTCGAGTATCGTGGGTCGAACATTGCAGCGCCTCGGCTCCCAGATCGATCAGTGTCCGTCTGGGGCTGCGTTGTCCGTGCTGCCAATGTTCCTCGAATACCGGCGCGTGAACCGTGGGAATGCAGCACAGCAAAGGCTCCCACTGTTCACCCTGACGCACCATCACCGGTTTGCCGGGATGCGCCAGCGCCATGCGCCGCAGCCCCTCCAGCAATTCGACATCCAGCAATGGAGCGTCGCACGGCATGACCAGCAGGAACGGATGCCGCGCCACCCTCAGGCCCGCTCGAATCCCCGCGTACGGGCCCGGAAAATCGCTTTCGTCGTCCTGCACCAACTGATCGGCAAAGTGCCCGTACTGTTCGCGGTTGCGGTTGCAGGAAACGATCAGGTCGTCGGTCAAGGGGCGGGTCAGGCGGTGCAGGTGCTGGATCAGCGGCTCGCCGTGCCATTCGATCAGGCCTTTGTCGCGCCCGCCCATGCGTTGCCCCCGGCCCCCGGCCAATATCAATATCGAGCAAGGCGGCAGGGCATCGGAAGCAGTCATGGCAAACTCGGTCAGCGGAGAAAAAAGAAGTGCTGTGATATAACACCGGACCGTTTCCCCTACAACTGGACCTCGCCGATGAAAGCCAAGGCTGACACCCCTTTTGTGCCGTTGAACATTGCCGTTTTGACGGTCAGCGATACCCGTACTTTCGAAAATGACACCTCCGGACAGATGTTCGTCGATCGCCTGACTGCAGCCGGTCACGGGCTGATCGAACGTGTGCTGTTGAAGGACGACCTGTACAAGATCCGCGCTCAGGTCGCGACCTGGATCGCGGATGATTCGGTACAGGTCGTGTTGATCACCGGCGGTACCGGTTTCACCGGTCGCGACAGCACGCCTGAAGCCGTGGCATGTCTGCTGGACAAACAAGTCGACGGCTTTGGCGAACTGTTCCGGCAAATATCGGTGCCGGACATCGGCAGTTCCACCATTCAGTCCCGGGCGCTGGCGGGCCTGGCCAACGGCACGCTGGTCTGCTGCCTGCCAGGCTCGACCAATGCAGTGCGCACCGGCTGGGACGGCATCCTGGCCGATCAGTTGAACAACAGTTTTCGCCCGTGCAACTTCGTGCCGCATCTGAAAAAAGCCGAACCCTGTGCAACCCGTGGGTGAGAACCAATGAGCAAGCCTGAAATGCGTGGCCTGATTCCGGTGGAGGAGGCCATGGAACGCTTGATGAGTCTGGCCGAGGCCTCATCGATCACCGAGCGTGAAACGGTGGCATTGGCCGATGCACAGGGCCGGGTATTGGCCGGTGACCTGATCTCCACCCTGGACCTGCCGCCGTGGCCCAACAGCGCCATGGATGGCTACGCGCTGCGCATGGCCGACTGGACCGGCGAACCATTGCCGGTCAGCCAGCGGATTTTTGCCGGCCACGCGCCGCAACCCTTGCAGCCCGGCACCTGCGCGCGGATTTTTACCGGCGCTCCGGTGCCCGACGGCGCCGACTGCGTGGAGATGCAAGAGAACGCAGAGGTTGAGGCCGATGGGCGCGTGCGTTTTCTCGAGCCGTTGAGCGCCCTGCAGAACATCCGTCCCAAAGGCCAGGAAACGACCGTCGGCGACAAGGTGCTCGACGCGGGCACGGTAATGACTTCCATTGAGCTGGGACTGGCGGCCACGTTGGGCCTGGGTCAACTCGACGTCGTCCGTCGCGCCCGTGTCGCTGTGCTGTCGACGGGCGATGAGTTGATCGAGCCGGGCCAGCCGCTGGGGCCGGGGCAGATCTACAACAGCAACCGCGTGTTGCTGTGCAGTTGGCTCAAGCGTCTGGGCTGTGAGGTCGTGGACGCCGGTATTTTGCCCGACAACCTTGAGAAGACCCGCGTCGCGCTGGGCGCGCTGAATGACGTGGACCTGATCCTCTCGACGGGCGGTGTGTCGGTGGGCGAGGCGGACTTCCTCGGCCATGCGTTGCGCGAAGAAGGAGAGATTTCGCTGTGGAAACTGGCGATCAAACCGGGAAAACCGCTCACCTTCGGTCATTTTCGTGGCGTGCCGGTCATCGGTTTGCCCGGTAACCCAGCCTCCACGCTGGTGACGTTTGCGCTACTGGCCAGGCCTTATCTGCTTCGTCGGCTTGGCGTACAGAACGTCAAGCCGCTGCAGTTCAAGGTGCCCGCCGGGTTTGTCTGGAAAAAGGCCGGCAGCCGTCGCGAATACCTGCGCGGACGCGTGGAGCAGGGGCGTCTGATCGCTTACCGCAACCAAAGCTCGGGTGTGCTGCGCAGTGCAGCGTGGGCCGATGGCTTGATTGAAGTGATAGAAGGCACCACGGTGGCGGAAGGCGACTTGCTCAACTTCATTCCGTTGAGCGAGGTCCTGGGCTGACAAGCGTCCGGGTCCGATTCTGGGGTACAGCGGGCGCAGGTAGCCCAAGCGTCGACTCGATTTCAAAACGGCAACTTCAAAACGGCAACTTCAGAACAACAAAGGGCACGACATGCAAAAGCCTTTGCAAGGGATCCGGGTCATCGAGCTTGGGCAACTGATCGCCGGACCCTTCGCCGCCAAGATGCTGGGTGAGTTCGGCGCCGACGTGATCAAGATTGAACCGCCAGGCACCGGTGATCCGCTGCGCAAATGGCGCCTGCTGCACGATGGGACGTCGGTGTGGTGGGCGGTGTCCTCACGCAACAAGCGCTCGGTGACCCTTGATCTGCGGGAACCGGAAGCTCAAGACGTCGCGCGCAAGCTGATCGCTGAAGCCGATGTACTGGTGGAAAACTTCCGCCCCGGCACACTGGAAAGCTGGGGGCTGGGCTGGGAAGTGCTGCATGCGCTCAATCCCAGGCTGGTGATGCTGCGGGTGTCGGGCTACGGCCAGACCGGCCCGTACCGTGACCGGCCGGGTTTTGGCGTGGTTGGTGAGGCCATGGGCGGTTTGCGTCATCTGTCAGGCGAACCTGGCCGTACGCCGGTGCGGGTGGGGGTCTCCATCGGCGATTCGCTGTCGGCGTTGCATGGCGTTATCGGTGTGCTTCTTGCGCTGCGTCATCGTGACCAGAACGGCGGCGAGGGCCAGGAGATCGACGTGGCGCTGTACGAGTCGGTCTTCAACATGATGGAAAGCCTGATCCCGGAGTTTTCGGTGTTCGGCGCCGTGCGCCAACCGGCCGGCAGCAGCCTGCCCGGCATCGCACCGTCCAATGCCTACCGTTGCCGCGACGGGCGCTATGCGCTGATTGCGGGCAACGGCGACAGCATTTATCAGCGTCTGATGGCTTTGATCGAACGGCCGGATCTGGCTGCCGATCCGGCGCTCGCCCACAACGACGGTCGGGTGCAACAGGTCGAGCTGATCGATGCGGCGATTTCCGCCTGGGCAGCGAGCCTTGACCTCGACGAGGTGCTGGCAAAACTGACCGCCGAGCGAATTCCGGCGGGCAAGATCTATGACGCTGCCGACATCGCCGGTGACCCGCACTACAAGGCGCGGGACATGCTGCTGCCCGGTCAGCTGGATGACGGCACGCCGGTCACGTTGCCGGGCATTGTCCCCAAACTGGGCAGCACACCGGGCGGTGTCAGTCGTTCTGCGCCGTCGCTGGGGCAGCACACCGACGAGGTGCTGGAACAACTCGGCATCGACGCCGGACAACGGGCTCAATGGCGCGCTCGTGGATTGATTTGAAGCTTACCTGTCTGGAGGCAACACCATGATCGATCATCTCGACCATCTGGTGCTGACGGCGGTCGACGCCGAGGCTACCGTGGACTTCTACACCCGTGTAATGGGCATGCAACTTGAAACGTTTGGCGAAGGTCGCATGGCGTTCAGGTACGGCAACCAGAAAATCAACCTGCACCTGCGCGGACACGAGTTCGAGCCGAAGGCGCACGTGCCGGTGCCAGGCGCGCTAGACCTGTGTTTCATTGCGTCGATCCCGCTGGAGCAGGTGATTGTCCGGCTGAATGAGGCGCAGTGGCCGATCCTCGAAGGGCCGATCCTGCGCACCGGTGCCACAGGGCCGATCCGGTCGGTCTACGTAAGGGACCCGGACCTCAATCTGATTGAGATTTCAGAACAGGTTTAAGAGGACGCTGGCAGGGCTGAAGTCCCTGGTGTGTCGCCTTTGATGGGGTATCCGGAAAAGTCACGGATCCGCTGGCTTGGGGCCAATCGGAAGGTTCGATGTCCTGCCCCTACACGCATGCGTCAGCGTTCTCCTGCCGGTGAACCCGAGAATAGATGCCTTCCAGTTGCGCGGCGGACACTGACCAGTCATGGTGCTGGCGCGCGTAAGCACGACCGGCTTCGCCTATTTTCGCAAGACGGGCCGGCTGTTCGATGACCTCAACGAGCAGCAGCGCCAGACCGTGTGCGTCCTCGCACCCCAGGTAATGCGTGCCGTTGATCACGTTCAGCCCCGAACAGCCTTGCTCGGTGGTGACCACCGCAAGGCCGGCGGCCATGGCTTCGAGCACCTTGAGTTTTGAGCCGCCACCCTCACGCTGCGGGACGAAGAAAACAGCGGCTTCTTTCTGAACCGTGCGCAGGTCCGGCACGAACCCCAGCCAGTCGATGCGCGGATCGGCCCAGCGCTCCTTCCACTCTTCAGGCAGCGCATGGCCTCCGATGGACAGGCGCACCATCGGGTCGAGGTTCCACACCTTGGGCATGATGTGTCCAAGCGCCCATTCCATGGCGTCCAGATTCGGCCTGTATTCGTAGTTGCCAATGAACAGCAGGCGCCGGCTGTAGCGGTCCGGACTGACCCTGGCGTAGTAATCGCAGTCGACGCCGTTGACAACCACTGCCGTGGCCCTGGCGGTCAACCGGGCCAGGCCCTTGGCGTCTTCTTCGGTGACCGCAATCAGTTCGCGGGGCTGGCGGAACACGCGCGCTTCCCATTGCCGGTAACGCCATTGGTCAAAGCGGGTGAACGGGCGAGCCCACTCCGGGAAATGGTGATAGCTGGCGGCGCCAAGGCCGGACTCGACATGGTGTTCGGTCATGATGAAATGTTTTCCAGCGCGCCGCAGCGGCTCCTCGAACGGCTGAAAACTGTAGCTGTGTTCAATCTGTATCACGTCCCATGGCTCTTGCAGCAAGGCATTGAACTGCTGTTGCAATTGCGCCGAAAAACCGTGCGCGCTGGCCCGCATCGGCGGTCTGGCGAACGCCACGGCGAGCAGCGTGCGAACGCTGCTTAACGGTCTCCGGGGAATGACGATCAGACGCTCCAGCCACGGTTCGAGCGCGGCGCGGGTCGTGTCATCGAGTTCGGTCTTGGACTGCACCAGTAACGTGATGCGATGACCGCGCGCGGCAAGGTTGCGCAGAAGATGAAACTGCCGGGTCTTGCCGCCGCTGGTGGTCGGCCAGGGCAGATAGGGCAATGTCCAGAGAATGCGCATGGTCAGGGCGTCCAGACGAGCACTTGCAACGTGGGGCTGAGCGGTACATCGACGCCCTTCGCGCTGGCCAGCTCGCGATGGTCGCCGGTCAGCGGGTCGTAGAGTGTCGCAGTCTTGATACCAGGGAAGTTCAGGTGCGCGCTGCTGGCGCTCCAGGCCATCAACAGATGTGAGCCGTCCGGGCGATTCCAGGCAATGGCATACAGGTCTTCGGGTAGCGCAATGGCAGGCGGAGGATCGGCAGGCATCAACGTCGGGCCGGTGACGTCGAAGAAGTGCTTCAACGCGGTGTACACAGGTTTCGGTTTGCCATTGAGGTCGACCAGCCCGTAACTTCGGTCGCGGGTGCTGGCGCGTTGATCGAGGTCGCTGAGGTTGAATACGAAGATGCGCTGGTAGTCCATCGTGCTCATCATTGCCAACCGCCGCAGCGTGTAGTCCGCCTGGCCGTCGAGTCCGATGATGTGCTGCATCTCGACCGGGCCGCTGTAGCTCGACCAGCCCCATTCGGTAGCCCAGACGTCTTTGACACCGGCGTCGTGCAGGGTCTTGTTCAACGCATTGCCACGCATCAGGAAATCCCGGTCGCCGATCGAATCGCCTTCCGGGTACTCGGAATACGGGTGATAGGCGGCCGTGATGTTCTGCCCAGCCAGCCCCTGGTCGACCATGGACTGCAGCATGTAACCGGTAGACCCGCGTATTTGCCCGTAGTAGGCAACGCCGGCGGTGATGATCGGTTTGCCGGGCAGTGCGGTGCGAATGGCGCTGGCGGTCTCTGTCAGCAGGTTGTAATAGGCGACGGGATCCGCCTGCGGCAACCAGACGATGTTGGGCTCGTTCCAGACCTGCCAGTGGCTGACCTGCGGGTAATGCTGAGCGAGGGCCGTCATGCGCTCGGCAAAAATGCTGTTGTCACGGGGTGGGTACTGGTCCGCATTGCTGGCGCCCTGCGGTGCGCTGCTGTCAAAGGTCGCCGAACCCACCAGGTAGGCCACCGTGTTGTAACCGTGTGGAGCGGCTGCCGCCATCGCCGCATCCAGGGCTGCCAGGTCGTACTCTCCGGGCACCGGCTCCAGAACCGGCCAGCGCAACGTCCAGCGAATCCACTTCAGCCCCAACCCATCGAGCTGCGTCATCTGCTTCTCGTAGATGTCCGGGGTGAACTGGTGGAATTGCACGTTAACGCCCAGAAAGTCCTTCCAGGTCACCGGTCGTTGTGCGCGCAACACCGTTTCGGCATCTACGGCCGGACTGTTCAACGTCAATGCGCAGGCGCTGACCAATGCCATCATCAGTTTCATTGGTCCAGAACTTCTGTCATCCATGAGTACGGCTCCCTGGCGGGTAAAACAAATCATGTCGGCGATACTGCCAAGTCCAATGCCTGTGGTGCCCCAGGCTCAGCGTTGCGGAGATGACGCTGGGGCACTCACGGGCACCTCGCTGCGCTTGAGCGGCATCAGCCGCGACGCGCGCGGCCGGTTCAAAGGCTGATCAGGCCTTCGGCGCCTCCGGCACGCGGCCGTAAACATCGGTAAAACGCACGATGTCGTCTTCACCCAGGTACTCGCCACTCTGAACCTCGATCATCACCAGATCGATCACGCCGGGATTCACCAGGCGGTGGGTATGGCCGGGCTTGATGAACGTCGATTCGTTGGTGTCGAGCATGAACTCGCGCTCGCCATTGGTCACCCGGGCCATGCCGCTGACGACAATCCAGTGTTCGCTGCGATGGTGGTGCATCTGCAGCGACAACGACGCTTGCGGCTTGACCACGATGCGTTTGATCTTGAAGCGTTTGCCTTCCTCCAGGACCGTGTAGGTGCCCCACGGTCGGGTTACGGTGTTGTGCAGCAGGTAGGCGGGGTGGCCTTGACGCTTGAGTTCCTGAGCAATGACTTTGACTTCCTGGGTGCGCTCGGCGTCGGCGATCAGCAGCGCGTCCGGGGTGTCGATGATGATCAGGTTATCCAGACCGACAGCACCGACCAGCCGCTGCTTTGAGTCGATGTAGCAGTTGGTGACGTCGTGCAGCACGACCTGACCGTTGCATTGGTTGCCGTTAGCGTCCGCCGGAGCCAGTTCACGAATGGCTGACCAGGAACCGATGTCGCTCCAGCCAAGCTCGCAGGGCACGACCGCCACTTTTGCGGAGCGCTCCATCAGCGCATAGTCGATCGAGATATCAGGCACCAGGGCGAAGGTGGTGGCGTCCAGCTCCATCTGACGTTCATTGCTGCCTGCTTTGCTGTTGCACAGTGAAAGGCAGTGACGCACAGCCGCCAGGACTTCCGGTGCATGGGTTTCCAGTTCGCGCAACAGCACATCGGCGCGCATGCAGAACATCCCGGCGTTCCACAGGTGCAGGCCACCGAGCAGGTATTCCTTGGCGGTGTTCGTGTCGGGTTTCTCGACGAAGCGTGCAACCTGATACGCCTTGTCGTTCAAGGCTTGACCTTTTTCGATGTAACCAAAGCCGGTTTCCGCGCGTGTCGGAATCAGGCCGAAGGTCACCAGCCAGCCTTCATCGGCGAGCTTGCGTGCATCGTTGACCGCGGTGGCGAACGCTTCAACGTCGAGGATCAATTGATCGGCCGGAAGGATCAGCAACTGCGCGTCGTCTCCGTGCAGCGCCTGAACATGAAGCGCGGCAGCAGCAATGGCGGGCGCGGTATTGCGCCCGGACGGCTCCAGCAGGAAGTCGAGATGGATCTTGCGCTTGTTCAGCAATCGATAGTCATCGACGGTCCGGAAATAGACCTCCCGGTTGGTCACCGTCAACAGGCTTTCGACGCCCTCCAGACTGCTCGCCCGGTTGAAGGTCTTTTGCAGCAGGCTTTCGCCGTCAGGGAGTCGCATGAATGGTTTTGGCATCGCCTCACGTGAGACAGGCCACAGTCGCGTGCCGGCTCCGCCGGCGATGATGCAGGGAATAAGGGTGCCCATCAGTAAGCCTCGCGGGAGAAGAGCACTGCGGGAACAGTGCGCAGAAGGATGTCAAGATCGAACCAGGCGGACGGGTTTTCGATGGACTCAGGATCGAGTTCGACGTGCATAAGCAAAGGGCTGTCGACCGGTTGCATAATCGTCCTCACCTCTTCGATCCATGAATCCATGACTGACCTGTTCCTCTGGTCTTTGGGTGAAAGTCAATTTAATGGCTTTTTATGAATCTATTTCAGAATAAGCCAATAATTTGTCGATTAAGCACCCTCTGGGTCGGCTTTTCAATCCCGAGATCGCGAAAAAACCTGTTTCTTCTCAAACGGTCAACTGCCGCTCCCAAATGCGGGGCGAAAAGACCCTCAAACGAGTGCCCTCGAGAGTAAAGCCCATGAAACAGCCACTGTCATGCCTGCGGCAGCGACCACCTGTCAGGGCATCACCCGAGTGAGAAGTCTGGGGAAGTGGTGGTTGGGATTCCCATGGTCACCGGCGGATCCAGGTGCCGTGATGCAAAAAAAAATCGGCCAGCGGGCTTTTTTTCCCGGGTCTGCGGTCAACACTTCACGCAATGAATCGCACAGCACGAGGGAAAGGTATGACGGAGCGCAGGGCACTATTGATTCTTCATGGCAAGCAGGCGCTCAACGACGAGGTTCGCGATGCCGTTAACCGCAAACGCAAGCATGGCTGGGAACTGGACGTTCGATTGACCTGGGAAGGAGGCGATGCACAACGTCTGGTCGCAGAGGGATTGTCGGCAGGGCACACGCAGATCATTGCGGGGGGCGGCGACGGGACGTTGCGCGATATCGCCGAGGCGCTGGCGTTGGCCGACAGCGACGCGAGCCTGACGATCCTGCCGTTGGGCACTGCCAATGATTTCGCCCGTTCTGCCGGCGTCCCGCTGGAAATCGAACGCGCCCTCGATCTGCTGGATGTACCGGCGCGCGTTGTCGACATGGGCGCTGTCGACGGCCAGTTGTTCCTCAATATGGCCACGGGCGGGTTTGGCAGTCAGGTCACCGCCAATACTTCTGAAGACCTGAAAAAGGTGCTGGGCGGCGCGGCGTATCTGTTTACAGGGCTGACGCGTTTCAGTGAGTTGAAATCGGCTTACGGCGAATTGAGCGGTCCGGATTTCCATTGGCGCGGCGACCTGCTCGCGCTGGGAATTGGCAATGGACGGCAGGCAGGGGGCGGGCATCCGCTATGCCCGAACGCGCTGGCGGACGACGGTCTGCTCGACATCAGCATTCTGCCGGCACCGCAGGAAGTGGTCGGTACGCTCAAGCGCTTGCTGGAGGGTGGGTTGGGGATCGACAACCTGTTCGTGCGCGCGCGCTTGCCGTGGGTCGAGTTGAAGTCAGCCGAAGGCCTGGACATCAACCTGGACGGTGAACCTCTGCGCGGCGAAAACCTGCGCTTCGAAGCGCGTCCCGGGGCGCTGCGCATTCACCTGCCCGCGCATTCACCCTTGTTGGGGCAGTCGAACCGGATTACGTAACTCCTGCTGCACGTTGTTGAAACGTTTGCGCGCGCAGCCGACGTCAATCGTCCAGACTGATGATCTGCTCCCTCACGCAGAACAGCACCAGGCCCGCCACGTCGTAGATCTGCAACCGTTTCATGATCTGCGATCGGTGGGTCTCGACGGTCTTGACGCTGAGGTTCAGGCCGGCCGCGATTTCCCGGGTTGATTTGCCGCGAACGATCAGGCGAAGGATTTCCAGCTGGCGTGCCGTGAGGTTGTGGTTTTCGACTGGCTCCGCCCTGTTCGACTGGGTGCTGACCAATGCCTGGTTGATCACCGTGTGTGCGATGGCGGGGCTGAGGTAGCGTTCATCGTTACGCAACGCCTCCAGGGCTTGCTCGATCTCGATGCCGGTGGCGTCCTTGAGCAAGTAGCCATGGGCGCCACCTTCCAGTGCTCGCATGATCATCTGCGGCTCCGTGTGCATCGACAAGATCAACACCTTGCTGTGAGGCAGCGCTTTGTGCAGCCGCTCCAGCGCGTCCAGTCCGTTGCTGTCTTTCATTGAAATGTCGAGCAGGATAATGTCCGGCTTCAGTTCCAGTGTGATCTCCAGCAGGTGCTCGCCATCGGACGCTTCGCCGATGACCTGATAGCCAGGGATGTCGGAAACCAATGCGCGAACACCCGCGCGAATCAGTGCGTGGTCGTCTACCAGAAGTAATGTGCAGGTCATGAGTGCTTGCTTATATCGGCGCGCTCCCGGGCGCGGGGCGCCCAGGGAAACAGGGCTTGAATGTGAGTGCCTCGGCCGGGCTCGCTTTCCACCGTCAGGTGCCCGCCGAGCAGGGTGGCCCGCTCGACCATCCCCGCCATGCCGCGCTGTCCTTGTTGACCCGGATTGGCGGCGGGCGAAAATCCGAGCCCGTCGTCTGAAATGCTCAGCGCCAGGCCTTCGGGACGGCGCTGGATGCGCACCACCAGGTTTTTCGCTTGGGCGTGGCGCAGCATATTGGTGACCGCTTCCTGGGTGATGCGAAATGCCGCGACGGCCATCTCCTCGGGAATACCCGACAGACGCTGGTGGCATTCCAGGCTCCAGAGCACCGGCGTGTCCGCCAACGTGCGCACGAGGTGCGCGCGCAGACTCGCTTCGAGTCCCAGGCTTGCCAACTGTCGAGGATTCAGGATGGCCGACACGTCTCGCACCTTGGCCAGCGTTTCGTCGAGGATGTTGTTGAGCATCATGCAGTGGGGATGCAGTTCCTCGGGCGCCCGGCGTTGCAACCAGTCACTCTGCAGCTTGGCGGCGGTCAGCATCTGGCCGATATCGTCATGCAGTTCGCGGCTGAGGCGATGGCGCTCCGTTTCCTGGACCTGCAGCATGTGATCGGCCAGTTCCTGAGGCTGGAACTGAATGGTCTTGCTGGGGCGACTCACGCCGTAACAAATGCCCAGCAAGGCGAAGGTGTTAACGAGCGCCAGCGCCGACGAAAGGCCGTCGTCCAGGAAAAAAGCGGCGACATTGCACGCGGTTATCGCGAGACAGACTATCGCGACTCGCCGAAGCAGGGTGTTCGAGCTCATAGGCCATAACGTAAAGATCTTGTTGCTGCCATGCATAGCGGATGAAGCCATCGGATAATTGTTGCGGATACCTGACGGTACTTGTCAGGTCACTTAACGTGGTCAACAGTGCAGCGCGCGTCTGCTCACCTTTTATACGTGCGTTCAAAAAACAGGAGTCGACTTTAAACAGGAATAAGGTATTCGCAAACTTCCCGCGTTCATTTGCGGCCGCCGATCTTACCTTAAATGCCGGTCTTATTAAGCGTCGGGTGCGAATAACGCACGCGAAAGGGTTGTCCTGTCAGTCAGGATTCATGATTGGAACGATAGTGCAGATAAATGCTCGGCGGAATATAAGCGGCGACCCGTAATACAGAACTTCGACGTGTCGCTCGCCACGTTTCAATGCTGCGTAAAGACGCAGGCTTGCCGCGCTTGATTGAGTCAATGACGAGGCGACACAGGACGCTCGCAGGTATGTCGCCGCCCTGGCAAACATGAGTGGCAGGGCGCAGGGGTGGAGAGACTCACAGTGCGTTCGAGCGTTCAGCGCGTTCGCCAAAGGCGGTTTCCGAACGAGCCACGGTCAGAGGGGCGGGCCACTCGACAGCGACGCCGGCGCTTTCAACCTGGCCGATGCCGCAACAGCAGCCGAACTGCTCCAGCAGGTGCCGCTGCTCGCTGTCGTCCAGCGGTAACTGGCCGGTGAGTGGATCGACCAGTTCAACCTGCCATGACAGCAACGACAGGCATTGGCGCAAGGAAACCAGTGCTTTGGGTTGCAGACGTCCAGCAGCACCGGCGAAGTACAGCAAGTAGCGCAGTTGCCTGGCAAAGCTGGCGATCGGCTGGACCTGTGCGGCGTCTGATTTGCCCGCGATCTGTTGCAGCGTGCCCAGCAGGCACTCGATCGCATCCTTGTCGTCACCGATCAGTTCCAGGTGACTCAGGCATTCGTCTGCGCGGCCCATCAGTTGCTGGGCGTCGCTGAGAAAATCACTGTGCAGTTGATGCCACTCATTGCCGTTCAGCATGTGAAATCTCCACTCTTCATGGACAGCGAATCAAGGTCGCAGGGGGCGAGTGGCCCAAAGTTAATGTTGAAGGCAATTGAAAGTCTGTAGGGCGTTTCTGATTGTTGTGATTTGAGTGCAGTCAGCGAGGTGCATTCGTGTGCGATACCCCATGCCGCAGTCCAGACCATCCCGTCCGTTATCACTGTTTTGACGAGGGGATCGGGGGATTCCACGAACGCGACCACGTACCTGACTCCATTCATTCAATGAGAATGGCGTCACAATAATGGCTATTAGAAACCGCGAATATCAGGTTTGCCCTGATTGTCGTTAGGGAATACCCCTAGGGGGCCGCATTGAGGGCGTCTGCAGGTCAGGCGAGAGTCTTTGACGGTCTGGGTATTTTGAGCGCGTCAGATGCAGACCAGTAAAGCATGATGTTAATGTGATATCAATTATGCCGTCGGGCATTTTTCTCGATTAAGGTCTGCACCGGCTCTGCCGATAAAGGGAAGGCGGACTTACTAGAACCTGCTCCAGGAGCAACCAATGGCTGGCATTCTCGACACAGTAGATCAACGAACACAGCTGGTGGGTGAGAACCGCCTGGAAATTCTCATGTTCCGCCTGGCAGGTCGACAATTGTTCGCCATTAACGTGTTCAAGGTGCAGGAAGTGCTGCAACTGCCCAAATTGACACTGATGCCGCAACGCCACCCGTTCGTCTGTGGCGTGGTGAATCTGCGTGGTCAGACCCTTCCTGTGATTGATCTGTCTCAGGCCATCGGCATGCGTCCGCTGATCCCGGGCTCATCGAGCACGATCATCGTTACCGAGTACAACCGCTCGGTCCAGGCGTTCCTGGTGGGCGGCGTCGACCGCATCGTCAATATGAACTGGGAAGCCATCCTGCCTCCGCCCAGCAGTGCAGGCCGCCAGCATTACCTGACCGCTATCAGCAAGGTCGACGACCAACTGGTCGAAATCATCGACGTCGAAAAGGTGCTGGCGGAAATCGTTCCTTACAGTGCGAAGGTGTCCCGCGACAAGCTGGACGACCCTGTCCTGGAGCGTGCGCGCGGTCGTGAAGTGCTGCTGGTCGATGATTCGAACGTAGCGCTTTCGCAGTTGCGCGACACCTTGTCTCAACTCGGCATAAAAATGCATGTGGCCAGCGACGGACTCAAGGCCTTGAATATGCTCAAAGGCTGGGCGGATGCGGGTGAGGTCGTGACTGACAAGTTGCTCATGGTGTTCACTGATGCGGAAATGCCTGAAATGGATGGCTACCGGCTGACCACCGAAATCCGCCAGGATCCGCGTCTGCGCGGTCTGTACGTGGTTCTGCATACGTCATTGTCCGGCAGCTTCAACGAATCCATGGTGAAGAAGGTCGGTTGCGACAATTTCCTCTCCAAGTTCCAGCCGGACAAACTCGTGGACGTGGTGCGCGAGCGTCTGATGCTCGACCTCTGATCCGCCTGGACGCGTTTCAAGCCCCTTGCTGTATGAAGGGGCTTTTTTGTATCTGTATCGATCCTTGAGGCATTCCCTCGTATACAGTGATGGCTTTGCGCTCATTACTTCAAGGACGCGTTCATGTTGCATATCAGTGCGCTGTATCGGTATCCCCTGAAATCCTGCAAGGCCGAGCCGCTGCAGCAGGCCAGCTTCGACGCATTGGGATTGACGGGTGATCGACGCTGGATGCTGGTCGAGGAGAGCAACGGTCGGTTTTTTACCCAGCGCGCCTTACCGCAGATGTCCCAGCTATCCGTCCTGTGGAATGCTCACGGTGGCGTGACGCTGTCGGCGCCGGGTATCGCGGCGCTGGACGTTGCGTTGCCGGAGGATGTGGAGGCCAATCTGCGCGGCGTGACCGTCTGGCGTGACACCTTGCGCGTGCCCGATGCCGGCGACGAAGCAGCGCGTTGGGTCAGTGAGTTCATCGGCAAGCCTGCCCGGATGGTGCATATCCCGCAGGAGCGCGCGCGCTGGCTGCCGTCCGGCTATGGCACCGTCGAGGACAAGGTCGGGTTCGCTGACGGCTTTCCCCTGTTGTTGATCGGTCAGGCGTCGCTGGACGATCTGTCGGCAAAAATCGGTCGGCCTCAGGAGATGCTCCGGTTTCGTCCGAATCTGGTGGTGGAGGGGGCTGAGGCGTTTGCGGAAGATGGCTGGAAGCGTATTCGCATCGGTGAGGTGGAATTTCGGCTGCTCAAGGGATGTTCGCGTTGCATTCTGACAACGATTGACCCGGCCACGGGCGAACGCAGTGAAGACCGTGAACCGCTGAGCACCTTGAAGACCTATCGTGAGAAAGAGGGGCAGGTGTGGTTTGGGCAGAACATGGTGAATGACGGGCCGGGCGTTGTGGAAGTGGGGATGGAGGTTGAAGTGCTGGAGTGAGTATTTGAGCCGTCTCTGGGTAGATACGAAACCAGCCCCAGCCAGCCTATAAAAAAGGGCCGATCACGCTGGCATGATCGGCCCTTCTGCTCAAGCCTTCACGGCTCAAAAATCATCAAAAAACCGCTCATGCCAATCCACCAGCGGCTGCGGCGCATTCAGCTTCTGGCCGTAGATCACCGCATACGACAGCACGTTCTGCACGTACTGGCGAGTCTCGTCGAACGGAATGCTCTCGACCCACACGTCGAACGACAAATGATTCGCGCCTTTTAGCCACTGCCGGACACGCCCAGGACCTGCGTTGTACGCCGCCGAAGCAAGCACCCGGTTGCCGTTGAACTGCGCATGCACCTGACTCAGATAAGCCGCACCCAGTTGAATGTTCTTGTCCGGATCCAGCACCTGAGCCGGGGAGGCCAGGGGGATGCTGAACTTGCGTGCTGTCTCCTTGGCAGTCGCCGGCATCAGCTGCATCAGACCGCTGGCACCGACGCCTGACCGCGCGTCGTCCATGAACGCACTTTCCTGGCGCGTAATGGCGAATACCCAACTGGAGTGCAGGCCGCGGAGCTGCGCTTCACGCACCAGGGTGTCCCGATGCGCCATGGGAAACCGGATGTCGAGGTCGTCCCAGTATTGCGCCTGGCTGATGGTTCGGATGGCCGGGAAGTACCAGTGCATGTCATATGCCAGTTTGGCCTGAGCGACCATCTCGTCCCGGGTGAAGCGCCGGGTCACGTGGTACCACTCGCGACGGCCATTCACCACCTCTCCACGTTCATAGAACTCCATGGCCCGACGCACGCCCGGCGTGTTGCGGACTTTGTTCATCGTGGCCTGGCTCAGCATGAGCGGCTTGTTGTTCAACATGTACGGGGTGTGAGTGCGATCGGCGGCAAGGAAGCCGTAGAAATCACGCTCCTTGGAGACGGCTCGGTAAAGCGCGGGTAACTGCGGGTTGTTGGGTTGCGACAACTCCAGCGCGCGCGCCTGCCAGTAGCGCCAGCGGTTCGTCGTGGCCAGATCCTGAGGCAGTCGCCGGGTCAGTTCGTACGCGTCGTTCCAGCGACCCAGACGCAGCAACAGGCGCAGACGCCATTCCGTAACGGTGTTGTCACGCAGGTCAGGGTCGTATTTGGTCATCACCTCCAGGGCGCGACCATCGTAACTGCGCGCCAGCGTCAGGCCGATTTCCTTGGCGATCTGCACTTGCTCTTCATGCGAGAAATGCAGCTTCGGAGCGTAGCTGTCCAGAAGCTCCATCGCGCGTTGCGGATCCTGCTTGGCCAGGCGTCTCAGGCCCAGGCCGACCACGTCGGACATGGCTTCGTCCGCAGGCATGAACTGGCTTTGATTGTTGACCATCTCCGGCTTCTGGGCCACCGCGATCAGCAAGCGGCCTTGGGGTGCCAGCGTGGTCATGCTGTTCACCAACTGGTTGGCCAGCGCGTAATTGCGCGCTTGTGCCGCGAGCTTCGCGCGTTGCCAGCGCTTCTGCTCGGTCAGTTGGCCTTCGACCGCCCATTGCGTGAAGAGTGTGTCACACGCCGCTGGCAGGGTCTTGCCCGTCATCCAGATCTTTTCGGCGTTGGCGTAGCCTTCCGAACGCAAGTTGTGGCTGAGCTGGTAGGACCCGTAAAGGCAGTCGAGCTCGACGAAGTTGAGTTTGGGATCGTAATACTTGACGAACGGTTGCCAGTCGCCTCGTGAGGCCAGCAGACGCAACCACCGCAACTTCATGAAGTTGGCCTGCGGAAGGTCGCCATGATCGGCGAGAAATTTTTCGACTTCGTCGTTGCTTGCGGTGTTGAGGCGAGCCGTCAGCTCGTCGTACGCCAGGTAGGGTTCGAGAGGGTAGTCCGCCAGCGCTGCGCCGTACATGCGATACGGGCCGGCATCGCCTTTGGCCAGCGCGCGTTTGGCTTGATCGTAATATTGACGTTGGGTGGTGATATCGACCGCTTGGACAGACTGGGCGGCGGTGGCCGACAGAAGCAGGCAGGACAAAAGGCTGAACAAACGACTGCGCATGAGACTTCCGTGCAGATGAACCGTGAAAAGTGCCGCTAGCTTAGCCTTTTGCCAGCGCGGGTTGAAGCGCGAAGGTGTGGGCGAGGGGGGCATGGAAACAAATACTTGCAGTTCAAGCAGGTGGCTGGCTTGGGATTCTCAACCCACCGTCGAATCCCGCCCAATCCATGCGCTATCTCAGGTAGAATGCGCGCCCGGTTTTTGGAGAAGCTCATGACCCTGCTCAAATTCACCGATGTGTCCCTTGCGTTCGGCGCCATGCCCTTGTTGGACAAGGTGTCCTGGCAGATCGCCCGTGGAGAGCGGGTCTGCATCATCGGTCGTAATGGCACCGGTAAATCCAGCATGCTGAAGCTGGTCAAGGGCGTTCAATTGCCCGATGACGGCAGCGTATGGCGCGCACCTGGTCTGAAAATCGGCGAGTTACCCCAGGAATTGCCGGTGGCCGACGGCCGCACCGTGTTCGACGTTGTGGCCGAAGGCCTTGACGGGGTGGGGGCCTTGCTCGCTGAGTACCATCATCTCAGCCAGAACATCGTTACTGCCGAAGACCTCGACAAGCTGATGCACGTGCAGTCGGACCTCGAAGCCCGTGACGGCTGGCGCCTGCAGCAACTGGTCGACAGTACCCTCAGCCGCCTGCAACTGCCTGCCGACAAAACCCTTGCTGAACTGTCCGGTGGCTGGCGTCGTCGCGTCCTGCTCGCGCAGGCACTGGTGTCCGAACCTGATTTGCTCCTGCTCGACGAACCGACCAACCATCTGGACATCGGCGCCATTGCCTGGCTGGAAGAAGCGCTCAAGGAATTCCAGGGCGCCGTGTTGTTCATCACGCACGACCGGTCTTTCCTGCAGAACCTCGCGACCCGCATTCTCGAGCTGGATCGTGGCGGTCTGATCGACTGGAACGGCGATTACGCCAGCTTCCTGGTCCACAAGGAGGCGATGCTCGCAGCGGAAGAAACGGCGAACGCGCTGTTCGACAAGCGTCTGGCCCAGGAAGAAGTGTGGATTCGCCAGGGCATCAAGGCCCGTCGTACCCGTAACGAAGGCCGTGTCCGTGCCCTCAAGGCGTTGCGTGTAGAGCGCAGCGAGCGCCGTGAGCGCACGGGCAAGGCCAATATCCAGCTGGACACTGCCGACAAGTCGGGCAAACAGGTCATGGTCCTGGAAAACGTCAGTTTCGCGCACCCGGGCGGTCCGATGCTGATCAAGGATTTCTCGATGGTGCTGCAGCGCGAAGACCGCATTGGTCTGCTGGGCGCCAACGGTACCGGCAAGACCACGTTGCTCAAGTTGATGCTGGACAGCCTCCAGCCCACCAGCGGCACGGTGGAAGTCGGGACACGCCTGGACGTCGCCTATTTCGATCAGTTGCGTCATCAGCTCGATCTGGAAAAGACCGTGATCGACAACGTCGCGGAAGGTCGCGATTTCATCGACATCGACGGTCAGAGCCGCCACGTGCTGAGCTATCTCGGCGATTTCCTGTTCAGCCCGCAACGCGCGCGTACGCCGGTCAAGGCGCTCTCGGGTGGTGAGCGTGCGCGTTTGCTGCTGGCCAAGCTGTTCAGCAAGCCGGCCAACCTGCTGGTCCTCGACGAGCCGACCAACGACCTGGACGTTGAAACGCTGGAGCTGCTCGAAGAGGTGCTGTTGACCTTCAAGGGCACCGTGCTGATGGTCAGTCACGACCGGGCATTCCTCGACAACGTCGTCACCAGCACCCTTGTATTCGAAGGCGAGGGCAAGGTGCGGGAGTTCGTCGGGGGTTATCAGGACTGGCTGCGTCAGGGCGGCTCCCCGCGTCTGCTGGGCGTGACCGAGAGCAAGTCCGGCAAGGCCGACCTGAATTCGGCGATTGTCGAACCGGTGGCCGCTCCGGCCCCCGTGCAGGAGGCTGCGCCCGTCACGAAGAAAAAACTGAGCTACAAGCTGCAGCGCGAGCTTGAGGCTCTTCCAGGCGAGATCGATGCCAAGGAGCAGCAGATCGCGGCGGTTGAGGCGCAAATCGCTGACCCCGCTTTCTATCAGCGTCCTGCCGCGGAGACGACCAAGGTGCTTGCGTCCCTTGAACAGATGAACAGCGAACTGGAAGCGCTGGTTGAGCGCTGGGCTGAGCTGGACGAGTAACCCGCTGACACCTGGCAACAAAAAAGCCCGAGCCCCTTCAAGGGTTCGGGCTTTTGGTTGAAGCCGCCCGTTACTCGGCGCGTTTGACCAGGCGCACCGCCAGTACGTCGCAAGGTGCGCCGTGCAGCACGTCGTTGGCGGTAGAGCCGAGCAACAGCGAAAGGCCGTGACGGCCGTGGCTGCCCACCACGATCAAGTCGACGTTGTGCTCCTTGGCCAGGTTGTGGATTTCCTGACGAGGCTGGCCATAGGTCAGGTGGCTGTCGCCGGTGTGTACGTCGGGGTATTTCAGTTTCAGGGCTGCAAGCTTTTCCTTCGCCTGGTCAAACTGCTGTTGCTGCAGTTGCGAAAGGTCCATCGGTACATCGCCACCAAAGGCCATGGCCATCGGCTCCACGATGTGCACCAGCGACAACTTTGCTTCGCTGCCGATGGCCAGGCCGATCGCCTTCTTGATAACAGGGTCGCACTCTTCAGTGAGGTCCACGGCTACCAGAATATGTTTATAGGACATGGGATGTTCCTTCTGAGGTTTGCGATGGTTTTGATTATGGCTTTTTTCACGCGCCTCATGGCAAGCCTTTACGTGTTGTCCGCTGCTCCCCGCAGCAGGGGCATACACATATGACGGTGTGGATAGTGCTGTCAATCGTTGCGGTGGTTTTGAGTCCATTGGTATGGCTGCGGCCGTCCCGCTCCCAGAGCGGCCGGATGGCCATGCGCATTGAGGCACGGCGCATGGGGCTGGCGATGCAATTGATCCCTCAAGACTGGCCGCACTGGCTGCCCGTCGAGCCGCCGAGCCCATGCGCGCAATACCATCGGCCTCGACGTGCGCGCGAACCGGATACGTGGAGTTACTGGCAGACCACGCCCGGAAACTGGGTGAATCAGTGGCGTGAGCCCTGTGAAGATGCACGCGTGCTGCCGCATTTGCTGACGCTACCGCCCGATGCCTACAAAGTCGAGGCGGGCAAGCAGCTGATTGCACTGTATTGGGGGGAGCGGGGCGAAACGGAAGTGTTGCACAGTATTACCGCTGTGCTGAAGGCGCTGGCATGACCTCAAACCGGGCCATTTGGTCAAATCGCAGGCATTAAAAAGCCCGATAACAACATCGGGCTGGGGGTTGGCCAGGCAGGCCGATAATTCGTGGCGCTTTGCGGTGCAATGCCGCAATCGACGTCCAGATTCGTGACACGCCGCTTCCGAAAAACGACCCGTCTTGATGCGCAGTGCGCTGAATGTAGACCTTAATGGTGCATTTGTCTGCTGTGGATCCGATTATTTTTCAATAAAAGCACGCCAGTCGTCGCTTCTCATGTTTATTACCCCTGCTGATCGCTCAACACGATCATTGCGCTGAATGTCGGTTGATCAGAGGTGTCTTTTGCCTGTGTTTTGCCGGTTTTGTCCGCTGTCGCGTGAATTGACAATTGCTGGAATATGGCAGAAGGTAGGCGCACCCAAATCAAACGGGCGTATGAATTGAGCGTTTGCCGTAGGAATGCTCTTACAGACGCCTGAATCGCGTCGACGGGGTGCTGGCGTTTGGCGTGTACGTCGACAGAAACGTCGTGTTTTTCGCCGGATTCTCAGCGTCTGACGCGTATTGTTCAGCTTCCATATCGTGGAGATCAGTTGATGATTTACGAAGGTAAAGCCATCACGGTTAAGGCTCTTGAAAGTGGCATCGTCGAACTGAAATTCGACCTCAAGGGTGAGTCCGTCAACAAGTTCAATCGTCTCACCCTCAACGACCTGCGTCAGGCTGTCGATGCCATCAAGGCCGATGGCTCAGTCAAAGGCGTCATCGTCACCAGCGGCAAGGACGTTTTCATCGTCGGTGCCGACATCACCGAATTCGTCGATAACTTCAAGCTGCCTGACGCCGAACTGGTTGCCGGAAACCTTGAAGCGAACAAGATCTTCAGCGACTTCGAAGACCTGAACGTGCCAACCCTCGCAGCCATCAATGGTATCGCGCTGGGTGGCGGCCTGGAGATGTGCCTGGCTGCCGACTTCCGGGTCATGTCTGCAACCGCCAAAATCGGGCTGCCAGAGGTCAAGCTGGGGATCTATCCGGGTTTCGGCGGCACCGTTCGCCTGCCGCGCCTGATTGGCGTCGATAACGCTGTCGAGTGGATTGCTTCCGGCAAGGACAATCGTGCGGAAGATGCCCTGAAAGTGGGCGCGGTCGATGCTGTTGTTGCGCCAGAGAAGCTTCAGGAAGCGGCGCTGGACCTGATCAAGCGCGCGATTTCGGGCGAGTTCGACTTCAAGGCCAAGCGCCAGCCGAAGCTGGACAAGCTCAAACTGAACGCCATCGAGCAGATGATGGCCTTCGAAACCGCCAAAGGTTTCGTTGCCGGTCAGGCCGGCCCGAACTACCCGGCCCCGGTCGAAGCAATCAAGACCATCCAGAAAGCCGCCAACTTCGGTCGTGACAAGGCGCTGGAAGTCGAGGCTGCCGGTTTCGTGAAAATGGCCAAGACATCGGCTGCCGAAAGTCTGATCGGTCTGTTCCTCAACGATCAGGAACTGAAGAAGAAAGCCAAAATCTACGACGAAGTGGCCAGGGACGTGAAGCAGGCGGCCGTGTTGGGCGCTGGCATCATGGGCGGCGGCATCGCTTACCAGTCGGCGGTCAAAGGCACGCCGATCCTGATGAAGGACATTCGTGAAGAGGCCATCGAACTGGGCCTGAACGAAGCGTCGAAGCTGCTGGGCAAGCGTGTCGAAAAGGGCCGTCTGACCCCCGCGAAGATGGCGGAAGCGCTGAATGCGATTCGTCCGACGCTCTCCTACGGCGATTTCGGCCACGTCGATCTGGTCGTCGAAGCGGTGGTCGAGAACCCTAAGGTCAAGCAGGCGGTGTTGTCCGAAGTGGAAGGTCAGGTCGCCGAGGGCACCATTCTGGCGTCCAACACGTCGACGATCTCCATCAGCCTGTTGGCAAAAGCGCTCAAGCGTCCGGAAAACTTTGTCGGCATGCACTTCTTCAACCCGGTGCACATGATGCCGCTGGTTGAAGTCATCCGTGGCGAGAAGTCCAGCGAAGTGGCGGTGGCGACCACCGTGGCTTACGCCAAGAAAATGGGCAAGAACCCGATCGTGGTCAACGACTGCCCGGGCTTCCTGGTCAACCGTATTCTGTTCCCGTACTTCGGCGGTTTCGCCAAGCTGGTCAGCGCTGGCGTGGATTTCGTGCGCATCGACAAGGTAATGGAGAAGTTCGGTTGGCCGATGGGCCCTGCGTACCTGATGGACGTCGTCGGCATCGACACCGGTCATCATGGCCGTGATGTGATGGCCGAAGGTTTCCCGGATCGCATGAAGGATGACCGTCGTTCAGCAGTTGATGCGCTGTACGAGGCCAATCGCCTCGGTCAGAAGAACGGCAAAGGCTTTTACGTTTACGAGACCGACAAGAAAGGCAAGCCGAAGAAGGTCGTCGACGCTTCTGTTCTGGAAGTGCTCAAGCCGGTCATTTACGAGCAGCGCGAGGTCACTGACGAAGACATCATCAACTGGATGATGATCCCGCTGTGCCTGGAAACCGTGCGTTGCCTGGAAGACGGCATCGTTGACACGGCGGCCGAGGCCGACATGGGCCTGATCTACGGTATCGGTTTCCCTCCGTTCCGTGGCGGTGCGCTGCGTTACATCGATTCGATCGGTGTCGCTGAATTCGTTGCCCTGGCTGACCAATACGCTGATTTGGGCGCTCTGTACCACCCCACTGCGAAGCTGCGCGAAATGGCCAGGACCGGCCAGCGCTTCTTCGGTTAAGTGCCCAACGAACAGGTGAAAATATGAGCTTGAATCCGAGAGACGTCGTGATTGTCGACTTCGGTCGCACCCCGATGGGCCGCTCCAAGGGTGGCATGCACCGCAATACCCGCGCTGAAGACATGTCGGCGCACTTGATCAGCAAACTGCTGGAGCGCAACAGCAAAGTCGATCCGGCGGAAGTCGAGGACGTGATCTGGGGTTGCGTCAACCAGACCCTGGAGCAGGGCTGGAACATTGCGCGCATGGCATCGCTGATGACCCAGATCCCGCACACCTCCGCTGCGCAGACGGTCAGCCGCCTGTGTGGTTCGTCCATGAGCGCGCTGCACACGGCGGCCCAGGCGATCATGAGCAACAACGGTGACGTCTTCGTCATCGGGGGTGTCGAACACATGGGCCACGTCGGCATGATGCATGGCGTCGATCCCAACCCGCACATGTCGCTGTATGCCGCGAAAGCCTCGGGCATGATGGGGCTGACGGCCGAAATGCTCGGCAAGATGCACGGCATCACCCGTGAAGCGCAGGACGCGTTCGGCGTGCGTTCGCACCGTCTGGCGCACCAGGCCACGGTTGAAGGCAACTTCAAGGATGAAATCATCCCGATGCAAGGGTATGACGAGAACGGCTTCCTGAAGATGTATGACTTCGACGAGACCATCCGTCCCGAAACCACCCTGGAAAGTCTGGCGGCCCTCAAGCCTGCCTTCAACCCGAAAGGTGGTACCGTGACGGCAGGTACGTCTTCGCAGATCACGGACGGTGCCTCGTGCATGATCGTCATGTCCGGTCAGCGTGCGATGGATCTGGGCATTCAGCCGATGGCGGTGATCCGCTCCATGGCGGTCGCCGGTGTCGACCCCGCGATCATGGGTTACGGACCGGTTCCAGCGACTCAGAAAGCCCTCAAGCGCGCGGGCCTTGCTATCGGTGATATCGACTACTTCGAACTCAACGAAGCGTTCGCTGCCCAGGCATTGCCGGTACTGAAAGATCTGAAAGTGCTCGACAAGATGGACCAGAAGGTTAACCTGCACGGCGGCGCTATCGCGTTGGGTCACCCATTCGGTTGTTCGGGAGCGCGTATTTCCGGCACCTTGCTCAATGTCATGAAGCAGAAAGGCGGCACTTTGGGTGTTGCTACCATGTGTATTGGCCTGGGCCAAGGCATCTCGACCGTGTTCGAACGCGTTTAACCGGTCTGAGTGTGCAAGCCGGGGCCTGGTGCCCCGGCTTTTGTTTTTCTTGAGAAATGTTTTTAGAAAGTTTTTTTCGCGTCAATCCGTGAGGTCCGCACCATGCAGTTACAGCCAGGTCTCTATCGCCACTATAAAGGCCCCGAATACCGTGTTTTCGGTGTCGCGAAGCATTCCGAGACGGAAGAGGAAGTGGTGTTCTATCAGGCGCTGTACGGTGAATACGGCTTGTGGGTTCGACCCTTGAGCATGTTTCTGGAGTCGGTCGAGGTTGACGGCGAGCACGTGCCGCGCTTTGCTTTGGTCCAGGCCGAACCTGACCGTTTTTCAAGGTCGTAAGGCGAGACCTTGCAGTAGCCTCTGCTTGACCTCACCTTGTAGCCACTATATATAGCGGGGCCTCGACGGCTCCAACGTCTTTTTTCTCGCATTAGGAATTTTCCGATCCATGGGCAAATCGCTGGTCATTGTGGAATCCCCGGCTAAGGCCAAGACCATCAACAAGTATCTGGGCAGCCAGTACGTGGTGAAGTCGAGTATCGGCCATATCCGAGACCTGCCCACCAGCGGTTCGGCGAGCGCCGCCAAAGAGCCTGCTGCCAAGCGTGGCAAGACCGCGTCTGAAGCGCCTGCGCTGTCGCCCAAAGAAAAGGCCAAGCGCCAGCTCGTGGCGCGCATGGGCGTCGATCCGGAACATGGCTGGAAAGCCAAGTACGAAATCCTTCCCGGCAAGGAGAAGGTGATCGATGAGCTACGCCGGTTGGCCAAGGATGCCGACACCATCTACCTCGCGACGGACTTGGACCGCGAAGGGGAAGCCATCGCCTGGCACCTGCGCGAAGCCATCGGTGGTGACGACGATCGTTACAAGCGCGTGGTGTTCAACGAGATCACCAAGAAAGCCATCCAGGAAGCCTTTTCCAAGCCGGGCGAGCTGGACATCGATCGCGTCAATGCCCAGCAGGCGCGCCGCTTCCTCGACCGCGTCGTGGGTTACATGGTTTCGCCACTGTTGTGGCAGAAGATCGCCCGTGGCCTGTCGGCAGGTCGCGTACAGTCCGTTGCCGTGAAGCTGGTGGTCGAACGTGAGCGCGAGATTCGAGCGTTCATCCCGGAAGAGTACTGGGAGGTCCACGCTGATCTGGGCACCGCCAAGGGCGCCAACGTACGTTTCGAAGTGGCCCGCGAGAATGGCGAAGCCTTCAAACCGCTGAACGAAGCGCAGGCCATGGCGGCGCTGGAAAAGCTCAAGGCTTCCTCCTACAGCATCGCCAAGCGTGAAGACAAACCGACCAGCAGCAAACCGTCGGCACCGTTCATCACCTCCACGCTGCAGCAGGCCGCGAGCAATCGTCTGGGCTACGGCGTGAAGAAAACCATGATGATGGCCCAGCGTCTGTACGAAGCGGGCTACATCACTTACATGCGTACCGACTCGACGAACCTGTCGGCTGACGCTGTGGCCATGGCGCGCACGTACATCGAAAACGAGTTCGGCAAGAAGTACCTGCCTGACTCGCCGAATGTTTACAGCAGCAAGGAAGGCGCTCAGGAGGCTCACGAAGCGATTCGTCCTTCCGACGTCAACACCCATCCGAGCAAGCTGTCGGGCATGGAGCGTGACGCTGAGCGCCTGTATGAGCTGATCTGGCGTCAATTCGTGGCCTGTCAGATGCCACCGGCGCAGTACTTGTCGACCACGGTCAGTGTGGCTGCTGGTGATTTCGAGCTGCGCGCCAAAGGCCGTATCCTCAAGTTCGACGGCTACACCCGTGTGTTGCCTCAGATGAGCAAGCCAGGCGACGACGACGTGCTGCCGGACATGGCCCAGGGCGATACCCTGAAGCTGATCAAGCTCGACCCGAGCCAGCATTTCACCAAGCCACCCGCGCGGTACTCAGAAGCGAGCCTGGTCAAGGAGATGGAAAAACGCGGTATCGGTCGCCCGTCGACCTATGCGGCGATCATCTCGACCATTCAGGATCGCGGTTATGTAGCGCTGCACAACCGCCGTTTCTATTCGGAAAAGATGGGTGACATCGTCACTGAACGTCTGTCCGAGAGTTTCTCTAACCTGATGGACTACGGCTTTACCGCCGGCATGGAAGAGAACCTCGACGATGTGGCGCAGGGCGAGCGCGACTGGAAAAACGTGCTCGACGAGTTCTACGGCGATTTCAAGAAAAAACTGGAAGTGGCTGAAGCCGCGGACAGCGGCATGCGGGCCAACCAGCCGGTCATGACCGACATCCCGTGCAAGGTATGCGGTCGTCCGATGCAGATCCGCACTGCATCGACCGGTGTGTTCCTCGGTTGCTCGGGCTACAGCCTGCCGCCGAAAGAGCGTTGCAAGGCCACCGTCAACCTGACCCCGGGCGATGAAATTGCCGAAGACGACGAGGGCGAGTCGGAATCTCGCGTTCTGCGCGGCAAGCACCGTTGCCCGGTGTGCAGCACGGCCATGGACGCTTACCTGCTGGATGAGAAGCACAAGCTGCACATCTGCGGTAACAACCCGGATTGCACCGGCTATGAGATCGAAGAAGGCACCTACCGCATCAAGGGCTACGAAGGCCCGAGCGTCGAATGCGACAAGTGTGGTGGCGAGATGCAGCTCAAGACAGGCCGTTTCGGCAAGTTCTTCGGCTGCACCAACTGCAAGAACACGCGAAAGCTGCTGAAGAGCGGCGAAGCGGCACCGCCCAAAATGGACCCGGTCAAAATGCCGGAGCTCAAGTGCGAAAAGGTCGACGACACCTACATCCTGCGTGATGGCGCTTCGGGTCTGTTTCTGGCCGCCAGCCAGTTCCCGAAAAACCGTGAGACACGCGCGCCATTGGTGCTGGAAATCCTGCCGCACAAGGACGAGATCGATCCGAAGTATCACTTCCTGTGTGAAGCGCCGCCGAAAGACCCTGACGGCCGTCCGGCGGTGATTCGGTACAGCCGCAAGTCCAAGGAGCAATATGTGCAGACCGAAGTGGATGGCAAGCCGACAGGCTGGCGCGCGTTCTACGACGGCGGCACCTGGAAGGTCGAAGACAAGCGTTGATCGTGCGAGCCTGATTCTAATCAGACTGGCGACCCTCGGCGCTTTGCGTTAAAAGATCCCTCGGCGTGCACAGTGCGTCGGGGGATTTTTTTGACCCTGGCTGGCTCGTTCAAATTCATTGATGTGGAGGCCATCGTCATGGCTCATGAACTCTATACCCGCACCAATCAGAAGATCTTTTTTGCCGGGCTGGCACTGGAGTCTATGACCAGGGCCAGGGAAAGCCGTGCCATGAACGCTCAGGGGCTGGAGCAGGCCGAGCGCGAGTCGGCCGTGTTTCATCTGTACGGCGCATTGCTGGGACTGTGCCATGAAATTGCGGGCTTCTATCGCTTGCCGCAGGCCAGTTCTCCGCGCGCCGAGGACCTGCTGACCCCCCAGGTGCTGGAGGCCATCGCCATTCCTGAAATGGCCGAACTGGTCGAGCTGGCACAACAGCGTGAAACCTGGCTGGCGCAATTGCTGGCGGCCTACAACGCGCTGTTTCAGCCCCCTCGCGCCCCGAAAAAGCCGAAGGGGGATGTCACTCAGCCATTGATCATCGCTGTCGGCGGCGACGAAGAAGAGGAACTGGCGTTGACCCGAGAGGAGATGGAAAGCTGGCGTCAGCAGCTCAAGGGGCTCGCCATTCGCTTCCGGGAGGGGTTGAGCGAGTGCTGACACAGAATGATCGGTGGGCTAGGGCATGAGTCATCAGGCTGTTACAATGCCCGCCTTTCGTGGAGAACTGTCCTGATGCCAACCTCTTTTCTGGAAATTGTTGAACTGCCTGATGGCCGCATCGAACTGCGTCGCGCCGAGGATGAAGGGTCGCTCGTGACTTTGAATTTCTCCGAGGACGCCAAGGCGTTTCTGCAAGGTCAACACGTGGAAGTCGCCAAGGCGATGCTCAGCGTGGGCGTGCAGATGGCCGGTCGCCTGGCCGAAGGCGAGTTGAGCAAAGAAGAAGAGGGGCCTCGGGTCCTGCACTGATCCTGCGCCGTTCCTGTTCAGGATCGGCCTCCTTGCAGCGATGTCTGCTGGCTTCTTGCGATGAAAGAAGCCTCTACTATTCCTGATCCGTCACGTCTGTCTGCAAGGCGTCTCAGCCAAGGCGGATGTTCAGGCTCTGTGCGCTTCCGCTTCGAGCTGCGCTGATCAGTTGCTGGCGTGCGTGACCGGAAATGGGATTGATCCAGCTCACCACGGTGTGGCTGCGGCCCAGGCGCAAGGCTTCGCGAGTCAGTTCCAGCGCGCTTTGCGTGCCGCGTGGCTGCATCATGATAATGCGTTCCCGGTTCAGTCCTGCGTCGCGCAGCCAGGCGTGAGTCACGCTGGCGGGAGGCGCGATCAGGGTGAGCCAACGATCGTTTGTGTCCTGGCTCAGGTCACGCAGGATAGGCGCGAGCAGGTTCAGGCAGTTTCCGGCAGCGCCGCGCAATGACAGTTCACTGAAAACTTCTGGCTCATTGCTCCAGGGCGATTCGACGATATCGTCCAATACCGGTATCTGAAGCAGTGGAGCGTCGAGCATCGGCAGGTTGGGTGCCATGAATGCTTCGAACAGCGGCAGTTGTGCATGTTGCTGCGGTGTCTGTGGGAACTGCATAAACGTTCTCCTTAACGGCGAATGACGCCAACGCTCAGTCCTTCGATGACCAGATCCTGATCTTTCAGATTGACTTCAATGGGGGCGAAATCAGGATTCTCGGCGATCAGCCAGACCTTGCTGCCTTCACGCTTGAAGCGTTTGACGGTGACTTCATCACCGATCCGTGCCACGACGATCTGGCCGTTACGGGCCTCGCGGGTGGTGTGCACCGCCAGCAGGTCGCCATCGAGGATACCGACGTCTTTCATACTCATGCCGTGAACGCGTAGCAGGTAATCGGCGCTGGGATGGAAAAACGCAGGATTGATCGCCAGTGATTCTTCAATGTGTTGCTGGGCCAGAATCGGTGCGCCCGCTGCGACACGCCCGATGATGGGCAGGCCGCTTTCTTCGGTCTTGGCTTCAAAGCCAGGGATGCGGATGCCTCGAGAGGCGCCCGGCGTCATTTCGATAGCGCCCTTGCGTGCCAGTGCCTTGAGATGTTCCTCGGCAGCGTTCGGTGATTTGAATCCCAGTTCCTGAGCGATTTCCGCGCGGGTAGGCGGGTAGCCGTTGTCTTCGAGACAGCGTTTGATGAAGTCCAGAATCTCGGCTTGGCGTGACGTCAGTTTGATCATGTGCATCGCTCTGGCTTTTTATACAGTGACTGGGATTATATACAGTGATCGCGTCTTGGCAATCCTCCTTTTTAAAGGTCTTGCCGGGCCGGCGATTCCGGGAAGGCTGAAGTCCTCGGGAGAGAGTGACTCAACCCCCCGGTTTATATGATTAAATGCGTGACTGAGTGGACATAAAACGAACAGCCAGGGTTGACAGGGCGTCGGCTGAAACGTATGTTTCAAACAAGTGTTTGTCAGGCGATTAACCATGGCTCAGTCGGAAACAGTTGAACGAATTCTCGATGCTGCGGAGCAGCTGTTCGCGGAAAAGGGTTTTGCCGAAACGTCGCTGCGGCTGATCACGAGCAAGGCGTCGGTGAACCTCGCAGCGGTCAACTATCATTTCGGTTCGAAAAAGGCGCTGATTCAAGCCGTTTTCTCGCGGTTTCTCGGGCCTTTTTGTGCCAGCCTCGATAAAGAGCTCGAGCGGCGCCAGGCCCGGCCGGAACACAAGCCAACGCTTGAGGAACTGCTGGAAATGCTCGTGGAGCAGGCTCTGGTCGTGCAGCCTCGAAGCGGCAATGATTTGTCTATTTTCATGCGCTTGTTGGGGCTGGCGTTCAGTCAGAGCCAAGGCCACCTGCGGCGTTATCTGGAAGACATGTACGGTAAGGTTTTCCGCCGGTACATGCTGCTGGTTAACGAAGCCGCGCCGCGCATCCCGCCGATCGAACTGTTCTGGCGCGTCCATTTCATGCTGGGGGCGGCGGCGTTCAGCATGTCCGGCATCAAGGCCCTGCGCGCCATTGCGGAGACCGACTTCGGCGTCAACACCTCCATCGAGCAGGTGATGCGGCTGATGGTGCCATTTCTTGCTGCCGGCATGCGCGCCGAAACCGGCGTCACCGACGCCGCGATGATCAGCGCTCAGCTCAAGCCGCGCAACAAAAGCACCGCGCCCGCACCGGCAAAAGTCTGATCACACACTTCCCGCCGTGTTGAAGGGTGCGAGCATTTGCATCGCACCCGTTGATCCCTCACCATGCCGCACTGAGCAACGGTTGTTGAAGGATCTTCATATGAGTTCTGGCCTGCAAGGCTCCCTGATGGTGGATATCGCCGGTACCTGGCTGACGTCCGAAGACCGTCAGTTTCTGCGTCAGCCCGAAGTGGGCGGCCTGATTATCTTCGCGCGAAACATCGAGAGCCCGCGGCAAGTCCGCGAGCTGAGTGCGTCCATTCGTGCCATTCGTCCAGACCTGCTGCTCGCCGTGGACCAGGAGGGCGGTCGCGTTCAGCGCCTGCGTCAGGGTTTCGTCCGCTTGCCCGCGATGCGTGCGATCGCGGACCACCCGAACGCCGAATGTCTGGCCGAACATTGTGGCTGGTTGATGGCGACCGAGGTGCTGGCAGTGGGGCTTGACCTGAGCTTCGCGCCGGTTCTTGATCTGGACTATCAACGCAGCGCCGTGGTGGGTAGCCGTTCATTCGAAGGCGACCCGGAGCGTGCGGCGCGGTTGGCAGGCGCCTTCATTCGCGGCATGAACGATGCCGGTATGGCCGCCACCGGCAAGCATTTTCCGGGTCATGGCTGGGCCGAGGCCGACTCCCATGTGGCGATCCCCCATGACGAACGCAACCTGGAAACCATTCGCGCCAACGATCTGGTGCCCTTCGCGCGGTTGAGCAAGCAACTGGCGGCCGTGATGCCGGCGCATGTCATTTACCCGCAAGTCGATTCTCAGCCAGCGGGATTTTCTCGTCGGTGGCTGCAGGACATTCTGCGCGGGGAAATGGGCTTCGACGGTGTGATTTTCAGTGACGACCTGTCCATGGCCGGTGCTCACGTGGTTGGCGATGCCGCCAGCCGCATCGAAGCCGCTTTGACGGCAGGCTGTGACATGGGGCTGGTGTGTAACGACCGCGCGGCCGCTGAGCTCGCGTTGAGCGCCGCGCAACGGATGAAGCTCAGCGTGCCCCCGCGTCTGGCCCGGATGCGCGGACAAGGTCTGGTCACTACTGAATACCGCCAGCACCCACGCTGGCTCGCGGCGCTAGGCGCTTTGCGCGCGGCTCAACTGATCGATTAAGGACTGGCCATGACTGTTTACGCGATTATCGGCGGCACGGGTCTGACGCAGCTTGAAGGCTTGACCATTCATCAGTCGCTGCCAATGAATACGCCGTATGGCGCGCCGTCAGGTGAGATTCAGATGGGCGAGTATGCCGGTCGTGAGGTGATGTTTCTTGCACGTCACGGACAACCGCATCGTTTTCCGCCACACAAAGTCAATTACCGCGCCAACCTATGGGCATTGAAGCAGGCTGGCGCGCAAGCCATCCTGGCGGTCAACGCTGTCGGTGGTATCCACCCTGACATGGGGACCGGACACTTCTGCGTTCCTCATGACCTGGTGGACTACACCAGCGGGCGTGAGCACACCTTTTTTGCGGACGACCTGGAGCAGGTGACGCACATTGACTTCAGTTATCCCTACAGCGAGCCGTTGCGTGCGCGCCTGATTGCGGCCTTGGCGGCAGAAGGGTGCGCGTTCAGCGATTTCGGCGTGTACGCCTGTACCCAAGGCCCACGTCTGGAGACGGTGGCGGAGATCGTGCGCCTGGAACGCGATGGTTGCGACATTGTCGGCATGACCGGCATGCCCGAAGCGGCGTTGGCCCGTGAACTGGAGCTGGACTACGCCTGTCTGGCGCTGGTGGTGAACCCGGCCGCAGGTAAATCTTCAGCCGTGATCACCATGGCTGAAATCGAGCAGGCGCTGCACAACGGCATTGGTAAGGTCAGGGCCGCTCTGGCCCGGGTCCTCAGCGCTGCTTGACCGCGCTGCCATAGACAGGCACCGGCAATCGGTGCCTGTTCATCGGCGGGCCTTCTGTGTCCGGCAAGGACCGTCGCTCCTGAGCAGCAGGCCAAGGTCCGCTGCCTGAGGGCTTGACTCAGATTCGACGCCAGTGACCCGGCACCCACAGCCACTGGTTACCGCTCCAGCGATAGTGTCCGCCAATCCACTGCGCACCGGGTGCGGGCATGACCGGAACGACTTCGACTGGCGGTGGTGGTCGGCGAGGGTGGACGGGTTCGATAACGCACCCTGACAACGAGATCGCCACGAGGGTGGTGATCAGTGCAGCTTTGGTCATGCGCAGCATAAGTGATCCTTGTTTCAGCCTGCCTCGGCGAGATTGGCGAGGCGTACAAGGGTTTAACGCGGCAGCGCGAAAAATCCGTCGCTGCGTTTCAGTCGCTCATGACTTTTTGGACTGTGATGTGGCGACGGGCCGCCAACGCCTGGGCCAGCGTCTGTCTTTCGTCCGCAGGCAGCGTGGCGGCGAAATCCGCCAGCGTGGCATCGACGCGTGTCCGCAACGTGATGTCGGCGGTGCGCGCACGGTCCAGATCGGCGTCCAGCGCATCGCGATCCAGCGTGGGCGCCTGCAGGCGGTGGATGACGTCCAGATGCGCCTGGCGACTGGCAACGACCAGTCGCTGGTTTTCCGTGCGGATTTCTCGCAGCATGTGGCGCAGCTGCTGACGGCGTGCGTCGGGTAGCCTGGCGAGCGCCTGACGTAACCCATGCTGCACCCCGGCACCCGTTGGTCGCGGATGAGTGGACCACGTGTAGAGCCCGCCGATGATGCCGCCAATCAGAAAGACATTGATCAGCAGCGACACCACCAGCAGTGTTTTCAAACGTTTCGGCGATTGCATCATTGCTCGTTTTCCCCGACATCGAGGCTAAGCATCAGGTCGGCATCGCCATGGTCGAAAACGCTCGGGAGTACATCGGGTGTGCCCGTCAATGGCAGGCTGAGGGAGACCACCAGCATGCCGGCCGCGATGCCGGCCAGGCCCACGCCGACAAAGCCCATACGCGGCAGCCAGTTTGAATAGCGCGCCCAGAACGAACGACGCTCCACTGCAAACGCCGAGGCGACGATCTTTTGCATCAGCAGTACATCCGGTTGTGCCGCCTGATGGGTATCCAGTCGCTTATCGAGCCAGGCCGCCTGGTCCAGCGCGACGCGCACGCGAGAGTCGCCTGTCGCAATCAGTCTGCGTGCGTCCTCGCGTACGGCTTCGGGCCAGTGGTTGAGGTTGGCGCCATAGGCGTCGGCCAACTGGGCAAAACGTTCGGGCGTCATCGATTTCCTCTCCCTGGTGTGACCGTATCGGCTGAGCGGGTACGGTCGGACTCGGCTAAGTAACTGCGCAAATTTCGCCTCGCTCGCGAGAGCAGACTTTCCAGTGCTTCGACGCTGATTTCCATCAGCGCCGCCGCTTCGATGTTCGAGAATTCCTGGTAGTACTGCAGCACGATGGCCTCACGCTGACGTTCGGGTAATGCAGCCAACGCCGCAGCCAACTGTGCATTTTGCGCCCGATGCAGCAACTGGTCTTCGGGTGACGGTGAACCGTCGACCGCTTCGATCGGCTGCTCGTCCTCCAGGGCGATGGCGTCCAGCGGTCGCTCTCGTCGACGTCGCAAACGGTCGTAACACAGGTTCAGCGCGACGCGATGCAGCCAGGTGTCGAATCGGGCCTGGCCACTTCGCCAACTGGCCGCATTTTTCCAGATCCTCAGGAAGCTTTCCTGAGCGACGTCACGTGCTTCTTCGGCATCGCCCAGCAGTCGGCCAGCCAGCGCGAGCACGCGCGGCAACTTGCGCGACACCATCTCTTTTACCGCCTCCGGTTCGTTGTTGCCGACGCGGGCCAACAACTCAATGTCCGGATCAGTGTCGTTCAATATGGCGTGTCTCGGTCCGGTGACTGGGCAGCCTGACCCGATGAAGGGGCTGGCGGAAGGGTGGTCTGAAATATTCTGTAACTACAGACCGCAATTCCGCCATTGGTTCAGCGGATCCAGCGACCTTCTATCCAGTACCAGTTGGGGCCTCGCGCTTCCCAGTGTCCGGGCTCCCAACGCGCATTTCGCCACACTGGTTGCCAGTGACCTGGAACCCAGGCATAACCCCGGCCTTGCCAGCGCCAGTGCCCCCGGTCCCATGCATAACCGGGACGCGGCCCCGGAATGGGCTCCATGCGCACGGGAGGAGGTGCTTGCTGAATGATGACTTCGGTTCTCGCGTAGACCGTTGTGCTGGCCAGCGCGGCGAACGCGAGCGGAATGATCAGGACATGGCGTAATTTCGCCAGAGATCGTGGGACTCTCATGACAACTCCTTCATGCCTGCACGCGAAAGTGAGTGCAGCTGACGGGTTTAACGCTGCGTTGGCGAATATCCGTCGCGCGAGGAGGGGGATTTTTATGCCTGGCGATTCTTTCAGGTTTTTTCAAGGCGGCGCTACGCCGGGTAGTCCTTGAAAGTCAACGAAATATCGTTCAAAAAGTTGTCCACGAAAAGCGTGAATATCTCTGTGGATAACTGGCTGCACGCCATAAAATTCAAGGGCTGAATCGTAATGATCGTTTAATGATCAGTTCTATCAATGGCACCGATGCAGTGCGCCAATTGTCAGAAAATGGGTCGGTAAAAGGGGGCTGAGGTGGATAAAAGAGGTGGGTACAGTGACGCTTGATCACGTCGTGGGTAGGTTCGCCTCACAGGTCCGCAACACGTTCCAGTTTCCAGAGGCCTGTAATGGCGGGGCAGAACGGTAAGCTCTGCCCCGTGCTGAGCCGCTGTCAGGATTCGGCCCACTCAACATCCGTCAGCCCGAGTTGCTCGGCCTTGGGTTTGCTCACTTTCGGCACTTTGTCCGACCGGTATTTCGGTATCTGCCCGAACCCTGCGTCTACGGAGGCCCAATGCCAGGCGGATGCGTTATCCATGGCTTCGGCGCTGATGTAGAAGCTTTTGTACTTGCCATGCAGCAGATAATCGATTCTGAAGTGCTTGTACTGTGCCACGCTTGCAAACCTCCCTATCAGTCGCTCACAGTTCAGTGAGTCCCTGCTGTTCGGAAAATTCACTCGAAATAATGCCTCGGGTGCCAAACGGTTGCGCAGCGTACAGACGCGGGGAGGCGCGGCCAGGCATGTGGGCGAATGGACGGGTCGCAGTGTTGAGCGCTGAGCCTGCATGCGGACGGAGGTTGCCGACGGCCAAAGCGCGGACCAGGCATTCGCCACGCACTGCGTGGCGAATGCCGAGCGCGTCCTACTTGTTGACGAACTTGAACACGGTGGTCTGGGTATAGGCCTTGCCAGGATCAAGACGCGTCGAAGGGAATCCCTTCTGGTTCGGTGAGTCCGGATAGTGTTGGGTTTCCAGGGTGAAGGCCCCCCAGTGCGGGTAGATCTTCCCGCCTTTGCCTTTCACGGTGCCGTCCAGGAAGTTGCCGGTATAGAACTGTACGCCGGGCTCGCTGGTGAACAGCTGCAGGTGACGCCCGGATTTCGGATCGACCACTTCAGCCGCCAATGCCGACACCTTGCCGTGGGTGTCCAGCACCCAGTTATGGTCATACCCGCCTTGAGTCGGTTCGGCGAATTTCAACTGTTCGTTATCTTCACGGATGCGCTTGCCGATGGCGGTGGGCTTGAGGAAATCCAGCGGCGTACCGGCCACGGGCGGCAATTCGCCTGTAGGGATCAGTTTGGCGTTCACCGGGGTGTAATGCGACGCCTTGATCATCGCTACCTGGTCGAGGATGTCGCCATTGCCGGCACCCGCCAGGTTGAAGTAGCTGTGGTTGGTCAGGTTCAGGACCGTCGGCTTGTCGGTGGTGGCGTGGTACTGAATGCGCAGCTCGTTCTTCTCGTTGAGGCTGTAGGTCACTTCGGTTTTCAGCGTGCCGGGGAAGCCCATTTCACCGTCGGCCGACACGTAGGTCAGCTTGACGCCGACCCAACCCTTGTCCTTGATTTGTTCAGCCTTCCAGATCTGCTTGTCGAAGCCCTTCGGGCCGCCGTGCAAGGCATTGGTCTTGTCGTTCTGCGGGACCTGATAGGGCGTGCCATCGAGCGTGAATTTGCCCTCTGCCAGGCGGTTGCCGAAGCGGCCGATGGTGGCGCCGAAGAAGGAGGTGCCTTTGAGGTAGCTGTCCAGGTCATCGAAACCCAATACGACGTCCTCGGTCTTCCCGTGTTTGTCCGGGACCAGCAGCGACTGCAGGGTGCCTCCGTAGGTGATGACGGTGGCTTGCATGCCAAGGCTGTTGCGCAGGGTGTATTTCTCGACCGTGGTGCCATCCGGCATCTTACCGAATGCGGCGTGGTCCGCGGACAGCCCGGCAGCATTCACCTGAAGGGCTCCTGCGAGCAGTGAGAGTCCAATAGCAGGGATCAGTGTCTTCCTCATTACGTCCTTCCTTTTGTTGTTGTAGGAACTGCACAGGCTGCACGCACCCTACGCAAGGAGAGTCGCCTTGCCGCGAGGCAATCAGCCCTGAATTCGTAATACTATTCGTTGGATTAGATTCGAATTTATCGATTTATAGATCAAAAGCACTCGATTTAAAAATAAATTGTAATACTATTGAGGCTTGGTGATCAGGGTGTGATTTGCCGAACAGGTTTAGCCGGGCTTTTCCGGGTTGTACAGGCGTTTGACTCTCAATCATATGATGATTAGCCTCGATTCGCGGGCAGCACCGCGAGTAGGGGTGGTTGAATGAGCAGCAGTTTTCACGCGTCGACTGTAGACCGCCTTGGCGCCTGGATTGCTCAAGGCAATGTGGGGGCAGGGCAGTCGTTGAAGGTCGAGGCGGCATTGGGTGAAGAGTTTGGAGTGAGCCGTACGGTCATCCGTGAAGCCATCAAGACTCTGGTCGCCAAGGGCATGCTGGAAGTCGGCCCGAAAGTGGGGACGCGGGTTTTGCCGGTGCGCAACTGGAACCTGTTCGATCCGCAGGTGGTCGGTTGGCTGGCGGCCAAAGGCTTGCCCGCCAGCTTCGTGATGGACCTGCTCGACCTGCGCCGTGCCATTGAACCCATGGCCGTGCGATGGGCGTGTGAGCGCGCGACACCGCAGCAGATTGCCGAGATTCAGGCGGCGTATCGGGTGCTGGAGGCCAGCGTTGAGGACAAGGGTGACTACAACCATGCCGATCAGTGTTTTCACGAAGCGGTGTTGGCGGCCAGTCACAACCAGTTCATCGAGCAGATGCTGCCGGCGCTTGGCGCACTGTTGGCGATTTCATTCGAGGTGTCCTCGGCCGTGCCGGGGGAGTTGGGCAGAACGTTGCCGTTGCACAAGGATCTGGCCGACGCGATTGCCACGCGGGACGCGGCGCGCGGCGTGTGGGCGTGCATGAGTCTGATCGAAAACGCCTGTGAGGTGATCTCGCGCTCGCTGGCGCATTAAGCGTTCAAGGTCAGTACACCAGGTCAGTACATAAGAAGGGGCATGACCCCTGACAAGAATAAAAACAGGACATTTGTTATGAAGTGGCAGCCGGTCTGTGACCTGCAATTCAAACTGGCCGAAGGGCCGTTCTGGGATGACGTCGATCAAGCGCTGTATTGGGTCGACATCGCCGGATTCCGCGCACTGCGCCTGCATCAAGGGCATGTGCGCCACTGGCAGTTCAACGAGCCGGTGTCTGCTTTCATTCCCACTGTTCGAGGCGATGCGCTGGTCACGCTGGCGAGCGGCGTCTATCGGCTTGACCTCGACTCTCCCGCCGATCACCCCGGGTTTTCGCGGCTGTGCGTCGCCGACCCGACTTCAGGCAATCGTGCCAACGAAGCGCGTTGTGACCGCTATGGCCGGCTGTGGCTGGGCACCATGCAGAACAATCTGGATGCCGAGGGCGGCGACCTGCCGCTGGAGCGGCGCTCCGGCGGGATTTATCGGGTTGACGCCGATGCCCGTGTCACGCCGTTGCTCGATGGGCAAGGTATCGTCAACACCCTGCTCTGGACCGAGGATGACCGCGCGCTGCTCAGCGCCGACAGCCTCGACGGGGTGATTTATCGCTATCCGGTTCGGGCCGATGGAGCGCTGGGCGAGCGTGCTGTATGGGCGCCGCAACACGAACGTGGCGTGCCTGACGGCTCCGCCATGGATGCTCAGGGCTATGTCTGGAACGCCCGCTGGGGCGGGCAGTGTCTCATTCGATTTGCGCCGGATGGCACCGTCGACCGCATCGTTGACGTCCCGGTGAGCCATCCCACCAGTTGCGTGTTCGGCGGACCCGAGCGGACCACATTGTTTGTCACCAGTGCCAGACCTGCTACCGATGCGCTCGATCTGGACGGCTGTGTGATCAGCGTTGAAACGGGCATCGAAGGACTGACTTCTCATCGTTTTTCCGGTTGAACGTCAGGCCGCTGGAGGGGTGTGACACTCGGTTACATAGACGTCATTGATAATATGATATGACTGTTTTCAGTCGATCGACGCCCCTACCGGAAACGGTTTGGTGCGTCCCGACACTCACTGCTGGACGCTGTAGCTAGTCAATAAAAATAAGGAGTTAGCTATGTTGAGTCGCCACGGGATTCGTTCCCTGTGCTGTGCCGCTGTTGCCACCGCCATTCTGGGCGTGAGCGGCGGTGTATCCGCTGCCGACAAGGTCAAAATCGGATTTCTGGTCAAGCAGGCTGAAGAGCCATGGTTCCAGACCGAGTGGGCCTTCGCGGAAAAGGCGGGTAAGGATCACGGTTTCGAAGTGATCAAGATTGCCGTACCGGACGGCGAGAAAACCCTCTCCGCCATCGACAGCCTGGCCGCCAATGGCGTAAAGGGTTTTGTCATCTGCCCGCCTGATGTTTCCCTCGGCCCGTCCATCGTTGCCAAAGCCAAGGCCAACGACATGAAAGTGATGGCGGTGGACGATCGCTTCGTCGACGCCAAGGGCAAGTTCATGGAAGACGTGCCGTACCTGGGCATGGCGGCGTTCGAAGTCGGCCAGAAACAGGGCGCGGCGATGGCTGCAGAAGCGCAGAATCGCAAGTGGGACTGGAAAGAAACCTACGCGATCATCAACACCTATGAAGAACTGGACACCGGCAAGAAGCGCACTGACGGCTCTGTCGATGCGTTGAAGAAGGCCGGCCTGCCGGCAGACCACATCCTGTTTACGCCGCAGAAAACCCTCGACGTACCCGGCAGCATGGACGCCACCAACGCAGCGTTGCCCAAGCTGCCAAGTGGCGCCAAAAACCTGATCATCGGCGGTATGAACGACAACACCGTTCTTGGGGGCGTGCGCGCCACCGCAGGCGCGGGCTTCGCCCCGGCCAACGTGATCGGTATCGGCATCAACGGCACCGACGCCATCGATGAACTGAAGAAAAAGGAAAGCGGCTTCTTCGGCTCGATGCTGCCTAGCCCGGACAAAGAGGGCTACAACACCGCCCTGCAAATGTACGAGTGGGTCACCACCGGCAAGGAACCTGCGAAATACACCGCCATGGACGACGTGACGCTGATCACCCGCGCCAACTTCAAGGACGTGCTGACCAAAATCGGTCTGTACAAGTAACGCAGCAGTCGAGTCGGGACGCCTGGAATTCAGGCGGATATCTGCACGACCTCGTTCCGCGCCTGGAAGGGTGGAGCGAGGTGGAGGTGGTTCATGCAACAGGCATCGGTTCAACAACACACGCAGCACGTCGGCAGCCTGCGCTTCAACGGGATCGGCAAAACCTTTCCCGGCGTGAAGGCCCTGTCGGACATCAATTTTGAAGCTCGGCCAGGCAGCGTGCATGCGCTCATGGGCGAGAACGGCGCGGGCAAGTCGACGCTGCTGAAGATCCTCGGCGGTTCGTATCAGCCCAACAGTGGCGACCTGCAGATCGGCGACGAACATCTGGCGTTCAAGTCCACGGCCGACAGCATTGCCGCTGGCGTGGCAGTCATCCATCAGGAGCTGCATCTGGTCCCGGAAATGTCGGTGGCCGAAAACCTGCTCCTCGGGCACATGCCCAACCGCTGGGGGATGGTCAATCGCCGCGCAATGATGCGCCGCGCCCGTGAGCTGCTCAAAGGGTTGGCGGACGAGATCGACCCGGGGACGCGCCTGGGTGATCTGTCGCTGGGTCAGCGGCAACTGGTGGAAATCGCCAAGGCCATGTCGCGCAACGCCCACGTCATCGCCTTCGACGAACCCACCAGCAGCCTGTCGGCGCGCGAGATTGACCGCCTGATGTCGATCATCGTCAAGCTGCGCGACGAAGGGCGGGTCATCCTCTACGTGTCCCATCGCATGGAAGAAATCTTCCGCGTCTGCGATGCCGTGACCGTGTTCAAGGACGGTCGCTTCGTGCGCACCTTCGACGACATGGCCGAACTGGATCACGACCGGCTGGTGACCTGCATGGTCGGGCGCGACATTCAGGACATCTACAACTACCGTCCACGTCAGCATCACGGGCCGAGTCTGCGCGTGACAGGTCTGTTGGGTCCGGGTCTTCAGGAGCCGGCAAGTTTCGCGGTGCAGAAGGGCGAAGTGCTGGGGTTTTTCGGGCTGGTCGGCGCGGGCCGGACCGAACTGTTCCGTATGTTGTCGGGCCTCACTCGCAGTCAGGCTGGCACCTTGCAACTAGAGGGGCAACCGCTGAACCTGCGCTCGCCACGCGACGCTATCGATGCCGGGATTCTGCTGTGCCCCGAGGACCGCAAGAAGGAAGGCATCGTGCCGCTTTCCAGCGTCGCCGAGAACATCAATATCGGCGCGCGGCCACGGCATGTGCATCTGGGTTGCCTGATTCAGGGCAAATGGGAGCGCGAAAACGCCAAGGGTCAGATCCGCTCGATGAACGTCAAGACGCCCTCGCCGGAACAGCAAATGCTGTTTCTCTCGGGCGGCAATCAGCAGAAGGCCATTCTTGGTCGGTGGCTCTCGATGCCGATGAAGGTCCTGCTGCTGGACGAGCCGACGCGTGGCATCGATATCGGCGCCAAATCCGAGATCTACCAGATCATCCATAACCTGGCCGCCGACGGCATCGCGGTCATCGTGGTCTCCAGCGATCTGATGGAAGTCATGGGTATTTCCGACCGCATTCTGGTCATGAGCGAAGGCGCCATCACCGGCGAGCTTTCTCGCGACGAGGCCAACGAACAACGGCTGTTGCAATTGGCACTGCCGCGCACACGCGGCTGAACAATCTGGTCACGACAGTGAAAAATAAAAACGAGGTGCGTATGTCTACCGAAACCAGCCTCACGGCTCCCCGCCAAGGCATGAACATGCGTCGATTCTTCGACGACTGGGCCATGCTCCTGGCTGCACTGGGCATCTTCGTGCTCTGTGCCTTGCTGATCGACAACTTCATGTCCCCGCTGAACATGCGCGGCCTGGGCCTGGCGATTTCCACGGTCGGGATTGCTGCCTGCACAATGCTGTATTGCCTGGCCTCCGGGCATTTCGACCTGTCGGTCGGGTCGGTGCTGGCCTGTTCCGGGGTCATCGCGGCCATCGTTATTCGTGACACCGACAGCGTGTTTCTTGGCGTCTCTGCGGCGCTGGCGATGGGGCTGGTGGTGGGCCTGATCAACGGCATCGTGATCGCCAAGCTGCGCATCAATGCGCTGATCACGACGCTGGCAACCATGCAGATCGTTCGCGGGCTGGCTTACATCTTCTCCAACGGCAAAGCCGTCGGCGTCGGTGATGAATCCTTCTTCGTGTTTGGTAATGGCCAGTTGTTCGGCGTTCCGGTGCCGATTCTCATCACGGTCGTCTGCTTCGTGTTCTTCGGCTGGCTGCTCAATTACACCACCTACGGTCGCAACACGCTGGCCATCGGTGGCAACCAGGAAGCGGCCTTGCTGGCGGGCGTGCATGTTGATCGCACCAAGATCATCATCTTCGTCGTGCATGGTGTCATCGGTGCGCTGGCGGGTGTGGTGCTGGCCTCACGCATGACGTCCGGGCAGCCAATGGTCGGTCAGGGTTTCGAGCTGACGGTGATATCGGCCTGCGTCCTCGGCGGAGTATCACTGAGCGGCGGCATCGGCATGATTCGTCACGTGATTGCCGGCGTGCTGATTCTGGCGATCATTGAAAACGCCATGAACCTGAAGAACATCGACACCTTTTATCAATACGTGATTCGCGGCACCATCCTGTTGCTGGCGGTGATCATCGACAGGATGAAACGTCGTTAAGCCGGGCCGCGAACGGTAACAGCGCGCTTGCCCGCGATGCGTGATTTCAGATACCTCAACACAATGTCTGAAAGAATGCGCTCGCGAGCAAGCGCGCGCCAGGGCACTCTACGCGTTGAGGCTTTGCTCGATCCACGCGCAAAACGCCAACGTTGCGGTGTCGCTCATTGCCGGGCCGATCAACTGCACGCCCAATGGCAGGCCCTGCGGGCCGAAACCCACCGGTAGATTCAGGCTCGGCAATCCCAGCAGACTCCAGATCCGCGAGAACACCGGGTCGCCAGTGCGCTCCAGGCCCTGTTCGGCTTCACCGCAAGCGCTGGGCGTCAGTAGCAGGTCGTAATCGACGAACCCTCGTCCCATCTGATGACGCGCCGAAGCTACTTGAGCGCGGTGTCTCAGGCTGTCTTCGAACGTCACCCGTGACCCACGCTCCAGCATCGTCTTCAGACGCTCACTCAACTGATCCAGGTGGTTCAGCCGTTCATCCGCCAACGCTTTGAACGCCTCGGCACACATGACTTCGTCATGCACGTCTGTCAGGGCGCAGACGGCGTCGGTGAGCGTGACATCGATCACGCGCACGCCTGCCTTGATCAACCGCCTGACAGTAGCCTCGAACGCCTGCTGCGCGGCCGGGCTGGCGGTGTTCCAGTGCGGTGTACGGCATACGCCGATGCGCGGTCGGGCATCCTGGGGCAGTTGACGCCATTGCGGGGCGTTGGCCATTACCGAGGTCAACAAGGCAACGTCGTCGACACTGCGACCGAACCCTCCGACGGTGTCAAGCGACTCGCTCAGGCTCTTGACGCCGGCACGCGGAATCAGACCAAAGCTCGGTTTGAAGCCTACGATCCCGCAATAGGCAGCCGGTCGAATCACCGACGCGGCGGTTTGCGTACCCAACGCAAGCGGCACCATGTGTGCGGCCACGGCGGCGGCCGAACCGCTCGACGATCCGCCGGGCGTATGGGCGCGATTGTGCGGATTGCGCGTCGGGCCAGGTGTAAATGTCGCGAACTCCGTGGTGACCGTCTTCCCCACGACGATGGCCCCGGCTTCCCGACACAGCGCGACAGCGGCGGCGTCATGCGCGGGCTGGTGGTGAGCGTAGATGGGCGAGCCGTAGCCGGAAGGAAAGTCCCGTGTGTCAAACAGGTCTTTGACCCCCAGCGGTAGGCCATGCAAGGGGCCTCGCAGCGGGCCGTTGTCCAGCGTTCGCGCCTGGTCCATCGCGCGTTCGGCGTCGTACTGGCGCCAGGCGAGGATGTCAGGTTCCGCCTGGCGAATACGCTCAAGGCAGGCGCCGAGCAGTGCCTGCGCGGTCAGTTCGCGGCGTTGAAGCAGCCGGGCAGCGGCGCTGGCACTGAGGCGGGAAAGGTCATGGCGGGCGAGAGGCACGGGACTGTCCAGAGGGGCTGACGGTGTCCGGATCATGCCCCAGGGTCCGTTGGGTTGTACACCTGGGCGAGGTGAAGTCAGCAAGGTTTAGAGCTGAAAAAGTCGACCTTGCCGACGCTTGCGCGAGTGTCGGTGCTTCTCAGTGAACGGTATCGAGCCCCCTCTCGCAGCAGCATCTGCCGTGTCGTTCACCTGGAACATGCGGTGTATCAGGAAGGGCACCGGGAAATGGATTGACGCGCCCATTCAATCGCGGTTTTGGCAATGGCGTCAGCCAGACTCGCCACGGCCTTCTGATGCGCCAGCACCAGATTCTCCATACCGATTCCGGCCGGCTGGCGAATGACACTGCTGCAGGTCAGCGTCTGTCGCTTGCTGCCGCTGCTGCGCAAGCTGAGGTTCCAGACCACGTCGATCATTGCGTAATGGTCGAGCACCGATTCAAAGCGTCTGACATCGGTGCGCACCGACAATACCGGCTCGTCGTTCTGCTTGGGCAGGCCCGCCAGGTCGCGGGAACCAAACCGTCGTTCCAGGTCTCCGGTTAGCGCGTCGTGGAACTCATCACCCAAGGGCGCGCCCCAGCGCTCGTTTTCCAGAATGGCCAGACTGCCATCGCCCTGGCGAACCACCAGCGGCGGCTGATCCACTTGCACGGCCATCAGCACCGGCTGCATCTCGAACTGGAAAGGCGCTTGCGCGACGTTCGCCGGTGCCTGGGTGACGGGGGCAATCAGGGTGTAGTAATGCGTCGGCGTCGACGAACAGGCGCCAAGGCTCAACACGCAGGCCAGGGTCAACAAATGTTTGCGCACGGTCATTGGGCAGGCTCCGGAGCGATTTCACGGGAAGAGGAAGGACCTTTGTACGAGCCGGGGGCCGCGTCGCCGGCGCGGCCACGGATCAGCGACTCAGGATGGCGGCTGAGGAAGTCGGTCAGCACGCGCACCGAGCGGGCCGTACGCTGGACTTCCTCCATCGCCTGACCCAACTGCTGGCGCGCGGGTGAATCTTCGGAGAAGGCCGAATTGGCGGTGCCGATGGTTTTCTGCGCTTGCTGCAGGGTGCCGCGCATTTGCGGAAGGATGTCGCTGTTGACCTGCTTCATGGTTTTTTGCAGTTCAACCAGACTGCCGTTCAGGTTGCTTGCCAGTTCATCGATCGGAATCTTGCCCAGCTTGTCAACGAATGCCTGCAACTGTTCTTGCAGCTTGTCGAAGCTGCCGCCCACCGTCGGTATCTCCAGCGGGCGAGCCTTGGCGTTGTAAGCGATTTTCGGGGCTTTCGGATCAAAATCCATCGCTATATAAAGCTGGCCGGTGAGCAGATTACCGGTGCGTACTTGAGCGCGGAGCCCGCGTTCCACGAAACGGCCAAGAATGCGCGAAGTCTGTTCCTCTTCAGTGCCGCCGCCGGCCTGCTCTTTGAGTTTATCGTTGGCCGCCCCGAGGCGTTGCGGGTAGATGACGGCGCCCACCACGCCCGGGAAGGTGCCGGTGGCCGCGTCATAGTCCAGGTCGACGGACACCACTCGACCAATGTTCACGCCGAGAAAATCCACGGGTGCATTGACCACCAGGCCGCGCAGGGACTGGTTGAAGCGCATGCGGATGTACTTGGGCTCGCCGTCCGGGGGCGCCAGGGCGGTGGCCTGGTCTTCGAAGAGCTTGAATTCGGCATTCGCCTCGGCGGGCTTGGCGTCGGGACTGTACTTGGGCTCACGGAACGCGATGCCGCCGGAAATGATGGAGGTCAACGACTGTGTCGACACTTTCAGGCCGGCCGCGCCTACGGTGACATCAACACCGCTGGCATTCCAGAAGCGCGAGTCGTCGAGCACGTACTTGTCATTGGGCGAGTTGATGAAAATCTCGACATCGACGCCTTTGCCGTCCTTGGCGAGTTCGTACGCGACGACCTGGCCAACCTGAATGCGACGGAAGTAGATGGGCGAACCGATGTCGAGAGAACCCAGATCGTCAGTGTGCAGGATGAAGCGTTTGCCTTTCTCGCCGAAGGTCACCGGCGGCGGATTCTCAAGGCCGGTAAAGTTCTTCTCGGTCTTCTCCGAGCTGCCCGCGTCGGCGCCGATGAATGCGCCGGACAGCAATGTGTCGACTCCGGAGATGCCGTGCGCGCCAATGCGCGGACGTACCACCCAATATTGGGAGTCTGCGCGGGTGAACGGCGCAGCCGACTGGTTCAGTTCAATGGTCGCCAGAACGTGTGTACGGTCGTCGCTCAAGGAAATGTCCGTGACGGTGCCGATCACCACGTTCTTGTATTTGACTTGCGTCTTCTTGGCTTCCAGACCTTCGGCGGTCTGAAAACTGACCACGACCTTGGGGCCGACGTTGAGGAAGTCATGGATGACCATCGAAAGCCCGATGACACCGGCAACGATCGGCACCAGCCAGACCAGTGAAATGCGTGCCTTGCGCGCCTTGACCTGCGGTCGCACAGGTGTGGGCGCTGATGGGGGTAGGGTGTTATCAGACATCTTCAACCTCTGCGTCCCAGATGAGCCGGGGATCGAAACTCATGGCGGCCAACATCGTCATGACCACCACTAAACCAAAGAACAGGATGCCCAGCCGTGGCTCGATGGTGCTGAGCCCGCGAAACTGAACCAGCGCGGCAACGAGGGCGACCACCAACACGTCGAGCATCGACCAGTAGCCGATCAACTCGATGAAGCGATAAAGCCGTGACCGTTCGCGCATGGCCCACTGGCTGCGGCGCTGGCAGGTAATCAACAGCGTCCCCAGCACCAGAAACTTGATGCAGGGCACCAGCACGCTGGCGACGAAAATCAGGATGGCGATATCCCAGGAGCCGCCTTCAGCGAACTCGATCACACCGCTCATGATGGTGTTTTCACTGGCGCTGCCCAGCAGCGTCGTGAACATCACCGGCAGGGTGTTCGCCGGAATGTAGAAAATCAGCCCGGCAATCAGGAAGGCCCACGTGCGGATCAGGCTGTTGGGTTTGCGCCGGTGCACGGCGGAGTCGCAACGCGGGCACTCGTGAGCGTCCTGCGGGCAGACATAGCTGCACACATGGCAGAGGGTAACGTTATGCTCACGGGCAAAAGGGATGCCGTTCATTCGGGCTCCACCCCCAACTCGTCCCACAGCCGGCGGATGTCCTTGCCGGCGATCAGCACGATCAGCACCATCAACATCGCCATGGCCCACAGGCCCACGCCGGGGTGGACGTCGAGCATGCCGGCAAGCTTGACGATCGCCACCAGAATGCCGAGCAGGCAGACCTCGAGCATGCTCCACGGGCGCAGGTGCTCAAGCGTGCGCATGCAGGTCTTGAAGCCCGGCGCGATTTCATTGCGATGAGCATGGACCAGTACCCAGAACAGCAGGGCGATCTGCAAAGCCGGGGCCAGGATGATTGCCAGGCCCGCAACCAGCGCGATCAGGGTGATCTGTCCTTGGGCGAGGGCCTCTACCGATCCCCACAAGGTCACCTCGTTGTACAGCCCCTGCATGCTGATGCTGATGACGGGAAATACATTGGCGAAAATAAACAGAATGCCCGCGGCAATGCTCAGCGCCAGCATCTGTTCAATGGTCATGCGGTGCCCGCGGTCAAGCAGGGCAGCACACCGCAGGCAATACGCTGCCTCGCCCTTGTTCAGGGATTGAGCCTGATAGAGCGAATCGCAGTGCTCGCAGATGATCCACTGAGCGGGATCCTCCAGAGGCGACGGGATATCGGTCGCAGCACGGTCGGTCATTGTGGCCATCGTTGGCGGGGTGGACGTGTTCACGATAGTTCGGCTTTGCAGCATAGCGTGCTTGAGTGGGGTACCGCGCACGCAAGGCGCGCGGCGTCATACGCGTTTGTGTCACGGAGGACTGAGGTCATGAACAGCACGCTGATGAGGGTTCGAATGAGAGATTGACCACAATGCCAGCATCGGGTTCGGCAGTGGTCATACAGTATCGAAAAACAATCGGGATCAAAGCCCATTGAGTGTCGCGCCCACCCCGGATCTGTTGCAGCGTGTGTCCCCCAAAACGCGACAAGTGTAGCGCGACTGCGGGGCGCTGTGCGCGTGGCAATCGACATAACTGGCTGAAAAGTCGACGTTTCACGGGCGTGGCACAGCGCTTGCTCTTTCCGGATCAAGCCGGGGCACACAAGCGCCCGGTTCTAATAAGAACGGAGAGCCACATGAACCGATCTGGCCAGCACCTTCGCTTTGGCGGCATGCCGCCCCGCCTGTTTGTCAGCGCCCTCGCGCTGGGTGTCGTTTTCGTGTCCCAGGACTGCTTCATCGCCCCAAGTCAGGCCGCCGGATTGCCGGCCGCTGTCGACGGTGCGCGTATCAGCGCCGCCGATCAGGAGCCGGGCAACTGGATGAGCCACGGGCGGACCTACGACGAGCAGCGTTTCAGTCCGTTGAAGAAAATCAACGACCAGAATGTAAGCGGGCTAGGCCTGGCCTGGTCTTACAAGCTGGATATCGACCGCGGCGTCGAGGCCACACCCATTGTGGTGGACGGCGTGATGTACACCACCGGGCCGTTCTCGGTGGTCTATGCGCTGGACGCCCGCAACGGAAAACTGCTGTGGAAATACGACCCTCATTCGGACCGCAACCGTGCGGGCGAAGCCTGTTGTGATGCCGTGAATCGCGGCGTGGCGGTGTGGAACGGCAAAGTATTCGTGGGGGTGCTGGATGGGCGACTTGAAGCCATCGACGCCAAAACCGGACAAAAGGTCTGGTCGGTAGACACCCGAACCAGCCCGGACCGCTCCATTACCATCACCGGCGCGCCGCGGGTCGTGAAGGGCAAGGTCATCATCGGCAATGGCGGGGCCGAATACGGCGTGCGCGGTTACATCACCGCTTACGACGCAGAGACAGGGAAGCAGGACTGGCGCTTCTTCACGGTGCCGGGCGACCCGAAACTGCCCCCGGAAAACAAGGCCATGGAGATTGCCAGCAAAACCTGGTTTGGCGACAAGTTCGTCGAGCAGGGCGGTGGCGGTACCGTCTGGGACTCCATGTCCTACGACCCGCAACTCAATCTGCTGTACATCGGCGTGGGTAACGCTTCGTCGTGGAACCCCAGGCTGCGTTCTGAAGGCAAGGGCGACAACCTGTTTCTGTCCTCCATCGTTGCGATCAACCCGGACAACGGCGAGTACGTCTGGCATTACCAGACCACGCCGGGCGATGCGTGGGACTTCACCGCGACCGCCCACATCATGCTCGCCGACCTGAAGATCGACGGCAAGATGCGTCAGGTGCTGATGCAGTCGCCGAAAAACGGTTTCTTTTACGTCATCGACCGCAAGACCGGCGAATTGCTGTCGGCGAAGAACATCGTGCCGATCAACTGGGCCACGGGTGTCGACATGAAGACCGGCCGACCGATTGTGGATGAGAAGGCCGCCGTCTACTGGCGCGATCCCGAGAGGAAAGCGCTGCTGGTGCAACCGGCGTTCTGGGGTGCCCATGACTGGCAGCCGATGTCCTATAACCCGCAAACCGGTCTGGTCTACATCCCGGCGCACATCATGTCGGCCCTGTATCAGGACGTCGAAGGCCAACCGCCGCGCAAGAAGTTCAAGAGCATGTACCAGCTGCAGGTCAACACCGGGATGATGCCGGAAGACCCGGATGGCCTGCGCAAACTGGCGGACACCTGGAGCGGCAAGCTGATCGCCTGGGACCCGCTCAAGCAGGAAGCGCGCTGGGAAGTGCCGTACTCGACAATCTTCAATGGCGGCACCTTGAGCACCGCGGGCAACCTGCTGTTCGAGGGCACGGCGGATGGTCGGGTGGTCGCCTATTCGGCGGACAAGGGCAAGGTGCTGTGGGAGCAGCCCGCCAATACCGGTGTGATGGCAGGGCCTGTGACCTACGAGGTGGACGGCGAGCAATACGTGACGTTCATGGCGGGTTGGGGCGGGGCGTTTTCGACCTTCGCCGGTGCGCTGTCACTGCGTGCCGGGGTCAAGCCCAACGCGCAGGTGCTGACCTACAAGCTGGGTGGCACGGCGAAACTGCCGGACCTCAAGTACAAATACGCTGATCGCAAGGTCGATCCTCCCGCGTTCACCGGCACCACCGAGCAGGTGGACAAGGGCCGAGCGCTGTTCAACGGCCATTGCGACACCTGCCACGGCATCAACGCGATCAGCGGCGGCGTGTTGCCGGACCTGCGCATGCTCAGCAAGGAAAACCACCAGATGTTCCTTGGGATCGTCTACGGCGGGCGGGTCAATGACGGCATGCCGTCCTTTGCCGGTGAGCTCAGTCCGGACGAAGTTGAACTGGTGCATCAATACATCATCAAGCGCGCCAACGACCTGAAGAAGGAAATGGCGTCGGCCAGGACCGCCACCACCCAGTAAACGACATTCACCTGTAGGCGCGGGACAAGCCAAGCGCCTACAGGGCCAGCACGTCCAATCGATAACAAGAGGCCAATTCCATGAGTAACCCGCTACCGATTTACCAAAGCTACATCGACGGTGCTTTCAGCGCTGGCGACAACCTGATCGAAGTGTTCAATCCGGCCAACGGCGAACTGCTGGGGTCGGTGCCGGAAACCAGCATCAGTGAGGTCGAGCGCGCCATTGCGGCGGCCCGCAGCGCACAAAAGGGCTGGGCGCGCAAACCGGCCAATGAGCGCGCCGGTTACTTGCGCCGGATCGCGACCAAGGTGCGCGAGAATGCCGATCGTCTGGCACGCATCATCACCGCCGAGCAGGGCAAGGTGTTGGGGCTGGCACAGGTAGAGGTCAACTTCATGGCGGATTATCTGGACTACATGGCCGAGTGGGGCCGTCGTCTGGAGGGTGAAATTCTCACCAGCGACCGTCCCGGCGAAAACATCTTCGTGTTCCGCAAACCGCTGGGTGTGGTGGCCGGCATCCTGCCGTGGAACTTCCCGTTCTTCCTCATTGCCCGCAAGCTGGCGCCGGCGCTGATCACTGGCAACACAATTGTCATCAAGCCGAGCGAGGAAACGCCGATCAATTGCTTCGAGTTCGCCAGGCTGCTGGCTGAAACCGACCTGCCCAAGGGCGTCGTCAATATCGTGTCGGGCAAAGGCTCGACGGTGGGGAACGCGCTCAGCGCCAGTTCAGCCGTGGACATGGTCAACTTTACCGGCAGCGTCGCCACCGGCCAGCGCATCATGGCAGCAGCTGCACACAACATCACCAAACTGAATCTGGAGCTGGGCGGCAAGGCCCCGGCCATTGTGTTGGCCGATGCTGATCTGGGACTCGCCGTCAAAGCGATTACCGCGTCGCGGGTGATCAATACCGGGCAAGTGTGTAACTGCGCCGAACGGGTCTACGTCGAACGCAAGGTGGCCGATCAGTTTGTCGAGCAGGTCAGCGCGTCCATGGCTGCAACCAAATACGGCGATCCGTTGACCGAGGAGGGGCTGGACATGGGACCGCTGGTCAACAAGGCAGGGCTGGACAAGGTGGCTCAGATGGTCAAGACGGCGGTCAGCGAGGGGGCGCAAGTCATTACCGGCGGCGCTGTCGCAGACAGGAACGGCAAGGGCTTTCACTACCAGCCGACGGTGCTCGCCAACTGCCGTCAGGACATGGAAGTCATGCGTCAGGAGATCTTCGGGCCGGTGCTGCCGATCCAGATCGTCGACGACCTGGACGAAGCCATCGCGTTGGCCAACGATTGCGAATACGGTCTGACGTCCTCGATCTATACCCGTGACCTAGGCGCCGCGATGCGCGCCTGCAACGAGATCGACTTCGGCGAGACCTACATCAACCGTGAAAACTTCGAGGCGATGCAAGGGTTTCATGCCGGGGTTCGCAAGTCCGGCATTGGCGGCGCGGATGGCAAGCACGGCGTGTATGAGTTCACGCACACCCATGTGGTGTACATCCAGATCTAAGCGGGTCCTTGCAAGCCATTTACGACGATGGGGCGCACGATCCGCGTGCAGTTCCGGCCTGTGGGCGGCGGTCACCCGGACGCCCACAGGGTATCTCCTGTGCCTGCTGTCATGCCGCCGCCGGCAGGCCCGACCGATGTTCCTCATGCGAGACATTCTTCGGCATCAAGGCTAGGATCAACGCCACCTGCGAACGTCGATGGAGTGTTGCAATGCCTGCGTGGCAAACGATCAGCTTATGGATGGATCAGCTCGACGAACCCTTGTCGCCTCGCGCGGCGCTGCACGAGGATCTGGACGTTGACGTGGCGATCATTGGCGCAGGTTACACCGGCCTGTGGACGGCCTATTACCTCAAACGCCACGCGCCGGATCTGAACATCGTGATCATTGAGGGGCAAACCGCAGGCTTCGGTGCTTCGGGGCGTAATGGCGGCTGGGTGATGGGCAACCTGCTTGGTGAGGACCGCATGCTTGCCGGTCTGTCGGCCGAAGACCGCCGCGCCTCATACCACCTGCTGTTCGGCATTCCCGATGAGGTGAAAACCGTCATCGACCGCGAGGGTATCGATTGCGATTACCGCAAGGGCGGCGCGTTGTATTGCGCCGCCCGTTACCCCGAACAGGAACGCACGCTGCGTGAATACCTCGCCAAGCTCCATCAACAAGGGCTGACCGAGGACGACTATCGCTGGCTGAGCCCCGACCAGTTGGCCGGACAGTTGCGTATCGCACGCCCTTATGGCGCGATTCACTACGCTCATCTGGCCACCGTTCAACCGGCGAAACTGGTGCGGGGACTGGCACGCGCGGTCGAGCACCTGGGCGTGCGTATCTACGAGAACACCCCGGCCATTGACTGGCGATCCGGGCAGGTATCGACTGCGCACGCCCAGGTTCGCAGCCGCTGGGTGGTGCCCGCCGTTGAAGGTTATGCCGCGAAATTGCCGCCGCTGGACCGCTACCAGCTACCGGTGCAAAGCCTGCTTGTCGCCACCGAACCGCTCCCTGCGAGCGTCTGGGAGGAACTGGGTCTGAGTCAGGGCCAGGCCTTCGGTGAAAGCAGTCGACAGGTGACGTACGGCCAGCGATCCATGGATGACCGGCTGGTGTTCGGTGCGCGTGGCGGATATCAGTTTGGCGGACGCCTGCGAGAAAACTTCGACCTGACCGACAGTGAGGTCGCGCTGCGTCGCTACTTGTTCAGCGAGCTATTCCCGCAACTGAAAAACACCCGAATCACTCATTCGTGGGGCGGCAATCTGGGGATGTCCCGACGTTTCCACCCGCACATGCTCTGCGACCATGGCAATGGGATTGCCCTGTCCGGCGGATACGGCGGGGAGGGTGTCGGCGCCAGCAACCTGGGCGGCCGGACGCTGGCTGACCTGATTCTGGGGCGTGACACGCCGTTGGTGAGTCAGCCTTGGGTGATCCGTGAAGGCGGGCTGAACCGACTGAAAGGGTGGGAGCCCGAGCCCTTTCGCTGGCTGGGCTACAACGCCATCATTCGTAGCTTTGTGCACGAAGATCAGACCCTGGCCGACCCCTCGACCCCGGTATGGCGAAGGAAGATCGCCAGCGGCGTGGCCGACTTAATGGAAGGGTTCATGAAATAGGTGCCGGCTAACCCAGCCGGTTTGGTGCCACGATCCGGTACTTCTTCATTTTCCGATACAGCGTCGATCTCGCCACCGCGAACTCATCGGCCACCGCAGTGATGTTCCAGTGATGACGGCGCAATGCTTCCAGCAGGCGCTGGCCCTCATCGTCGGCGGTCAGTTGCGCCAACGGCGGTCGGGCTTCGACAGGTGCGGGCGGTTGGAGAGCCCGTGTCTGATCGAGAACGTCCGCTGGCAGGCAGTCGGTGGTAATCCTGCCATCGTCCGCCAGCGCCACGGCGTAACGCAGCACGTTGATCAACTGACGGATGTTGCCTGGCCAGGCGTACTGGCTGAGCAGTGCCATGCTCGTGGTGTCGATCCGGCAGTGCTCTCCACCGGGCTGATCGTGCAGGACAGTTGCGATCAAGGACTGGATATCGCTGCGTTCGCGCAAGGCAGGCAGTTGCAAGGTCATGCCGTTGAGGCGATAGAACAGGTCTTCCCGGAACGCTTTGCCAGCGATCATCTGTGACAGATTCTGATGGGTGGCCGAGATCACCTGGATATCCAGTGGCAGCGGTGTGTCGGCACCCAGCGGCGAGATTTCACGCTCGGCGAGCACCCGTAGCAAACGGGTCTGCAGGTGGGCCGGCATGTCGCCGATTTCATCGAGGAACAGCGTGCCGCCGTTGGCGATTTCCAGTTTGCCCTTCATGCCCTTCTTATTGGCGCCAGTGAAGCTACCGCTGCGGTAACCGAACAGCTCGCTTTCGATCAGCGTTTCGGGAATCGCTGCGCAATTGAGTGCCACGAAAGGGCGCTCTCGACGTCGGCTCGCCAAGTGGATCGCACGGGCAAAGGCTTCCTTTCCGGTGCCGGTCTCGCCGTTGATGAGAATGGGCAGGTCTTTGTCCAGCACTTTGTACAGGCGCGCCACGCTCTGTTGCAGGCGGACGTCGGCACCACTGAGCTGCTCCAGCGTCGGCCCGCGATGAACGGCGGCGGTCGGTCGACGCTCGGCGGGTCTGGCGCTACGGACCTTGACCGGCATGCGCAGGCCGACTTCCACCTGCCGCGTCCCGATGCGCAGTCGTGTGGCGTTGGCACCTCCGTTGTTCAACCGCAGCAGCTCATCGACGTCCACTGGCAGCAGGTCACTGAGCCTGCGCCCAAGCAGTAGGCCGTGGCCGTGGGTTTCATGTTCGACGAAAGCGGCGCGGTTGGCACCGATGACCCGTCCCTGTTCGTCCAGCGCCAGTAACTGTTCGTTCGCCAGATCGGCGATCTCATCGCATGGTTTGATCATCAGCGTCAGGGTATTGCGGTGGCTGTGGCGCAAATACGCGTTTTCGATCATCCGTGCGTACATGATCACCAGTTGCAGGGTCAGGTACTGCGCTTCCTTCGGACCATTGCTGTTCAGGCATGAGGCGTTGAGGCAGCCGCGCACCTTGCCCAGCGAATCGAAGATCGGCGACACGGAACAGCTCAGTCGGTCGTTCTCACGCAGGAAGTGTTCGTCGCGGTGAATGATCAGCGCGCGGCCTGAGGCCAGCCCGGTGCCGATGCCGTTGGTGCCGACCAGCGACTCGTCCCAGCGTGAGCCGACGATCAATCCCGAGTCGGCATACGCGCTGCCGGTCGTGGGCACACGTGAGTCGAGGGCAATGCCGTGCTCGTCGCTGAGCAGCACTGCAAATCCTGCCTGACCCACGCGTTTTGCCAGCCCACTGACCCCTTGACCGGCAATCGACATGTAGTCGTGGTGGAATTCCTGATGGCGATGAATCTCGGCCGCACTGAGGACCTCCTTGTTGCCCCGGGCAGCCGGTTCCAGGCCGTGCTCGACAACGCTGCGGTACCACGACTGTACGATCAGGCCATCGGAGGGCAGGCTGCGGTCGGGGAAGTAGTCCCCGACAAAGGCATTGAGATCAGCGGGACCGGGTCCCGTGGTCTGCAAGGACATGGCGTTCTCTCCTGATGCGTCTGCGACCTGATGCCGACAGCGCATGAATTATTGTTCTTTCAGTACCGCCCTCGATAAGGCCGCAAAAGGTGCTCGCGGTGGGCGCAATGCTTCAGACTAGCCTTTTTCGAAAATATCGCCTGTTACAAAAAATACCCGTCGGGCAAAAACATCGCAGCAAAACCCGTACCGGCGCACCGGTCCTGAGCGCGAGGCCTCTGCTGTGCGGCCAGTGGGTTTTCATCGGTCAGGCTGTGGCGCAATGGTTGTCGCGGTTGCGCTCCACATGTCGCAACGGTGTTGCGCCCGGGGCGAAAAGCCATTGCGCGGCCTTGCGACCCGCGGCCTTGCGACGCGCGGACATTGGCGTATAACGGAGTGACCGGACTGTCCCGGTGTCGCCAGGGAGTGTTGCTTATGTGGACCAAACCAACCTACACCGATCTGCGCATCGGCTTTGAAGTCACGATGTACTTTGCCAGCCGTTGAACCCTCCAGACGAAAGCCCCGCCATCTCAAGATGTCGGGGCTTTTTCGTAGCGGTTTCCGCCGTACGCCATGGCCGTCGAGACCGTCAAAGTTTCGCCCAGAAATCCTCTGCAAAGTCGCTCAGGAGCGTGGCGGGCCTGAACAGGCGAACCTCCAGCGCAATATCCCAGTGCGCGTCCAGTGCGCGTATCAACTTGCCGCTGAGGATTTCGGGTTCGGCCAGGGTTTTCGGCAGCCACGCAATGCCTTTGCCCTCCAGCGCCATCGACAGCAGCACCGCCGCCAGGTGCGAGCTGAACACGGTGCGCAGGTGGGGTGGCTGCGCTTCCTGACGCAGGCGCGCCGAAACGATTCGCCCCAGCCCGGACTCCGCCGTATAGCCCAGTAACGAAAGCGGTTCGGCCAGGGCGGTGTGTTCGAACGGTTGCCCCTGCAGAGGCATCAGTACATCGCTGCCCACCACTTTCGAATGGAAAGATTCAGCCGGAAATTGTGGCGGCACGTCGTCGTGCTGATGACACAACAGAAATTGCACTTCGCCGTTGAGCAGCAGTTGCTCGCAGACCCGCATATTGTCCGAGTGCAGCCGTATCGCCTCGATCGGGCTGATGCGTTCTGCCGCACGAACCCAACCCGGAAAAAAGGTGAACGACAACGAATGCGTGGCCGCGAAGTGCAGCGTCCGTGCCTGTTTGCCGGCGACTTCGCGGGCTTCCTGGCGCATCTGGTACAGCCGTCGGGTCATCTCCTGCGCGCTGCCGAGCATGTGTCGCCCGGCATCGGTCAACGTCGCGCCTTGCGTTGTGCGCTCGAACAGTTCGACCCCGACCCATGTTTCCAGCGCCCGGATTCTTCGGCTGAACGCCGGTTGAGTCACATGACGCAGTTCCGCGGCGCGAGAAAAATTGCCGCTCTGCGCCAGCGCATTGAAATCTTCCAGCCAGACCAGTTCCATCGTGATGCCGTCCGCGCATTGAGTGCCGCGTTTTTAGCATTGGCCGCAAGAAAAGGTCCAGTTCTACAGTGACCCGTCACTGGCCGTGCCGCTTTTTAAATAACAGCTCAAAAAAACAGGATTAACCCATGCGCATCGTCGATATCCGCGAGAAAACCGTTTCCATTGCCTCACCGATTGCCAATGCCTACATCGACTTTTCCAAGATGACCTGCTCGGTCGTCGCCGTGATCACCGACGTGGTCCGCGACGGCAAACCGGTCATTGGCTACGGCTTCAACTCCAATGGCCGTTACGGCCAGGGCGCGCTGATGCGCGACCGATTCCTGGCCCGTGTGCTGGAAGCCGACCCGGAATCGTTGATCGACAAGGAACACGACAACCTGGACCCGTTCGCCATCTGGAAAACCCTGATGACCAACGAAAAACCGGGCGGTCATGGTGAGCGCTCGGTCGCTGTCGGCACAATAGACATGGCGGTCTGGGATGCGGTCGCCAAGATCGAAGGCAAACCGCTGTATCGCCTGTTGGCGGATCGCTACCGCAACGGCGTGGCGGACGATAAGGTCTGGGTGTACGCCGCCGGCGGTTATTACTACCCCGGCAAGGACCAGACCAAGCTTAAAGCCGAGATGCAGAGCTATCTGGATCGCGGCTACGACGTCGTCAAAATGAAGATTGGGGCCGTGCCGCTGGACGAAGACCTGCGCCGCATCGAAGCGGTGCTGGACGTGGTGGGCGATGGTCAGCGTCTGGCGGTCGATGCCAACGGCCGTTTCGACCTGAAGACCGGTATTGCTTACGCCGAGGCGATCAAACCATACAACCTGTTCTGGTACGAAGAAGTCGGCGATCCGCTGGATTACGCGTTGCAAGCGGAACTGGCCAATCACTACGAGCTGCCGATGGCGACGGGTGAAAACCTGTTCTCCCACCAGGACGCCCGCAACTTGCTGCGCCACGGCGGCATGCGCCCGGACCGCGATTTCCTGCAATTCGACTGCGCGCTGTCGTACGGCCTGGTGGAGTACCTGCGCACCCTCGATGTGATGAAAGAGCTGGGCTGGTCCTCACGCCGCGTCGTGCCCCACGGTGGTCACCAGATGTCGCTGAACATCGCTGCGGGCCTGCACCTGGGCGGCAACGAGTCCTATCCGGATGTGTTCCAGCCATTCGGCGGATTTGCCGACGGCATTCGCGTCGAAAACAGCTACGTCGGCCTGCCTGACATCCCGGGCGTCGGTTTTGAAGCCAAGTCGGCGCTGTATGCGGTGATGCGCGAACTGGGTGAGGGCGCGTAAAACATCGCCCCACCTGTAGGAGCGCGCTTGCCCGCGATTGCGGTGTGTCCGATACATCTCCGGTGACTGATACACCGCGATCGCGGGCAAGCGCGCTCCTACAATTCTGCTTTCATAAATGAAACAGCAGTTCTTTCCCTCCATGCAAAAGCAACAGTGAGGCACTACATCGAACAGGCTTCGTATTGTCATGGGCGTGGCCCCGAGGCCTTGAATCCGGCCCGCGTCGGAACGTCGCAGGGGGGATGCGCAGGGGCCGGTGGTCGGCGGCTCTCATGGCTCGCAGAATCCTCCTGTTACAACTCGCGATTGCCTGCGGTGGTAGACTCTCGCCACTTCAGACGAGGAGCGACAGACGTGCGCAAGATGGCAATGATGGTGGCGGTATTGATGCTGGCAGGCTGTGACGCTGGCAAACCCGCGCCAGCCCCCAAGGTATCGACCGCTGACTCGGTCGCAGAAGCACCCACCCCGGCGTCATCTCAGTGGACCATCCGCGTTCATTTGAAAGAAGCGTTGAGTGACATGACCTACTGGCTGGTGGAGCACCATTACCCATCGTACGTGGTCAAGGTCGAGGGCAAGGAAGTGGTCATGATCGGCCCGTTCGAATCACAGGACGTCGCCGAAAAAGCGAAAACCGATATCGATGCCGCGCTGGTCAAGGGCCATCGCCTGTCTCAGCTGGAAGTGATCCCGCCCAAATCCTGAGAACTCTCCTGACGATGTGACGCGACAGCACCGGCCTGCTGTGCCACCCTCCCTTCACGCACTCGAATGCTCGAGGGCGTGAACCGGGAACCGCCGTTATGGACGAGATTCAACGCCTCAGTGAGCTGCTGTCCGCCAACCAGCGTTTTGAAGAGCAAAAGCACCAGCGTTTTCGGGACGACCTGACGCAGTGGAACGCCAGTATCGAGGCCCTGTATCAGCAGGTCGAGGACTGGCTCGCGCCATTGGTCGAAGCGGGGCAAACCCGATTCGAATACGAACCGCATCTGGCCCAGAACAAGGGATACCCCGACGAAAACTCTCCGTTCATGACGCGCCGCATGTGTTTTGCGCTGGGCGCCCATCCGGTCGAGTTCGTGCCGGATGCCATGGGCCCGAAAGGGCAGGTGAGTCTTTCAGTCAGCGGATTGAGTCTGCATGGGCAGGAGAAATACAGTCTGCAACTGGATGCCGGCCGCCGTGACTGGATGCTGAGAAAGACCGTGGGTGTGAAGGACACTGAGCCGTTGGCGTTCACGGCGGATTACTTTGGGAGATTGCTGCAAGGGGTGGTGCCGCAGCGGCAGGGGTAAGCCTTTTTCGGCGGCTAATAACGGTCACTGGCAGGAACGCGCTTGCTCGCGAATGTGTGGTGTCTGCCAATGAACGATTGGCTGATTCACCCCGATCGCGGGCAAGCGAGCGCCTACACGGCGGGTGCCGATTGAATCAACGACGACCCAGCAGCAGGCCCACAACCAGACCGAAGCCTGCGGAGATCGCCACGGTCTGCCAAGGGTGGCCGCCGATGTAGGTTTCGGTGGCTTCGACGGCAGGTTTGGTGCGCTCACGCACGCTGCCAACCGACTCCAGCGCCTGCTTGAGCTTCAGACTCAGCTGTTGGCGCACGGTGTCTGCCTCTTCGCCGACCAGCGCAGCGCTGTCCTTGAGCAGTTTGTCGGACTCTTCGATCAGGGCCGCCAGTTCGCTGAACGCCTGATCCTTGATCTGTTCGGCGGCAGTCTGGGCAGCAGTTTTACGAGCCATGGCTATTTCCTTTCGATTGATGATGGCAGTGACCAAATGGAGTCCTGCAGGTTCGGAAAAGTTGCAGTGTATCCATGCCTCGGCGTAAAAAATGCGACGAATGTAACCGGGCATCCAGGTTGTCAGGTGTAAGATGCTGACGCTTTCGGACCGGCACCGGTTCGGGATCACCCGTTTTGTTTTTGAACACCCGTTTTTTGCAACCGAGGTAACTGTCATGAGTTTCAACCTGGCCAACAAGTCTCTGGCCGAGCGCGCCGAAATCGAAGACGAGAAGTCCCGCCTGTTCGAGCTGTGGCAGAGCAACCTTGGCAAGGCCAAAGGCGAAGCCGCCCGGCTGATGGGCGAGCGCGCCAAGCGCAAGGGCAAATGGTCGGAGTGGGTCCGCGCCGAGCTGGACGCGATGTCGCCGCCTGAGTTTGCCAACATGGTCCGCGCCGAGGTCAATCGCCAGGTGGCCGCTGCTCGAGGTTGAGGGTTCAGGCGCTGGTCTTGAACAGCGCTTCAATGGCCTCTCGTACCTTGTTCACCGCCGGGTCCATCTGAGCGCTGGTACGCCATCCCAGTTCGATGGGGTAGCGCGGCATCGACAGCGGGCAGTCGAGCAGCGCCAGCCCCGATAATTGCGCCACCGCTTCGGCGGCATGTCCGGGAATGGTCGAGATCGCGTCCGTGCCTTTGAGCAGATAGGGCAGCGCGGCGAAGTGGGTGGTCGATGCACACACCGTCCGCGCCAGGCCCAGACTCGACAGGCCCTCATCCACCATGCCGATGATGCCCCCCGAAGACACCAGAATCTGCTCGCGGGCAATGAACTCGTCCAGCGAAAGCGCCTGCTGGCCCGGCCGCAAACTGTCGGCATCGGCGAGGCACAGATAGCCCCCTTCACCCAATACCCGCCGACTCAGCAGCCGATCGGCCAGACCGCCTGACGCGATCGCCAGATCAATGCTGCGCTCCATCAACGCCGCGCCGACGATCTGGCTGTGGGTTTGACGAAAAATCAGCTTGAGGCCGGGCGCCCGCTCGCGAACGGACGCCATCAGACGCCTGCCAAACGCTATCTCGAAATCGTCCGACAGCCCCAACGCGACAGAGCGACCCTCGAAGTGCCCGCCCGACGGATCGACCATGGCCAGGCTTTGCCGGCATCTATTCAGCGCATCGGTCACCACCGGTTTGAGCTGATTGGCACGCAACGTGGGCGCCAGACCGCGTCCGGTGCGTATGAACAACTGATCGTCATACACGTCGCGCAGACGTCGCAGCGCGGCGCTGACAGCCGATTGTGTAACGCCCAGGCGCAGGGCGGCGCGACTGGCGCTGGCTTCATCGTGCAGGGCTTCAAAGACCTTCAACAGGTTGAGATCGACGTTCGCGATATTCATATGGTTCATATCATTAACAATTGTATTAGGCTTTATTCATGTTGGGCGACGCGTGGAGAATTGGCAACACATGCCCCGTTACCGACAACCAGGAGTTTTCAAATGCCCAAGTCCATTGTTGCTGCGCTGCAGATCGGCGCGTTGCCTGGCGGCAAGGCCGACACGCTGGCGCAGATTCTGTCCTACGAAGCGGCCATCCGCGATGCGGGCGCCAGCGTGGTGGTGATGCCCGAAGCGTTGCTCGGCGGATACCCCAAAGGTGAAACGTTCGGCACTCAGTTGGGTTATCGATTGCCGGAAGGACGTGATGCATTCGCCCGCTATTTTGAGAACGCCATTGATGTACCTGGAGCAGAAACCGACGCACTGGCCGACCTGTCAGCGCGAACCGGTGCCAGTCTGGTCATCGGCGTGATCGAGCGCGCGGGCAGTAGCCTGTTTTGCACGGTGTTGTTTTTCGAGCCGGAAGGTGGCCTGGTCGCCAAACACCGCAAATTGATGCCGACGGGCACCGAACGGCTGATCTGGGGCAAAGGCGACGGTTCGACATTGCCGGTCATCGATGCCAAGGCCGGGCGCATCGGCGCGGCGGTGTGTTGGGAAAACCAGATGCCGTTACTGCGTGCCGCGATGTATGCCAAGGGCGTGCAGATCTGGTGTGCACCGACCGTGGATGAGCGCGAAATGTGGCACTGCACCATGCGCCATGTCGCACAGGAAGGCCGGGTCTTTCTGATCAGCGCCTGTCAGGTGCAAGCGTCGCCCCAGGCGTTGGGCATCGAGGTCGCCAACTGGCCCGCTGAGCGCCCGTTGATCAATGGCGGCAGCCTGATCGTCAGCCCCATGGGTGAGATATTGGCCGGCCCGCTGATCGGGGAAAAGGGCCTCCTGACGGCTGAGATCGATACCGACGAACTGGTGCGCGCCCGGTATGACTTCGACGTCGTCGGCCATTATTCACGGCCGGACGTGTTCGAACTGGTGGTGGATGAGCGGGCCAAGCCTGGCGTGCGATTTATCACGGAATGAATGAGCAAACCCGTGATCGATGCCACCTGTAGCCGTGCGCTTGCCCGCGATTGCGTCATGTCAGCCGATATCTTGGTAGCCGACCTGTTGAAATCGCGGACAAGCGCTTCTACAAG
>NZ_FOEO01000089.1 GCF_900110765.1 Pseudomonas sp. NFACC02
CCCGAGTAACCTGCGCCGACCGCCGCCACCAGTTCCACTTCCAGTCTGGCCAGTGGACGCCAGGCGGAGAAGGGCGCGCGGTTGGGGATGGGCGCAGGTGGCAGGACGTTGGCGGGCGGGCACCAGGAGAGTTCACCTGCGACCTTGCAGCCGGCCTGGGCGCCGACGAACAGGTCGAACGTGCCGACTTCTCCCCTGCGTTGAGCCACGTCTACGCCGGCGAGGCTGGTGAACCCGCTGGCCTGATCGAGTGTCAGGCTTCTGGAAAGCATCAGGCTGGCGCCGGCAAAACCCCAGGCCTTGGCACTGAGCGTGAGCGAGAGCTTGCCGAAGTCCAGGGTGCGAACGCTGCCGTCATAGGCGGTGTAGTCGACAAGCAGGGATTGCGCTTCGCTGCGCTTGGGCAGTTCTACGTTTAGCAGATTGACTTCGCCGCGCCATGCGGTGACGTCCAGTGCCACGTTGGCGCCCATCAACTGAAGGCCCTTTTGCCATTTCGGGCCTGTGACGGAGACCGAGCTCTGCAGGCTGCTGCCCTCTGGCAGCAGGCTTCGCATGAGTTGTGCTTGAGGACTGTTGTCGAACAGCATGAGGTTACGCAACTGCTTGTCTTCAAAGACCATGGCCTTGAGGGTGTCGCCCCAACGCTGGCGTTTATCGGCGCTTTCCAGACTGTCGACTGTGAAGTTGGCTTTTTTCAGTTCGTCGAAAAAGATGTCCGGCTGGAACAAGCCCAGGCTGTCGAACCACGGGCCTTTCTCAGCCAATGGATGGGCGCCGCCTGCTTTGAGCCAGTCGCTGAAGGCGCGGTCTTCGTCGGCGGCGTTGGACATCGGTTTTGGCATCGCTTTCAGGTCGTTGAGTGCTTGCGTCAGCGTATTGCTCGTTTCTCTGGCCAGGTATTTGAGGCTGATGTGGTTCAGCATGCTGGTGGATGACGCGCTGCTGAGCTCTCTCAACGGGAAGTTGGACTTGGCGAGTCGTTCGAGGGCTTTGGGTTTATAGTTTTCCGGCTCCCATACGAAAAGACGCGGGGGCATCGCGTGCCGAATCCTCGCCTCGGCGGTGTTCTTGAGCTGCTCGGCCCTGGTGTTCAACGCGCGCCATTGATCTTGCAGTCCAGCGAAGAGTGCGCCCGGCGGGGCCGCCTTGCCGGCAGTGGCCGAAACCCATTCGGAATAACGTGCATCGATCCTCTTTTCCAGAGCCGCGCGTTCAGTCAGCAGTGCGCAGTAGGCCTGGAACGCCTCGGTTCCCGCATACACGTCGTCAGGGCTGAGCGCGAATTCGGGAACCGCGATGCCATACTCGGCGAGTTCGACGATGGCCTTGACGTATTTCTCCACCTTCTTTTCAAGGATGAGGAGGGTTTCCTGTACGCCTTTCAGCGCGTTTTCATCCACCACATCGGCTCCCGTCAGCTTTTCTCTCAGCGCTTTGTAGTGCTTCAGAAATTGCCAGACGGTTGCGTCCGAGTTGGTGCGAAAGTCGAACACATCAAAGCCTTCTGCGACGGCCTTTTCCCGCTCTACCAAGTACCGCTTCATCGCATCGCGTGCCTCTAAGGCACGGGGCGTATAAAACACGCCGTTTTCACGCTTGTAACCTAGCGCCTCCGCACGCCTGTTGGAGACCTGCTCCAGGTCCGACATGTTCTTTTCATGTTTTTCGATGCGTTGCTTCGCCCTGAACATCTCGCGCTCGGCGTGCATCGCTGCTGTGCTGTCGCCCTGAGCCCTCGCCGCGAACCATTGCTGTCTGCATTGCGCTCTTTTATCGGTGTCCTCGGCGATCGCGTTCCGGGATTCGAGATAGCGATGGCGCTCTCCCGTCCCGCCGTCGTCGTCTTCGAGAAAGGCTTCAGGCCCCGGCGTGAGGAAGTAATCCAGCAACCCGGCATCGGCGATGTTGCTCATCCGCGTTGCCTTGTCGGTATCGACGGTCTTTTCCTTGAGCTGACTGGCGCTTTCTTTCAGTTGATCCGTCAGGCGCTTGGGCAGCAGCCAGAAGCGGCGCTGCCCGGTCACGTAGATGATGTCGTGAAAGCGAGTGCTGCAGCCTGGCTGGTTGTCCTTGCAAAAGACTTCGGTATCGACGGGGCGCGTCGGCTGTTCGGCCAGAAGGATCACGGGCGTCATCTGTGGGGTGGTTTGGGTTTCGGACGTACCTGTCATTTCAAACTTCCAGTTGTTTTACTTTTTCAAATGCCAATAGGTCGCTGCTCAGCACGCTCATGACGTGGGGATTGCTTTGCAGGGGGAATTGGTTCAGCCGGGGCAGCAGGCGTTCCAGATAGCGACCTTCGTCAATACCGTGCTCGACGAGCAGGTTCAGGTTGCCGAGCACGATCGGTAATTGGTGATCACTGATTTCACCGACGCATTCGGGTGCGCGGGTACGAACCCAGTACCACATGCGCATGTCGGTCGACGCGGCGAGCGTATTGTCCTCAAGCAGCAGGGGATAAGCGGCAGCATTCGATATTTCGACGAGATCGTGTGGTGGCGACCATGCCCGCCACCGCGCGTCGTCGATGGTCGCGGGTGGGGTATGCACGCTCTGCCAGGGGCCATAAAGCAGTTGCGCCGGTGCCGTAAGCGCCAGTGCACTCCAGAAAGCCGGATCGTAGAAGCGCGCAAGGACCTCGCCTTGACCGCGGACAGTCATGCGCAGCAGGCGCTGGGCATGCAGGAAAGCGGTTTCAGGAGGGGCATTGCTGCTGATCAGAATGCCTGAGCGACTGGCAAGGCATAACTCGGCAGCTTTCGCTGCCAGCGCAGTTCCAGCCTTGACGGGGAGCCAAAGCGGTCCGACGTCCAGGAGTTCTGTGAATGGCGTACCCCGAAAGAGACGTTCGATCCCGGTGACGCCATCCTGTTGGTACAAATACTCCATGGCTTTGGGTTGGCGTACGCGGTCAATGATGCAATACAGCGTACGATTGCCATCGAGCCAGGGAGCCTTGTCGCCGGGCTGTTCAAGAAACCGGCTTAACCACGCAGACATGGGCATACCTCCCGTGTGCAAATACCGTTGGCCTGCTTGCCACAGACCGGGACGACGGGCAGACCTTCTGTGCTTTTTTGTACGAATGGATTGAGCATGGCGGGTGCCGGTATTGCTCCGGCCTTGTCCGTATCAGCCTCCAGCAAAGCACCCGGCAGAAGCGGTGCTGCGCCGCTTCCAGTCCCGGGACTGCCTCCGCTGTTCAGCTTGATCTGCGCCCCGGTGATGCTGACCCCGCCCGCGTCGATCTTGATGAAGCTGCCGCCCGCCTTGAGGGTCAGTTCGTTGCCCGCTTCGATCACCACTTTCGCGCCGCTACTGAGA